>JAFRQX010000007.1 GCA_017428385.1 Clostridia bacterium | reverse complement strand
GTGCAGGAACGGGGTATGATTGTACAGGGAATGATCGACTGCGCTTTCAGGGAAGGCGACGGATGGATCCTGCTGGATTACAAAACGGATCATATAGAGGATGAAACCGCTTTTGTGGAGGAGTATCGTCCCCAGCTTGAGTGGTATGCTGTGGCGCTGCGGGAACTGACCGGTAAACCGGTCCTGGAGAGCTGGCTTTATGCCCTGTCTGTGGATAAAGCATACAGGCTTTAAGGGACAGGAAAAGGCTCTGGAATCCTTATACACAATTTACACAGGTTATCCACAACCTGCAAAGCCTTATATCATTGGACATCAAAAAACGCCGATCCAGGAAAGTGAGGAAAATCAACGCTTTCATGGATCGGTGTTTTTAATGAACAGGCCTGGGAAAACTGTGGATAACTTGTGGAAAACAGCCTCAAAGCTATAAAATCATTCGGCTTCAGGGTCCGGATCATCTTCTTCCGCAAGGGATGCAAGGGGAAGATCGCTCTCCAGGAAGGGATCGTCTTCCGACAGCATGGTGTCCCCTTCATCAAGGGGCAGTTCCGAACCGTCAACCAGGGCATTCTCATCCGTTTCCCCGGTGTTTTCATCCGACGGGAAGGAAACGTTCAGGTAGTGATCTTCATCCGCCTGTATCCGGAGCCTGTCCCCGTATCCGGGCAGGGCGATGACCTCTGTTGTCCGGCAGCTGGCTGTACGGGCATAGTCCAGGGCGGTATCCGCCCGGCGGAAATAATGCATAGGGATCAGGATCCGGGGTTTGGCGCTGAGAATGAAATAGTTCGCGCCGGCTTCAAACATGGCGCCCTGCCGCGGATCAACCGGGAAGAAGGCTACGTCAATCTTCTGCTGTTCAAGCGGTTTGACAGCCTTCCGGAATTCCGCGTCCGCCTCTTCAATTTCCTGCATGGTGGATTCTTCGCGCCAGTGCCAGAAATTCAGGTCGCCTGCATGGAAGATCCGGATGCCGCAGAACTCTGTGAGGAAACTGACGCCGAGGTCTGTGGAATCAAAGGCGGTCACGGTAAGCTCATCAGAAAGCTTCAGGGTGTCCCCCGGGGCCATCCGTTTGCCGCGCGTCCCCACGGGCATATCGGAGGAAACAATATAGGTGACGTTTCCCGCTTCACTCCAGGTGAAAACAATCGGATCCAGATGATCAATGTGTTCATGGCTAATGAAGACAAAAACGCTTTCAAACTGCCTCAGCATCTCTGTGGTGATCTGCTTGTCAGGCTTCAGTTCACCATTTTCTCCGCGCCAATAGTCAAAGACCACAAGCGTCCGTTCACTTGCGACGGAAAACCCGCTGTGGTAATAATGGGTAATTAACAGATTGTGCTCCACGCAGACGCGCACCTCCACGGCATTGCAAATAGCATCCTTCGTCTTTCCGGCTAAAGGGTGTGTAAGACAAATCATCTATCTAAAAGCCGCCTGAGGATAATAGGCAGCGAACCTAGCTGAGCAGAAGTTTAACACCGTTTCCCACTATTGTCAAATTCTGCCCCTGATATCTCCACGATGGAATATATTTTTATCTCCAAATGGTCAAAATTTGATACTCAATCCCCACCGGGAAGGAAAAACCGGTCAGATCTGATATAAAAAACTGGGAGCATGGGTTAAAAAAGAAGAGGACCGCCTGACGGCGGCCCTCTGAAAGGCTTTTAAGAATTATGCCCAGGGATTCTCGGTGGGATAGGGCAGATTCTTGGGCTGGTTCCAGGCGATATCCTTCACGCCCAGGTACTTGAACACTTCGAACAGGAGCTTTCCGCAGTGGGCGAAAGCAACGGCACCGTGATGCGGATAGCGCTTCTGCACCAGCACGTGGCGGTAGAAGCGGCCCATTTCCTTGATGGCAAAGATACCGATGCCGCCGAAGGACTGGGTGGCGACGGGCAGCACTTCGCCCTCTGCCAGATAGGCGCGAACTTCGCCTTCGCTGTCGCACTGCAGGCGATAGAAGGTGATGGGGCCGGCGGCGATATCGCCTTCCAGGGTGCCGCGGGTGAAGTCCGGTTCGCTTCCTTCGGGCTCGAGCAGGCGGTGCTGGATCAGCTGATACTTGATGGCACGGTCAGCGCACATCTTGCAGCTGGGGGTATTGCCGCAGTGGAAGCCCATGAAGGTGTCATGCAGTTCGTAGTCGAACTTGCCCTTGATGTCCTTGTCGTAGATGTATTCCGGAACGCTGTTGTTGATGTCCAGCAGGGTCACGGCATCACCGGTCAGGCAGGCGCCGATGTACTCGCTCAGGCAGCCGTAGATATCCACTTCGCAGGATACGGGCATGCCGCGGGAGGCCAGGCGGCTGTTGACGTAGCAGGGCTCGAAGCCGAACTGGGACGGGAAGGCGGGCCAGCACTTGTCAGCAAAGGCCACATACTTCCGGGCGCCCTTGTGGGCTTCCGCCCAGTCGAGCAGGGTCAGTTCAAACTGGGCCATACGTTCGAGCATATCGCCGTAGTATTTGCCTTCGCCCATTTCCTTGGCCATGTCTTCGCAGACGGCGGGAATGCGCTTGTCGCCGGCATGCTCTTTGTAGCTGACCAGCAGATCCAGTTCGCTGTTCTCTTCGATTTCGATGCCCAGCTCATACAGTCCCTTGATGGGAGCGTTGCATGCGAAGAAGTCCTGGGGACGAGGTCCGAAGGTGATGATCTTCAGGTTCTTCAGTCCGACGATAACGCGGGCGATCGGGATGAACTCGGCGATCTTGTCGGCCAGTTCACCGGCATTGCCCACGGGATATTCCGGAATATAGCCCTTCAGGTGGCGCATACCCAGGTTGTAGGAGCAGTTCAGCATACCGCAGTATGCGTCGCCGCGGCCATTGATCATGTCTCCGTCGCCTTCAGCGGCAGCCACGAACATCACGGGGCCGTCGAAGTAACGGGCGATCAGGGTTTCAGGGGTTTCAGGGCCGAAGTTGCCCAGGAACACGCAGGCAGCGTTGCAGCCGGCGGCATTGAGCTCTTCCACAGCCTTGAGCATGTCTTTTTCATTCTCAACGGTGGTTTTGATTTCAACGATGTCCAGTTTCTTCTGGCCGCACTTTTCAGCGATGGCGGCACGGCGCTTTTCACTCAGCGCGATGGGGAAACAGTCGCGGCTGACGGCGACGAGTCCCAGCTTGATGACGGGGATGTTTTCCATCATGGGTACAGACCTCCTCCATAAACTATCCATAATAAATATGTACGGACTTACCGTAGCTTAAAGCATATCATTCCAGGGCCTGTAAGTCAAGAAATTTGAGGTTTTTTCAACGATTCCCGCCCATTTTTCACAAATGCCCGAAACGATTGTAAATTCTGTGCTGAAAGCGCTGCCAAAACAAACGGAAAACGAAAAAACATGTTGCAAAACAAGGGAAAAACAGGTACAATACCATGCGGACCTAATATATAACAAAAGCGACTATCTTAGAGGAGGGTTTTTCCATGGCAGTTAAAGTTGCGATTAATGGCTTCGGTCGTATCGGCCGTCTTGCGTTCCGTCAGATGTTCGGCGCTCCGGGTTACGAAGTTGTCGCCATCAACGACCTGACCAGCCCCGCGATGCTGGCTCATCTGCTGAAGTATGATACTGCTCAGAAGGGCTACTGCGGCGTGATCGGTGAGAACAAGCACACCGTCGAAGCTACCGAAAATTCCATCATCGTTGATGGCAAAGAGATCATCATCTACGCCATCAAGGACGCCAAAGAGTGCCCCTGGGGCCAGCTGGGCGTAGACGTCGTGCTGGAATGCACCGGTTTCTACACCTCCAAGGAAAAGGCTTCCGCTCATATCGAAGCCGGCGCCAAGAAGGTTGTTATCTCCGCTCCCGCTGGTAACGATCTGCCCACCATCGTTTACAACGTTAACCACAACACCCTGAAGCCCGAAGATACGGTCATCTCCGCTGCCAGCTGCACCACCAACTGCCTGGCTCCCATGACCAAGGCTCTGAACGATACCTTCCCGATCCAGGCTGGTATCATGACCACCGTTCACGCTTACACCGGCGACCAGATGATCCTGGACGGCCCGCAGCGCAAGGGTGACGTGCAGCGTGCCCGTGCCGGCGCCGCCAACATCGTTCCCAACAGCACCGGTGCTGCCAAGGCCATCGGCCTGGTTATCCCCGAACTGAACGGCAAGCTGATCGGCTCCGCCCAGCGCGTGCCCGTCCCCACCGGCTCCACCACGATCCTCGTGGCCGTCGTGAAGGGCAAGGACGTGACCAAGGAAGCGATCAACGCCGCCATGAAGGCTCAGAGCTCTGAATCCTTCGGCTACACCACCGAGAAACTCGTTTCCTCCGACATCATCGGCATGACCTATGGCTCCCTGTTCGATGCCAACCAGACCATGGTTAACCAGATCGACGAAGACACCTATCAGGTGCAGGTCGTTTCCTGGTACGACAATGAGAACAGCTACACCAGCCAGATGGTCCGCACCATCAAGTACTTCGCTGAACTGAAATAATTCAGTCTGAACTTTACGGAATAAAGTAAAGGTTATTCCTCTTTTCAGAGGATATTTCCGATGCTGATTCAGTAAACGCAGCGAAAGAGTGTTGCGAAAATCATGCCCGCTGTCGGAGAACCGACAGCGGGCAGTTTTTATGCCTTCTTCGGGTCAGAGAAACGGATACCACGATTACTGACTGTAAGGAGACATTTTTTATATGGATAAGATGCAGACGCAGGATCATATTCAGCCCCGGAAGGGCCGGGGCAAACTGATCTGGCGCTTTTTAAAGGGAAGCAAGGCATTATTCATCCTGTGTATGATCTGCGCGGCCGTCTCCGCGTTTACCGAAATGATCATACCGCAGATTATCAAGATCACTATCGATAACGTCATCGGCGGCAAGGGAACGGAAGACCTGGCAAAGCCGGTGCAGAACCTGTTGGAATTCCTGGGTGGTACGGAAGTGCTGCGTCAGCGGATGTGGATTATGGCGCTGGCGGTGCTGGTTGTGGCTGCGGTCTGCGCGGCTGCCCGGTATGAATTCCGTGTATCCAACGCCAAGGCCAGCGAACGGCTGGTCAAGACCATGCGGGATACGCTCTTCGGCCATATTGAACGGCTCCCGTTCCAGTGGCATATGAGCAATCACACCGGGGATATCATCCAGCGGTGTACCAGTGACATTGAAACCACCCGGAACTTTATTTCGGAGCAGATGACGAACCTGATCCGGATTGGCATCCTGCTGGTGCTGAGCATGAGCTTCATGTTCTCCATGAACGGAAGTATGACGCTCATCGCTATGCTCCCCCTCCCTGTGATTATGGGTTATTCCCTCTTTTTCCACCGGAAGTTCCGCAAGGGGTTTGAACAGTGTGACGAAAATGAGGGCAAACTCTCCGCCATGGCGCAGGAAAACCTGACCGGCGTGCGGGTGGTCCGGGCTTTCGGCCGGGAACGGTATGAACGGGACCGGTTTGACAAACAGAATCAGTACTATACCTCTCTGTGGGTGAAGATGGGCCGGTTGATGAGCTTCTTCTGGTCCTCCTCCGACGTGCTTGCAGGCCTCCAGATTATGCTGGTGGTTGTCTTCGGTGTGCTCTTCTGCCTGAAGGGCAATATCACGGAAGGAGAATACATCGCCTTTATCAGCTACAACGGTATGCTGGTCTGGCCCGTACGTCAGCTGGGCCGGATGATCAGTGAAATGTCCAAGGCCGGCGTCGGGATCGACCGTATCGGATACATCATGGACGCTGAGGAAGAAAAGGATCCGGAAGGCGCGCTGAAGCCGCCCATGGACGGGGACATCTGTTTCGATCATGTGACCTTTGCCTATGAAGGCAGCAAGGAAATGCTCCATGACGTGAGCCTGACCATCCCCTCCGGCACCACGCTGGGCATTCTTGGCGGCACCGGTTCCGGCAAGAGCACCCTGATGTACCTGCTGGATCGTCTGTATCCCCTGCCCGCGGACTGCGGCAGGATTACCATCGGCGGTACGGATATCTCGAAGATCGCGCTGGAACACCTGCGCGGAAACATCGGTATCGTGCTGCAGGAGCCCTATCTGTTCTCCCGTACCCTGCGGGATAACCTGGGCATTGCCGTCCGGGATCTCGGGGACGAGGAACTGGCAGCCGCGGTACGGGCAGCCTGCCTGGAGGAAACAATCCAGGCATTTACCAAGGGTTATGATACCTTTGTGGGTGAACGGGGTGTGACCCTGTCCGGCGGCCAGAAGCAGCGGGCGGCGATTGCCCGGATGCTGACCCGGCCTACACCCATCATGATTTTTGACGACTCCCTGTCCGCGGTGGATACGGAAACCGACGCGAAGATCCGCAGCGCGCTGGAAAAACGCTTCGGCTCGGCGACCATCATCCTCATCTCCCACCGAATCACGACCCTTTCCAAGGCGGATCAGGTGCTGGTGCTGGATCACGGCAAGGTCAGCCAGCTGGGAACACCCGCGGAACTGAGCAAACAGGACGGCCTGTACCGCCAGATCATGGAGATCCAGGGACTGTCGGCCGATACGGAAACAACTGAAAAGAAGGAGGTGAGTGCGGTATGACGCAAGCCACCGAAAGTATTAAAAAGGACGCGGTGTCCCTGCCCTTTTTCGGCATTCCGCGGATCCTTCCCTACGTCAAAAAGTACAGGAATACCCTGATGCTGATGCTGATATGCGGCCTGATCGGTACCGGCATGGATATTGCCCTGCCCCTGTTCCAGCGCTACGCCCTGGATCACTTCATCAAGCTGGGCACGCTGGATACCCTGCCGCTGTTCATAGTGATTTACGCGTTTTCCATTGTGTTCGCGGCCTGTGCGACATTCATCGCCTGTAAGGGCGCCATGACGACCGAGGTTTCTGTCAACCGGGACCTGCGGGCGGCCGCATTCAACCATCTGCAGACGCTGTCCTTCTCCTATTTCAACCAGAACAGCGTCGGCTGGATTCATTCCCGCGTGATGTCGGATACTTCCCGCATCGGCGGCCTGGTATCCTGGACCTATATGGACTGCGTCTGGCATACGAGCTACCTGATCGGCGCCGTGGTGGTCATGCTGGTGGTGAATACCCGGCTGGCTCTGATGGTCATTACCATCCTGCCGCTGATTGTGATTCTCTACTCCCTGTTCCAGAAAAAGCTGATCCAGGCGAACCGGCATATCCGTGAGCTGAACTCCCGGATTACCGGAGACTTCAACGAGGCGATTACCGGCGCGAAAACCATCAAAACCCTGACGATAGAGGAACGGATGGAGAAGGACTTTGTGGCTGACACGGAGGAATACCGCAGCACCTCGGTACGGGCGGCCCGCCTGCGCGGCGCCTTTGCCGTGACCATGCACCTCGCCTCCTCGATGGCACTGGCTATCGTACTGTGGCAGGGCGGCTTCATTGCTGCTTCCGAGGTCGGAACTTTCTCCATGTTCATGACCTATGCCCAGGGCATGATGGAACCTGTCCGCTGGATCGTGGACGCGATCTCGGACGTGATTACCACCCAGGTGAACATTGAGCGGCTGACAAGGCTGCTGGGCACGAAGTCCGACGTGACGGATACTCCGGAAGTGATTGAAAAGTACGGTGATTCCTTCAATCCGAAGAAGGAAAACTGGGAACCTATCCGCGGGGATATCGAGTTTGAAGACGTGACCTTCTGTTATCCGGATGGAGACGAGAACGTGCTGGAGCATTTCAGCCTGAAGATCCCCTTCGGCAGCAACATCGCCATCGTGGGCGAAACCGGAGCTGGCAAGAGCACCCTGGTGAACCTGGTCTGCCGCTTCTTTGAACCGACGAAAGGAAAAGTGCTGATCGACGGAAAGGACGCCCGGGACCGGAGCCAGCTCTGGCTCCACAGCGCCATCGGTTATGTGCTGCAGACGCCCCACCTGTTCTCCGGAACGATCCGGGAAAACCTGCTGTACGGTAATCCCAATGCCACAGAGGAAGAGATTGACCGGGCCCTGAAGCTGGTCTCCGCTGATCAGGTGGTGGCCAAGATGGATAAGGGCATCGATACGGACGTGGGTGAGGGCGGCGACCTGCTCTCCACCGGTGAAAAGCAGCTGATCTCCTTTGCCCGCGCGATCCTGGCGGATCCCCGGATCCTGGTGCTGGATGAAGCCACGGCTTCTGTGGACACCCTGACCGAGCAGAAGATCCAGTCCGCAATCGACGAGGTGATCAAGGGCCGAACCTCCCTGGTGATTGCCCACCGGCTGTCCACAGTCAAGAATGCTGACCTGATCCTGGTGGTGAAGGACGGCAAGATTGTGGAACAGGGGAACCATAAGGATCTGATGGCTGCGAAGGGCCCGTACTACCGGCTGTATACAAGGCAGTATGAGGATGAAGTCACCAGTAATATCCTGAAGTAATGAAGCAGGCGCTAAAGCGTCCGATCCCGGCCGGACAATAGTCTCCAGTTAAATGAAATGTTTGCCAAAGGCAAACATGAAATAAATCAGCTTCGCTGATTTGTGAAATATTGGCCGTTCCGGCCAATGTGAAATATCCGCCTGACGGCGAATATGAAAGGTACTATAAAAGGGAGTATGCGGATGCATACTCCCTGATTATTTATGTTGGGTCATTTTATGCGCGCGAAGATCATACGGCCGGCAGAGGTCTGTAGGACGCTGGTGACGACGATGTCTACGTCTTCGCCGATGAGGGACTTACCGTTTTCGATGACGATCATGGTGCCGTCATCCAGATAGGCGACGCCTTGGCCGGATTCCTTGCCTTCCCGGGAAATGTGAACCCGGAGCTCCATTCCCTGGACAACCGCCGGACGGAGGGCATCCGCCAGCTCGTTCACGTTCAGGCTCTTCACGCCGCTGACAGCAGCCGCCTTCTGCAGGTTATAGTCCACGGTGATGACGGTACCGCCGCAGTCCCGGGCCTGCCGGAGCAGTTTCACATCCACATCCTGCAGTTCCTCAATATCCGCCGGATCGATTACGAGCTGTTTGAGGCTGTCCCGCATTTCCCGCAGGATTTCCAGTCCCCGTCTGCCCCGTTCCCGACGGGTATCATCCGAGGAATCAGCCACGTGCTGAATCTCATCTATCACAAACTGGGGAATCACAAACTCCCCTTCTATAAAACCGGTCTTCGCAATCTCCAGGATCCGGCCGTCAATGATTGCGCTGGTGTCCACATACTTCCGGGAGGCATAGCCGTGTTTCCGGATCTTGCTCTTTTCCCTGGCACCGGACAGGCGGGTGATCATGGTGATGAATTCCCGGCTGCGCCGCTTGCCCATGTTATAGCCCAGGGCGCCGAGGGTCAGGTACAGAATGGCTGTCAGGGCCGCGCCGGCCACGCCGTTTCCAAAGAAGGACAGCATCTGCCGCAGGAGCGCTGCCACAATCAGGCCCAGGATCAGGCCGATAATGGCGCTCAGCAGCTGGTTGGCGGGCATCTTGTCGAATTCCTTCTGCATCTCCATGGAGAGCGTGCTTACCCGGCGGATAATCCGCGGGCATAGCAGCAGGAGAATCAGACCGCCCAGCAGGCCCATGCCCGTATAGGAGGCCAGGGGAACCCAGGTGGGGATATTCGCATTCTGATGGCTCAACCGGAACAGGGCCAGGCCAAGCTGCGCTGCGGCCAGTCCCACGCCGATGCCCAGCAGCACCAGCAGAACACGCAGCAGTTTTTCCATTGCTTTGGATCTCATAAAACACCTCAAAGTATTAATTCATAATTCACAATTCATAATTCATAATTATATAGTGTTTTTCCTCACAACAAACTGATACTGTGATTCTTCGGTGTAGCAGGCAACAGATCTGGGTTTGAACCATCTGATCATTATGAATTGTGAATTATGAATTATGAATTTCTTTTAATACTGAAATCATCCTGATTTCAGTATTAAAAGATTACGCTCATCGCCTGGGCGACAGTATCCACACCGATCACCCGGACGTTTTCCGGAAGGCTGATCCGGCGGGCATTGGACCGCGGAACGACGATGGTGGTGAAGCCCAGGCGGGCACACTCGGCAATCCGGCGGTCACACTGGGGAATGGTGCGAACCTCCCCTGCCAGGCCAACCTCGCCCATTACGGCGACTTCAGGGCCCACAGGTTTGTCCTTCAGGCTGGAGGCAACAGCCACGCACAAGGCCAGGTCTGCTGCCGGCTCGCTCAGTTCCAGGCCGCCGGCCACGTTGATATATACATCCTGATTGTAGGTCCGCTGGTTGGCGCACTTTTCCAGCACAGCCAGGAGCATGGCGACGCGGCCGCTGTCCGCGCCGTTTACCGCGCGGCGGGGCGTACCGTAGAAGGTGGGACTGGTCAGGGCCTGCACGTCGCACAGCAGCGGCCGGCTGCCTTCCATACCGCAGAAAACAGTGCTTCCGCTGGCACCCTTGGCCCGGAGACTCAGCAGCTCCTCACTGGGATTTTCCACTACCTGCATTCCCTGGCCGGTCATCCGGAAAACACCCAGCTCGTTCACGGAGCCGAAGCGGTTCTTGACCGCCCGGAGCAGCCGGTAGTCCTGCTGCCGGTCGCCTTCAAAGTATAAGACTACGTCCACCATGTGTTCCAGCATCCGGGGGCCGGCGATGGCTCCGTCCTTGGTCACATGGCCGACCAGGAACACGCTGGTGCCGGTTTCCTTGCACAGGCGCATGATCAGGCTGGTGCCTTCCCGGATCTGGCTGACACTGCCGGGGGCGCTGGCCATTTCCGGCCGGTACATGGTCTGGATACTGTCGATGACCGCTGTGTCAGGCTGCAGCTCTCGGATCTTTTCCTCGACGGCGTCCAGGGCGTTTTCCGCCAGCACATACAGATCGCTTTCGATGCCCAGCCGGGCAGCGCGCAGCTTGATCTGACGCGCGGATTCCTCGCCGCTGATATACAGCGTGCGCTTTCCGCTTTTGGCCAGATGATCGCATACCTGCAGGAGCAGGGTGCTTTTGCCAATGCCGGGATCACCGCCGATGAGGATCAGGCCGCCCTCGACGATGCCGCCGCCCAGAACCCTGTCCAGCTCACTGATGCCGGTTCCTGTCCGGACGGAAGTATCCTCCGGAATATCCTTCAGGGACATGGGCTTTGCGCCGGTGCCGGGCCGCTGGTTTGCGGCGATCTTTCCGGCAGCCTTTTCCGGAACGGCCTGAAGGCTTTCCTCCAGGGTGTTCCAGGCGCCGCAGCCGGGGCAGCGGCCAACCCAGCGGGGGCTTTCATAGCCGCACGCGGTACAGGCATATGTGCTCTTGACCTTAGCCACGATCTCACCTCACTTAACAATACCAGCATTATATCACAAAAGGACAGGCCATATAAGGCCTGTCCTTTTGTATAAAGCTAACCATTAATTCTGAATTCTGAATTCATAATTCTGAATTAATTACTTGTGTCCGTTCGGGGCATGCTCCCAGGCGTACTGGATGGCTTGCTCGTGACCGCTGTCCACCTTTTTACTGCTGTGGGTCTTACTGTTGGTGAAGTGGATACACAGCTGGCCCTTGAAGTCGTTGCTGCTGATGGTATCGCCTTCCGGATAGTTATGCGGTACGCCGTACAGCGAGCAGGCGAAGGTTCTTGTACCGATGGTGACCAGCAGCGGGCGGCGCTGATACAGGTTCTTGTCCGCGATCTGCTGGCTGTTGGATACGCCGTAGCATCGGCACAGCCGTGCGGTATCAGCAGCGGTCAGCGGTTCCGCGTCGACGTGGGATCCGCCGGACCAGCGGTGCGCCCACCAGACGATACCGGTCTTCACGTCGTAGACCTTGTAGTTGCTGCCCGTGGCCCACAGCTCATTGATGCCGCCGTTGTACCAGTCGATCTTTTCAGCCGGGTACAGGGTCATGGTCAGGTTTTCGAGGTTCGCGTAGCCTACGGGCACGGTGTTGAAGAGCTTATGCTGGGTGGCCGCGCCGGCAATACCGTCCACGGTCAGGCCCTTGGCCTTCTGGAATGCCTTGACGGCATCCGCAACCGCGGTGGTGTACTTGCTGGTGACAGAGCCGCTGTAATAACCCTGGTTCTTCAGTTCGGTTACCAGGTTCTTGACGGCGTCGCCGGTGGAACCGGTCTTCAGGGTGTTATAGCTGGCTTCGGTCTGGCTGGTATTGATGGGTGCGGTGGTTGCGCCGGGCACCGGAGTCGGTGTCGCGAGGGCGGAACCGTCCGAGTTGCACAGATTGATGTAGGTTCCGTGCAGGTATCCGTAGCCCAGGGTCGGGTGCTTGACGTAGTACCAGTTGACACCCTTCACCTTGGTCGGTTCTCCGTAGTAAGGCAGGACGACATTCTTGTCCACCCGGCCGATGGTATCAGTATAACCGGCCTTCTTCCGCAGGTTGACGCCGGAAGCATTGGTCTTCAGGTAGCCGGTGGCGGGCGTTTCAGTCGGTGTCACGGCTGTGGGCGCGGGGGTAGAACCGTCTGCGGCGGGGGTCGGCGTGGGAGTCGTGGCAGGAGCGCTGACAACGGTGACAACGTCGCTGCGGAGATAACCCCGGTTATTGCCGTCCTGGACAAAGTACCAGGTATAGCCGTTCTTCTGGACCGGCTCCAGCAGGTAAGGCAGGGTAATCCCCTTCTTCAGCTGCTTGATGGTGGTGCCGCCGATGGTGGCACGGAGGTTTACGCCGCCCTTTGTGGTCTTTACCCAGCCGATCCCGTTGGGATTGATGGTGGCGGTGGGTTCCGGAACCGCGGTCGGGGTGCCGGCGCTGCCGTCGATATAAGGCTGTACGCAGTCCTCACGGACGTAGTACTTCTTTCCGTTCTTGGTGACCGGGTACCAGTTGTAACCGCCCTGTTTGACGGCGCTTCCGGCCAGGGGCAGGGTGCTGCCCAGACCGACCCAGTCATTATCTGAATCATAGGTTCCGTTCGGCGCGCTCCGCAGGTGGGCGCTGGTCAGAACCAGCCGGACGTGGGTATAGGTCACGTTGGCAGGTACCGGGGTGGCTGTCGCAGCGTCGGCAGCCGGCGTCGGAGTGGCAGTCACAGCCGCTGGTGCAGGCGTCGCGGTGATGCTGGCAAGGGTCTGGACGCAGTCGCTCCGGACGTAATAGGTTTTGCCATCCTTGCGGACCGGATACCAGTTGTATTTTCCCTTGGATACGGGATCGCCGGTCAGCATCAGGACGCTGCCGCGGCCTTCCCAGTCATTTGCGGCGTCATAGGGGCCATCCGGGCTGGTGCGCAGGTGGCAGCTGGTCAGGATCAGCTGTACCATACCGTACTGGGTGTCATTGGGGATGGGGGTCGCGGTCACAGTGGCAGGAACCGGAGTGGCGGTGGCAGGCGCGGGAGTGGGTGTCACCGCGGTACCGTCTTTGTCAGTATAGGGCTGCACGCAGTCGTTCCGGACGTAGTAGGTTTTGCCGTCCTTGGAGACCGGATACCAGGTGAAGCTTCCCTTTTTCACGGGATTGCCGGCCAGCAGCAGGACGGTTCCCTTGCCCGTCCAGTCATTATTCGGATCATAGTCTCCGTCCGGGCTGACACGCAGATGGCAGCTGGACAGGGTGAGTTTCACGTGGGTATAGGCGGTGGTGTTGGGAGCCGGGGTCGCGGCGGAAACGGCGGAAGCCGGAACCGGGGTGACCACAACGGAAGTCCCGTTCTGCGGGCCGCCGCTGAGGATGGAAATGAAGTCGCTCATGATATAGCCGACGTCATTGCCGTATTTGACTTTATAGAACGTATTGGCGCCGCCTCCGCGGATGGAGGGAATGGTCAGCAGTTCCACCTGGGTGTTGCGGTCCAGGCGGGTAATGCTGTGGTAGCCGGTGCCGGGGCCTTCACGCAGGTTGGTGCCGCCCGCGGTGACGGAACCGATGGATCCGGCGATGGCAGGCAGGTCAACGTTTCCGGCGGCGGGAATTGGCGTCGGCGTAGGGGTAGGCGTATCTCCGTTGGAAACGGGGACAGGCGTGGGGGTGGCGGAAATGCCGGTGGTGTTGTACAGCGCGATTTCGTCGGCTGTCAGCTCACGGAAAAAGTCCCCATGGATATAGCCCGTATATCGGTTGCTGTTCTTCCGGGCAGGATCGATGGTTTCCACCTTGTACCAAAGTACATTCTGGACCGTTTTTGTATCCAGAATGGTACAGACATGGTTGGCAGGCAGAGTAAAGGCAATCTTCTGGTCGGAACCTGCGCCATAGCGCATGTTGACCTTGTCCAGCGTGATTCCCTTGCGATCCGCTTCCGCATAGGCAGAGTTCCGGCTTCCTGTAGCGGCAGGGATCAGCGTGAGCAGCATACTCAGCACCAGCGCAAGGCACAGGAGACGGCGGCGATACACGGTCATGAATGGTTCACCTCAACGTTCTTCATCATCGGTCTGAAACAGACACAGAGGTATCTAAAGATACAGAATCATTCTATTACGAATATGTTACGATGTCAATGGCATAAATTCATAAATTCACAGATTTTAATTCATAATTCATTATTCATAATTCACAATTATGATCGATACTCATTCAGTGAAACAATTGAAAAATAACACAAAGATATACCAATTGGAGGATGGGCAATTATATTATGAATTGTGAATTATGAATTATGAATTGATGACAAAAGGGAGCGCGTTCGCGCTCCCTTTTGTCATTTCACTACGATATTGACGATTCTGCCCTTCACGTAGATTTCCTTGACGATGGTCTTGCCTTCGATGAAGGACTGGACGTTTTTCATGGCATGTGCTTTTTCCAGCACGCTGTCCTGTTCCTCATCCACGCCGATTTCCACGGTGGCCCGGACTTTGCCGTTGACCTGGACGGGAATCTGGATTGTGTCTTCCTTGATCTTCTCCTCGTCCCAGACAGGCCAGGGTTCATAGGCGATGGTGTCCTCGTGGCCAAGCAGGTTCCACATTTCCTCGCCGATGTGGGGGCAGATGCAGCTGAGCATCTTCACAAAGGCTTCGGCATAGGCCTTCGGGCAGGTGCCGTTCTTGTAGCAGGCATTCACGAAGATCATCATCTGGCTGATGGCGGTGTTGAAGCCCAGGGATTCGAAGTCTCCGCTGACCTTCTTCACGGTCTGGTGGAAAACCCGGTCCAGGGCGCCGTCGTTTTCGGCGGTGATGTTCTCTTCATTCATGAAGAAGGTCCAGACCCGGTTCAGGAACTTCCGGGCGCCTTCCACACCCTGGGGACTCCAGGGCTTGGAAACTTCCAGCGGTCCCATGAACATTTCGTACAGCCTCAGGGTATCCGCGCCGTACTTGTCCACGATGTCGCTGGGGTTGACCACGTACTTGGGGAAGCGCTTGCCCATCTTGATGCCGTTTTCACCGAGGATCATGCCCTGGTGAACCAGCTTCTTGAAGGGCTCCTTCACGGGGCTCAGGCCCTTGTCGTACAGGTAGCGGTTCCAGATCCGGCTGTACATCAGGTGGCCGACTGCGTGTTCCGGTCCGCCGATGTACAGGTCAACCGGCAGCCAGTGCTCCAGCAGTTTGTAATCCGCGAACTCCTTGTCGTTGTGCGGATCGATATAGCGCATATAGTACCAGCTGCTGCCGGCGGAACCCGGCATGGTGCTGGTTTCCCGGAGGCCCTTCACTCCGTTTTTGTCGTAGTGTTTCCACTCTTCGGCATTTTCCAGCGGAGCCTTGCCGTTCTTGCCCTTATAGTCTTCCAGCTCCGGCAGGACGAGGGGCAGCTCATCATCCGGCAGGGGGTAAATCTTTCCGTCTTCGGTATGCACTACCGGCACGGGTTCGCCCCAGTAACGCTGGCGGGCGAAGATCCATTCCCGGAAGTGATAGTTGACCGTGCGCTTGGCCACACCCATCTTTTCCAGCTTGGCGGTGATGGCTTCCTTGGCTTCCTCAACGGTCAGGCCGGTGAACTCTTCACTGTTGATCAGTTTGCAGCCCTTGCCGAGGTAATCCTGCTTCTCAAAGGCATGCTCGCTGACGTCCGCACCGTCAATGACCTGGATCATGGGGATGTTGTGGGCCACGGCGTATTCAAAGTCACGCTGGTCGTGGCTGGGAACGGCCATAACCGCGCCGGTGCCGTAGCTGGCCAGCACGAAGTCGCCGATGAACAGCTCCGCTTCTTTTCCGTTGGCGGGGTTGATACACTTGACGCCTTCCAGGCGGCAGCCGGTCTTGCCCTTGTTGAGCTCGGTCCGGTCCATGTCGTTCTTCTTGCGGGTTTCCTCAATATAGGCTTTGACTTCTTCCTGGTTTTTGATCCGGGGCATAAGATCCTGCACCAGCTGGCCGTCGGGGGCAAGCACCATGAAGGTGATACCGTAGATGGTCTCGATACAGGTGGTGAAGATGCTGAACTCCCCGCCGCCGACGATCTGGAACTTCACTTCAACACCGGTGCTCTTTCCGATCCAGTGGCGCTGCATATCCTTGGTGCTTTCCGGCCAGTCGATCTCTTCCAGGCCCTCCAGCAGCTTTTCAGCGAAGGCAGGCTGGTCGATGACCCACTGCTTCATGTTCTTGCGGACCACGGGATAACCGCCGCGCTCGCTCTTGCCGTCGATGACTTCGTCATTGGACAGTACGGTGCCCAGCTCTTCGCACCAGTTCACGGGCATGTCAATGTACTGGGCGTAGCCGTCCAGGTACAGCTGTTTGAAGATCCACTGGGTCCACTTATAGAAATCCGGATCGCTGGTGGCGATCATCTTGTCCCAGTCATAGTCAAAACCAAGCTCCTTCAGCTGATGGCTGAAGGTCTTGATGTTCTCCTGTGTAAAGCCTTCCGGATGATGTCCGGTGGTCACGGCATACTGTTCCGCCGGCAGTCCGAAGCTGTCGTATCCCATGGGATGGAGGACGTTATAGCCCTGCATCCGCTTCATGCGGCTGACGATATCCGTGGCGGTATAGCCTTCCGGATGACCGGCATGCAGGCCGACGCCGCTGGGATAAGGGAACATATCCAGCGCGTAGAACTTGGGCTTGGAAAAGTCCCATACGTCCGTACGGAAGGTCTTGTGCTCCTCCCAGAATTTCTGCCATTTGGGTTCGATGACTTTCGGGTCATAAATGCGATCCATGATCTTTCACCTGATCCTGTAAAATAATGAAAGAAGTATAGCACAAACCATGCTCCGGGGCAAGTAAAACAAAGGATTCAGCAGGATAAACACAACAATCATGAATTATAGGACTAAATCGGGATTAAGAAATAATTCTGAATTCTGAATTCATAATTCTGAATTAAACACAAAGCGCAGCGCATGAAGCGCGGCGCTTTGTGTAAATCATTGAAGCATCTGCTGGAAAGGCGTCTGTACCACAGGCCAGATGCGGACGCCAGCGGCCTTGGCGCGGATGTTTTTCTCCGGCGTCATCTTTACCCGCCGGTAAGGATACTGCTTCGAGAACGGCTCATCCATCTTCCGGCCGCGTACGCGTATGGGCTGATGTACGGCGGGGGAAGCGGCATCGACGGATGCGGCCGGATCTGGTTCTCCGGGAACCACGATCGAATCGGCAGGGTTTTCCGCAGGCGTTTCCGGAACTGCGGGAGTATCCTGCTGCGGTGGAATGACGGGCTGTTCCGGCTCGGCGGGGGCGGCTGGTTCATCCGTCTGGATGGCATCCGCGGGCTGGACGGGCGTTTCCGGCTGAACCGGTTTGTTTTCCGACTCCTGCTGCTCCGGTTGGGAAGGAGAGGCTGGCTGCACTGGTTTCTCCGGCTCGGTCGGCTGCTCTATTGTTTCTTGCTGTGCGGGAACCACCGGCTGCTCCGGACTGACCGGATCGGCTCCCTGCTCTCCAGAGTCTACCTGACCCGGGGTGATCGGCTGTTCCGGGGCTTCCGGGTTGTCTGGCTGCGTTGGCGGATCCGCCTGTCCGGGCGTTTCGGGATTGGCTGGAGTAACGGGGGTTTCAGGATTTACCGGAGGATCCTGCGGGCTGTCCTGCCCGGGCGTTACGGGGTCGGACGGATTATCCGGATTATCCGGGTTTTGGGGAGTCACGGGATTATCCGGATTTTCAGGCTGATCCGGGTTATCCGGACTTTGGGGAGTCACAGGATTATCCGGGTTTTCCGGCGGTTGATCCGGATCGGTCTGCGGCGGATTTCCTCCTTCTCCGTATTGCGCAGGCGGGTTATCAATTCTCGGATCCGGCTTATCTGTGGGCGGATCCATGCAGTCATAGAATTCCTCGACATAGATTGCGCCGCCCGGTTCAACGATTCCCTTGCAGTGGGAGCAGCGGAAATCGCCGGAGTATCCGGGTACTCCGGGCTGCGGTTCAATATAACCGTCCAGGTAAACAGCATAGGGTTCGCCGGTGTCAGGATCACAATGATCACAGGCGGATGACGGGGAGGCAGCGGTGGGCAGCACCAGCAGAAGGGCTGTCAGGATACAGAAAATACGCTTATTCATTTTGCTATTCTCCAGAGGAAGGTCGGTCGGTTTTGCAGTGTTGTATGATCTTATTTTACCAGTGAAAACGACTTTCTGGCAATGCCCCTATATCTTGTGGCAAAGGGGATTGAGTTGTCATGATGATGGGGCTGTGCTATAATCTCCAGTGTATACGCATTTTTGAGCGGAAAGAAAAAGACCCTTCAGGGAGGAGTGAACCCATCATGATGAAAAGGATCCTGTGTCTTCTTACTGCGGTGATGCTGTGCCTGATCCTGCCGGCCGCGGCGGAGGAGAACGCGAAGGAGGTCACAGCCGCGGAACTGGATGAGCTGCTTGAACGTGTCAGAACGCAGGCGCTTGGCGAGGAGCTGCTGAATGATCCGACCGGAGAGGATGCCGAAAGCGAGGATGGAGCCTTCTTCCTGTATGAAGCTGCCGGTTTTTACGCGGAAGGCACGGAAATGACAGCGGATACCCCGGTCAACGCGCTGGTTTTTGACTGCGAGGAGGAGAATGTGCTCCGCGGAACCGGCATTGCCAGCCGGGTGGAAGACGTCCTGGCCGCGTTCCCCCTGGATAACGCGGACCTGGCCGGCACCCGGGAGGAAGCGATTCTTTATCTCCGGGAAACAGAAGCGGGCTTTGCCTATGGACGGATGCTGCGGGACGGACAGTGGGTCTCCACGGTGGAATACGGTGAAGTGATATCCGACGGGGAAATGTCCTGCCGTACGGCGGTGACCTATTCCTTTGAAAACGGTGCGGTGACCGCAATCCGGGTCAGCGGCCTGAATCCTGCCGGCGGAGAGCTGATGGACGCCGCCCAGGCGGAGGAGTTCTACAATGAACTGATTCAGCTGGCAGGCTGCGAGGATTACCGGGCGGTGAAAACCAGCCGGAACGGACTGGAGCTGACTGCCCTGGGCGCGGAAGAGCTGATCGTGGACGGCGTGCCCTATGTGTCCATGAAGCCGGCGGATCTGCCCGGCACACCGGAAACAGAGATTATTGACAACGAGGACGGTACCTGGCTGCTGCGCTGCGACGGGGACGGCTATGAAGCGGTCTTCCGCTGCGGTGAGCATGGGGAAGAGGCTGAAATCCTGAGCTTCACGATCCTGGATGACGGAATCGAAGGACCGCGGAGCGTCCGGATCGGCGATATATTCAGCGATGACTTCAATCGTTTCCGCAACGGCGAAAACGAGATGGGCGAAGACATGACGGAACTGCTGTACGGCACGGAAGGAACAGCGCCCTACGGTGTTGCCTTCTATGACTTCTCCGCCATGACCCTGCGCTATGTGACGGACACCCCCGAAGGCCTGCAGGTCGAACTGCTCCTGAAGTATGATAATTATTTCCTGACTGAAATCATTCTTCATACGGTATAATTCATTCATAAGTATCTGCTTTCACTTATGGGAAGTTCAAAATAATTATGAATTGTGAATTGTGAATTATGAATTACATTGATCTTTCCTGCCCTGCTGAGCTTTTCCGGACGGCGATGCCGACGGAAGAGATCCCCGCGGCCACCCTGACCCTGTTCAACCTCAGCGACCGGGTAATTGTCTCGGTCGAGGTTTTGCTGCGCCTGCTGGATGAGGACGGCGGAGAAACCGAACGCCTGGCCTATCGTGGACGGGCGCTGAACGGGCGGCCCCATTCCACCTTCCTGCTGACCGCCCCGTGCGCACCTTCGGATGAACTGCATTCCATCGACGTGGTCATCGAAAAGGTCTGGTTTGCGGATAACGAGGTGTGGCGGCGGGAACCGGGCAAATCCATTGCGTACATATCGAACGCCCTGCCGGTCAGCCCGGCGCTGACGAAGCTGAAGTATGCCGCGGGTGAAACCGCGGTCGGCTACCCGGTGGAACAGGAAGGTCTCTGGCTCTGCGTGTGCGGCCGGCCGAATCCGGAAGACGCGGACTTCTGTGCCCGCTGCGGCCGCCAGAAAGAAATGATCTTCTCCCGCTTCAGTCCGGAGGCGGTGGAAGCGCAGATCAATATGAAGGAACGGCAGCTGGACCTGAACAGCCGGAGCATGCGGGAGGATACGATCCGCCTGCAGCGGATCCGTGAGGAAGAGTACCAGCAGAAGAAATCCCGCCAGGGATCCCGGATCCGGATCCTGATCGCGATGGCCGCGGCGGTTGCACTGTGCGCGGGCGCGTTCTTCGGCCTTTCCCCGTGGCTGAGGCTGCTGTCCGGACGGGAAGCGCTGGCGACGGGCAACGCGGCCGGCGCGAAGGAAACATTCCTGATGCTGGGCGATTACGGCAACGCGAAGGAACTGATCACTGAATGCGACTGGCAGATTGCCCTGGAGACCGCGGACAGCGGCAATGACGCAGAGACGCTGGCAAAGGCATCCGCGCTCCTGCGGGTGATTCCGGGGAAGCCGGAAGCGATTGACAAAGCAAACGAAACGGACATGCTCCGGGCGAGAATGCTGCTGGAGCAGGGAGACTGGCAGGGAGCGCAGGAAGCGCTGCTGCTGCTTCCCGAGGACTACGAAGGCAAGAGCGAACTGGAGCAGAAGGCTGGCATGGCCCAGGCATCCGCGCTGAAGGCGGAAGAAAAATATGAGGAAGCCCGGACGATCTTCCTGTCATTAGGTGATTATCCCGGCGCCCGGGAACAGGCTTCCGACTGCCTGTACAAACCGGCGCAGAAGCTGATGGAGCAGGGCGACTGGGACGGTACGATCGATATGCTCAGCGGCATCCCGGACTACCTCAACAGCCGGGAGATGACCCTCGAATGCCATTACCACAAGGCGGAGGGACTGCTGGCCGCGGGGGACTGGGACGGCGCGAGCCGGGAATTCCTGCTGGCCGGAGACTGGTCTGACGCCAAGGAACGGTGCAAAGCCCTGACCTATGAACAGGCGGATGAATACTACGCCGCCGGAGATATCAAGACAGCCCAGAGCCTGTTTGCTTCCATTCCTGATTACCTGGACAGCAACGACAGGGACCGGGACTGCCGGTACAATCTGGCTTCTGCCGCGGCGGAGAGCCGGGAATTCACCCTGGCGCTGGAATTGCTCCAGAATATTCCGGATGATTATAAAAAGACCGGTTCCATCCGGGCGCAGGCTACCTATGAAAAGGCCAAAGCCGCCACGCGCCGCGAGGAATGGGCGGAAGCCGCGGAACTGCTGGGCAGCCTTGACCGGCAGGCCCTGAGACGGCAGTACCGCGATATCGAAAACCTGTATCTGCAGGCCTGTGAAAAGGCCGGGATCAATCCCTATCCCGAGACGCCGGCTCCGCCGGAGCCGGACGCCGCGACAGAGTACCCGGAAGGCGCCCCTGAAACCACTCCCGCTCCTGCCGAAAGTGAGCAGCCGGCGGCTGAACCGACGGATATCCCTGCTCCTGACCCCTTCCTTGTGACTGAGGATGAGCAGCAATGAGTGAAAGAAGACAGCGGATTCCTGAACTGGACGGACTGCGGGTGCTGATGATTTTCATTGTCAGCTGGTACCACATCTGGCAGCAGAGCTGGCTTTCGCCGGCGATCGGCTCCTACAGCCTGGATTACCTGGTGCGTTCCGGTTATATCTGGGTGGACGGTACAGTCCTGCTCAGTTCTTTCCTGCTGTTTCTGCCCTATGCGAAGGCAATGCGCGAAAAGGGCCCCGCTCCGGATACCCGGGACTTTTATTTCCGCCGGGTAAGACGGATCCTGCCGGGATACTATTTCATCATTCTCGCGGTGCTGTTCGGAATCGCGATTCCCTGGAAGCTGTACAGCACCCCCCAGTTTATGGTGAAGGACGTGGCGACCCATCTGACGTTCACGTTTACCTTCTTCTGGGACACCTATATCGCGACGCCGCTGGGCGCGGCCAGCTGGACACTGGCCATTGAGACGCAGGCTTACCTCCTGTTCCCGCTGATTGCCCGCGGCGTGATGAAAAAACCGGTGGTGACCCTTTGCATCCTGTGCGCGGTGTGCTTCGGCTTCCGGGCCTGGTGCCTGTGGGCGCTGGTGGATTACAGCATGGTGGTAAACCAGCTGATCAACTTCCTGGACGTATACGTGATCGGTATCCTGGCGGCCATGGCGTATGTACGGCTGGAGGAGAAACGGACAGCGCCGGCTGTCGCGGAGAAAACGGACGAAGCGCTGCGGAAAGGGCTGAATCTGCGGAAGTATGGCTGGCAGTCCCTGGCCACCCTGGTTTTCGCAGCGGCATTTTTCGGCCTGCTGCAGATGCTGCGTTTCCAGGCACGTTCCGGAAATACCCCGATGATTCAGATGAATCAGATGATCTACCGGCCGGTATACGCGGTCCTCTTTACGCTACTGATTCTTTCCGCCCCATTTGCGCTCTTCCCCCTGCGGAAGCTCCTGGGCAACCGGGTGACCCGATTCCTCGGCGGGATCAGCATGAACTATTACCTGATCCACCAGACGGTGATTGTTCACCTGAAACGGCTTCGCTTCCCGCCCTCTGTCAGCGATACGCCGAACATGGCCGCGGAACAGCCCTGGCAGAACCAGTACACCCTGGTCTCCTTTGTGCTTTCCCTGCTGCTGGCTGTGCTGGTGACCTACGCCATAGAAAAACCCGCAGGGCGTCTGCTTGACGCACTGCGGGCTAAACGAAATCATGCAAAATGAGGTGAAATCAGGAAACCGGAATTGTTCAGAATCAGTCAGATAATTCTGAATTCTGAATTCTGAATTTGCCGGAACGGCACTACTTCTTTTTCACCTTCGGTGTGACACCGCGGATGGTGGCACTGGGCACAGAGGCCTGTTTCATGAAGGCGCTGGGGCTGATGCCCACAATGTGCTTGAACTGCTTGGAGAAGTGGTAGGGATCCTGCATGCCGACTTCCACACCGGCCTGGCGGACGGAGCAGTTCTGGTCTCGCAGGAGTTCCTTGGCGCGCTCCATCTTGCAGTGGAGCACGTAGCTGAGCGGCGGCATGCCGACTTCCGCCACAAAGCGTTTGCGGAAGGTCTCCATGGGCATACGGGAGATGGCAGCCATATCAGCCAGGGAGAAGTTGTCCTTGTACTGGTTGGCGCGGAGCATGTCCACCACCTTGGCGATTTCGTGCGAGAGCATGGCGTCCATGGCCACGGGCTGTCCCCAGTGGGACGCGATCATGCCGTAGAGCAGGTGCTGCAGCTGGTAAGTCGCATCGGCGGTACCGCTGTGGCGGACAATCACCTGTACGATCTGCTCTGCCAGGTAAATCTGGCTGGGCAGGGCACCCTGACGAAGCGGCATGTGGAGCAGAGCTCCCATCTTGCGGACGACCATGGGACTGAGCGGCCCCTCCAGTGCGATCCACAGGCAGCGGGTATCCTCCTCCGTGGTGATTTCACAACGCTTGTCGCCGCCGGGCAGGAAACAGGTGGAACCGGCGGACAGAGCCAGCTCATGGTTATCCCAGAAGAGGACGATATTTCCTTTTTCAACTGCCAGCCAGACCCACTGGTCATGAGCATTGAGAGGCCAGGTCCCCTTTTCCAGCACGAAAGATCCGGCAGAGTGGATCCACGCACCGCTGGCCTGGGTAAGGCTTCCGGGCTTGTGATAGCCTTCCACCGCAAGAGCGGCAAGGTGATCCGGGATCTCCTTCAGTAGATAGGAACGCATGGCATTTCCTCCTGAGAACTTTACCAAATATGACAAATTACGGAACAAGTATACAGCCGGCCGGGGGGTTTGTCAATGCGCAGGAGTTTGAATTTCAAGACATTTTTGGCATATATTGCAGAAAAACAGAGGAATGAGCATGAGCATGATTGACAGGATTCGGGAATATCAGCAGAGTCACGGGACTGCCTATACCCTGAAACGGCTGGGTCAGAAGGCGGCCCAGCAGCTGCTGGGAACCTATGACCGGCGCTGGCTGCGGGAACGGGCTTCTGAGGAGGAACTGAAGGCGCAGCGGGAGAACCATCCCGCGGCCGGACTGATCAGCGTGGTGATCCCGGTTTACAATACGGATCCGAAAATGCTGGGCGACCTTCTGGACAGCCTGGAAAACCAGAGCTACCTGAACTTCGAGGCCGTACTGTATGACGGGGCAAGCACACGGGAGGAAACCGCCGCGGTACTGAAGGCAAGGGGTGAAAAGGAACCCCGCTTCCGGATCATCCGCGGAGAAGAGAACCGGGGCATCAGCGGAAACACCAATGAAGCGCTGAAGCTGGCCCGGGGGGAATATATCGTCCTGTGCGATCATGACGACCTGCTGGCGCCGGATGCCCTGTGGCGGACAGCGGAATGCATTGCGGAAAAGCATCCGGATATGATCTATTCCGATGAGGACCGGATTACGCAGAACGGCAAACGGCACATGGATCCGCACTATAAGCCGGATTACTGCCCGGACAACCTGGTGAGCGACAATTATATCTGCCATATGACCGTGATCCGTAAAGCGGTGCTGGAGGATATCGGAGGCCTGCGAAGCGGTTTTGACGGCAGCCAGGATCATGACCTGTTCCTGCGGGTGGCGGAAAAAACAGATAAGATTGAGCATCTTCCCTATGTTCTGTACAGCTGGCGGGAGGTTTTCAGCAGCGCAAGCCACCGGAACCTGCAAATCTGCCTGGAGAACGGATGCCGTGCGGCGGTGGAGCATGAGGCGGCCCTCGGCCGGAAGGCGGACGCCGTACCGGTGAACAAAGAGATCCGCCTGTGGTATGAGATCCCGGAAGGTGTTTCCGTGGAGGCGATTGTCCACGGGGACAACGAGGAAGAATGCCAGGAATGCCTCGGGGAGCTGCAGTTCCGGACCGACTGGCCGAAGCTGACCGGCAGTATCGTTGTTGCAGGAGAAACGGAGCGGATTGCGCTTATCAATGAAGCCGCGCGGACCAGCACAGCGGATTACCTGCTGATCCTGGATGAGGGCGTCACGGAAATGAACCGGTACTTCATCCGGGAAATGCTCATGTATGCCCAGCGGGATGACGTGGCCGGCGTAACGGGCGTCCTGACGGACCGGAAAAAGCATATTACCCACGGCGGTTTTGCCCTGGGCATGGAGCATACGGTGCAGTGCGTCAATGAAGGTCTGTTTGTGACAGCCGGCGGCTGGCATGACATGATGAACAAGGTGCACAACGTCAGCGCGGTGAGCCTTTGCTGCCTGATGGTGAAGCGGGAAAACTGGCTGGACCTGGATGAAGGATACCGGGGCGGCCTGGCAGCCGCGGACCTGGGCCTGCGGCAGAAACAGGGCGGAAAATGGTTTGTCTTTACGCCCCACGCGCAGGCGGTGAAGGAACCCTGCTCCCTGCTTTTGTCCGGTGAGGAACGGGATCCGGAGGACATTGCCCGGTATGAGGAACGC
>JAFRQX010000006.1 GCA_017428385.1 Clostridia bacterium | reverse complement strand
GCCTTATTGATCATGGAGAACTCCGGCACACAGAAAATGGAGTAGCTCTTTTCCCGGCCGATACCCAGGGTAGTCATCTGCTCGCCGGCAGGCAGGCCATAAATCTTTCCGTCCATGGTAATGGCAGCCCGGATCTCGGGATGCTTCTCGAGGATTGCGCTCAGGTTAGGCATGGTCTCCGGGGTGATATAGGGAGTCAGGTCGATAAAGGTTCCGGCCTGGCCATAGCGCATCAGATCATAGTTGCTGAAACCGCAGGCCTGGAAGGCGTCGATCGGAGTCTTGCTGGCGGCATTGCCGCTGATTCGGGTACCGACCACTTCACCCAGGCTGTCGGACCAGGTGTCCCAGGTGATTTTGATACCGGCTTTTTCCTGCATATCGAGCAGGACAGGATTGTTGTCATAACCGGTGGAAAGAGCCGAAATACCGCTCAGCACAATGAATTCCGTCTGGCCTTCCGCCGTGGAGACGGAAGCCAGGGACAGGATCATCATCATGGCCAGAAGAATGGAGACGAGCTTTTTCATGGGGAAACCTCCTTTGTGTTTGATGTTTTTATTTGCTGTGCGCTCCGGGCGCGATTAACCTTTAACAGCACCGGCCATCAGGCCCTTCTCGAAATATTTCTGTACAAAGGGATAGGCAATCAGCATAGGTGCGGCCGCGACGATGATGGAAGCGAACTTGATCATTTCCGTCATTTTGTTCAGCTCCGCGTAGCCGCCGCTGATCATGCTGGCCTGTGAAGCCGAAGCGGAAGACTTGATCAGAATGTTGCGCAGGACCAGGGGCAGCGGAGCCTGCTCATTGGTCATGTAAATCAGCGCCGTAAACCAGTCATTCCAGTAAGCCACCATGGAGAAAATGACCATGACGGAGAGGATCGGAAGAGAAAGCGGAATAATCATTGAAAAGAAAATCCGGAAATGGCTGGCGCCGTCGATACTGGCAGCCTCCTTCAGGGATCCGGGGATGCTGTTTTCAAAATAGTTCCGCGCAATGATCGCGTTGCTGACCGCCACGCCGCCCGGCAGGAACATCGCCCAGATAGTCTGCATGATGCCGGTCTTCTGCACGATCAGGTAAGTGGGAATCAGTCCGCCGCCGAAGTACATGGTGATGATGAAGAAAATGCTGACGATCTTCTTTCCCGGAAGCTCTTTCACGGACAGCGGATAAGCCACCAGGTAAATCATGGCCACCGAGAATATGGTGCCGACCACCGTGTACAGAATACTGTTGCCGTAACCGCGGACAATGTTCGGCTCCGCGAAAACAGCCTTATATCCGTCCAGCGTAGCCTGGCTCGGAAGCAGGAAAGTTTTTCCGGCGTACACGTCATAGGGATCAGAAAAAGACGCGACCAGGACGTAATACAGCGGATAGGCAATGATCAGCAGGATAATCAGGGAGAATATGACCAGGATAATATCGCTGGTACGGTCGCTGAGGCCGCCAAGCTGGCCCTGCTTTTTTCTTGCAAAAACAGTCATCTTTATATCCTCCCTTCTTACACGAAGTTGACTTCGCCGTATTTCTTTGCGATACGGTTCACAACAACCAGCAGGACGATATTGATCGCCGTGTTGAACAGGCCTACCGCGGTACCAAGCTCATACTTGCCGCTGACAATACCCTGCTCATATACATAGATCGAAATGATATCACTGGTGGCCCGGTTCAGGTCCGTCTGCAGCAGGAACGCTTTTTCAAAGCCGACATTCATGATGCCGGAGACGCTCATAATCAGCTGTAGGATGATCATCGGGAGAAGGCAGGGAATATCAATGTGCAGGATCCGCTGGAACACGCTGGCACCGTCAACCGTTGCTGCTTCATACAGAGCCGGATCAATACTGGACAGAGTCGCCAGGTAAATGATTGTTCCCCAGCCGGCTTCCTGCCAGATACCGCTGGCAATATAGATCGTACGGAATGCGCTGGATTCTGTGAGAAAATCAATCTGGGTTCCCGCGATCAGGTTGATCAGGCCTCCGGAAGGAGAAAGGAAAATCCGCAGCATACCGCAGATAACCATCGTGGAAATGAAGTGTGGCGCATAGATCACGGTTTGTACGGTACGTTTGAGTTTCTTGAACCGAAGCTGATTCAGGATCAGGCTCAGGATAATCGGCACCGGGAAACTCCACAGTAGTCCATAAACGCTCAGTTTAACCGTGTTCCACAGCATCCGGTCAAAAGTCGGCGCCCTGAAGAACCGCTCAAACCATTTCCAGCCTGCCCAGGGGCTTCCGGTGATGCCAAGCCCGGGGTTGTAATTCCGGAAAGCGATCTGGATGCCGTACATCGGACCATACTTATAGATAATCGTCAGGATTACCGGCACGAGCAGCAGCACATACAGCTGCCAGTTGTCCGTTATACGCCTGCCCAGGCTTTTGCGCTGCAGCTTAGCATTCCGGGGGACGGCGGACGTGGTCATAAGCATTCCTCCTGTCTTCGGCGGGTCAGATGAAGTAGTTATGAAACGTTTCATGAATTCCATCTGTAAAATAACATAGTCCCGGCAAATTGTCAATATGTTTTTTGGAGCACAAAGTATTTTTTTATCGTATATTCAGAAAATCATCTTGACCTTTCAGAATGAAAATGATACGATTATTTCATGAAATCCGATGAAACGGAGTGAAATACAATGGCTAAAGGGAAAAGCGCGCCGACCATGGCCGACGTTGCGCGTGAGGCAGGCGTCGCCCTGGGCACGGTGTCCCGTGTTGTCAACGGAGAACAGGTTGGAGAAGAATACAGGGAAAAAGTACAGGCTGCCATCCGCCAGCTCGGGTATCGATACAACTCCAGCGGGCGCGCGCTGCGTACAGACAGCACCAATACCATCGCCCTCATCATTCCCAATACCATCAATCCGTATTTCTCCCTGTTGGTTCATCATATCAACTGTGAACTTGAAAAGCGCAATTACAAAATGATGCTCTGCTTTACGGAATATGACCGCAGCCGGGAAATCGAGTTTATCCAGATGGCACAGCAAAACCGGGTTGACGGAGTTATTGCGCTGACCTACAACCCGAATCTGGTTATTCCGGAGGATATTCCTTTTGTGACCATCGACCGTTTTTTCTCTGTCTCGGTTCCCTGCGTCGCCTCCGATAACTTCGGCGGCGGCTGGATGGCTGCGAAAAAGCTGAAAGAACTCGGCTGCACAAACACAGCCTTTTTGCGCATCGGTTCAACGCTGACCCATGAACCCAGTAAGCGCAAGGATGGTTTTGTCAGCGCCTGTGTGGAAATGGGTCTTCCTTTTGAAATAATGGCTCTGGAAGACGGCCAGCCGTTCAGCGAATTCGAACGTTTCCTTTCAGATCACATCAAGGACGGAAAACTGTCCTTTGACGGTCTTTTTATCGGGACGGACTCTTTGGCCTGGCGGATTATCCAGCTGCTGAAGAAAATGAACATCCGTGTTCCGGAAGACGTTCAGGTCATCGGCTTTGACGGAATCCGGATCTTCGGCGATCAGGATTATGTCGTATCCACCATTGTTCAGCCTGTTCAGGAGATTGCAGAAGCCTGTGTCAGCACCGTGCTTTCCAGGCATTTATCCAGCGTTCCTTCTCTGATCTGCCTTCCTGTGTCCTATGCCTACGGTGGCACAACAAAAGAATGAGAGGAAAAAAGCCATGTATGATGTCATCGCCCTGGGAGAACTGCTGATTGATTTTGCCCCGCAATCCGTGAATGAAACGGGATATCCGGTCCTTGCCGCCAATCCGGGCGGCGCCCCCGGCAATTTTCTGGCAGCGCTGGCCAGGTACGGATGCAAAACCGCGATGATCGGCAAGGTTGGCGACGATACTTTCGGCAGACTGCTGATCGGGACCCTGAAGGAAGCCGGCATCGATACGGCCGGTGTCATCACCGATCCGGACGTTTTCACGACCCTTGCCTTTGTTTCCCTGGACGCCTCGGGAAACCGAGACTTCAGCTTTGCCCGGAAGCCGGGCGCAGATACCTGCCTGAAACCTGAGGAAATCAATGAGTCCCTGTTCTCCGAGGCGAAAGTTTTCCACTTCGGCACGCTTTCACTGACAGATGAACCATCCGCTTCCGCAACCCGCCGGGCTGTAGAACTGGCAAAAAAGTACGGCTTGCTGGTCAGTGTGGATCCAAATCTTCGCAAACCATTATGGAAATGCGAAGAGGACGCAAAGGCAGCCATCGAATGGAGCCTCCGTCAGGCTGATATCGTAAAAATCAGCGATGAAGAAATCGGCTGGCTTTGGGGGCTTTCTCCCGAAGAAGGATCCCGGAAGCTCCTGACTGAATATAACGTGTCCCTGGTATATGCCACCCTGGGCCCCAAAGGATGCTATGCGGCAACCCGCCATCAAGCTGTAAACGTTCAGAGTCCGTCCGGCATCCACGTAGTTGACACAACCGGTGCTGGTGACATTTTCGGCGGCAGCGCAATGAGTCAGTTTATTCAGTGCGGCAAATCTCCCTCGCAATTATCTGAGGAAGACTTGAAAACAATAGTGCGATTCGCATGCACAGCCGCCAGCCTTTCCACGCAAAAACACGGCGGCATCACCAGTGTGCCTGAGATGGCGCAGGTCAATTCCCTGCTGGAAAACGGGTGATTGCCCGTTCAAAGGACAGGATACCGCGGGGACGGTTCCTGCAGTATCCCCCCGGAAGCGTCTCAAATAAAAAAATCAGGCCTGAGGCATGTTCCTCAGGCCGATAACATTTCATTTTTCATTTGTCTTTGGACTTCATCTCTCCGCAACCTCAATCGGCACGATTCCTTTGCCGGGATTGCTGCCCGCGGTGCGCGCGCGAATCCTTACCGAAACGAGCGGCGAGTGCGCTCCAAGCACGAGCAGCGACGATTGAGGTTGCGGATGGGAAGTAGGAGCCAGTCCGGACTCGCTTCTTGCAAATTGTATGTATTTTTATATAATGATTACATAAGAGTTTCGTTTTCCCGATCTGACCCACACCCATCTTCCCATCGACACAAAAATAAGGAGTGAGCTCTATGCAGGATAAGGTACGGGAATACCTGAACGATTGCGAACATCAAAAGGAACTGGCTGAGGCCAGGTACCGCTACAGGGTGCTTGAGTATGCAGGTCTCCTGGAGAGCAAAAAGGATTATATTGAAGTCACCCGGGAAGAATACGAATATTACAAGGCAACCGACAACAACCTTACCAAGTATTCTGACTGGAAATACTACGTCCTGAAAAAGCTTCCGGTGGAAATGAGTGAAGAGGAATTTGCCGCCGTAGAAAAGCAGATTCCAGAATCCGTTCTCACCAAATTGAAACAGAGTTCTCCCATCCCCACAGCAAAACTGATTGAGAAAAAAGAAAAGGACTGGGTGGTCATACTCCTCACCGTTGCAGCGGGCATCATCACCCTCGGCGGCCTGATCCTTGCAATCATGGCGGGTCGTCTTCCGACCAACTACTACATTAACGACGTCCAGCAAATCAATTTCTCTTTCTCCGTATTCCTGTCAACGCTCCTTCCCTATATACTTTACGGCGCCATCTGCCTGTTCCTGGCCGAGGTTTGCAAAAAAGCCGGGGCAGCCCTGAGGATGTTCGGGAAGAAATAAAAGGATACTCAACCATTCGTTGAAAAAATAAAGAAGAACGTTATTGTCCACAGTGATAACCTGTGTTAGTTTGTTTATGTCATAAAACCAAGTCTGTGAGAGGAGCATGGATGTGACAGCAGGGACAGACCAACTGTCATCATTCCAAAGGAACGTGACAGTTGGTCTGTCCCTCTGTCACATCAGCGCCTTGTCCCCTTTGTTACATAGCAATCGGCCTGAGGATCATTCCTCAGGCCGATTACTTTTCATTTGCTTTATTTTATTCCCCATGCGATCATGCTTCCCAGGTTCCGGAGCGTCTTGGAGCCCATGTCTCCGTGGAGAATGATCTTGTTGTTGAAGGCCAGGGCCACGGTGGCGCCGCCGTCCAGGTTCAGGCCTTCCGTGCAGCCGTATTCCTCCAGTTTGTCCGCCAGCCACCGGAGTTTGTAGCCCTGGTATTTGCTGGTGGGGCGCCCGGCCGTCACGATCAGGATATAATGATAAGGTTCAACCATGCCCAGGGCCACCCGGGGCTCGGAATAATTGTTGATCTTTTCCAGCTTCGGGTTCGCTTTTCCCTCGGAAATCAGCCAGGGGCCGAAGGCAAACACCTGTACCGCGCCCTGCTCCAGGTACTCTTCCGCGGTGAGGGCATCACAGTCATAGGTCTTCATGCTGCCGTCCTGATACACCGCCATGGTGTCCAGGTTGGGCCAGTTCCGCTTCTTCTGGCTGTTGCGCGTCTTGGTCGCGATCACTTCGCCGTTGCGGATGATGACGCCATGATAGTCATACTTGGTTTTTCCCTTGCCGATGGGGGTAATCCGCAGGCCGTACATATCGTCTGATACCGCCAGGATGGAAGGATTCTTTTCAATCAGGTCCTCCACATGGCGCTGCTCGATACCGGCATAGGCCACGCCCTTCAGCTTCAGGCTTTCCTTGGGGGCGGACTGGATGACGCCCAGGGGGGATTCCTCGGAGCACCAGATATCCGCCACGCAGTAGATCTGCTGTTTCTTTTTCTTGGTTTTCTCCTGGAAGCGGGTCACCTTGATGGACAGGTCTTTGGAAGCATACTGCCAGACGCCCTGTTTTTCATCCTCCAGAATATATTCCTCCCCGGGATTATCGTCCCCGGTCAGGAAGCCTTTTTCATCAAAATGCCAGCCGTCCTTTTCCGTGCCCTCAGCGCCGGAAAGGCCGGGCAGCAGAAGCAGCATCACCAGGGTCAGGGCCAGCAGTCGTTTCATCATGTTCATTACGGTTTCTTCTTTCGAATGTAATATTGTCTCAGGATCGCCGCATTCAGCTTCGCCGGCAGCAGCTTGTGCACATATACAGCCAGGTGCTGGTCCGGACTGGCAATCCGTTTCCGGAAGGGAATCTTCTTTTTATCCAGCGTCCGGGCAATCTTCCGTCCCAGCACGTCCGGATCGGATCCGTTATGCTCATCATGGGCAATGACGGATACCGAGCTTTCGTATTCCGCGGCATAGGGAGAATTGTCATTCATGGCCGCCGCGTGGGGACGATACTTGTCGCTTCCGCTCCGGTGATCCCCGGGTTCCACCAGCATCACCTGGATGCCGAAAGGCTTGACCTCCAGGGCCAGGCACTCCGCGTATCCTTCAATGGCATGCTTGCTCGCCGTATAGGCGCTCTGGAAAGGAATGCCCAGCAGGCCGTTGATGGAGGAAAACATCACTATCTTACCGCCGCCCTGTGCCCGCATGATCGGAAGCACAGCCCGGTTTACCCGGACCATGCCCAGGTAATTGGTATCGATGACCCGGCGGAACTCTTCTGTTTCCGTTTCCTCACAGGAGCCCAGCACCAGCATACCCGCGCACTGCACCAGGGCGTCCGGCGGGGCAATCTCCGCCGCCTTCTCACAGAAGCGCCGAACGCTGTCTTCATCCGTCACGTCCAGCTTCAGCCGGTACATGCCGTCGGTTTCGCCTTCTTCAAAGCTGCGGGCTCCGGCAATCACGCGCCAGCCGTCTTTCTGCAGCTGCATCGCGGTGTGCAGTCCCAGGCCGCTGGAAGCGCCGGTCACCCAGACCGTTTTCTGTCCGCTCATGTTCTCCTCCGCAAGGGTCGTTCTGGACACAGTGAGGAATTCTTTCCATCTTTCCTATTTTAATATACACACAGTCATAACGCAAGCCTGCACGCAGGTGCGGAGCCCATGGACAGCCTGTCATCCTGTCAGCGATGACAGATTTCCCATAGTATGATATGATGCAGCCATAAGCATAAACGCTGCGTTGGAGGAACAAACCTATGATTGCAAGTACACCGCCCATGGGATGGAACAGCTGGGACTGCTACGGCGCCGAGGTGACGGAGGAAACCGTCCGGAAGAACGCTGAATACATGGCGAAATACCTGAAGCCTTACGGTTGGGAATACATTGTAGTGGATATCCAGTGGGCCGGGGCAAATGCGTCCGGCCACGGATATGAACCCTTTGCGGATCTGGCCATGGACAAATACGGACGCCTGCTGCCCGCCGTAAACCGCTTCCCCAGCGCCAAAGGCGGAAAAGGCTTTAAACCGCTGGCAGACTACGTCCATTCACTGGGATTGAAATTCGGTATCCACATCATGCGCGGCATGCCCCGGATTGCCGCCCATAAAAAGCTGCCGATCGAGGGCAATGATTACACCTGTGACACGGCAGCAAATCCGCATTCCATTTGCTTGTGGAATCCGGATATGTACGGCCTTCGCTGCGATCTGCCGCAGGCCGCGGCGTACTATGACAGCATTTTCCGTCTGTACGCCTCCTGGGGAGTAGACTTTATCAAGTGTGATGACATTGCCCGGGAATATCCCCACTGCCAAAGGGAGATTGAACTGATCTCCGAATCCTGCCGCAATTGCGGCAGGGACATGGTGCTGTCCCTCTCCCCCGGACCCGCACCGCTGGAGCAGGCAGAGCACCTGAAGCGTTATGCGAACATGTGGCGGATCACGGACGATTTCTGGGATGACTGGCGGCTGCTGAAGGCTATGTTTGAACGTGCGGAAAAGTGGTGCATCCACGCGGCTCCCGGACACTGGCCGGACGCGGACATGCTGCCTGTAGGTGCCCTTCGGCAATGCGACGGGCCGGGCAACTGGACCCGGTTCACCCAGGCGGAACAGCGGACAATGATGACGTTGTGGTGTATGATGCGCTCCCCGCTGATGATCGGCGGTGAGATGACAAAGAACGATGACTTCACCCTGGATCTGCTGACAAAGCAGGAAATCCTCGGGATCCTGAGCACCACCTGGTGTGCCCATCCCCTGCGTACAACGGAGGACGAAAGTGTCTGGATCGCCCCGCGCCGTGATGGAAAAGGCCTGTATATTGCCCTGTTCAACCTGAGCGATAAAAAGCGCACAGTCACCGCAGGCGCCGATGAAGCAGAACTCCCCGCCTTCACGGGAACGGAGCTCTGGAGCGGAAAGGGCACCCGCAAAGCGAAGCAGCTCCGCACCGCTCTTCCCCCGCACGATGCCGCCGTCTGGAAAATCGAATAAAAAGGGAATCAAAACGCTGTTTCATGATTTTTTACAAACAAAAAAGTCTCCCGAAGACAATCTTCGGGAGAGCTTTTTATTTGGACTTATTTGTTCATTGCTTCCTGCACAGCCACAGCCACAGCAACGGTCATACCGACCATGGGGTTGTTACCGGCGCCCAGGAAACCCATCATCTCCACGTGAGCGGGGACGGAGGAGGAACCGGCGAACTGCGCGTCAGAGTGCATACGGCCCATGGTGTCAGTCATACCGTAAGAGGCAGGACCGGCAGCCATGTTGTCGGGATGCAGGGTACGGCCGGTGCCGCCGCCGGAAGCCACGGAGAAGTACTTCTTGCCGGCTTCCCAGCGTTCCTTCTTGTAGGTGCCCGCAACGGGATGCTGGAAACGGGTGGGGTTGGTGGAGTTACCGGTGATGGAGATGTCAGCGCCTTCGTGCCACATGATGGCAACGCCTTCACGCACATCGTCCGCGCCGTAGCAGTTAACCTTGGCACGGTCACCGTTGGAGTAAGCGGTCTTCTTGACAACGGTCAGCGCGTGATCTTCCTTCACGTCAGCGGACAGATAGTCATACTTGGTCTGCACATAGGTGAAGCCGTTGATCCGGGAAATGATCATGGCGGCGTCCTTGCCCAGGCCGTTCAGGATAACCCGCAGGGGCTTTTTACGAACCTTGTTGGCGTTCAGGGCGATTTTGATAGCGCCTTCAGCGGCAGCGAAGGATTCGTGGCCGGCCAGGAAAGCGAAGCACTCGGTTTCCTCGTCCAGCAGCATGGCGCCCAGGTTGCCGTGGCCGATACCGACCTGGCGCTGGTCCGCAACAGAACCGGGGATGCAGAAGGCCTGCAGAGCGGTGCCGATCCACTTGGCGGCTTCAGCAGCGTTCTTGGCGCCTTCCTTGATGGCGATAGCGGCGCCCAGTTCATAGGCCCACTTCACGTTCTCAAAGCAGATGGGCTGGGTGCTCTCCACGATGGAGTAAGCGTCAACGCCCTTGCCGTTGGTAAAAGCTTTAACTTCCTCGAAGTTTTTGAATCCGTACTTGTCCAGAACAGGCTGCAGCTGAGGCATGCGGCCTTCATAGTTTTCAAACAAAGCCATTTGTCTCACACCTCCCCTTATTCCTTACGCGGGTCAATCCACTTGACCGCGCCGTCTTCAGCCTTGAACCGGCCGTAGGTGCCCAGGTTCTTTTCGTACGCTTCGTTCGGGGACATGCCCTTCTTGATGGCGTCCATCATCTTGCCCAGGCTCAGGAACTGGTAGCCGCAGACCTGATCGTCCTTGTCCAGTGCCATCTTCACAACATAACCTTCGGTCATTTCCAGGTAACGGGTGCCCTTTTCGCGGGTGCCGTACATGGTACCGACCATGGAACGCAGACCCTTGCCCAGGTCTTCCAGACCGGCGCCGATGCGCAGACCGTCATCGGAGAAGGCGCTCTGGGTGCGGCCGTACACGATCTGCAGGAACAGTTCGCGCATAGCGGTGTTGATCGCGTCGCACACCAGGTCGGTGTTCAGGGCTTCCAGGATGGTTTTGCCGGGCAGAATTTCACTGGCCATAGCGGCGGAGTGGGTCATACCGGAGCAACCGATGGTCTCCACCAGTGCTTCCTCGATGACGCCGTTCTTCACGTTCAGGCTCAGTTTGCAGGTGCCCTGCTGGGGAGCGCACCAGCCAATGCCGTGAGTATAACCGGAGATGTCTTTAATCTCCTTGGCCTGAATCCATTTTCCCTCTTCGGGAATAGGCGCGGGGCCATGATTCGGACCCTTCGCAACACAGACCATTTCTTCCACTTCTTTGGTGTATTGCATGTGAATCGGTTCCTCCTGTCTCAGGTTGATAGTATTGTTATTGGTAACCGATTAAGTATACCATATTCCTCAAATCTTGTACAACCATTAATTCATAAATCATACAAGGATCAGAGCGCTTTAAGTACTTCCCGGATTGCGCTGAACGCTTTCGCCGCGCTGTTTCTTACGTTCTTCTCAAAATCCGCTCCGGTTCCGTCAAACGCGTCGCTGATGCACTTGATGGACAGGCACTTCACGCCGCTTCGCTCGCATACCCGGGCAATCGCGGCCAGCTCCATTTCGCAAAGACCGCAGCCGGATTCCCGCAGGCGCAGTTTTTCGTTCCGGTCTTCCACAAATTTATCCGCGCTTGCCACAGCGATCTTCCGGATTCCGGGCATTTTCTCCGTGACCAGGTTCACCAGACCGGCATCCAGGGGAATGAACTCATCCGGATATTCCGAGTACTGGCCTACTTTGGTTGTTCCGCCGAAGGCGGTGATATCGAAATCGTAATGCCACGCCTTCTCCGCCACAAACAGATCTTCCACCTTCAGGTCTTCCAGCAGCGCGCCGGTCACGCCGAAGTTCAGGATCAGCTCGCAGCCGTATTTCACGATCAGCAGCATGGTTCCCGCGGAAGCGTCAATCTCTCCGCAGCCGGAGCATACAGCGTAGATTTCATGTCCTTCCATCCGGGCCTTATAGATGGTTCTGCCCGCTACAATCTCTTCAGTCAGTTCTTCCCCGCTCTGCAGGAAAGCTTCCAGCTCCCGGGTAACCGCAATCAACAGACCAATCTTCATTTTCTCACCGCCCATAATATTTTTCAGTATTCAATGTTGAAAAAAGAAGGCTGTCATCAGACAGCCTTCTTTATTTCAGAACTTACTTCTGCATCGCGGCGATCTCAGCGGCCAGGTCATCCTTCCGCTTTTCGATGCCTTCACCGCGCTCGAAGCGGCTGAACTTCACAACATCCAGCTCAGCGCCGGCAGCCTTGGCGATTTCGCCCATCAGACCCTTGATGTTCTTATCGGGATCCTTGACGAAGGGCTGCTCGAGCAGGCACACTTCCTTGTAGTACTTTTCGATACGGCCTTCGACCATGCGGTCGACGATCTTCTCGGGCTTGCCTTCGTTCAGAGCCTGGGCGCGAAGGATTTCCTTTTCCTTCTCCAGCTTCTCAACGTCCACTTCTTCGCGGCGGACAGCCTCGGGCTTGGCAGCGGCGATCTGCAGGGCCAGGTCATGAGCGAAGGTCTTCACCTCTTCGCTGGCACGGCCGGCAGCATCAGCGGCAACTTCGACCATAACGCCGACCTTGCCACCCAGGTGAATGTAAGTGGAAACCACACCGGTGGTCTCGTAGCGGCTGAAGCGGCGGACGGAAATCTTCTCACCGATCGCAACGGTCGCATCGCTGACCAGGTCGGAAATGGTCTTGCTGCTGTCGTCCACGAAAGCCTGGGCCATCAGGGCGTCCACATCAGCGGGGTTGGCCAGAGCAACCTGCTTGGCAACCTTGTTGGCGAAGCCGATGAAGTTATCGGTCTTGGCAACGAAGTCAGTTTCGCAGTTCACTTCGACGATCGCACCGATGGTGCCTTCATCGTTGGTGTACTGGGCCACAACGCCTTCAGCGGCGATACGGCTGGCCTTCTTGGCAGCCTGGCTCAGTCCCTTTTCACGCAGCCATTCAATGGCCTTGTCCATATCTCCGTCGCTCTCAACCAGAGCCTTTTTGCAATCCATCATGCCGGCGCTGGTGCGCTCGCGCAGCTCTTTAACCATAGCGGAAGTAATTGCTGCCATTTTAATCAATCCTCTCTAATATACTTATTCTATTTGTCAGAGGTTTAAGCCGTTAATGATTAAGCTTCGGTAGCTTCCTCAGCGGGCTTTTCTTCGGCTTCGGCGGGAGCTTCTTCAGCTTCAGCTTCAACCTGCTCGCCCTGCTTGCCTTCCAGCACAGCATCGGCCAGCTTGCCGGCGATCAGCTTCACGGCGCGGATAGCGTCGTCGTTGCCGGGGATCACGTAGTCGATTTCGTCAGGATCGCAGTTGGTATCAACAATACCCACGATCGGGATGCCCAGGATGCGGGCTTCGGTCACGGCGATGTGCTCCTTGCGGGGGTCCACAACGAACAGGGCGCCGGGCAGCTTCTTCATCTCGCGGATACCGCCCAGGTTGGTTTCCAGCTTTTCCCGCTCGTGGATCAGCTTGATAACTTCCTTCTTGGGCAGCACGTCGAACTGGCCGCTCTGCTCCATCTTGTCGATCTGGTTCAGGCGCTCAATACGGGTGCGGATGGTCTTGAAGTTGGTCAGCATACCGCCCAGCCAGCGGTTGTTGACGTAGAACATGTTGCAGCGCTTGGCTTCGGATTCAATAGATTCCTGGGCCTGCTTTTTGGTGCCGACGAACAGGATGCTCTTGCCTTCCATCGCGATGTCGCGGACGAAAGCATAAGCTTCATCAACCTTGCGGACTGTCTTCTGCAGGTCGATGATGTAGATGCCGTTACGTTCGGTGAAGATGTACTGCGCCATCTTCGGGTTCCACCGGCGGGTCTGATGACCGAAGTGTACGCCGGCTTCCAGAAGCTGTTTCATGGAAATGACTGCCATAGGGGTTCCCTCCTTGTTATTTTCCACCCCTTTCCCTTGTGCGGCCGGCCACCGCGGTGTGCGGCACAAGCAGTCGCAGGGAAAAGGTGCGTAATCGGATGGATTTTACCATACATTTCAACCAAAAGCAAGTTTTTCTGATCGGATTTCTTTCTTTACTTTACAAGGCTTCCGATGGTATAATCTGACCAGGCAGATGGCCGAATAATACATTTTTACAATATGGAGGTATCTCATTATGAAGTGGGTATGTCCCGTATGCGGGTACGTACATGAAGGGCCCGAACCGCCCGAGAAGTGCCCCGTCTGTAAAGTTCCCGGTTCCAAGTTCATCAAACAGGAAGGCGAAATGACCTGGGCTGCCGAGCATGTGGTCGGCGTTGCCAAGGACGTTCCGGAAGAAATCAAAGCCGGTCTGCGCGCCAACTTTGAAGGCGAATGCACTGAAGTCGGCATGTACCTGGCCATGGGCCGCGCCGCTGCCCGTGAAGGCTATCCGGAGATCGCTGAATATTGGAAGACTGCCGCTTTTGAAGAAGCAGAGCATGCCGCCAAGTTCGCCGAGCTGCTGGGTGAGGTGCTCTCCCCCAGCACCAAGGAAAACCTCCGTGTCCGCGTGGAAGCCGAAAACGGCGCCACCCAGGGCAAGACCGACCTGGCCAAGAAGGCCAAGGAGCTGGGCCTGGATGCCATCCATGACACCGTGCATGAAATGGCCCGCGATGAAGCCCGCCACGGCAAGGCCTTCAAGGGTCTGCTGGAGCGGTACTTCGGTAAATAATTCCGCATTCTGACAGGGCAGGACAGAAGTCCTGCTCTGTTTTTTGTCCGAAAGTATGCAAATGCTCGCAAAAAAACAGGACAAATGCAAAATAGCGGGAATTATTTTGCGGTTTTAATCCTTTTATATATCGGTTAATCCTGCTATTCTGTACCCAGAACGAGGTGTTTGTTATAGAGTAGAGAGCATACGGAGGCTGTTTTATGAACAAGTCCGACCTACTGCAAGCCCTGAAAAAGTTCTTCCTCACGATTCTCCCAAGGTTTCTGCTTTTTTATGCGCTTGTGCCGGCGCTGTGCGTCATTTTCCTGGGACAGCCCATCGGCCGGGCCGCCTGTCATTCCGACACAGCTGCCTTCCTGGTTCTTCTGGCCGCCCTGGCCGCAGTTATCCTGAACTGGCTGGTATATAAAGCCGTTCAGAAAAAACGGCCGTCACTCCTGGTTTATTCCTATGGCATTCTGTGCCTGCTGATCACCGCATTTATCCAGCATGAAGCGCTTCCGACGGCCAGCGCCCTGCGCGCCACGATGGCCATGGTCTGCGGCTGCTTCGCGCTGCTGTTCATGCTGGTGCTGAGCCACTGGCTGGCTTCCCACCGGGGATCCAAGGGCGCGCTGGCGATCGCCGTGGGGCTGCGGATCGCTTACGGCGTGGTGCTCTTCTTCGCCCTGTGCCAGATCCTCCGGGATTTTGAGATCCGCCACGCCACCCGGGATACCTGGCTTACCATCGGCATTCTGATCGTGATGCTGCTGGCCGCCGCCGCGCCGAAGCTGTATAAAGCATACCGGCGGGCCGCGCTGCACCGCCGAGCCACCGGCCTGGCCACAGGCACCCTCACACGAATCATCGGGGAAACCCACCTGGACCTGGATGATGATCCTGTCACCCTGTTCCACTGCACCATTCAGTATACGGTGGATGACGTTCCCTATGAGACGCACGCAGACGCCACCCGTTTTACCCTTCGGAAATACGGCAAGGAAAATTTCCTCGGCCGGAAAATTCCCGTCTTTTATGATCCGGCAGATCCCTCTTCCGCCTATGTGAACAAGATCGACAGGCACGTCCTCGACTATCCGAAGGACGAACCCGAACTGCCGGAGGAAGGGATCCCGGCAGTCTGACATTCCCCTGCGTCAGCTTGAAATCACTATGGTGATCTCTTATAATACCCGCGTTAATCATATTAATTTAACTTTGTATTCAGGAGGTGTACCGTACGATGTTCGGAACATTCATGATTGTTTTCTTTGCCGTGCTCGCTGTGCTGGCACTCATCGGCCTCTGGATGAAGAAGAAAAACCCCGCATCGAATGATCTCAGGGACCCGGACAAGGTGCTTGAAAATGCGGCCGATCTGGGCGACAGATTCAACCGCGCACGGTACCAGGAACAGAATGACAAATAAGCTTTATTTCCCCGGTCTGGTACTCTTTCTGCTGGTTTTGCTGATTCTTCCGCTTTTCGCAGGCGCGGAAAGCACGGAAATAAATTATGAAGGAACCGCCTATTCCCGCGACGCCGAGTATATTGACCTCGGCAATTTTGTGGTAAAAGATTTTGACGCCTTTACCGCGTTCCTGGACCAGATGCCCCAACTGAAGCAGGTGGACATGTGGCAGAACCGGATGACTGCCGCCCAGTGCGATATGCTGGCCGCGCGCTATCCCCAGATGCGCTGGGGATGGACCATGGTGATCCGCAACAGGGACCACGAGCACCTGGTAAGGACGGACTACACCTCCTGGTCCACGCTGCATAATAACAAAAGTCCCAAGCACAACAGCGAGGATTTTTCCGTGCTGAAATACTGCTGGAATCTGAAGGCGCTGGACATTGGACACAACAACGTGACCAGCCTGGACTTCCTGTATGACCTGCCCAACCTCCGGATCCTGATCCTCGCCCGCAACGCGATCGAGGATATTACGCCCATCGCGTCCCTGAAGCATCTGGAATACCTGGAGCTGTTCAAAAACAGGATCCGGGATATCTCCGCGCTGGAGGGGCTGGACCACCTGATGGACCTGAACCTGTGCTCCAACCGGATCGCGGACCTGAGCCCCGTGCTGAAGGTGCCCAACCTGAAGCGGCTGTGGATATATTCTTGCCGGAAAGCCAACGCCGTTCCTGTCGGCGATGACGTGGACGCGATCCGGGCGGCTTTTCCAAGCATCGCAATCAACGCAACATCAACCATCGGCGGCTGGCGCATGGCCTCATCGAAGCAAATGGATCCCCACTACGAAGTGATCCTGAAAAACTTTGGTGAGAACCATCTCCATCCGCGGACCGAGTACGTCCCCTTCGAGGACAGCTGGCCTTCAGAGGATGTTGTCATCCAGGATTCGGGAGAGCCGCTGGAACTGCTGGTTCCGCAGGATTTCTCCGATAAAGGCTACCTGCTTCCCGTTGATTATTCCACCGGCAGTGCTCCGAAAGCCTCCGGCTATACCGGTCATAATACCTATTCCGATTCCACCATCACCGTCACCATCGACGGCGGTGTTTATCAGGAATGCGAATACTGGACGGCCGATATCATTCTGAAGGACGCTTCCCAGCTCCGCACCCTTGCGGCCAGCCTGGACGGTTCTTTTGAAACGACAGGCCAGATGGACGCCGTCCGGCTGGCGGAACGTGCCAATGCCGTACTCGCCATCAACGGCGACTACTTCAGCAGTAGTGAAAAGCGCGGCCTGGGATACATCGTCCGCCAGGGCACCCTGTATGAAAACAACCTGGAACCTGTCGGCAAGTGGAACGCACTGCTCATGGACGTACTCCTGGTTGATGAAGACGGCGATTTCACCGGCATCCACCAGCCCCAGGAGGGATCCGTCCCTGCGCGTATCAACGGCAAGCGCGTGCTGAATTCCTTCTCCTTCGGTCCGATCCTGGTGGAAAACGGCCGTCCCGTGGATGACTTCCGCGGCACAGACCGCTGGTTCAATATGGCCTGGATGGATTCCCGCCAGCGGATCTGCATCTGCCAGGTGGATCACCTGCACTACAAGGTCGTATGCTGTGCCGGACCTTCCCAGAAGAACGGCGGCATGACCATCCGCCAGTTCGCCGATTTTGTCGCGACGCTGGATGTAAAGATCGCCTACAACCTGGATGGCGGCGATTCCACCCTGCTCTTCTTCGGCGGAAACAAAGTCAACGAGCTGGGTTATCAGTCCCAGCGGAAACTGACCGATATCATCTATTTTGCCTCGGCTGAATAATCCTGTGAGCTGGTGAACCATATGCTTTCTGCAACAACGTTGTATTGTGCGATCCTGGCACTGAGTATCCTGGTGTCAGGTTCCCTTTTCCTGCTGAGCGTCCGGAGGCACGGGCTTTCCGTGCCCCTGGCGGCGGGCATTTTTATTGCCGGCCTTGTGCTGGCTTACTTTTTTGCCAAGGGCGTCTATGTAGCGCTGAACTGGTCCGCACTGAAGGCCAACGGTGCCGGCAAATGGTTTCTGCTGGTGCCGGAACAGTTTTCCTTCGTCGGCGGCGCAATCGGTTTCTGCCTGGCGCCGGTGCTGTTCCGCGCAAAAAAGCGCAGGGAAATCCCCGCGTATCTGGACCAGCTGGCCTTTCCCGCCGGATTGCTGGCAGCCCTGATGCGGTTTGATGAAATTTTCCTGGGAGAACTGGGACTGGCAGATCTCCGCGACATCGGCCTGCAGGACATGACGGACGGGGACCTGTTTGCGCGGTTCCCCTTCGCGGTGAAGGACAGCTGGGGCGTATGGTACCTGGCCGTGTGCACCATCGCGGCGCTTATGATCCTCGTGATCATCGGCTGCATGGCGCTGCGGGCGCGGAAGGGCCGCCCCCTGCCGGAGGGGCTGCGCTTTGAGCGCTTCGTCTTCCTGGTATGCGCCGTGCGGCTCTTCCTGGAGTTGACCCGGCTGGACTGCCTGATTTTCTTCTTTGTGCATGTGGACCAGGTGCTGGCCGCGGTGGTGATGCTCATCCTGTTCATCCGCGCCGGATACAGGGTGAAACAGCGGAGCGGGCGCTTCCCGGGATGGGCCCTGGTGATTTACCTGATAAGCTATGTGCTGAACGGGATCATGCAGTACGCGATGGACAAGCCCTGGCATTTTCAATCCCTGCTGCCGGAGGGCGTCTACAACTGGCTTGCCTATAACCTGAGTTCCTTCGGCACCTGCGTGCTGCTGGCGACCACGATTGTAACGGTGATCCTGTACCTGTGCCTGTGCCGGAAGGAAACAAAAACCGCAGGAGAGACTCCTGCGGCTTAACCGGCCCTACGCGTCATTATTCTCCCTGGATTTCTTCCAGGCTTCCTTATACAGCCGCTCCAGTGAACGTTCCGTTCCGGGGCGGTAGTTTTTTTGCAGGTATTCGGCAATGCTTCCCTGCACGCCGATCACCTCCCGCCGGAATTCCCGGGCGGAAGTGCGCAGCGCTTCATTGCCCAGCGCAATCAGCTGCTCCGGCCGGTCGGAGGTCACCACCCGCACCCTCGCCCGGTTCCGGGCCAGCAGGGTGGTTTTTTCAATATAGGCGTCCGCGGTCTGTGCCTCCCGGGTATAGACCACGTAGATATTCTTGTATTTTTCCGCGGATCCGGGATTCCCTTTCACCTTGTAGGCGTCAAAAACCAGGATAACCTCCCGTCCCGTCATGCCCGCGTAGTCGCACATCAGCTCCGTCAGCTGCATCCGGGCCGCGTCGAAGTTTTCCTGCACCCGGTCCTTCCACTCATCCCAGGCAAACAGCACATTATAGCCGTCCACCAGCAGGATCTCGCCCTCCGGAGCCGGCGTCCGTTTCTCCTCCGGCAGTTTTTCCGCCGGGGTTTCCTTCGGCACAGGGTTCATCAGCCGCTGGGCCTTTACCGGTCCGTAGGTTTTTTCAAAGATGTGCCGCAGGGTTTCCTCTTCCTCCGCGGTCCCCCGATACGACGCGGCGCCGCCCGTCCGGACAGCCGGAGCGGCTTCCGCTTTTTTCCTTTCCTCTTTTAAAGGCAGGTGCATATACTGCTCCACCTGGTCCCAGGGAACCGAAACCCCGGCACCGTGGGAACAGAATACGGAATCCGCCGGATTCATCACGTCCCGGAGCGGATCATAGGCTTTTTCCGCAATCACCTTTTCCGCCTCCGCGCAGGGCAGGTATGCGGAAAAGGAAGCAGTCATCCGTCCCGCCCCTCCGGTCCGCGCGCTGAGATCCCTTGCATAGTTCCGGCAGGCGGAAGCAGGCACCACAGCCCGAATCTTCCGGAGTCCTTCCTCCGCGTCCTCCGGTCCTTCCGGCCTGCCGCCCATCAGGGTCAGGTCGTTCATCACCCGGCCCAGGGCTTCCTGGGGTACGGTAATTTCCAGTGACAGATAGGGCTCCAGCAGTACGCATCCGGCCTTCATCAGTCCCTGGCGGACCGCCCGGTAGGTAGCCTGCCGGAAATCCCCGCCCTCCGTATGCTTCAGGTGTGCCTTTCCGGCGATCAGGGTGATTTTCATATCCGTGATCGGGGCGCCGGTCAGGATGCCCCGGTGAATCTTTTCCTGCAGATGGGTCAGGATCAGCCGCTGCCAGTTCAGCGCCAGGTCGTCCGTGGACACGTCCGTGTCAAACACCAGGCCGCTGCCGGCGGGCAGGGGCTCCATCCACAGGTGCACCTCTGCATAGTGGCGCAGCGGCTCATAGTGGCCCACGCCTTCAGCCGGAGCCATAATGGTTTCCCGGTACAGCACGCTGGTCTCGCCGAAGGAAATTTCAATCCCGAAGCGGTCCTTCATCTGCCGGCGGAGCACCTCCAGGTACACGTCTCCCATGGAGTGCACCCGGATCTCCCGCCGGGCTTCCACAAACTCTGTCTGCAGCAGTGGTTCCTCTTCCGTCAATGTCTTCAGGCAGTCCAGCACCTTGTGCAGGTCTTCCCCGGGGCCGGGAATCACCCGGCAGGCATAGCAGGGGCGCAGGGTCTGCTCCCCTTTGATATATTCAGCGCCCAGGCCATCCCCGGGCATGGCTTTGCTCAGTCCTGTCACGCAGCACAGTTCTCCGGCCGCCGCCCGCTGCGCCGCGCTATATCTTGCCCCGGAATACTGCCGGATTTCGGCAATCTTTTCCGTCCAGCTGTTTTCCCCGGTGCCGCCGGTCACCTGGTCCCGGGTTTTCAGTTCCCCGCCCGTCACCTTCAGGAAGGTCAGCCGGTTTCCCTGGGGATCCCGGGCAATCTTGTACACCCGCGCGCCGAATTCCTTTGGATACTCTTTTTCCTCCGCGAACCCGGCCAGGAAATCCAGCAGCGGTTCCACACCCTCGTTCTTCAGGGCCGCCCCGAAAAAACAGGGGAACAGCTTCCGTTCCCGGATCAGGGCGCGGATCCGTTTTTCAGGCACAGCGCCGTCCCGCAGGTACAGATCCAGGCAGGTCTCATCGCACAGGGCAGCCGCCTCTGAGGGATCTCCGGTAAAATCCGCGATCCGGTCAGACAGTGCGCCCAGCGCTGTAATCAGTTCCTTCCGGCTTCCCTCGTACCGGTCCATTTTATTCGCAAACAGGATCACCGGCACCCCGCTGCGCTCCAGCAGTTTCCACAGGGTCCGGGTATGGGACTGGACGCCCTCCGTGGCACTGATCACCAGCACCGCGGCGTCCATCACGCTAATGGCCCGCTCCGTTTCCCCGGCAAAATCAGTATGCCCGGGCGTATCCACCAGCGTCAGTTCCGTTTTCCCCCAGGTCAGCCGGGCCTCCTTGGAGAAGATGGTGATCCCGCGTTCCTTTTCCATCTGCTCCGTATCCAGGAACGCGTCCCCGTGATCCACCCGGCCCTGCCGGCGCACGGCGCCGCTGAGAAACAGCATGGCTTCGGACAGAGTGGTTTTGCCCGCGTCCACATGGGCCGCCAGTCCCACCGTAAGGCTTCCCGCCATGGCCGTTCCCTCCTTTTTATCTCCTGTTTTCCGATGGCAGAAAGTATATCAGTTCTCCCGGACTTTGTCTATTGACGAAACCCCCGCCATTGCTTATGATTAAGCCGGATAGGGAAACGGCATAAAGCCGGTTCCGCAAAAGAAAAAGAAAGGAAGAGATCACATGAAGTACGAATGTCCCTGCGGCTATATCTATGATCCCGAAGTCGGCGACCCTGAAGGCGGCATTGCTGCCGGCACTGCCTGGGAAGATATTCCTGAGGATTGGGTCTGCCCTGTCTGCGGTCTCGGAAAGGATGCCTTTACTCCCGTCTGAGGCTGATTGTTGTTTATGAATATTGTATGTTTGGACCTTGAAGGGGTGCTGGTGCCTGAGATCTGGATCGCCTTTTCCCAGGCCAGCGGCATCCCCGAACTGAAACGCACCACCCGGGACGAGCCGGACTATGACAAGCTGATGAAATGGCGGCTGGGCATCCTGCGGGAGCACGGCCTGGGCCTGAAGGATATTCAGGACACCATTGCCACCATCGACCCCATGCCCGGCGCGAAGGAATTCCTGGACACCCTGCGCAGCGAAACCCAGGCGATCATTCTGTCCGACACCTTTACCCAGTTTGCTTCTCCCCTGATGAAGAAGCTGGGCTGGCCCACCATCTTCTGCAACGAGCTGGAGGTGGGGGAAGACGGCATGATCACCGGTTACCGCATCCGGGTGGAAAAGAGCAAGCTGACCACCGTCAAAGCCCTTCAGAGCATCGGCTTTGAAACCATCGCCGCCGGTGACAGCTACAACGACCTGGGCATGATCCAGGCCAGCAAGGCCGGTATCCTGTTCCGCTCCACCGAGCAGATCAAGAAGGATTATCCGGAGCTGCCCGCCTGTGAAACCTACGACGAGCTGCTGGCTCAGATCCGCAAGGCGCTGTAAAACAAAACCAAGGGACCAAAAGAGGGAGAACCGCAGAATTGCGGCTCTCCCTTTTCATTTTGGGAAAAGCAGGCTTCCGGAATCAGGCTCCGAAGATCTGATCCAGGGTATCCTGAACCACCTGCTTGTATTCCTCCTGCAGCTGGGCGGGGGTCAGGTCGCCGTTGATGAATTCCACCAGCGGCATCTGCTCCAGCACGGTGCCGGCAAAGTCAACCACCGTCTTTTCGCCCATCTTCTTCATGATTTCAAAGTTCCACTCCTGCAGGTCCAGCTTGTCGGAGGTAGTGGTGTACCACCATTCCAGTTCTTCCGGATCATCCCGGAGGCTGGTGTCGTCATGGTACCAGTTCTGATAGGCACGGAAAACATCATATACCAGTTTCGGGTTCTCGATGCCGACGGGGATGAAATAGAAGCTGCCGGCAGCGATCTTGGTGGCGTTCGTTTCGGCATTGCCGTGGGGTCCGATGGGGTAATCCACAAAGACCATGTCGAAGTCCAGCGTGGTTTCGGCCTTGCCGTCCCAGTTATAGTCGTCATAGTTGGCCATGATCCAGGCGGCGGTTGTGGTGAAGGCCACCTTCTTGTCACGGTACAGCCAGCGGCAAACGTCCCAGCCGTTTTCTTCGGGCAGCGGATAGGCGGCCTTGTCGGTGAGCCACAGATCCTGGAGGAACTTCAGGGTTTCGCCCATCTCCACAGAGGACAGGTTCTCCTTGGGGGTGGAGGCCAGGGTTGTGCCGTTGGACATGTACCAGTAGGGCAGGCAGTCGGTGATCCAGGCGCCGTAGCCGTAAACGTCCGTGACGCCGTCGCCGTCGTTATCCTTGGTCAGGGCGATGCAGTACTCCCGGAACTTGTCCCAGGTCCATTCGCCGCGGGCGGCCAGTTCCCGGGGATCCTCCAGGTTGGCTTCCTCGATCATCTGCAGGTTAAAGGCCAGCGGATAAGTCGCGGCCACCTGGTCCTCCGCGCCGTTGACGGTCAGCAGGGAGACAGCGCCGCTTTCCAGGGCCACATAGTTCATGACGGTGTCGTTATGGGTGAGCAGCGGATCATCGGGATCCAGCACGTCACGCAGGTCCATGGCGTAGCCGTTCATCACAGCAGGAACACCCCAGCCCAGCTCGACCATGTACACGTCGCAGTCCGGTTCACCGGCCAGGATGGAGTTGTTCACGGAATCCTGCACGCCGGCATAGGTGAGGTTCTGGAATTCATAGGTTACGCCGTAGGTATCCTCAATGGTCTTCACGTTGTCGAAGCGCATGAGGTCGGAATCCTTGCCGGTGGCGGCTTCATTATCTTCCCAGGATTCGTCGTTGGAGTCATAGTAGATATCCCACCAGAGACCGATGGTGATATTCCGGGGATCTTCCGCCAGCGCTGTTACAGCCATGGAAAGTACCATGATCAGTGCCAGCAGCATCGCAGTCAGTTTTTTCATAAGTCAGTTTCTCCTTTCCAGAAATCTGGTTATTACTTGATTGCCTGGCCCACGGCCACAGCATAAACATTCCAGGCAGAGGAGCTTTCGCACTGCATCATAGCGCCCCAGGTGGACTTGTCCTCACCGCAGAGCGCCTCGATCTGCTCATAGGTCACCTGCGCGATTTTGCCGTCCGCCACATCCGCGCCGTCGTTGCCCACGCGCATCCAGCCGGCGGTTGCCCAGGGCATGACCAGCCACATATTGCCGTCCTCGGATTCATAGGAGATGGTTACCACGGAACCGGGAACCAGGGCGTCGATGATTTCCTGCGGCATTTCCAGGCCGTCCTGCGCCCAGGCATCAGCAGACTTGGTGAAGCCGGGGAATTCAACCAGATTGGTCAGGCCGAAGAACTCCGCCTTCTGGCCCACACGGACGCTGTAAACCTCCCAGGGAGAGGAGCCCTCGCACTGCATCATGGCACCCCAGGTGGCCTTGTCCTCGCCGCACAGCGCAGCGATCTCTTCATAGGTGATATAGGCCTTGCCGCCGATCCTGGTGGCAGTACCCTGGGATACGCGCATCCAGCCGGCTTCCGCCCAGGGCATGACCAGCCATATATCGCCGTCTTCGGAGCTGTAGGTGATCTCCACCACAGAACCGGGCACCAGGGCGTCAATGATTTCCTGCGGCATTTCCAGGCCGTCCTGCGCCCAGGCGTCGGCGGACTTGGTGAAGCCGGGGAATTCAACCGCGTTCTTCAGCACAATGCGGTTGGCCCGCTGGCCCACGCGCACGGAGAAGACTTCCCAGTCAGAAGCGCTTTCGCACTGCAGCATGGCACCCCAGGTGGACTTGTCCTCGCCGCAGAGCGCCTCGATCATCTCATAGGGAATCTGGGCGATGTTCTTGCTGTTGTTGATGGCAGCGGTTCCCTGGCCCACGCGCATCCAGCCGGCGGTTGCCCAGGGCATGACAATCCACATGGAACCGTCCGCGCTGGCATATTCCACTTCCACAACGGAGCCAGGCACCAGGGCATCAATGATTTCCTGCGGCATTTCCAGGCCGTCCTGCGCCCAGGCGCCGGCGGACTTGTGGAAATCCGGGAACTCAACAGCGTTCGTCAGGGCTACGAGGTTGCTCAGATCCCGCTCGGAAGCTTCCGCCACATAGACCGCGGCGGGATCCAGCGCGATGGCGTTTCCTTCCGCATCCAGGAACCGGATGTTGTCCAGGTAGAAGGTGGCGGGTTCGCCGCCGGCCTGGTCTTCACGGGAGATCATGACATAATTGCCCGCACCGGCGACAAACGGCGCCTTGAAGGCAATCTTTACATTGCGCGGATTCTTCTTCTCCATATAGACAGACCAGTCGGCCTTGTTCTCATCCGCGTTTTCACCGGTGTAGCTGTAAACCACGCCGGAAACCGCGTAGAACTTGCCGTCCGCGGCCTTGTCAACACCGATATCAAAGGAGACACCGGCAACATCCGCCAGCTTTTCGCCGGCCAGGCCCTCCAGATTCAGGGCCACATAGGGGATCCCCTGAGCGGCGACGCGCAGCGCCTTGGAACCGTTGTAATCCACAACTTCCAGGGACGCGGCGGCATCCGCGTTCGGTTTGACGGCGGAGACGCCGAGGAAGGCAAACACGCCGTCCTCAAAGTCAAGCACGTTCACCGGATCGGCGGACGCCCAGGAGCACATACCGATTGCCAAGACGGCAACCAGCAACCAGGAAATGATTTTCTTCACGGGACTTTCCTCCTTTTATTTTTTACCCGATCCCGGGTAATTAACAAATCAGCGCGGGCTCAGCCCACAATACCGGAGCGTTCCACGCCCTCGATAAACCGCCGCTGGAGCACCAGGTAGATGACCACAACGGGAACCAGCACCAGCACCACGCCGGCGTCAAAATAGAGCTGCTGCTCCCGAATGGTGAGCACCTTCTCCGCGTTGGCGATGACGTTGATGAGGGACTCCAGCTTCCGGGTGACGAGGATGGAATCGGAAATATTGAAGGTATTGGCAAAAAAAGAATCGTTATACTGCCAGACGATGGAGAACACCGCGACCGTGATGACCGCCGGCGCCGCATTCGGCATCATGATGGTGAAATAGGTACGCGCGGTGCCCGCGCCGTCCACCAGGGCGGCCTCCTCAATCTCCTTGGGCAGGCCGCGGAAAAACTGATTGAAAATATAGATATACAGGCCGGAGCGGAGACCGCAGCCGAAGACGGACATGACCACCGTTGGCCAGGCGGTCTGGAGCAGGTTGATTCCCTCGCCGCCGTTGAAGAGCCCCACAAGGCCCAGGGGATTGAAGAACCGGAAGGTTGTATAAAGCGGGAACTGGATCGTGTTCAGCGGGATCACGATCATGACCAGCACAAAGCCGAACAGCAGCCCCTTCAGCGGGAACCGGTAACGGGCAAAGCCGTAACCGACCATGGAGCAGATGAGCAGCTGGATGAGGGTGATGCCGAACACATACAGGATGGTATTGCCGAGGATCGGCAGGTAATCCAGGTATTTGATCGCCATGGTGTAGCGCTCCAGCGTTGGGCTGATGGGAATGGTGAAGACCATGGGATTGATGGAATCCTGGCGGGAAAAGAAGGAGTTGGCGATGATATTGATCACCGGCGCCAGGATGACATAGCTGATGCCCACAATAACGATCAGCCGGAAGATGCCCAGCACCAGGTTCTTCATGCCGGTGAAGGTTTTATCCCGCCGGTTGGCATAGGCGGGAGAATTCCGGAAGCCCTGCCAGGTGATTTTTCCGCTTTGTGCGGCGTTGCCGGTGTGCATGTTCTTTCTCCCTCCCCGTCAGTTGTAATAGAAGGTGCGCCGGTTGAGCAGGTAGACGATAAGCCCCAGGATGAGGATGGTGATCAGCGTGGAGACCACGGAGAACGCGGAGGACAGGCCGTAGTTATACAGCTCCTTGTAGGTGCGCGTTGCCAGCTTGATCACTTCCCCGGAGGAAAACCGGTCCACCACGGTATAGATCGTGTTGGTGATAATGTGCGGCATGACCATGGGGAAGGTGACCTTCCAGAAGGACTCATAGCCCGTGGCCCCCTCGATCCGGGCCACTTCGTAGAGGGAGCCGGGAATGGACTGGAGCGCCGCGATGAACAGGATGATCTGCACGCCCGAACCCTTGATGATGGACGAAATCCGGTTGACCGCGTCCACAATGTAGCCGAGGACGGACTGCGGAATGGCCAGGTCGCCGAAAAGATCCATGTAATAAGCCACGGAGACGGTACCCGCCTGGGCGGTTTCCAGGCTTGCGGAGGAAACGCCGGCGTTCACCAGCTCCGTTGCCCGGGTGATGGCGGAACCCACCGCGTCCGCGCTGAGGATGATGGGCAGGAAGAAGATGGCGCGCACCAGCGCCCGGCCTTTAAACCGCCGGTTCAGGAGCATGGCCACAAACAGGCTGAAGAAAATGATCATCGGCAGGTCGATCAGCATATCGATCACGGAGGAGGCCAGCGTCTGCTTGAAGGTGGCGTGGCTGGTGAAGGCCTCAATATAATTGCCGAAACCGATGTATTCCTTCGTCATTCCCGCGGCGGCGTCCAGGCCGATGCGGGACAGGCTGAACTCTCCCAGCTGCACCAGGCATCCGGCGTAGAACACCAGGAAGCCGATCAGCCAGGGGAGAATGAACCAGAGCCCGCGCACGGCGTTTTTCTGCTCATAGGAAAGATGAAAAATACGATTCTTTCTGCGGATGCCAGTCATTCTTTATCTCCTCCGACCGCCAGGTAATCCATTGCCGGGATCCGGTATCCGTCCGCCGCGGCCTCATGCTCCCCGCTGTTCACATACAGCACGGTGCCGTTGGAATAGGTTACGCGGGCCAGCGTTTCGCTGAGCCGGTCATGGCGGAGCATCTCCGCGCCGCTCACCCGGGACAGGGCGCCGTTCACAAAGCGGTAGCTTTCCGCCGCTTCCTCCTTCCAGGAGGAGAAGGTGGTCGCGTAATTGTTGTTGAGCCCGGTGTACTTCATATCTGCCGCGTCCTTCCAGGTGAACGTGTAATGCGTGGACGCGCCGTATTCAATGAGGTGAAGCAGGGTTGCCCGCCGGTTCTCGCTCTGCATCAGGTTCAGGGGGGATCCGCAGTAATCCGCCGATCCGTGGAGGATCAGCTCCCACAGCGGGATCTGTTCATCCACAATGGCGAACATCGTCGCTTCCACCGGCGCGTTGATTACATGCCGGACGTAGGGAAAACTGTAATCATTGCCGCCGGACACCATGAGCTCCCGCTCCCCGGCGCCGATGACGCCGAAGGCGTGCTTCACCAGGTCCAGGTCAGCCTCCCGGCTGATGACGTTGGTGCGGCGCTTGTCCGCGTGGACCTCATTGCCCAGGTCCCGCAGGGAGAGCGCGTCCAGGCCCAGCCGGTCCGCCGAGGCCGCCAGCTGTGCCGCGTACCGAGGCAGGAACCGGGGAGACAGGAGCATATAGCCCCGCTCTGCAAAGCCCAGGGTGGCCATGCGCCGCATGGACACGGGATTGACCACGCCCAGCTCGGCCGCGTAGCCCTTGGCGTAATACCGGCTGGCCTCCTCGCTGCGCATGAAGCCCTTCGCGATCTCCGTGACCAGCTGCAGCGCCGCGTCCGGATAGATCCGGTCCCCGTTCTCCGCCGCCGAAAGGCACAGCCGCTTGAGGCCCTTTTCCCCGCCCAGCTCATTCAGAACAGACACATGGCTGACCGGGTCGTGGTAATAGCCTCCGTTCATCCAGCCCTGCAGGTTGACCCGTAGGTTGCCGACCTGTTCCCCGCGCAGGCTGGACATCATTTCCTCCGCCTGGGCGAAGGTGGTCATGGGCATCACCCGCAGGTACTGCACACCCATCCAGTGCGCGGTTTCCCGCACGCCGCCGAGGATATCGCAGTAAAAGGGAATATCGCCGGAGGTTTCGGCTTTCAGCTTCAGGGTTCCGGACGAGAGCAGGGATTCCCGCACGGCCTTTGCCAGGCCGTTGTAGCCGGTATAATCCCCGTCCAGGATCCTGTAGGTCACGGCGCAGTCCACCGGATAGGCGTCCTGTTCCGCGACGATGGCCTCCTCGCCGGCCACGATGAGGGTATCCGTCCTTCTCAGGCTGAAGGTGAAATAGGCATAATTGTAACTGTTGTTCCGGCCCGCCACGTCCGCCGTGACGGAAGCCAGGGTCGCGCCCCTGCCGCAGGAGGCCAGGAGGCTGTAATCCTCCCGGCAGATGCCGAAGAGTGCCAGCCGGGCCGACTGCATATTCTGGGTTGCGGTGAAATCACTGTCGATCAGATCCAGGTCATAGATTGCCTGGTTATACTGGGGCGCGGTGTTCTTGCCGTTGTTGAAATTGATCAGGGCGCCGCTTCCGTCCGGCACCACGATGCCGCCGGTCTCCGCCGTTCCGGCTGCGCCGAAGAAGGGCAGCAGCTGGATGGAGCGGATCTTTCCGCCGCCGGCTTCCATGATCTCCGCGTGAGGGATCGTGACGGTGAGTCCCTCCGGCGTGAGTGTGTAATCCAGGGCGATGACAAAGGAAGTGCTCTCCGCGGCTTCCGCGGCCTCTTCCTCCGCCAGCGCCTCCATCTCCGCATAATCCTCCATGGTGAAGCCGGCCGTCCGCGCGTCCGCGTCAATCTGCTGGCGGTTGCGCGCCGTGACACCCTGGGACTTGAGCACATACAGGCCGCTCTCCTCATCCAGGACATAGGATTTGGCCGCCTGCTTCCTGCCGGCGTTCGACAGAACCTCAAACCATTCCGCGGTCATCTGGCGCGGCACCAGCATCAGCTTCTCATTGGAAAGGGTATAGACCGCCCGGAAGCCGTTCTCCAGCCGGAGGTATTCAATCTGCCCGTTCTCCACGCACTTTGCGTAGGAGCTCCAGGGCGTACCCTCGCGGGAGTTTGTATCCAGGTAATTGAGGATAAACTGGCTCCGCAGGTTGCCCTGGTTCAGCCCGGAGCGGGCCACCGGATCCTCCGCCGCGTCCTGCGGGTTGGAATAGACCACACGTCCGCTTTTCCGGTCCCGCAGGGCGACCTCCGCGGTCTTTTCATTCAGGTACAGGGCCAGGTTGTCATTCTGCGCCGCCAGGGCGAAGCCGGGCACGCTGTTTTCCGGATCCTTCTGGGTCTTCAGGGCCGCGGCTTCCGTTTTCTCCGCGGGCGGCTGCACATAGAGCCGGTATTCGTCATACCCCCGGTAATGAATCAGGTACCAGCCCAGGAACACCCCCGCGCCAATGACCACCAGCGCCGCGAGGATCCACAGCGCGCGCCGGACCGCGGTCGGGAGGGGCAGCCTGTTTTTCTCACTCATTCTGCTTTCCCTCCTTACACACGGAAAACCAGTTCCATATAGATACCCCGGAAGAACGAATACACCTGGGTAATAAAGTTGATCACCAGGAGCCCGAGGAAAATGATGATCAGCATGGAGATCACGGTGAGGAACAGCGTGACCAGCGTTTTGCCGAAGGTGTAGTTATGCACCTGCATGATTCCGATGAGCAGCATGACCACCGTGTAGGCGGTGCCCAGTCCCAGGAGGAGGGTATAGAACGCCTCCTCGTTCTCCGCCACCAGGTGGGAAACCGCGGTTGCCGCCGCGGTGGTGACCAGCATGGGAAACAGCGCGTAGCCCACCGCGATGAGGATATCCCTGAACCTTCCCTCGCCCTCCATCAGGCAGGTGACGGACCAGTTGCCCACGCAGAGAATGAAATACAACAGGATGACCCCGGCCAGTTCCGCCGGGAGGTTCACCGTGCGGGGTTCAATATCGTTGACAATAAAGCTGGAGGAAATCCGGTTCATGGAAAAGGCGACGCCGTACAGGATCACCATGAGGAAGGCGATCCACAGGCTGCCCTTTTCCTGGTGCCGGATCCAGTAATATCCGTCCGCCGGATGGCTGACTGTATGGAAGAAATGCTGCCATTTGGCCTTCATTGTCCCCCGGTTCATGACAGGTTCCTCCTCTTTGCCTTTTTGCGGATTGCCGGCCGCACCGCTTTCACCCAGAGCACCGCCAGCACGGCCGCCGCGACCACGCCGGAAAGAATGAAGCTGATATTGTTCCGCAGCCGCTCATTCCTCCACCGCTTGAAAGCGACGGAATAATACTCCCGGTTCATGCCCCGCCGCAGGTAGGTCATGGCGTTTGCGTTATCCTCCGCGGACAGGTAAGCCTTGCCGATGCCGGTGTTGGCCAGCTCGTTGATTTCATCCAGCCGCAGCACCTCCTGCCACAGCGGAACCGCCTGGGTTTCATCCCCGTCAAACCGCAGAGCCACCGCCCGGTTGATCAGCGAGCCGTATTCCGTCTGCGCGAAAACGGTCAGGTTCCCCTGCTGGGAATCCAGCACAAGCAGGCGGCTGCCCAGCTGCTCAATGGCCGTGGGCGTGAGGAAGGTGCCCGCCTGGGAGCCGATGCCGCCGAAGATATACAGCAGGTTGCCTTCATGGTCATAGGTAAAGATCCGGCCCCGGCGGCTGTCCAGCAGGGAGTAGGTGCCGTGGCCGCGGTACACCACGTCCACAATCTGGCTCGGGCCGGCATAATTGCCGACGGAACCGAAGACCCGGTCCCCGCCCAGGTTGCCGTGGGGTCCTTTGCGGATCACGTCCTCCCCCTTCGGGTTCAGCCGGCGGACAGCCTGCAGGCCGTCCGTATCCTTGCTGGAGGCGTAGACAAAGCCCTCGTCATCCACATCGATGCCGGTGAACTCCGTGGGGATAAACAGCTGCTGTTTGCCCCGCTCTTCCTTGGTGGCCAGCTTCCGCCAGAACTTTTCCCAGAGGGAGATCTTCACGCTGATGGTGCCGAAAAAGCCGGTGAAATCGCCTGCCTCGCTGAAAACCATGATGCCCTGGAACATGTTCTGGGCGATCACATAGACGCGATCCGCATAGTCCACGGACACCCGCAGGGGCGTGAACACATACCCCTCGTCCAGCACCTCGCTCCGGGGGTTCTGCACATATTTGACAAAGGTTCCGTCCGGATCCAGCACCACGATGCGGCGGTTCAGGCTGTCCGCAATGTACAGCTGATGCTTTTCGGAGATTGCCACGCCGCTGGGGGCGTTGAACGCCTGGGCGGCGCCCTCCGCCTCAAAGCCGGTGATGATCCGCCTGACCGTCTTCAGGTCGTCCGCCAGGACCACAATCCGGTTGTTGCCGGTATCCGCGATATACACATCCCCGTCCGGCGAAACGCACAGGTCCTGGGGATTGCGGAAGGCGCCTATCGGCGCGCCTTCAAACCGCAGCGTGGCGCCGCTGACCAGCCCGTCCGGCACATAGGGGGCCGGGGTGTAAAGGATGTTGTTCCAGTGGTCATAGTTGTAGCAGTCATAGGGCAGGGAATCCGCCGCCAAAGCGTTCCCGAAGGCCAGGCAGGCCAGAAGCACCAGGCACAGGATGGATTTCAGTTGCTTCATGCTCCGCCTCCTCAGTCCTTCATGCCGGAAGTCGTCATGGTCTCCATGATCGAGCTCTGGCAGATCAGGAAAAAGATGATCGGGACCGCCGCGATCAGGAAAGTGACCGCCGCCCCGGCGCCCGCACGGCTCACCCCGCCGGAGGTAATCTGCTGCAGGGCATACTGCAGGGGCTTCAGTTCCTCGGAGCGGAGGAACATGCTGCCCGTGTTCGCCCACATCTGCTGGAACTGGAAAATGGCCAGCGTCAGCCAGGCCGGTTTCACATTCGGCATGACGATGCGCCAGAAAATCTGCCATTCATTGGCGCCCTGCAGACGAGCGCTTTCCATCAGAGAATCCGGCAGCTGCTCCATAAACTGCTTCATCAGGTACAAGCCCATGCCGAAGGACCAGGCGGGCAGCACCAGCGCGGCATAGGTGTTGTTGATGCCGAGCCAGGAAATGATCAGGTACTGCGGGATCTGCGTCACGGTCCAGGAAAACATCATGGACAGCACAACCACGGAAAACAGGATCTTTTTGCCGGGGAAATGATTCTTGGCCAGGGGATAGGCCGCCATGGAGGCGATGATCACATGGCCAATCATGCCGCCCAGGGTGATGATGATGGTATTCAGCACATACCGGGAGAAGGGCACCCAGCTTTCATTCAGCAGGACGTAAAGATCTGTGAAATTGTTCAGCGTGGGGTTCCGCACAAAGATCCGCGGCGGATACTGGTACAGTTCGTCCAGGGGTTTCACCGCGTTGTTGAGGATCATGACCAGCGGCAGCACCATGAACACGCCGCAGATGCCCATGAGAATAAACAGCGCCGCGTTGCCGGCGGTGGACCGGTTCAGCTTTTTCTTTCCGGATTTCCGCTTCATTTTCCGGTGGATTTTTGCCAGCCGCTTCTGCCGCAGGATCTCCTCCTGCTCCGCGGTCAGTTCCACAGGATTCCTGTGCAGCCAGGCAGGCAGCAACCGGCTGTTTTTCGCCTTTTCCATACCGGTTATTCACCTACCCTTCTGAGAATCCGCTGCACCAGTTTGTTGGTTCCGACCATGAGCAGGAACAGGATGGTCGCGATGGCCGAGGCATAGCCCATGTCCAGGCGGGTGGAACCGTAATCCAGCAGGTGCGTGACGATGGTTGCGCCGGAATAATTGACCGAAGGATTGCCGGCCAGGGCAATGGAAATATCCGCCACCGCGAAGGACTGGGTGATCTGCATCACCGCGCCGAACATCAGCTGGGGTTTCATGGCCGGCAGGGTCACAAACCACAGCTCCTGCCACCGGTTTTTGACGCCGTCGATTGCCGCCGCCTCATAGAGGCCCTTGTCCACCGTCTGCAGGCCCGCGATAAAGGACAGGAAGCCGGTGCCCAGGGACAGCCACAGCTGGACGACGATCAGCACCGGCATGACAAACTTTTCGGTCTGCATCCAGAGGACCGGCTCATTCAGGAAGCCCATCCGCAGCAGGACGCCGTTCAGGTATCCGTAACGGTCGCCGGTGAGGATCAGGTTCCAGATCATATACGCGTTGCCGCAGATGGACGGGGCGTAGAAAACCAGCGTCAGGAACGCCCGCACCCGGGGCTTGAACTCATTGATGATCCAGGCGAAGAGCAGGCACAGGAGGTAGCTGACCGGTCCGGTGATCACCGCGAAGAGCAGGGTGTTGCGCAGGGAGATGATGAAAATATCATCCTCCAGCAGCAGCTTGATATAGTTGGCCCAGCCGACCCAGCGGGGCGGCTCCAGCATGTTGAAATAATTGAATGAAAGGTAAACAGACATCAACACGGGCAGCACCGTGAAGAGGAAAAACAGGATGAAATACGGCGCCATCAGCAGGTAGGATGCCTTGTTAATCCGGACCTGGTGCCACAGGGTATCCTTCCGCGGCACGATCCGTTCTTTCCGGATTGCCATGCTCATCTCACTTTCCCTCCCCTGCGTTCGCGACAGGCAGTCCGAATTCTGTCCGTTTATAGGCAATCTCCGCGTTGATGTAAAAAATCTTGTCCATCAGTTCCTCACGGGGCGTGTTGCCGTTCTCGCTGCGGCCGCTGCTGGCGCTGCCCGTGGTGACCGCGTAGAACGCGTTGTTCACATTGCGCCAGGTGTAATAGCCGCCGGGTACCTGGGGGATGCCCTTCACGTGGCTGAACTGCCTGGCAAGCTCCCGGTAATCCCGGATGGGCCAGCTCAGCCCCGCCAGGGCTTCCAGGTTCGCGGTTGCCACCCGCGCGGAGGCGCCCATCAGCGATTCCATTTCCCGGCCGTACAGGGTCTGGATCTCCGCGCTGGTCCACCACTTGAGGAAGCTCCAGCAGGCTTCCGGCTCTTTGGTGGCGCTCATGATGATATCCGCCAGGCCGGAGCAGCCGGTTGTCGTATCCAGCGTTCCGTCCTCCCGCAGGGTGCCGGGCACGTGGGTGAAATCCCACAGGCCCTTGATATCCGGGGCGGATACCTGCAGGTTGTTGTAGGTTGTGTAATCCGTGATGATAATCGGGCACTCGCCCGTGCGAAAGCGCTCCTCCGCCGAGGTGGCCATATCCAGCTTGTAATCCGTGTAAAAATCGCAGTAGCGGCGGAAAACGTTGACCGCGATATCGCTGTCCAGCGCGGAGGCGTCGCCGTTCTCCGTGTAGTATTCCCCGCCGGCCTGGAACAGCAGCATGGCGAAGGTCTGCTCTCCCGGCAGCATGCCGAACTCCATCTGGTTCTTGCTCAGCACGCTCATGGCCACCTTCACGTCGTCCCAGGTTTCCGGGACGTCCAGGCCGATTTCAGCCAGGATATCCTTGCGGTAGAACATCATGGGGAAGGTCTGCGTATCCGGCAGCGCGTAGGAGGCGCCGTTGAAGGAGAAGGGCACCAGGGCGCTGGGGGCGAACCGCTTCGCCACCTCCTCAAAGTCCTCAAACTGCGTCAGGTCCATCACGGCGTTCCGCAGGCCGTAGTTCACCGGGGTATCGTTGCCGGTGTTCATCACCGCGCCGGCAATACCCGTGGTGTTCGCCACCTGGATGGCCACGTCCGGCCCCTGGCCGGAGAGGGTGGCGCGGAGCAGCGTGTTCATATCCACCAGCTGGACGTTCACGTTGATCCCGGTCTGCGGGGTGAAATGCTCGTCGATCAGGGCCTTGATCACGTTGGCCTGGTCCCGTCCCGTGCCGACCCAGAGGGTGATGACCCGGGAATCATCGGACTTCTCGGCCACGTTGCCGATCTGGTTGTAGTTGATGGTGAAGGAGCTGTAGAGCCGGGACGCCTCAAAGCCGGTGCCGGAAAGGAAATCCCTGCCGCTGATCTCCGGCCGGACGTCCGCGGTGTGGACAAAAATCCGGTCGATCTGCAGCGGCTGGCCCAGCACCTGGGTGATCCAGTTGCCGCAGGCGCGCACGTTCGTCTTGTAGGAAGAAAGCACCTCCGTAAAGCGCTCCTGGTCCCGGATCAGCTCCGTGAGCTGGTCGTCCATGGTTTTCAGGACGGTCAGCTTATCGCTGCGGTGGCCCGCCGTCTCTTCCAGCGCGCCGATCGCGGTCTGCAGGTCCGCCTTGACCTTCCGCAGCTGCGCCTCCAGCCCGGGCAGGCTTCTTTCAATCTGGTAATCCCGGTACGGGTCTGGCGAAACGCCGGTGATATACAGCACCTGCCGGTAAATGCCGTTGAGCTGCAGCACGCAGTCCTGCACCTGGCGGATGACGGCCGCCATGCCGCCCAGCACCACCTCCATCCGCAGGGTATGCTCCCCCGCGGAAAGGTGGATCAGGTAAGGCTCATCCTGTTCCCCGGAGAGGGTCTCCAGGCGCCAGTCCTGGGTATAGGGAAAGGTCGCCGCCTGGAACTCGGCAAACGGAACCTCGCCGTCAATATAGATTTTGCGGTACACGTCCGTGCCGCGGATAAAATTCTGCTTATCGTACAGGGAAATGGCGTAGTTCCCTTCCTCCGCCACCGTGAAGCGCCACTCAATCCACTGGCCGGCGCTCTTCCACGCGTTGCCGCCGATGCTGTTGTTCAGCAGGTAGCGGGGGCTGGAGGGAGAAACGGAACAGGAGGACTGGTCCTGCACCGGATACAGCATCTGGGAGGAGGTCCTGGAGGCCGCCTCCGCCTCGATCCGGATGATCTGCCCGGCAGCGCCGGATTCCCCTTCCGGTTTCCGGTAGGGCTGCGGGTCCGCTCCAGCCCGGAAGCAGAGGCGCCGGATCAGCATCGGCTCCCGCAGGGACAGGACCGAGAGCGTATGCGGGCCGCGGGGCAGGAAAACCTTCAGGCTTTCGCTGATGTAGCCGTTTGAATCATGCAGGAAGGAGGTCATCCATTCCGGCGCTTCGGCGGGAGAGGGCTTCAGCTCATTGCCCTGATTGTCCCGGAGCCACCGGATTTCCTCCGCCCCGTCCTCCGCCGTGAAGCGGCTGACGTCCGGGTGGAGATCATTCCGCCAGACCCGGGAAAAGTTCACCAGCGCCAGCTCCCGGTAAGGGAGCGTACCGTCCACAAAAAAGGCCCGCTGGATTTCGGCATTCCGGCCCGGCCACGGATAGTATTCCACCTCCAGGTCGTACCAGCCGGATTCCTCCGCTTCAAAGGCCCACTCAATGACCGCTTCCTCGCCCGTGAGGACCGAAATGCCCTCCCGGCCTTCCGCCTGCTCCATGAAAACAGGCGCGTTCTTGCCGTCTTCCTCCTCGTAGCGGACGGCGTCAGACGCCTCCAGCACGATCTCCTTTTCCGGCCCGGCCGTCATTTCATGTTCCGCGCAGTAATCCGCATAGGAAGGAACAGCCGGATTGATGGAATAAGTGCTCACCTGTTCTTCATATTCACTTATGCCCAGGCCGGCGGCAGCCTGCGCGGCGCCCGCCGCCAGCGCCAGCAGCAGGGCCAGCACCAATCCAGTCCACTTTCTCACTTGTTTATTCCTCCGGTCCATCCGCGTACAGCGGCGTCACTTTTCATCCCTGGTACGGAAATCGGGCAGGTCTTTCCGGGTCACAACCCGTTCATCTGAATAGGCTTTCCGGATCATGGCCGTTTCCGTATACTGCTCCGACGGCTTGTTGAATTTCGTGTTCCGCAGCACAAACTCGCCGCCCCAGGTGCACCAGTATCCCCAGACGGTTCCGTCCCGGAACACCTGTTCCGGATCCGGAATGCACCCGTTCTCCGAAAGCACAATCATCTTCCGCTCTCCCGCGATCCGCGTCAGCGGCAGGAAGGATGCGCTCTGGGAGTCATAGACCCGCTCCCCGGGATAAATATCCGTTCCGATGAGATCCACCTCATCGTCCCCCGGATACCAGTCCGGATCCTGGGCGTTCCAGATCCAGATCAGGTTGTTCAGTCCGTATTCATTGGTCAGCCGGTCAAACAGCAGGTGGTACAGTTTCAGGTAGGCTTCCTTCCCGGAGGCGCCCCACCAGAACCAGCCGCCGCTGGCCTCATGCAGCGGCCGCCACAGCACCGGCACGCCGGCCGCCTTCAGCCGGAGGAGCTGCGCCGCGATGGCGTCGATGTCCTGATTCAGCAGCCGGTATCCTTCTTCGTCCTCGCCGTTCATCACCCTGGCCAGGTTGAAGCTTGTGTATTTGGTATAAAAACCGGAATACCAGGGTTCCTTCAGGTAAGGGGACGGGGCGTTCCAGTGCCAGCAGAAAGTGACGATGCCGCCCTTGTTCCAGTATTCAATGGCATAGGGCACCGCCCGGTCGCTTTCGCCGCCGTGCTCCACACGGCTGTGGGAATACTCCATCATGTCCAGGCCGAGCACAGCGGGATAATCGCCGCCGGTTGCCCGCCAGATTGCCTGGTTTTCCATTCCGAACATGCCGCCGTCGCACTGCTGGCCGGAGAGAATCTTTTTGCCATAGTTTTCCCGCAGCCAGTCATACAGCCTCCGGGCCTCCGGGGTTGCCTCCCCGACGCTCATCTTTTCGGGAATGGTATAAAGATCTGCCGGAATGGCCGCGGAGGGCGTCAGCTCAAACCGGTCCACCCGGATATATCCCCAGCTTGTGCCGATTCCCAGCGTATGGGTGCCGGCGGACAGGTAAATATGCTCCAGCATGCTCTTCCCGAAGGCGGTATCATCCGTTACCGCGCTTCCGATATTCCGGCCGTCCAGGAGCACCGGGTTTTCCTTGTGCCCGCCCTGGCTTGCCTGGACCACCGCGATATCATAAAAGCCTTCCCGGCTCACCGTGATTTCCGTTGTGATCCCGTCCTCACCGGCTGTGTGGAAACCTTCCACCCATTGGTTTTCGCCGTCCCCGGCGATCACGGTATGGCCTTCCGGCTTTCCTGTTTCCGCCTCCACGATCATCGTCTCCCCTGTTCCTTTCACGGATACAGGGAGCAGTACGCAAAGCAGCATCATGCCCATTGCGGCCATTCCGCAAAAGCTGCTTTTCATGCTTTTCATGCCGGTTACTCTCCCTGTTTAATTAATCTTGTTAACTAATTTGTTAACCTGTTGTAAACTAAATTTTATCGGAACAAAAAACGCCTGTCAAGACAATTTTTGCACACAAATAACGCTATGCTTGTCGTTTATTGCGTTTTTGTTCCCGTGAAAAACGCATGGCTTCTTGTTTTTGAACTTATTTAGATTAACAAATTAGTTAACAAATAAATCCCTGCTTTTCTTCTGTTCCTTCTCCGGTCACAGGGGCTGTTTACAGGAAAGCCATGTGCTTTTCCACACGTAAAAAAGCCGGCGGTTTTTCCCGGCCGCCGGCGTACAACTGGTGATATTCACTTTTTTCCGGTTCAGATCTCCGCTTCCGCGCCTTCAATCAACTCTGTCCGCAGGAACCGTCCGTTTTCATCCGTGATGACGCGCCTGCCGCATTTCCAGCTGCCCAGTGCTTTCCCGTCCACACGGATTTCCGCCCTCTGCCCGTCGGACCGGATGGCGTAATGACGGTCACAGAAGGCAGCCTCATACGCACAGGGCGCGCCGCTCCCCAGGCTGAACCACACCTGTCCCAGGTGCGGATGGATGCCGTAATGGTGTGCAATATATTCAAGGCAGGCCAGCATGGTGGGCCCGTAGGCGTCCTGCACCGCTTCCCCGCTGCCTTCCTCCGCCGGCTGATGATCCGACATGCGTACCAGGGAGGCTTTGCCGGTGAAGGGGTCATACTGCTGGGTAAACCGGCAGCCGTTCGCGTAAACCGCGTCAATCAGTTTCCGGCCCAGCCCCGTCACCAGCCGGTTATACCCGTAGCGTTCCAGGGCAAGGATCGCCCGCTGGTAGGTGAGGCCCTCCGGCTGGCCGCTCCAGTTGTTCTCCGGCGCGTTGCGGAAAGCCGGATCATTGACCGCCACGCTGGGAAGCGGGAAAGGCGTCCGGAATTCCGCGGGATTCAGCAGGTGCTCCTTTACAAAGCGGGCCGCCATTCCCCGGGAAATGCTGCCCCAGTACATGCACCGTAGCGTATTGTGGCACAGGATGTCCACCGTTTTCCCCGTCCGGTCCCGGTCATACAGGGCGCCGCGCTTCCTGTCCCACAGCCGGCGGCGGAGCGCATCCGCCACCATACGGGCTTTCCGCTCCCAGGCGTCAGCGGACCGATCCCCCTGCAGGCGGCAGATTTCAGCCACCGTCCGGCGGGCCGCAAAGCTCCAGCTTGTCACGTCCATGCTGGCCATGGGAACCACCTGATATCCTTCCGGCGGTTCATCCCCTTCCCACCAGCAGGGCGCGTCCCCGTACCGCAGGGCGAGGTCCTCCCCCGTGTCATAGACGCAGAAGGAGGAAAGCAGTCCGTCGCCGGAAACATGGCGCGTATTCCACAGGCACCGGTCAAAGCGGATCAGGCTCTCCTTCAGCTCTGCCAGGTAATCCCTGTCTTTTCCGATTAAGTAATACAGGTTCAGGGCCGGGAAGGGAAAACAGAACCCCTGGTATTTGTTGAACTGGGGTTCCACTTTGCCGCCGGTGCACTGGATGGAGCCCGGCAGGCGCCCATCTGCCCGCTGGTGGCGCATGAACAGGGTGATGTTGTTCCGGGCCGCCTCCAGGCTGCGCAGGGCATACATCTCGCCGCCCATGGGCTGGGTTTCCAGCCAGATTTTTTCATATCCGCCGCCTTCCACCAGCACCGTATCGCCGCCGAAATCCTTCAGGTTAAAGCGGCATTTCTCTTCCGCCGCGTCATAAACACGCTGAAGCTTCTCATCCTCCGTGCGGAAAAAAACGCTTGTTTCAGGCAGCATTTTTCAGCCTTCCCTTCCGGTTTTTATTCGGAATTTCCACTGGTTGAATTCTATCATTTATTGCGATTTTTAGACAGATGCGAAAAAAATGCGCATCCCCCGAAATCCGCAAAAACCTTTATTTTTCAACAATGTGCAAAATTTTAGCTTCTTCCCTTTCAGAAGATTTGCCGTCATAATGAGAGCGAAAATTGAGCAACGAAAAATCATATCGCCCCGAATACCCCGAAGGAGGATTCCTGATGAGTGTTTCCGCATCCACCCCCGCGCATCGCGGCGGACTCAGGTACAGATTTGGATTAGCCCTGCGCCGTGACTGGCAGTTGTGGGTGCTGCTGCTGCCCTGCCTGGCATTCTTCATTGTATTCTGTTATTTCCCGATGTACGGCGTACAGATTGCCTTCCGGGACTATAAAGCCGCCTTCGGCATTACCGGCAGCCAGTGGGTCGGACTGAAATATTTCGAAAAATTCTTCAACAGCTATTACTGCGGGCGGATGTTTGCGAACACCTTCCTGCTGAACCTCTACGGCCTGCTGTTCGGTTTCCCGATTCCGATCCTCCTGGCGATCATGCTGAACCAGCTGAACAGCAAACGGTTCAAGGGCTTTGCCCAGACCGCCATCTATGTGCCGCACTTTATTTCCACCGTTGTGCTGGCTGGCATGATCTACCTTTTCTTTTCGCCCACCAACGGCATCATCAATCACCTGATCACCGCTGCCGGAGGGAAAAGCATCTATTTCATTATGGAACCCCAATGGTTCCGGCCGCTGTTCATCGGATCGGACATCTGGCAGAACGCCGGATGGAACACCATCCTCTATATCGCCACACTGACCAGTATCGATCCCCAGCTTTACGAGGCAGCCACCATTGACGGCGCCACCCGCTGGGAAAAGATCCGGCATATTGATATTCCCCACCTGATCCCCATCGCGGTGATGATGCTGATCCTCAACTGCGGATCGCTCCTCTCCTCCAACACGGACAAGGCCCTGCTGCTGCAGACCAGCGGCAACATGGCCACCTCGGACATCTTCGGCGTCTACGTGTACAGCGTCGGCATCGCCGCCCAGAAGGCCCAGTATTCCTACGCCTCCGCCATTGGCCTGTGCCTGAACCTGATCAACTTCGCCATCATCATGGGAGTCAACAGCATTTCCCGCAGGATGAGCGATATCAGCCTGTTCTGAGAAAGGAGGAAGAAGGATGACTGTTACGGCCGTGAAAGCAAAAAAGCAAAACCGGATCCGCGAAACCCGGAAGGACCGGATCTTTAACGCAATCAACACCCTGTTCTGGGTCCTGGTCCTGTTCCTCGTCCTGTATCCCCTGTGGCTGATCCTCATCGCTTCCGTTTCAGACCCGGACGCGGTCCTGCAGGCAAAGGTCCTGATCTGGCCGGTCGATTTTTCCCTGATGGGATATGACGCGGTGCTCCAGAACAGCGAACTGCTGAACAGCTATGTGAACTCCGTCTTCTACACGGTGGTCGGTTCCGCCCTGAGTGTGATCGTTTCCCTGGCTGCCGCCTACGCGCTCTCCCGCGGGTTTGCAGGCAAAAAGTTTGTCAACCTGGCCATCACGTTCACCATGTTCTTTTCCGGCGGCCTGATCCCCATCTTCCTGAACATCCGGGATCTCGGGCTGTACAACACCCGGACGGTCATGATCCTGATGAACCTGGTTTCCGTCTGGAACCTGATGGTTGCAAGGACCTATATCCAGACCAGCATTCCAAACGACCTGTATGAAGCCGCCGTCATCGACGGGGCGGATCACTTTACCTATTTCTTCAAGTGCGTGCTGCCGCTGTCCGGCACCATTATCGCGGTGCTTTCAGTCTACTACGGCGTTGCCCGCTGGAACGATTATTTCACCGGCCTGGTCATGCTGCGGGACCGCAGCCTGTATCCCCTGCAGCTGGTGCTGCGGGAAATCCTGGCCTCCCTCACCTCCACAGGCTCCTCCGATACCTTCTTCGCGGCTTACGCGGATAACCTGGGCGGCCTGCAGGCGGCGCTGCGCAAGGCCGAGGTGGCCAAATACTGCTGCATCGTGGTGGCCACTGTGCCCGCGGTTGTGCTGTATGTCTTCATGCAGAAATACTTTGTCAAAGGCGTCATGATCGGGTCTTTGAAGGGATAAAGGGGGTAAACCGGTGTCACAGATCAGGAGCACGAACGATTCCGCCCGGGCCGCGCGCTATGAGGACGGCTTCCGGGTTCTGCAGGGCCGGCGGGAATACGTGACCTACCAGGCGGACTCATCCATCCGGATCTGGTATTCGGACATTCCCTGGCGCTACGAAGCCCATAACCACTCCGCGGTGGAAATCCTCCTGACGCTGGAGGGCACGGTGACCTACACCGTTGAGGACAAGCTCTACCAGGTCCGCAAGGGGGAAATCCTGATCGTTCCCCCGGACACCCTGCATTCCCTATCCATGGGTGAAGGCAGCAGCCGGTATCTTTTCCTGTTTGAGCCTGACGCGATCATGTCCATGCGGGATATCAAGTACATGGCTTCCTATTTCGACAGGCCTTTCCATCTCCGGGACGGATCGGACGCCCATGTGCGCATCCGGGATCTGCTGCTCCGTGCCAACGACGCCTACGAGAAGCGGGAAATGCTCTGGAACACCCAGTGCTACAGCTGCATTCTCCGGCTCTACGCCATCCTGGGCCAGCATTACCTGGGCAGCGTCCGGCCCCATGCCGGGGACGGCACGGGAAACATGGACGCCAAGGTGGTCAACTCTGTCATGACCTACGTCAACAATCATTACAAGGAGGAGCTCACCCTGGAGGAAGTGGCAAGCTTCGCGGGTTTCAGCCGGTACTATTTCTCCCGTTCCTTCAAAAAACAGACGGGATATTCCTTTAAAGAGTACCTGTGCCAGAAGCGGGTACAGGTAGCCATGGACCTGCTCATCCGGACCAACCGTTCCATGCGGGATGTTGCGCTGGAGAGCGGCTTCGGCAGCGTGGCCACCTTTAACCGGGTATTCCGGGAAAAGAAAGGCTGCACGCCCTCCCAGTACAGGACGATTTACGGAATCCCGTGAGATTGGTAATCAAGGGCGCTGTGCCCTGAAATAAAAAAGGAGGAAAGACCCATGAAGAAACTCGTTTCCCTGCTGTTGGCATGCTGTATGCTGCTCAGCCTGAGCGCCGCCTTCGCCGAAGAGAAGGTAGAGCTCACCGCCTTCCAGTACGCGCTGGAAAACCAGAACACCGATTTCAACGGCCTCTGGTTCTTCGACGAACTGGAAAAGAAAACCAACACCCACGTCACCTTCCAGATGGTGAAGGACGCCGACTGGGCAACCAACGTCAACCTGATGTTCGCTGTGCCGGACCAGATGCCCGACATGATCATCCGCCACGCGGTGGATGTGGAAGAATACGGCGTCTCCCAGGGCCTGCTGCTTCCCCTCGATGAATACCTGACCGAGGAGATCATGCCCAACTACGTCAGCCGCCTGAACATCAACAACGCCGGCGACTCCATCCCCGCCAGCGACGGTAAAACCTACTACATCGGCTTCCTGATGGCCCAGAACGTGAACCATACCGGCACCTGGTATGTGAACCAGAAGGAACTGGAGAAGCTGGGCAAGACCGCTCCCACCACCATTGCCGAAACCACCGAGCTGCTCCGTGCCATGAAGGCTGACGGAATCAAGTGGCCCTTCTCCGCGTCCTACACCCAGTTCGGACCGGAAACCATCTGGAACCAGTTCGCCTCCTTCGGCGTACCGGAAAACACCTACTACTACTTCATCGACGCTGACAACAAGGTCCAGTTCACCTGCGCCCAGGACGGCTGGCGTGCCTGCGTGGAATGGCTGCATCAGCTGTATGAAGAGGAACTGATGGATCCGGAATCCCTGACCCAGGACTCCAACCTCTGGGCCAACAAGGTCAACGACGGCGAAGTCGGCTACTTCTGCTACCTGCGCCTGATCAACACCGCCATCAAGGCTGAGAACGTGGAGAATTTCAAGTCCATCCTGCCTCCCGCCGCCGACGGATTCAAGGCCTGTGTGTCCCAGATCCTGGAAGTGCCGGAAGCCGGCGCCTACCTGACCAAGAACTGCAAGGATCCCGTGGCTGCCCTGAAGTGGATCGACGCCCAGCTGGAAACCGAAACCATGATGGTTTCCCTGAACGGCAAGGTCGGCGAGCAGATCGTGCTCAACGACGAAGGCAAGTATGAAGTCATCGATATCCCCGCGGACAACGGCCTGTATCAGTTCGTTCCGGTTACTATGGGCCAGTTCTTCGCCCCCGGCGACTACTACACCTCCATTTACCAGATGGCACCTCACCGCGTGGAACGCTATGAAGACAGCAAGTGGTACGCTGAATCCGGCGTGCTCGAGCCCAAGAGCTTCCAGTACCTGCGCGACCTGAGCAAGTTGAGCAACGAAGACGCTACTGAGGCTGCTGACATCTACACCGAGCTGCAGAAGCTGGTGGAAGAATCCTTCGCCAACTTCGTGCGCAACGGCGTCACGGATGAAAGCTGGAACAATTTCCAGGAGCAGGCCAAGGCGATCGGTTCCGAGCGCTACATCGAACTGTACCAGAACGCCTATGACGCCTACCTGGCCAAGTAAGAATCTTGAACACCGCGGCTGGTGATGTTAGAATAGAAGCACCGAAAAGCCGCCGGGCATCGCCGCAGGATTTGTTTCCGGGGGCGATGCCCTTTTGCCGTATAGAGGGAGTACCTATGAAGCGTACCGTTAAAATCATCTGCCTGCTGGCCGCGGCATTGCTCCTGATGACAGGCTGCTCCGCGCCTCCGCGGGACGAGGGTTCCTCCGCCCCCGCCATATCCCTGTCTGCCCTTCAGTACGAAATTGAAAACATCGCCGTGGATTTCAGCAGCATGTGGTATTTCCGGCAGATTGAACAGCAGACCGGCGTCCATGTGGATTTCAACGAGGTCAAGGATTCCGAATGGAGCAGCTCCGTAGGCCTGGCGTTTGCCCAGGGCAAAATGCCGGATATGATTCTCCGGGGTTCCCTGGACGTGGAAGAATACGGTGTGAAACGGCATCTCCTGGTGCCGCTGGATGAATATATTGAAAAAGGCTTCCTGCCCAACTATGCAACCCGCATGGACCAGGCCGGCCTCCGGGAACAGCTCACCGCTTCGGACGGACACATCTACCAGCTGGGCTTCCTGATCTCCCAGGACGTCAACACCAACGGACATTTCTTCATCAACAAAACCTGGCTGGACCGGCTGAAGCTGCCCGTTCCCGAAACGGTGGAGCAGCTGACGGAGGTGCTCCGGCACTTCCGGGAGGATGATCCCAACGGCAATGGCATCCAGGACGAGATTCCCCTGGAGTTTACCCTGGATGACAACACCACCGGCATATACAACCTGTTTTCCTTCTTCGGCCTGCCCCTGAACGAGGACTACGTTTACGCGGACAAGGCCGGCCGGGTGCATTTTGCCCCGGAAGAGGACGCCTTTTTTGACACGCTGTCCTGGCTCCACCAGCTGTATCAGGAAAAGCTCCTGGACATTGATTTCATCAGCCAGGGAGGCAGTATCTGGGCTGCCAAAGTCAACGAGGGCAACACCGGCATGTTCAGCTACTGGCGGCTGCAAAACACCGCCCTGAATCCCGGCGTCGCCGGAAACTATGAGATCATGCTCCCGGTTCATGCCGAAGGAAAGGCCGCCTGCCTGCCCCGGAACATGGACATCATTGAATTCGGTGCCGCCCTCACCAAAGACAACCGGAACATTGAAGCCAGCCTGCGCTGGCTGGACGCCCAGTTTGAAACGGAAAACATGCTGGTTTCCCAGAACGGCCCCGTCGGGGACACGCTCATCCGGCGGGAAGACGGCCGCTATGAGGTCAGCTATGTGCCCCCGGACAATGAACTGTACCAGGCTGTTCCGGTCATCTGCGGCCAGTTTTTCGCGCCCGCGGACTATTACGCTTCCGTTTATGTGCCTGCCGCCCACCGGCTGGAAAAAGCAGCCTACTGCGACCTGTATGAGCGCTCCGGCGTGCTGGAGCCCATCTCCGCCAAGCTGCTGACCACCGTGGCACCCAAGACCACCGACCAGTCCGCCGAAACCACCCGCCTGAAGGCGAAGCTGAAATCCCTGGTGGATGCGGAAATCGTGTCCATGGTCACACAGGGAGTCACGGAAGAAGGCTGCGCGGCATTCCGTGAGAGCCTGAAGGCAGGCGGAAGCGCTGACTACCGCCAGGTATACCAGCAGATCTATGACCGCTGGAAGGAGAAGTAAAACCGTGATCAGAAAGAGCCGCACCTCCGTCTTTATCCGGTATGCGCTGTCGTATATCGCTGTTGTGCTGCTGCTGTTCCTGAGCATCACCGGCTATCTCTATATCCGGCTCAGCAGCAAAACCCGGGAGGAAATCATTGACAACCAGATCAACCGGTTGTCCCGGATTGCCGCCCAGCACGAAAGCTATATCTCCGCCATGCTGAATACTGCCGAGGAAATCGGTCTCAGTCCTGATATCGAGTTTTTCCGTTATGAGGAAGAGCCCTGGAAAGCCTATGACCTGCAGCTGAAGATGGTGCCCTATACCACCACCAGCAGCACCTTCTGCGACCAGGTATACCTTTACTTCTTCGGGGATGACCGGGTTTATTCTTCCTCTTCTTCCATGAGCCTTTCCCTTTTTGCGCGGATGATGCGCTATGAATTTATCCCGATGGAAAGCCTGGTTTCCCGGATTGCAAACACCGACCGGCTGACCATTCTGCCGGCCCAGCAGGTATCCTCCACCCTGGTGGACAGTTCCCGGGTGGTTACCTTCCTGGTGCCGCTGGGCTCCGCCCCCGGCTCCGGAAAAGGCGTCCTGCTGTTCCTGATCAAAGACAGCGTTTACCAGTCGCTCTTTGCCGATGCCATCAACGACCATATCAACACCTATATCCACCAGGGCGATGAACTCCTCTCCTCCTCTGAGGAGCTGTCCCTTCCCCGGGATCAGGTGAAGGTTGCCCAGGAAACCGCCTCCAGCCTCTTCCGGTGGGACAACCAGGACTGGACCCAGGTTACTTTCTCCGGCCGGAACTGGGGACTGTCCTATACGGCGGTTCTCCGCAACGCCGATATCAACTCCTCCATTATGCAGCAGCTTTTCAGCATCCTGGCCATCCTGCCGGTCTTTGTTTTCCTGAGCCTGCTGCTTGCCCTGTGGATGGCGCGGCGCCACGCCCAGCCCATCCGGGCGATCACCGGCATGCTCTCACGGGAAACGGACGAAACGCCCCGGGATGAACTCCAGCAGATTTCAACCGGCATCAGCCGGCTCACCTCCCGCAACCAGGAGCTGACCTCCCGCCTGGACCGGGCCCTGCCCGTCCAGCGGCACGATTTTGTTTTCAAATTCGTCAAGGACCGCTTCCCCACCCGGGAGGAAGCCGTGGTGGCCGGAAAGGCCGTGGGCCTGGAGATCGACCGCCCGGCCTACGCGGTGATCCTGTGCAGCGGTTCCGGGGGAAACGACCATCCCTTCGACCTGGGCGCCCCGCCCTTTGATCGCTTCCCCGGCTGTTCCGGCGCAGGGGTGGAACTGGTCGCCCTGAAAGCCAATCTTTACCTGGTCTTCTCCGATGATCCGGAGACCCTGCCGGACCTGGCAGAAACGCTCCGCAGCGAAGGCGCCGCCGGCGGGGAGCGGTGTATCACCTCCATCTCCGCCCTGCATTCCGATTTCACGGAAGCTCCTTCCGCCTACCTGGAAGCAGCTGCCGCCTATGAAAACCGGTTTGTCATGGGCAGCCAGAAAGTGCTCTGCTACGGCGATATTTCCTCCAACCTGGAGGAGATCCTTCCCCAGGCCCGGAAGATCACCAACTCCATCAGCCAGGCGCTGACCCTGGGAAGCCGGGATGTGCTGGATGTCCGGATCAGCGACCTGCTGCATTTCCTGAAGAACACCAACATGTCGCCCTTCGCTTTCCGGATGATCTACAGTGAAGTGATCCGTTCCCTGGTCCACACCCATACCGCCGCCCTTTCCGGGGAAGGCTCTGTGCAGGAAATCTACAATATCTTCACGCTGACTTCCTGCCAGTCCATCGACGACCTGGACGAGCTGCTGCGCCGGCTTTGCGACCGCCTGCTCCTGGAGGAGCCGGATTCCTGCGAAATCGCGCCTGAGGAGGAGGACGAGATCAGCCAGGTGGTCCACTATATGGAGGAGCACTTCAGCGATCCGGAAATGTCCATCACCGCCCTGGCAGACTCCCTGGAGCTTTCCACCACACGCTTCAGTCTTTCCTTTAAGGAAAAGACCGGCATGTCCCCCCTGGAATACCTGACGCTCCTGCGGGTGGAGCACGCGAAGGAGCTGCTGGAAATGACCGACCTGACCATCCGGGATATCAGTGCCCGGGCAGGCTATTATGATTCCGGCTCCTTCATCCGCCGCTTCAAGCAGGTCACCGGCGAAACGCCCGCCCAGTACCGCCGCAGCCGGAACCTGAAAAAGGAAACGCCGGAAGGCGGAAAAAACTGATTATCATCCATCAAGGAGTTTTCCATGATTCACACAGAGGAAATCAACGTCCGGGATCCGTTTGTGCTGGTCCACGAAGGACAGTATTACCTGTACGGCACCCGCGGGGCTACCTGCTGGGGACCTGCGGACGGCTTTGACGTCTATACCGGCCGGGACCTGCACACCTGGGAAGGTCCGGCCGTCTGTTTCCATAATGACGGCACCTTCTGGGCCGACCGGAATTACTGGGCGCCCGAGGTGCATCCCTGGCAGGGCATGTTCTATATGTTCGCCAGCTTCAAAAGCGACGCGCGCATGCGCGGAACCGCCATCCTGCGTTCCGCCTCTCCCCTCGGTCCCTTTGAACCCTGGTCCGACGGCCCTGTCACCCCGGCAGACTGGGAATGCCTCGACGGCACCTTCCACGTCTCCTCCGACGGCGTGCCCTATATCGTGTTCTGCCACGAATGGGTGCAGGCAGGAGACGGTGAAATCCTGGCCATGCGCCTGACCGGGGACCTGAAGGCTGCCGCGGAAAAGCCCTTCCTGCTCTTCCGCGGCTCTGACGCTCCCTGGGCCCGGCCGGTCCATCACTCCTCCGGCATCACCGGCTATGTGACGGACGGACCTTTCCTGTGGCGCCGAAAGGACGGAACCCTGCTCTGCCTGTGGTCAGGATTCTCGGAAAAAGGCTATGCCCAGGGCCTGGCCGTTTCGGACAACGGCGAAATAGGCGGGCACTTTTCCCAGATCGATCCCCTCTTTCTGGAAGACGGCGGCCACGGCATGCTCTTCCGGGACCTGGAAGGCGGCGTGTACCTGACCCTTCACAGTCCGAACACCCACCTGCTGGAGCGTCCCCGGTTTATCCCGGTCAGCCTGTAAAATTCTTATTCCGTTGAAAGGATATCCGGAGGGAAAGGCGAACAATAATCAGTGCCTTTCCTCCGGTTTTCATCAATCACTCTCAGGAGGCAGCATATGAATCAGACAACCAAGAATGTTCGCGAACTCACGGTAGCCTATATCGGCGGCGGTTCCCGGGGCTGGGCCTGGGGCTTTATGAAGGACCTTGCCCTGGACGGCGAAATCTGCGGTACCGTACACCTGTATGATATTGACCGGGAAGCCGCGGAGCGGAACCGGATCATCGGTGAAAAAATCAGCGCCCACCCGGACACGGCGTCCCGCTGGGCCTACAAGGTCAGCAATTCCCTGCAGGAAGCGCTGACCGGGGCGGATTTTGTGGTCATCTCCATCCTGCCCGGCACCTTTGACGAAATGGAATCAGACGTCCACCTGCCGGAGCGCCTCGGCATCTGGCAGCCGGTGGGCGACACGGTCGGCGCCGGCGGATTCATGCGCGCCATGCGTACCATCCCCATGTTTGTCACCATCGGCGAAGCCATCCGGGATTACGCTCCGGAAGCCTGGGTTATCAACTATACTAACCCCATGTCCCTTTGCGTGCGCACCCTCTACGAGGTCTTTCCGGAGATCCGGGCCTTTGGCTGCTGCCATGAGGTTTTCGGCACCCAGAAGCTGCTCTGCTCCATGCTGAAAACCGAAGAGGGAATCGACGGCGTGAAGCGCCAGGATCTGTATACCACCGTCACCGGTATCAACCACTTCACCTGGCTGACCTCTGCCACCTGGCAGGGACGCGACCTGTTCCCCCTCTATGCCCGCTTCGTGGAGAAATACGCGGAAAGTGGCTATGATGAAGGCGGGGACGATAACTGGATGAACTCCCACTTCAACTGCGCCCAGCGGGTGAAGTTTGACCTCTTCCGCCGCTACGGCGTGATCGCCGCAGCCGGAGACCGGCACCTGGCCGAGTTTGTGGCTCCCTGGTATACCCGGGATCCGGAAACCGTCCGGAAATGGAAATTCAGCCTGACCCCCGTTTCCTGGCGGAAGCAGGACCTGAAGGACAGACTGCAGATGTCGGAAGACCTGGTCTCCAGGAAGAAGGAAATCACCCTGAACGGTTCCGGGGAGGAAGGGCACCTGTTGCTGAAAGCCCTCCTCGGCCTCGGGGATATGGTGTCCAATGTCAACATCCCCAACCGCGGCCAGATTCCCAACCTGCCCCTGGGCGCCGTTGTGGAAACCAACGCCCTCTTCGGGCTGAACCGCATTGATCCCGTATACGCGGGGCCGGTGCCCGCCTCCATCCTTCCGCTCATCACCCGGCATGTGCTGAACCAGGAAAACACCCTGACCGCCGCCCTCCGCTGCGACCGGAAGCTCGGCCTGACCACTTTCCTGAATGATCCGCAGCTGTCCGGCGTCACCCCGGCGGACGGAGAAAAGCTCTTCAACGAAATGCTGGAAAACCAGCGCGCCTACCTGCCGGTAAAATGGTTTGAATAACCCTGAATATCAGGATCAACAAAACAGCTTCTGAGTTTTCTCAGAAGCTGTTTTTTCCGTCATTCTTCATTCTTCATTTGGAGGGTTTCCTCCATCGCCCTTCCCTCCAGCACCCGTCTCCCCGTTTCTTTCACCGATTGATTTATAAGGGATATGACTTGTTTTTTATTCAAGGATAGTGTATGATGAGCCAGTAACTCAGTATGTAGGAGGGATTTTACCATGGCTGAACAGTATGTTACCGGTGAAACACTGGTTGGCGAAGTTGTTACCAAGTACCCCGAAGCGATCGAGATCCTGCTGTCCATCGGCATGCACTGCCTGGGCTGCCCCGCTTCCCGCAATGAATCCCTGCAGGATGCCTGCGCGGTTCACGGCATTCCCGCGGAGCAGGTCATCGAAGCAATCAACGAAAAGATCGCTGAGAACAAGTAAGTTCTGACCGACAATAAGGCCGGAGGGATTTTCCCTCCGGCCTTTGTTATGCCCTGATTCAGTTTTCTGACGGCACGGAAGCCGTCAGGCTTTCGTAGGTCACACCGTATTTTTCCGCGATATCCCTGGCGAAAGACTGTCCTTCCGGCGGAGCGATCACCACCCGGAAGGAATGCTTTCCTTCCCTGGTTTCCGCCACCAGGGAAACCGCCTTCCCTTCAGCTTCGCCCGTATTGATCACCGTGTCCAGGTCCTGGGCCAGCTTGTGCATGTGCGTATTGTAGATTGTACGGGTACCCCGGCCGAGGATGGCCCGGACGGCATCCGCCGCAATAAAGTATCCCTCTTCAAAGGATGTGGTGGAGAAGGTCTCGTTCAGGAGCAGCAGGCTTTCCGGTGTGCAGCTGACAAACAGTTCCCGGAACCGCCGGCATTCCTCGCCCAGCCGTCCCAGGTCCAGCGTCTTGTCCTCATCCGCGGGGAAATGGGTCAGCACCCGGTCCGCCGGGTCATACTCAAAGCTTTCCGCCGGTACCGGAATACCGCTCTGAGCCAGGATAAACAGCTGGCCGACCGCCTGAGTCACCGTGGTTTTGCCGCCCCGGTTGGCGCCAGTCAGGACGTATACCCGTTTTTCCGGATCAAAGACCAGGTCATTGGGTACCACGTTCTCCGGCTTTTCGGTGGCAATCAGCTTCAGGTTGTACAGTCCCGCTGCCTTCATGCAGGCCGCCCCCTGCCGGTTCAGCCTGGCCTGCGGCTTGCAGAACTTCCAGCCTGCTTTCTGTTTCTTCTCAATGTATTCCGCCCACCGGGTATAAAACACCAGTTCCGGTATCAGGTCGGCGATTTCCTTGACGCTCACATTCAGGTACTGTCCCAGTGTGTCCCGCAGCTTCCGGGCAATCCGGGAAGTCAGCATGGACGCCGCGCTGTCCATCTGCCGCGGCACATTGGCAGTGCCGTCCGCCGCGGGGATCCGGGACAGGGACATGGCCGCCAGCGGATTGCGGAGAATCACCGAGCTCTCCACAAACTGACCGACAGACTGAAGCAGCCCCACCTCCGTATTGGCGGGATAATAGTTATAGCTTCCGCTCCAGTCCGCCTCTTTCCGGATCTCATCCCTGGGGGACACGGACGCCAGGAAGTTCTTCAGGATGCTGGACTTCACAAAAGGCTTTGCGTTGACGGAAACCAGTCCCATACTGATCGCCTCAAAGCGGTCATTCAGGTTGATGCCTACCGTCAGGCTCCGGATTTCGGAAGCGGCAACCCGCATTTCCTCCACGTCCTTGCGCAGTGCGGCAAACCCTTTTTCCTGGTAGATCTGCTCCACGGTGTCCCGCAGCGTGGTCAGACCTTCCGAAACCAGGTCCTTATCCGACAGGCACTCCCGGATGGCTTCCACGGTCAGGATATAGTCGTGATACTCCTCCAGCCGGTGCATCAGGTCCCAGATGCCGGTCTCATCGCCCTCATGACGGTTGACCACCCCGTAGTCATAGAACATCTTGACCTTATCCAGCAGCTTCATCAGCCGCTCCCGGATTTCCGGATGGCGCAGGATGTCGTCAAAAACGTCGCTCCGGAAAGCCGCCACTGCCGGGTCCGCCGTCAGGCTCATCATCACCCGGCGGAGCAGCGGTTCTTCCTGGGGCTGCGCCGCCACTTTTTCCGTCAGCGCGTCCATACCCAGGTCGTGCCAGCTTTCTTCCGGGATTTCCCGGTAGGTCACTTCATCCTGCCGGGGAAACAATATACTCAGCTTCGTCTGCTTCATTTCATTATCCTCATTTGAACGGTTCTTGCGGATCTGATTATATCTGATCCGCCCGCTCCCGTAAAGTCCGCGCGGCGGATGACAGCCTGTACGCAATATGATACAATAATCCCCGGCCGGAAAGGAGGCCTTTGTCATGGGAAAACAGGACAAAACCAACTGTATGCGGGTACTGGACAGCAAAAAGATTGCCTACAGCGCTCATTTATATGAAGCGGATCCGACCCTGACCGGGGAAGATATCGCCCACCTGCTGAATGAGGAGCCCTCCCAGGTTTTCAAAACCCTGGTTACCGTCGGCAAGCCTCAGAAGTATTATGTGTTTGTGATCCCGGTCAATGCAGAACTGAACCTGAAAAAGGCCGCCGCTGCCGCCGGTGAAAAATCCGTGAGCATGATTCCCCAGCGGGATCTGCTTCCGCTGACCGGCTATGTGCACGGGGGCTGCTCACCTATCGGAATGAAGAAGCATTTCCCTTCGTTTATTGATGAGAGTGCTTCCGGTCTCTCCCGGATCTTTGTCAGTGCGGGCCGCGTCGGCTGCCAGGTGGAACTGGCTCCCGCGGATCTGATTCAGATTGCTTCCCTGACGCCCGCCGCCCTGATTTGATTGACTTTCCGCAAAGCGGAGTGATAAACTGTAATGTAATGTTTTTTGCATTTTTACCGCCATTCCCGGCGTTAACTGATGGAGGTTCCTCATGACGAAAAAGCGTACCCTGCTGTGGCTGATCCCGCTGATTGTGCTGATTCTGCTGATCCCGTTCCTGGTTCCTTCCGCCCTGCCCTATGCGGGTGCGGAAGAGATGCCTGTTTTCCCTTCCGTGGAGCTGTCCAACCCGGAACCGGAACCGGTTGTGCTGGAGCCGAATCCCAAGTACAAGAATTCCATGGTCTCCCGGTATGCCCCGCACAAGGACGCCTTCACGTCCGAACCCCTGGGATACCAGGACGGTACCATCTGCGTAAAGATCGAGAAGAGAACGGTCGTCAACGGCAACGGCGGCAAGACCGCGGTGTATTTCACCTGGGTAAAGATTGCCGATCCTTCCCAGCTCCGCACCAGCACAAACCAGCCTTATCCTTCCAAGCAGCTCGTCGCCGCAACCTCCCTCGCCCGTCGTGAACGCTCCGTCCTGGCCATCAACGGCGACTATTTCTGCGACCGGACGGAAGGCATCGTCTACCGGAACGGTGAACTGCTGCGGAACAGCGTTTTCAATACCGGTTACGGATATGATGCATTGATTATCGACCTGAACGGCAATTTCCATATCCTGCTGAAACCCGATCCCAGCGACTTCGAACCTTACGAAGGCTGTATCGCCCACAGCTTCATCTTCGGGCCCGCGCTTGTCGTCGACGGCAAGATGCAGGTTCTGGACGGCAACAATTATGCAAGTTCCCCCGGCATGGGGCTCCATAAATACCTGCAGCGCCAGGCCATCTGCCAGATGGATAACCTGACCTACCTGATGATCACTGCGGAAGGTCCTGAACAGTCCAAGGACGGCGGCCTCACCGGCCAGGAAATGGCCCAGCTGGCCTATGACTGCGGTGCGGTCCAGGCTTATAACCTGGACGGCGGTTCCTCCAGCTGGCTGGTGCTCGGTACCGACCGGATCAACGCCACCCGCGGCAAGAAGCGGGATATTCAGGATATCATTTACTTTGTCACTGCTGAAGCGGAACCGGTTCCCGCGGAATAACCCAGGAGCTGTCCCACAGCCCACCGTCAACAAAGGAAGCGTCAGCCTATGAATACCATCCTGTCCATCGGACCCCTGAACCTGACCCCCTACGGACTGACCGTGCTGGCCGGCGTACTGGCCGGTGTATTGCTGTGCCTGCTGAACAAAAAGGTCTTTCAGCTCCTGCCGCTAACAATCCTGGGAGCGGTCGTCCTGGGGCATGCCTTCTGGACTTTCCTTCGTCTCGACGGCTATATGGATGAAATCAGTTCCTTCGCCTTCATGTTCCAGCCCTGGCTGGGCGGCTATACGCTTTACGGTGCCCTCATCGGCGGCACCCTTGGTGCGCTGGCCGGTGCGAAGCTGAGCGGCATCCGTCCCCTGGAAGCACTGGACACCCTGGCTCCCGCAGCCTGTGCAGTCCTCTTTTTCTGCCGTCTGGGAGAATACTATACCGGCGAGGGTGTCGGCGCTGAAGCGCTGGAATCCCTCTCCTTCTTCCCCATTGCCAGCGAAGGGCTGAATTCCGGTTTCTGGCTGTACGCGGTCTGGTTCTGGGAAGCCATCGCCGCGTTGGTCATCCTGATCCTGCTGCTGTGCCGCCGGAAGCATGCCCGCGAAGGAGAGCTTACCGTCCTGTTCGTTACGCTGCTCGGTACCAGCCAGATCCTGCTGGAACAGTTCCGGAAAGACAACTTCGTCCGTCTGAATTCCTTCGTTCGTTTCACCCAGATCGCCGCGGTCCTGACCCTGCTGGCCCTGATGATCGTCCTGGTCATCCGCCGCAGGCCCGACCGGAAAAAGACCATCCTGAGCTTTGCGGTGCTCGTTGCCGCTGCCGGCGCGGTCGTAATGGCTGAGTTCGTGTTTGACAAGCCCCAGATGGAAACCCTGCTGTATATCGCGCTGGCCGCCACGGCAGTGCTGTTCGGCCTGATGCTCATCGCCTTCCGGGGGAAAGCCGGAAAGCTGCCCGCCGGCCTGTTCGGCCTGTTCACCGGCACGCTGATCCTGCTTTACCTGCTGGCCACGGTCGATCCGGATTCCTCCGGATTCCTGTACACCATTCTGCTGGACCTGATGATGCTGTCCTCCCTGACCGCCATCGGCGTCACCTTAATGACCTTGTACCATTCCGAATCTGCACTGGAAAAGTAAATATGACCCTGACAAAGGAGGAACTCTTATGTCCCAGAAGTCTTCCCCCGTCTATTTCACCGATTTCCGGACCGTAGCTGACGTCAGCCAGGGCGTCAAGCTCCAGAAGCTCTGCCGCCGGGCCGGAATAGACAAGATCGATTTTGCCGGGAAATTCGCTGCCATTAAAATGCACTTCGGTGAGTTGGGCAACTTTGCCTATCTCCGGCCGAACTATGTCAAGGCAGTGGCAGACCTGATCAAGGAACTGGGCGGAAAGCCCTTCCTTACCGACTGCAACACCCTCTATCCCGGCAGCCGGAAAAACGCCGTAGACCATCTGTACAACGCAGAAGTCAACGGTTTTAACAGCGTGACCACCGGCTGCTACATCATCATCGGTGACGGGCTGAAGGGGACGGATGATATCACCGTACCGGTCCCCGGCGGTGAATACTGCAAGGAAGCCTATATCGGCCGTGCCCTCTACGACGCGGACATCATTATTTCCCTGAATCATTTCAAGGGTCATGAAATGGCCGGCTTCGGCGGTGCGGTCAAGAATCTCGGTATGGGCGGCGGCAGCCGGGCCGGGAAAATGCAGCAGCACAGCGACGGCAAGCCGGTTGTTGACCAGGCCCTGTGCCGTTCCTGCCGTAAGTGCGCCCGGGAGTGTGGATCGGACGCCATCACCTATAAAAGCGGCAAGGCCTATATCATGCAGGATATCTGCAAGGGCTGCGGCCGGTGCATCGGCGCCTGTGCCTTTGATGCCATCCATCCGTCTTTTGACACCGCGGCGGATATGCTGGGCCGCAAGATGGCAGAATACACCGCCGCGATCTGTGCCGGGAAGCCTTCCTTCCATATCACCCTGATCATGGATGTTTCCCCCAACTGCGACTGCCACGGGGAAAACGATGCGCCCATCCTGCCGAATATCGGCATGCTGGCCTCCTTTGATCCGGTAGCCCTGGACCAGGCCTGTGCGGATCTGTGCCTGGCCGCGGAACCGCTGCCCAACAGCCAGCTGTCTGACAACCTGGCAAAACCCGGCTGGAAGCATCATCACGATCACTTCAAGGACAGCAACCCGAACGTCAGCTGGCGGGAAACCCTCGCCCACGGGGAAAAGATCGGCCTGGGTACCCGAACCTATGAACTGATCAAAATCTGATCAGCGCGAAATAATCAGAAAAATTCAGCATTTTGAAGTATTTAAGAGCTCTCTGCCCGTTTTCGGCAGAAAGCTCTTTTTATTGACTATTTATGTCTTTGACTATCTTTGACTTTTAAGTATAATATAATCAGCACAAGAAAGAGAGTGCGGTGGCCAGTGACCACGGAAAGTAATTCCCCGGAACCGCAATAAGCAACGGAACCGGATCAAAAGAATGGAGGGTTTTATATGAGTACTTTCCTGCCTGCTGTTTTCGGTGAAAATATGATGGATCTGTTTGATGACTTCGACCGTGATTTCTTCCGCGGCTTCGGCCGTCCGGAAAGAGCGCTCTACGGTAAGAACGCCGCCCGGATGATGAAAACCGACGTGAAGGAAACCGATGAAGGCTATGAGCTGGCGGTGGATCTGCCCGGTATGAAGAAGGATGAAATTCATCTGGATCTTCAGAACGGCTATCTGACCATCTCCACCCAGAAGAACCTGGAGAACAAGGAAGAAAAGAACGGCAAGCTGCTCCGTCAGGAGCGGTATACCGGCACCATGCAGCGCAGCTTCTACGTGGGCGACAACCTGACAGAGGAGGATGTGCAGGCCAAATACGAAGACGGTGTCCTGACCGTCAAGCTTCCCAAGAAGGAAGCCAAGAAGGATCCCGAAAAGAAACAAATCCTCATTGCATAATCTCCAACCAACAAAGGAGCGGCTCTCTGAGCCGCTCCTTTTATTTTTCAGTTTTTCTCACATCCGGCGTCAGCCGGATATTTCATACTGCCTTAGGCAGTATTTCATTTTCAACCGGACTTCTTCACAGACTATCGATATACCTGCAGGCTGCCAGCGCTGCTGTCGCACCGTCCGCCGCCGCGGTAGTCAGCTGACGTACCGTCTTGCTGCGGCAGTCACCCGCCACAAAGACGCCGGGGGTCTTTGTCTCGCAGCGCTCATCGCTGTCAAAGTATCCCCACTTGTTCAGATCCGCCAGATGCGCGAAAGCATCGTTTTCCGGAATCAGGCCGATGGCAACAAACAGGCCGTCACAGGCAACCTGCCGTTCTTCCCCGCCGTCCTGCGGCTTCACGGTCACGCTCCGGAGAATGCCCTCCTCCGTGTTCAGGCCTGTGATCTTCACGCCGGTGTATTTTTCCACATTCGGACGGCTGAACAGGATCTCCTGCAGCTTCTTTTCACCGGTGAATTCCGGCAGGTCCTGCAGCATGATCACCTTTTCGCACTTACCGGACAGCAGGATCGCCTCCTGCAGGGCGGAGTTTCCGCCGCCGGCCACGCATACCGTTTTTCCGGTATAGAAATCCCCGTCGCACACGGCGCAGAAGCTGATGCCCTCGCCCACCAGCTCGTTTTCACCCGGCAGGCCCAGCATCCGGTGCTTCACGCCCGCCGCCACAATAACAGCCTTTGCGTCCCGCTCCAGGCCGTCGTCTGTAAATACCCGCTTATAGTCCCCGTGATCTTCGATCCGGACGACCTCCGCCAGGTCCACTTCCGCACCCTGGTTCATGATCTGGTCCAGCAGCGCCTCGGCGTATTCATTGCCGCTCATCTGGGCGGTACCCGGCCAGTTTTCCACCTTGGGGCTGTAGGTAATCTGTCCGCCGAAACCGTGCTTTTCCAACACCAGTGCGTTCTTTCCGTTCCGCTGCGCGTACAGCGCGGCCGTCATGCCCGCGGGGCCTCCGCCGATCACGATGATATCCGTCATTTTTCACCCATCCTTTGAAAAAGGGACGCGCCGCGTCCCTTTTTCTCATTTTGTAATCCTATCGGAGTGGAACGAAAACCATAATCCGGTTTCCGACTTCCTACCTCCTACTTCCTACCTCATACCTCTTATTATCCGACCTGTTTTGCCGTCAGCATACCCTTGATTTCGGATACACCCTTGTACTTGGTGTATTCATCGGGATTCTGGCCGAGCACCACCAGCGTGGGCGCCTGCTTCACGCCGTACTGGTTGGTCAGTTCGGGATTGTCCGTCGCCAGCACCTTCTTGAACAGGAAGCCGGCCTTCTCCAGCATACTGATTGCCAGCTTGCAGTTGGGGCAGGTGGCACTGACAAACAGGATCGCGCGGGCACAGTTGCAGCCCTTGTTTTCCTTCTCAGGCTGGGCAGCGGGCTCTTCCTTCACGGGTTCGGCAGCCGGTGCGGTGGCCATCACAGGGCCGGTATGGGTCAGGCGGCTGTGACCGATGTCATAAACCTTGCGGTCTTTGAATTCCTGGGCCTTGCCGTCATTCCAGTTCTGCACAGGACGATAGTAACCGGTGATCCGGCTGTAAACCTCGGTCTTCTGTCCGCAGTGGGGGCAAGTGTACTGCTCGCCGCTCAGATAGCCGTGGTCCTTGCAGACGGAGTAGGTGGGGCTCATCGTGTAGTAGGGCAGCTTATAGTTTTCCGCGATCTTGCGGACCAGGTTTGCGGCTGCCTTCCAGTCCGGCAGCTTCTCACCCAGGAAGGCGTGGAAGACAGTACCGGAGGTGTACAGGGTCTGCAGCTCATCCTGCACGTCCAGTGCGGAGAAGATGTCCTCGCTGTAGCCTACGGGCAGGTGGCTGGAGTTGGTATAGTAGGGCGTACCGTTCATGTTCGCGGTGATGATGTCCGGATACTGCTCCTTGTCATGCTTCGCGAAACGGTAGGTGGTGGATTCGGCCGGGGTCGCTTCCAGGTTGTACAGATCGCCGTACTGTTCCTGGTAGTCGCTCAGGCGCTCCCGCATATGGTTCAGCACGTCCTGGGCAAACTTCTGCGCTTCAGGATGGGTCAGGTCCTTCTTCAGCCAGTTGGCATTCAGAGCCGCTTCATTCATACCCACCAGGCCGATGGTGCTGAAGTGGTTGCTGAAGGTGCCCAGGTAGCGCTTGGTGTAGGGATACAGGCCGCCGTCCAGCAGCTTGGTGATCACCGTACGCTTGGTCTTCAGACTGCGGGCCGCAACGTCCATCAGGTGATCCAGCTTGGCGTAGAATTCCTTCTCGTCAGCGGCTTCATAGGCCAGGCGGGGCATATTGATGGTCACAACGCCGATGGAACCGGTGGATTCGCCGCTGCCGAAGAAACCGCCGCTCTTCTTGCGCAGTTCACGCAGGTCGAGACGCAGGCGGCAGCACATGCTGCGCACGTCGCTGGGCTCCATGTCGGAGTTGATGTAGTTGCTGAAGTAGGGGGTGCCATACTTGGCGGTCATCTCAAACAGCAGCCGGTTGTTTTCGGTTTCGGACCAGTCGAAGTCCCGGGTAATGGAATAGGTGGGAATCGGATACTGGAAGCCGCGGCCGTTGGCGTCGCCTTCAATCATGATTTCGATGAAGGCCTTGTTGACCATATCCATTTCCTTCTGGCACTCGCCGTAGGTGAAGTCCATTTCCTTGCCGCCGATGATGGCCGGCAGGTTTTCCAGGTCCTTCGGGCAGGTCCAGTCAAGGGTAATGTTGGAGAAGGGTGCCTGGGTACCCCAGCGGCTGGGGGTGTTCACACCGTAGATGAAGCTCTGGATGCACTGCTTGACTTCCTTCTGGGACAGGTTGTCAATCCGGACGAAGGGAGCCAGGTAGGTATCAAAGCTGGAGAAGGCCTGAGCGCCGGCCCACTCGTTCTGCATGATGCCCAGGAAGTTCACCATCTGGTTGCACAGGGTGGACAGATGGCTGGCCGGAGAGCTGGTGATCTTGCCTGGAACGCCGCCGAGGCCTTCCTGGATCAGCTGCTTCAGGCTCCAGCCGGCGCAGTAGCCGGTCAGCATGCTCAGGTCATGGATATGAATCGCGGCACTGCGGTGGGCTTCAGCGATCTCATTGTCATAGATCTCGCTCAGCCAGTAGTTGGCCGTGATCGCGCCGGAGTTGGACAGAATCAGGCCGCCAACGGAATAGGTGACGGTGGAGTTTTCCTTCACGCGCCAGTCGTTGATGCGAAGATAGTTGTCCACCAGATCCTTATAGTTCAGAAGGGCGGAATTGACGTTGCGGACTTTCTCCCGCTGTTTGCGGTACAGGATGTAGGCCTTGGCCACGTCAGCATAGCCCGCTTCGGACAGCACCTTTTCGACGCAGTCCTGGATGGTTTCCACCGCGATTTTATCGTCGTGGATCAGCGGTTCATACTCCGCGGTAACCCGCAGGGCCAGCATGTCGATCACGCTGGGATGATACTGTTTTCCCAGAGCTTCGAACGCTTTGGTGATGGCTTTTGAGATTTTGCCGATCTCAAAATCCGTGATTTTTCCGTCTCTTTTGACAACCTGATACATAACTAAGCGCTCCCTTGTTTCCTCTTATTTGTTGTTTTTGACAGTCAGAAATACCCTATATTTTTTGCTCACTAAATATAGCATGCCCCTCCCGGGAAAGTCAATATGTTGTGAAAGATTTTCATAAAAATACCTATATCTTGTGCATCCTATGTTTTTCAAGGGTTCCAGGCTTTCATGGCTGTACGCACAAAAAAAGCAATGATATAATACTGGATACGAGGTGGTTTTTGATGATCAGTTTCTCCGTCACCTTCAGCAATGTGCTGCTCATGCTCCTGTATTTGCTGCCCGGTTTTTTCATGTGCAAAGTCAAAAAAGTGAAACCGGATCACCTGAGCAGTATCAGCGTCATCCTGCTCTATATCTGCGGATATGCCCTGTATGTGAACGCCCTGTACGGGCTGGATCCTTCTCCTGCGCTTTTTGCGAAGATGGGGCTCTTCCTGCTCTTCGCCCTGGCCGGGGAAACGCTGCTGATGCTGCTGATCCTCCTGATCCTGGGCAAAGAAAAAAGGAAGGTATTCGCCCTGCGGATGCTGTCCATCGCGGCCGTCATGGGTAATGTGGGCTTTTTCGGCATGCCGGTGGTTCGCGCCCTTTTCCCGGATGCGCCGGAAGCCGCGGTTTACTCCTCCATGTTTAACGCCGCCCTGAATATCCTGGCCTGGACTGTCGGCGTTTTCACCCTGACCGGGGAGAAAAAGCATATCTCCCTGAAGGCCGCCCTGGTGAATCCCTCCATGCTGGCTGTCTTCACGGGTATGATCCTGTGCCTCCTGAATGCCAAAGACTGGCTTCCCGATATCCTGCGCACCGGCTTCAGTGCCCTTGGTTCCATGTCCACCCCGCTTTGTATGATCATCCTCGGTGTCCGGCTGGCCACCATGGATTTCAAAGCCCTCTTCACCACGAAGCTGGCCTGGCTGATCTCCGCCGGCAAGCTCCTGGTGTTTCCTCTTTTCTGTTACCTGCTGGTACTTCCCTTCCCGCTGGATCCGGTGTTCAAGGGCAGCATTCTGATCCTGGCCGGCGCTCCCTGCGCCAGCATCCTGCTGAATCTCGCCGAGATCCACCACAACGGCCAGGAACTGGCCGCCAACTGCGCCCTCCTCTCCACCCTGCTGAGCATCCTCACCATCCCGCTTCTCAGCCTGCTGGTATAATATATGTACAAACAGCAACACCAGCCTGGCAGCAGCCAGGCTGGTGTTATGTATCAATTCTTCATTTTTCATTTTTCATTCTTCATTGAAGAAGGGGCATTCAGTTTTCTGAATGCCCCTTCTTTTAGTATGTTCCGTAGATCGCCCTGTACTGCGTGGGCGTACAGCCTTTCTTTTCCCGGAATACCCGGTTGAAGGTTGCCACGCTGCCGAAGCCGCTTTCGATCGCCACGTCCCGCATGGAGCGGTTCGTCCGGATCAGCAGGTCCATTGCCACCTGCAGCCGCTTCTGGCACAGGTAATCCTTGAAGGAATACCCCGTCTGCCGCTTAAAGGAACGGGAGAAGTAGTAACGGCTGAAACCGGCAAACTTCGCCACATCCTCCAGGGAAAGCTCTTCACGGTAATGATTATTGATATAGGTCATCACCGCGTTGATCACTTCGGAATCCATGTTCCGCATGTTATCCCCGGTCCGCGGCTTGATGCCGCTCAGGTAACGCTGTCCCAGCGTGGCATAGACCCGGAGAATGCAGCTGTAGCACATAGTATTCCACATCAGTTCCCGCTTCTCATAGGCTTCCCTAGCCCGGAGCAGCAGCTCGCGGATCCGTACATGGGCATCCGATCCGTCCCGCAGGTGGAACGGTTTATGGAAATACATGGCCATGGATTTGATATCCCGCATGGTCATGATTGCATCAGACTCAAACAGGAACAGATACCGACTGCTTCCCTCTCCCATTGTCAGGGAATGAAGTGTGTCCGGCGGGACGATCAGGATCTCACCCTTGCGGACCTGGTAGATTTTATCCTCAATGGTGTATGTCACCATACCCTCCAGCGTCAGGAGAATCTCCACCGCTGAGTGGTCATGGGTTTCATACCGCCACGGAATATCCGAATACCAGATACGGATCGATGAATCATCCAGGTAAGTAACATATTCCCGCCTGCCCTGAAGCACCCGGAAACCGTCTTCATAGCGCGCGGCCCGGGCAGAGACCTCCGCGCTCCTCATCTGTGACACCGGTCCACACCTCCTAAATCCGATTTCTGTTGGAATATCTTATCTCAATTATACTGATGTATCTCTGTTAATCAGCCCTTAACAGAACCCAGCGCCATACCGGTAACGAAGTACTTCTGCAGGAAGGGATAAATCACCAGGATCGGCACTGCGGAAACCACGGTGATTGCCGCACGAACCGTAATTGGCGCTACTCTCGACGATGCCTGTGAAGCCAGTGCATCCGCCGAAGACTGGGCTGCATTCGCCTGGTTCTGGGTGGTGGCCAGCTTCATCTTCAGCAAATACTGAAGGCTGTACAGATCCTTTTTGCTGCCGTTGTACAGATAGGTGTCGAACCAGCTGTTCCAGGCGCCAACTGCCACGAACAGGGCAACCGTCGCCAGTACAGGCAGGCACAGCGGCAGGATAATCTGGAAAAATGCTCTCAGATCACCGGCTCCGTCGATTTTAGCCGATTCAACAAGCGCATCCGGCAGGCCTCCGATATAGGTCCGGATCACGATCATGTTGAAGCACGAGAACATTGCCGGAATAATATAAACCCAATAGGTATTCCGAAGTCCCAGGAACTTACCAACCAGCAGGTAGTTCGGGATCAGACCGGCGTTCACATACATGGTCAGTACCATGATGATCGTAATAAACTTCCGGAGTACATACTCTTTCCGGGACAGGGCATAGGACAGCATGCTGGTCCAGAACAGGTTCAGCAGCGTCGTCAGCACAGCCTTGGAAACAGAAATACCAAAGGCCTTATAGGTAGCCGGATCTTTCAGAATGGAAGTATAGGCTTCTGTACTGAACTTCCGGGGCCAAAGGCCAATGCCGCCCCTAAGGGCATCCATACCGTCATTGAAGGAATAAGCCACGGTATTGATAACAGGATACAGCGTAATGAAGCACAGCAGAATCAGAATACAGGTATTGACAATCGGGAAAACCCGGTCCCGCTTGATCCTGTTTTGCCGTTTGATTGTTGCAGTCGTCATGTCCTTCACCTCCTCAGATCAGGGTCTCTTCGTCCATGACCTGCGCGATCTTGTTCGCGCCAAGGAGCAGGACGATACCGACGATGCTCTTGAACATACCGGCTGCAACGCCGCGCCCATACTGGGGTCTTGCGCCAAAGCTGTACAGCAGAGACATGATGTCGATCGTATCAGAATACTTCTGAACCATACCATTACGCATCAGGTACTGGATTTCGAAGCCGGCCTCCATCAGGTGACCGATGTTCATAATCAGCAGCACCATAAAGGTGGATTTGATGCCCGGCAGCGTAACGTGCAGGATCCGCTGGAACCGTCCCGCGCCGTCAATGGCCGCCGCCTCATAGAGGCTCGGGTCAATGGAAGTCATGGCCGCGATATAGATGATGGTACCCCAGCCAACTTCCTTCCAGACGTTGATTACACCAACCAGCCACCAGAAGTATTCTCCCTTGCCCAGCCAGAAAACCGGTTCCTTCACCAGGCCGAGTCCCAACAACACATCGTTTGCCGATCCGTTGCTGGCAAAGATATTCTGAGCCATACCCACAACAATGACCATGGACAGGAAGTGGGGCAAGTATGTAACCGTCTGAACCGAGCGTTTAAACGTACGGTTGCGGACTTCGTTCAGCAGAAGCGCCAGCAGGATTGCGGACACCGTGCCGAACACCAGATTGATCAGGCTCATAGCAAAGGTGTTGCGAATGGACAGAATGAAATCCTGCTTGCTGAACAGGAATTCAAAGTTCTTCATTCCGACCCATTTGCTGCCCAGCAAGCCCAATTCCGGCTTATATTCCTGGAAAGCAATGATCCAGCCCCACATCGGCGCGTAATTGAAAAGAAGGACGTACAGCAGCATAGGAACAGACATGATCATCAGCTGATACTGTCCTCCCAGCGTCTTGAAAAAGCCCTTCTTTTTCTTCGGCGTGATCGTCCTCGGATTGATCACTTTTGTGGTCATGGTTGATGTCTCCTCTCAAAAAAGTCAAGGGGAGAGACAAGTCCCTCCCCTTGAGGTCAGCGCTTGATTATTCGCCGGTAACCAGGGCAACCAGCTTCAGGATTTCTTCATTCATGAACTTGCTGTAAACTTCGCAAGAGGGATTGATCTGTTCAACGAAATCATTCCACTTAGCATCGAATTCAGCGTCGTCAGCAGCCATGATGATGCCGGGCAGCAGTTCGTCCTGGAGCCGCAGGAACTCATCATAATCGTCCTGAATCGGTCCCTTGTTGATATTCCAGGCTTCACCGTAGGGAGCCAGAGGAGTCACGGGTCCGAAGAACTCAATGTAGTCGCCCTTGCCGCACTTGGCCAGGAAGTCCTTATCATAGTCAGACATGAAAGCCTGCTTGATTTCGGGCTGCTGATCGGGAGACCAGGCATTGCCGTCGTCCTGGATACCCTGCTTCTTGGGCAGAGAGGTCCAGATGGCGTTCGCGGTGTTCGCGCGCTGCCAATCGGTGTTGGAGCGATTCTCATACTGCTCACGGGTCATCACCATACGACCATTTTCGACGGAATAATCTTCTCCTTCAATACCCCACTGAAGGATCTTCTGCCACTCGTCGGAGAGCAGGGTCTCGTACAGCTCGATCATCCGTTCCGGATACTTGCAGCTGATGGAGATGCCAGCGCCACGGTCCTTGTTCATAACAGTACCGTTGATGTAGTGTTCTTCGATCTTCCAGTTTTCGGTGGGCAGAGCAATGCCTTCGACGTCGTCAGCATCATACAGCAGCGGCAGGGCCACGTAGGTGTTCTCGTACATCTTAGCATCGTTCAGAGCGGTGGTAGCGGTACCGAAGTCCCAACCCTGGTCGAACATACCGATCACGGTACCGTTGGACAGGGCAGCGATGTACTGGTCATAGTTCATCGCGAAGGTATCACGATTGATGAGGCCCTTCTTGAATACTTCGTTCAGCTTCTTGTAGTAGGGCTTAGCATAAGGTCTGTTAATGAATGTTTCGGTGTAGTAGTTAGGATCGTTGACATCAACAACAACTTCACCGTCGTTGGGACGGCCAATCAGATGCTGCACGGGGTTGATCAGGCAGAAGTGCCGCCAGCCTTCGCACAGGATGGCAAATCCGGTGTAGGGGGTGCCATCAGCGGTGGTGGGATTCTCAGCAACATAGCGCTCGATCAGATCAAAGTACTCATCCATCGTCTTCGGAGCAACATAATTGTTCCAGGCGAGGACTTTCTTCTGGATGTGGAAAGCGGGGCCATTGTAAGCGGGGATTTCACCGTTGTAGTAGATGCCGTAGTTGGGGATGATGTACAGCTTGCCATCTTCGCTCAGCAGCTGCTTAATGCGGTCATCGGTGTAGATGTGCTTGTAGAGGTTGGGGGTCTTTTCTTCGCTGATGTAGGGGAGCAGGTCAATCAGAACGCCCGCGTCTTCCAGCATCTCAGCGCTGTTGCTGCCATCGAACAGGTCCGGCAGATTGTCGCGGTCAGACATCTTGATGCCCAGGGTCTCGTCGAGATTGCCGGCCAGGAACTCGAACTCAAACTTGATTCCGAGTTCTTCTTCGATCTTCTTGTAGATCTTGTTGTCTTCAGTGGGCTGATCACCGGGATCTCCCTTGAAAACGGTCACGGTAATGACTTCCTGACCTTCCGCCATAACAGCGGGAACGATCGCCAGAATCATCGCCAGAGCCAACAGGGCAGCCAGGATTTTCCTCATAGTGTTTCTCCTCCGTTTTTCATTTTTTGGCACCTCGTGCCTTTGCATATATTGTGTCAAAATGTACGTACTTGCACAATGGCACATTCGGTCACTGTTAACAAGTTGTTGCTCTTTTATTTATTAATTATTGCTCAGTATTTTTGAAATCGATTTCTTGCGTGCTCATATTGTGCGATCCGGAATCCCTTTATTTTACAACCGTTTTGTTCATTTTATATTGTATCCATTCTCAATAATTGTGCAACAAAAAATGAGATGATTACACAAATCATCTCATAAAAAACTTACGCAACTATTTGAGAAAAATGCTAAGTTGTTGCTCAGTTTCTTTCTGTATACAGCATCTTGTGATTAACCTGCTTGCACCCGGACAGAGTGAATTTCCTGTTTTTTCCATCCCGGTTTTTGTTCAATCTGTCCGGCTGCGAAAAAATGTCTGGTTCAGTTATTTGGTTGCCCTTTCCACCAGTTTCAGGATCTCCTCCTGCATGAATTCGGAATAAACAGCGGCGCTGTGGCTGATTTCATCCACAAAGTCATCCCACAGGGCGTCCAGCTCGGCGGGATCGCACATAATGACCTCCGGCAGCCGCTCATCTTCGATCTGTACAAAGTCCATATAGTCCATATCAATCGGGTCCTTGTCAATCTGCCAGGCCTCCCCGTAGGGTGCCGCTTCGATCGGCGGATTGAAGAACTCAATCGGCAGTGTCTTTCCGCAGGCCGCAAGGAATGCCTTATCATAGTCTGTCATCTGGTCATAGTAGTTTTCAGGCTGTTCCATGGGAGCCCAGGCATTACCGTCATCCATGGTGCCCTGCTTCTTCGGGCACCCCTCCCAGATGGCCTGCGCCTTGTTGGCCAGTTTCCACTCCGGATCCGCCTGGGCCAGGAACTGTTCCAGCGTCATCCTCATCCGGCCGTTTTCATCAATGTAATAGTCTTCTCCCTTAATGCCCCACTGGAACAGAAGCTGCCATTCATCCGACAGGAAGGTGTCCATCATGGCCACCAGGCGTTCCGGATAGGGACAGGTAACCGAGATGCCGAAGCCCCGGTCCTTGTTCATCACGGCTCCGTTCACATAATGTTCCTCAATCTCCCTGCCGTCCACGTATTCCGGATCGTAAACCAGCGGCAGCGCCAGATAAGTCTGTTCGAACTTCACAGACATATACAGGGCGTCATTCACGGGAGCCACGTTCCAGTTCTGGTCAAACATGCCCAGCACAGAACCACCTGACAGCTTTTCGATATACTGGTCATGGTTCCAGCGGAAGGTTTCCTCCGGGATCAGGCCTTTGTTGAACATCTCGTTCAGTTTGGCATAATAATGCTTTGCGTAAGGCTGGTTGATAAAGGTTTCGGTCTTATATTCGGGCGTAGTGACGTCCACAATCACGTCTCCGTCGTTCGGACGGCCCATCAGGTGCTGAACCGGATTGACCAGGCAGTAACGATGCCAGTCATCACAGAGAATCGCGAAACCCGTATAGGGAACTCCCTCCGGTGTTTCCGGATTGGCCGCGATAAAGCGCTCAATCAGGTCAAAATACTCATTCAATGTAGTCGGAACTTTGTAATTGTTCCAGGCTATAACCTGTTTCTGCAGGAAGAAAGCCGGACCGTTGGCATAGGTCAGTGACCTTTGATTATAGTTAATCCCATAATTCGGAATAATGTACAGCTTTCCGTCATCCGTAACCAGCTGGTTGATCCGGTTGTCCGTATAGAGATGCTTGTACAGATTCGGTGTTTTCTCCTCGCTGATATAGGGCAGCAGGTCAATCAGTATGCCCGCGTCCTCCAGGATTTCATCGCTGTTCGCGCCGTCAATCAGATCCGGATATGTATCCTCTGACAGAATCTGCAGCAGGGTCTCATCCAGATCTCCGGTCAGGAACCGGATGTCAAACCGGATGCCCAGTTCTTCCTCGATCTTCCTGTAAATCCGGTTGTCCGCGGTGGGCTGTTCACCCGCTTCTCCCCGGAACACCGTGACGGTGATCAGCTCAGGCGTCCCGTCCTCAGCCACAGCAGCGGTCCCGAAAATCAATGCCAATGCAAGCAGCACAGCCAGCATCTTTTTCATGGCGCATCCCTCCGTAAACAATTATGTTTGCCGATTATGTCCTTTTCCGGGGAACAACAACAGATTCCGCTGTCGTTATTCTCGTCGGCCGGTTTTTCAGGAATCATTCAGTTCTTCAGAAAACAGTGCTCTTTTCATTCCCTATTATACCGGGATTGTGCCCTGAATGCAACAATGCCTCCCCCGCAGCGCAGGGGAGGCATTGATCATTTTATGCTTTTTGTGTCCGGAAACTTACAGCAGCTTCTTCCGGATATCCGCGGGATCCATGGGAGACAGATCCGCCGGAGCGACGTCAAACAGCGTCTTGCAGCCGAAAATCTGACGGCTGTTCATCCGGACAACCGCCCGGGCACAGGCCACCAGTACGGAAGCGGTGAACTCCGGATTGGAGTCCAGCTTCAGGGAGAACTCCATCACATGCTTGTGATTGCCGTCTTTGCCGGTTTCACCGCAGCGGATAACCTGTCCGCCGTGGGGCAGTTCGCTGTGATCCCGCTTCATCTCTTCAGCAGTGATGAATGTCACCGTCGTATCATAATCAGCGAAGTAGTTGGGCATCTCCTTGATCTGCTTTTCAATCAGGGTCTTGTCCGCGCCTTCCTCCGCCACCACGTAGCACTCACGGGTATGCTTCTGGCGAGTGGTCAGTTCCGGATTCTCTCCGGCGCGCACCTTTGCCAGGGCGTCTTCTACCGGCACGGTGTACTGGCGGGCGTCCTTCACACCGGGGATCCGGCGGATAGCGTCACTGTGGCCCTGGCTCACGCCGCGGCCCCAGAAGGTGTAGTCCTTGCCGTCCGGCAGGACGATGTTCATGTACAGGCGGGCCAGGGAGAACAGGCCGGGATCCCAGCCTGCGCTGATGATCGCGGTATGTGCGCCCAGCAGGGCTGCTTTATCCACATTGGCAAAATGCTCCGGCACCCGTGCGTGGGTATCGAAGGAATCCACCACGTTGAAGCTCTTCGCCAGCATGGGGGTCATTTCCGGCAGGTCGGAAGCGCTGCCGCCGCAGATGATTATAACGTCAATCTGTCCGACGTAGTTTTCCACGTCCTGCGCGGCATACACCGGCGCGCCGGTCAGGGTTGTCACCGTTTTCGGATCCCGGCGGGTAAATACGCCGAACAGTTCCGCATCCGGATTCTGCCGGATCGCCAGTTCCACACCCCGTCCCAGGTTACCGTAACCATAAATAGCTATCTTCATTGAAATGCACTCCTTCTGAATGCATAATGCATAATGCATAATGCATAATTATATCGTGTTTCTGGCTCCCGGGATTCATTCGGCCTGACACATCTTCCATTCGAATTATTCCATGTAAATGGTCGGCATTGATTCATTGTGCATTATGCATTATGCATTATGCATTGAAAGATATGCTGATGCCTCAGGCATTCAGCATATCTTTCATATCGTACATTCCCGGTTTCTTTCCCACCATGAATGCCGCCGCTTTCAGGCTGCCTTCGGCGAATACACCCCGGCTGAAAGCTTCATGTTTCAGGCTGATCCGCTCATTCTGGGTGCTGATCATCACCTCATGAATGCCGACGATATTACCCATCCGGATGGCATGGATGCCCACCTCGTCCTGTGTCCGCTTGCCCTGTCCGGAGCGGCCGCAGTTGGCGGTGGCTTCCGGCCGGACTTCCTTCACGGCATTGAACAGGGACAGGGCTGTTCCGCTCGGCGCATCCAGCTTCCGGTCGTGATGCTGTTCCACAATCTCAATCTCGCCGTCCGGATAAAGGGCGACCGCCCGCTTCACCAGGTCCGTCAGCGTGGCAATGCCCAGGGAATAGTTCGCCGCCAGGAAAATCGGAATCTGTTTGGAAGCCTCGGTAATGAGCGCCTTCTCTTCCTCGGTCTGGCCCGTGGTGGCAAGCACCACCGGCAGTTTTTTCGCAATGGCATACTCCAGCAGTGCTCCGGTTCCGGAGTGATGGCTGAAGTCAATAATCACGTCCGCTTCAGTTTTGCAGTCCGCTAAGGAATTCACACAGATGTCATCTGCCGGCGCCATGGGATCCACGCCCGCAACAATCATGGCGTCCTCCATCCGTTCCGCGCAGGTCCGGACTTCCCTGCCCATGTGTCCGCTGTATCCGCTCAGAATGATTCTCATTCCGTTACCTCCAGGTTCAGTTCACGCATCAGCTGCAGCAGCTTCTGCCGGTTTCCGTCCTCCATCGGCACCAGGGGCAGACGGAGCAGATTCTTACCGAAGCCCATGGCCGCGCAAGCCGCCTTGGCAGGAATCGGATTGGTTTCAATCATCAGCTGGTTCATCAGGGACAGCAGCTTCAGCTGCAGCGCGGCAGCGCCCTTCACGTCCCCGCTGAAGAAGCGGGAGCAGATTTCCGCCGTTTCCTTCGGCATCATATTGGCTACTACGGAAATGACGCCCGTACCGCCCAGGCTCAGGGTGGGCACGATCTGGTCATCGCAGCCGGAGATGATATCCAGTTCATCCCCGCACAGCAGCCGTTCCTTCGCAACCTGGCTCAGGTTGCCGCAAGCTTCCTTGACCGCGGCAATTTTCTCATGCTTTGCCAGCGCCGCCAGGGTCTCCGGCAGCATGTTCAGCCCGGTCCGGGACGGAACGTTATACAGGATGCAGGGCACGTCGCTGGCATCCGCGATGGCGGAAAAGCTGGCGATCAGTCCCCGCTGGGTGGTCTTGTTGTAATAGGGCGTCACAAGCAGCACAGCATCCGCGCCGGCTTTGCAGGCAGTCTGTGTCCGCTCAATGGCATGGGCGGTATTGTTGGAGCCCGTTCCGGCGATCACCGGTACTTTGCCCGCAACACGTTTAACGCAGAAGACGACCGCGTCTTCATGCTCCCGGTCCGTGAGAGTGCTTCCCTCGCCTGTCGTACCGGCGACTACAAGCGCGTTGATCCCCCCGGCGAGCTGAAAGTCTATCAGCCGGCCAAAGGCATCCCAATCAATCCCTTCTTCAGTAAAGGGAGTGATAATCGCGGTAGCCGCGCCCGTAAAGATCGTGTGCTTCATACCGGAACACCTCCAGAATTGAACGATTGAATGCAGTTTACCTCAGGAAAAAACCTTCGTCAATCCCTGCTGTCAATCAGAGATCACAAGGTCCATGGAAATATCCGTAGCTTCTGCCGGGAGGTCACTCCGCAGCAGTTTCCGGAAGCAGAGACAGACGGTTTTCCCGGTATGCTCTGCCAGGAAGCGGTCATAATATCCGGCGCCGTGTCCCAGGCGGATCCCGTTCGCCGCAGCTGCCATGCAGGGCACCAGGATCAGGTCAGGCTCCGGTTTTTCCGTGATTCGCTCCGCCGGTTCCGGAATACCCAGCGTACCCGGCCTGAGCTCCGACGGATCCTTCACCGGAAATGCTTCCATCCGGCCGGCTTCATAGCACCGGGGCAGCAGCAGCGTTTTGCCTTCCTTCAGCGCGGTTTCCATCAGGATCCGCGTATCCGGTTCTCCCGGAAGGCTGCTGTACATCATGACGGTTTGGGCCTGTTTCCAGAAAGGAAGTGCCAGCACCTGCCGGGTAATTTCCCGGCTGGCTTCCTGCCGGTACTCCGGGCTCAGGTTTGCGGCAGTCTGCCGTACTTCCTGCCGGATCCGCTGCTTCTCCGCTCTCGCTCCGCCGTACACAGTATACCTCCGTACTACCGTCTGGTATTGTATCATACACTTTCCGTTTATGCTGTTTTCCGGTTGTTTTTCATGAGTTCACTGTGGTAAAATAAGGAAAACGATTTGATAAAATCCAGCCGGTTCTCTTGTTGTGTCATTCTTTCAGGAAGATGAATGATCAGAAAAGGAGAAACACATGAGTATTGTTGTCATTGGATGCGTCTTTGTGGATATCAAGGGATATCCCTCCCGCACCTATATTCCCTGCGGCCGGAATGCCGGAAAGGTCCGGTATGTCCACGGCGGTGTCAGCCGGAATATCGCGGAGGATCTGGGAAACCTGGGTCTTGACCCGGTGCTTCTGTCCCTGGTGGATCCCAACGGTACCGGCGAGGATGTGCTGACGCGCCTCGCGGAGCACGGAGTGGACACCCGTTTCATCCGGAAAGTTCCCGATGGCATGGGCACCTGGCTGGCCGTGTTTGACAACAACAACGACGTGTGTGCCTCCATCTCTCACCGGCCGGATCTCTCCCCCCTGCTTCCCCTGCTTCAGGAGGAAGGCAATCCCCTCTTTGCGGAAACCGACAGCATCCTGCTGGAGCTGGATCTGGACGAGGTGCTGCTGGAAGAAGTCTTCTGGCTGAAGCATAAATATGACAAGAAGATTTACGCCGCCGTTTCCAACATCAATATTGCCCTGGACCGGCGCGCTTTCCTGCAGCAGACAGACTGCTTTGTCTGCAACCGGCAGGAGGCAGGCGTCCTCTTCTCCGCAGAATTCAACGGGGAGAATCCGGACGCGCTGGCCCGCCAGCTTTCGGAACGGGTGATTGACGCGGAAATCCCCGCCATGGTCGTCACCCTCGGCGGCGACGGTGCCATCTGGGCGAACCGGAACGGGGAATACGGCACCTGCGCGGCACAGCAGGTTCCGGTGGCGGATACCACCGGTGCCGGCGACGCCTTCTTTGCCGGTGTTGCCGCCGGCCTGACCTACGGAAAGACGCTGGCCGAAGCCTGCTGTATCGGCGTCCGGCTCGCTTCCTCCGTCATCTGTTCCCTGGAAAACACCTGCCCGCGTTTCCTGCCATCAGAATTTGGCCTGAAGACCAATTCATAATTCATAATGTTCAGGATCCAATCCCGGAAAAGGGCATTAATTCTGAATTCTTAATTCTGAATTCTGAATTGCGTCATCTTATTTCCAGAATTCTTCCAGTGCCTTAAGCAGGTACTCCAGGTCCTTTGTGCCCGCTGTTTCATACAGGGAGTGCATGGCCAGCTGCGGCAGACCGATATCCACCGTATCCATGGAAACATGGGTATTGGAGATATTGCCCAGCGTGGAGCCGCCCAGCAGGTCTGAACGGTTTACAAAATGCTGTACCGGCACGCCGGCACGCTCACAGATCAGGGCAAACCGCGCGGAGGAAACCGCGTCAGTTGTATACTTCTGGTTGGCGTTGTGCTTGATCACAACGCCTTCATTCATATAGGACCGGTTCTGCCGGTCAAACTTTTCCGGATGATTGGGATGTACCGCGTGCGCGTTATCCGCGGAGACCATGAAGCTGCCGGCAATCGCCGCGCGGATCTCCCCGTCTGAGGCGCCCAGCGCAAAGCCCATCCGGGTCAGGGTGTCATACAGGAAGGAGGAATCCGCACCCTGCCGGGTGGAGGAACCCACTTCCTCATTATCAAACACGGCGCATACGTTTACTGCGTCCCTGGCGCTGCTTTCCGCCAGGGCGGCCATACCTGCCCAGGCGCATTCCAGGTCGTCGATTCTCGCGCAGGAGAAGAACGCGTCCCCGGCGCCCCATACCGTTGCCCGCTCCCGGCTGTACAGGAACAGGTCGTGGCTGAGGATATCCTCCCGGCGGACACCAGCCGCTTCCGCGACTTCCTCCATCAGGCCGCCTTTGGCGTCCTGGTTTCCATACAGGGGCAGCAGATCTGTCTGGGGATCGTACTTGAAGCCGTCATTGATCTCCCGGTTAAAGTGGATTGGCTGGTTCGGAATCAGCACCGCGTCCCGGTCCAGGTTGACCAGCCGGATGCCTACGCCGTCCCCTTCCCGGACAGCCAGCCGGCCGGCGACAGACAGCGGTCTGTCCAGCCAGGAGGACATGATCATCCCGCCGTACCGTTCCACATTCAGCCGCACATAGTGATCTCCGGCGTCCTCAAAGTTTTCTTTCAGCTTGAAGGCAGGCGAATCCCCATGGGCCGCCACAATCCGGAAGGGAGAAAAGCCGGTTTCCGGAACCTCGAAGGCGATCACGGCGGAATCATTTCGTACCACAAAGTACTTTCCGCCAGCGTCCACCAGCCAGGGATCGGTCTCCTTCAGTTCGGTAAAGCCTGCGTTCTTCAGCATTTCCCGGAAACCTGCCGCTGCGTGGAAGGCTGTGGGAGACTGCTCCGCGAAGTTCAGAAATTGCTCCAGACGGTCCATTTCATTATCCTCCTGTATTTCCGTTGATTGAACGAACGGCGGACGGGTATCCCGTCCGCCGTAAAATATCATTTGTTCCAGGTCAGTTCCGACGTCAGCACAGTCGTCTTTTCAGCGTCCACGGTCAGCAGGCCGCTCTCAATGACGCCTTCCTTCCGTTCTTCCGTATCAGTGATCACAACACAGTTGCTCCTGACCACAGCCGTCACGAAAGGCACGTGGCCTGCCATAATGGCCAGGTCGCCCTCGGTACCGCGCAGGATCAGCATTTCGGCTTCCCCGCGGAACAGGTCTCCGTCCGGGGAGGAAATGATCAATGGGAAGGTTTTCACGCTTTGCCGCCTTTCTTCGCCTTTTCAACCGCTTCGTCGATGGTACCGACAAAGAGGAAGGCGCTCTCGGGCAGGTCGTCATGCTTGCCTTCGATGATTTCGCGGAAGCCTCTCAGGGTTTCGCTCAGCGGGACATACACACCGGGCAGGCCGGTGAACTTCTCACTGACGAAGAAGGGCTGGGACAGGAAGCGCTGGATCTTGCGGGCCCGGGTAACCAGCAGCTTGTCTTCTTCTGCCAGTTCGTCCATACCCATGATCGCGATGATGTCCATCAGCTCGTTGTAGCGCTGCAGGATCCGCTGCACTTCCCGGGCGATCCTGTAGTGTTCTTCGCCCAGCACATCCGGATTCAGGATACGGCTGGTGGAATCCAGCGGATCCACGGCGGGATAGATACCCTGGCTGGCGATGGAACGGGAAAGAACCGTCGTCGCGTCCAGGTGAGCGAATGTCGTTGCGGGAGCCGGGTCGGTCAGGTCGTCCGCGGGAACGTAAACAGCCTGAACGGATGTGATGGATCCCTTGTGGGTGGAAGTGATACGCTCCTGGAGCATACCCATTTCCGTAGCCAGTGTCGGCTGGTAACCAACGGCGGAAGGCACACGGCCCAGCAGGGCGGAAACCTCAGAACCGGCCTGGGTGAAACGGAAGATGTTGTCGATGAACAGCAGAACGTCCTGGTTCTCCTGATCACGGAAATATTCCGCCATGGTCAGACCGGACAGGCCGACGCGCATACGCGCTCCCGGCGGTTCGTTCATCTGGCCGTAGACCAGCGCGGTGTTCCCCAGAACGCCGCTCTCTTTCATTTCGTAGTACAGGTCGTTACCTTCACGGGTACGCTCGCCAACACCGGTGAACACGGACAGACCGCCGTGCTGCTTCGCGATGTTGTTGATCAGTTCCATGATCATAACGGTTTTGCCTACGCCGGCGCCGCCGAACATACCGATCTTACCGCCCTTAGCGTAGGGGCAGATCAGGTCGATAACCTTAATGCCTGTTTCCAGGATTTCGGTGGATGTGGACAGTTCCTCAAAAGAGGGGGCCGGACGATGGATATCCCAGCGTTCCTTTGCCTCAACCTCCGGACCATCATCCACCACGTCTCCGAGGACGTTGAAGATTCTGCCCAGTGTTTCGCGGCCGACCGGAACGGAAATGCCCTTTCCGGTATCAGTCACGGTCACACCGCGCTGCAGACCGTCTGTGGAGCCCATTGCGATGCAGCGGACCGTATTGTCTCCGATATGCTGCGCAACCTCAACCGTCAGCGTATGATCGCCGACCGGCAGGGTCAGGGCGTTATAGATGGCAGGCAGCGTTCCTTCCGAAAAATGAACGTCTACCACAGGTCCCATGACCTGCGCTACGACTCCCGTGTTCACCTTATCCAAAGTCGTTTTCTCCTTCCTGACTTTTCATCAAGACCATGAACAATTCTCATTGTCCATTATTCATTAATTCATTGGCTTACAGGCCAGAGCCGGCAACAATTTCCGTAATCTCCTGTGTAATGGAGTTCTGGCGTGCCCGGTTATACTGTAGCTGCAGTTTGTCGATCATATCCTGGGCATTCTTGCCGGCGGAGTCCATGGCCATACGGCGGGCCGCCACTTCACACGCGTAGCTTTCCCGGATGCAGGCGGACAGCAGTCCGCTCACATAAGTGGGAACCGCCGCGTTCAGCACGGTCTGCTCATTCGGCTCAAATACCGGCGCCGCTTCCGCGTTCTCCGCGTCCTTTTCCTTCTTCTCCAGCGGCAGCACCCACAGCAGGGTCGCCTCCTGGCTCATCATGGAACGGTAGCGGGTGTACAGGATGCCCAGCCGGCCGAACTTGCCGTCCTTGAAGTCCTGGCACAGTTCATTGGCCAGTCTGGCCGACTCCGTCGCCGGGAACTTTTCGGAGGATACCACCGGCTTGCCCCAGCGTTCGCATGCGCGCTTGCCGATCGGGATAACCTCCGCATCCTCCACGGTGGATGCCAGACGGAATACGTTGGCATTGTAGCCGCCTGCCAGGCCGCGGTCGCCGGCGATCACGATCAGCCGGGTTCCTTCGCCCTTGGGCTGCATGTACGGTGTACGTGCACATTCCGGAGAGGAACTCAGCACGGAAACCACGTCGTCCATGGCGGAAGCGTATTCCCGGCTCTGGTTCATGGTCCGGGTAGCCCGGCGGATCTTGGATGCCGCAACCAGTCCCATGGCCTTGGTCAGGTGCAGCGTGGAGTCCACGCTACGGATGCGGCTCCGCAATGATTTGATATCAGCGCCCATCCGTTACCCCCTGAAGCCCGACAGAGCCTGCTTCATCTCTTCGATTTCTTCGGTATCCCACTTGCCCATCTCAATCCGCTCAAGCAGATCGGGATAGCGGGACTGCAGATATTCAAACAGCTTCTCTTCGTACGCTGCCACGTCCTTCGGCTCCACGTCGTTGAGGTAGCCGTTGATAACAGCATACACGATCGCCACCTGGCAGCCGACGTCCACGGGGGAGGAACGCTTCTGCTTCAGCACTTCCACGATGCGCTCGCCCAGGGCCAGACGGGACTTGGTATCCGCGTCCAGGTCGCTGCCGAACTGGGCAAATGCCTGCAGTTCGCGGTACTGCGCATACAGCAGCTTCAGCTCACCGGCAACCTTCTTCATACCCTTGATCTGGGCGGAACCGCCGACGCGGCTGACCGAGATACCGGGGTTGATGGCCGGACGGATACCGCTGTGGAACAGTTCGGTTTCCAGGAAGATCTGGCCGTCGGTGATGGAAATGACGTTGGTGGGGATGTAGGCGGAAACGTCGCCCGCCTGGGTTTCAATGATCGGCAGGGCCGTGATGGAGCCTCCGCCGTATTCCGGCGCCACGCAGACCGCCCGCTCCAGCAGACGGGAATGCAGATAGAAGACGTCGCCGGGATAGGCTTCACGTCCCGGAGGCCGGCGGATCAGCAGGCTCAGGGCACGGTAGGCCACCGCGTGCTTGGAAAGATCATCGTAAACAATCAGGACGTCCTGTCCCTTTTCCCGGAAATACTCCGCCATGGCGCAGCCGGCATAGGGAGCGATGTACTGCAGCGGAGCACTTTCCGCCGCGGACGCGCTGACGATAATCGTATAAGGCAGGGCACCGGCCTTTTCCAGCTCCTGGGCAATCTGCACGACGCTGGTACGTTTCTGGCCGATGGCAACGTAGATACAGAGCACGCCTGTATCCTTCTGGTTGATGATCGTGTCAACGGCAATGGTGGTTTTGCCCGTCTGACGGTCACCGATAATCAGCTCACGCTGGCCGCGGCCGATCGGGATCATACTGTCGATGGCCTTGATACCGGTCTGCAGCGGGACGCTGACGCTCTGGCGCTGAATGATACCCAGCGCGATCGCTTCCACGGGACGGGTCTCGGTGGTTTCCACCGGGCCCTTGCCGTCGATGGGAGCGCCCAGGGCGTTCACCACACGGCCCAGCAGGTTTTCACCAACCGGAACGGAAAGAGCCTCTCCCGTGCGGTACACGGAGCTGCCTTCCTGGATGTTGTCCTTGTCGGACAGGATAGCGACGGAAACCGTCTCTTCCTCCAGGTTCTGGGCCACGCCGAAGCTGCCGTCCTCAAAACGGAGCAGCTCGTTGGCCATGCAGGAACGGAGACCGTACACCGTGGCGATACCGTCGCCGACGGTAATAACAGTACCGTTCTCCTTCATTTCAATTTTGGATTCGTACTGTTTGATTTGTTCTTTTATGATACTGCTGATTTCTCCTGCCTTGGAGCTCATGCGTTCATCACTTCCTTGATCTCATCAAGCTTATTCCGGATACTGCCGTCAATTACACGGCCGTCAACTTCCACGCGGATACCGCCGATCAGTTCCGGATTGACCTGGAACTGAAGCGTCACTTTCCGCTCCAGCTTCTTTTCAAGCTTCGCGCGCAGCGCCACTGCCTGGGCTTCCGTCAGTTCAACGGCGGATGTCACCAGGGCAACGGACTCGCCGCGGTATCCCCTGGCAAGTTCCTCGTAATTCCTGGCCATACCGTTCAGCGACGCGATCTGCCCTCTGGAGATCATCATGCGCAGAATGGCCAGCAGAATATCCGGGATCTTCCCGCGGAAAGCGCTGTCCAGAGCGTTCAGCCGCTCTTCTTTGCCGATAGCGGGGCTGGCCAGCATCGCCTTGTATTCCGGCGTCTGCATCAGCGCGCTGATCACGGTCTCCAGGCCTTCGGACGTTTCCTCCGTCACGTTGCCCTGAACCGCCAGCTCAAACAGCGCCTCGGCGTATTCCCTACTCGTTGTCGTCATTGTCTGTCTCCCGTCTTGCTGCCGTTCAGTCCAGCTCGTTCAGGAAGGAATCAATCAGGTCGCGATGATCCTCCTCGTTGATCTCACGCTGCAGCAATTTCCCGGTCAGCTGTGCGGACACGTTGGCGATCTCGTGCTTCATTTCGGCCTCTGCCTTCTTGCGTTCCAGCAGGGCGTCCTGTTCCGCCTGGCGGCGAATCTCCGAAGCCTTGTCCCGTGCCTGTGCAACAATCTCGTTGCTGCGGTATTCAGCCGTACGGTTCGCGTCAGCAATGATCTGATCGCCGGTCTGCTTGGCCGCAGCCATGGCGGCTTCATAGTTCAGCCGGCTCTCTTCCGCCTCTTCGCGGGCGGCTTTCGCCTGTGCATAATCCTCGTCAATGGCGGCACGCCGGGCATCCATCATCTTCTTGACCGGCTTGAAGAGAAACCGCTTGATGATCCATGTCAACAGCAGCAGGTTCGCCAGCGAGGCCAGAATCGCCCAGACATTGACGGAAATAACATCTAAGAACTGCATGCTTTTCCTCTCAATTCATCCGTATGTCCTTCCGGGCAGTGCCCGGATTCACATATCTGTGTAATGTGTCTGAACGATTATTTGCCGATGGCGTTCATCAGAATGCCGGTGAAGGTGCCAGGCGCCACGAAGATCAGCAGGATGGCCACGATCAGACCGTACAGACCGGTGGTTTCCGCGATAGCGCAGCCCATGATCATGGTAGAAGTGACGTCACTCTTGCACTCCGGCTGACGGCCGATGGCTTCACAAGCCTTAGCCACAGCGTTACCTTCACCGATACCAGGGCCGATACCGGCGATCATCGCGCATCCGGCGCCCAGTCCCAGAAGTCCCAGCATGATACCCATTGCAAGCTCCAACATTTTTCTTTCCTCCGTTAATCAGCCTTCAGGCTGTTTTTCCTTATTTGATTGATGATTGATTAATTGGCGGAGAGCGCTTCTTTGCCGCGGCGCTCACGCTTCTTGTTCCAGTCATCCCACGGCACCGCGCCGGAGATATTCAGCATGGTCAGCATGGCAAAGATGAACGCCTGCATCACACCGCTGAACACGTCAAAATAGATACTCAGGATTGCGGGAAGACCTACCCGCAGCAGCGGCATGTCTCCCAGCACGCTGGGCAGCCAGCCCAGCAGCGAATTGCTCAGTCCCGTCAGCGCCGATCCGATCAGGGCGGAGATAACCGCGCCGGACAGGATGTTGCCGTAATGACGGAAAGCCATGGACACGGGAGTCGCAAATTCGCCGATCAGGTTCATCGGAGCGAACACGGGAATGGGCTTGAACAGCCCGATGAAATAATTCCACAGTCCGCCGCGGAACTTGAAGTGCATAATCAGGATGAAAACCAGGATCGCCCATCCGAAGGTGACGTTCACGTCTCCCGTCGGGCTGAACAGGCCAAGCAGGCAGATCAGCGAGGAGAACGCGCTCAGTCCCATGATGGCGGCGATGAAGGGTCCCCATTCCGCAAAAAAGCCGCCCATGTTGTCCCGGACCAGCTTTTCACACTTTTCCACAATCCACTCCGCCGCCAGCTGACGTTTGCAGACAGCCTTGGCTGTCAGCCCGTGTGTCAGGTACAGGCAGAGCCCGAAGATGGAAATCATGACCGCCCAGCTGTTCACCTGGCTCTCGGAGATGTACGCGTTCATCAGCGGAGCCTCAAATTCCGCGAATACCAATGCACCGGCAATGTGTACGCCTTCAGATGCCGGAGTGAACAGCACCTTCAGTACAATGCAGGCCAGGATCGGCAGAATCATCATCGCGATCAGGGCATAGTCGGTCAACCGGAACCGGGTGCTTTTGATGTCCGGCACCCTTTCGTCAGTCAATCAGATCACTTCCTTCCGTCCCCGGTGATTCCACTCCGCGCTTCCGGTCGATCAGCGGCCGGAAAGCAATTCCAACCCGGGGAAAGAGCAACGGGATCACCGTTGCGTATATATTGGTCTTAAACACGGCAATCAGGAGGACGCACAGCAAAGCACAGCCTGCCAGGCGGACCATGGCGGTTGCCTTTACTTTGGCTGCCGCTTCTTCCGGTTTCCCCTTCTCCAGTGCACGGGCAACCGTCAATGCCATCAGGAAGAAACTTCCGATTGCAATTGCCGCCCCGCCCAGGTTTCCGAAGAGCACGGAAAGATCCCATTTCCGGACAAGCAAAAAAACGGCCTCCATGACCAGGCTTAGCAGTACAACCCATATGGCGATGTACCCGGTTTCCTTTTTTACTGCAGGATCCATGCCCGGCATCGGCCTCCTCTCCGAGATAAACAAACCACAGAATATTCTATCAAAGGAAATTGTTTTTTGCAATATATACAAAGCCCCGAATGCCGTTGAAAATTTATAAACCCCGGATGAAAGAATCGTTGACGGAAATCCCGTTTCCAATGTAAAATGACTGTGATTGAATACAGGATTTTTTCAGATATATATAGGGTCTGATCAAAGGAGCGTATATCATGTCTAAACTCGTCATGGGATACTGGGACTGTCCGGTCTGCGGAACAAAAGAGATCCGCGGGGACGTGGCAAACTGCCCTGCCTGCGGCCGTGCCCGCGGAGATGTCCAGTTCTATATGAAGGGATATACCGAAGGTGAAACCCGGGAAGAGGACGAACGGTCCGATGTTGAATACCTGGATGAAGAGCAGGCCAAATACGTCAGCAAAAACCCGGACTGGTACTGTTCCTTCTGCAACTCCCTGAACAGCGACAACGCCAAATTCTGCAACAACTGCGGTTCCAGCCGGGAAGATTCCGAAAGCAACTATTTCCAGATGCTGCAGAAGAAAAAGGAACGGGAAGCAGCGGAAGCCGCCGCCCAGCCCCAGGTTTCTGCCCCGCAGGCAAAGCGCCGCAGCCCGATGACCGTTTTCCTGATCATCCTGCTGGCCATCGTCGCCTTCTTCGTCTGGATGAACGGAAACAAAACCAGCGGAGACCTGACGGTCACCGGTCTGCAGTGGATCCGGAACATCAATATAGAAGAAAACAAAATGTTCAGCGAGTCCGGCTGGACGCTGCCGGAGGGAGCGGAACAGACCGACGCGCGGAATGAAATTCACCACTACGACAGCGTTCTGGATCACTATGAAAGCGTTGAGGTGCAGCGTTCCCGTCAGGTGGTGGATCACTACGAAACCTACTACACCTATTCAGATAACGGAAACGGAACCTTTACCGAGGTTCCCCATGAACGCCCGGTCTACACCACCGAATACTATACCGAAACTGTTCAGCAGCCCATTTATGTCCAGGTTCCCCGTTACCAGACAAAGTACTACTATAATATCTGGCGCTGGACCCCGTCCCGGGATGTGACCGCCTCCGGCGAAGATCACAACACCTCCTGGCCGGAAGTGGAACTCGGGGAAAATGAACGGGAAGGCAAACGCACCGAAGCATACGCCTTCACCGTGGAACACAACAAAAGCAAGGAAGCCCCTGCCACCTACCGGCTGGCAGAAAGCGACTGGATGAACATCAACGTGAATGACAATCTGTACATTACCTCCAAGCGCACCGGCGCCCAGCCCTTCATTTCCGACGAAAAGGGCAATAAGATCGCGGACCTTGTACAGATCAAATAATTTCATGATGAACCGGCACACCGTTTACGAGGAAAATGTATGATTATATACAGGCCCGTGGGCACAAAAGAACTGAATCTGATCGCCGAAAGCGGCTACACAGAATTCCCGCCCAGACTGCCGGAGCAGCCGATTTTCTATCCGGTTCTCAACGAGGAATATGCCGTTGAGATTGCTTCCGGATGGAATGCGAAATTCAATGAGGATCACAAAGGTTATGTGACCCGGTTTGAAGTGGATGACGCTTTTATCGCAGGATATGAGCCTCATATCGTCGGCAATTCCCGCCACGAGGAATTCTGGATTCCAGCTGAGGACCTGGGCGAATTCAATGCCCACATTGTCGGGAAAATCACCGTAACGCAGGAATTTGGCTGAACATAACTCCTTTGGAGCTGAATTCACAATACAAAACACCGGACTGTCCTGCAGACAGTCCGGTGTTTCTTTTCTTATATAAAATTACTCGGCTTTTACGTCCAAGCCGTTCGGCACACCGCGCCAGTCTTTGAAGGGATATACCACCTGGCGTACATGACCCACGATCATATCCCGGCTGATGGCGCCCACATAGCGGCTGTCATTGGAGTTGTTCCGGTGATCGCCCATGACGAAATACTGTCCTTCGGGAACCTCATAGGGTCCGAAAGTATTCCGGCTTCCTGTGCGGTATTCATCATTGATATAGGGTTCTTCATACCGGACTTCCTCGTCCTGGCCCTTTTCCTTCACATACAGGTATCCGTCTTCCAGGCGGATGGTATCGCCCGGCAGGCCCACAACACGCTTCACAAAGTTGGTATCGCCGCGGCCGGGATACCGGCAGATGACCACGTCAAAGCGCTGCGGATTGCCGCCGAAGGTAAACCGGGGCGCGTTTTCCTTGTCTGTGTTACTCTGCCAGGGCAGGCACAGCCAGGTGCTGGAATAGTCATACTTGGAGACAAACATGATTTCCCCGTTTGCCAGGGTATCATCCATGGATTCTCCGTCCACCCGCACGGGCTCAAACACCAGGGAACGAATGACCAGCGCGGCCACAACGGCCACCAGAATGGTCAGCACCCAGCTGAGAATCTCCTGTCCCACAGTTTTCTTTTCCTTCTTCTTTCCCTTTTTCTGTTTATTCTCAACGGCTGCTGTTTCAACGGCCTGATTGGTCTCGCTCATTTCAGTTTGCTCCCTTCAGTCTTTCAATCTCTTTCAGGATCGTTTCCCGGTTGCAGTAATTCAGCGGGGAGAACCGGCCGCCGGCCGCTTTCTCCAGCTTCTCCAGCGCCCCTTCCCTGTCCCCGGCTTCCTCATCATACCGGCTCAGGAAATACAGCGTGTCGATCTGGCTGTCCTTCAGGGCGTAGGCTTTATCAAACCATTCCTTCGCTCCCGCCTTGTCCTCCAGCACCCGATATACGAACTGCCCCATGTTATCCAGGCAGATCGGATCCTCATCATCATATTCCAGCGACTTCCGGATAAACTCTTCCGCCTTCTTCTGCCCGGCTTCCCAGGCTTCCCGCGGGGAGACAGTCTCTTCTGTCTTTTCTTCTCCGGCGGCTTCTTCCGGCTCCGCAGCCGCTTCCGTCACCTGGTCAAAGTCCGGCCGCCTGGCCGCGTCGTATTTTTCCACATACAGATAACCGAGGGTCTGGTAAAGCAGGCCGGTCTCACCCTTCTGACACTGCTGCTCCAGGGTGTTGATGCCCTTGTCCACGTCTCCCAGCCGGAAGCAGCATGCCGCGTAATCCACCAGCAGCGTAACCCGCTGGCTCGGCGTCATGCCCGGAGCCTTCTGGTGCTTCACCAGGAACTCCTTCGCCTTCTGGTACTCTCCGTCCCGGATGATCATCAGGGCATAGGCCAGGTTGTATCGGGGATCATTCAGTCCCTCCGCAAAAGCCTCTTCATACAGCTTCCGCGCTTCTTCCTTCTGGCCTTTCTGCTGAAGCCTGTATGCCTTGTTGGCTTTGATTGGTGTCAGAAAACCCATGTCATTATTGCTCCTTCAGTTTCCGTTTCAGTCTTTGCCAGCGGTATTGTAACTCATTTTGATCCGCTTGTACAGCATCGTCCTGTCCGAAACCCGGCTCACTGAGCCGGATAATCGCCTGTTCCGTCAGGCGGAGCGCCTCCGGGATGTCCCGCAGCACATGCTCCTCATACTTGGCCAGCTCCACATAGGGCGTCACGCCGCCCCGGCCTTCCCGGATCATCTGCCGCCAGACCTCCGCGGCCTCTTCCCGCTGTCCGCTCCGCCGGTAGCTGACCGCCAGCGCCGAGGAGGCCAGGTCACCCATTCTCCCCCGGCTGGCCAGCCGGTAGCACCTGCGCGCCGGTTCCGTCTGGTTCACCCGTTCCAGCGCCCGGCCCATGGAATAGACGTCCTCGCTGAAACGGATCTTTTCCGGATGCTGATACAGTTCCGCCATGTGGTTCAGCAGGACGCAGAGGCTGGCAATATCCTGCGCGTTGTGTTTCAGAATATCCTCCAGCAGGGATATCTGTTTGGTTTTCAGGTAGGTAAAGTACCGCTGGGGCACCTCGCTTCCCGGCAGGTCATCTTCCCGGGGTTTTCCCAGCACCACTTCCTCCAGCCGGCCCAGGTTGCACCGTCCGAGACGAAGCTTCCACAGCCGCCGGCACATATGCAGCAGGTCCAGGTGCGGAAGGTCCAGACAGTTCCGGCTCATCCGGTTCATCAGGAACCGGCTTTCCAGCAGCGGCACGTCAAAGGTGGTGCCGTTGAAGGTGCACAGCACGTCAAACTTCCCCAGTCCGGCGGCAACATGCTTCAGCAGGTAAGGTTCCTCCGGATAATCCCGCATCAGGAACTGGTGCACTTCAAATCCATTGTCCGTCAGGAATCCCATTCCAACGAGAAAAGCCACCGTGCCGCTTCCGCCCAGACCGGTGGTTTCCGTATCCAGATACAGGATCCTCCGGGGATCAAAATCCTCCGGCATTTCCTTTTCACTCATCAGTGCCAGGGTATCCCGGGACAACTCCAGCGCGCCGGGAAACTCCTCCGCCGGCCGGTATACGGCAAAGTGGCGGCAGTCCCTGTCTTCCGTTTCCGGGGCGGACTGCCGGGTTCCGCCGGTGCCGCCTACCGCCCTGAGCTTATCCCGAAGGTTCATTTCGTCAGCTCCTTCAGCAGGCGGATCGCTGTACGCTTCCCGTCCTCCCCGACCTCACCCACCGGGCCGACACAGGAGGGGCAGCCATAGGCGCAGGGACAGTCTTCCGCCACCTGCAGCGCCTTGCTCAGCAGCAGTTCCTTCATCCCGAAAGCCTTGTGGCTCAGGCCGATGCCGCCGGGCGTGTTGTCATAAAGCAGGATCGTCGGCTCATTGGTGATCGGGCTCTTGACCTGGTAGACCACGGCAATATCCTGCGGCGCGCACATCAGGTACAGCGGACATACGATGCGCAGCAGGTTTGCGATGCCCATCATCCCGTTCTTCAGCTGGTCGCTGGGAATCTTTGCCGCCAGCTTCTCCGGCAGGGTCCACCACATGGAGGTAGTATGCATATCCGTCTCCGGCAGCTGTACATGGCCGAAACCCAGCGTCTCATGGGTATCAAATTTGATTTTCTTGAACATCGTCACCAGGGCCGTGACCTTGATCTCGCCCAGTCCGGCGATTCCGCCCTGCGGGGTCTGCTCTTCCTTCTCGATATCCAGCAGGCTCAGGTTGATATTCAGGTCCGCGTCCGTGTAGTACCCGACGTCCACACTGCGGATGAAGGCCTTGCAGGCATCAAAGTCCAGCTTCTCCACCTGGAACTGGCGGCCCTCATGCATGTAGATGGCGTTCTCATGCAGCAGCATGGGCGCGGTGAACCGGTCCATCTCGCCCACCACCCGGTGGTGTGCCGGATCGGTAATATCGATAATAATGAAGTTTTCCGCCGCCGCGGACCGGAGGGAAATCTCGCTGGCCGGGAAATCCTCCGCGGACCAGTGATACCGCCCGTCCACATGGTGCAGGATTCCCTGCTCGTCCAGGTAGTCCAGCAGTTCCTGGGTGGACTGCGTGTTGCCGAATTTGTCTCCGTCCGCAAAGGGCAGCTCAAAGGCCGCGCACTTGAAATGGCTCAGCAGGATGTACAGGTTGTCCGGATTCAGCAGGGCGTTCTCCGGGCTCTGGGTCAGCAGATAATCCGGATGGTTCACGATATACTGGTCAATCGCCGCGGAAGAGGCGATGAAGAACACAATGCTGGTCCCTTTCCGTCTTCCGGCACGGCCCGCCTGCTGCCAGGCGCTGGCAATGGTTCCCGGATACCCGCACATCACGCAGGCGTCCAGCGCGCCGATGTCGATACCCAGCTCCAGCGCGTTGGTGGATACCACAGCGTCCACCTGTCCATTCCGCAAGCCCTTTTCAATCTCCCGGCGTTCCCCGGGCAGATAGCCGCCCCGGTAGCCCCGGACTTTGCCGGCATTGCCCAGCGGATCCCGGACCATGTCCTTCAGGTAGCGGGTCAGCACTTCCACCGTCAGCCGGGACCGGGCAAAGGTAATGGCCTGGATGCCGTTCTTGAGCAGCATCCCGCTGATGGCCCGGGTAATCGGGATCGCGCCCTGGCGGATCCCCAGCTGCCGGTTCACCACCGGCGGGTTGTAGAACACAAAGTGGCGCTCGCCCATGGGGGCGCCGTTTTCATCGATCAGGGTCACTGTACGGCCGATCAGCGTCTCCGCCAGTTCCTTCGGATTGGCGATGGTGGCGCTGCAGAGGATGAACTGCGGATGACTGCCGTAGAACTCGCACAGGCGCATCAGCCGGCGGAGCACGTTGGCCAGGTTGCTGCCGAAGACGCCGCGGTAAGTATGGATTTCGTCAATCACGATATACCGCAGGTTCTCAAACAGCTTGACCCACTTGGTGTGATGGGGCAGGATGCCGGAATGCAGCATATCCGGGTTGGTCACCACGATGTGGCCTGCCTGCCGCACGGCGCGGCGGGCCGCGGCGGGCGTATCCCCGTCGTATGTATAGGTTTTGATATCAACACCCATGCCTTCGATCATGTCATACAGCTCGCTGACCTGGTCGGCGGACAGGGCCTTTGTCGGAAACAGATAGAGCGCCCGGGAGTCCTCATTCTGCAGGATGGCGGAAAGCACGGGCAGGTTATAGCACATCGTCTTGCCGGAAGCCGTGGGCGTCACGACGGTCACGTCTTCCCCTCGGGCAATGGCTTCCAGGCTTTTCGCCTGGTGGGTATAAAGGCTGTGGATCCCCCGCTGTGCCAGCACGGGAATGAGCCTGGGATCCAGGTTGTCCGGGAAGGGGGCAGTCTTTGCCGGCCGGGCAGGAATAACCTCCCACCGGGTGACATCCTTCATGAACTGGTTGTCCCGCCTGAGCTGCTCCGCAAGCTGAGCCACGTTCATTTTTTCGTCCTCCCTCTTCCTGTGCTTTTTGTTCTCACCGATTGCCTTCATTATAAAAGTATCATTCTGCCAATGCAAGGCGAACAAACGGATTTGTCAGAATCTTTGATTCCGGAGGGAAAACATTTTTCGTTCTTGTCTGCATCCTGTTTTGTGCTATAATGGCACCCGTGTGCGCAAAAACGCACCGATGTAAGGAGTGAACAATACAAATGCGGACTGCAATATACGGAGCCGGTTCCCTGGGAACGGTCATGGGAGCCTATCTGACCCGGGAGGGCGTCCCGGTTGACCTGATCAACCGGAATCACGCCCATGTGGACGCCCTGAACCGATCCGGCGCCCACATCACGGGAACCGTTGATATGACCGTTCCGGTCAACGCCCTCCTGCCGGAGGATATGACCGGCAAATACGATATCATTTTCCTCATGACCAAGCAGCTGAACAACCATGAAACCGTCGCGTTCCTGAAGAACTACCTGGCCGAAGACGGCGTCATCGTCACCATGCAGAACGGCATTCCCGAGGACAGCATCGCGGAAATCATCGGACCGGAACACACCATCGGCGTCACCGTGGAATGGGGCGCCACCATGACCACTCCCGGCAGCAGCCGGCTGACCTCCGATCCTGAAAGCCTTTCCTTCCATATGGGCAGCATGCCCGGCATTCCGGACAACAAGCTGGAGCAGGTCAAATCCGTGCTCGAGAAAATGTGCCCCGTGGTCATTGAAAACAACCTGCCCGGCGCCCGCTGGTCCAAGCTGCTGATCAACGCCACCTTCTCCGGCCTGGGCACCGTCATGGGCGGAACCTTCGGGGATGTGGCAAAGGATCCGGAAGCCCGGAACCTCGCGGCCTCCTGCATGAAGGAAGTGATCGACGTAGGCCGTGCCGCCGGCGTCACTTTTGCCCCGGTCCAGGGCAAGGATCTCGTCAGCCTCTTCTACTGGTCCAATCCCTTCAAGAAAATGCTGGCCAAGCTGATCATGCCCATTGCCATGAAGAAGCATGCCGCCATCGAGCCCTCCATGCTGCAGGACCTGAAGAAGCATAAGCCCTGCGAAATCGACGCCATCAACGGTGTGGTCTGTGAAAAAGGCAGCCTGGAAGGCATTCCCACCCCGCTCAACGACCGGATCGTAAAGATCATCCATGAAATCCAGGAAGGCAAAAGAAAGCCCTCCAGGGAAAACCTGAAGGAACTGGAAATGTGCCCGAATCTCTGATCCCGGCATCATCATAAAACCGGAGCAGTTTACACTGCTCCGGTTCTTTTTTACTTGTTCTTCAGCCGTTTGTCCAGCCGTGCGGCCAGCCAGGTTCCGGAAGACTGGATGATCTGGGTAATCACCACCAGCACGATGACCGCCAGGTACAGTACCGCGTAACGGTACCGCTGGTATCCGTAGGCCAGGGCCAGCTTACCGAGACCGCCGCCGCCTACCGCGCCGGACATGGCCGTATAGCCCATGATGGTTGTAATCGCCAGCGTGATATTGGTCACCAGGCCGGGGACGCTTTCCGGCAGCATCACATGCAGGACGATCTGCATGGGGGACGCGCCCATGGACTGGGCCGTCTCAATAATGTTGGGATTCACTTCACGCAGGCTGGATTCCACCAGTCGCGCAATGAACGGGAACGCGGCAATGGTCAGCGGGACAATGGAAGCCACCGTACCCAGGGAAGTTCCGACGATCACACGAGTCAGCGGAATAATCATCACCATCAGGATAATGAACGGAATGGAACGCAGCAGGTTAATCAGCACGTTCAGGAATCCCATCAGTGAGGCCGGCAGGGGCCGGATGCCCTTCTTTTCGCCTGTCACAAGCAGCACACCCAGCGGCAGGCCGATGATCACGGCAAAAAGTGTGGCAAGCAGGGTGGAATAAAGGGTTTCCCAGATAGCAAAGGGGAATTCGTTCTGCAGGCATTCCCAGGCTTCCTGCAGGCGTTCCGGGGTAAAAGCATTGGCAAAGTTATTCATGCTTCCACCTCCTTCGCGGCGTATTCCGCTTCAACCTGTACGGTAATATCCGGTGTGGCGCTCAGGTAGGTAACTGCTTTGGCCAGGTTCTCCGGTGAGCCTGGAATATCCAGCAGCATATAGCCGTAGGCACGGTCTCCCACCGAACGGGTGGAAGCGCCGAGAATACTTGCCATAATGCCGCAGTCTATTGCCATCTTTGCGATCAGGGGCTCCCGGGACGCCACGGCGCCGTTGAAAATCACCCGTATACGCTGTCCGCCTTCCGGGAAAACAGAACCGCCGTCCGCGCTTTCCGGATAGATCAGGTTCCGGGTCGCGTTGGCACGGGGATTGGAGAACACCTCCGCCACGCCGCCTTCCTCCACCACTTCGCCGTTTTCCAGGATGGCCACACGGTTGCAGACCTCCTGTACAACGCTCATCTGGTGGGTAATAACGATCACGGTGATCCCCAGTTTTTTATTGATATCCCGGATCAGCTCCAGGATGGAATGCGTTGTTTTCGGATCCAGCGCGGATGTCGCCTCGTCGCACAGGAGCACATCCGGTTCCGTCGCCAGCGCACGGGCGATGGCCACACGCTGCTGCTGGCCGCCGGACAGCTGGGCCGGATAGCTGTTGGCCTTATCCGGCAGGTCCACCAGTGCCAGCAATTCCCGTGCTTTTGCTTCCGCCGTCTTCCGGTCAATTCCGCCAAGCCGGAGGGGCAGCATCACGTTCTTCAGGCAGGTCCGCTGCATCAGCAGGTTAAAGCCCTGGAAGATCATGGTGATCTTCCGCCGCATGGCACGCAGGTCCTTCTGTTTCAGTGCGCCGATATCCTTGCCGTTTACCAGCACAGAACCCTCCGTGGGTCTCTCCAGCATGTTGATGCACCGTACCAGCGTACTCTTACCGGCGCCGCTCATGCCGATGATCCCGTAGATATCCCCGTCCTGGATCGTCAGGTTGATGTGGCGCAGCGCGTCCACAGACCCATCCATCGTCTCAAACTGCTTGGACAGATTCTTCAGCTCAATCATGTCAAAGCCTCCGTCTTCCCGAAATACAACCTATTATAGTAAGAAACCGCTTCAAAGCGCAATCCCTTTTTCCGATGGAAAAGGCATCCGGGGTTTTCCCGGATGCCTTTGTCTTCAAAGCCTGAAGATTATTCAGCCAGTCCCAGCGCAGCCAGGTCAGCCTGCTGTCCGGCGTAGAGGCCCATGGGCTCCACATGAACACCGGCGATGGTCACCAGGTTGGTGCCGTTGTTGGCGTTGAAGTCATCCTGGTAGGGCTGATGGGCGAAGAAGTTCGCGAAAGCGTCTCCGTCGTTCACAGCGGTGTTGGGAGTCACATAGTCATCCACCACGGTCACTTCCACGTTGATTTCCTTCTCAGCCAGGATGTCCTTGACAATCGCCAGCACAAAGGAGTGGGGATCCAGCGTGGCAACCACTTTGATGGTCTCGCCCTTCAGTGCGTCGTAGTCCACGGTGGCATCGAAACCGTCGGTGGGATTCTCCACCACGGAGATGGCCTGGCCTTCATAGGAAGCGAAGTAGTCCACAACCTTCTGGCTCAGCGCTGCAGCAGCCAGGGCCTTGGCCTTGTCGCTGTCCTTGTCCGCTTCGTTCACGCTGATCACGTTCACGTAAGGGGATTCGGCATTCTCATACAGCAGGGCGGCAGGCAGTTCGGCAGCCAGGGCATAGTTGCCGTTGATGATGGCGTAGTCCACATCGGGCAGGGCGTTGGGAACCAGAGCGGCTTCCACTTCGACAAACTCGATGTTCAGGGGATTCTCGGTAATATCTTTCACCGTTGCGGTGATACCGGCGTTTTCGTCAACCTTCAGCAGTCCGTATGCCTGCAGCAGCAGGAGGGCACGGCCTTCGTTGGTAGCGTCATTGGGAACGGCAATCTTGATACCGTCGGCGAAAGCGGCAGTCAGGGACAGGGTCAGTACCAGGGCAACCAGCAGAGCAATGATCTTTTTCATGGGAGTATCTCCTTTCATATTTCAAAACATAGTTTCAATCAGTTTAATCGGGGCGACGCATTCGATTCAGGCAACATCGGCACATTCGATCGTCCCGCCAGGTTGTTTTTCCTTTCACAGCGTCTCCCTCCCTCGTTCGTTGATGGTACGTATTATAGCCGCCGGATTTTCCCCTGTCCAATACCTGTAAACAATACGTTGTTATAGGCTGAATCTATAATATATACTGTATACAAGATTGATCCTTATAACCTGTTTTTCTCTTAAAGTGGGGATTATGTGTCGTTTTGTGTTCAATCAACCGACGATCTTTTTTATATTGTGTCATGACATATGCAGTATTGTGCTGAATTTGTGTAAAAATGTGGGGATTGCAAATTGTACTTGCCCATTCTTAACCAGTTAATGCTTCCCTGTTGACAGTCTCCATTTCTTCTGCTATTATTCAGTTAAACGATTAAACGATTGTTTAATCGTAATGAAAGTGAGGTGCCTTGATCATGAAAAAGACCTATAAAATCGAAGTGGACTGCGCAAACTGCGCCAATAAGATGGAAGATGCTGCCCGGAACACCGCCGGTGTAAAAGAAGTCACCGTCAACTTCATGGCCCAGAAAATGATTGTTGAATTTGACGAAGGCACCGAGGCCTCTGCCGTTATGAAGAATGTGCTTTCCGCCTGCAAAAAGGTGGAAGAGGATTGCGAAATCTACCTTTAATGGATACACCCCGGTAAACCATCCGGGTAAAGGAGCGGACATATGACAAAAAAGCAGAAGAAGATGCTGATCCGGATTCTCATCGCCGCGGCACTGATGCTGGTCCTTCGGTTTGTGCCGCTGCCGGTTTCCGGAATTCCGCTGTTCCTGCTCTGGCTGATTCCCTACTTTATCATCGGCTATGATATCCTGCGAAAGGCCTGGAAGGGCATCCTGAACCGCCAGGTTTTCGATGAAAACTTTCTCATGGCCGTGGCCACCCTCGGCGCCCTGGCCATCGGCCTGCTGAAAACCGGCGATTATGACGAGGCCGTCGCCGTAATGCTGTTTTACCAGATCGGCGAACTGTTCCAGAGCTATGCCGTAGGCAAAAGCCGCCGGAATATCAGCGAGCTGATGGACATCCGGCCGGATTACGCCAACGTTGAGCAGGACGGACAACTGGTAAAGGTGGATCCGGACGAGGTGGAAATCGGCACCGTCATCACGGTGAATCCCGGGGAAAAGATCCCGCTGGACGGCATTGTGGAGGATGGAGAATCCAGCCTGAACACCAGCGCCCTGACCGGTGAAAGCGTTCCCCGGGATGTGAAGCCGGGAGATGAAGTCATCAGCGGCTGCATCAACATGAGCGGCCTGCTGCGCATCCGAACCACCAAGGTCTTCGGTGAATCCACCGTCAGCAAGGTGCTGGACCTGGTGGAGAACGCCTCCTCCCGCAAGTCCCGCTCCGAGAACTTCATTGCCCGTTTCGCCCGGTATTACACTCCGGTGGTCGTCTTCAGCGCCGTTGCGCTGGCACTGCTTCCTCCCCTGGTTCGTCTGGTCATCGGACAGTCACCGGAATGGGGCAACTGGATTTACCGCGCCCTGACCTTCCTGGTTATCAGCTGTCCCTGCGCGCTGGTCATCAGCATCCCGCTGAGCTTCTTCGCCGGTATCGGCGGCGCGGGTAAGGCCGGCATCCTGGTCAAGGGCTCCAATTACCTGGAGGCGCTGGCCAGCACCGGAACGGTGGTCTTTGACAAAACCGGCACCCTGACCATGGGCGTCTTCGACGTGGTGGACATCCATCACAGTGAGCTGGACCGGGAAACCATGCTGGAATACGCTGCCCTGGCAGAAAGCGCTTCCTCCCATCCCATCGCTGTCAGCATCCGGAAGGCCTGGGGAAAGCCCATTGACCTGTCCCGGGTGGGTAAAGTGGAAGAAATCGGCGGCAACGGCGTCATTGTGGAGATTGACGGCAAGCAGGTAGCCGCCGGCAACAGCCGCCTCATGCATCGTCTTGGGATCATCCCCATCGAATGCCACAGTGCCGGCACCATTGTCCATATGGCCATCGGTCATGAATACGCGGGTCATATTGTCATCTCCGACGTGATCAAACCCGATGCCGCAGACGCCATTGCCGCCCTGAAACGGGCCGGCGTCCGTTCCACGGTCATGCTGACCGGCGACGGTCCTTCCGCTGCCGCCCAGGTTGCGGAAGCCCTGGGCATCGACCGGGTCCACAGCGACCTGCTGCCGGGTGACAAGGTGGAAAAGGTGGAGGAACTGCTCAGTACAAAGAAACCCGGTGAAACCCTGGCCTTTGTGGGTGACGGCATCAATGACGCACCGGTACTCAGCCGGGCGGACCTGGGAATCGCCATGGGCGCCATGGGCTCGGACGCCGCCATTGAAGCCGCGGACGTTGTCCTCATGGACGATGATCCCCTGAAGGTTTCCAAAGCCATCCGGATTGCCCGCAAGTGCATGGGCATCGTCCGGGAAAACATCATTTTCGCCCTGGGCATCAAGCTCGCCTGCCTGGTGCTCGGAGCGCTGGGTATCGCCAATATGTGGCTGGCTGTCTTTGCCGACGTGGGCGTGATGATCCTGGCTGTGCTCAATGCCATCCGCGCCCTGTTTGTCCGGAAGCTGTAACTTGGAAGGAGAAAGCGCCATGGAAAACCAGAAGCTGCCTCATGACCACCATTGTGAAATGGAACATCACTTTGACCATATGCCCGCCCCAGAGGCTTTCGGGGCCACCGCGGAGCTGTTTAAGCTCCTGGCTGATCCCACCCGCGTCCGGCTTTTCTGGCTGCTCTGCCACTGTGAGGAATGCGTGCTGAACCTCTCCGTCATGATGAATATGTCCAGCCCCGCCCTCTCCCATCACCTGAAGCTGCTCAAAGCCTGCGGCCTCATCATCAGCCGCCGTGACGGCAAGGAAGTCTATTACCGTGCCGCGGACAATGTGCAGGCTGCCGAACTGCATCACGTCATCGAACATGTGGCGGAGATCGCCTGCCCGGATTAATCCTGAATAAGCGAAAAGATATGAGGGGACGGTTCAGAACCGTCCCCTTTCGCATAAAATGCTGTAGCGGTTTGGCCTGATCTGTCGTATAATGGCGTCAGCTTACAGACGCTCAAAACCCGGCAGGAGAAAAAGATGAACGCGAGAGAATTTCTGGATATTCTGCATATGGCCGAACGGCTGAAGGATACCCCGCGGCACTGCACCACGTCGAAGGGAAGAACGGAAAGTGTTGCCGAGCACAGCTGGAGGATCTCCCTGATGGCATTCCTGCTCCGGCACGAGTTCCCGGAGCTCGATATGGATAAAGTAGTGGATATGTGCCTGATCCACGATCTGGGGGAATGCTTTACCGGGGATATCCCGACCTTCCTGAAGACCAGTGCGGACAGGGAAACCGAGGATTCGCTGCTGGATCAATGGGTGAAATCCCTGCCGGCGGAAGTGTCTGCCGACCTGGCTGCCCTGTACCGGGAAATGGACGCCCAGGAGACCATGGAATCCAAAGTCTATAAAGCCATGGACAAGCTGGAGGCTTTAATCCAGCATAATGAATCTCCCTTGAACACCTGGTCGGACAATGAGTATGAGCTGAACAAAACCTACGCCTTTGATACCGTGGTCTTCTCCGACTGGCTGATGAACCTGCGGAAAGAAATCCTTGCGGATACCCTGGTGAAGATGGAGACAGAAAAGCCGCTCACGAAGGAAAACAAAGCGGGAAAGAGCAGTCCGCCAAAGCCGGTCCGTAAACCCGAAGCACAGTCCAAAGCTGCCCCGGCGAAGCCCCGCACGAAAGTGGCGATCCGCAGGCCTGACCGTGCTGCATGGAAGGCTGACGGGGAATTTGAGGCTCCTGTACCGGCACCTGCCGTCCCTGCTCCTGTAAGAAAAGCAATGGAAGCAAAAGAAACAGGCGATGCAGCCCGGCGCAACCGGGCGCTGGTGGCGGACCTGGAAAGGGATGCCATGATCGCTGCCAAGGAGGCCGACATGCCGACCATCCGGTTCCCGGAGAATGATGACAAATATAATGTTTCCCGGAAGCATAAAAAAGATCAGGCCTGAGGCCTGATCTTTTCGTTTATCTTTCTTCAGATATCATACTTTTTCAGTAGCAGGTCCAGTCCCTCCCGCAGCAGGATGGCTTCCCCGACACCTTCCCGCTTCGCCAGTTTGGCCAGCCGCTGCAGCTGGTCCTGGGTAAAATGGCTGGTCTTGGGCACCATTTTTTCTTCCTTGGCCATGGTCACCTTGTTGCCTCCGGCAACCTTTGCCCGGTACAGTGCGCCGTCCGCCTTCCGGATCAGTTCCGCGCAGCGGCTGGCGTCTTCAAAAGCCGTCGCCATGCCGATGGTGATAGTCTGCCGTTCACCGTCCGGCGTTTTTACGCTGTAGTTGTTCTTCAGGTCGTTCAGCAGCAGGAAGATTTCCTCCCGCTCCAGCGTTCCCCGGAAGATGACGCCGAATTCATCTCCACCGATCCGGAAAACCTTCGCGCCCTCCGGCAGGTTATCCCGGATATATTTCCCGGCCTCGATCAGGACCTGGTCTCCTGTTTCCCGGCTGAAATCCTTGTTGATATGGTCAAACCGGTCACAGTCAATCAGGGCAATGGCCACCACTTCGCCGTTCGCTTCCGCGTCCGAATTCAGGATCCCGGTCAGTTCCTCGTCAAAAGCGTCTCCGATCGGGAACTGCAGCGCATCGTTCACCGCTGCAATTTTCTTTTCCGCGTGGATCCGTCCCAGTGCCTTGTGTTCTTCCGCGGTAATCGGTCTCATCTTTTCGTTCTTCGACGTCATATTATATTCTCCTTTCGGTAATTTTATGTTATATTATTTCTGAAATAATATCTGTTGGCTAATATGTATCACATCATTCTTTGTCTGTCAATACCCAAAAATAAAAAATCCGGAAAAAGCTTTCCGGATTTTCCTTGCATGCCGTTAAACGCAGCAAAACAAATCATCACATCAGAGCGTCCGGGCTGTAACCCGGCGCTCCGATATTTCATGTACGAAGCACCTTTCATATTCGACAAAGTCGGATATTTCACATCAGCCGCAGGCTGATATTTCATTTCCGGCTTAAGCCTGCGACTTAAACCTGAATACATTCCAGGATTCTTTCCGCATGACCGCGGTGAGGATTCCCTTTTCCGCCTTGGTATCTTCATTCCTGCGGGGCAGGATCCGGTCCGGGTGGTCCCAGGTATTGGCCGCATGTTCGTCTTCCGCGAACATTTCAATGTGCTCCGCAAACTTCCAGCCCTCGAAACCGCGCACGTCCAGCTTCAGTTCCTGTTCCTCCGCCGGGTCGCCGTTGATCACAAACACGGTCAGTTCCCCGGCTTCCTCGTTCAGCGCCGCGGCCGCCTGTACCGTCTGCACACCGGTGAATCCGCCGTACTGGTTCATGTCGTCAATGGCATAGCCCGGCACATCGTAGGTGTCGCAGCTGACCTCGCACTGCAGGGATACGCCCTTCGCCCAGCGGATCATCTGGGTAAAGGGATAATGGGCCGCGCCCTTCCATACGTGCTCCCGGTCTGTTGCACACAGTGCGCCGAGGCCGCCGGTGGCACAGCCGATCTTGATACGGTCCGCGTGGCGCAGCATCACCAGCATGGTGCTGGCCATACCCAGCGTCTGGAGCATTTCATGATCCCTCGGCGGATTCCGGAGGGTGGACCAGTCGTCCGGATCATGCCGGACATAGGTCCTTCCGGGCACAAAGACGCCGAACATATCCGCGTTCTGCCTGCCCGCCAGGCCCAGGTGCATCTCTCCCTTCGGCCGGATCATGCTGCCGTACTCGTCCAGGGCCAGCATCATCTTCCGCGGGGAGCGGATCTTCGTCTTCACAAAATCGCACAGGGCGATCTCCGTACGGATATAATCCTCAAACGCCTGGTATCCTGCCAGCAGCGCCTGCGGCATTTCCGGAGGAGCCGGATGGTAATGATGCAGGGAGATATAATCCACCGCCGCGTAGCACTGTTCCAGCACCTGCAGGTCCCAGTCCGGATAATGATTCAGGAAGGGAGAACTGGATACACAGGCAATGGTCTCAATAGACGGATCCACCCATTTCATGGCCTTGCTGGTTTCATGCGCCAGCACGCCGTAGCCCCGGGGATCCTTTTCCCAGGACGCGATCTGCCACGGTCCGTCCATCTCGTTGCCCAGGCACCAGGTCTTGACCTTGTAAGGCTCCACGTGGCCGTTTTTCTTTCTCAGGTCGGACCACCAGGTTCCGCCCTCAAAGTTGGTATATTCCACACAGTCCGCCGCGTCCTGCAGTGTGCCGGTTCCCAGGTTCACGGTATAGATCGCTTCCGTACCGGCCTTCTCCGCCCACTGCAGATACTCATCATGACCCACGTCATTCGGAATGTACTGGAACCAGGCCATATCCAGATGGGTTTTCCGCTGTTCCTTCGGGCCGATGGAGTCCTGCCACTGCCAGCCGGATACGAAATTGCCGCCCGGCAGGCGGACCGCCGGCAGCCCGGTTTCCTTCAAAGCTTCGTAAAAATCCCTCCGCAGTCCCTGCTCGTCCGCAGTCGGATGCTTCGGATTATACATGCTGCCGTTCACCATGGAACCGATGGGCTCCAGGAACGCGCCGAACAGGCGTCCGGAAATCTCTCCGATTTTAAAATCCGGATGAAGGGTTATGGCCGCTTTCTTCATAATGTCTTTCTCCCTTATCTTTATTGCAGGCTGATCGCCGTAATGGTGAACTTCTTTCCTTCTTCCGTTACCCTGATTTCCAGCGTGTGCTCCGCTGCTTCCTGCTGATCCAGGACCAGTTCAACTTCGCTCTGTCCCCATTTGTCTTTGCCGCCCCGGACAGTCCTGACCACCTTTCCGTCAATCAGGATCTCCGCCGCGCCGAAAGTGCTGCTGGCAGCCGCTTTCCAGGCCACCAGGCATTTCCGGAAAACTCCTTTCACCGTCAGGGGATCCATCGGATCCTTTACGTCATGATAGAAATTCTTTCCGCAGACCTGGCCGACCGGCTGGTTACGGTAACTGGAGGAATCTGATCCGGGGAAGCCGCCGCGATCAACAAAGTACTCATCCGTTTCTGTTTCACCGAAGATCGTTTTCAGGCCCATGAAATCCGTTCCGTATACCGGCTTCACATTCAGGTCGGGAGCCTCATCCGTTTCCGCCCCGGCTGCGTCCTTTATGCCCTGCATCAGGCAGTCCATATAGATCCGGTGCCCCAGGGAAGTGGGATGGTATTCGTCAACAAAGAAACCGTCCTTTTTGATTTTCTTGTCAAACAGGCCGTAAAATCCGTCTTTGACGGAAACCATCATCAGGTCATAGTTCTTTCCGATCCTCTTCAGCTCATCCTGCAGGTTAAATCCGTTCCGGAACACCGCAAACAGCAGGATGACCGCCGGCTCATTCGGCGCGTCCAGGATTTCTTTCACCATGGACTCAAAGCACCGGTGCTTCGTCGGTTCCTGCCAGTCATTCACCGAAAACTCGATCACCACGATATCCGGCAGTCCATCCGTGTCTCCCGTGGGAATCCGGTTTACAACCTCCCGCTGATACCGCATATAGCCAAAGGGAGAAGGTGTACCGCCGACGCCGGCGTTCACCAGTTGCACGTTGGTTCCTTTTTCTGTTCCGTATTCCTTCTGGAACGCCTTCTGGAACCGGACCGCCCAGCAGTCCTGATACGTACCGGCTCCCGCGCCTTCCGTAATGGATCCGCCGATGGCAGCCAGCGTGACCGTTTCACCCTGCTGCGCCCTGGCAATCACCTTCTTCAGCCTGGCATTGTTTCCCGGGCTCATAACAGAATCCTCCAGCGCCTGGAGGTACCATTCCTTTTCAAACATTGTTTTCTTTGCTTCTCCCCATGCGGTACTCGTCCACAGCAGCACCAGCACTGCCAGCGCTGCCGCCCATCTTTTCACTTTCATCTTCCGGTTCTCCGTTTCAGGTGCTTTGTTCATAGCATACCTGCACCCGTCAGGCGCGTCAAGCTCCAATCCTGCCCCCCCTTGCGGATTTCCGGCAACATCGTTACAATGTACTGCGGCGCGGATACATCCGCACCGGTTTACAGAGAAAGGACCTGTATATGAAAGAGGAAAACCTGGCCTGGGAGGAAATCTCTACCGAGCATATTGTTCAGGATCAGTGGATTGACTTCCGGAAATCCGCCTACCGCTTCCCGAACGGAGAGGTCTGGCAGCCTTATTACAGTTTTACACGCCGGAATTACGCGGTGGTCGTCGCTTCGGACGAGGAAGGCCGCTTTATCTGTGTCCGCCAGTTTCGGCAGGGCATCCGGCAGGTTACCACCGAGTTCCCCGCCGGCGCCATTGAAGAAAAGGACGGAACTGATCCGAAGGACTCAGCCCTTCAGGCCGCGCAGCGGGAACTGCGGGAGGAGACCGGTTATGTCTCAGATGACTGGATGCCTTTGCTGACCATTCCCTCCAGCGCCACCATTTCAGATAACTATGCCTGGCTTTTCGCTGCCCGGAACTGCCGGAAGGTCACAGAGCAGGATCTGGATCCCATGGAACTGCTCCGTATACAGACGCATTCCGCGGAGGAAATCGATAAAATGCTTGCGGAAGGCGGCTTCCAGCAATCGGTTCACGCACTGGCCTGGCTGCTGTATAAACAACAGGCATAATCATAAAACGTCATCCTGTAACGCCGTTCTATCTTTCTGAATTTGGAAAGATAGAACGGTTTTTTCGTTCCGATCAGCTCTGTTTTCGGCCTGCGGCGCAGGTAAAATCTATTCTGTAAGAACTTTCCGAAAGAGGTGTAACTCCGGGAAAAAAACATAAAATTGGGTCTTCTCAAAATCGGTCAACGGAATTATGATGCCATTGACCGGATCGGTCAACGGAGGTGCACCGTCTATGAATCAAAAGTTCTTTTCCCTGCCTGCGGAAAAGCAGCAGGCCATCCTCAACGCGGGTTACCGGGTATTTTCCCAAAACGCCTACAAGAACAGTCCCATGAGTGAAATAGCCATGGCGGCGGGAATCAGCAAAGCCCTTTTGTTTCACTACTTTCACAACAAAAAGGAACTGTACCTGTATCTCTGGGAGAAAAGTGCCGAGACAACCATCGAATACATGACCCGCTTCGGCTGCTATGACCGGACAGACCTGTTTGACGCCATGGAGCTCGGAACCATTGCCAAGCTGGAGATCATGCGGCTGTACCCGGATATGAGCAATTTCACCGTGAAAGCGTTTTATGAAAAGGATCCCGAAGTGTGTTTGGAAATCCAGGAAAGCTACCACCGGCATTTCAACCTGAAGGTCGATCGGGTCCGGCTCAGCCTGGAACCGGATCAGTTTATCCCCGGGCTGGATATTCCGATGATGTACAAGGAAATGTACTGGGTCGCGGAAGGGTATCTCTGGGAAATGCTGCAGGCAGGCGATCTGGATATCGACCGGGTGGAGAAGGACTTCAGGAAACTGATGGCCTTCTGGAAAAACATATATAAACGGAAAGAGTAACGGAACATTCAACGAAAAGAGGGAGTCAATTGGAAAGCAAAGCAATCTTCGCTGAGAACCTGACCAAGTACTACGGCAAAGCCCGGGGCATTGACGGCCTGGATCTGGCCGTTGCCCCCGGCGATTTCTTCGGGTTTATCGGGCCCAACGGTGCCGGTAAATCCACCACCATCCGCACCCTGCTGGGCCTGATTTCGCCGACTGCCGGCAAAGGCCGGGTTTTCGGTATGGATATTGTGAAGAACAAAAAAGCCATTCTGGAACGGGTCGGATACCTGCCCTCGGATACCGCCTTTTACAACGGCATGAAGGTCCGGGATATGCTGAAACTGTCCGCGGATCTGCGCCGGAAAGACTGCAGCGCCGCTTCAGCGGAGCTGTGCGAACGCCTGCAGCTGGACCGGGACAGAAAAGTGGAAGATCTGTCCTTCGGCAACCGGAAGAAAGTCGGTATCGTCTGCGCCCTGCAGCACAATCCGGAGCTGCTGGTGCTGGATGAGCCCACCGGCGGCCTGGATCCCCTCATGCAGCATGAGTTTTTCAGCATTCTGCAGGAAAGAAACCAGACAGGCGTCACCGTCTTCCTCTCCAGTCATATCATGTCTGAAATCCAGCGGTACTGCAGCAAGGCTGCCATCATCCGGGAAGGCAAAATCATCGCCTGCGACAGTGTGGACAAACTGGCCAAAACCGGCACCCGCCGCGTTACGTTCCGGGGAAACCTGCAGCCCGACGCCCTGCCCGACATCCGGGACTGGACAGAATCAGACGGGATCGTCAGCTTCCTGTATAACGGGGAAACAAACAAGCTGATCCGTACGCTTGCCGGCCTGGACGTCCACGAACTGACCGTCTCGGAGCCGGACCTGGAAGAAATTGTCCTCCATTTTTATGAGAAAGGCGGTGACCAGGCATGACCCTGATCCGTCATGAACTGAAACAGGCCTGGAAAGCGCTTCTGATCTGGACCCTGTCCATCGGCGCGTTTATCGTCATCTGTCTGTTTATGTATCCCGAGATGAAGAGCCAGATGAACAGCATCAGCTCCATCTTTTCCTCCATGGGCATGTTCTCCTCCGCTTTCGGGCTGGACACGCTGGACTTCGGTTCCCTGAAGGGATTCTACGGGATTGAATGCGGCAACATCCTCGGCATCGGCGGCGCGCTGTTTGCCGCACTGATCGGCATTGCCGCCCTGGCAAACGAAGAAAAGAACGGCACAGCGGAGTTCCTGCTGACACATCCCCTGCGCCGCACTGAAATCATCACTGCCAAGCTCATCTCCGTCCTGATCCAGACCCTGATCCTGAATGTGGCCGTCTGGCTCATGGCTGTCGGTTCCATCGCCGTCATCGGCGAGCCTGTTCCGTGGAAGGAAATCACGCTGCTTCATACAGCCTACTTCCTGCTGCAGGTGGAACTGGCCTGTGTCTGCTTCGGCATCTCCGCCTTCCTGTGGAAGGGCGGCATCGGCATCGGGCTGGGACTGGCCATCGCCCTGTATTTCATGAATATCATCGGCAACCTGACCAGCAAGGCCGACGTGCTGAAATACATCACACCCTTCGGTTATGCCGACGGCTCGGAGATTTTCAATAAAGGCGCCCTGGACGGCTGCAAGCTGCTGATCGGCCTTGCGTTTTCCCTCATTGGCGTCGCCCTGGCTTACTGGAAATACAATAAAAAAGATATCCGGTAATCCGCCGGATATCTCAATCATCAAAGTTCCTTTTCCCCTCCGGAATAAAGATCCTGGTACAATCCCAGTTCGATCAGTTTGTTCCGGAGGCTTTTCATATCCTCCCAGGCTTCCTTCTTCTTGTCCGGATCCCGGAGCAGCGCCGACGGATGATAGGTCGGCATCATCCACACGCCCTTCCGTTCCGTCCATTTTCCCCGCTCCCGGGTAATCCGGATTTCCGGATCCAGCACGTTCCGGGCTGCGGTACTGCCCAGCAGCACGATCACCTTCGGCCGGATCAGCCAGGTCTGCATCCGCAGGTGAATCCGGCAGGCTTCCGCCTCCTCCGGCGTCGGCACCCGGTTGTGGGGCGGACGGCATTTCACAATATTGCAGATATATACCCGGTCCCGGGGCAGCTGGATCGCTTCCAGCATTTTTGTCAGCAGCTGTCCCGCTGCCCCGACAAAGGCAAGCCCCTCCTCGTCCTCTGTCTGTCCCGGGCCTTCTCCGATAAACATCAGCGGGGACTGCCGGTCTCCCTGTCCGGGAACCTTGTGCAGAATATGCTGGCAAAGGGGGCAGAGCCTGCATTCCGCCACCTGCTTATCAAAAAGCTCCCAGGTGATCTCCGGCATGATATAACCTCCCTGTTCCGGGTTTGTGTTCTGATGGTACAAAGTATAGCACAGGAAAAAGGCCTCAACAAGCGACACCCGCCGGGGCTTCCTTGTTGACAGCCTTCCCGTATGCTATACTCTTCCTGCCAGAAAAAGACAGGGGGGATATCATCAGATGAGCGCACAGGAGCAAAGAATCCAGCATCCCTTCGGGCCGCTTTTCTGTCCGGAAAGCCGGATCCTGATCCTTGGGTCTTTCCCTTCGGTGAAATCCAGGGAGCAGAACTTCTTCTACGGTCATCCGCAGAACCGGTTCTGGAAGGTAATCGCCGCCCTGTTTGACCGGCCGGTACCGACATCCATTCCCGAAAAAAAAGAACTGATCCTGAGTCATGGACTGGCGCTCTGGGATTCCATCGCCAGCTGCGTCATCACCGGTTCCTCGGATGCCAGCATCCGGGAGGTCCGGGCCAATGATCTCAGGATCATCCTGGATTCCTGTCCGATTGAGCGGATTTACTGCAACGGACGGAAATCTCATGAAATGTATAACAAATATATCCTTCCCGTACTGGGAAGGGAGGCCATCTGCCTTCCCTCCACCAGTCCGGCCAACGCCCAGTGGTCGCTGGAAAAGCTGACCGCCGCCTGGGCTGTCCTGAAAGAATAATCCATCCGGATCAGAAATGATCCTCCACCAGGATGGGCTTGCGTACAAACACCTTTTCGAGCACGGCTTCGTTGCCGGACACCGTCACGTCAGGCCGGTACATTGCTTCAGCCAGGTTCACGGCGCCGACCGCCATCTGGCCGAAGGCCTGGATGGAAACCGTCAGGTCCGGCGTCTCTTCTGTCTGTTCAACGCTGTTTCCGCAGACCTTCCAGGTTCCGTTGTTTTCAGGAATCTGCGCATCGCCTTCCACCCGGATGACAAATGGACTGTCATCCGGTTTTTTGATGATCTCCAGGACCCGCTTCACGTTCATCGCCCGGACCATATAGCTCTGGGTAGCGGTCTGCTGGATATCGTAAGCCCGGGGCGTCTGGATCACGGAAAGCAGCTGCAGGCAGGAAGGCAGGAACAGCCGGATGGTACCGTAGTCCGCGGTAAAGCGGGCCAGGAAGCCCAGGATCGCGTAGAAGCCGGCCTTGCCGTCCCAGGCCAGGTCCTTCACAGTCAGGATCGCCGCCGGATCATTCCGCACGTCCTGGAAAATCAGGTAAGCCACGGTTTTTCCGTTTTCCTTCAGCAGGTAGCAGAACTTCCGGTCCTTGTAGTATTCGCCCTTGATGATATCCGTCATCATTTTGTCGTCCCGGTACATGGCCAGGTTGAAGCTGTCCGCGAACCGGTTATACAGCGCCGTATACTCGCTCACCGGATCACCGGGCTTCCACAGTTCCGCGTCTCCGGAAAAGCGGTAGCCGCTCAGCACAGCCGGTACGAATTCATAATGATCCTGCCACCGGACAGTTTCATAGCCGAACTTGCGGTAAAACGCATGGTTGAAAGGATACAGGGTGGAAATGATTTCCCCGTTCCGGTAAGCTTCCGGAATCAGCTTTTCAAAAATCGCCTTCACGGCGCCAGTATTCCGGTATTCCGGCAAGGTGGACACTGCGCCGATTCCGCCGTTCCGGACCTTCTGTCCGTCCAGGCGGGTATCATAGCGGTTATTGATAATCCGCGCCATGATCTTTCCGTCTTCGGAAAACGCGCCCCAGTCTTCATCCTGGCTCTTCAGGCTCTCTTCCCGGTTCTTTTTCGGATCATCCATGTGCATGTGAAAAGCCACCGTGGAAATCAGGTTCGCTTCAAAATGTTCTTCAGGTTTCAGCAGACGTACTTCCATACCAATTTACTCCTGTTGTTTGTTTCTGTTATTTCCGGGCCGGTCCTTTATTCAGCCGGCCAGTTTTCCTTTATATCCGGCAGGATATTCCAGTCCGCAGGCAGCCAGTCCACCGTGTCCAGTTCTTCCCTGCCCAGCCATTTTGCGGCTTCGTGTTCCAGCAGTTTCGGTTCCCCGGATGTAATCTCGCACCTGTAGCACTGCATGGAAAGGTGAAATTCGGGATAGTCATATTCCACGTCGCAGACGTGGGAAAGCACGGTGATTCCGGTATCCAGTTCCTCCCGGATTTCCCGGACCAGCGCCTCCTCCGGTGTTTCTCCCGGTTCGATTTTTCCGCCGGGAAATTCCCAGTAGTCCCGCCAGGCGCCGTATCCACGCTGCGTGGCAAAAAGCTTTCCCTCATGGAAGATCAGCGCCGCCACTACCCGAATGGTTTTCATTCCTGTATCCTGCCTTTTGCTTGTTTACTCAATCCCGGTCATGTCATAGTTTTCCAGCCAGTTCTTTGCCGTGCTGCACACGGTTTTCAGGCATTCCTCATCGAAGGGACTGACCAGTCCGGCGTTCGCCAGCAGCTCGGTAAAGGTGCGGCTTCCGCCCTGCTTTGTATAGGCCATGTAGTGTTTCCAGGCCTTTTCCCGGTTTTCCTGCAGCATCGCCCAGATTTCCAGCGAAACGGTCTGCGCCAGGCAGTAGTCAATGTAGTAGAACGGGCTGGCATAGATGTGGCTCTGCCGCTGCCAGGCTTCCCCGTCTCCGTAGAAAGGAATATCTCCGTCCAGCCAGGCCCAGGGGGTGTAGATTGCGGAAAGCTCCTTCCAGGCATTGTGCCGCTCACGGGGCGTCCAGCCCGGATTCTCATACACCAGGTGCTGGAAATGATCCACCATCGTTCCGTAGGGAATAAAGGTCAGGGCGCCGGCCAGGTGGCTGTAGAGGAACTTCCGGGTATCATCCCCGAAGAAGTTTTCCGCCCAGGGCCAGGCCAGGAATTCCATGGACATGGAGTGCACCTCGCAGGATTCCATGCTGGGCCAGATATAGCCCATGGGTACGCGGTCCCGGTTCATGTAGGCCGCGAACGCGTGACCTGCTTCGTGGGTCACCACTTCCACGTCATGCTGGGTTCCGTTGAAGTTGGCAAAGATGAACGGCACGCCGTAATCCATGATACCGGTGCAGTATCCGCCGCCTTCCTTGCCCTCGGTGGAAAGCACGTCCATCAGCTTTCCTTCCAGCATCATCCGGAAGAACTCGCTGGTTTCCGGGGAAAGCTCGTCATAGAACTTTTTGCCGGCAGCCAGGATATCATCCGCAGTCCCCTGGGGTCTCGGATTGCCGGAACGGAATTCCAGCGCGTTGTCCGCATAGCTCATGGGATATTCCTTGCCCAGGCGCTTTGCGTGGGCCCGGTAAATGCTGTCTGCCACGGGCACCAGGTAGGTTCTCACGGCCGCCCGGAATTTCTCCACGTCCTCTTTGGTATAGCAGTTGCGTCCCATGCGGTAGTAGCCCAGCTGGGTGAAGCCTTCATAGCCCATCTTCCGGCCCATGCCGTCCCGCAGCTTCGTCAGCTTGTCGTAGATCTCATCCAGCTTGTCCTGGTGATCCTTGTACCACTGTCCTTCAGCCTTCCACGCCGCCAGCCGTCTTGCGTCGTCCGCGTCGGTCTTGAAGGGAGACATCTGGGAGATGGTATATACTCCGCCCTCGAAAGGAATCTGGGCGGAAGCAATCAACTTCTGGTATTCGTTGCGCAGGTCGTTCTCCTGCTGCAGCTCCGGGATAATTTCCGGAGAGAAGGTCTTCAGGTCCATCTCCGCCTTGACAAACATCAGGTCGCCGTATTCCGCGGCGAAATCCGCCCGGAAAGGGGATGCCAGCATGGCCGCTGTCCAGGCCTGGTCATATTCCTGCAGTTCCGGCCAGGTCTGGTTCCAGAAATTGTTTTCTTCATCGTAGAAGGTGTCCCGGGTATCGATGGAGTGGCGGACGCTGGCCAGCGTTCCCATCGTGTCTACATGGCGTTCCAGCTGATCCTTCTCCAGGAATACCGCCTTCGCTTCCTCATAGGTGGCCGCGGCCTTCAGGCGTTCAGTCAGGCCCTTCCACTGTTCTTTAAGCTGTTCCGCGTCCGGACGTTCATAGCGCATTTCGGGAAAAGTAATCATGGTTTTTACTCCTTCAGTCTGTAGAGGATTGGGAATCCTCCCGGATTGTATCATAAAAACCATGATCTGTAATTCGTTTATGCGATTGTATACAGAGAAATCGACATTTTCAGGCTTTTGATCCGTTTTTGCCGAGCCTGCCCTTGAAATCCGCATAGCTGAACGCGGTCAGTTTTGTAAACTGTCCTTCCCGGTCCATCCCGTAAATGTCCGGCAGCGGCATTCCGTTGAAGGTGTTGTTCTTGCAGGTGGTATAGATCGCCATATCGCCGAACACCAGCCGGTCTCCCGGCTTCACCTCTGCGTCAAAGCCGTATTCACCGATCACGTCCCCCGCCAGGCAAGTAGGCCCTGCCAGCCGGTATGGATTCTTCAGTTCGCCTTCCGTTTCGCCGTTCATCAGCGGCGGCGTATAGGGCATTTCAATCACGTCGGGCATATGGCAGGCCGCGCTTACGTCCAGCACCGCCGTCCGGATGCCGTTGTTCTCCGTCACATCCAACACCGTGGTGACCAGGTAGCCGGCATTCAGCGCAACGGCTTCGCCCGGCTCCAGGTAAACCTGCAGCTGCCACTTTTCCTGTGCCCGGCGGATCAGGTTCTCCAGCCGCGGCAGATCATAATCCTCCCGGGTGATGTGATGTCCGCCGCCCATGTTCAGCCACTTCATCCGGGGCAGCACATCGCCGAAGCCGCGTTCCACCGCCTCCAGGGTCGTTTCCAGGGCGTCGGAGTCCTGCTCGCACAGCGTATGGAAATGCAGGCCGTCCAGCAGTTCCAGCAGTTCTTCCGTCATTTCCCGGTTCCATACATCCCGTGTCACGCCCAGGCGGCTGCCCTTCGCGCAGGGATCGTAGATTTCATGCCCCTCCTGGGTGGAGCACTCCGGATTGATCCGCAGTCCGATGCTTTTCCCGCTGTCCTTGGCCCTTTTTCCGAACTGCTTCAGCTGGTTCACGGAATTGAACACGATATGATCCGCGTACCGCAGCAGTTCTCCGAATTCATCCTCCCGGTAGGCAGCGCAGAAAACGTGCACCTCTTTCCCCGGCATCTCCTCCGCGCCGAGCCGGGACTCATACAGGCCGCTGGCCTCGGTTCCGGCAAGACAGGGTGCCAGGAGCGGATAGAAATCATAGTTGGAGAAAGCCTTCTGGGCAAGCAGGATCCGGCACCCGGTGCGTTCCGCCACCGAGGCCAGGATCTTTCCGTTTGCCTTCAGCCGTTCTTCGTCAATCACGTAGCAGGGCGTCCGGAGGTGGGCAAAGCAGTCCGGCGCGTTGCGGCCGGCAAGCCCTTTGAACACTTCACTCTTTTTCATCAGTCCACCAGTACCGGGTTAAAGTTCTCCCTGCGGGGCAGGCCGTAGCGGTCCAGCGCGTCCAGGAAGGGATCGGGATCAAACTCTTCCACTGTATACACGCCGGGCTTATTCCACTTGCCGGTCAGCAGCATCATGGCGCCGCACATAGCCGGCACACCCGTGGTATAGCTGATCGCCTGGCTTTCCACCTCGCGATAGCATTCCTGGTGATCGCACACGTTGTAGATGTAGTAGGTCTTTTCCTTGCCGTCCTTCTTGCCGGTGAAGATGCAGCCGATATTGGTCTTGCCGTGGGTTCTCGGGCCCAGGCTGGCCGGATCGGGCAGCAGCGCCTTCAGGAACTTGATCGGTACGATCTCGTGTCCTTCAAACATCACAGGAGTGGTGGACAGCATGCCCACGTTCTCCAGGCAGCGCATATGGGTCAGGTAGCTCTGGCCGAAGGTCATGAAAAAGCGGATCCGCTTCACTTCCGGAATGTTCTGTGCCAGGGACTCGATTTCCTCATGGTGCAGCAGGTACATATCCTTCTGGCCCACGTCCTCGAAGTTATATTCCCGCTTGATGCTCATCGCGGGAATCTCCACCCACTTGCCGTTTTCCATATAGCTTCCGGGTGCGGAAACCTCCCGCAGGTTGACCTCCGGGTTAAAGTTGGTGGCGAAAGGATAGCCGTGGTCGCCGCCGTTGCAGTCCAGGATATCGATGGTGTCGATGGTGTCAAACTCATGCTTTTTCGCGTAGGCGCAGTAAGCCTGCGTCACGCCGGGGTCAAAGCCGCAGCCCAGCAGGGCGGTCAGGCCGGCCTTTTCAAACTTTTCCCGATAAGCCCACTGCCAGCTGTAGTCGAAGTAGGCGGAGAAGCCCTGTTCCTTGCACCGTTTCTCATAGATCGCCCGCCATTCGGGATCATCCGTGTCTTCCGGCTCGTAGTTCGCGGTATCCATATAGTTCACGCCGCAGGCCAGGCACGCGTCCATGATGGTCAGGTCCTGGTACGGCAGGGCGATGTTCATCACCAGGTCAGGCTGATAATCCGTGATCAGCTTCTTCAGCTGCTCCACGTCGTCCGCGTCCACCTGCTCGGTTGTGATCTTCGTGGCGGTTTTGCCTTCCAGCGCCTTCGCCAGGTCGTCGCACTTGGACTTTGTCCGGCTGGCAATGCACATTTCTGTAAAAACGTCGTCCGCCTGGCAGCACTTCCGGATCGCCACATTGGCCACCCCGCCGCATCCGATTACCAATACTCTGCTCATTTCTGTATCCTCCCGTTTTGCTCTTTCTTATTTGTAAATGGCCAGCAGCATTTCCCGCACAATCTTGCAGGCCGCTGCCGTGGACGCGCCGCTGGCGTCCAGCATGGGGGCCAGTTCATTCACGTCCGCACCTACGATATTCGTTTTGCTCACCGTCAGGATGGCGTCCAGCAGTTCCGTAAAGCTCACGCCGCCGGCTTCCGGGGTTCCCGTTCCGCAGAAGAGGGCGGGATCCAGGCAGTCCAGGTCAATGGTCAGGTAAACCGGGGTATGCTCCTCCGCCAGCTTCTCCGTCAGCTCCTTCAGTCCGTCAAAGCTGAACTTATGCATGTCCGTATGCGCTTTGGCAAAGGCGAACTCCGCCCTGTCCCCGCTTCGGATGCAGAACTGGTGGATCCTTCCGTCGCCGGTCAGCTCGTGGCACCGCCGCATCACGCAGGCATGGCTCAGCTGGGCACCCAGGTAGTCATCCCGAAGATCCGCATGGGCGTCGAAATGGATGATGTGCAGGTTCGGGTACCTTTCGGCCACCGCCCGCACCGCGCCCAGGGTCACCAGGTGCTCGCCGCCGATCAGGAAGGGCATCTTGCCGTCAAACAGGATCTCCCCGGCCTTTTCCTCAATGTCCTTCAGCGCTGCTTCCGCGGAGCCAAAGCAGAGCTCCAGGTCTCCGCAGTCAAACACCTTGATGTCCGTCAGGTCCTCGTCCTGGTAGGGGCTGTAGGTTTCCAGCCCGAAGCTTTCATGGCGGATGGCGGCGGAACCGAATCTCGCGCCCGGCCGGAAACTCGTGGTGGAATCAAACGGTGCGCCGAACAGCACGATCTGCGCGTAGTCATAATCCCCGTCACATCCGATAAAGGTCTCTATATTTTTGTTCATGCTTCCACCTCTTCAAGCATTTTCTCCAGGTAAGCCGGCAGATAGAAGGAGCCGATGTGCAGCTTGGTCGTGTAGTACTTCGTGCTCAGGTGCAGGCTCTTCCAGTGTTCCTCGTCAAAATCATCAATGGGATGGTATTTCTTGCTCGCAAAGCCGAACAGCCAGTAGCCCGCCGCGTAGGTCGGGATGTGCGCCTGGTAAACCCGGCTGATCGGGAAGGTGTTTACAATCCGCTTGTGGCTCCGCTGCATGGCCTCCGCGTCATGCTTGTAGAAGGGGCTTCCCTGCTGGTTAACCATAATGCCGTCCTCGTGCAGGGCGTTGTAGCAGATACCGTAAAACTCCCTTGTAAAGTAGCCCTCGGAGGGACCGAAGGGATCGTTGGAGTCCACGATGATCAGGTCGTACTCATCCGTGCACCGCCGGATGAACCGCAGTGCGTTGTCAAAGTAGATATGCACCCGGCTGTCGTCCAGCTTGCAGGCATTCTCCGGCAGGTAGGTCCGGCAGGCTTCAATCACCTGTCCGTCCATTTCCACCAGGTCGATGCGTTCCACCGTGTCATAGCGGGTCAGTTCCTTCACCACGCCGCCGTCTCCCGCGCCGATCACCAGGATATCCTTTACGTTTTTGTGGACGGACATCGGGATATGCGTGATCATTTCGTCGTAGATGAACTCGTCCCGCTCCGTCAGCATCACGTTTCCGTCCAGGGCCAGCACCCGGCCGAATTCAGGGGTATCAAAGATATCAATCTGCTGGTATTCGCTCTTCCCGGAGTACAGGTGCCGGTTTACACGCAGGCTGTGCTTAACATCCGGGGCATGGCATTCACTGAACCAGAGTTCCATGAAATCTTCTCCTCCTCCCTGATAATGTTGATGTTCTCAATCATCGGGTCTTCCGGTCCGGTCAGGGAGCAGCCCTTCGTCTTGGCATAGACGATGTAGTCCAGGATTTCCCGGGTGATCCGCTCACCGGGGGCCAGGATCGGGATTCCCGGAGGGTAGCACATCACGAACTCGCTGCAGATGTAGCCCTCGCTTTCGCTCAGCGGCACGCTCTTCTTGTTGGCATAGAAGGCCTCCTGGGGGCTGTAAACCACTTCCGGAGCGATATACTCCTGGCTCAGCAGGCCGTAGGAATCCTTCATGTACCTGCGCTTGATCTCCGCCAGCGCACTCACCAGCCGCTCCAGCTCCTGCATCCGGTCGCCGATGGAAAGGTAAGCCAGGATATTGCCGATATCGCCGAACTCGATCTGGATATCATACTCATCCCGCAGGATGTCATATACCTCAATGCCCGCCAGGCCGATATCCCGCGTATGCACGCTCAGCTTGGTGGGGTCAAAGTCGAAAATGGAGTCCCCGTTGATCAGTTCCCGGCCGTAGGCATAGTAGCCGCCCACCGCATTGATTTCCTCCCGGGCATATTCCGCCATTTCCGTCACCTTCCGGAAAACGGCCTTGCCGCGCTGGGCCAGGTTTCTCCGGCTGATATCCAGGCTGGACATCAGCAGGTAGCTGCCGGAGGTGGTCTGGGTCAGGTTGATGATCTGGCGCACATGGCCGGCATTCACCCGTTCCCCTGTCAGCAGCAGGCTGGACTGGGTCAGGCTGCCGCCGCTCTTGTGCATGGAGACCGCGGCCATGTCCGCGCCCGCCTCCATGGCGGTCACCGGCATGCCGTCACCGAAATAGAAGTGGGTTCCGTGGGCCTCGTCCGCCAGGCACATCATCCCGGCTTCATGGGCCAGCTTCACGATGGTGCGCAGGTCGCTGCACACACCGTAATAAGTGGGGTTGTTCACCAGCACGGCCACCGCGTCCGGGTTCTCCCGGATAGCTTTCCGCACCTGGTCCACGCTCATACCCAGGGAGATGCCCAGCTTCCGGTCCACGTCCGGATTGACGTACACCGGCACAGCGCCGCAAAGCACCAGCGCGTTGATGACGCTCCTGTGCACGTTCCTGGGCAGGATGATCTTGTCTCCCCGCTTGCAGCTGGACAACACCATGCTCTGCACGGAGCTGGTGGTACCGCCCACCATCAGGAAGGCGTTGGCCGCGCCGAAAGCGTCCGCCGCCAGGATCTCCGCCTCGCGGATCACCGATACGGGATGGCACAGATTGTCCAGCGGCTTCATGCTGTTCACGTCCACGCCCACGCACTTTTCTCCAAGGAAAGCTGTCAGTTCCGGATTCCCTTTGCCATGCTTGTGTCCCGGTACGTCAAAGGGCACCACCCGCATTTCACGGAAGCGCTCCAGCGCCTCATAGATGGGCGCCCGGGACTGGTCGTACATGTACTTCCCCATACTCCACCTCAAACAAAAAACGCAAGCTGTAATCACACAACTTGCGTTATTATCCACATGCAGTCAGGTCCCGGTTACCGTCTGCTGCGGCATACGGGAATCAGATCCCGCCGCCCAGGATACGGCATAGAGGTTCGGAACAGAATATCAGTGGTGCTCGGCATACAGAGTCTATATAGCAATACTTACTTTTACTACTCTTATTGACCATTTCACAAGTTTGCGCAGATTACGCATTTCGGTTATAAAGTAACCAACTTATAAAACTGAGCTTTTAACTCAATCAATAGAGCGGAAACCGCTCATCGGCAGTGGACCCGGCTGTCCGTATGGCCTCGACTCCGTTTTCGGAGTGGTCCCGTAAATTGCTTAAGACGCTGATGACTGGATCACCTTGTCTTAATATTCCTTCTCTCCTGCCTCTCTCAGGAAAGCACTGGCACTATATTATCATTTTCTTTTTCCCCGTCAAGAGAAAATGCAAAAAAATACAGTCTTCCGCCAGCGGTTTTTACAATCCTTCCTTTTCTGTCCTCCGGTAATCCAGCCGGACCAGCGCCTTGCCGTTGGGCAGCCCCTCTTCCACCCGCAGGATCCCGGTATATCCGGCCTCTTCCATCGCCGCGGTCAGTGCGTTTTCTTCCATCTGGTGGTGGACCCGGTCCAGTCCGTCAAACGCGTGAAGGTAGGGAGAATCGGAAACCCATTTCTGCTCATCCCTGTTGATCTGGATCACACAGGACACATATTCCGGGCCAACCTTGCGGATTACCGCCGTAAACGCCGGGTATCCGATGTATTCAATCAGCAGGTTGGCAATCACCAGCTCCGCCGCCGGCAGTCTGTCTGCTTCTTCCGCCAGGTCCGCCCGCAGGCACTGCACGGCAGGCTGCCCGGCATACCTTTCCCGCACCGCCTGCAGATATGCTTCATTGATATCCACGCAGTATACCGCCCGGTACTTTTCCGGCCGGGCATGCTCAATACCGTTGCCTCCGGCCACGCCGAGCACCATGGCAGTGTGAACCGGATAGGCATCAAACTGTTCCTTCATCAGGACGTTCAACGCCTGAAGCTGCTTCACGGAATCCAGGCTCATATGGTTTTCATAGTCGTCCAGGCTGATCTCTTCCCAGGGATTTTTCATCTGTTCGTCCTCTTGTATGGTTATTTCACGCTGCGGGCCAGGAAGTCATTGATCAGGGCGATATCCCGCAGGTCCTTTTCCCGTCCCAGGTCCTTTTTCATTTCAATCAGTCCCTGCACCGAGATCACGGGAATCCCGTCCACATGGTCCACTGTGTCAAACAGCCAGTTCTCAAACACTTCGATATCGTTCCCCAGCTTGAACCACCGGTTTCCGTCGTCCGTGACCTTGTACAGGTATCCTTCCTGTTCCAGCCGGTTCGCCAATCCGGCCGTGCACCCCAGGTCAATATCCGAGGATTCCTCCCGGATACCGTACAGCACCATCGCCCCGCCGGTGATCACCCAGTATTCCGCCGGATCATACGGGAAGGCTTTCAGTTTTTCGATCATTTCAGCTTTCTTCATCAGTTTTTCTCCCCTTCCAGGATTTCCGGGAAACGGCCCCGTAAAAAGTGCCGGTATTCAGGATGTCCCTCCGCGGAAGCATATTCCTCCCGGATTGTGGCTGCGATCCATTCCTTCTTCCTGTCGGTCATCTCCCCATACCGCCGAAGGATGATCAGTCCTTCCCGCTCCGCCTCCAGGATCGCTTCATAGGCGTCCGGTACATACTCTGAACCTGTCACAATGACCGGCTCACTGCTGGTGGCGGCATCGGGAATCTGCACCTCAAATCCCGAATCCGTTATTTCTTCCGCATGATAAATATACCCGGATACTCCTTTGTAGGTACGTTCAATGGCGTCCGGATAATACTCTTCCAGGCACAGCCGGCCATCCGGTCCGAATCCGTACGGTCCCCACTTCTGCCATACGCCGTCATAGGCAAAGCCGGTTTCCCGGCAGTATTTTTCGATGGCGTTGCTCAGGTAAACCAGCACGTTCTCCCTTTTCCGGGAGAAATAGATCAGCGGGATACCGTGGTTGGATATCCTGGGCTCCAGCCTGGTGATTCCCTGCACCTGTGACGCGTGATAATACACCGGCATTCCTTCTTTCTGCAGCATGGATCCATCATACTCCGGACAGGCCGTTTTTGAAAAGGATCCTGCTTCTGCTTTATCAGGTTCTGTGTTATACTTCCCCTGGCATCAGTTTACAATTAAGGAGAGACTGATTAAATGAGTCTGTCAGATGCCAGATGGGTTTTTTGTTGGGATCAAGCGCAGATTTCGAAGGTTTAGTGGCGCTAAATCGAGAAATCTGTGCATAGATACCGACAAAAAAGGCGCTGGCAGATGGGCAGGGGAATTAATCAGTATCTCCTTAAATCCGGGAGGTGTTCTGTCATGAACCACTGCGGAACCGTAACGCTGGAGACCGAAAGGCTGCTCCTGCGGCGTTTTCAGCTGTCTGACGCACCGGATTTCTATCAGAACGTCACTTCAGACCCTGAAGTCAATCGCTTCCTCACCTGGGAAAACGACAAAAGCGTCACCGATACAGAAGAGCTGATGAAGGAATTCATCCGGCGGTATGAAGACCCGGAACGGTATTGCTGGGCCATCGTGGTGAAGGAAACCGGGGAAGTCATCGGAACCCTGGCCGCCACCAACGTCCGGAAAAACACCCGTGCGGTGGAAGTCTCCTACTCCATCGGTAAAAACTGGTGGGGCAAGGGAATCACAGCGGAAGCCCTGCAGAAGATCATGGACTTCCTGTTTGAACAGGTGGGTTTCAACCGGATTGAAGCCGGGTACGACGTCAGCAATCCCAATTCCGGTAAAGTCCTGGAAAAAGTCGGTATGCGCCGGGAGGGTCTCCTCCGTCAGGCCGGACGGAACAACCAGGGGATATACGACCGGGTCATCTGCGCAAAGCTGAAATCCGACCAATAACCTATAAGAACTGATAACAGACGCACCCCGCACCGGCGGGGTGTGTTTTTGGTTTTTACAGTCCTTCCAGGAACGTCATCTGCTGGAACCTGTCCGGAAGCGTACTCATATACTCAAAGCACTCCTCCGGTTTATACAGGATCCCGTGTTCCCTGCAGAACGTCCGGAACAGGCTCATCAGCGGTTTCCGGTTCAGGCTGGGTACTTCGTAGGCGTTTCCGTATATCCTGATATACTTTTCCTTCAGCCCGGGAAAATGCCTGTCCAGCGCCGCATAATAATATTCCCGATCCCCCTCACGAAGCGTCAGCCCCATGTCGAAGCAGATGATTCCTTTCACCTTCACCTGCGCACAGGCTTCCAGAAGGGCACGGATGTTTTCCTCTGTGTCATTGATAAACGGCAGGATCGGCGTCATCCACACTACCGTAGGAATTCCCCGCTCCCGCATGGCTTCCAGTACTTCAATCCGCCGCTGGGTGTTGCAGACGTTCGGTTCCAGGATCCCGCACAGCTTTTCATCATATGTGGTCAGTGTGATCTGGACCACGCATTTGGCTTTTCGGTTAATCTCCTCCAGCAGGTCTATATCCCGCAGGATCCGGTCAGACTTGGTCTGTACCGCAGCCCCGAAACCGTATCTGCTGATGACCTCCAGGCATTTCCGGGTCAGCCCGAGCTGCTCCTCGCAGTGCATATAGGGATCCGACATGGATCCGGTGCCGATCATGGCCTTCTGCCGTTTGGATTTCAGCGCCTGCTCCAGCAGCTCCGGCGCGTTCTGCTTGACCTCAATGTCTTCAAACGCATGGGTGAACTGATAGCATTTGCTCCGGCTGTCGCAGTAGATACAGCCGTGGGAGCAGCCGCGGTAAATATTCATCCCGTAATGGCCTTTACCGCCGGTCAGGATTCCTTTTGCGTCCACAAAATGCATCTTTCTCCGTCCATCCTTCCGTGCTGCCTGCCGTCAGTGCCTGGCTTCATGATTCCCTGCGTTTTCCGGTCCTGATGAAATCAATCAGCTTTTCCAGGTCGTCAAACTCATCGTAGTCTCCCATGATTCCTTCCCGGTGATAGACAATCCCGGCCTGCTCGTTCCTCTCCAGGCAGTCCAGGAGCTCCTCCACGCCGTATCTGCGCGCATATTCCGCAAAAGCGCGCGGTTTGATTTTATCTGCATACAGGCCGATCCGGCACCCTGCCGGCTCACATTCATAGCAGCCCATCAGGCCTTTCCGGAGCACACATTTACGGGTTTCACAGAAATCCGCGTCCTTGCACCAGCACAGATCCTTGAAACCATCCTGCTTGCATCCCTTGCATTCCACATTTTCAGAGCACAGGCAGCAGGCCAGCCCGCAGCGTGCGATTCCCAGTTCCCGTTTCATCGTTTTTCCTCCTGTTCCTGCTCAGATCTGTTTCTCATTTACATATGCCAGCAGTTCCCGGATATGTTCTTTGCTTTTGCTTCCGACGATCACATGATCCGCTCCGCCCAGTGCGAATTCCAGCAATTCCCGGACAGAATACTGTTTCAGTGCGTTTCCCATCGCAAAAGGCATACTGGCAACTGTTTCAAAGTTCAGCCTGCGGCATGCCTCCGCCAGCGTTACCGGTTCCCCGCCCACCCTCTGGCTGGCAACCGTCACCGGATACGGACATAACTTGTTGTACTCATAGATAACATATTTCAGATGGCTTCCGCCGTTTCCCGCCTTCAGGGCTCTCTTTTTCAGCTCTTCCAGTTCAAAATGCCATTTTTCCTTTTCCGGCTCCGTACCCATAAACTCGAGGGCCAGCCCGTAGTACCGGATCCTTCCTTCTGCCACTTTGCTTTCATACCAGCGGAACAGGTTCTCCATCCTGTCATAGAACGTTGCCAGATCTGTCCCGGCACGGGTAATCTCCGGAATATGAATATAGTGAACATCAATCGTTTCCAGTCCGAGATTCTGCAGGCTCTTTTCAAGCGCAATCTCAAAGAAAACGGGATTCAGCGTCTGGAAAAGCCCGTCATATTCACAGAAGTCATCTTCCGTAATCCCGCAGGGTTTCAGGTGTTTTTCCAGGTACATCCGCGGATTGGTTCTTTCTGTAATATCGCCGAAGAGCAGCCCTGCTTTGGAGGTGATACAAAAATCCTCCCGCCGGAGCTTCCCGCTGCTGATCAGTTCCTGAACGGCTGTGCCTTCATCTTTTTCCGACCGCATTCCCCTGTAATTGATCGCACCGTCTATGGATGAAATACCGTTCTGCAGCGCAAATGCAATTGCGTCCCGGTAGCTTTCGGATACTTCATCCGTAAAATCCCCCAGGTGTGTACCCAGCATCAGCCGTGAAAATCCGTCCCTGGAATATCCCTTGATCATCTGTGCTGTTTCTCCTTATTTCCCCGGGCATCAGCAGTCCCACTGATATTTTTTCAGGTCCACGCAGCCGTTGTCCTTGAACTCCACCCCTTCTTCCTCCAGCCGTTCCCTTTGCGTGCGAAAGGCCGGGGCCGTCCTTCCCGCGTGGTTCACCACCCTGTGGCAGGGGTATTGTCCGTAGTACTCCGACATGCTCAGGATTTTCCCCACCAGTCTCGCATTCCTGTCCCGTCCGATCAGCCGGGCAATCTGGCCATAGGTCGCCACACAGCCTTCCGGAATCTCTTCCACGACAGAAAGTACCTCATAGATTAAATCTGTATTCAGAACATTCTTCATTTTTCAAACCTGCCATGTCCGTTATACATTCATCCGCAGGATATGCGCGTTGATCCGGAAACCGTATTTTTCATAGAACCGGACAGCGTCGTTCCCGTCCACCACCCGGACTTCAATTCTGCTTACGCCGCCCTGCTTCAGGGTTTCCACAGCCCAGTCCATCAGCTCATTGCCGTATCCGCTGCCCCGGGCCTCCTTCAGCACAATCAGGTAATCGATCTTACCTTCCGCGCCGCTGATATCCGTTTTGCAGAACCCCAGCACCTTATCCTCATTTTCCACAACCACGATCCTGGATTTCCCGCTTTGAACGTCTTTCCGAAAGGACTCCAGGGTTTCCGCGAAAGGCCTTTTCGGGTAGCAGCCTTTGAAGCATGTTGAGACCGCATTGTGATGCTCCGCAAGCTCTTTCAGGCATTCCTCCAGCTTGTATATCTCCTTATATGCCAGTTCCCTCATGAAATTCACCTCATCCCGTCCATAGACAGTGTGCCGTCATGAACCTGGAAAATGATTATACTTTTTCCCTCGCAGACATGGAACATACCCACTGTATGAAAAAAATCCCCCTGAACTCTGCCGCCGGTATGAATCCCGTCCTCACACATATCCTCTCCGCCCGGCCTCCTGAACAAGTTTGGGCTGGATCTCAGGATAGGTCAGCGCTTCCGGAAGCTCATCAAAGAGGCAGACTTTTTCCATTTCACTGTGCAGTTCCTGATCAAATCCGGAAATCTCAGCATAGTACAGCATGCCGTACATTTCTTCCCCGGTATCATTGACTCGGTTTTTCCCGGTCACGGAGTATGCGCAGACAGGCTTGATGGAAAAGTCCTTTGCCCCGGTTTCTTCCTGTAGTTCCCTGACCGCCGTATCAGCAATGGCCTCCCCGGGTTCCCTATGCCCGCCGGGTATTTCATAAGTGTCCCTTTCTTTATGCTTGCAGAATACCCATTTCCCCTCAGCTTTGGCTAAAATCACCGCAAACTTCAGCAGCGCGTCATCCACCGAATCATAGAACCTGACTTCCACTCACTCGTACCTCATCAACTTTTTATATAATTCATTACCGGGAATACTGACCCGTCAGCACTTCCTTCTGATAGGCCTCCTTATTGGGCAGGTCCGGATAGAGATCCGCCCGCTCGGCAGCTTTCTGTTTATCATAAGGGACAGACAGGGTCGTGATATGCAGGGGTGCTGGGTCTGGCCCGGCTTCTCCCTCCAGCAGCAGCGCATGAGCCCTGGTCAGGCTCAGGTTGTTACCGACGCTGCCGGTATTCAGCGCGTATCCCCCTTCCAGCGGCCGGATAAAAGGCCTGTGGCTGTCCGCGCAGATCATGCCGTTCGCCTCTGGCCTGCCGTCATGAAAACGGAAGCCTTCCCGAAGCTTTTCATCCGGATCGAAACTCAGGTACAGCGGATCCAGGAAACGCCCGTGCACCAGGCGGAAACGAAAACCGCTGATTTCCAGCTCGTCTTCCAGGGGCAGCGAATCCAGCCAGGCTATGCGTTCCTGTCCGATCTGTCTGATATAAAAGGCATTGTAATCCGGATACAGGCTCATGGACCGGTCCCAGTTTCCGGCAATCCAGTGTTTGCAGTGGTTCCTGACCCAGTCACAGGTTTTGTCGCTTTCCGGCCCTTTGCCCACCGCGTCCCCCAGAAACCAGATATCATCCGGTTCAATCCGCTCCAGCTCCCGTTCCATAGCCTCCGTAGCAACCATGTTGCCATGGAGATCCGCCAAAAGCACAATTTTCATCTGTCTTTCACCTCGGTTTCTTTCAAATCCGGTCACAGTCCGACATACTGGTCCCTGACCGTCTTCATGCACCCATCTTCAGCATTTTCAAGCGCGCTGAACCGTACTTTTCCGTTATACTCCAGCATCGTTGTGAGTGCCGTTTTATAGTGAGGCAGCGTCACCATCTCTTTTGCCTCCTCCGGTGTAAACCATCCGGCTTCCAGGCTCTCATCGGAGGTGTGAATTTCTCCGCTCACATAGTCGCATATAAATAATATGCTCACGTTTGGCGGGATCATTATCCCTTCCAGCGGTCCGTATCCCTCTTTCATGGTCAGCCTCTGATAGACACCGGCCAGGCACCGCGGTTCGGCAATGATCCCGCTTTCTTCGCAGATTTCCCGTTTCAGGCCGTCCAGGATAGCCTCCCCCTGTTCAACAACACCGCCGGGAAATTCCCAGCCCCTTCTCGCGGATCTGATCAGCAGCACCTTTCCGTCTTTATATACCAGGCCCGCGGCCGATACAAAATGCACCTGAAGCTGTTTCATTTCCACCCATTTATCCATACTCTGTCTCCGTTTCAAATATTTGTCAGCACTTCACATTTTTCGCGTTTCCAGAAATGGGGTCCGTGGTGTCATCTTATCATGCTCTCCCGGAGAATAAAAGGGGAACAAAAAGGATTTACATGACAACCCAGCCCGCCGCACACCCCGAATCAAAAAGAAAACCCGAAAGCAATTGATACTCAATGCTTCCGGGTTCCAATCCACTATAACCTTATTTTCGCCTGACGGGGATCAGCAGGTCAAGCTGTTGTGTAATCGGTTCTCCCTCTGTTGTTTCCATAATGTGGTCATGATAATTCAGGTGTTCTTCCAGGTTACCGAACATGTCGTCGGGATTTCCGCTTCCGGCATACGCATACTCTTCGCTTTTCACAACCGTTTCGTAAAAGGGTCCCCATTCTTCAAAGTTTCCCATCTGGATCATATGCGCGGCATAGGTGCCTCCGGCAAAGTGCTTCTTTACCAGCGGGTCCGGCACTTCCATTCCTTCCGGGATCGTGATCCAGAACTCGTACCCGTGAATTTCTGTTCCATCCACAATGCCTGGATGGTTGAAACCATACAGCCGCAGCCCGGGATGCTTTTCCCACAGTTTTGTGTTGCGGGCAAACTCAGCGATCATCCGTCCCGCCCGGTCTTCCGGTTCGTCGCCCACCGCATGGGCCGTAGCGACGTCGCTCTCCGGCAGGTGCACGATGCGAATATCTCTCATTTCCCTGCCGCCCTGGTCTGCCTGTCTCAGGTTATCCATGATGTTCTTCCTCTCTTCCTGTATCAGAGTTGAAGAGGGAGAAAGCTCATCCGCAAGGGCTAACAGCTGGCTGTCCTGCAGGATGGTTTCCCCGGCAGGCAGTGCACGGCGCAGCTTCAGCGCATTGCAGAATTCCCCGATCACGTCGCGGACAGCGCCCAGTGACCTGAGCTCTTCGTCCATCTCCGCCAGGTTCTTTTCAAATACGCTGATCGCTGTAGCCGGGCCGGGATCATTCAGGATCGCGCCGATCTCTTTCAGGGAAAGGCGCAGTTTCCTCAGCACCAGGATCTGGCGCAGGCGCTGTATATCTTCCGGACGATATACGCGGTAGGCATAACCTTCTTTCCGGTTACTGCCGATCAGCCCCAGTTTTTCATAATGGCGCAGCATTCTTGCTGATACGCCGTATGTTCTGGATACTTCAGAAACAGTCAGCATGTCCGTCACGGAATCCTCTCCTTTCTCTCTTCAGGAATGAGGATAAACTGCGACACCGTGTTCGAGTCAATGCTTCTTTCCGTCCTGATCAGTCATCTATGATTTCAACATCATCCGGAATGCTCCTGATCAGCATTGCCGCCGTGTTCGTCAGTTTTGTATTCGCTTTCAGCGGGAAAGGCACCGAGCCCGGCAGATCTCCATGTTCACAATGAACGTCCATCTTTGTATCCACCAACCCCAGGTTATCCGGAAGGTTGCTGGCAAAAATCAGGCTTCCGGCGCTGACGCCGATTACAAACCCATTCTCTCGGATATAGGATATGAGTGTTTCACGAAAACCCGTGTCATTGATCCTGCTAAGCAGGTATGAAGTCCGGCCACCACACAGATACACTACATCAAAGGTTTTCAGTTCCTCAACAGGCATATTCTGATGCAGGTCAAAAACCCGAACGTTTTCCTTCGGGATGCCGACTTTCAGCAGGTCTTCCATGCACTTCGGCAGCACTTCAATGGCATCCGCGTCAATGGCGGCTGTAGGAATAAAAAGCGCATTGGCCTGTTCCGGCGCTTTACCCAGGAATTTCAGGAAAGCTTCTTCAATCTTCTTCGTCTCCAGGCCGCAGGATGTCAGCATTACCCGCATTATTCTGTTCCTCCTCCGATATGTTCTCTGAAACTTACAGTACCATGAGACATCCTGATACTCAAGGGGAACAAAAAACTTTTGGGGTTCAAAACAGGCCCGGCAGTTTTGGATCTGCCGGGCCTGAACATATGTTTCTCTGTTTATACCTTAATCTTTACGATATCCCCGTTTTGACGCTCCACGTCCACAAGCATGAAGTGACCGTTTCTGCGGACGTACTCACGCAGCTCACGCACAATGTCTGCGGCATAAGGAGCATATTCAGCAGCCTGCGGATCGCCGTTCTTCGCCGCAAGGCCGAGCAGCAGTTTGCTGCCCACGAGGGAAAGCGGCACCGGAAATGAAAGGTTTGGGCCGTCCTGTGTTTTGATTTTAACCCACATAACTTACTCCACAAACACACGCACGTTGTCGCCGTCAGCACTCTCCACAGTAACGAGTTCCCAGAATAGTCTTTTTCTTCCGGAGATAATTCTGCCTTCGTTTTGTACATGGTAATCTCCTGCATTCCGTTAATAAGATAATTTTATCAAGGGCCCCTGTCCTTGTCCATCTGCCGGAAAAATTTTAAAGGTGCCAAATCCGATGAGGAAAAACCGGAAATTTTCGGAAATAGACGGAAGCGGCTCTTTGGTATCTGCAGAATAGAGCCTTGGCGACCCGCTGCAACCCGGTAGGTTGCAAGCCGGAAAAGTACCACAATTTCCGGGAAAAAGAAAAACCCGGAAGCGTAGGAAAATCAACGCTTCCGGGAGTCGAAGTGGGGAGCGAAGGAAGTGGTAGCCCAGTGGGCTATCCTGCGAAGCAGGAAGCGACCTGAACGAGTCAATCGAAGCAAGCAGCGGGTTGAAGCGTCAGCAATGCCCGCTGCGCCGACTGAGATTGCGGATGGATTCGATACCGTTCGCTCAATGGTCGCTCGGAGTCCTTGGAGCGGACTCCGTTCTCCCTTTCGCGCTAACAAACTCGGGGCACTTCCGGCTTTGCCGGACAGCCCACCGGGCTGACGCTTCCCTCGTTTGCCGCGGCCGCCGCTTGGGTTCGATCCCGCCACAAGAGCACAAAAAACGGGCACCCGTAAAGGGTGTCCGTTTTTCTGTGGTCGAAGTGGCGGGATTCCGCTTCGCGCCGCAACCTCAATCGTCGCGACTCCACACTGTGGAGCTCGCTCGTTTCGGTTGAGAAAGTCGCCGACGAGATTTCTGCCACTGGCAGTCGTCGGCGGCTTTCCCCACGGCCTTACAGGCCGCGTGGTCCGAATCCCTGCCATCGACATATGAAAATTGGGATGCCCACAAGGGGCATCCCAATTATTCATGTCGAAGTGGCGGGATTCGAACCCGCGGCCTTTTGGTCCCGAACCAAACGCGCTACCAAGCTGCGCTACACCTCGATATAAGCTGAGCCGATGAGGGGACTCGAACCCCTGACCTGCTGATTACGAATCGGCTGCTCTACCAACTGAGCCACATCGGCACGATCAGCAACGGCTATTATATCAAAGGCTTTTCTGTTTGTCCAGCACTATTTTTCTTTACTGGTGGACATCCGGGAAAGGGTATGGTAAACTGCTCCGGCACTATGATAGAAAGGAAGGCCGCGCATGGAGTATCAGCTGATCGCCCTGGATCTGGACGGGACCCTGCTCAACAGCCGGAAGGAGCTCCCGGAGGATGCCGTTCAGGCCATCCGGAAGGTCTGTGCTGCCGGAAAGACGGTGGTCTTTGATACCGGACGGGCTGTACCGGAACTGGCCGATCAGATCGCCCTGCTTCCGGAAGTACGGTACGCGATCTTCTGCAGCGGCGCAGGCCTGTATGATACCCGGGAAAGGAAGGCCTTCGGCCTGAAGCCTATTCCTGACGCACAGACAAAACGAATCCTGTCCGTTGCCCGCACAAAGGACATCATGCCCCAGCTGGTGCTGGCGGACCGGGATGTGATCCAGGCCTCCCAGATGGATCGGCTGGAGCATTACAACATGGGCGTCTACCGGCCTATGTATGAAAAAGCCATGACGCTGGTGCCGGATATTTATGCCTTTGCCGAATCCTGCACCGAGCCTTTCCTGAAGATCAACCTGTATCACGCGGAAGTGGAGGAACGGATCCGTACCCGGGCACAGCTGGAAACCCCGGAGCTGGAGCTGGTCTATTCCGAAATATCCTCCCTGGAATGTTCCGCCGCCGGCGTCAGCAAAGGATCCGGGCTCCGGCGCCTCTGCGGCCTGCTGGACATTCCGCTGGAAGCCTGTATTGCCGTAGGCGACGCGGACAACGATATCCCCATGCTCCGGACAGCCGGACTTGGGATCGCCATGGGCAACGCGCCGGACTATGTCAAAACCGCCGCGGACCGGATCGTTTCCGATCAGGACCACGGCGGCTGTACCGAAGCCATTATGATGCTTGTAAAAAACTGATTCCCGTAAGGAATCAGTTTTTTTGATTATTGATTATTCTTCAGCGCTTTTTTAGCCGCGTCGATTGCCCGCTGCACCATTTCCGGGGCAGGAGCGCCTGGAATCTTCCGCTTCTCCACACAGGAGATCATGCTCAGATCGTCAAACACGTCCTGCTCAAAGGCCGGATGGAACTGCTTCAGTTCCTCCAGGGTCAGGTCCAGCAGGGCCTTGTTTTCGTTCAGGCAGTGAGCCACCAGCTCACCGACCACCTTGTGGGCGTCACGGAAGGCCACACCCTTCTTGACCAGGTAGTCCGCGCAGTCCGTAGCATTGGTGAATCCGCCGGAAGCGCCGCGCTCCATCACGTCCTTGCGGAAGGTCACGGTCTTCAGCATCGCGGTAAAAACGGTCAGACCCTTCACCAGCGTATCCCGGGTATCGAAGAAGGCTTCCTTGTCTTCCTGCATATCCTTGTTGTAGGCCAGCGGCAGACCCTTCATCACGGTCAGCAGGCCCATCAGGTGTCCGTAGACCCGGCCGGTCTTGCCGCGGATCAGCTCCGCCACGTCGGGATTCTTCTTCTGGGGCATGATGCTGGAGCCGGTGGCAAAAGCATCATCCATTTCCACAAAGCGGAACTCGTTGGTGTTCCAGAGGATCAGTTCCTCACAGAAGCGGCTCAGGTGCATCATGCAGATGGCAGCCGCGGAAAGGTAATCCAGCATATAATCCCGGTCGGCCACGCCGTCCAGGCTGTTCTCAGAGATCTTTTCAAAACCCAGCAGTTCGGCCACCCGTTCCCGGTTCAGGGGGTAGGTTGTTCCGGCCAGCGCGCCGGAGCCAAGCACCATGACGTCCGCTGCCTTGTAGGCATTGCTGAAACGGTTCCTGTCCCGCAGGAACATCTGGACGTAAGCCATCATATGATGGGCCAGCGTGATGGGCTGTGCCTTCTGCATATGGGTATAACCGGGCATGATCGTATGCAGGTTTTCCTGGGCAATGGTCAGCAACGCGTCGATCAGTTCTTCCAGCATCGCCTCCGTATCCCGGCAGGCTACCTTGGCATACATCCGGGTATCCAGCGCCACCTGGTCATTCCGGCTCCGGCCGGTATGCAGGCGCTTTCCGGCATCGCCGATACGCTGTGTCAGCAGGGTCTCCACGTTCATATGGATATCCTCGGCGTCCACCATCCACTCGATCTTTCCGGCCCGGGCATCCTCCAGGATGTCTTTCAGGCCGGCCACGATCTTCTCCGCGTCCGCCGCGGGGATGATGCCTTCCTCACCCAGCATAGTCGCGTGGGCAATGGAACCGGTAATATCCTGTTCAAAAAGCCGCTTGTCAAAAGAGATGCTGGAATGGAAATCATCCACCAGTCCGTCGGTTGCCTTTTCGAACCGTCCTCCCCAAAGCTTCATACGACAAGCCTCCTTCAGTCTCACATAACATCAACATTGTACACAAAACAACCGTTTACGCAATAGAACAGTACGGAAAAAAGACCGTTTTATGATTGTCTTTCCTGCTCCGGCTGCGTGCCGCACCCCGGCCAGCCGCAGACGGTCTGCAGCAAGGGATCTGTAACAAAAACAAGCTTTTGTTCGCCTTGACATTCCGTGGGGTAACGTTTACCATATTTTTGTATTTATATAGGAAAGAGGCGGTTTTTTGATCGTTCTTGGCATCGATCCGGGCTATGCCCTGATGGGCTGGGGCGTGGTGGAGGCGGAAGGCAGCCGTATGAAGCTGATCAACTACGGCTGTATTGAGACCAAAGCCGGCGTCCCCATGCAGAACCGCCTGCGCACGCTGCAGCTTGGCGTCCGGGACCTGCTCAACATCTACCACCCCGATGATGTGGCGTTTGAAGAGCTGTTTTTCGCCCGGAACGTGACCACCGCCCTGATGGTCGGCGCCGCCCGCGGCGCGGCGATCATCGCCGCGGCTGAATACACCCAGAACCTTTACGAATACACCCCCATGCAGATCAAGCAGGCGATCACCGGATACGGCAAAGCCGATAAGAAACAGATCCAGCAGATGGTCAAGCTCCTGCTGAAGCTGGATGAAATCCCGAAGCCGGATGACGCCGCTGATGCCATCGCCTGTGCCATCACCCATTGCCAGGCCGGCGTGGCCAAATCCCAGTTCCTGATGAAATAGGGAACGGATCCCGGTTTTTCATCGTTGGTTTATTGCGATCACGTTATGGAGGAATCAATATGTACGCGTTTATCGAAGGCGAAGTCTGCGAAAAGCTGAACGGCAGCCTCGTCCTTCTGGCTTCCGGCGTCGGCTGGCAGCTCAACTGCTCCAACAACACCCTGCAGGCCGCCCCGCCCGTAGGCGAAAAGATGCGCTGCTATACTTATCTTTCCGTCCGGGAGGACGCGATGGAGCTCTTCGGCTTCGCCACGCGGGAAGAGAAAGAGATGTTCATGCAGCTGACCTCCGTTTCAGGCATCGGTCCCAAGACCGCCCTGGGCGTGCTGGGCGCCATGCCCCTGCGGGATCTGAATCTTGCGATCCTGCTCGGAGACGTCAATGCCCTGTCCCGCGCGCCCGGTATCGGAAAGAAGACCGCCCAGCGGATCGCCCTGGAGCTGAAGGACAAGATCAGCCAGGCGGATGTTTCCGCCGCGGCCGCCCCGTCGCAGGGCGCCGCCATGCCTTCCCTCAGTTCCGACGCGGTCACTGAGGCGATCGAAGCACTGATTGCCCTGGGTTATTCCTCCACGGAAGCGCGGAACGCCATCTCCCAGATCAAGGACCAGACCGACAAGCCGGAAGAACTGATCCGCCTGGCACTCAGGGCTATGGCTGGATTCTGATCCGAAGCACGATTATAAACGCAGCAATCTCAAAGGCAGGAGTTACAGCAAATGATGGACGACAGATTGATGACCGGGTCCTATATGGCGGAGGACAGCTCTGTGGAGCAGACCCTCCGTCCCCATACGCTGAAGGACTATGTTGGCCAGCAGGCAGTTAAGAGCAGTCTGGATATCTATATCCAGGCAGCCCTCTCCCGTCATGACGCGCTGGACCATATGCTGCTTTACGGCCCTCCCGGCCTGGGCAAAACCACCCTCGCCTGCATCGTCGCGGCGGAAATGGGACAGAATATCCGTGTCACCAGCGGTCCGGCCATTGAACGGCCCGGCGACCTGGCCTCCATCCTCAGCAACCTGAACGCGGGCGACGTACTCTTCATCGATGAAATCCATCGTCTCTCCCGTCAGGTGGAGGAAGTGCTTTATCCCGCCATGGAGGACTACGCCATCGATATCATGATCGGCAAGGGCCCCACCGCCCGGAGCATCCGCGTGGACCTGCCGAAGTTCACCCTGGTGGGTGCCACCACCCGTGCCGGGCAGCTTTCCGCTCCCCTGCGCGACCGTTTCGGTATGCTGTTCCGCCTGGAGATGTATACGCCGGAAGAGCTCCGGCAGATCGTGGAACGCAGCGCCGGCATCCTCGGTGTGGACGCGGATCCGGAAGGCCTGCTGGAGATTGCCCGCCGCAGCCGCGGTACGCCCCGTATCGCCAACCGTATGCTCAAGCGCGTCCGGGACTATGCCGAAGTGAAAGCCGGCGGCCATATCAGCCGGGATATCGCCCGGGAAGCCCTGGCCCTGCTGGACGTGGATGAACTTGGCCTGGACAAGGTGGATCGGAACATTCTTTCCTGCATGATGGACAAGTTTGCCGGCGGCCCGGTAGGCCTGGATACCCTGGCGGCCACCACCGGCGAGGACGCCGTCACCATTGAGGACGTATATGAGCCTTATCTGATGCAGCTGGGCTTCCTCATGCGGACTCCCCGCGGACGGGTCTGCACCCCCGCCGCCTGGAACCATATGAAAAAGAACATGCCTGCCTCCGCAGAAGCCCAAATCAGGATGGAGATCTGACCCTAATGAAAACTTCCGACTTCAACTACGACCTTCCCGAAGAGCTGATTGCCCAGACCCCCGTGGAACCGCGGGATCACAGCCGTCTCCTGGTATACCACCGGAAAAACGGACAGATTGAGCATAAGCACTTCTACGATATTATTGATTATCTCAACCCGGGAGATGCCCTGGTCATTAACGAGACCAAGGTCATCCCCGCGCGTCTGCTCGGTGTGAAGGAAGACACCGGCGTTCCGGTGGAGGTTCTCCTCCTGCGCAGGCACAACGCCACAGACTGGGAAGCCCTCGTCCGCCCCGGCCGCAGGCTTCGTCCCGGGACCATCTGTTCCTTCGGGGACGGTTTGCTCTGCTGCGAAGTGCTGGACAACGTGGAGGACATCGGCGGACGGATCGTCCGTTTCCACTGCGACGGTGTCTTTGAGGAAGTGCTGGACCGTCTGGGCGAGATGCCCCTGCCGCCCTATATTCACGAAAAGCTGGCGGACGCGAACCGGTACCAGACCGTCTACGCGAAACAGGAAGGTTCCGCCGCCGCCCCCACGGCCGGCCTCCACTTCACGCCGGAGCTGCTGGAGCGGATCAAGTCCAAAGGAATCACCGTTGTTCCTGTCCTGCTCCATGTGGGTCTTGGCACCTTCCGCCCCGTGAAGGTGGAGAACGCGGAAGAGCACGTCATGCACAGCGAGTTCTGTCAGGTAACGGAAGAAGCGGCCGATACGCTGAACCGGATCCGTCAGGCCGGCGGCCGGATCGTCTGTGTCGGCACCACCTCCGTGCGTACGCTGGAAACCATGGCCACCGAGGACGGAATCGTCCATGCCGGTGCCAAAGACACCGCCATCTTCATTTACCCGGGTGTCAAAATCAAGGCGGTGGATGCCCTGATCACCAACTTCCATCTTCCCCAGAGTACCCTGCTCATGCTTGTCAGCGCCCTGACAGGCCGGGATGAAGCATTGAGCGTTTACCGTGAAGCCGTTCAGGAAAGATACCGTTTCTTCTCCTTCGGCGACGCCATGTTTATCGAATAAAACAGGAGGTGCACTCCCTTGAGCGAAATGATCCGGGATTCTTCCCTCTGCCAGGCCTTTGCGTGCTACCGCATGGATACCCCTGCCAACAGCAGCTTTTTCCCCGTTGTGCCGCACAGCCACTATTTCAGCGAAGTCATGCTGATGCGCAGCGGCGTCTGCCGGGTTGTCCGCGGAGGGTATACCTATATTCTGAAACCGGGCGAGCTGATCTACATCTCGCCGCTGATCCGCCACTCTGTTGAATCTGCGGACGGCAATCCCGTTGTCTTTGACGTGGTCAAGTTCAGCGCCACCCGCCTGCGGGAGATTCCCTCCTACCTTTCCGACCTGCGTTCCTTTTCCCTGGACGTTTCCCATGCGCATCTGTCCTCCTATATGAACGCCGAGGATGTCAAGCGCTGGCAGCTGGATAAAGTCATCCAGGAGTGCGTGGTCGAATGTGAAAAGCAGGATTTCGCCTGGGATCTTGAAGTCCGTGCCATGCTCTACCTGCTGATCACCGGTCTTTCCCGCTTCTGGCTGGGTAAACGGGATACCATGACGGACTATAAGCCGCAGCCCCAGGATCCCATCCTTGAAATTCCGGCCTATATTGAGCAGCACATCTCCGAGCCGCTGAAGGTGGAAGACCTGGCCGCACAGTGCAACCTCAGCTATCCCTGGTTCGCCAAGCGTTTCCGTGAGTTCTACGGCCTGAGCTGCAAGCAGTTCATCCAGCAGCTCCGCAATGAGGCAGTGGAACTGTACCTCGTATACTCCGATCTGGACCTTGCCTCCATCAGTGACCGGACCGGCTACACCGACTGTAGTCACATGGTCAAGGAGTTCCGCCGGATGACCGGTACAACCCCCGGTCAGTACCGCTCCATGATGAAAATACAGGGGCATTCACCCCTGATCCCCTTTTCCCGTGCAACGCCTTCCAATCATCCCTCAAAGGGTTGACACGCAAGGGAAAACCGGATAAAATACAGTTTGTTCGCAAGTCTTCAAGGGCTTGATGCGGAGCATGCGGGCGTAGCTCAATGGCAGAGCTCCAGCTTCCCAAGCTGGTCACGTGGGTTCGATTCCCATCGCCCGCTCCAGACCGCATCAATGACTCGGAAGCAATTATTGGCTCGCTTTTGAGCGACGATAACTTTAAGGAGGAGACCCCAAATGGCAAAAGGACGTTATGAACGGACAAAGCCCCATGTAAACATCGGTACCATCGGTCACGTTGACCATGGCAAGACCACCCTGACCGCTGCGATCACCATGACCCTGGCGATCAAGGGCGAAGCGCAGGCTATGCGCTATGACGAAATC
>JAFRQX010000005.1 GCA_017428385.1 Clostridia bacterium | reverse complement strand
GATTTCGTCATAGCGCATAGCCTGCGCTTCGCCCTTGATCGCCAGGGTCATGGTGATCGCAGCGGTCAGGGTGGTCTTGCCATGGTCAACGTGACCGATGGTACCGATGTTTACATGGGGCTTTGTCCGTTCATAACGTCCCTTAGCCATTTGAGTTTCCTCCTTGTAATATCAGTTATCAGTTACAGTTACTTTATGTTACCCGATCAGTCCGCGCTCTTGCGGCCGATGATCTTTTCAGCAACAGACTTCGGCACTTCCTCGTAGTGGTCAAACTGCATGGTGAACATGCCGCGGCCCTGGGTACGGGAACGAAGGTCTGTGGTGTAGCCGAACATCTCGCTCAGCGGAACAAACGCATGGATGATCTGATCCTGGCCGCGCACTTCCGTGCCTTCCACCCGGCCGCGGCGGCTGGACACATTGCCCATCACGTCGCCCAGGTACTGGTCGGGAACGATGATCTCCACTTTCATCATGGGCTCCATCAGGCAGGGATCGGCCTTCTTGACGGCTTCCTTGAAAGCCATGCTGGCAGCGATCTTGTATGCCATTTCGGAGGAGTCCACATCGTGATAGGAACCGTCCGTAACGGCAGCCTTGAAGTTGACCACTTCGTAGCCGGCGATAGCGCCGCTCTTGGCAGCTTCCTGGATACCCGCATCGATGGGGCTGATGAATTCCTTCGGAATCACGCCGCCGACGATCCGGCTTTCGAACTCGTAACCCTTGCCGGGCTCCTGAGGCTCGATCTCGATCCAGCAGTGGCCGTACTGGCCGTGACCGCCGGTCTGACGGACGTAACGTCCTTCGGCCTTGGCGGGCTTGCGGATGGTTTCCTTGTAAGTAACCTGGGGCTTACCCACGGTTGCTTCAACCTTGAACTCGCGCAGCAGACGGTCCACGATGATTTCCAGGTGGAGTTCGCCCATGCCGGCGATAATGGTCTGACCGGTTTCCTGGTTGGTGTAGGTCTTGAAGGTGGGATCCTCTTCAGCCAGACGCTGAAGCGCGTAGGTCATCTTTTCCTGACCGGCCTTGGTCTTGGGCTCGATGGCTACTTCGATAACGGGATCCGGGAAGACCATGCTTTCCAGGATGATCTGATGATTCTCATCGCAGAGAGTGTCGCCCGTGGTGGTGTCCTTCAGACCCACAGCGCCGGCGATTTCACCGGTGTAGATGGTATCAACCTCTTCACGGTGATTGGCGTGCATCAGCATGATACGGCTGATGCGCTCCCGCTTCTGCTTGGTAGAGTTCATCACGTAGTTGCCGGATTCCAGCTTGCCGCTGTAAACGCGGAAGAAAGCCAGTTTACCGACGAAAGGATCGACCATGATTTTGAACGCCAGAGCTGCGAAGGGCTCGTCATCGGAAGGATGACGTTCCATCTTCTTCTCAGGATCATCGGGGTCGGTGCCTTCGATCGCGGGAATATCCAGCGGGCTGGGCATATACTCGACCACCGCGTCCAGCAGCGGCTGCACGCCCTTGTTCCGGTAGCTGGTACCGCACAGAACAGGGTTCATGGTGCAGGCGATGGTGCACTTGCGGATGGCGCCGCGGATCTCTTCCTCGGTCAGTTCTTCGCCTTCCAGGAATTTCTCCATCAGGGCGTCGTCGGTCTCAGCAACCTTCTCCAGCAGGTTCGCGCGGTACTCTTCGGCGATCTCCTTCATGTCGGCGGGGATCTCCTCGTCACGCACGTCCTGACCGAGGTCGTCATAGTAGATCTCAGCGCGCATACGCACCAGGTCAATGATGCCGCGGAAGGTGTTTTCCTTGCCGATGGGCAGCTGGATCGGAACGGCGTTGGCGCCGAGGCGGTCCTTCATCATGTCCACCACGCGGAAGAAATCCGCGCCGGTGATGTCCATCTTATTGACATAGGCCATACGGGGAACCCTGTAGGTTTCCGCCTGCTTCCAGACAGTTTCACTCTGGGGTTCAACACCGCCCTTGGCGCAGAAGACGCTTACAGCGCCGTCCAGTACGCGCAGGCTGCGTTCCACCTCAACGGTGAAGTCCACGTGGCCGGGAGTGTCAATAATGTTGATCCGATACTGTTTGTTCGCATTTTTCGGGTCATGGGGATCGTGCCAGAAGCAGGTGGTGGCAGCAGACGTGATCGTGATGCCGCGTTCCTGTTCCTGAGCCATCCAGTCCATGGTGGCCGTACCTTCATGCGTTTCACCGATGCGGTGATTTTTACCTGTATAGAACAGGATCCGCTCTGTAGTGGTTGTTTTTCCGGCATCGATATGAGCCATAATACCGATGTTCCGGACTCTTTCAAGTGGATGGCTTCTGGGCATACTTGGCAATTGCTCCTTTCAGCAGTACCTTTGTGATAACGGATGAAATGCCGGTGGTTATTACCAGCGGTAATGAGCGAATGCCTTGTTGGCCTCTGCCATACGGTGCATTTCTTCTTTACGTTTCACCGCAGCGCCTGTGTTGTTGGAGGCGTCCAGCAGTTCGGCAGCCAGGCGTTCGGCCATGGTTTTCTCACCGCGTTTCCGGGCAAAGTCAACGATCCAGCGCAGAGCCAGGGTCTGACGACGCTCGGGACGGATCTCAATAGGCACCTGATAGGTGGCGCCGCCTACACGGCGGGCTTTAACTTCCAGCTGCGGGGCAACGTTGTTCAGGGCTTCCTGGAAAACGTCGGTCGCAGCCTTGCCGGTCTTTTCGGCAACGGCTTCAAAAGCCTCATAGCAGACGTTCTGCGCAACTCCGCGCTTTCCGTCAAGCATAATCTGGTTGATCAGTTTCGTAACTACCGTGGTTCCGTAAACGGGATCCGGCAGCACTTCACGCTTCGGTACAAAACCGCGACGGGGCATAGGTTTCCCTCCTCAATAATAGTCCTGATGTAAGTGATTCGCTTCCTCTTCTTCCGGTCATGCGTCAGCATCACACGACCCCGGTCACGATTATACCGGCCGGCTTACTCCGCCTGCTTCCTGATTCTCTGTCATTCCTGTTCCGAAGAACAACAGTACCTCAGGCGCGGATTATCACCGTTTCAGACTGCGGCGGCAGCTTAAGACTTACTTCTTCGGGCGCTTCGCGCCGTACAGGGAACGAGCCTGCATCCGCTTGGCAACACCGGCGGTATCCAGAGCACCGCGGATGATGTGATAACGAACGCCGGGCAGATCCCGCACACGGCCGCCGCGGATCAGCACAACGCTATGCTCCTGCAGGTTGTGACCGATACCGGGGATGTAGCAGGTACCTTCGATGGAGTTCGTCAGGCGGATTCTCGCGATTTTCCGCAGAGCAGAGTTAGGCTTCTTGGGAGTCTGAGTCTTAACGCTCAGGCACACACCGCGCTTCTGGGGACATCCCTGCAGAATAGGAGCGGTGGGCTTCTTGGTCACCCGCTCACGGCCCTTACGGACAAGCTGATTAATTGTGGGCATTAGAGCACCTCCTGAATAATATCCTCAAGATCCCGCAACCCTCAGGATCTGGAAGGCAATTTGTGTACCCTCTAAAGTGACTTACGCCTTGAGCAATCCGGCGGCAGCGGTGGGTACGTCCACTCCGCAGATCATCCCAAGTTCTTTCATGGATGCTGCCCTCACACAGGGGATACCGGCTTCCTCAGCCGCCCTGACTACCTGCTGGTAGATGAAGGTGTCAGCATCGCTGCAGACGTATACTTTTGATACGGTTCCGGCCTTCAGCGCACGGATGACCTGTTTCGTTCCGACCACCTTCCGGCTGCCGGCCGCTTTCAGCATTTCCATGCGTCTCAGTCCCTCCTTCCGCATCCCGGTGTGGCGCTCAAAAAGGGCGCACTTCTCCCGGAAGCACACTGCAACTCGACTATCATATCATTGTTGTAAAGTATTGTCAACGGGTATAAACATAATGAACAATGAAAAATGTACAATGTACAATTATATTTACACCCTGCTTCTCAAATGCACACTATATTAATAGGAAGCCCGCCTTTTCGCCCGGATCGTTTTCTTTTACGGGAGACCAGATCATTGTGCATTGTGCATTGTTCATTGTCAATTGAAAACAAGCCCGCAACGCGGGCTTTATTTTATGGCAACTCTTTCGCACAGCCAGTAGTGTCCATCCGTCACCAGGTGGGTAAAGACGGACTTGGATGCCGTATAGACTGCCGGCAGTCCCCTGTAGTCGATGGCCAGCTGCCCGGCGTCTCCCCTGCCTTCCACAGAGGTCACAATGGCCAGCTTCGCTTCCATCGCCTCATAAAAGGGCGAATAGAGGTCATGCTTGGCGTGATGTGGATACTTGACGATATCGCACTTCAGGAGGTCGCCCCCGATGCGGTCGATCATCGCCTTCTGTCCCGGCGCTTCCATGTCCGCCGTAAACAGGATGCGCCTGTCGCCGTAGGTGATCAGCGTCTGGGCGCTCTGGTTGTTCATATCCAGGTAGCTTTCATCATTCTTCAGGAACAGGAGTTTCACTTCCCCGTCCCCCATGGAGAATGAATCGCCGTCCTTATACTCCTTGACAGGGATGTTCCGTTCTTCCGCAACCTGGAGCATCTTCAGGCCGCTTTCTGTCAGATCCGGCGGAAAGCAGATCCTCACCTCTCCCACCTTGGCCGTATCATCGGTAATCGCCAGGCCGTTGATGTGGTCATGATGCAGATGGCTGTTAAACAGGATATCGATTTTTTCGATTCCAAGCTGTTTCAGCAGCGGTACTCCCCGTGTCGCCGCCCGTTCATCCCCGCAGTCAATCATCCACACCTGGCCGTCATACATCAGGATCGCTTCATCCGCATCCCGGATGTTGGGGAACCAGATTTCAAACAGTTTCGCGTCCTTCGGAAAACGGAAATCCGGAATATCCTGGGGCGTGCGGGCATTATTCACCACCACGTCCGGCGGTTCGGGCGTCGGCGCCGGGGTGGGCCTTCCCATGAAGATACCTTCAGGAGCCTCCGGCGTGGGCGGTACCAGCGATACCCCTTCTCCGAAGCCTGTCCCCGTCATTAAAATCAGAACGGCCGTAAGCAGCGCAGCCGTTCTGAAAAGCAGTTTTCTGATCAAAACCGAAACCTTCCTATTTAAAATATATAATATTATGCAATTACAGACAAAATATCGTTGACTTTCTGTCAACCCTATGTTAGAATTTATAATTGCATCAGTATCGTCTTGGTGCCTGGAAACCCAATTTGACTTCCTTATTTTACACAGCTTCAGTGTGAAACGCAAGTCCAATTTTTTCCGGGGTCCCGGGACGTTCTGGTCGGACGAAATAAGGGGTGATTTCAAAACATGGTACACGAGGTCCACATGGGGAAGCTCCGCGAACGTATGAGCTTCTCACGCATTGATGAAGTTCTCGAAATGCCCAACCTGATTGAGGTACAGAAGAACTCTTATCAGCGCTTTCTCGATACCGATCTGCGCGAAGTTCTGGCCGATGTTTCTCCCATTACTGACTACAATGGGAATCTTGTGCTGGAGTTCGTGGACTATTCTCTGGACGAGCCGAAGAATTCCATTGCACGCTGCCGTGAGCGCGACATCACTTACGCGGCGCCGCTGAAGGTGTTTGTTCGCCTGAAGAATAAGGAGACCGGTGAAATCAAGGAATCCGACGTTTTTATGGGCGACTTTCCCCTCATGACCGACCATGGCACTTTCATCATTAACGGTGCCGAGCGCGTGATCGTCAGCCAGCTGGTCCGCTCTCCCGGCGTCTATTTTGACGTTGCGTACGATAAAGCCGGCAAAAAGCTCTATTCTTCCCAGATCATCCCGAACCGCGGTGCCTGGCTCGAATATGAGACGGACTCCAACGATGTGCTGTGGGTCCGTATTGACCGTGCCCGCAAACTGCCCATCACCGTGATTCTGCGCGCCCTGGGCTACGGCACAGACGCCGAAATCATCGATATCATGGGTGAAGACGAGCGCCTCATGGCCACTATCCAGAAGGGTGACAACGCCAAGACGAGAGAAGAAGGCCTCATCGAGATCTACAAGCGCCAGAAGCCCGGCGAACCCGCCAGCCTCGAAAGCGCCACCAATCTCTTCAACTCCCTCTTCTTTGATCCCAAGCGTTATGACCTGATGAGGGTTGGCCGCTATAAGTACAATAAGAAGCTTTCCATCGCCACCCGTATCCATAACCATGTGGCGGCGGAAGATATCATTAATCCCCAGACCGGCGAAGTCATGGTCAAGAAGGGCGATACCATTGCCCTGGATGTGGCCCGTGAGATCCAGAACGCCGGTGTGAACACCGTCATGCTGGACTGCGAAGGCCAGATCCGCAAGGTCGTCGGCAACAACTTTGTTGACGCCGCTGCTTACCTGCCCTTCGATCCGAAGGATGCCGGCATCCTCGAGATGGTTCACCTGCCCACCCTGCAGCAGATCATCTCCTCCGTGGAGCCGGATCAGCTCTTCGACGCCGTGAAGGAAAACGTCGCCGCCCTCGTGCCGAAGCACATCATTCCGGATGACGTTGTTTCCTCCATCAACTATATGCTGGGCCTGCCCTACGGCATCGGTTCCACGGATGACATTGACCATCTGGGCAACCGCCGCCTGCGCAGCGTCGGCGAACTGCTGCAGAACCAGATCCGCATCGGTCTGAGCCGTCTGGAGCGCGTGGTGCGTGAGCGTATGTCCATTCAGGATTCCACCGACATCAAGCCCGGTGACCTGATCAACATCCGTCCCGTCAGCGCCGCGATCAAGGAGTTCTTCGGTTCTTCCCAGCTGTCCCAGTTCATGGACCAGCCCAACCCCCTGGCTGAGCTGACCCACAAGCGCCGTCTGAGCGCCCTGGGCCCCGGCGGTCTGAACCGCGACCGCGCCTCTTTCGAGGTCCGCGACGTGCACTACAGCCATTACGCCCGTATCTGCCCGATCGAGACTCCTGAAGGTCCTAACATCGGTCTGATCGGTTCTCTGGCCACCTATGCCCGCATCAACGAGTACGGCTTCATCGAAGCTCCCTACCGCCGCGTGGACAAGGAAAATGGCCGCGTGCTGGATGAAATTGACTACATGACCGCTGACGAGGAAGACCTGTACAAGGTCGCCACCGCCAACGAGCCCCTGAATCCCGACGGAACCTTCGTGCAGGACCGCATCACGGTCCGTGACAAGGCTGAAATCGTCGAAGTGCCTGTTTCCCAGGTCGACTTCATGGACGTCAGCCCCCGTCAGGTTGTTTCCGTTGCCACCGCCATGGTTCCCTTCCTGGAAAACGACGACGCTACCCGTGCTCTGATGGGTTCCAACATGCAGCGTCAGGCTGTGCCGCTGCTGGTTCCCGAAGCACCCCTCGTCGCCACCGGTATGGAATACCGCGCCGCCCATGACTCCGGCGTTGTTATCCTGGCCAAGGAAGACGGCGTGGTGGAAAAGGTGGATGCCGACCAGATTATCATCCGTGATAACTTCGGCGAGCGTCACACCTACACCCTCACCAAGTTTGCCCGTTCCAACCAGTCCACCTGCATCAACCAGCATCCCGTGGTTTCCGCGGGCCAGAAGATCGAAAAAGGCGACCTGCTGGCTGACGGTCCTTCCACTGAAAAGGGAGAAATCGGTCTGGGCCGCAACGCCCTGATCGGCTTCATGACCTGGGAAGGCTACAACTACGAGGACGCTGTCCTGCTGAGTGAAAAGCTGGTCAAGGAAGACATTTACACCTCCATCCATATCGAAGAGTTCGAATCCGAAGCCCGCGAAACCAAGCTCGGACCGGAAGAGATCACCCGGGATATCCCGAACATCTCTGACGACGCGGTCAAGGATCTGGATGAAGGCGGTATCGTCCGCATCGGTGCCGAAGTGCACGCCGGCGATATCCTGGTCGGTAAGGTTACCCCCAAGGGTGAAACTGAACTGACCGCCGAAGAGCGCCTGCTGCGCGCCATCTTCGGTGAAAAGGCCCGTGAAGTCCGGGATACCTCCCTGCGTGTTCCCCACGGCGAAGGCGGCATCGTTGTTGATGTCAAGGTCTTCACCCGCGAGAACAAGGACGAGCTCTCCCCCGGCGTCAACGAAATGGTCCGCATCTACATCGCCCAGAAGCGTAAGATTTCCGTCGGCGATAAGATGGCAGGCCGTCACGGTAACAAGGGTGTTGTTTCCCGCATTCTGCGTGAAGAGGATATGCCCTTCCTGCCCGACGGTACTCCCCTGCAGATCGTGCTGAACCCCCTGGGCGTTCCTTCCCGTATGAACCTGGGTCAGGTTCTGGAAGTGCACCTGGGCCTGGCCTGCCGCGCACTGGGCTGGCACATTGCCACCCCCGTCTTCGACGGCGCCACCTACGAGGAAATTCTTGAACATCTGGAACTGGCTGAAAAGAAGATGTCCGCTCCGGAAGATGAGAACGATCCTCACGTAAACGAATATCATTTCCATAACGGCAAGCCCCTGCGTCTGGCTCTGGATGAAGAAGGCAAGGCCCTCTTCCACCAGGGTAAGATCCGCGTCCGCGACGGCCGTACCGGCGACTACTTCGAGAACCCTGTTACCGTCGGTATCATGTACTTCCTGAAGCTGCACCATCTGGTCGACGACAAGATGCATGCCCGTTCCACCGGTCCCTACAGCCTTGTTACCCAGCAGCCTCTGGGTGGTAAAGCCCAGTTCGGCGGTCAGCGCTTCGGTGAAATGGAAGTCTGGGCTCTGGAAGCTTACGGTGCTGCCAACACGCTGCAGGAAATCCTGACCGTGAAGTCTGACGATACCGTCGGCCGCGTCAAGACCTACGAAGCGATCATCAAGGGTCAGAACATCCCGAACCCGGGTGTGCCGGAGAGCTTCAAGGTCCTGCTGAAGGAAATGCAGGCCCTGAGCCTGGATATCCGCGTGCTGGATGCCGCCCGGAACGAAATCGAAATTCCCGAACTCGATCCCGAAGATATGCCGCAGGCTGATGCTATGCGCGCTTCCGTCACCGCAAGGCCGGAAGGCGAAGGCGAAGCTGCTGCCGAAGAGAACGAGGAAGTGGAAGCCGCTGCTGAAGAAGCCTTCAGCATGTCCGAGGACGACCTGTCCTTCGGTGCTGAAGATGACGCGGAAGACAGCGAAGATGAATTCTCCGTTGCCGAAGCCAGCACGGAAGACCTTGAAGACTTCAGCGTAGAAGACCTGTCGGATCTTGACCTTGACGATGATATTTAATCGAAGGGAGTGTGCCCCTTTTGTTTGAACTTTCTAATCTTGACTCCATTCAGATCGGTATGGCTTCTCCGGAGCAGATCCTTGCCTGGTCTCACGGTGAAGTTACCAAACCCGAAACCATTAACTACCGCACGCTGAAGCCCGAACGGGACGGTCTGTACTGCGAACGCATCTTCGGACCCACCAAGGACTGGGAGTGTAACTGCGGTAAATACAAGCGGATCAAGTTCAAGGACAAGGACAAGATCTGTGATAAGTGCGGCGTGCAGGTCACCCGCGCCAAGGTTCGCCGGGAACGTATGGGTCATATTCAGCTGGCCGCTCCTGTCAGCCACATCTGGTATTTCAAGGGAATTCCCAGCCGGATGGGCATGCTGCTGGATATCTCCCCCCGCAACCTGGAAAAGGTTCTGTATTTCGCCAACTTCATCGTGCTTGATCCCGGTAACAGCGAAGAAACCGGCCTGAAGCGCCTGGAGCTGATCAATGACGCGCGCTATCGTGAAGTCGAAGCCAAGTGCGGCAAAGGCTCCTTCGTCGCCAAGATGGGTGCCGAAGCTGTCCAGGACCTGCTGAAGGAACTGGATCTGGAAAAGCTCTCCGCCGACCTGAAGGCTGAGATCGCCCAGCTGACCGAAAAGGAACGCGACCGCGAAACCGAAGGCCAGAAGCGCGCCCGTGCTGTCAAGCGCCTGGAAGTTGTTGAATCCTTCCGTACCAGCCACAACAAGCCGGAGTGGATGATCCTCTCCGTGGTGCCGGTAATTCCCCCGGATCTCCGTCCCCTGATTCAGCTGGACGGCGGCCGTTTCGCCACTTCCGACCTGAACGACCTGTATCGCCGGGTCATCAACCGTAACAACCGTCTGAAGAGACTGCTTGAGCTGGGCGCTCCGGACATCATCGTCCGCAACGAAAAGCGCATGCTGCAGGAATCTGTGGACGCCCTGATCGACAACGGCCGCCGCGGCCGTCCGGTCACCGGTCCCGGAAACCGTGCCCTGAAGTCCCTGTCGGATCTGCTCCGCGGTAAGCAGGGCCGTTTCCGTCAGAACCTGCTGGGTAAGCGCGTTGACTATTCCGGCCGTTCCGTTATCGTCGTCGGACCTGAACTGAAGCTGTATCAGTGCGGTCTGCCGAAGGAAATGGCACTGGAACTGTTCAAGCCCTTCGTTATGGAACGCCTGGTTTCCCTGAAGCTCTCCCACAACGTCAAGTCCGCCAAGCGGGCTGTCGAAAAGGTTCGTCCTGAAGTCTGGGACATCCTGGAAGAAGTCATCAGGGATCATCCGGTTCTGCTGAACCGTGCTCCTACCCTGCACCGTCTGGGTATCCAGGCCTTCGAGCCGATCCTGGTTGAGGGCAAGGCCATCAAGCTGCATCCCCTCGCCTGTACCGCTTTCAACGCCGACTTCGACGGCGACCAGATGGCTGTACACGTTCCGCTTTCCATGGAAGCCCAGGCTGAAGCCCGCTTCCTGATGCTGGCCCATAACAATATCCTGAAGCCGCAGGATGGCCGTCCGGTCATTTCTCCCTCTCAGGACATGGTTATCGGCTGCTACTACCTGACCATCATCCACGAAGGAGCCCTGGGTTCCGGACGGGTCTTCTCCTCCGAGGATGAAGCCATTATGGCTTACTCCCTGGGCCAGATCACCCTCCAGTCCCCCATCAAGGTCCGCATCTTCCGTACCTTTGGTGAGGAATCCGGCTCCAAGCTGATCGACACCACCCTGGGACGCCTGATCTTCAACGACGCGCTGCCGCAGAACCTTGGTTTCGTGAAGCGTGAATGCCTGGATGATATGTTCAAACTTGAAATCGACGAACTGGTCGGCAAAAAGCAGCTGTCCAAGATCGTTGACCAGTGCTTCCACACCCAGGGCGAACACAAAACCGCCCAGGTACTGGACAAGATCAAGGCGCTGGGCTTCAAGTACTCCACCGTGGGCGCCATCACCGTGTCCGTTGCGGACATCAAGGTGCCTGAAGTGAAGAAGACCATGCTGGAAGAAGCCGACGAGGCCGTCCGCAAGGTCAACGCGCTCTACCGTAAGGGTCTTCTTTCCGAAGACGAGCGTTACAACCGCGTTATCAACATCTGGACCGAGTGCACCGCGAATCTGAAGAACCAGATTCTGCCGAACCTGGATAAGTTCAACCCGATCCGCATGATGACCGACTCCGGCGCCCGCGGTTCTTCCGCGCAGGTGTCCCAGCTGGCCGGTATGCGCGGTCTGATGGCCTCTCCTTCCGGCAAGACCATCGAACTGCCTATCCGTGCTAACTTCCGTGAGGGCCTGACGGTTCTGGAATTCTTCCTCTCCTCTCACGGTTCCCGTAAGTCCCTGGCCGATACCGCCCTGCGTACCGCTGACTCTGGTTACCTGACCCGTCGTCTGGTGGACGTTTCCCAGGAAGTTATCGTCCGGGAAGATGACTGCTTCGAATCCCGTGGTGAAAAGGTCCGCGGTATCAGCGTGGCCGAACTCATGAGCGGCAAGCAGTCCATTGAGTCCCTGGAAGATCGTCTCCGCGGCCGTACCGCTGCTGAAGACATTGTCGATCCCGCCACCGGCGAAGTGCTGGTCCGGCTGAACGAGCCCATCGATTACCAGATGGCCCGTGAGATCGTTGCCCGGGGCATTACCAAGGCAACTGTCCGTTCCGTCCTCACCTGCCGCACCGAAAACGGTGTCTGCGCCCGCTGCTACGGCGAGAACATGGCCCACGGCGGTAAGGTGGATGTCGGTGAAGCCGTTGGTATCATCGCCGCACAGGCTATCGGTGAACCCGGTACACAGCTGACCATGCGTACCTTCCATACAGGCGGTATCGCGGGCGCTGACGACATCACCCAGGGTCTTCCCCGCGTTGAGGAACTGTTCGAGGCCCGCAAGCCGAAGCGTGACGCCATCCTGGCTGAAATCGCCGGCACGGTATCCATCCAGGAGACCAAGAAGCGCCGCGAACTGGTGATCACCTCCGATGAGGATCCCAAGGACACCAAGGCCTATCAGATTACCTACGGTTCCCGCCTGAAGGTTGGCGTAGGCGATCATGTGGAAGCCGGCGATGAACTTACTGAAGGTTCCGTCAATCCCCATGACCTGCTCCGTATCCTCGGTGTGAAGGCCGTCCAGGAATACCTGCTGAAGGAAGTTCTCTCCGTCTACCGCCTCCAGGGCGTTGGCGTGAGCGACAAGCACATCGAAATCATCATCCGCCAGATGCTGCGCAAGGTTCGCGTGGAAGACAGCGGAGATACCGATCTGCTGACCGGCTCCCTCGTGGATATCTTCAACTTTGAGGAAGCCAACCGGAAAGCCATCATGGAAGGCGGCACCCCCGCCATCGCCAAGCGTATCCTGCTGGGCATCACCAAGGCTTCTCTGGCCACCGAAAGCTTCCTGTCCGCCGCTTCCTTCCAGGAGACCACCCGCGTGCTGACCGAAGCCGCTATCCGCGGCAAGATCGACCCGCTGATCGGTCTGAAGGAAAACGTCATCCTGGGCAAGCTGATCCCCGCCGGTACCGGCATGAAGCGCTACAAGGATATCGAAATCAAAGATTCCTACAGCTTCTAATAGAAAAAGGGACTGGAAGAAATTCCAGTCCCTTTTTCTAATGAATAATGAATACTTAAAACTTAAAACTTAAAATTGATATATACTTTTTAACGATTAGAACTTTCATAATCCGTGGCGTAACAGCGGCAAGAGTGTGACTGCGGGGACTGAACCACTGTCACTGTTTTCGAAGAAAATGTGACTGTGGGTCTCTATCCGCAACCTCAATCGTCACTGCTCGCGCTTGGAGCGCACTCGCCGCTCGTTTCGGTTGACTCGTTCGGGTCGCTTCCTGCTTCGCAGGATAGCCCACTGGGCTACCGCTTCCCTCACTCCCCCCTGTAATGCTCTTGCCGTATCCTTGGAACGAAAAGAACCTTTCCCCAGTCGTCCCTTCCGCATTGCCCACGTTGTCATTCTGAGCAAGGCCGAAGGCCGCGTCGAAGAATCTCCCCTGCAGTCACGTTGCTGCAATCATGGATGTGACAGAGGGACTGCCCTATTGTCACGTTAAAAATGTGACTGTAGGGCTGTCCCTTCTGTCACATAACGTTTTCTCAGTCATATATCATCGCAATCAAAAAGAGGAATGCTTTCGCATTCCTCTTTAATGTTTTCCTTATTCCTTGGTGAACGTCCTGATCCGGATGATTCCCTGCAGTTCCTGCAGCGTCTGCAGCGCGTGGCTGGACGGCAGTTCCGCCATCTCCATCACGGTCACTGACATGTCCTTCCGGCTCTTGTTGACCATGTTTTCGATGTTGATTCCCTCTTTCGCGGCCGCGGCCGTGATGTTGGAAATCATGTTCGGGATATTCTCATGCAGCACCAGCACGCGGACAGCGTCCGGCTCGCCCAGCTGCACTTCAGGATAGTTTACGCTGTTATGGATGCTGCCGGTTTCCAGGTAATCCCGGATTTCCGCAGCCGCCATGCTAGCGCAGTTTTCTTCGCTTTCAGGCGTGCTGGCTCCCAGGTGCGGAATGCAGACTACATTGTCCACACCGATGAGATCGTCATTCGGGAAATCGGTCACATACCGGCCGATTTTACCGCTTGCCAGCGCAGCCAGCATATCGTCGTTGTTTACGAGCTCGCCGCGGGCAAAGTTCATAATGCATGCGCCGTCTTTCATCTTTGCGAACTTCTCCGCGTTGATAGAGCCGCGGGTGGAGTCGTTCAGCGGGATATGGAAGGTAATGAAGTCCGCCTGGGCAAGTACTTCATCCTCAGAAGCAGCGCGATGCACGGAGGTGCTCAGGCTCCAGGCCCGTTCCACGGAGATGCCGGGGTCATAACCGATGACGTTCATACCCAGGCCGCGGCTGGCAGCGTTTGCCACGATCGAACCGATAGCGCCCAGACCGATCACGCCCAGGGTTTTACCACGGACTTCAGCGCCGACAAACTGGCTCTTTCCTTTTTCCACCAGCTTGGCAACTTCATCTCCCTTGCCCTTCAGGGTCTTGACCCAGTCCAGGGCATCCGCGATTTTCCGGCCGCACATCATCATGCCGGAGATTACCAGTTCCGCCACCGCGTTGGCGTTTGCGCCGGGGGTATTGAAGACCACAATACCTTCCTTGGAGCAGCGGTCGATCGGGATGTTGTTGACACCGGCACCGGCACGGCCGATGGCCAGCAGTTCCGGTCCGAATTCCATATCATGCATGGCAGCGCTGCGTACCAGGATTGCATCCGGCACGGGCTCGTCCTTGCTCACGGTATACTTATCAGCGCTCAGCTGGGTATGGATGATATCCGAAATCGCATTCAGCGTCTGAATCTTATACATCGGTTTTTCTCCTTCAACGTTATTACGCGTTTTCAGCCTCGAACTTCTTCATGAAGTCAACCAGCTTCTTCACGCCTTCGATGGGCATGGCGTTGTAGATGCTGGCACGCATACCGCCGACAGAGCGGTGGCCCTTCAGGTTCACCAGGCCTTCGGCCGCGGCAGCCTTCACGAAGGCAGCGTCCTTATCGGCGTCGCCGGTCACGAAGGTCACGTTCATGCGGCTGCGGTACTTGGGCTGGGCAGTCGCCTTGAACAGCTTGCTGTTGTCCAGGAAGTCATACAGCATAGCAGCCTTTTCAATATTCACAGCTTCAACAGCTTTTACGCCGCCAATGCTCTTCAGCCACTCAAAGGTCAGGCCGGCCAGGTAAATACCCCAGGTGTTGGGCGTATTGTACATGCTTCCCTTTTCCACCTGAATCTGCCAGTTCAGCAGCTTCGGGCAGATATCCATGGCATGGCCAACCAGGTCATGCTTCACAATCAGAACACACAGGCCACTCGGTCCGATGTTCTTCTGGGCGCCGGCATAGATAGCACCGTACTTGGTCACATCCATTTCCTCGCTCAGGATCATGCTGCTGGCGTCGCAGACGATGGGCGCCTTGCACTTGGGCAGCTCCACGAAGCGGGTGCCATAGATGGTGTTGTTCTGGGTGATGTGCACATAGTCAGCATCATCATTGAACTTGATGGCATTCACATCCGGCACATAGGTATAAACGTCTTCACGGCTGGAAGCCACGACGTTCACTTCACCGTAACGCTTGCCTTCTTCAGCAGCCAGGTGGGCGAAGTTACCGCTATCGATATAGTCAGCCTTTTTGTTGACCATCAGGTTCAGCGGAACAGCGGAGAACTGCTGGGTGGCACCGCCCTGCAGGAACACCACGTCGTAATCCTCGGGGATGTTCATCAGGTCGCGGAGATCGGCTACGGTCTTGTCATAGATATCGGTGTACATCTTGCTGCGATGGCTCATTTCCATCACGGACATACCTGTATCGCCATAACAGACCAGATCCTTCTGAGCCTTTTCAAGCACAGGAAGAGCCAGCTGGGAAGGTCCGGGAGAAAAGTTATAAACACGTTCCATGATTTCATCCTCCTTATATTGAGCGGGACGCATTTGTCCCACAGGGTTGTTTTTCAACCATGTGCATAGTATGCCATAGTTTTTCGAAAAGATCAACCCAAAATGCAGTTCAAATACAATGTCATACGGGCCATTACGTACAATTAATTCATAATTCACAATTCATAATTCATAATTATATATAATCCGACTGAAAGCACTTTTCCCACATGTCATTTCGAATAAGCGTTAGCACACTAAGGAATCCCTTACTACGCCGAAAGCGCATTAAATCAAAAGAACAGCTTCCGTTGGAAGCTGTTCTCTCCACCATTGTGAATTATGAATTATGAATTGTGAATTGACAAAACACGCAGCGTTCCATTTTCCACTTTGAACTTCACGTTCTTTCCGCCAAATTCAAACGCATACACTCTCTCCGGATCATCCTGATAAGCCGGCCGGGGATCCTCCCGGAGCACCGCCTTCAGCGCTTCCAGGTCTTCCGGTTTCATCGCCTTCGCACATTCCGCCGGGATCTCCACTTCCACGGTCCGTTTTTCCGTCCGGTCTGTGAATCCGCCTGTCGCTTCAGGCCTGCAGTCTGCATAGGGCAGATAAGGCTTGATATCATAGATGGGCGTGCCGTTCATCAGATCCGCTCCGGCAACCTTCAGCACGGTACCCTCGGTCCCCTTTTCCACGCCCAGCAGCTTCACACAGCTCAGGCCGACAGCGTTGGGCCGGAAGGGAGAACGGGTGGCAAACACCCCTACCCGCTGGTTGCCGCCGAGCCGAGGCGGCCGCACTGTCGGGGACCAGTTTTCCCTTTCCGCACGGTCAAAGCCCCAGATCAGCCACAGATGAGAAAACTCCTCGATGCCCCGCAGCGCTTCCGCCACACGGTATTCCGGTTCAAACACGATGGTCGATACCACCTGTTCCACCAGGCCGCTCTGCCGGGGCACCCCGAATTTACCATCATAGGGATTCCGGATTCTTGCGATAATCTTCATCTTACATAACAACCATAATGTCGTTTTCTTCCCTGAGCTCATCCGCCGGAATCACACCGGCTGTGCGCTCAACGCCGTTCAGGATAACCTTCGCGGGCTTTCCTTCCTTATGGGCGCTGTTATCCACGGTAATATGCAGCTTTTTGCCACGGAAGACCTTCTCCATGGTGAAGCCGTCCCATTCCTGCGGAATAGCGGGAGAAATCTCAATACCGGCGGGGGTCGGCCGCAGGCCCAGGATTCCTTCCACGCAGCCGACCATAACCGTGCTGGCGGTACCTGTCAGCCAGTGCACATGGCTCCGTCCGGCAAAAGGACTCTCGTGACCTTCGATGAACTGTCCATGGACGTAGGGCTCAATCACCCGGCGGTCCGCATCATCATTGAAGGAGGCAGGACTGCTTTCCTGGAAGTACTGGAAGGCCCGGTTGCCATGCCCGCAAAGGGCTTCCGCCAGGATTGCCCAGCCCTGGGGCTGGCAGAAAATACCGCCGTTCTCCTTGGTGCCGGGATTGAACAGACGCATCCGTGCGCCTTCGAAGTATTCGTACCGGTAGCTCGGCTGCATCACTTCCAGGCCGTAGGGAGTGTTCAGTTTCTCGCAGGCGGTGTTCAGGATGGCTTCCGCCTGTTCCGCCGTAGCGCCGCGGCTGATCACGGCCCAGCTCTGGGGATTCAGCCACATATTGGCTTCATTGTCCTTCTTGCTGCCGATAACGACGCCGTCCTCACGGAAGCCGCGGATGAAGCGGTCTCCCTCAAAGCACTGCTCATTCAGGATCTTCAGCAGGTTTTCGGCAGTCTCATCCAGATATTTCACATATTCCGGTTCATTCGCGCAGAATTCCTTCATGATAATCAGCGCGTAATACAGCTGGAAGGCCACAAAGGTGCTCTCACCCTTTGCGCCCAGCTGCAGGCAGTCATTCCAGTCAGCGTGCAGGCCGGCAGGCATTCCGTGGGGCCCCAGGTGGGTCATGCTGAAGTTGATCGCCCGCTTCAGGTGCTCGCGAACCGTGCCCACGTCCTTATCCGCAAAGGGAATTTCTTCATCCAGGTAGGCCGTGTTGCCGGTCTCGGCAATATACTTGTACACCGTCGGGAACAGCCACAGTGCGTCGTCCGCGCGATAGCTCGGATGGCCGGTAGCCTTCACATAGCTGTCCTGTTCAGGCGTATCTTCATGTCCCGCATTATGCGTGAACTTAACCAATGGCAGACCGGCGCCGTGATGCACCTGCGCGCTGAGCATGAAGGTCAGCTGCTGCCGTGCCAGTTCCGGATCCAGGTGCATGATACCCTGGATATCCTGCACGGTATCACGGTATCCGTAACCGTTCCGCTCACCGCAGTATATCAGGCTGGCAGCCCGGCTCCATACGAAGGTGATAAAGCACTGGAAGGCGTTCCAGGTGTTCACCATGGTATCGAAATTCTTATCCGGCGTGGTGATCTTCAGGTTGGCCAGTTCCCCGTGCCAGTAAGCAATCAGCTCCTGCAGCTCTTTGTCCACTGTTTCCGCCGTCTGTGCGTAGCGGTCCACAATTTCTTTGGCTTCAAACACGGTTTTCTGACCGAGCAGGAAGGCAGCGGTAGTCTTTTCACCCTGCTTCAGCACCGCGCTGAACTGCAGTGCGCCGCAGGGATTGCCGTTATAGTTCAGGCTGTTGTCGCACTTTCCGTCCACAACCGCCTGGGGCTTGTCAAAGCGGCTTCTGCCCAGGAACTGCTCCCGGCGTCCGGTATAGCTGGCAACCTTCGCGCCTGCCAGGCCGAAGAACCGTTCCCGTCCGGTGGTTCCGTCCGGTCTCGGATAGTTGAACTCATTGATCTGCTCCAGCAGGAAGGTGTCGTGGAACTCAGTCTTGGTAATGAACTGGGTATACTGTAGGTTAACCAGGTCCTGGGTGTACAGGCTTTCCGTCGTGAACTCGCAGTAGCCGAAGACGCTGATCTTCCGCTCCCGGTCCGTCAGGTTCTCCAGGCTGACACGCCATACCTCATGGGTTGCGCCCATGGGAACGTAATACAGCACCCGGCTCCGGATCCCGTTATACTCACTGATAATCTCGGTATAGCTTGTGCCGTGATGGCATTCGCTCTTATAGGTATCCAGGGGCTTTGCCACCGGTTTCCAGCTGGCGGACCAGAAATCCCCGGTTTCCTCATCCCGCAGGTAAATATACCGGCCGGGCTCGTCAAACTGGTTGAAGGTGTAGCGCAGGATCCGGCCTGCGGCACCGCTCTTGACAAAGCTGTATCCGCCGGCATTCACCGTTACGATGGCACCGTAATCCGGCGATCCGAGATAGTTTGCCCAGGGGGCAGGGGTATTGGGATTGGTAATCACATACTCTCTGGCTTTCTCATCAAAATAGCCGTAATTCATGCCTCGTTCCTCCTGTTGTTACGATTGATTGTTTTTTGATTCTATAGGGATGCTCATTATTCTCCAACTTTTTTATTTTAACACGGTAAACGTTTGCGTGCAATCATAAAACAGAAGCAGTCCATCTGCATGGACTGCTTCCCTTAAGGCATCAGAATGCCCAGTTGCCGTTGCGGAAGATCGGTACGGTCTTGCCGTCCCGGGTTTTCGCGTCGATGTTCATATCTTTGGTGCCGATCATGAAGTCCACATGGATCATGGAGTCGTTCACGCCCAGCGCCCTGCACTCTTCCAGGGTCTTGTTCTCAAAGCCCTTGATCGTATCAGGGAATCCGAAGCCTACCGCCAGGTGGCAGGCCGCGTTTTCATCAAACAGGGTGTTGTAGAACAGTACGCCGCTGTTGCGGATCGGGGAATCATAAGGAATCAGCGCGCATTCTCCCAGGTAAGAGGCGCCCTCATCAGATGTGAGCATGTTGGTCAGCAGCTGCTCATTCTTCTCCGCGTGCCATTCCACCGCCTTGCCGTTCTCAAAGCGGATATTGAAATTTTCAATCAGCTGGCCCTGATAGCTCAGCGGGAGGCTGGCATAGACAATACCATCCGCTTTACCCTTCATTGGGGAAATAAAGCATTCCTCCGTGGGGATGTTCGGATTGAAGAAAATGTTCTGCAGGCTGGTATCTCCGCCGCCCTTGAATTCTGCTTCCGGAATCATACCGACCGTGAAGTCCGTACCGTTTCCGGCGGTATAATGCAGTTCTGCAATGCCAAGACTGTTCAGGTACTTGCAGCGTTCATGCAGGTCCGCGTTATGTTCTTTCCAGGCTGCTACCGGATCATCATTCACCCGGCTGGCGGTCAGGATCGCTTCCCACATTTTTTCCATGGCCTGGCTGATCCGCAGGCCCGGGAACACTTTCTTCGCCCAGGCCGTACCCGGCACCGCGGCGATGCACCACTGGTACTTGTTATCCATCTCGTCCCGGTAACCCTTGATCAGCGGATACCTGAGCCGCTGTACCTTCAGCATTTTATCCTGGTTAATGCCCTTCAGACCGTCCGGATCGTCAGATTCAATATAGATCCTGCAGGGCAGTTTCTCCACATAGTACTCCCAGCGGGCCTTCTGGTAATTCGTCAGGTTGCCCAGCGTTTTCACACTGCTGTAGCGCATGGCCAGTTTGGTCAGCGGCGGGTAGTCAAAATCAACGACCACCCTGCTGGCGCCCAGTTTGTAGCATTCCTCCGCCACCATTTTGACGAACTCCGGCTGATCCATGCCGGCCTGGATGAATACGTCCTGTCCTTTCTGGACATTCGCGCCGCATTCGGCAATCAGGCGGGCGTATTTTTTCAGAATCGTTTTCTTCATTTTCCCTGTTCTCTTTCTGATCAGTTTTTTACTTTTCTGTTCGAAAAGCGCTCCTGTATTATACCGGATGAACCCTTTAAAAACAAGCATGGAAAAGGACGGACCCTTGCGGATCCGTCCTGTCATTCATTGTTTTCAGATGGCCTGCACCCTGACGCGCCACATGTCGCTGATGTTCTCGTCAGTCAGTTCAACCTTCAGTTCGTCCGTGGTGGCTTCAGGAATATCCGTGTAGGTCATCCCGCTGTCCTCAGACACCTGCCACTGGTAAAGGAATTCCCGTCCTTCAGGATCATCCACTACCGCCAGGAGACGCATCACCGTCTCATCGATCATGGAGATTTCCACCTTCACCGTCACACGTGCCTTTTCAGTTTCAGGCTCGCTTTCCGGCTCTACAGTTTCTTCTTCCTCCGGGTTTGCCTCATCGGAGCTTCCCTCCCCGGACTCATCCGCGTCGGGCAGGTCAGCCGGTTCGGCTGCGTCTGGTATCGGTTGTTCTTCCGCTATTTCCCCGGCCGGTTCTTCAGCCGTATTCTCTGCCGCCGGTTCTTCCACAGTGTTCTCTGCTGCCGGTTCGGTTTCCTGCTGCTGATCCGCAGCGGGCAATTCTTCTTCCGGAGCAGTTTCCGGTTCTGCTGCAGCAGGTTCCGCAGCAGTCTTTTCCTCCGCCAGAAGATCTTCTTGTAAGTCCGGTGCCTCCGGTTCGGTCTCCCCGCCGCTCACCGTTTCCTCTGCGGCGGCAGGTGTAACAGTCATGTCCAGCTTTTCCGGCCCGACGTTTCCCCAGTCTTCATCCTCAATCACCGCAATTTCCACCGGAGGGGATACGGTAACCGTCGGCTCCGGGGCCGGTGTTGTCATCGTCTCTTCTGCCGGAACGGTTTCCTGCGGGAGATTGTCTGCCTCAAAAGCCAACGAGGGTATGCTGAAAACGACGCACAGCATCACAGCCAGAATCATCGTCAGGATCATTCTGAGTCGCCGGGTCATTTTCGTCACCTCCTTCACGTGACTGCAGCGGGTTCTCTTTTCTTCCTTTCCCGTTTCGTATGGATTACATTATATACCGAAACAGTTGCATGATCGGTTACACACGGAGTTATTGCATGTTTTTTCTTCGTCTCATCAGGAGCATCAGGCCTGCAAACAGGATCAGCGCCAGTCCGATGGCCGTCCATGCCTGTGTTCCGGGTCCGCCTGTACTAGGCAGCACCAGTCCGGTCTTGTTTTCCACCCTGAATGTGGCGGTCTGTGCATCGTAAGTCACGTGCTCCGTGTTTGTGAAGCGGATAACGCCGTCCTCCACGGTAAAGCCGACAGGCGTGCCCAGCGGGGTATATCCGGGCGGTGCCTTTGTTTCCCGCAAGGTGTAGGCGCCGTTTGTCAGTCCTTCCACGGTGGCCCGGCCCTTTTCATCCCCGTCTTCGCCAACGGTGATCTGATCCCTGAACACTTCCCAGGTTTCACCGTTGCGCTTCTCAAGCATGAACTCCGCGCCTGCCAGCGGTTCGCTGTTTTTCAGGTCAACTTTCAGAATATGGATTTCTGTCAGGCTGTTCGTGATGACCGTTGTGTTGTCCTCATCCGTTTCTGTATACGACACCTGCCAGGTCTTGCCTCTCAGGGTGACAACGTCATCGGTTACGTCCGCCGTCTCCTGTCCGCCGGTGATGCTCAGTTCCCGGATGCTGTAGTCAATGGGATGACCTTCGTCATCATAAACAGGCAGGTCTGTGAACGTCCGGCCGGGCGCATAGGTTGTCTCCCTGAAGGAAAGGCTGCAGGGATTACCTTCCTCGTCCGTTACCGGTTCCGGTTCACCGCCGTTCAGACTGCGGTACAGGCCCACTGTAATCTCTGTAATGTCCCCGGGCCATTCTGCGGCTTCCCCGTTCTTCTTCCAGGTTTTTTCAGCCGTGACGGATGTGGTTTCAACATTGGTGAGGGTGACGCTTTCCACAGGATCCCTTTCATCATCGTAGGAAATCTGTTTATTCAGCTCATCGCTGTAAACCGGTTCACCATCCTGTTTCCAGCCTTCCGGTACGAAAATTTCCTCCACCTCGTAGGTGGTACCGTAAGGAATACCGTCGATCATGACTGCGCCCGGTCCCTCGATTGTCAGGGTAAATGTGACAACTTCGCCTTCACATGTGTAATCGCTGATGGTTCCGTTCTCCACTTCCAGATCCAGCAGTTTGAGTTCAACACCGGGAGGCAGCAGCATTTCGACATGGAACGCAAATTCCTGCCCTTCAGCGGCTTCCAGGCTTACTTCAGGAACCTGTTTGACAATTGCCAGCGGTCCGAAGTGGGAGGTGTTTTCCACCCTCAGTTTGTTAGGCCCGTCCCGGGTCAGCAGCAGGCCATTGCCCTGGTCCACCCAGTCCGCGTCGTTCCGTCCCTGTTTATAATACGTGATGGGATCAAACACGTAGGTGTTCGCATAGACGTTACCGGCCCGGTCCATGTATCCGGTCTCTATAATCCGGTATTCATACTGTTTCTGCCCGTTACCGTTCGGGAAAATCTGCACTTTGTCAATGGTCGCCTTCCAGTCATTCTCCCGGCCCAGTACAATGCGGTTTGTGATCGGGTTATACACGTCCGGCCCGCTGGTGATGAAGTGATTCTGGGAAAGGCTGCCCAGTTCCATTTCCGTGCTGATAATGGACAAGTAGTCTTCGTACGGTCCGTTTGATCCGTATTCCCTGCGTTCCACCCGGACGTAGACTTCTTCAACGTTCGCAGCAATCCGGTCGTCCGCCCAGGTTTTTTCGATATCCAGGGATGTACCGGGAGCGTTCAGCATGCGGTCCTGGTCCTGCGCTGTCTGCAGTTCGGAAACAGGAATCCGGGCGCCGTTGGCGTCCCAGGCATACGGAAGCCAGGCTGTCCACTGACCGCCGGTCGGGTTCAGGTTTCCGTCGTACACCTGTACTTCCTTGTAGATATACTGATACCGGACAACAATAATGGAGTTGTCTGCCTGCCTGTAAAGGCCCTTGGTGGGCAGGCCGTGATTGATGTTATTGTCCTCAACGTTATAGTTCCAGGAGCCCCTGGGAGCGACAGCAAACGGGTTTGGATTGTCAACATATTCATTGCCTGCCGCGTCATAGCCAACCCTCACGGGCTTACCGTAATTCTGCCAGCCGGTAATGTATACGTCCTCTCCGGAGCTGTAATCCACTGTACGCCGCAGGATCTGGAGCTCAATGATCATATTGCTCTGGGACTGATCCTCGCCCGTTGTGGTATACAGGCTCTGCCCGCCGTTTCCGTCATCCCTGTATTCCAGGAATTTTTTCTTCAGGTCCATCTGCATATAACCGGGCAGCTTGTTCAGGATTTTGATTTCGCCGTGATTGCCGATATTGGCGTTCCGCGGCTGCTGGAAATGCACCAGGGAGCTCCATTTGCCTGTATCGATAACGTCACGGCACTTATATCCCTCGATCATGATCGGGAATTCATCGATCAGCGGATCCGTCAGCACATGTTCGTCTGCGGCGTCCCAGGTAGGCTTGGTCAGCGGCGTTTCGATGGCAAAATACCGATATTCTTCCGGAAGTTCCACCGGGCATTCCCAGGTCCAGTTGTTATCATAGCTCAGCCGGATTTTCGTATAGTCAAAACCGGTATCATCCGTATAAGGTTCCGGATTGCCCCATCCCGTAGCCGGTATGTAGGCCAGAGCGAAAGAAGTAGCCGGAAGATCCTTTGTTTCCTCAATGGGAATACCCATCCATTCCTTCACAACCCGGATGGATTCCACCTTTGTGGTCACGTTGGTAACCGTGATCACTTCTTCATCGTTTTCATTGAACTCGGAATCATAAGATGAAAGATAACGCTTGTTGCGATCATCCGGAACATAGTTGGTTCCGTCATAGCTGAACCGGAGATCACCGTTTTCATAGACGTTGTACGCGGTTTCCTTCACCGTATAGTCAATCAGCTTTGCTTCCCCGTTCTCGTCAACCCTGTATTTCGGCAGGTTGGCAAAAGTCCTTTCCTCCACCGGTGTATCTTTACGGATTGTGATGGTTTCATCCTCTGTGGAGGTTTCATCCGCCAGCAGCCGGAATGTGGCCTCCCAGGCGACGGAAGCATCGTCCGCAAAATCAGGCCAGTTCTTTTCAAGAATCACGGTGGTTGTCTCGGACAGGTTCTGAATCTTCGCCGTGCCGTGATTCTGGTGTTCTCCGCTCATGTTCACTTCGCCGCCGGATGTCGTATACATATCCGCCAGCAGCTCTTCATCCGTGACCCAGGCGTCTTCCGGCACTTCCCCGTCCGTCAGTTCACCGAAGTATACTCCGTTTTCCTCAACAAAGTAGGTATACGCTGCCCTTTCATTCTCCGGCAGGCTTCCGTCCACATACTTGTCCAGGTCTTCCCAGTGGGTTTTCCATTCATCCGCCTGTGTCAGGGTTACCGTATCAACGACTTCCGGTTCTCCGTTGCCTGCCTTCCGTTTCAGCACAAACCGCACAGCAGTGGCTTCCAGGATATAGTCAGCTTCGCCCCAATCCTTTTCCGCCACAATGTCTACCACCGGCTTCTTGGGGTTGATAAAGGAAGCTTCCACCGTCACATTATCGCCGCCCTCAATCGTACCGCTGGCGTTTTCAAACTCGGGCTCATAATATTCAGGTGTGTAATCGTCCTCTTCCACAGTGTAAACCGTACCGTTGGGCAGGTTTTTGATTGTCAGGCTTTCGTTGTGTTTCAGTTCAATGACGGCTTTCCCGTCCGTAAATGTCAGGGTTCCATCTTTGTTTTCCCCGCCGGAAGTCTTCACGGTTTCAAAGGTTTCCTCCCCGGTATATCCGGACAGCGTCACCGTAAAGCTGAACACCTGGTTTTCGTCAAATTCTTCCCCTGTCACGGTCTTCAGGATTTTCAAGTCAGCAAAAGTATCCCGCGTATTGGTAAAATCAACATGTTTGGTTAATCCCGGTTCGATGACACTGTCTTCACCGCTCCGTTCAGACACGTAGCCGTCCGCTTCCTCACTGACCGTAAACACGGTTCCTTCCGGCAGCTCCAGTGCTTTTTTGGTTTCTCCGTTGGTCAGGGTAAAGGTCGCCGTGCCGCCGGTGAAGGTCATGGCTCCGTATGTACCGTCGGGAATCGGATGTCCCTCCGCGTCCACTGCCGTCACGGTGATGTTGAAGGCTTTGGTCAGATCCGCCGCATTACCGCTGATCTTCTTGGAAACAATCAGGTTGCCTGTTGTCGGATTGATATAGGTATTGACCACCGTCAGTTCTGCGTTCTCAATGTCCGTTGCGATCACCGGTACATCCGCTTCCGCGTCATAGCCTTCCGGAACATTCTCTTCTTCTATCGCGTAGTAATACGGTTGTCCGTGCTCGTCGTAGACATCCAGTTCCTCTACGGCCTTGATCCAGTTGTCGGATCCGCTCACGATGATGGTTTCCGACCAGTCCGTATCCTTATTGTATCCTTCCGGTACTCCGGCGGCACGCAGTCCCCTTCCGCCGGATGTGAAACCTGCGGACGCGGTGTACCGGATGTTGCTGAGACCGGCTGTCTGCCGGGGCAGGATATCCGCGGAGCCGGAAACACCGATTGCCTCAACGGTAATCTTGGTCGTAAATCCGTTCGGGAACCAGGGATCCAGCGCCTCGATCAGCAGATCCTCTTCCCGCTGAAGGGTATAGCTGTAGGTATGCCGGCCCTCGCCGCGGAAGGTAGTCACCCTCCGGCCGTTGATATAAAGCTCACTATCGAGGTTATTGGTTGAGTATGCGATCTCAATGATCGTTCCTACCGCAAACTGCTTCTCGTATACGTCTGTCTGGATGTTCCAGGAAACACCCCTCTGCTGGATATGCTTTGCAGTAACCTTCACAAACCTGCCGTAATAGCTGGTAAATTCTGTTCTCGTTGTGCCGTTCGAGTATACGGTAACAGTCATGGGTTCCGTCGTGCTGGCATAGCTGTAGCCTGACGGCGGAGCTCCGTTTGTAACATTGGCAGTCACAACATATGTGCCGGCGGGAAGCGTGTTGTCTCCCGGCTGCAGATCAAAGGTGGTTCCGTTTCCGGTGCAGGAATAGGTCACAGCAAATCCTGACGGCAGCTGCGGAGAATTGGGCAGTCCGTTGGAAATATGAGAAACATTGAGCGTTCCTGCGTTCTGTGAATAGAAGCTTGTGAATTCAGCGGTTGCAACGCCGTTTTCAGGCACGTTCACCGTAACCGGATCCGAGGTGAAACTGTAGGTATAGCCAAAAGGCGCGGCACCGTCTGTCACGGTTGCGGTAACCGTATACTGTCCCGGCGGCACTTCATAATTGCCGGCAGGAACACCGGAAGCGGAGACAGGCCCGGTATAGGAATAGGACACTTTAAAACCGGCCGGCAGCTGCGGAGAAGCCGGAATGCCGGAGGTGATATGCGCAATGTTCAGGATGCCGTCCTCCGGTTCAGGCGGAGCATCCTTCCTGTAGCGGACAAGCTTCAGGGTTAAAGTCTCTTCGTTATAATGGGCCGCGTCATCAGACCAGGTCTTTTTCACCGTTGTGTTGGTTTTCGCCGCGGCGTTGGTAATGGTCACCTTTCCGTCTGATACGTCTGCTTCCTCCGGTGCGGCGTCTTCCTTGACAATGGTCTGGATATACTGACTGCTGATATTGATGCCGTTTACGGTCACCGCGGTTTCCCTGGCGTAATAGTCCAGTTCCCATTCGTTGCCCTCGCTGTCCCGCCAGGTCTTGGGCATTCCCGTGAAGGTAACAAGCCAGTCAGGCGCGGCTTCATGGGCACTCACGGTCAGCACGGTATTGATTTTGGGATCGAAAATCGGATCGCCTGTTGCGGGCAGGTATTCGTCATAATCCGGCCAGGGCGTCAATGCAGCTAACGGTTCTCCATGATCAGTCTTCTGGCGCTTCGCGTAATACAGTTCGAAAGTAACCTCGCCTTCCGCCGGAATCGGGGTACCCTCCGCCCACTTCTTTTCCACTTCCAGAGTGGTATGGCTGGTATTGACGTATACGTTATAAATATAGAATTCAACAATACCGTTCTTCTTCTCCACATTGTCCAGACGTTTGAAAGTGCCGACCACTTCAGGAACAGCGGCAAACACCGGATCGCTCATGGTGTAGTTTTTGCTGAAATGGTATGGGTCCGGATAAACCGTCTTGTCGTCGTACTTGTTGCCGCGGCGGACGTATTCCGTTTTGATATATGTTTCCTTGTATTCCCACGTATCCCCGGCTGTATCAACAAAGGATGGTGCAATGGTATCTTTGTCTTCCGTCACGTAGTACATACCCGGCTTAATGGCATAGTCATATACAACCGTCATGCCGTTCGGCCCGACAGCGATATTCTTGGAATGTATTTTCGAATAGCCCGAGGGAGTAAAATCCGTACCGTACTGGTCAACGTTTACTTCTGCCACAATGTTAGGATTGGCCACCAGTCCGTTGGCATCCTTGGCCGTGTTTCCGTAAATATCCACGCCGTGGATAATCTTTTCCGCGGGATGGACCATCACTCCGTTTTCATCCACAATCTGCTTGGTCACTTCAAGCGCCACAACACTTGTGCTGGCCGCTTCCGTATCACCGCCCAGGATAAAGTCCATACCGCTGCCGTCAATGATGCCGCCGCTCTGCCAAAGGTCATAGTTCCAGTGTGCAGGCGGGCATTCGTTGGCAGTATCAAAGTATGTAAAGCTGGCCGTCATATCCACGTCCATGTTCAGGGACAGCGGTTTATACGTGCCGTCAGCCATTTTTTCATACAGCTGGCCGCGGTCTGGATCCACCATGTTGAAATCCTGGTTCTTGATAGCGGATACAACATAGGTAATCGGGTTGTTCAGGCGTTCCCGCTTCATGCGGTCGGAGTTGGTATCTTCCCACCAGTTATAGGCTGTATTGACTGTTGCCACCTTGAACCGGCCTTCAACGCGAACCTGTACGGCACTGACATCGTTGTGGGCATTGGAGGAATAGCCGGTGATAACGAACGCGTCATCCAGTTCGTTGTTGTTCTTGTCATACGCCTTGATCGTGGCGTGCTTCATGTCTTCCGGATCGATGGATACTTTGGTGCTGAGGTTCAGGGAAACGTTCGTTGTAACGTTATATTCGATCATTTCTCCGGTAGACGGATCCTGGTAGTAATAGGTACCGTATGCCAGGGGTACGGCAACCCGGGATTCGCCGGCAATGGAGATATCAATATGGTTCACGGAATGGTTCCGCGCGATCGGTTCTTTGACCTCTGTCGGATCTGCGAAAAGGATTTCCACCCCGTTTGCTGCGGACTGACCTCCCACCAGGCGGACAGGAACGCCGTTGCTGTTCAGTTCAACGCCCAGGTGATTGTTGGCGCTCCAATCGCCTTCATACACCTGCTGGTTGTAATAATTCACCCTGGCGTTATTTTCAACCGGGCTCGCCCGGTTGATCGTCGCCGGATAATTCATCACGCCCTCATCATCCCGCCAGCCCTGGTTGTAATGCATATCCAGGGAAACGTTGCCGCTGTTTTCCTCTGTCAGGGCTCCGGGCTGGCTGGGATCCAGGTACCGCCGGTAATAGTCAGACGGCAGCTGGTCAGAAGTATATCCGGATGCTTCCGACCGGAAATAAATATGTTTGTTGGGATTGTTTCCGTCAACAGTCCACAGCATCGGATTGTCAACAGCCACCTTATTGTTTACGGCATCATAATCAACCCGCGTCAGGCTGGCGTCGTTGTTGACAATGTAGTAATTCCCGTCATACTTCACAAGGACCATATATTCCTTGCCGTTTTCCATCACGGGATCAATGAACTGCAGGTCAAAAAGATCGTCTGCGGTATTTCTCTGATACCAACCGGCAAATCCGGTTCCGCCGTTGAATTCGTTCAGGTAGAACAAAACGTTGCTTTGGGGTTCAGCTGTTTGAATCTCGTATCTGCCGTTATTGTCACGGGTAACCCTGAATCCCATGGGCGTACTGCTCAGGGCCGCGTGAGCGCGGCTGCCGTCACGGCGGTTCAGATTCATGTACTGTTTGTTGCCCTGTGCGTCGGTGGTAAAGATATTATAGACGCCTGCGGTACCCGTCGCTTCAAATGTCCAGACGGTCGCTTCATTCGCGTTTCTGGTTTTATGGAACTGGTTGGTTGTACCCGCATCAATGGTTTTGGTCACATACAGGTTATTGTGGCTCATGGTGAACCTTCTGCTGTCCAGGTCAGCCAGGTTGTTCTGTGGCGTGCTGGATGGCATGGTAATCACACCGTATACAGAGAAGGAATCCGTCTCAAAGCGAATCGTGCCCTCTGTCTCTGTTTCTGTGCCGAGAATATCCGGTTCCGATCCCGCAAAGTGAACCACCAGCAGTTCATCTTTCCGCTCTTCCGGAGCGTCCGCCAGGCCGATCTTCACGGTCACATTGCCTTCGGGTTCAATCTTCAGCCCGCCGGAGCGGATCTCGATATCGAAAAACCGGCCGTACTGGTCTTCGCGGATATAGACGCCTTCATCCTCCGCGGGGATTTCCACCCCGGACTGTTCAAGCGCTGCCCTCACAGCCTGCTGCAGATGTTCCGCATACCGCTCGTCTCCGGGCAGCAGCTCCGTCACAACCAGTTCAGCGTCCGCCGGGATGGATGCGTCCTGGCCGTAGGTTACGCTGATTTCATAGGTGTTTCCGTCTGCTGCCAGCACTTTCTGCGTAATCTTTGTGCGCCGCACGACGCCGTACACAGAGAAGCTGTCTGCTGTGAAGGACACTGTATCGATGAGTTCCTGGCTCTGTTTGGCGGCGTCCTCATTGGACTCCGTCTCGGATTCGATCACCTTGGCTTCGTTATTCTCAATATGGACCGCCTGGACGTCATGCTCCTCCGTCAGTTCAATGACGTCCTTGAAAACGATCTGCACGTCCACTTCCGCCTGCGGTTCCACTTCTTTTCCGCCGCTGACAAAGGTAATATCGAAATAACGTTCCAGGGTGATTTCGCTCCATTCCTCACCCAGCGTTTCTTCCGTCATGCCGCTGTATATCGCGTATTCCGGCGTATCCGGGCGGATCTCCCGCACCTTCATCTCCGTATCGGACGGGAATCCGGCTTCCGGGCCGTACGCAGCCGTCACCAGGTAATCCGGAGCCTGGAATTCCTGCGTGACAATTCCTGTCTGGATCCGCTCAACAGTCGCGTATCCAAAGGGTTCCATACGGTAATCGCTGATCAGCAGCGTACCGTCCTGTGCTTCCAGGATCCGGGCATTGTCGCCGGCCAGGAAGTAAGTCACGCCTTCAGGGCTTTCAGATTGTTCACAGATCAGGTTCATGCCGGCTGCCGGCAGGATTTCGTTTCCTTCCGGATCGGTCATCTTCAGCACATAGAACCGGTTTCCATCTTCCGATACCTGCTGGTTCCAGGTATCGTTTGCCTCATTCCGGATCACCTTTGCCGCGGATTTCAGCGCGGTATACAGTTCCGCGCCTTTCGCAGGCTCCAGGGAAAGGCTGGCGTTTTCATCGATATGGGCTTCTACCGGATAATCAATCCGTACAACACACCCTTCGGTTTCCGCTGCCAGGCTTCCGGCACACCAGGTTCGTTCCGGTTCAGATTCAGCTTCGGCTTCGTCGTCTGTAATATCACCGGCCGGTTGCTGTTCCGGTTCGCTTTCCGGCTGATTCGTTTCCTGCTCTCCCGCCGGTTCGGCTGCTTCAGCTGTTTCCTCCGGAACCGCTGTTCCTTCATCCCCGGCGTCAGCTTCAGGCTGCTCTCCGGTTTCTTCCGGCGCGGTTTCTTCTTCGTTCAGTTCTGTCCCGTTCTCTCCTGTTTCCCCTTCCGGCAGAATGCCGCCTTCTTCCGGGTTTTCATTTGCTTCCGGAAGCTCCAGCGGCTCGACCTCAGCCTCTTCCGGCTGGGGCGTTTTAATCGCACGGACCGGTGCTGTGACGGGTTCAGAATAGATGATATTGTTCTCCGCGAATGCGTCAATGCCGGAAGCGTAAACAAGCCACACGAAAGCAAAGAGGAAAGATAAAATTCTCCTCCCTGTTCCAGTGCGCCGGAAAACACGCTTCCGATTCATGAAACAAACCTTCTTCTGTATATTCTATAACCTTTTTGAAAGGTTAGTTACATCGCATAGTTAGCCATGTTTATTATGTATCTATTTCCTGTTTTTGTCAATAATTTGTACTAAAAAGGCCGGATATTTCCGGCCTTTCAGGAGTATTTGTATTGTTTTTTTCGTTCAGTAATATCTTGACTTCTTTTTCCGCCCTGCGAACAGGATAACCCACAGGATCATCACCAGTAAAACCGGGCCTGCGATAAACGGAACCACATACAGCGGCTCAACCTTCAGGGCGTCCGCCGTCACACGTACATCCAGCAGTTTCTTATCATTTTCCACCCGGACACCGCGCACCAGCAGCCGGTGTGTATTAATGCCATAGGGCGTGCATGTCATCAGCGTGCAGTAGTCCTTGCCGGGAAACAGCGTCAGCTCGGAGCTGTCCTCCGGAAGGATAACCGTAATCTTATCCACCTGGTAGGTCAGCGTCTGGTCCAGGATGTTCAGGTAGAACACGTCGCCTACCTCCATCGCGTCCAGGTCGCTGAACAGTTTGGCGCTGGGCAGGCCGCGGTGACCGCTCAGCACGCTGTGGGAGGCGAACTCCACCTTGCTGTAATCCTCTTCATCCGGATGCACACTGCCCGCCGGAAGCGAGGTTCCGTCAATGTGGCCGATAGATGTCTGCAGCACCGCGTCGCTCGTTCCGTGATACACCGGCAGGTTTACGTCAATCCGTGGAATGGAAACAAAACCCATATTCCCTGTTCCGTCCACGTTAAGCTGACGCTCATAGTCGTCTATTTCTTCGTCGGTCATCGCCCAGGGATTCGGATCTTCCGCCAGCCTCCGGTTGTAATCCAGCGCCGACTCCCAGACCGCAATGTATTCCTCATTATCCAGCTCAGCAACGCGTTCCGCGTAGCCCTGGATAGCGCGGGTCTGGTGCATACTGTTCCAGTAATCACTGAAAGCAGGATAGCCTGCAATGGCCACGCCGGCAAGCAGAATCAGCACCAGGATCGTATTGGATACCCGGTGACTTTTCTTCCTTCCGGTTCCGTCCTGCGGAGGCCTTCCCTTTGTTTTCATACCTTTGTTTTCTTTCTTACCGGTTATACAGGCAGTTTTCCTGGATCGCCAGGGCAATGTCCGGATAAACCCAATTCAGCGTATTGCGCCGGATCAGGCCGAACCGTTCCCCGTCGCCCGTAAAGCCGTGGTTGTCCCACCATACGCATGTAATGCCCCGGGCACTGGCCGAAGCCACATAATACGATGTAAAGTTGACCCGGTCCTGCAGGTTTCCGTCCTTATCCAGGGCGCCGAATTCATCCATCACCACCGGGATACCGTTCTTGATAAAACGGTTATACAGGGCATTCATAAAGCTGGCGATTTCGCCTTTCTTGTTCTGGTCTTTTTCAATATCAAACGTGCGGTCTTTACTCTGGAGGTTCAGGGCAAAATTGTAAGGCGTATAGGCATGCGCTGCTACGATAATCCGGTTGTCCGCTATATCCTCCGGCAGCTGGAACGCCTGGTCCGCTGCATTCCAGGGGGAAGCGCAGTAAGCAGGCACCGCCAGGTAGCGTGTGGCGTTGTTCCCGCCGGATCCGCGGACGATGTCCACAAATTTCTGGTTCAGCTGGTTGATGTATTTGGCGGACAGCCGGCAGTCTGAAACACTGTTGTTCCAGTTCCATTCATACATGGTTCCCACCAGCCGCGGCTCGTTCAGGGATTCCAGGATCAGATGATCATCGCAGTCCTTGAAAGCTTCAGCCATCTGTGTCCAGATTGCCGAAAGATACTCTTCGGAACGGGCATAATGTACAGTGTCCGGATAGTAGTATTTTACATCGTTGTCATGATGCGTGTTGACAATCACATACATCCCCTGGTTCAGGGCCCAGCCCGCCACTTCTTTTACCCGCGCAAGCCAGTCCGCGTCGATGATGTTGTTTTCGTCCACATGGTTATGCCAGCTCACCGGTATCCGGATGGTATTGAAGCCCGCTTCCTTGATGGCCCCGATCAGTTCCGGCGTGGTTTTTGCACCCACCCAGCTGGTTTCCATTGCTGTGCCTTTTGCGTGCAGGCTGTACCCGTTGAACGCGTCAAAGGTATTGCCCAGGTTCCATCCGCATTTCATATCCTTCAGGAACGCCATGGCATCATTGTCCGGGATCTCAAACTTTTTCAGATCGTCTACCACGGGGATGATAATCCCTTCGGTCTGTACCGGCGGTTCAGCCAGGCCGGCAGCAGCGCTGATCATCAGGCAGAGTGCCAGCAGCAGGGCCGTAATCGTCTTCTTCCGCATTCTTGTATGTTCCTCCCCTGTAAAGGTTTTCGTTCTGCTGTTATTATACGCAAAGAACGCATCCTCTTCAAGCAAACGTTTGTACAAGCTTTTAGTACGATATTCCCTTTTCTGTCATTCAATCATTATGCATTATGCATTGTACATTGTGCATTGAGAAAAGCCCGAACTCTGAAGAGTTCGGGCCTTTCGAATCGATATGTATTATTCGTGTGCCTTGCGGCGGGCCACCAGCACCACACCCGCGCCGATGATCAGCAGTCCGCCGATCACATAGAAGATCGTGGTGCCGGAACCACCGGTACTGGGAAGAACAGAGCCTTCATTGTTCTTGACGTCTGTTTCTCCGAAAGATCCGTCTTTAGGTTTTACTTCAACAGGAGCTTTCAGGATGTTGTAACCGCCGGTAGGCGCCTTTGTTTCCTGCAGACTGTAGGCTTGCACGTCGGTATCCAGGCCATAGATCCGTACAGTCTTTCCGATGGTTGTTATCGTCTGTGTCCTGCCCTCTTCATTCGGCAGTGCGATCCGGTATACTTCACCAGGTGTCACTTCAATCAGATTCATGGGATTTCCGTCCAGCAGGAACTGGAACTCCGCTCCCGCCAGCGGGTCGCCTGTAGTTCCATCGACCTTGTTAAACTTAAAGTCATAAGTCTTGACTTCAGCTGTCTTGGGCTTCGTTGTGTAATGGTCACCATAGTCAAGCACCACAGAGTTTGTTTCCGCAGCCGTTGTCTCTGCATCTCCGTCCAGTACCGCCGTGCAGACGATTTCAATTTCCGTAACCTTAGTGCTTGTGTCAGCACCTTCAGCAGCAGATGTAACAAATGCTGCAGGGAAAGTGAGGGTAAACCCGGTTTCCGTAGCTGCTGCCGTATAAGAGGTGGCCGCCACATCCGTCCCGTTCATCTTTACTGAATCAATGGACTTATAGCTCAGTCCAGCGGTCATGGTATCCGTCAGCACAATCTCATCATTTGCCGTGGACGGAATCTTTACTTTAATGGTAAAGGTGATCTCGTCGCCGATCTGGGCATTTTCGTCACTCTCATCGACTTCTTTTTCCACGGTCGGGAACTCGTTCTTTTCTTCAATTTCCACCGCGGTCAGTGTCTGCACAGCCACATTTTTACCGGCCGTGGATTTGACATAGTAATAACCGGGAGCCAGATCCCCACTGGTAGCGGTTCCGGCAACTGCCGTCTGGCTGAAGGTTCCTGTGGGGAAAAGACTCAGATCAATCGTTGCAATTGCAGCTGCAATATCGGCCCCCGTGGTGGTATCCGGCGTTTTCAGTTCCACATACCATCTGTCGGAATCGCCGACACGCGTCACTTTAAACACGCCGCAGTTTGCAAGGGCTTCTGCCTTGGCCGCACTGTCCGTATGATAGGATACCGCACCGCCGGACTGGCTGACACCGTTGCTTTCCGGATCAGATCCGATATCAGCTTCCAGGATCCGGTACCACGTATATGCCGTCGTATCCACTGCGGCTTCTGAATCTTTTGAAGTGGTGGTAATCGTAATGCTCGGGGTTGTCTTCGTACCGGTCGTCGTCTCTCCTCCGGTTTCTCCGCCGCCTTCTCCTCCACCATTTTCCGCGAAGGCACATACCACCGTCAGCATCATAGCCAGTGCCAGCATCAAAGCAAACAGTTTCTTCATTGTCAGCATCCCCTCATTCATTATTTTGCTCATAAAGCGGTTTACCAATCAATGCTGTTTATGAATACCCTACAGGATCTCCGTTGTATAGTAACATGGTGCATACGTTCTCTATTGTGATGTAATTATAGGCGCGTTTCCAATAGTTGTCAATGCTTTTGCATACATCTAACATGCTTTTCCGGCGTTTTCCGTATGTTTTTCCTTTCAGAAGCCGAACCAGGCAAGCCGGTTGAAGGGGTAAATCCGCGCCATCGGCTTTCCGAAGATCTCTTCCTGGGAAATGCAGCCGAAATTGGTTGCCCGGCTGTCAAAAGCATAGTCCCGGTTGTCTCCCAGCACAAAAAACTGTCCGGCCTGTACCCGGAACGGGAAATCAATGTCGCACTGGCCCAGTGCGTGCTCTGAGATATATCCGTCTTCCTCCAGGAACTCCCCGTTTACCTTCACATAGCCTTTTTCGTCAATCTCCACCGTGTCCCCTTCCCGGGCAATGACGCGGCGCAGGAGCAGTTTGTTGTTAAAGTAAAAGGCGCAGATCTCACCGTTGTTCACTTCGTCGCTTTTGGTCAGCAGTACGATGTCCCCGGGCTGGAAGCCGGGCTCCATATTGTGTCCGTTCGTAATCCGCAGAACCGGCAGGAAGATGAAGGCCACGATCACTGCCAGGGCTGCCACCACGATAAACGTTCCGATGGTGCCCTTCAGTGCCTGCCTGAATTTTCCCTTGCTGCGGACCTGGCTCATTTCGGATTCAATCTCGTTCAGATCCGGCAGTGTATCGGCTCTCCTGGGTTTCCTGGCCATGGCTGATCCCTCGTTTACTCAGTTTTCCCGTCTTCCTCCGGGGTATCGGTTTCCGTTTCCGGTTCTTCTGCTCCCTGCTTCGCCGCCTGTTCAATCTCTTCCTCTGTCGGCAGCTCCGGCAGGTCGATATCCACCATGGTCAGTTTCTGCAGCAGCCGCAGCTGTTCTTCAATCTTCTTCATCCGGATCTGGAGATCCTTCGCGGCGCCCTGCATCCGAAGTTCCTCTATCCGGTTCTCATAATCCCGGCGCGCGTAATCCAGCTGCTTGTCCGTCTGTTCCCGGATCTCGACAACTTTCCGCTCCGCCGCCTCGCAGCGCTCCTTCAGCTCCAGGTTCTCCTTGCGCATCGTGTAGATCAGTTCCAGCAGTTCAAAACGCCCAAGGCTCTTCAGCATGTTTTTCGCCATGCACTGTTCCTCCGCTATCAGGCCGTATTTTTACGGTAATATTTCAAAATCGTCCTCTGTATCGGTGGGATCGATTCCCCTGTCCACCATGGACTGATACACGTTATAGTAGCTGGACGCAACAATGGCGTCGCCCCAGGTGATGTACCGGATAATGTCATAGTTCATCAGGTCGCTTGTGTAGAAATCATAGTATACGTTGGAGTATACCGGGATCAGCGGCAGCAGGTCGCTCAGCTGTTCCTGGAAGGTGATCCATTTCTGTACAAAGCCCAGGGCGTCGCTCGGCACAGTTTCCAGCATCAGACGAGCATATTCCGACATCTGCGCATGAGCCCAGGCCAGGGTGTCTTCCTTCGGCGCGTCCGGATCTCCGGCCAGGAAAAACAGCTGGGGATCAAACTCAATGTTGAAGTCATCCGCCACATAGAACATGTCGATGCCTTCAATATCCCGGTCATGGTAGGCATGCACCAGGTCATTCATTGTCATGGGCACAAGTGTCAGGCGGATCCCTGCCTGTTTCAGGGGTTCAACAAACCATGCTTCCATAGCTTCCGCCATCTCGTTACTTTCCGGATAAGCGAGGGTCAAATCCAGCTTCAGCAGTTCTCCCTGAACCTTTTTGCAGCGTACATCATCCCGTCCGGCAGCAAACCGCTGGCCATTCTCGTTCATCGTCCAGCCGACCGCATCCAGCAGCCTGGAGGCTCTTTCCACGTCCAGCTCATAGTGTTTCACACCATCCAGGGAAAGGGATTCCCACTGCTCAATTCTTGCATCATATGCTTCCTCTTCGTCCGGCGTAGGATCATCCGGCAGGGTTTCCGGATAGTCCTCTGTTCCCTTGACCATGCCGTACATCCACTGGCCGATGCCCAACATGCCGTCCACTGGAATACCGTACAGATACGTGTATTCATTCTGCAGGGCTTTTTTGTCCATGCAGTAAGCGATCGCCTGGCGGACGTTCTTTTCCTGCACAGCCGGCCTGTCCGGTGTAAAGACAATAAACGACAGGCCGATCCGGGGATAATTGGTCAGTGTATAGCCTTTGCCGGAAGAAACCAGTTCGATCCCTTTCGTGATTGTATCCCGGCGTACAACCTTATTCAGCAGCTGGAATTCATCCGCTTCCAGCTTTTCGATCATATCTTCATCCTTCGCCAGGGTAAAACGCAGCTTCGGAATCGTGGGTTTGAAGCCTTCCGCGTTTCCCTTGAAATAGGGATTGATCTCAAATGTACAAGTCTCCCCGTCCCAGGATGTCAGCACATAGGGTCCGCTGCCCACCGTCGGATGGGACAGATAGCCGTTTTCCGGATCCATAACGGTAGCCTCAAGCAGCTCCGTGCAGAAGATCTTCTCCTTCACATCCGGATCTTCGTTGCCGATATAGATGCCTTGCCCGTCATCATATACCTTGCAGCCGGGTGCGATTTCATGAATGGGATACGGAAGGAAGCCCATCCGGTACATCTCAAAGAAATACGGCAGCGCCTCCGGTTTGACGCGGAACTCTATCATCCTGTCATCGGTCACCCTGACGCCGGAGAGATAAGACACTTCGCCGGAAATATATTCCTCATATCCCTCCAGGTATGACAAATCCATGGGGCGGCCGCCCAGTTCGGCAATTTCAGGTGCCGCCTGGAACAATACGGAGAAAGCATAATCCCAGGCGGTAATCTCGGTTCCGTCGGAGTAATACAGGTCATCCGCCAGCTGGAACCGGTAAATCCTGATGCCCTTCGAATCCTCAAAAACACCCTGCGCTGAAGCGACAACCGGGTTGGCTCTCAGGAAACCGCTGTCGTAGCCCCATTCAACCAGGTAATACGCGTGAACAAGCGTCCGGACGTCAATATCGGTGGTGGCATTTCCCCACATGCCGGTAAAGAACTTCCCGTCCATCCGGGTCGGGTTGCCGACAACCAGCTCCTCATAATCCCTGTCCGGATACGTAAGGGCAGGCGCCTGCGCGCAGGCGGATATCCCGCTGAACAGCAGGATTCCCGCGGCAAGCATCGCAATCAATCTTCTCATGACTCCTGAACCTTCCCTTCCGGTTTTACTCAAAGCAGACACCGACATGAATCTGGATATTGTAAAGTCCAAGCGCAACCTCGTAATCTTCAAGGGACACCGTTACTTCCCCGGGATGGGGCTGCAGTGTGGGCACATGTTTGGGAACCGGTGTGTTATCTTCCGTATAATGCTCCGGTGCCGGCGTCGGGATCGGCTTCTTCGTGACAGTCACCGGTTTCTCTGTCGGATGGGCAGTGGGTTTGTCTGTGACCTTTTCAGACGCTGTCGGCGTGGCTTCCGGCGACACAGCAGGCGTCGGTGATTCTTCCTCCGGTGAAACTGTGGGTTCAGGCGACTCCTCTGCCGGTGCAGTCGGCGTGGGAGAGGGTGTTGGAGAGGGCGTCGGTGAAGGCGTTTCCGGATCAACCGGCGGCACAAAGGGCGTAAACGTGGGCTTCGGCGAAGGCGTCGGGCTGGGCGTCGGCGTGATATACTCATACTTGGCCATCGCCCGTACCTGTATGCTGCCGCTGCTGTTCGGCACGGACAGCAGCATGGCGCTCATCGTCAGCCGCTCAGGCCCCGCTGTCATTTCGATATAGTAGATGCCGTGAACCAGCTCTTTGAACTCTATTTTTCCTTTTTCATCGCTGACGCCGTCGGCGGTCGGTTTGATTTTCCGGTCCGCGATCCGCTGACGGATCTGGCTCAGCGTCATATCCACGGAGGCAGAACCGTCGCTCCGCACGAACACTGTGATATCACTGAATTTGTCGTTCATCGTCCAGTCGCCGTAATCGCCTGTGGCAATCAGATAGATAGCCATCCGGATGCCCGACGGATCAAACTCGTTCCGGTCGTCGCCTATGGTAATACTCAGCCAGCCGTCCTTCGCTTCCTCCGTGCCGGCCGGAACAGACACACAGGAAAACAGAAACGCAAAAATCATCGCGATGCACAACATTCCCATTCTGCGTCTCTTCATGACTCTTCTACCTCGTTGATTTCATTTGAAATCTGATCCATTGATTCCAAAGCCTTCTCCAGCTGTTCCGGGTCTTCCCTTTTCCCTTCATCGGGGAGTCGGTAGAACCGTCCCCGGATCAACTCAATAATCCACAGCACCAGCAGTCCCGCAATCAGCACCGGACACCCCAGCAGCAATACATTCTGCCAGTTTGACGGGAAGGTGGCCTGATCGTTCTCTGCCAGCAGCGTCCTGGCTTCCCGGATCGGAATCCGCTCCGCCTGAATCAGCAGCCGTTGATCCTTCCGCTGGGAAACCAGCGTCAGCTTCTCCTCCCCTTCATCCGGTGTCAGATCCAGCTCTTTCAGTCCGGCGGGAGACAGCATCTGAACGCCTTTAACCCGGTAGACCATCGTCCGGTCCAGCACATTCAATACCACCAGGTTTCCTGGAATCAGCCTGTCCAGTTCCTCCAGCATCCGGTCGTCTGTCAGTCCCAATTTTCCGGGAAAACCTTCTGTCTTCAGCACCCCAGGACCCGCTAGTACAATGTTCTCCCCGCTTCCGTCCGCCGGCAGGGAGCTTGTGTTTACGTGTACCAGTTTATAGGTTGCCGGCGTTTCAGTGCTCAGGTGGTATACCGGCAGCGAAACCCCGATATCCGGTATCACCAGCTCCGCAATGATGCCGGAATGGACATTCATGTGGTTCTGGTAATCCCGGGTTGTTCTTGTAATCCCGGCTGTGAAGATATCCTCCATCCGGATTTCTTCCAGCCCCTTGTTCCATTCCGCCGCTTCCGCAAACAGTTTTTCACGCTGCTCTTTGCCCATGGCCGAGGTCTTTTCCCGGTATTCCTGCATCATCTCCGCGTCACGGCGCCGGGCCAGCTGATCAGACAACACAGGATACAGGAAATGCCCTATGACGACGACCAGCAGCAAAAGGGCCAGAATCCAGGCAAACAGTTTTTTCATTCCGCCGCCTCCGTTTCCGTACCGGCGACAACCGTCTGTCTGCCTGTCAGGTTTCCGAAGCACTGCAGCGGCCAGAGCGCAAATTCTGCCCGCCCCAGGATCTCTCCGTCAGAAACCGTACTGTAGTCTGTTTCCCGGCTGTCCACAGAAAGACTCAGCTGATCTCCCTGGACAAAATACCGATCCCTGGCCATGATCAGCCGGCGCCCTTCCGGCGCCGCGTCCTCTGTCCGGCCGGAGGTATAATCTGTGCTGATTAGCAGCCCGTTCACCCGCGTCTCGGCGTAGGGGCTCAGTACCACCCGTTCCCCGGGGCCGGCCAGCACCCGCTTGAGCTGTGTTTTGACCGGATTGACAACCGCAAACGGAATCGGATCCGTCAGCAGCGCCTGTCCGTAGGAGGCTTCCACTTCCTTCAGCCAGTATTCACCGTTCTTCAGGTTCTCCGTACCGATACTGACCGTTCCCTCTTCGGTGCTTTCAAAGATGTCTGCGCCGGACACTGTGGAGATCCAGGCCGCGCCCCCTTCTGTGGTTGCGTAATACTGTCTGGTGGTTCCCACGTCCCGGTAAAGCACGTACCGGCAGTATCGCCGGGTTTTTCCCTTGGAATTCAGGATCGTCAGCTCAACCGGCTTAGCCAGTCTCTTTTCATACAGGATAACATCCCCAGCCTGATATGTCTGACCAGCCTCCGGTTTGCGTATGAGCAGCAGGCTCCCCTCCGGCAGCGTATCGCCCATGCCTGTTCCATGCGCCACAACCAGCTGGTAATACCTTAGGAATACAAAAAGACCGACGGCAATGCTCAGGGTCAGCAAAATGATCAGGCCCCGGCAGAGGCGTCTCCGTCTGTCGGAACGTCTCACTCGCTTCATTTCCCGAAGCAGTTCTTCATCTCTGGGATGATAGATTTCCATCCGTTCTCTCCCTGTCCGGTATTCCGGAATAATCCGGTCAAACAGTTACCGGAAAAAAACAGATTATTTTATATATAACCATTTTGAGTATAACGCGATTAACTTTCCTTTTCAAGTTTTTTCCAACTCGTACCAAACGAAAACAGGAGGGTTTCCCCTCCTGTTTCATTACTGGTAGTTTTCAGGATCTGCAACCGCCCAGAATGCGGGTTTCGGATTTCCCCTGCTGTCAAACAGCAGCGGGAACTGGCTTCCCCGCCAGCTCATCATATCCGTCAGTCCCCATACCTGGACCGCCTCAAACTGATCCGCGTGATCAATGAGTATTTTCATGACGTCCGCATAATACTTTGCCTGTTTCTTAAAGGAAGCTTCACTGTTATTGCTTACCGTCACGTCCAGCTCACTTACCCGAAGCCGCAGTCCCAGCGCGCCGATAGTTTCCACCGCCGTCCTGATCTGCTGGATAGAGGGGAAAGAAACATTGTGATGCATCTGGAATCCATAACCGTCAATGTTTCCTTCCGGAATCAGGGTGTTCAGCAGCTTCACAATGCCCCGGAGCTTGCCTCCGACAGCGGTATTGTAATCGTTATAGTAGAGTTTCGTTCCTTTCGGAGCATATTTCCGGGCATATGCATAGGCGAAGTTCGGATAATCCTCACCGATGATCTTTTTCCAGTTGCTGTTCCGCAGCCAGTTGCTGCCGTCGTCAATCGCCTCGTTCAGCACGTCCCAGGAAACGACCACACCCGGATAGTTCGCGTCAAGGTATTCAAAAACGCCCTTGATATAGTTCTCCATCCGTCCCAGCATCACTTCCCGGCTTACCAGCGGCTTTTTGGCGTCGTAGCCCTCATGGAAGAATACTTCCGGCGTCTGGCTGTGCCAGATCAGCACATGGCCGTGGACTTTGATCCCGTTGTTCTGCGCAAACCGCAGCAGGGCTTTGGCCGCGTCAAAATGAACCGCGACGGCTGTTTCGTCCCCGGTCTCCTTCAGCAGCGCCTTGCTTGCATTCACATCCAGCACGGCATCCGGCTTCATTTCGTTTTCAGGCGTCAGGATACTGAACTGTTCCTGCATCAGGTTCATCCATTTCGGATCACGGAATACCATCTGGGGAGCGGCGGAGCCGAAGTCAAACTTTTCCGCGTAAATCTCCTTCAGGCTCGGCACGCTGTCCGCCTCTTCAATCACCATGGGCGGCTCGGTCGGCTTGGGTTCCGGAACGCCTTCCGGTGCGGTAACCGTAAAGGCACGGATTTCAAAATCAAGCGTATCGGCGCCTGTGGTCTCCACATACAGCACACTGCGGTCAAAATGACCGGCGGTATAGCTGCCTGTCAGGGTGGTCCATTCGCCCTTCTTCGCTTTGCCGAAAGCAAGGTTTTCATAGGTTTCCATTCCATCCACGCTGTGGGCAATGGAAATCATGAAATTGGCGCTGTCCAGGTCGTCCTGCTTCACTTCAACGCTCAGGTTATATTTGCCGCCTTCCACCAGGTCAAAGTCCCGTCCCGGGGAATTCCAGCTGCTCTGCCGTCCGGTGGTTTTCAGCGTATTGTCACCCGTCCTGGCAGACTGTGCGCCGCGGCCGTACCATCCGTCCGCATCCTTGCTGAAGTCAGAGGTGTAGATCGTCTTTGCGTCATCCGCCAGCGCGGAAACACAGCTTCCCAGCAGGGAAAGAATCATCAGGAAAACCAGAATCTTTTTACCCATGGTATTAGGTCCTTTCTGACTCGAATTTGTTCGTACATATTCTACCTGCTCAGGCCGCATTATTCAAGGTGTAATGCATCATAAAAACCATAATTCTGAAAATGAAAAAAAGGACCGCCCTTGCGGGCGGTCCGGGAAACCGAAAGATTGTCCGGCTTATTCAGCAGCGGGTTCTTCAGCGGCTTCAGCGGCAGCAGCTTCAGCTTCAGCGGCAGCAGCGGCTTCGCGCTCGGCCTTTTCAGCGTCAACCTGTTCCTGAGTCTTATCGCCGTTGAACACAGCAGCCATATCTTCCATGGCCAGACGTGCAGCTTCAACCTGCTCGGAAGCAGCGCCGCCCATGATGCCCCAGGTCAGGTTCGGGCCGATGGTGCTGTTGCGGTCTCCGATGTAGTTGAAGTTCATGATGGTGCCGTTCTCACGCAGATAAGCGTAGGTCTCTTCGACAGCGCGCTCATCGGTCAGTTCGTACAGGCGGGTTGCCCATGCATCTTCATCCGCGTCGATGACGGGGTTCTTCCGATACAGGGTGTAGATCTCCTGCAGCTTCAGAGAGGTCTCCTCGTCGTACACGGCGGGAATACCGAATACGTTGTTGTCAGCAGCGCTGGTGTAGGCATCAGCAGCGGGTCCCTTGGGCAAGCAGACGCAGCCCCACTCTTCGACGTTGTTCACAACGTCGTTGCCGTTGAAGCCTTCATAGGACTGACCAATCAGGAAAGCAACATTGCCTTCCGGCCAGAACTGCTTATAGTCATCCCAGTTGACATAGGGACGATAGTAGTTGCGGTTCCACTCCTGGATGCGATTCAGAGCCGCCAGGGTGTTGTCGCTGTCAGCGGAGTAAACCAGTTTGCCTTCTTCGGTCTTCTCATAGAAGTCGCCGTTGTTGCTGACAACCAGGCCCACAACGCCGTCGTCGAAGTTACCGGTCAGGGCAAAGACGTCGAGTTCACCGTCGTTATCCTTGTCGGCCTTCACAGCGTCCATGTAGCTTTCCATCTTTTCCCAGGTCCAGGTTCCGTCGGCCTGAGCGTCATAAATCTCTTCCCACTTGATGCCGGCGTCTTCCAGAACCTTCTTGTTGAAGAACACGCACTGACGGGGCTCGAAGAACTTGCCGCCGCAAACGCCGTAGCACTTGCCGCCGATGGTCATGAAATCAACAGTCGCCTTATTGAAGTTCTCCAGGCCATAGGTCCACTCAGAGAACAGGCCGTTCGCGAGCACGGGGCCACAGAAGCCGCCGGACACGCCGACGATGCGCAGTTCGCTGTTATCCTTGTTTGAAACGATATTCTGCAGTTCAGCAACCATGCCGTCCCAGTCGCCCAGCTTGATTTCAACGAGCTTCACATTGTAGGTTGCTTCCAGCCAATCCCAGTAGTCATACTGAGCCTGCTGTTCTTCAGTGGGTTCTTCAGCGCGTTCGCCGGAAGAATACCAGTCATTGATATACACAGTAGCGCCACCGAAGTCGAGGCCTTCGATGATTTCCGGATATTCTTCCGGAATGTCTTCCGCAGCAGCGAAGCTGCAGCAGCCCAGAACCATCAGAGCGGCCAATACCAGAGCCATGATTTTCTTCATAATGAGAAAACCTCCTTTTTTATTTCCTTACAGATTTCCCGCGGAAATCTGTATAGGTACAATTGTAAATCGCGGATCCCCCGCTGTTCAGGACAATTATAGACCGTATTTTCCATTTAATCAAGTACAAGTATGTACATTTTTCGCATTTTGTGCTTATTCTTTTGATCCCGTCATCGCCAGGCTCTCCACGAACGTCCGCTGCGTGAAGCAGTACAGGATGATCAGCGGAATACAGCAGAACAGCACGCCGATGGAGATCAGCTGAAGGGAACGTCCCGCGGACGGTGTCACAGGCGTACCCGCCATTTTGGACAGTTCATCGGCAATCCGGTCCGTAATGGAACTCAGTTCAGGAGCATAGAGCTTATATCCTGACAGGAAGTTCCGGGAATAGAACAGATCCGTCCACTGCCACACAAAGCTGAACAGGAAACAGCTGGCGATAATCGGTACCGCATCGGGCATCATGATCTTCAGGAAAGTATGCATGGTCCCACAGCCGTCCACATACGCAGCTTCTTCCAGGCTTTCCGGCACGTTCTTGAAATACTGCCTCAGCATGTAGATATACAGGCCGTCTTTCAATCCCATACAGGTCAGACACATCATCAGATATGGCCACAGGGATTTGCGGATGTTCAGCGGCTGTCCGTTGAACAGCGTAATGAGGCCGAAAAGGTCAAACCGGGTAAACGTACGGTAAAGGGCGCTCTGGATCGTCTGCGGTGGGATGATGATCAAGGCAATGACGCAGGCAAACCAGAACTTTTTCAGCGGAAACTCAAACCGGGCGAACCCGTAGGCCACCAGTGTGCAGGCAACCACCTGGCAGATACTGCTCAGGATTGAGATCCACAGGGTGTTCAGCATGGATGTAGGCAGGGATGTTGCCCGGGCAACCGCTGTAAAGTTATCCAGCGTTATATTCCGGGGCAGCAGCACGATCGTGGTATCGTACAGGTCCTTTTCATCCATCAGGCTCATGGAAAGACGGCTGATCATCGGGGAAATGATCATAAAGCAGAGACCGAACATCAGCAGGGCCCGGATAACGGAAATGCTGATCTCCTTGATCCTGCGCTTCATCAGGTAGCCACCGCTGCGGCGGTTCCGTTCCTTGAAGCTCTTATTCTTTCCGATAAAGATCGTATTATCTTTACTCATAGGATTTCACCGCCCTTGAGATGATGAAAGCGCTAATGCCGATAAAGACGATCGCAACGGCAAAGTAAATCCAGCTTTCAGCCGCCGCAATGCCCAGATCCATTCGGACGCCGTTCATATAGATGTTGTTGATATGCTCCATGACCTGGTTGTTATTCTTCATGAAGAAGTCAATGATCGTGTAGATGCAGTTCACCAGCAGCAGCGGGCTGACCATCGGGAAGGTGATCTTCCAGAAGGATTCCCATGCGGAGCAGCCTTCCACATCCGCCGCCTCGTAAAGCGACGGGGAAATGGACTGCAGTCCGGACAGGAATACGATGATCTGGATACCGCTGGCCATCACGATGTCGTATATCGAGTTGATCATCTGGAATACGACATCGAACACACCCTGGCCGACGCCGGATACCTGCAGCAGATCCTCAATGGAAGCTGCTATGTTGACCCCCGATGAATCCCCCATTGCTTCCGACATGCTGTTGAGCAGGTTCAGGGAGCTGCTGTTGGTTTCAATGCCGGGCAGCACGCCGGAAGACAGGATAACCGGCAGGAAGAAGATAATCCGGCACAGGATCCGGCCCTTGAATTTCTGGTTCAGGATCACGGCGATCACGAAGCTCATAACCAGCGTGGCAATCACGTTGATGGCCATACGGCTGATTTCATCTACCAGCATCTTGTTGAAATCCGGGTCCGTATTGAATGCATAGTTGTAGTTGTAAATGCCGTTGTAAGTCATCTCACCGGTATTGATGATATACCGGCTGAAGCTCATCTGCAGGGATACCGCCAGCGGTTTCACCATGAACGCGAGGAAGCCGATAATGAAAGGCAGGATAAATAATACTCCAGTGCGGGCACGGCGGGCAGGAATCGTATGATAGATCTTGCTGCCGGGGAAGAACATCTGGAACGCTTCGGTAATGCCGCTGTACCAGTGTTCCCGGTATTTCCGGTTCTTTTTACTCATTGTCCGCCACCTCTTTTCACCAGGTAATCCCGCGCGGGTACTTTTACGCTTCCGGCTCTGTAATCCCTTGTGCTGTAGTTGACATAAACCTGTGTACCGTCGGCGTATGTGGTCACCGCCACATCCTCGTTCAGCCGCTCATGTCCGATGATGGCCTGGCGGTTCAGACCGGACATTTCCTTCTGGTACCGGGTGATCATCTCGATGACTTCCTCTTTCCAGGGCTCATAATGAGAGGAAGTATAGCAGCTGAACATTGTGTCCTTCAGCACCCTGGTATCCTTCTCCATGAAGGTGAAGTTCAAGCCGGCGCCATATTCCGCGGATTCCAGCAGCAGCGTCTGCGGATCCCCTGCCAGGTTCAGTGCCTCGCCGGTGTAATCCTTCAGGCCGTGAATGGCAATCTGGTAGAAGGGAATGCTGTAGTCCAGCAGGGCGTAGGCATTGCCGGTCAGGTTCATGTCGGTGATCAGGTCCGCATAGGGAATCGAGTATGCGTTACCCTCCTTGATGATGACCTTCAGTCCTGCAGAAACCGCGTCCTCCAGTGTCTGCGTATCCATAACCTTGACCTGTTCACGGGTCACTGTATTGCTGTCCTGGTAGTCAGCGCTGAGCAGATTGCCGATATCACGGAATGCAACGCCCGCAACACCACGATCCTTCAGGCCGTTGATCAGGTTCTCCGCACATTGCTTGGCATAGGACGGTTTCACCAGGTAATACGTGTATTTATCCATCCAGGTGGACTGACGATATGTGACGATGTCATAAGGATACAGTTTAATCACATTTCGTGTCGTTGCCCTTGCGGAATCGGACAGCGTGTTGAATCCGTTCAGGATGTTGCTGTGATAGGCGAAGCAGGAAATGCCGTCAAAGTACAGGTCCACTCCCTTTGCCGCAGCGCTGGCAATCAGCTTCTTCATGCCGTTTTCGCCGCCCAGGCAGCCTTCGACATGGAGGCTGGTAAGCACTCTCTGCATGGCGCCGCCGTTGCACCAGCCTGTCATCCGGAGGTTCAGGTCTTTTACGCCGCCCTCGAGGAAGTCGTTCATGATGCTTTCAGCCTGTTCAAAAGTCGTGGTGGGCACGATGGCTTCCATCGGCAGGCCCAGTTTGACTTCAACCTTGTTGATTGCACCGACCAGTTCCACATTCACCGGCATCTCTTCGGACGCGCACTCACCGCGCATTTCGGGCTTGGCACGCAGATACTCACCGTAGGTTTCCGCCATATTCACGTATCCGTTGCCGTCCAGGAAGCGGTAACGCTGAACCAGCGTATCATCCGGGATCTGCTTCTCGTACATCAGGAACAGACGCGCGGACTTCTTTTCGTCCACTTCCACATTGTCAGAATGCAGAATGTTATATCTTCCGAAGACCGTGTTGTATTCGTTCAGTCGTCCGGAAATATCGGCGCACACACCGCCGTACGAGTCTGCGCTTTCCATAATGCAGATGAAGGAACCGTCCTCATGGCTCATGCCAAAGACAGGGAACGCGTTTTCGGTTTCACTGGTAACGCTGTCCCGCTTTGTACCGTAATCCCAGCCGTACATATTGGCATAGTAGGAACTCTGGGACAGTCTTCCGTTGTTATAGCGGATAATGGCTCCGCCGCCTTCCGGAACCAGGGTAAACCCTTCCTGATCTGTTCCCGCAGCGCCGAACATCGGCAGCACGTCCACAAAGACCAGCGGATAATCCGAGGAGCAGGCGATATCGCTGTACGGCACGGATACAACCAGGTCCTTGCCTTCCAGCCTGTAAAGGACGCTGATATTGAACACCGGTCCGCTGCTTTCCTTTTCGCCGGCCATCAGTTCCTGGTCCAGCAGATAATCCTCTTCGGTATATCCGGCTTTTTGCAGGAGATCTTCCGCCTGTTTCTTCTGTTCATCTTTCCGGTCAGACTTCAGGATGTACAGATCCTGCTCCAGCACACTGGGATACAGGGCAATGATCTCATCCTTGTTCTTTTTGCTGTCCAGCTTTTTCGTTTCATACAGGGTATAGTGGTTTTTGAATTTACCCTGGTCCTTCTTGCTCATTGCTTTCAGGAAGGTATCGTATCTTTCCCGTGTCATAGCGTTCGGAATGATATACCGCTTACCGGCATTCTTTCCCAGGGAATAATTCACACGGATGGATCCGTCTTCTTCCTGCAGGATCTCAAAGCTCTGGTTTTTGATGGATCCTGTGAAGTTATTCATTTCTGTCTTATTGATATCATCATAATATGAAACATTCAGCGTACTGGACAGGTATTCCAGCGTGGTACCGCGGGCAATCTTGTCATTCTCGCGGTTTTCCGGGTTGGAAAACCACACCTTACCCGTTGCCTTGTTGGTTACCTTGAACAGGCTTGTCGCACCGTCCATTTCGAAGAGCAGCTGGTCATTTTCCATGGTCAGCGGCTTTCCGTCGCCTTCAAAATAGATGATCTTTGTATCCCTGGCAAAACTCTTGCCCGGACTGGTATAAATTTTGTTGAGCACAAACGCCGCCCCGGCGATCAGTACAATTGCAATGATCCACGGAATCAGCCGCCTCAGGATGGATTTCTTTCTCATTGTCTTCATCCCTCCTTAATTCAGCCGGTAAGCAGCTTCGCGGTACAGGCTCACAAAGAACCCGACGGCGTCGCTCAGCAGGCTCAGGCAAACAAGGGCCAGGAAAATGATCACGCAGGCACCTACAATTGTCACAATAATGAAGATAAAGGTTTTTCCGGGACCGTAGTCATGAATCTCCATCAGACCGACAAACACGAGGAACACACTCCAGATCACGCTGATCGAAAGCATGACGCTGTAAAGACTTCCCTCTTCATAGGTCAGTATGTTGCTGACCAGGATCATCGGAAGCTGGATCATGATATAGGGCACCAGCGCATAGCACATACCAATGTAGATATCCTTGAACCGGCCTTTTCCTTCAAACAGGGTTGTCATCGCCCAGTTGGCCAGACACAGGATCAGGAAGGGCAGCAGCAGGGAGCCCATTTCCTCAAATACATTGATATGCTGTACAGCCGCGTCAAAGAACTGGAAACTGGTACACAGGATCTTCAGCACACGGGTAATCAGGAACAGCGCCAGGAATGTGGTGGCTGCGGCCAGGTTCCCCTTATGCTCACGGGTCAGGTCCCAGAATCCGTCAAAGGGATGGGTAATCACGTAAAGGGCATACCTCAGTGCACGCTTGTATTCTGCCCGGGATTCTTTCCGTCTGCTGCTGACAGCTGCGGCATCACTCAGCGTTTCTGCGGATTTTGCTCTGCTCATGCATGATCACCTCCCACTTCATTCTCTTGATTCTTCCAAGGATCAACGGCACAATCAGCAGCAGTATCACTCCCAGGAAAATCCACAGGGCATTCTTTTCAATCCATTCCTTCCGGTACAGTTTGAAAGTCCTGCCGTAGTTTTCCCGGTCATGGGCCATCTTGAAATACTCCATGGCCTCCTCAAACTTGTTCTGCCTCAGCACCGTACGGCCGATGCCCCGGAAAGCCATGGGATAATTGGCGTTCTGCTTCAGCACTTCCGTCCACACGTTCGCGCTCTCGTCATAATCGCCGTCCTGGTATTTGTTGATGGCATCATAAATCTTCAGGCCGTATTCCGTGGGCGTAAAAACCGTAATACTGTTTTCCAGCTGGTCCAGCACAAACAGGTCATTTCCGATATGTTCCAGGCTGATCGGGCTGGTAAAGGCGCCTTCAATATTGCCGCGGGTACCGAAGGCCCACAGCATAATGCCCTGGTTGTCATAACCAAACAGGCGTCCGCGGATCCGGTCCAGGACGATATATATATCATTGTCAAAAACGGTAATGTCCGTCAGTCTAGCCGGACCGAAGTAGGAAGATTCACCCTTCTGCCACCAGAGGTCGCCGATGGGAGGATATCTGTCGTTTGCGATCAGGATATCGTTTCCCAGACCGTTCAGGCGGCGGATCGGGTTTACCTGGCCTGCGTCCAGGGCGCCTTCATCAAAGTTTGTCAGCGTGGCATAGATGAAGCCGTCCTTGTCCATGTACATGTTTTCATATTCCGTAGGGACAAAAGACGGAGAAGCATCCCGCTGTTCCTGGGTCATGAAGTATTTTTTCCAGATGTAATCAAAGGTTGAAAAGTTTACAGGCGTTGCACCGATGAATCCGGTAAACGTGGTGTCCGCCTCATACTTCACGATACCCTTGTTGACGTTCGTGACCAGTGCATACAGTCGTCCCGCAACGTCAACCGTGATCTTCTTCGGCAGGAAATCCAGACTCTGGTCAAAGGTGGCGTCCGCAGGTTTCGTAAACTCTTTGATCCAGTTCAGGTCCTTATCCATCATCACGACGCGCAGGTTGCCGTAATCCGCAACGTAGATATTCCCATCCACGTCCACATATACGTCGTACGGGGTGTTGAAATGCTCAGGAGATCCTCCCGCCACATGATCAATGATTCTTGTCAGCTTTGCCTGGCCGTTTCTGTATTCAAGCTGAAGAATCCGATTGTTGAACGTGTCGGCAACATACAGGTCATTGTTCCGTGCAAACAGGCTCTGGGGCTTGTTCATGCGCACATCCAGGCCGAGGTCAACGCTGTCGATGACTGTTTCGACCCGGTAGGCGTCCGGAGACTCCTGTACGTCGCGCCAGTAGTCATATCCATAGGTATAGGATGTGCTGTAGCCATCCTTATTCACGTTGAAGCTGTCGTCCGCCAGCGCGGTACAGGCCGTGAACAGCATGATCAGGATCATCAGAAAGGAAACCTCTTTTTTCATCATCATTTCCTCCCCTCTTAGTCCTTGATGCCGGAGGAGGCCATGGTCTCCAGGATCCGGCTCTGGCTGAAAATGAAGATGAGCACCGGAACCGCGACGATAATCACATTGGCCGCGGCCACCTGGCCTGTACGGGCGATGTTGACCGCCGCGCCGCCCTGGATTTGCTGCAGCGCGTACACCAGCGGTTTTTTCGCCTCGGAATAGATGATGGTTCCTGCCGGGTTGTTCCACAGGGACTGTACGCTGAAGATGATCATCGTCAGCCAGGCCGGTTTCACATTGGGCATCACAATGCTCCAGAAAACCCGGAACCGTCCGGCACCGTCAATGGTCGCCGCTTCAATCAAAGCTGTAGGCAGTCCTTCCATGAACTGTTTCATCAGAAACAGACCGATCGGCGCGGCAAACGCAGGCAGGATCAGAGCCCAATAGGTATCTACCAGGCCCAGCCGTCTCATAATCAGGTAGTTGGGAATGTCCGTAACCACACCGGAAGCGAACATCAGGAAAGTGGTGGCCAGCAGGAAGAACAGCCGTCCGCCCGGGAAATCATATTTGGCCAGCACGAAAGCCGCCATGCCGGCAATCACCAGATGACCGAAAGTACCAACCACGGTAATGAAGATGGTATTCACCAGATATCTGCTGAAGGGTACCCAGCTCTGTCCCATCGTCACGAACAGGTCGGAGAAGTTGTCCATCGTCGGACGGGTGGGCCACACGGGCGGCGGGAACCGGAAAAGTTCATCCAGGGGTTTCAGACTGGATCCCAGCAGGAATACCAGCGGGAACAGCATGGCAACCGCAACCAGGGCAAGCAGCAGGTAAATGATCACGTCGCCCGTAATAGACCGGTTGGGATGCCGCCGGGCCATCAGATGTTTCTTCGGCACCTGGATCTTCTCACCCAGCCGTTCCGCCTGCTCATGCAGGATATCGCCCCGCGTTTTGACCTTCACAGGTTTGTCCGCCCAGTTTTTATCCATATGGCTGTAAAGCTTCAGGCCCTGGGCAAGTTCGAACACGTAACGGGTATCGTCCTTCAGGATAACAGTGATCTGGCTGGTAGTACCGCCCCGGCGGATATTGTCCATCCGGTTCATCCGGGCATAGTGCCATTCAGCTACAGGCTCCTTCTGTCCTTTGGCATAGAAAGCCGCGCCGGTTTCACCGGCAACCAGTTCGCCGCGGTACTTCTTACCGTTAATGAGCTGCAGGGTACCATTGGATCTTACGGTGTTCATCTCACTCATATCAGGTACCCACCCTTCCCAGCAATCCGGTAATTGCTTTCTTGCACAGAATCATCGCCACGAACAGGATCACCGCAATGGCGCTGGCATAACCCATTTCGAAGCGGGTATATCCGTAGTCAAACAGGTGGGTAACAACCGTACGGGCCGCATAGTCTGTGGAGGGGAATCCGCACAGGGCCCGCGGTACGGCGCCGACGTTGAAGGAGGATGTAATACTCATAACAGCACCGAACAGCAGCATGGGCTTCATGCTGGGCAGCGTGATATGATACAGCTCCTGCCAGCGGTTCCGGACACCGTCCACATATCCGGCTTCATACATGCTGCGGTCAATGCCCTGGAAGCCGGCCACAAAGCTCAGGAAGCCGGTACCCATGCTCATCCACAGGCTGACGATGATGACGATCGTCAGCATATACCGGGGATCTGTCAGCCACAGAACCGGCGCGTTGATCATGCCGTACTCCATCAGGAGGGCGTTGAACCATCCGTAGGCGTCGCCACGGAAAATCGTGTTGAACACTTCGAAGGCAGCACCGCCGATAGATGGGATGTAGAATACGATAACCGCCACCGCCCGCAGCCATTTCGGCAGTTCATTGATAAACCAGGCAAACAGGAAGGAAAGGATATATCCAACCGGCCCAATAATGACGGCGCAAACGAAAGTGTTCTTGACAGATGTCAGGAATATTTCATCCTGCAGGAACAGGTTCGTATAGTTCTGCAGTCCGATAAAACGGGCAGGCTCCAGGATATTATAATAAGTAAAGCTGTAGAAAATCGATGTGCAGATCGGCAGAATGAAGAAGGTAATGAACAGAATCGCGTATGGAGCCAGGAACAGGTAGCAGCCCTTGTTCCGTTTTGCAAGCGTCCACCCGTGTGCGATTTTGTCCCGCCTCATAGCCAGGTATCTATGAGCAAATGACTGTGACTGCATATTCGCTTCCCTCCTTCCTTTCTCAATCAACAGGCAGGTTGAATTCCCGCCGTTTGATCTTAATCTCTTCATTAATGGTTCGTGCGTAAGTCAACAGGGTCTCCCGCTGATCTTCCTTGGTATTGATCACCTTACGTACTGCGTTGATGAGATGGCGCTGCGTTGAATATCCGCCGGCGATCTCCGGGAAGCCCCGGGTCTGCGACATCTGTTCTTTCAGCACTTTCAGCTGCTTGTCAGACCAGGCCAGCTGCGTCAGCGCGTCCTGATTGGCTGTCTGGTACCGGGCGGAAGCACCCAGGATGCTTTCCATCTCCTGGCCGAAGCGAACCTGCGCGTCCGCGCTCACCCACCACTTCATAAACTCCCAGGCATTTTTCTTTTTTGTTTCATTGTTTGTCGCAATCATCATACAGCACAGTCCGCTTGTCTGGGCAGTATGGTCAATGGTTCCATCCTCTTTCATCGTTCCCGGGAACAGGGTGAAGTCCCACAGACCGCGGATTTCCGGAGCGGAAACCATGAGGGTGTTGTACATATTGTAGTTCTGGATGCCCATCGGCATCTCGCCGCTGCGGAACCGGCTCGGGAAGTCGAACACCACCGGCAGACCGTAGTCGTTGTACAGGCTCGTATACTGCTTGAATCCGGCTACGCCTGCCTCGCTGTCCACCAGCGTGTGCTTGGCTTCCTTGTCGTAGATTTCTCCGCCATTCTGATAAATCATGGAATTCAGCACGGAGTTGTCCACAACCCGGATGTCCGGGAAATTGATACCGATCGTCAGGCTGTTGCCCTGAATCGTCGGCAGCTCCGCAATCAGCTCATCCCAGGTCTGCGGAACAGCCAGACCCAGCTCTTCCATAACGTCCTTGCGGTAGAACAGCACAGCGAAATCCTGGGTTTCAGGCAGTCCGTAAATACCGATCTTCTTGCTGTCATTATAAGTCAGCGGTTCCAGGATGCTCTTTGTAAACGGTTTGGTAACCTCTTCAAAGTCTTCAAACTGGGTCAGGTCTTCAACCGCGTTACGCATGGCATAGTTCACGGCAAACCATCCGCTCAGGCTCAGCACGACGTCCGGTCCGTTTCCGGCCACAACAGCCGGCAGGATGGCGTCCTGCAGGACCAGCTTGATGTTTACCTTGATTCCGGTCTTCGCCGTAAAGGTGTTGTCAACCAGGTTCTTCAGCACCGTACTCTGGTCGCGGCCTGTGGTGATCCAGATTTCCACCACGTCGTCTGAATCTTCATATTTGTCGCCCAGACTGTTATAGTCCACTGTATAGGAACTCAGGCAGCTCCGGATCTCATGTCCAATACTCTGGAAGATGTTCTCATGCACTTCGGGCACCTTGACGTTCTCGCCTGTCACCATGATCAGGTCCACGTCCAGCTTGCTCTCAGCCATATTCTGCATTGCCGTGCCGAGGGAGGTAATGTTATCCCGGAAATTCTGGAAAGATTCAGTAATCCGTTCATTCTTTTTAACGAAAGTCTCAAGCTGTACTGCCAGCGTCTGCGCGGAAGCAACCCGGTCGCTCTTTTCCCCGGTGATTGCCACCGTATCATCCACAATCTTGTACAGGCGCTTGCTTTCCAGGTCCATCGCCTCGATAACCTCAGGATAAACCCGCTTCAGATTATAATCGCGGTACTTGTCCGGACTGGCGCCTGTCAGCACCAGGATCTTACGGTAGATCTGATTCAGGCGGAAGATGCTGTCTTCCACGGATTTCAGCACAGGTCCCATCTTACCCATGGTCACTTCCATGCGGATGGTATGGCTGCCTTTTGTGAGCCAGAAACGGTAAGGATTGCCGTCCTTGTCACCCAGGGTACGCATATCCCATCCGGTGCTGTAACTGAAGGTGACGGCTTCCAGATCGGTAAAGGGAATCTCCCCGTCAATATATACGGATCGTGCGGACAGGGCGCCGCGCTGGTACATCTGCCGGGCTTTGACGGAGATGTTGTAGTATCCGTCTTCCGGCACTTCAAAATCCCACTGGATCCATTCACCCGGATGAGTCCATGGCTCGCCGCCGATATAATTCAGGATTGAATTTGATACAGAATAAGGCACAGTCTGGGAGGAACTGCGGTCATAGCGTCCGTAAAGGCTCGGCGTGCTGCGCAGCGTGGCGGCCTCTCCCTGGATCGTCTGGCAGTAGTTCAGGCCTTCTTCACTCATGGCGGCTTCAGGCTGCGCCGCCGTGTATTCCTCGTAAGTCGGAGACTTCAGGATGGGTGTCAGTGAAATGGAACACAGAATTACAGGCTCGTTAACAGCCCGGATGGTCAGCTCATTCTCACCCTCATTGAAATAGAAAGCATAGGGTTCCGTCTGGTATCCCATATCATCCTTGCAGTACGCGCTCTGTTTTTCGAAGCGCTCCTCCTGCGTGGGACGGATATCATTTCCCTGGTTGTCCTTGCGCACTTCGGTCGCGTCGGTCCACAGGCGGGAGAAACAAAGCGTGCTTGCGCCGGAGAAAGGCACTTCCCCGTTGATCGCGATTTCACGCTCAATGTCCACACCGCGGCTTTCCGTCGTCAGGTACTCCAGGCGGATATTGTACAGGCCGGCTTTAGGTACGTCCACCTTCCAGCTCAGTTCGGAATTGTCAGCAGTCAGCAGACCGTCAGCACAAACCTCCCCGCCGTTTCCCTCAAAGGAAGCGAGATCAACCTCAACGGCCTCACTGACTGCGGGCAGCTCCGCGTACTTTTCCAGATAGGATGTGTAAGTATTGCTCCGTCCGATGCCGCTGACATCTGTGGACAGATCAGCGCCCTCGTACTTGCTCCTGAAGTTTTCAGAGTTCCGGCTGAGAAGCCAGATTCCGCCAATCACAACAACAGCCACGAGGACGCCGATGAGAATGTTCCGACATTTCCTTGACATGAGTTCATCTCCCACTTGCGACGTTTGCACGTCAGAAAAATCAGATCCCTGATACTGTGAAATTGGTAAGAATTACACTAAAAAACCGTAAATAATTATATCGGTTATATCATATTGTGTCAATTGTACGTACAAAAAAGCGACGCCCGCTTGCGTCGCTTTCCGGTAATGTTTTCAGTGTTGAAAAATCTGGTTTATCGAATTTCAGCTCCGAGTTTGAACTTCAGATTCCCAAGAATTTTTTTTATGTATTTATCAAGTTCTTCAGGCGTCAGGGGCTTGTCATCCGCCTCAAAGGTAATCTTGAAAGCCATACTCTTACGTCCCTCACCGATCTGCTCGCCCCTGTAGATGTCGAACAGCTCCACGTCGCTGACTCTCGGGCAGGCACGGGCAATCTCATGCATCAGATCGCCGCAGGCCGTCTCCTCCGCTACCGTCAGTGCCAGGTCGCGCACCACGGACGGGAACACGGACAGCGGACGGTACCGGAAGCTGGCAGCCATGTGGTTCATCATGGCATTGTAATCAATTTCGCCCAGGAAGATCTTGTGATTGGACTTGGCGTCCTTGTGCAGCTTCAGCTCACCGGTCACTTCATTGGCCAGCTTGCCGAAGCAGCCGATCCGTTCTCCTTCGCAAAGGATATAAGCAGCGATTCCGGGATGCAGCCACGGCACGTCGGAAGCCCGTTCCACATCAAAGGACAGCCCGAGGGCTTCGCCCAGCGCTTCCACTGTTCCTTTCACAGTGAAGAAATCTTCTGCGTCGCCGAAGGCTGCGAAACCAAGATGCGGCCTTTCATCCGGCAGCTCTCCGTCCCGCGGAATATAGATATTGCTGATCTCGAAAATCCGTCCCTCGTTGTTACCCTTCTTCAGGTTCTCCACTACAACGTTCACCAGGCTGGGTGCCAGCAGGGGCCGCATGATAGACAGGTTGACGGAAATCGGGTTTTTGATGCGCAGCACATTCCGCTCCGGCGCTCCTTCCGGAATCCGCAGGAAATCCAGGTCGCTGTCGGAATAGAAGGACATCGTGTAGGCTTCATGGTATCCCTGTCCGCACAGGATCCGGCAAACCCGGTCCCTGCGCTGCTGCGCAGGAGTCTTACCGCCGCTGGTCACGGTCGCCGCCTTCAGGAAGGTGGGGATCACGTGATCATAACCGTACTCGCGGATCACTTCCTCCGCCAGGTCCGGTTCGCCGACTTCAATATCCTCGCGGTAACGCGGAGCAGTCACGTCCAGCGTATCGCCGTCCCGCTTTACTTCAAAGTTCAGGTTCTTCAGGATCCGCAGCACTTCCTCCGCCGGCACCTCAATACCGAGGATCGCGTTGATCCGCTTCAGGCTGGCGGTAAACCGCTTCCCTTCCCGCGGTGCCCCGGCGCTGCAGTCAAAGGTGCTGGAGGTGATTTCACCGCAGCCCAGTTCCTGGATAAGGTGCAGGGCGCGGGCCATACCCAGCTCCGTGATATATTCGCTGATGCCTTTCTCAAACCGGGCGGAAGAGTCACTGCTCTGTCCCAGTGCACGGGAGGTTTTCCGCACGTTATCCCGGGCAAACTTAGCCGCTTCGAAAAGCAGCTGGGTTGTGTTTTCCGTGATTTCGCTGTTCAGGCCGCCCATGATACCCGCCAGGGCCACGGGGCGGTTTCCGTCGCAGATTACCAGATTGTCGGGTGTCAGGGTGAATTCCTTCTCGTCCAGCGTCTGGATCTTCTCGCCGTCCTTTGCGCGGCGGACAATAATCCGGCGGTCCTGCAGCTGGTCCATGTCGAAGGCATGCATCGGCTGGCCGATCTCCAGCAGCACATAGTTCGTGATATCAACCACGTTGGAAATGCTGCGCAGTCCGCACAGGGCCAGGTTGCGCTTCATCCACCGGGGGCTCTCCCCCACAGTGATGTTCCGTACGCCGTGTCCCAGATAGCGGGGGCACAGGTCCGGCGCTTCCACGGTAATATCCAGGCTGGGGAAAACATAATCGCTGACCGTGTAGTCCGTCGCGGGCATTTTCAGTTCCTTGCCAAGGGCGGCAGCAACCTCACGGGCAATGCCCAGAATGCTCTGGCAGTCCGGACGGTTTGCTGTAATGGTAACATCGAAGATATAATCATTCATTCCGACGACTTCACGGATATCCGTTCCGGGAACCGTATCCTTCGGCAGATCCATAAGGCCATAGACCTCCGCGCCGGGATACAGGTCATCGTTCAGGCCCAGTTCTTCACCGGAGCAGAGCATACCGTCGGAAGGAATGCCCTTCAGGGGTTTTGCCTTGATGGTGATTCCGCCGGGCAGCGTGGAATTGTCCAGTGCGGCAGGCGTATGCATTCCGGCGTATACATTGGGAGCGCCGGTCACAATCTGGATGGGGTTGCCGTAGGAACCGCAGTTCACCTGGCAGATCTGCAGGTGTGTGCCTTCCACCGGTTCGCAGGAGAGCACTTCGCCCACGACCACCCGGCTGACCTCCTTCCCCAGGTCGATCAGCTCTTCCACTTCAAATCCGCAGCCGAACAGCTTCTCCTGGAGCTCTTCCGCTGTGATATCAATATCCACATATTCCTTCAGCCAGCTGTAAGGTACTTTCATCGTTTATCTCTCCTGCTCTGAAACATCAATCATGATCATTATTCATTCTTAAGTTCTCAGTATTCATTATTCATTGCAATTCAAAGAATGTCTTATTCTTTGAACTGCTTTAAGAATCTCATATCGTTCTCAAACAGCAGTCCGATATTATTGATGCCGTACTTCAGCATGGTGATCCGCTCAATACCGATGCCGAACGCGATACCGGAGTATACGTTCGGATCAATGCCGCAGTTCTCCAGCACCTTGGGATGAACCACGCCGCCGCCGAGCACCTCGATCCAGCCGGTATGCTTGCACAGGCTGCATCCCTTGCCGCCGCACTCAAAGCAGCTCACGTCCACTTCAACGCTCGGTTCAGTGAAGGGGAAATAGCTGGGGCGGAGCCGGGTACGCACGTCTGCGTCAAAAATCTGCTGCACAAACTTGTCCAGCATACCCTGCAGGTCGCACAGGGTTATGCCCTTGTCCACCACCAGGCCTTCCATCTGATGGAACATGGGAGAATGGGTCGCGTCGCTGTCGGAACGGAAAACCCGTCCGGGAACCAGCACCTTGATCGGCGGCTTCTGCATGTCCATCACGCGGATCTGGCCGCCGCTGGTCTGCGTACGCAGCAGCAGTTCATTTTCCAGGTAGAAAGTATCCTGCATATCACGGGAAGGATGATCCTTCGGCACGTTCAGGCGGGTAAAGTTGTGGTCGTCATCCTCGATTTCCGGTCCTTCGAAAATATCGAAGCCCATGCTGGCAAAAACGTTGATCATTTCATTCTTCACCAGCGTCAGGGGATGCAGTCCGCCCAGCGGCAGTCCCTTTCCGGGCAGGGTAATATCCACCTGTTCCCGGCGGTTGCGGGCAGCCAGCTCAAGCTCGTCCATCTTTGCGCTCAGGGCCTGGTACTTTTCTTCCACCAGCACCTTGAACTCATTGATGACTTTGCCCATAGCCGGCCGGTCTTCCTTGGCCACGGCACCCAGGCCCTTCATCAGATCGGCGATGGCACCCTTCTTGCCCAGAAACTCCTGCCAGAATTCAGCCAGCTTTTCCTTTGTGTCGATCTGACTGATCTGCTGTTCCATCTGTTCCTGCAGTGCCTTGATCTTCTGCTCCATGTGCTCCACTCCCGTGCAATCATGATTTGTCTCATCAAAACGATCACCGGTGATCCTGTTATCACCAATTACCGTAATTATGAATTATGGATTATACAGCATAAAATGTCAATTCTTTCTTGGTTTTTATCGGTATTTGCGCCTCATATATAACAGAAGGCGGAGCTGTTCAGCCCCGCCCTCTGTTCATTGTGCATTATGCATTATTACTGTGCGTTCTTCACCAGTGTTTTGATGTCCTCCACCACTGCCCGGATATCGGTGTTCGCTGTCATGTTCGCTTCCACCGTCTTACAGCTGTGAAGCACCGTCGTATGATCCCGGCCGCCGAATACGGTTCCGATCTGGGGCAGGCTCATGCCTGTCATCTCCCGGGTCAGGTACATGGCGATCTGCCGGGGCACCGTGATTTCCCGTTTCCGGGTAGGACCGGTCATGTCATCCATGGACAGTCCGTAATAGTCGCTGACGGTCTGCATGATCAACTCGGAAGTGATCTGCTTATGCCGCTTGGAATCAAAAATCTCTTTCAGGGCCCGCTCGCACAGGTCCACGGTGATCGGTTCCTTTACCAGTGTGGAATAAGCCACCAGCCGGGTCAGGCAGCCTTCCAGTTCACGGATGTTGCTGTCAATCTTGCCGGCAATCAGCTGCAGTACGTCGTCCGGCACTTCGATATTGTCCTGTACGGTCTTCTCGCGCAGGATAGCCACGCGGGTATCCACGTCCGGACGCTGGATATCCGCCACAAGACCCCACTCGAAGCGGCTGCACAGCCGTTCCTCCAGGCGTTGGATATCCTTCGGCGGTTTATCGCTGGTCAGGATAATCTGCTTGTTATCGTTGTGCAGTTCATTGAAGGTATTGAAGAACTCCTGCTGGGTACTCTCACGTCCGGCGATGAACTGGATATCGTCCACCATCAGCACGTCCACCTTCCGGATCTTTTCCCGGAATTCATAGGTCTTCTTCATCTGGATCGCGCTGATCAGCTCGTTGGTAAAGTTCTCACTGGTCATGTACAGGATTTTCTTCTTCGGATCGGACTGATGGATGAAATGTCCGATCGCCTGCATCAGGTGGGTCTTACCCAGACCCACGCCGCCGTAAATGAACAGCGGGTTATAGGCTTCAGCGGGGCTTTCCGCCACTGCCAGGGCCGCGGCATGGGCAAAGCGGTTGCCGTTGCCGACCACGAAGCTCTCAAAGGTATACTTGGGGTTGAGATGGGGATCCGTATCATCCGGCTTTCCCGAATCTTCATCCGTTTCCTGGCGGGCCTTCATCTCATCCTTGGTCAGCAGCACAATACGGATGGCCTTGCCGGCCACCTCGGTCAGTTTCCGCTCGATCAGATCCGCATACTTGTTCTGGATCATGGAGATCATGCGTTCCATTTTCACCACGACAAACAGAGTATCGTCCTCCAGCATTCCGGGCACCATATTGCCGTCAACCCACGTGCTGTAGGACACGTAGTTCATTTCCCGCGACAGCAGGGCACACGTCTGCTCCCAGAGCGACTCCATGTTCATCAATACATTCTCCATTCATCTGGTTATTAAAACGCAAAAGCGATGATTTGCTGCATATGCTGCAAAAGGCGGCGAAAAAAGCGCACGAGGGATCGTGAGCTGTGGATAACCGGGCTGTGGAAAACTGGCCTTTTGCAAACCGGCTCGACTATCATAGCAAAAACATTGAGTAATTTCAAGGTTCTTACCCTGTGGATAAAACGATTAAAATGTTAGAATTCTTTCATTTTTTCTGTCAAGGTTTTGTATTTGTTCCGGATGACTCCACTAGATTTATGGTATAGGCCGTTTTTTTGCATCGTTTTTTTCCTGTTTTTTGTATTCGACGACAAAATCACCGTGAAAAGTTAACAATTACTTCATTTTATGATATCATACAGTATACATTATATAAGGAAACTATTACGGAGGGATGGGCATGATCGAAGCCTGGCATGTGAGGGAAGCCCTGCGTTTCCGCTTCGGGTCTGCCCTTGTGGATCGTCCCGGGATCTGGGAGAAGGCTGCCGCGCTTTTGCGGAACTTCGCGCCTTACCGGGATACCTTCTCCGATCTTGCCGCCAGCCTTGAGGATGTACTCTTCAACACGGTCTATGAGCAGCTCGGCCCCTCCATGGGGGCACAGATGGATAACGGTACTGTACGCCGGATCCGTTCAACCGAGTTCAGGGACGCCTCCGATGATGTGATGGGCGTTCTTTTTGATCATCTGAAGGTCTATTCGGTCACCTATGACTCCCTGCATCAGTACTGCATGGCCACCGGCTCCTTCGCCGCGATGCGCGTGCTCTATACCCGCTATGCCGACTTTATGCCCGCCTCGGAGCGGAAAATCATCGCCAGGATCATCCGCGACAGCCGTCCCCGTGACGTATGGGAACCCTGGATGGATCCGGAGGATGTTCCGCCGGCACCGTCACGTTAATGTACAATGTACAATGCATAAAGCATAGTGATGAATTCTGAATTGAAATGAGGTTCTCCATGAAAAAAATCCTTGCCCTTCTGCTTGTCCTTGCGCTTTTCCTTCCGGCCGTTGCCACTGCCGAGACGATTGTCACCAGCTTTTATCCGATCTGGATTATGACCCTGAACCTGACTGAAGGAATCGAAACCGTCAAAGTCGTGAACCTGGCGGAGCCGACAACAGGATGCCTGCATGATTATACCTTGCAGAACTCCGACATGGTCACCCTTTCACAGGCGGATGCCCTGCTGGTCAACGGCGCCGGAATGGAATCCTTCCTTCCGGTCGTTACCGGAGCCTATCCCAACCTGCCGGTCATTGACGCGACCGTCGGCCTTCCTTTCCTCCATGAATCAGACACCGTGGAAATCGGCGAAGCCGAAGAAGGTGAAGAAGTGAATTCCCATCTCTGGCTGGATCCCCAGCGGGCCGCCGGCATGACCGCCAACCTGGCGGAAGGGCTGATCAGCCTGATGCCGGACAGGGAGGCGGAAATCCTGGAAAACCTGCACGCGTATCAGGAACGCCTTCAGGCCCTGGATGAAACCATCCGGGAAGAAACCAAAGACGTGGACAGGAAAGTCATTATTTTCCATGAGGCTTTCCCCTACTTTGCGGAAGCCTGCGGTCTGACTGCCGCGGCTATTGTCAATAAGGAACCGGAAGACATCCTGCCGACCGCGCAGCTGGTCCGGGTAACGGAACTCATCTTCAACACCGGCATCCCGATGCCGCTGATCCTGAAATCAGCTGAAGAGGACCCCTCCGTCAATACCCTGGTCAATGAGACCGGCATTCCCGTCTGCGAACTGGATCCCATGACCAGCGGTCCTGAAAACCCGCCCCTGGATTACTATGAATCCATCATGATGCAGAACGTCAAAACCCTGTTAAACGCTATAGCTCAGTAAAACTCTTTATAATTCTGAATTCTTAATTCTGAATTCTGATTTAAGAAAGGATCATCTATGTTCAGCGTAAGTCCGGAAATCTACTCGGTTCTTTCCCAGGCTTCACGCTGGATTTTTATTTTCCTTGCGCTCATGCTCCTGTTCCTGGCCTTTTCCTGGCATCATACAGACAGGAAGGAGCGCCGGGACCGGTTCAAAAATCTTCCGGGCGCCGGAACCGTCGGTGAACTGGTTGTTCTCTCCGGCAGTGATGAACTGCCTGTGGATACCTGGTTCCCCGTTCCCCGGGAGGGCGTGCTCGGTTCACTGCGCTCCTGCGATCTGGTTATCCCCTGCCCCGGCGTCAGTTCCCACCATCTGGATTTCTCCTGGCAGGACGGGACAGGTCTCCTGATCCGTCCCCGGGTTGGCTGCGAAGTCCTGATCGATGGAGTACCCGTCACGCGCAGGGGCATGGATATGCCGCTGGTTCATGGATCCGTGCTGCAGATCGGCAGTGCCGTACTTCGGCTGCAGCTTTTTGCTGCCCTTTCTCATACCAACCGGACCTTTATTCCCCTGCAGCCTGCCGTCGGCTCCTTCTCTGATCCGATGCCGCAGCCGGTTCCGATTCCTGTGCAGTATCCGCAGGAACCCGTGAATGCGCAGCCTGTTTTCTGCCCGCCTCCTTATCAGGAGTCGGTTCCGCTTCAGATTCCCGTCGAGCCGCCCATGCCGGTTCAACCCGTTCCGCAGCCGCCTGCCCCGGAACAGCTGCCCGTACAGGAAGGATCGCCCCTGGCGCCTGCTGCCCCGCGTCGTAAACGCGCTGATCGCTGGAAGGAGGACTGGAGCGAATGACAAAACAGAAATCCTCTGCCCGTTTCCGCTTCAGCGGCGTTATGCTGTTCCTTGCCCTTTTTTTCTTCCTGGTCCCGGCGCTTCAGGCAGGAGATTACCGGCTCTATATGCTGGCCGCAGGCGTTCCCTGCGCCATGCTGTTGTGCTGCACCATCCTGGCCCGGGCGTTCTCCCTGGACAGGCTGATCCTGGCTTTATCCCTCTTCTTCTGTTCTGTGGGGATTGCGTCCCTGGCCATGACTGCGCCGGATACTGCTCTGGTTCAGGCGGTCAGCTGCGGCATCGGGATTATTGTCCTGATCGTCGGAGCCATCCTGATCCGTTCCCTCTCCGGTTCCCTGCTCACCGCAATCTCCGCTGCTTTCCTCGGCCTGCTTCTGTTGGCCGCAAAGCTGATTGCGCCCACTTTCACCCTGCCGGCCACGCAGCCTGCGCTGACCCTGCTGCTGATCGCCTTCGCCGTTCTCCTTTCACGGGAAGGTCCCATCTCCGCGGCAGGGCTTGGAATTGCCGCAGCCGTCCTGCTGATGCTTCGGGGTGAAACAGCGGATGCCCTGATCTGGGGTCTTACCATCCTGCTGCTGCTCTTCGCCGCTGACGGGCGCCTGCTGGTCGTCCTGCCTTCCCTGGCGGCCTTTGCGCTGCTGTTCTACGGCATGTACTCCATGCAGACGCAAACGCTTGTTTATCCGGAAGCGTTATCCGCGGATACCCTGAAAGCTGTCGGCGTCCTCGGCGCGGATCTGCTTCCGGAGGGACTGGCCGTTCCGGAGACAGGTTCCCTGTTCTCCCGCCTGCTTGGCCATTACGGGCTGGTTTTCACCGGATTGACGGTGCTGCTTTATCTTCCGCTCATCCTGCGGGGAACCACGGTGGCTTCCTGCGCCCGCATGCGTTTCCATGCGATTCTCGCTATGGGAATCTGCCTGCTTCTGGGATTGTCTACGCTGGCCTCCGTATTGTCCTTCTTCGGTTTCCTGCCCTTTACCGGGCTGGAAATGCCGCTTTTGACAACGAGCCTGCCCTCGCTCTGCGCGCACCTCTTCCTCGCCGGCATTCTCTGCGGCATATCCGGCCGCAATGATTCCGACCTGGCAGAGGATGCCCATCTGGCCATGCTGGCCAAGTAACCTCCTGTACTGAAAGGATTATCGTATGAAACAGATGCGTTCCCGTTTCCGCCTGCTTACGCTGCTGATTGTCTGCGCCTTTTTGCTGACGATTGTGCTGTGTACGGGACACGTTCTGAAAACGACCGGAATCTCCCTTTCTTCCCTCTCCTCCATCTCACTTCCGGTTCCCGGTCAGTCTGCGTCCCCGGATCCTTCCGCATTGCCGGATCCTTCTCCCGCTCCGGAAAGCACACCCGATCCCTGGGCAGGTTTTTCCGTCGAAAACACACCCCCGGGGACTGACAATCCCCCTGAAGAAGAGTATAATGTAGTGGGCCTCTGATTCCCCGTGAAAGGAATGAATTAACCAATGATTCAGTTTAAACGCGCCCTGGCGCTTATGCTTGTTTTGATCCTCTGCTGCTCCTCTTCCCTGGCTGCGAAGAAGAAGACCACGGAATACACAGCCCGGGAGATCACCACGGAAATTGTCCAGGAGATCCCTGCTGAAATCCAGAACATGCTGGACATCGCCTATGAGCAGCTGATTGAAACCGATGGCAAAAACCTGAAGGAAAAGAATAAATTCACCAAATGGCGGAACAACTACACCTTTGAGTGGTGCGGCGGTTTTGTGACCTGGTGCATGCTGGAAGCCGGCATCCCCATGGAGGAAAAGAACAAAATCCAGGACGGCGAGGTTGAAGGCCTGTTCCATGTAAAGGAAGCCGGCGTCGGCAAGCTCTATGAAGGCTATGCCAAACTGAACCGGATTACCCGCGTTCCCCAGAAGGGCTATATTGCCGTCTACGGAAATGAAGGTTCCGGCGGCTCCACGCCTTATTATCATGTAGGCCTCGTTTACGATGTGGAGAAGCTTTCCGACGGCAAATACCGGATCACCACCATCGAAGGCAACGTAAAAGGACATACCGTCAAAATGTATGTCCGCGATTATGATCTGAATCTGGCTTCTGACAAAAAGCAGAAGCCCAAGGATATGTCCCTTGTTCCCGAGGAAGAACGCGACCGGGAGGAAACCAACATTTTCTCCTACGGCTATGCTTACACCAAGAAGCATATGTACATCACCATCTTCCTCATGCCCTGGATCCCGGAAGAATCTCAGGAGTCAACGGAGGAATAATCCATGCTGTGGATGTACGCTGTATGCGCTCTGTCCATCTTTGTCTGCCTTCCCTTCTTTCTGTATTACAAAAAAGCGCTGCACATGAAGCTTGCAGCTGCTTTTAAATCGCTTGGAACCCTGTGTGCGGCAAGTCTGGCATTGACTGCCGCCATTCGTCTGGATCCACAGTACTGGGTCTGTTTTGCGGCCCTGTTCCTTCATGCCGTTGCAGACTGGATTCTGGAATTCAACATATATATCGGGACCGGATTCTTTATTGCCGGTCATATCTGTTATATCGGTTTCTTTACCCATCTCTGCCCGGTCAGCGGGATTCATCTGATTGCAGCCCTCTGCCTGCTGGGAATCATGGTTTTCCTCCTCTGGCGCTGGCGAAAGCCCATCGGCAAAACTATGCCGCTCATCGCGGTTTACGGCACGATCCTGAGCCTTGCCTCTGCCTGTGCCATTGCCTGTTTCTCCCTCAACATCCTCCAGGGCCAGTTCATCGCCATCGGCGGCGCCCTCTTCTTCATCAGCGACGTGATGATTCTCGCCCGCCTGCTCTTCACTGCCGGCCGTTCCGTCGACTGGGCCATCATGATCACCTACTACGCCGCCCAGCTCCTCTTCGGCCTCTCCTGCCTTCTTTAATGCAAATAATCACAATATATTATATCGGAACGGCCTCTTGATTTTTGAATCATGATCCGTATTTTCTGTCAAGCCTTCGCTATCGCCATTTCATGGCTTGACAGCAAATCCCGGATCATAAGTGACGGTAGACAAGAGGCCGTTCCCTTTTTATGTTCCGTTTATCAATGTACTTGTCATCGGTATAAGGTATTAAAGTATCCTTGCTCTGATGCCTATGGGCATCAGAGTTCTGTGTTCGATATGGAACAGGGGAGCGAAGGAAGCGGGGACCCAGTGGGTCATTTGCCGTAAGGCAAAAGCGCCCTGAGCGAGTCAACCGAAACGAGTAGAGGGCTGAAGCGTCCCCGCAATGCCCTCTGCGACGATTGAGGTTGCGGAGGGACCTCTTCTTCTCCCCTCTCACCGCCTGTTTTTCTAAATCCATTTGGCTACAAAGTATTTTAGCAGTTGCGTAAGTAACTGCCTATTTGGAATCCGGGGAGTGATCCGAGTGGTGCCCCAGTGGGGCATTCGCCACAGGCGAAAACGAGGTGAGCGAGTCAATCGAAACGAGCAGAGGACCGAAGCGTCCCCGCGAGGTTCTCTGCGACGATTGAGATTGCGGGGGCGCGCCGCCGAGATTCCACAGAAAAAAACCGCCTGTATTAAACAAGCGGTTTTTCTCTGTGGAATCCGGCGGCGACCTACTCTCCCGGGCCGTTACCAGCCAAGTACCATCGGCACTGAAGAGCTTAACTTCTGTGTTCGGTATGGGAACAGGTGGGACCTCTTCGTCATTGCCACCGAAAATGGTTCAGTGTCCTTGCGCACACTGACAACTGCACAGCTACAATATTCAGGAAATTCTGACCTGTTAGTTTTTCTGTTACCTTAATTGGTCTCTGGACCAATCATGAAATCAAGCCCTCGACCTATTAGTATCATCAAGCTCCATACGTTACCGCACTTCCACCGATGACCTATCTACCTGGTAGTCCTCCAGGGGTCTTACTTGCTTGCGCAATGGGAGTCTTAATCTTGAGGTGGGCTTCACGCTTAGATGCCTTCAGCGTTTATCCCGTC
>JAFRQX010000046.1 GCA_017428385.1 Clostridia bacterium | reverse complement strand
GCTTCCCTTGATGATGCAGCTGGCTACCTTGACCGCCGGAAGGGTTTTAAACTTCACGTGCTCCGTATCCTCATACGTGCCCTTCACGGTCATCCAGACCTTGATTTCCACGTTTTCTTCCTTGTATTCCTTGTCCAGGAACTCAGCTGCCGCCAGGCAGGGTTCCGCGGGTATCAGCGGCGTTTTGCACTCCGCCATCATACCCCAGAGTTTCCCCTCATCCTCATAATGGGGAACCACCATCTGCACCGTGGCCGCGTATCTTTCAGGTATGGTTTTTACTGTAACGTCATATTTCATAATCTGCTCCTCTCTCAGCCGTTTCCTGGCTGTTTCCAGAAGCATCAGCTTATACTCCGTCTCCTTTGACAGTTCAGACAGTTCCTTTTCCCTTGCGGACAGGAACGCGTCCATCTTTTCCGGATCGTCATGAACCTCCAGCATCCGGATAATATCTGCCAGTGCGAAGCCCATATCTTTCAGGGCGTTGATCCTGCCGATGGTGAACAGCTGTTCCTCACGGTAATACCGGTATCCGGTAAAGTGATCAATCTCTGCGGGCTTCAGCAGTCCGATGTCGTCATAGTGGCGGAGCATTCTGATGCTTACTCTGGATAGTTTTGAAAAATCTCCGATCTTAAGCATTGGGTCTTCCCTCCATGGATGGTATTTCTGAGCTCGCCACTACTCTAATCTCTCACACAGTGTGAGAGTCAATAGCTCTCTCCAAAAAAGTTTGTATTTATTTCCGGATCCCCAGGATCTTCTGGATTTCTCTGTCTCCTGCGGTTGGATAGTGTTTCCGGATCTGCTCAGTGATCCTTTCCCAGGAAGCCTCCGGGGATTCGTTGCAATTGTTCACTGCGTCGTATCCCCATTTGGTCTCCGGGGTCATCAGTTCTGCCACATGCCACCCGTACGCTTCCCCGTGCTTATTCCGTCTCTGCCGGAAATCGCTCATGATCAGGAAGGTCTTCATCTGCAGATCTGTCATGGCTCCCTCAAAACCTTTTTCCAGTGCCGCCCGTCTTTTGATCTCACAAGTCAGCAGTCCCAGCCCGACAGCGTTCTCATCCGGCTCCAGGATGTCCAGGATCCGCTTGCAGCGGCTGGTCATCTTGCCGTCTTCATACAAGCCCTCATAGTCGTACCCGTCCCGGCGGTAATTCGCGAAACGGACGAACCACTCTTTGGAAACAAAGCCTGCTTTCTTGTCGAAAAACTTTCCGTAGGCTACAAAGGCATTGGGAGCCAGAACCTGCCGCCAGGCCCATGGATCCTTCGCAGGATCCCCTATCCACCAGTCTTCCGCCGGTGTATGTTCCTCCACGGAAAAACCGGGGATATCATTGGAGAACAAAGGAAGAAAGCCGATTTTCAAAACCAGCTCCAGCAGGTCTTCCGGAGAACGCAGACAATCCTTGTCCGTGCGCCTGCAGCCTTTCATAATCCATTCACCGGCAATGGTATCCATGTTTTCTCCTTTGTCTTCTCCGTCAGTATTCAGTCCATTCTTACCACCGGCGTCCCCGCCCGTAGCAGCTGTCACAGATGCGGTATGGCCAGTTCCACGGCAGATGCCGCTTGCAGGAAGGACAGGTCCGCTGCTGCAGCTTCTGGGTGGACAGGATGTGTACGATTCCCTGGGAAATCAGGTCCTTTCGGCGCTGGATCTCCGACAGGAGATTGTCCGGTTCCGGCAGGAACAGGCGGGTGTAGTTGTAATACAGGTCACAGCGGCGGTAGTCCGCCTCCAGTCCGTCCAGCATACGGATCGTACAGCTTTCGGGTTCCACAATCTCCGGCATTTCCGGCATCACGTCAACGTGTTCTCCGCGACATTCCGCATGGTACATAGCCTTCCAGCGGAACAGCAAATCCGGATCCTTTTCGTCAAAGGGAATACAGATGAATCTGTACAGCAGCCGCCGGTCTGTCTTGGGCGTTTCCATCATCGCGGCCAATTCCGCCATCCGGACTGTGGATGCCTTGGAGAAACATCCCTTGTCCTGCATGCGGATCCACTGATCCAGGATACCGGTCAGCGGCAGCGGAATACCCAGCAGGGATTCCGGGAAGCCGATCACGCCCTCCGTCAGCGGCAGCAGCGGCCGGGCCATCGCCCGGGCCACTTCCTGGCGGAAACCGAAGGCGTTCACATAGCCGATCTCATATTTTCCGTACCGGCCGGCACGACCCGCAATCTGTTTGATTTCAGAATCCGTCAGCAGCCGGGTAATATCGCCGTCATACTTTTCCGATTCCAGGAAAACCACCCGCTGGATCGGCAGGTTCATGCCCATGGCAATGGCGTCTGTGGATACCACAACCTCCGTATCGCCCCGGTGGAACCGATCTGCCTGGTTGCGCCGTACGTCCGGCGGCAGGGCGCCGTAAATCAGGGATACCTTGTATCCCCGTGTCTTCAGTTCCGCGGCCACCGCGTGTACCCGGGCCTTGGAGAACACAATCAGTGCGTCTCCCGGCCGGACAGAAGACGGGAACTGGAAGCCTTCCTTCTCCACTTCCAGCGGAGTCATCCGTTCATGGCGGATGATGGTCAGTTCATCCCCGCAGTCTTCAATAATCCGGGTCAGCAGCCCCTCCGCGTCCGGGGAGGCACAGGCGTGGATTTCATCTGCGCACAGTCCCAGGATCGCCGCCGTCCAGGCGCCGCCCCGGTCCCTGTCGGCAATCATCTGGCACTCATCGATAACCGCCACGTCATAATGCGTCTGCAGATCCGCCATTTCCACAGTGGAAGACTGTACCCTGCTGAAGGGCACCCGGATCTGCTCTTCGCCTGTCACCAGCGAGCAGGGCACGTCCGCCAGGTTCAGCGCCTCAAACTGTTCCGCGGCCAGCAGTCTCAGCGGGCCGAGATACAAGCCGCAGCTGGCGGCCTGCAGCCGCTGGATGCCTTCATAGGTCTTCCCGGAATTGGTAGGTCCCAGGTGCAGGAAGAAATGCCGGCGCATCTGCCGGGCCAGGGGATACAGATCCCGGTAGTGCTCGGGAATAGCGTCCAGCAGTGCCGCCCGGATCCGTTTTTCCCGTTCATAGACGGCGTCCGCTTTCTTCTGCAAGCGGATCAATGCGGCATTTTTCTCCAGCAGTCGCCTGAGACGGTCTTTCGTAAACTTCTTATCCAGCGCGTTGATCAGCAGCCTCGCGCCCCGGTCCGCTTCCCGCCGTACGGCTGATGCCACCGTTTCCCCGGAGGGCAGCCGGACGTTCCGGCAGGCATTCAGCTCCGGAAAGGCTTTTCCGGCTTCCGCCCGCAGGTATCCCGCAAGCGATCCCGGCTGGAAAGCCCGGTCCACCGCCTTTGGTGTCAGGCCGCCGGGAAAATACTTATCCATCACCCGGCGGACAACGGAACGTTCCTCATCGTCTTCCTTCAGCCGTGCACCATGATCTCCGGTCCGCAGCCACAATACCACCCGGTTTTCCGCCCGGGTGGTCATCTGTCCCATGCCATCGTCAAACCAGCGCCGCAGATCTCCCTCCCGGATAATCCGCAGCGCCTCATATGCTTTTTCCAGTGATACCTTGCTTTTTTCAACTGTACGAAGGAATGCCAGGTCTATTTTATGTCCGTCTTGCAGCTCCGTGGCAATCAGCCCGGCCAGCCGCTCATATTCCGCCTGGTCACCGACCAGCACAAGTTCACCCCGGAGCAGGCCCTGCCAGATCCTGTCCCGTCGCTGGAGTTGTCTTAATGTATTCAGAAATGCTTCGCTCTGCAGATACGCTTCCTTCTCCGCAGGCTTCATGCTTCGGGTGATTACCCGTACCTTATTCAACGCATGCTGATACAGATACCGTTCCCGTTCAGGGCGCAGCGCCTGCACATACGCATTCAGCAGTTCGTAATTCATACTATCACAACGCATTTCAGATTGATCCTTGCGGATCGATTTGATCTGTTCCATGTTTATCATAATCTATTTTGCTCATAAAATCCACACCATACAGACATCCATATATCCCTGGCGGATAAAGAAGAAGCCCGTCCTTCCGCGTTCCGGCAAAGGACGGGCCTTGTTTCTGTCTGTGTTTTTTTGTTGTCTGATGCGGATCAGAAGAAGAAGGTTTTCCGCAGGTGCGCATGGAGCGGCGGAATCAGGGTTGCAATGAACAGGAACAACCCCAGCAGCCCGAATCCGCATACACAGTAGAGGGACCATACCCACATAGGAGTCTGGAAAGTGATGCTCTGGAAAAACTCAACCAGCATGAAGCTGCAGCCGATCAGCACCAGATACAGGCCCAGCAGCCGCAGCCGTCCCTTCCGGATATACCGGAAAATCGTCACGCCCAGCAGCGTCAGGATACAGGCAATACCCGTCACCGGGAATGCGAAGGACAGGAACCAGTTTTCCCCGTTCTTCAGGCACACATACAGCAGGAAGCCCGCCAGGCAGACAAAGTCAATCGGCAGGAAAATCATCGGCCGAAACCGGGGAAACAGCAGCGGGAACAGGAAGAGAATCCAGGCCAGAGCCGAACCCATCAGTACATAGCCGGACCAGGAAGCCTCCCCGGCAGTATTCAGGCAGAAGATCAGGCTGCTCAGCCCGGCCGCGATGAGCACCGCCGTCAGCATCCACACCAGCAGGCCCCTGCCCCTCTTTTCCGCTTCCGGCAGCCGGTCAGAATAGGGAGACAGCTCCGCCGCTTCCCGTTCGCCGGCAATCATCACCGGAGTATGGCACAGCGGGCATTCCTTCGCCCCGTCCTGCAGCTTCACCCCGCAATATACACAATACATGTTATTTCTCCTCTGTCACTTAGCTCATCTGTGGTTACAGTAACCATCATTCTTCATTTTTCATTTTTCATTCTTCATTATTGAAAGCAATTCATGGCGTGAAACGCCTTATGAATTGCTTTCAATCTCTACCGGTACCCCCAGTTCCACCAGCCGTGAGAACACCAGCCGCTCCAGCTCCGATTCCCGGATGCCCCGGATCATGCTGATATACGTTTTGCCGTTGTAGGTCGCCACGGAGCAGTTGTTGGGATAGGTGTACTGGACGCCGATGACGAACTCAAACCGATCCACCAGCGGCTGCATGGCCTCCGGCACCGTCACAACACCCATGTTGGACAGGTTCAGGCAGCCTTTGTTTTCCCCGCTGAGCATATACACGCTGCGCATGCAGAGTGTCTTGATCGGCAGCGGGATCAACCGCAGCAGCAGGTTCCGCTGCTGGTCCACGTTCTTGGCCACCCGTCCTGCCATCCGCTGTGGAATGGTTTCCGCCGCCAGCTGGTGTCCCATGAGGGAACAAATCTGTTCGTGGGTATATTCTCCCAGCCGCGGGTCAAACCCGATGTTCACCGCCAGGGTAAAATTCCGGAAAGTATTCATCCCGAAGGTTTTGCGCAGATTCACGGGAATAGTGATCTTCACCGGTCTGGCTCTCTTTCCCGTGCGGCCCTCTGCCAGCTGACGCTTCTCGATGGCCTCCGCCAGCACCGCGGCCAGGAACGCCGTGACGGTCACGCCCTGTTCATGCGCCTTTTCCTTCAGCTTATCCGCCGGCACAATGCCGGTGATGATATGCCGGAAGCGGTCTGCCTCCGGCGTTCCACTCAGGCGGTAGGCTGTATCCTCCGCCCGGGACAGGCCCCGGGACGCGCCGCAGGACTGGAAGCAGTCCCGGGTCTCCTCCGCCTTCGGCTTGTCGTTGATATCCACAATATGCCCTTCCGGCGGAATCTCCGTGCCGTACTTCAGCGCCAGGTAACGGGCTGTGAGGTTTTTGAGCAGGATCAGTCCGCCCGTTCCGTCGGTCACGGAATGGAACACTTCCACGGCGATGCGGTTGTTGTAATACAGAAAGCGCACACAGCAGGTTCTCAGTTCCCTGCGCGTCATATGTGTGAGGGGATAGGCAAAATCCTTCTGGGACTTCGGCGTCTTCAGGATGGTCTCCAGGTAATACCAGAAAAAGCCTTTCCTCAGGCGGACAAAATAGGTGGGAAACCGGGGCTTCAGTTCCTCAATTGCCCGGTCCAGCACCTCTGGATCCACAGGCTCCTTCAGCGTGGCGGAAACCCGGAAAACATTATTCCAGTTTTTCCGGATGATTGCCGGAAATATCAAAGCGGCATTGTCCAGCCGGTACCATTGCTTCTTCATTACTTCCTCCGGTATACAGGTCGTGAAAAAGCTGTCTTTTCACATATTGCATACACTTGGGGATGATATCACGATGCACTTTTCCCGTCAAACCAGGGAAAAGAAACACTATAGCATTGTTAATTGTTCATTATTCATTGTTCATTGATGGCTTTATAAACGGTTCAAAACCGTTTATAAAGCCATCTGAATCCGCCTGCCGGAACCTTGACCGTTCCCGCCTTGCAGCGGCGTCCGGTCTCCAGGTCGGTATACATGGTCTCGTCATGAATCCAGGCAGTCTGGGGTTCCTGTGAAAAATTGAACACCGCCAGCAGTTTTTCTCCCAGGTAATACCGGCCGATGCCGAGCACCTGGTCATTGCCGGTATTCACAATCCAGACGTCCGCCCCGTCGTCAAAGACGCCGTACTGCTGCCGGAGCTGCTCCTGGCGTTTGATTTCCGCAAAGATCCTGCCTTCCGTGGTATCCGGATCCTTCCGCTTTTCCGCTTTCTGCCAGTCCATGTCTCCCCGGTGCAGGTAGCGGCTGTCCTCCGCTTTCAGGGGATCATCGTGATAGGAATAATCATTCTCCTGGGCGATCTCATCCCCGCTGTAGAGCACCGGCACCCCGCTGAGGGTGAACATGAGGGCATGCAGCATGCTGTCCAGGTGGATTGCTTCCTCCAGGGCCTTCCCGTTCTTCCATTCCCGGGCAGTCTCGATGCCGCACAGGGACGCGGTGGTACCGCACAGCCGGGCGTCTCCCAGCCGGGGATCGTCATTATACAGTTCTCCCCGGGACCGGCTGCCCGGATATTTGCCGGTGAAATAATCATTGAGGTACCGCTTGTGGGGCACCTGCTCCCAGGCAAAATTCCAGCTCAGGTAATCAAAATCCAGGCCCCAGCCGATATCGTCATGGCAGCGCAGGTAATTGAGGAAGGTATACTGCTTCGGCAGGGCGAACACCTGGCCCAGCTGGTGCTCCAGCAGTTTCACATTCCGGGTGGCCACCGTGTGCCACAGGGTGGCCATGGTGGTTACGTTATATAGCAGGTGGCACTCCGGCTTCTGCACCGTGCCGAAATAGGGCACCACCCGGCTGGGTTCCATCACCACTTCGCCCAGCAGCAACGTACCCGGACAGACAATCTCACAGACCATCCGCATCATTCTCACCAGCGTGTGTACCTGCGGCAGGTTCCGGCAGGTAGTTCCCGGCGCCTTCCAGATATAGGGCACCGCGTCCAGCCGGATAATGTCCACGCCGTAGTTGCACAGGTTCAGCATGTTCTCCGTCATATCGTTGAAGACTACCGGATTGGCGTAGTTCAGGTCCCACTGATATGGATAGAACGTGGTCATGACGATCTTCTTTGCTTCCTCACACCAGGTGAAATTGCCCGGCGCCGTGGTCGGGAACACCTGCGGCACGGTCTGCTCATACCAGTTGGGGATATCCCAGGTGTCATAGAAGAAATACCGGTTCTGGTAATCCGCTTCTCCCGCCCTGGCCCGCCGGGCCCACTCATGGTCCTCACTGGTATGGTTCATTACAAAGTCCAGGCACAGGGAGATGCCCTTCCGGTGGCAATCCTCCGCCAGCGCAGCCAGGTCCTCCATTGTGCCCAGCTCCGGCTGAACCTTCCGGAAATCACTCACCGCGTATCCGCCGTCGCTCCGGCCTTCCGGGCTTTCCAGCAGGGGCATCAGGTGGAGGTAGTTCACCCCGCAGTCCTGCACATAGTCCAGCCGTTTCCGGACACCCTGCAGCGTTCCGGCAAAAGCCTTCACGTACATCAGCATGCCGACCATGCTGTGTCCCCTGTACCAGGCCGGACAGGCTTCCCGTTCCCGGTCGATCTTCCGGAGATTCTCCGGCCTGCTTTCCCACATGCGGTACAGCATTCCGGTAAAGTATTCCCACGCTTTTTTGTCCCCGTGATACAGTTCCATATACAGCCACTTCAGTTCATCCGCGTGACGCTCAAACCGTGCGGCAAATTCTTTATTCCACTCCTGATTGCTCATCTGTTACCCTCTCGTTTTTCTGTTTTCACTGTATATATTCTGTATTCTTCTTTTACCATTCTGCTTTATTTATAGCACACTTTACATTCCCGTACAAGACAACGTGCATTCACGTATACACTATATAATTCTTCATTTTTCATTCTTCATTCTTCATTTGTCTTTCGGTTGCTTCACTTCGTGAAACAGCCGAAAGAAATTGTATGCACAACCAGCTTTTCATGATATAATGAGATGATGCGGATTTTGGCATCGGGGAGATTTGATTTTTCTTATACGTTATTATTTTTTCCTTCCCTGCCGCCGTGTCAGAATATCGCTCTTGAACCGGAATGGAAGGAGGCTTTCATGAGCAATCTTGACGCGCAGTCTGTTTGCAGCAGACTGGAAGCTGACCAAACGCTGGCCACCCTGTTCGACATCCTCCGGGACTATGGTGAGGCCCCCGCTGCCTACTGGCTGGAAGGTGAACAGGAAAGAACCCGCTCCTATGCGGAAATGACCCTCCGGGCGGACGACTATGCCGCCTGCCTTAACTCCCTCGATCTTGAAGAAGGCTGGATCGGCGTTGCCGTGGACACCTGCCACGACTGGCCGTCTCTGTACTGGGGCATCATGCGCTCCGGACATAACGCCCTGCTGCTGGACGCGTCCGCGCCCGACAACGTCATTCAGGGCCTGCTGGATGAAGCGCACTGCCGCCAGGTTATTTCCCTGAAACCCAGGGCCCTGTCCGGCAACGTCCGCCAGATCGACTTTAAAACCATCCGGGAAGCTCCGCGCACCATCGGTTTCACCCCTGTCTGGGGCGAATATACCGCCATGTGCACCAGCGGCACCACCGGCACCAGCCGCATCTTTGCCTACAACAGCAAGGCAATTTGCGCCCAGGCACTGAACGCCTATGATCTTTTCAAGGTGAATCCCCGGATTATCCACCCTGTGAACACCGGGCGTAAAACCCTGGCCTTCCTGCCCTTCCATCATGTGCTGGGATTCATGGGCAACATGATCCTTTCCATGTTCATGGGCACCGCCAACGTGTTCCTGCAGGATCGGACGCCCAACTCCATCCTGAACACCTGCCACCATTTCCCGCCGAACCTGCTGATCATGGTTCCCCTGGTGGGCAACAGCCTGGTTCGTTCCGTGGAAAAGGGACTGAAGAAAGAGAACAAGGCCAAGCAGAGCGCCTTTAAGACCCTGAAGGCCCTGTCCCTCGCCCGCCAGGCCATTTCTCCTGAAGCCGGCCTTAACTGGGCGGAAAAGTCCGCCTTTGCCGCGCTGAATGAGAAACTCATCGGCACCGAGGTGGATGTGGTCATCTTCGGCGGCAGCCATACGCCGACTGAAACCCTGCGCACCCTGAATGCCCTGGGTTACTATACCGTCACCGGCTACGGCATGACGGAAACCGCCATCAACGGTTTCGAAAGGGAAATGTCCCTCAAGTACCGGCTGAACGGCTCCGTCGGTAAGCCCCTGCCCTCCGCTGAATACCGGATTGTCCCGGACAAGGAAGGCAGCAAAACCGGCGAACTGCAGGTCCGCGGTTCCGGAATCCACTCCGGCCGGGTCATCAACGGCCAGATCCTCCCGCCCGACACAGTCGATGACGGCTGGCTGCCCACCGGTGATATTGCCCAGCTGGATGCCACCGGCCGGCTGTATATCCGCGGCCGCCTGAAGGACGTCATCATTAACGAATCCGGCGAGAACGTCTATCCTGATGATATGGAAGACGCCTTCGCCTCCATCAACGGCGTGGAACAGTCCTGCGTGGTCGGCTTCCGCCGCAACCGCCGGGACAACAACGAAGACATCGTGCTGGTGATGAACGTCGGTGAAAACTATACCGATGACCAGTACCTGGACAAGCTGGCCGCGAAGGTGGCGGACGCCAACCGCCGCCTGCCCATCTATACCCAGCTGAACCGCGCCATCGTCACGCCCAACAAGCTGCCCCTGGTCAGCGGCATCAAGGTGAAGCGGATCGAGCTCAAGCGGATGTACGCGGAGGGTGAACTGACCTACCGCGAACTGGACCTCCACGGACAGAACGTGGGCGCCGAAGTGGCCGCCGCAGCCCGGATTGAAACCAAGAGCGCGAAGCATGACGAGATCCTGAAGAAGGTTCGCACCATGTATGCGGAAGCGCTGGAAATCTCCGAGAGCGAGATCACCGATAACGCCAACTTCATTGAAGACCTCCAGGGCGACAGCCTCCAGGTGCTTTCCATTGCCCTGAAGGCCGAAGAGGAATGGGGCATCACCATTCCCGCGGAAGAATACGGCTCCTGCGCCACCGTGGCCGGCATGGCCCAGGTTGTGGAAGCCCTGCTGGAAGGCCCCGCCGAAAGCAACAAGCCGAAGGAACGCGTTCCCGTGCGGCCCATTACCCGGTTTGAGGACACGCCGGAATACAAGCATTTTCTGGAGCGCCAGGAAGCGCTGGTGGGCAAGGGAGACAATCCCTACTTCGTGGCCCATGAATCTCCCCTGCTGGATACCGGCATCATCGACGGCAAGGAAGTGCTGGAGTTCGGCAGCTACAACTATGTAGGTATGAGCGGCCGGAAGGAAGTCAAGGACGCCGCCAAGGCCGCCATTGACAAGTACGGCACCAGTGCCAGCGGCAGCCGCCTGCTGGCCGGCGAAAAGCAGATCCACAAGGACCTGGAAAAGGAAATTGCCGACTGGAAGCACACCGAGGACGCCATCGTCTGCGTCGGCGGTCACTCCACCAACGTGACCTTCGTTGGCAACTTCTGCGGCAAGAACGACCTGATCCTGTACGACGCCCTGGCCCACAACTCCATTGAGCAGGGCTGCAAGCTGAGCGACGCGACCTCCAGGCCATTCCCCCACAGCGACACCGCTGCGCTGGAAACCATCCTTAAGAGCCAGCGCGCCTACTATGAGAAGGTCCTGATCGTCATTGAAGGCGCATACAGCATGGACGGCGACATAGCCCCCGTGCCAGAGTTTGTGCGGATCAAGAAGGAATACGGCTGCTTCCTCATGGTGGACGAAGCCCACAGCGCCTGCGTCATCGGCAAGACCGGCGGCGGCGTGGATGAGTACTTCGGCCTGAACGGCGATGATATCGACATCAAGTACGGTACCCTGTCCAAGGGCCTGGGCACCTGCGGCGGCTATCTGGCCGGCAAGAAGTGCCTGATTGACTATCTGCGGTACAACATGCCCGGTTTCGTCTTCAGCGTCGGTATTTCCCCCGCGCTGGCGGCCGGCTCCCTGGAAGCCATCCGCACCCTGCGGTCCCATCCGGAAATCATGGAGCACCTGCGTACCGCCATCAAGGCCTTCGCGGACAGCGCGCGGCGCCGTCACCTGGATATCTGCCTGGCCGGTGAAACCGCGGTTCTGCCGGTGCTGGTCGGCAAGGACGAGGACGCCTGGTTCCTCTCCAACGAGCTGAAAAAGCGGGGCGTCAGCGTTCCGCCCGCCATGTATCCCGCCGTTCCCAAGGGCAAGGCAAGGCTGCGCTTCTGCGTAATCAGCGAGCATAAGCCCGAGCAGATTGAAAAGGCGCTGGATATCCTGGAGGCCACTGCCCGCGAATACGGCATCGAGCTTCCCCGCCGTAACTATGACAAGGCCGAAGATCCGACTCCTGTTCTGTAATCCTAAAAATCAAAAATCAAACGAGGCTGCCAGATGGCAACCTCGTTTTTTTCCCGTTTGTTTTTTACTGAGCCTGGTATAAAAGACTGTTCTTATCGCCTCTCGGAATCTCCTTTATTGGCTTCTTCAAACTCTTCTTCATTCCATTCATCCGATTTCTCTGTTGTATCCGGTGCCATATACTGCCTGTACCGTTCCCAGTATCCCGGCGCAGCGCGGGTATAACTGCTGCTCATCTCATACCATCCCAGGGAAAAGTTGTCCCTGTCATGAATAATCAGTTCCCAGCCCCATTGCCGATCCTCTTCATCGGATAAATTGAAATCAGGCTCGCCTCCGCGAACCAGGATCAGTCCGGGGGCAGACGGCTCACTCAGTTCCTTTGTATATTCCTTCCAGACTTTATCCGGGCACCGCATCACTTGCCACGTCCCGTCATCACGGTAGATGATCGGGTCATCGTCACTTTCGATTTCTGACCCTCCCGTGCCGATCCACTCGCCGATCAGGATCTGCGAAGCCTCTTCCACTGTGATGTTCTCTACCGAATAGCGGGTTCCCTCATCCAGCCAGCGCTGAACCTCATCCTTTCTCCCGTTCTCAGCCCAGACAATCCGTCCGTCTGTATCAATGTACGCGTCCAGCAGGGCATACGTTTCATCCATGATCTTCACACGGGCAAGACCATTACAGAACGGTTCCGCCTTTTCAAACACATAGCCGCCATACATCAGTTCCCCATCAGGTTTGGTATAGCTGTATCCTGTCTCATCATCATAGTCCCAATCACATTCCCATCCGTACATGAGCTTTGACAGGATACGGTCTGACCCTTCGATATAGTATCCGTAATAGTCCCCGTCATATTTCATGCCATCCGGTTCCCCGTCGAAACACCCTTCATGAATCTTTTGTCCCTGTCGGTTCATGATAATATAGCCGGAATGATACGAGGGTTCCCGATAAAAAAGAAGCACCATACTGTCATCATCTTCCACAAGCTTATAACCGAATGTATCTGTCGTTCCCAGAAGCGCCTCATCCAGATCAATCATTGCGCCTGTATGTGCCAGATACAAAGCAGCGCGATAGGGCTCTTTTATGGATGACAGCAAAAAGGTACCGCCCACCGCGTTCTGCCGTTCCTCACCATAATGTATTTCATAGGTATCAAGCTGCCAGTCCGGCAAATCCGCCACAATATTCCCCTGCCTGTCAATCAGCCTGAAGGAACTGATCAGAGGCGGCTCTTCTGTTTCCACCACCGCGTATCCAGCATCCGTAAACGGCCAAATCCGCTCATAGATGGGCTGAACAACCCACTCCCCGGCTTTGTTGATAACGCCCTGTTTCCAGCCTTCCTGCACGATGAAAAGCGGATCTTCCTCCGCAATGGCAATGGCACAAAGTATCACAGTCACAATCAGGACCAGCAGCAGAATTGCCTTTTTCATATGCTACCCCTTTTCTCTGTCTCTTCGGACTATGTCTGATTGATTGTACGAACCGGCTGTTCATTGCATGCAAAACCCGATCTCTTTCTTTTGCATCTTCCATATTCATTCATAAAGCCCATAATATGCATCCTTTACTTTCACAGGGAATCTGCTATAAATTTTCCGGGCTATGCCTTCATAACAGATCTTTCCGGTTTCCTCGTTGATATGCAACGTTATCTGCGTTCCGTCCTTCGTTTCCAGCGTCAGAATGTTTCCTTCTTTTGTCCAGATTGATGTTTCACGATAATCATCATAATTTTCATCCTCAAGTATATAATCCCATGTTCCATCTTTTCGAAGAATGAACTCTTCCTGCAATTCAACAGGCAAAAGCGCGTCATCCCGCCCAAAGAACCAGCCGTATTCGTCCATAATAAGCATACTGAGCTCATCTTCTTCCTCGAAGACTGCCACACCATGAAAGGAACAAGTCAGCAGGTCATCTGCCTGCGAAATTACCATATCATCTTCCCGCGTTTTGCCGGGCATTTCTGAAATCATCTCCTGCCCATCAATTTTGCCAAAGTCTTTCAGCATATAATAATCAGAGAGTATCTCATAAGTTCCGTCTACAAACAAAAAGAAAAATTCATCACATTCTTCATCATTTTCGCCACGCCACGCCGAAGTAATTACCTTGACAGAATCATCCATCCGCTTGCATTTTTCCTCCAGCGATGTGCGATTTGCACCAGTTGAGGTATATTCCTCTTCCAATTTCTCTTTTCCCGGAAACTTTTTATTCCAAGTCCCATCTGCATAGGCGGTGATGTTGCAATCCCGCCAGTCATTCACTCCGATAGACATCCAGTATGTTATATTATCCGCATCCGTCCGGTACCAGGTTCCGGCAGCATCCAGGGCTGCCCTTTCTTTCTCAATATCCCGGGGCATACTGCTTTTCCAGACTACACGGCCCTGTGCATCAATATACTGATCATACCCCTGTTCGTCTGTACACCATGCCAACCCGTGATAAAACGCCTCCGCATAGATATACTGCGGTTGAATTTGACAGGAAAACTCCTCATTCAGATATCCGTAACGTCTTTTCCCTTCTGAATTGTCGACGCAAAGCAGCCACAATCCATCCTCATAAAAAAGTCTTTCACTGTAATATTCGGAAAAATATTCTTTTTCCCATCCGTTATTCCAGCAGGCATCATATGGCAGTCTGAGTAACGGCGTACCGTCCAGCCTGCAAAGAAAATCATAATCATACCACCCATATGAAGCCACCATAAGATCCCTGTTAAAATCTATCAGTTCCACATCACCCGGAACAGTACAGAGCAATCCATGTTCCACAGTATATATCTCTGAATACTCTCCGCTACTGCCTTCTCTGATCACATAGTACCCGTTTTCCACCTCAAACCCGCAGCCTTTTTCGTGTCCGATAAAGCCTTTGTGGCGATAAATCTCTTTGCCGTCCGCATCCAGCATCACGAATTCCGGATAATCATACAGGTCTTCATCATCAACTTCTGTATAAGGCTCATGCGGTCTCCAGTTGATTGCCCCGCAGTATCCGTTGTGATAAGAGCGGATTTCATCATATCCGTCTGAAAGAATCTGCCCGTCCACCGTACAGACATACCAATCATCGTCTTTCCGGATATTCAGTTTTCCTTCGCAGACCTCTGTAACCGGTTCCCCGGGCAGGGAGATTTCCTTTCCCTGCTCATCGATCAGCCACATACGGTATTCATGCTCACCGGTCATTTGGCCCACCACAGCATATCCCTCATGAAAGCAGGTAAAGTCATAAGCTATGAAATGGAAGCCGCTCGGGTCGCTCAATTGGGTCCAGTCAATACAGACCTCACCATACTGAACCGGAATCGCCATCTCACCGGTTGTCCGGTCCAGGTATCCGTAATGATAATTATCCGGAGAAACAAGCACCCTGGTGGAATCGGGATCATCAACAGGTTCATCCAGGATCTGGCCGTTATAATAGATCACCGTGCCGGTTGTGGGAGAAAACAATCCTTCCCGCGTTTCTCCCTCGCCGAAGGTGAGATGGTATGAAATCTTGTTATGACGGATCATCGGTGCCCGGGCAACTTCGTTCCCCCGCACGTCCAGCAGCACACACCAGCCCGGCTCATCGCCATCCGGTTCTTTGGCAACAGCATAGCCGTAATCGTCACAAGCAGCGGCAATCTCATACTTCGGCTCCACAACAACTTCACCCTGCCCGTTGATGTAGCCGTACAGGCCGTTTTCCCGGATCCGATAAAGCCAGTCTCCTGATATTTCCTCCGCCGCAGCATATACGCAAAAGAATACTGCGAGGATGAGCGTCAGCAGCAGAATGGCCTTTTTCATATGGTACCCCTTTTCTCCGAAATGCCCGGATGCTGTATAGCTTGTTACGCTGAACTTGATTTCAACTATATAAAGAGTTACCTGCCTGATTTCTTCCAGTCTTTGGAATTCTGTATACATATTATCACATAAACAGCTTTTGTTGTGTAAAAACTGTAAATCCGTATGAACAAAAAACACAGCAACAAAAACGGGGCTGCCATCCGGCAGTCCCGTTTGATTATCATTCTTTAGTCTTCACTTTTCATATTCTGCTTATGCAGCCATACTGCCAGCACAGCCACGTCCGCCGGATTCACGCCGGGAATCCGGCCCGCCGCGCCCAGGGATACCGGCTTCTGTTTATCCAGCTTCTGCCTGGCTTCCAGCCGCAGATGCTCAATCTCCGCATAGCAGATGTCCTTCGGCAGCAGGGTTTCCTCAATCTGCCGGGCTTGCTTGATCATATGGGCTTCCTTTTCCAGGTAGCCAGCATACTTCACGGATATTTCCGCCTGTTCCGCCACGGCGGGTGAAATCTCTGCCCACTCAGGCTGGAGTGTTGTCAGATCCTGCAGCCTGATCTCCGGCCGCTTCAGCAGTTCCTCCGCTTTCAGGGATCCGGTCACTTCCGGCTGACCCTTTTCCTTCAGCAGGCTGTTCAGCTTTTCGCCCGGAGCAAAGCGGGTGGTTGAAAGCTGCCGGAGCAGTTCCTCTGTTCCCTCTTTCTTTTTCTTCGTCCGCTCCAGCCGTTCTTCAGACGCCAGGCCGGCCTTGTAGCCGATCTCCGTGAGCCGCAGATCCGCGTTGTCCTGCCGCAGGTACAGCCGGTGTTCCGCCCGGGAAGTCATCATCCGGTATGGTTCGTCCGTTCCCTTGGTGGTCAGGTCATCCGTCAGCACGCCGATATATGCCATATCCCGGGTCAGGATGATCTGTTCCCTTCCCTGCAGTTCCAAGGCGGCGTTCATGCCGGCCAGCAGCCCCTGGCAGGCCGCTTCCTCATATCCGCTGGTGCCGTTGATCTGTCCGGCGAAGAACAGGCCGCTGATCCGCAGGCTTTCCAGCGTCGGGCGCAGCTCCAGCGAGTCAATGCAGTCATATTCAATGGCATATCCCAGCCGGGTAAAGTCGCAGTGCCTCAGACCCGGAATCGTCCGGTACATTTCCCACTGCACATCCTCCGGCATGGAGGTACTCATACCCTGCACATACCATTCCCGGCTTTCCTTGCCTTCCGGCTCCAGGAAGATCTGGTGTCGGTCCTTGTCGGCAAACCGGACCACCTTATCCTCAATACTCGGGCAGTACCGGGGACCGATGCCGTGGATCTTCCCGCTGTACAGCGGAGCCCGGTGCAGGTTGTCCAGAATGATTTTATGTGTTTCCGGCGTGGTCCAGGTCAGATAGCAGCTGTAGGTGTTCTCCAGCTTCCGGTCTGTCAGGAAGGAGAACGGCACCACCGGATCGTCACCTTTCTGCTCCTGCATCTCGTCAAAGTCGATGGTCCGCACATCCACCCGGGCCGGGGTGCCGGTTTTGTACCGGCGCAGTTCAAAGCCCAGTTCCGTCAGGCTGGCGGAAAGTTCCGAGGCGTTCATCAGTCCCTGGGGGCCGCCGTCATGACGGTGCTCGCCGATGATAATGCTGCCCTTCAGGTACACGCCGGTGGCTACCACCACTGCCCGGCACGGGATCCGTGCGCCGGTGACCGTGGTCACCGCCGTGACCCGGCCGTTTTCCGTCTCAATGGAGGCCGCTTCTCCCTGCCGTACCGTCAGCCGGTCCGTGGTCATCAGCGCCCGTCGCATCCGGTTCTGGTAAGCCTGCTTGTCCGCCTGCGCACGCAGGGAATGAACCGCCGGGCCCTTGCCGGTGTTCAGCATACGGCTCTGCAGGAAGGTGTCGTCAATCGCGAGGCCCATTTCCCCGCCAAGGGCATCCAGTTCACGAACCAGATGCCCCTTGGCGGAGCCGCCGATGACCGGGTTACAGGCCATCAGCGCTACGCCGTCCATATTCAGTGTTAAGAGAAGTGTATCAATTCCCATCCGCGCGGCAGCAAGCGCTGCTTCACAGCCCGCATGCCCCGCGCCTATCACTACCAGATCTGCCATTCATTACCCCACGCCCTGTTCGGGATTATTGTAATTATAATTGTAATTGTAGTTGTACCTGGTCCACTGGGTCCGGACCTGATCGGCTTCCGGAATGTACCATGTGTATTCATCCGAATCCTTCCAGTTGAGGATCGTCAGCACCACCGAGCCAAGCGGCTGGTCAATCTGATAATTCCTGAAGCGGAAGCCTCCGTGCATGGATCTTTCATACGGATTCAGAACGAACGGATAATCTCCCTCGAAGAACACATTCTCCCCGTCTGTATTGCAGATCATGGGATTGCCGTCCGTATCGAAGCACTCGATTTTGTAATGCACGTTCTGCAGCGTGATCTCCTGGCTCATATTCCGCAGGACAATGCGAATCTCGTTGTTGGCATTAACCTCCAGCGATTCCACCATCACCGCCTCGTTGAAATTGCCGACCCGGATCTGGGTGGAGGCCGTAAAACCGCCGTCATCCGTATAAGCGTACACCGTGGTCATACCGGGGGTGATACCGCTGACCAGGCCGGTGATGGTTCCGTTGGAACGGACCGAAGCGATGCTGTCGTCCGCGGAAGACCAGATCACCTTCTGGTTGTTGGCGTTCTTCGGCTGAACCACAGCCCGCACGTTCGACGCGCCGCCCCGCTGCACATAGTACAGATCCCGCTGCATGGTCACGCCGGTCACAGGCTGAAGCACAGTCACCTTAACGGTTCCCTGTTTCTTGGATCCATCCTGCGCCGTAGCCGTAATGCTGGCCACGCCGCGGCCCACGGCGGTTACAACGCCGTTGGCGTCCACTGTCGCAACCTTGGGAGCCAGGCTCTTGAAGGTCAGACCCTTGTTGGTGGCGTCATCCGGCTGGACGCTCCACTTCAGCTGGCCGCTTTCCCCGGTCTTCAGCGTGAGCTCCGACGGATCGTTCACGTTCACGATCTTTGTGACCGGCTGGCTGACGGTCACGGTTGCGGAGGCGGACACATCCGGGTTGGAATTGCTGGTGCAGGTAATGGTACAGACGCCCGCCTTTACGCCGGTGATCTGTCCGTTGTTACGCACGGTGGCAATGGAAGTGTCGGAAGAAGACCAGGTGACGGTCTTGTCATTGGCTTCCGCGGGCAGCACCTGGGCCTTCGCCTGCGCGTTCCGGCCGACCGTGACCGGAATATCCGCCTGGGTAATATTGATGGAGGTTACCGGCTGCGTTACAGTAATCAGGACAGAGCCGGTTGCCTTTGAGCCGTCCGCGGCTGTCGCGACGATGGTCGCGGTGCCCTTCTTTACGCCCGTTACCATGCCGCCTTCATCCACCGTGGCGATGGCCGGGTTTTTGGAGCTCCAGGTTACATCCGTAATGGAGGCGTTATCCGGAGCGCAGACCGCGTCCACCTCCATACGGGAACCCGCGGCGACCTTCTTGTCGCCCGCGTCAATGGTGATCTTCTTGACCGGCTGGATGACCATCACCCGGAAGGTTTCCGTTACCTCAGGATTCTGGGCGCTCTGCACGATGAGGTCACACTCGCCCCGCTGCACGGCCTTCAGGTTGGTTCCCGAAATCCGGGCCACGCCGGCGTCTGTGGTTGTATAGGTTATTTTTTTGCTTGAAGCGTCCTCCGGGGTACAGGTCGTGGACAGTTGCACAGCGGCACCGGCTGGAAGCACCAGCACCTGGTTTGCCGTGGGCGTCTTCAGCAGGGAGGCCACGGTCGTATGGTCCGGATCATAAACCGACAGCTTCACGGTGCTCAGCGTGACCTTCTGCACGGCACGCAGCACCTGCACGGTCATTTTGGTCTGGCCGACGCGTTTTCCGTTCCGCATGAGGGAGGCTGTCACTTCCGTTGTGCCCTTGCCCACCGCGGTGATGATTCCGTCTTCGGAAACCGTGGCTACATTTGCTTTGCCGGCAGCATAGACAACCTCGCCGTCCCCGGCATAGTTGCCTTCGCGGCGCACTTCCGTCTGCAGGGTCTGGCCCTCAAACAGCTGGACCGATTTTGTTGAAAAAAGAAAAACATTGGCCGCCATTGCAGGGATCACGATTCCCGCGCACAGCAGCACCACGAGCAGACAGGTCAATGCCTTTTTCATTCTGAATCCCCTCTCTGAAAAGCGTTTCCGGCTTCCTGTTCCCGTTTTCACCGGATGATGATAAAACGAAAGGCCGCAGCACAACCTTCCGGTTTCGGTTTCCATTTGAAAACGGTGCCGTAAAACGACACCGTGCAGCACCGGATTAATGCGTGTCCAGATAAGACCGGACCAGTTCCTCCAGGATTTCGTCTCTCTCCAGGCGGCAGATCAGACTTCTGGCGGAATTGTAACTGGTGATGTAGGTCGGCTCACCGGTCACCAGATAGCCCACAAGCTGGGTAATCGGGTCATACCCCTTTGTCTGCAGGGCCTTATATACATACATGAGGATGTCATGCGCTTCGTTGCCGGTTCCCACAATCGGATCCATTTTATGGGTGTTGAACAGTTCTTCCATCCTGAATCCTCCTTCATCTGGGCTGTTTTGGTTATTATACAACATACAGTATGGTAAAGACAATACTTTCCTTTATAATGCAGCTAACTTTTTCTTGCTTCTGCCCTGCCATTAATTGTATAATGTAACGTACATCTTCAGTTACAGCCCTGTTGTTTCTGAATGTGAGATAAACCAATAATTCTGCATTATGAATTATGAATTGTGAATTGTCAGAAGGAGTCTTCGCCATGGAAGAAACAAATGCCCGCAGCAATTTTATCTGGGACGCGATCGAGAAGGATCTGGAGGATAAGCGCTATACAGAAATCCACACCCGTTTCCCTCCCGAACCCAACGGATATATGCATATCGGCCACTGCAAGGCCCTGATCATGGACTTCCTCACCGCGGAAAAATTCGGCGGCAAGTGCAACCTGCGCTTTGACGACACGAACCCCGCCAAGGAAGACACCGAATACGTTGAGGCCATCAAGCGGGATATCCACTGGCTGGGCTTCCACTGGACCGGCGGCGAATTCTACGCCTCCGACTACTATGACAAGTGCTACGAGATTGCCGAGGAGTGGATCCGCCGCGGCCTGGCCTACGTAGACGAACTCAGCAAGGATGAGATGCGGGAATACCGCGGCACCCTGACCGAACCCGGCAAGAACAGCCCCTGGCGCGACCGTCCGGCCGAGGAAAGCCTGGACCTCTTCCGCCGGATGAAGGCCGGCGAGTTCCCGGAAGGCAGCAAGACCCTGCGGATGAAGATCGACATGGCCTCCCCGAACATCGTGATGCGGGATCCCGCCATGTACCGCATCCTGTACAAGGAGCACTGGCGCACCGGAAACAAATGGTGCATCTATCCCATGTACGATTTCTCCCATCCCATCGGTGACGCGCTGGAAGGCATCAGCCACTCCATGTGCTCCCTGGAGTATGAGATTCACCGTCCCCTCTATGACTGGGTGGTGGAAAAGAGCGCGGATATGCTGCCCGCTCGTCCCCGCCAGATCGAATTTTCCCGCCTGAACATGACCGGCACGGTGATGAGCAAGCGTTATCTCCGCCAGCTGGTGGAGGGCGGCTATGTGGCCGGCTGGGACGATCCCCGGATGCCCACCCTGTCCGCCATGCGCCGCCGCGGCTACCCCGCCATGGCCATCCGCAACTTTGTGGACACCATCGGCATGAGCAAGGCGGACTCCACCGTGGACTACGCCGTGCTAGAGCACTGCGTCCGTGACGTGCTGGGCGATACCTCCCTGCGGGCGATGGCGGTGCTCAATCCCCTGAAGGTGGTCCTGACCAACTGGCCGGAAGGCGAAACCAAGGCCGTGACCCTGGAAAACCATCCGGATCATCCGGAAATGGGCGAACGCACCCTCACCTTCGGCCGGGAGCTGTATATTGAACAGGAAGACTTCATGGAAGTGCCGGTTAAGAAATACCAGCGGATGTTCCCCGGCAATGAAGTCCGCCTGAAGGGCGCCTACATTGTCCGCTGCGACGACTGCGTCAAGGATGCGGAAGGCAATGTGATCGAGGTGCACTGCACCGTGGATATGGATTCCTTCTCCGGCAGCGCCGGCGCCGACCGGAAGATCAAGGGCAAGACCCTCCACTGGGTGCCCGTGGATGACTGCATCCCCTTCGAAGCCCGGCTGTATGAGCCGCTGCTGAACGACGATATGGGCGAAGAGGAAGAAGAGGAAGTTGACAAGAAGGACTTCATCTCCCGCCTGAACCCCGAAAGCCTGAAGGTATGCCGCGGCTTTGCTGAAAAAGTGATTGCCGAAGCGGAAACCGGAACCTCCTTCCAGTTCCTGCGCACCGGCTACTTCTGCAAGGATCCCGATTCCACCGCCGAACTGCCGGTTTACAACCGCACCGTAGGCCTGCGTGATTCCTTTGCAAAACAGGCCAAATAAACATTATGAATTACGATAACCGGAGGTTATTATGACTGTTCGCACTCGTTTTGCCCCGTCTCCCACGGGCTTTATGCATCTCGGCGGCGTCCGTACCGCCCTTTATGAGTACCTGATCGCAAAGCAGAACAACGGTACCTTTATCCTGCGCATTGAGGATACCGACCAGGAGCGTTTTGTGCCCGGTGCCACGGAGGTCATCTATGACACCCTGCGCGCCTGCGGCCTGAACTGGGACGAAGGTCCGGACATCGGCGGTGACTACGGTCCCTATATCCAGTCCGAGCGGAAGGCCACCTACCTGCCCTACGCGAAGCAGCTGGTGGAATCCGGCCATGCCTATTACTGCTTCTGCTCCAAGGAAGAGATCGATGAGCGCCGCGCCGCGGTGGAAGCCGCCGGCGGCACCTGGAAATATGACAAGCACTGCATGCACCTTTCCAAAGAGGAAGTGCAGCAGAAGCTGGATGCCGGCATCCCGTGGACCATCCGCATGAACGCTCCCACCGAAGGTGAGACCAGCTACCATGACATGGTCTTTGGCGATATGACCTTCCAGAACTCTGAAGCCATGGATGACATGGTCCTCATCAAGCAGGACGGCATGCCCACCTACAACTTCGCCAACGTCATCGACGACCACCTGATGAACATCACCCACGTGGTCCGCGGCATGGAGTACCTGTCTTCCACCCCGCGCTACAACTATCTGTACAACGCGTTCGGCTGGGACATCCCCACCTATGTGCATCTGCCCACCGTCATGCGGGACGCCACCCATAAGCTGTCCAAGCGGGATGGCGACGCCTACTATTCCGACTATATCGAGAAGGGCTTCCTGACTGAGGCGCTGATCAACTATCTGGCCCTGGTCGGCTGGAATCCCGGTACGGATCAGGAATTCTTCACCCTGCCGAAGCTGGTCAAAGCCTTCGATATCAAGCGGATCAACAACTCTCCCGGAATCTTTGACGTCAACAAGCTGGAGTGGATGAACAGCCAGTATGTGGCAAAGATGGATCCAGAGAAGTACCTCCAGATGGCAACCCCGTGGTTTGACAAGGTCCTTGCCGGAAAGAACATCGATTACCGCCGTCTGGCCGAGCTGATGCAGAGCCGCACGGATATCTTCTCCCGCATTCCCGAGAAGATCGCTTTCCTGGCGAAAATGCCTGACTATGACACCGCCATCTTCTTCAACAAGAAGCAGAAGAGCGATGAGGCCGTTGCGAAAGAGGTCCTTCCCCTGCTGATTCCCGTTCTGGAGGGAATCACCGACTGGACCGAAGCAAACATCCACGATGTCGTCATGGAAAAGATCCAGGCCTGGGAGCGTAAAACCGGTTCAGTCCTCTGGCCCATGCGTATTTCCATCTCCGGTCAGGAGTCCACACCCGGCGGCGCCTTCGAGATCGCGTATCTCCTCGGCAAGGATGAAACCCTCCGCCGCATGAAGGCTTCCCTGGCCAAACTCGGCTGACATTAATCACACAAAACCAAGGCCCCTGCCGGTACCCAAAGGCCGGCAGGGGCTTATTTTTCAAAGCACAGAAGCTTGTTCCGGATTATCTGTTATTTATTCTGAATTTTCTTGTTGACACGCCCTGTTCTCTCTGCTATAATACCGCTTGCGGCTAAAGCCGATGGGGAATGGTGTAACGGCAGCACCTACGACTCTGACTCGTATTGTCTAGGTTCGAATCCTAGTTCCCCAGCTTTTCTTTTTCTGGCTCCGTTGTCTAGAGGCCTAGGACGCGGCCCTCTCAAGGCTGAAACACGGGTTCGAATCCCGTCGGAGCTGCTTTTTTTATGGTCTTGCACATGAGTGGGTGCAAGGTTATTTTTTTGCTCAAAAACACATTTTTAACAAAAAAACACAGACCCCTGACAGGCTTGAAATCAAAGGGGAAGGAGGGACATCTGCAGGTGCGGATGTCCCTTCTGGTCTTCTATAGCGGAACAAAAACAACATGTGCATCGTTATATAGACATAGGACCTGCTGAAGGTCCTGTTCAGATAAAGGAGGGATACCTATGAAGAAACTCGTTGCAATTTTGTCAATCGTAATGATTCTGCTGACCTCGGCGGCGCTGGCACAGGACTATGCGACCCCGACCGATATAGGCGCAACGCCGACCAACCTGAGGCCTTCCGCCCGGGATACGGTACAGAGGCCCTCATTCAACAACTTCGGGGAAGCCCTGAAGGCGAACCCCGCTGATGTATGCACATATACTGATAAATCCTGCATCACGATGGTGGAATCCGACGGAATCTACTACCGCTTTGTGGCAAAGTATGACAACAAGGCCAAGAAGCTCTGGAAGGAAGGCCAGGAGGAACTGACCCCTGACCAGGTCTGGCCGGACCAGGAATTCATTGATTATGCCAGCACGCTGCCCGTGAAGTATGACGGCGAGTTTACCGATCAGCCCTTTGACCAGGCAGTGCTGGATCAGCTGGTTGGCAAAACCGTGGCGGACGCGAAAAAATCCGGATATCAGTTTGTTGCCACCAGATATGACGAAGCGCCCGCAGAAATCAACTGCACCCTGACCAACGGATATTATGAATACCAGGTGATTATCAACGAATCCTGGGACGAATACCAGGAACACAAAGAGAAGAACAACTATGACGACCTGACCATTAAGGGCATCTCCCTGTCCGAGATGATGTTCTCCCCCAAGGCCTGGGGCATCTGATCCGTAAAACCGGAGACATATGATTGACAAAAGAAGCCCGCTGCCATCCGGCAGCGGGTTTTCTCATTCCTTTTTTCTTTACTCGGCACAGGCCTTTTCCCGATCCGGCTTCCAGTCCGCCAGCGCAGCCCGGCCCTCCGGAGTGACCGGCCGGATCCATTTGCCTTTGTACAGGTGTCTCTGCATCAGCACATAGCGGATCGGTTCATCCACATAGCACAGGGCGAACACCGCCAGGGTCGGCCATTTGAGTACAAGTCCGGAGATACAGACGCAGGGCAGCACCATCAGCCACATAAAGATGATTTCCAGCACCGTTCCGGTTGTCGCGTCCCCCGCCGCCCTGAAGGTGTCGTTCTGGGTCCAGTTTCCCATCCGGATCAGCGCGGCTGCCAGGTAGATCGCCAGCATACCGAAAGCCAGCCGGAAGCTCTCTCCGTGCATTCCCATCACAGTCAGGATCGGAGTGTGCAGGGCAATCAGAGCCACTCCCAGCAGTCCGATAAAGCCCTGGCACAGGTACACCAGCCGCCAGGCACGCCCATATGCCACGTCCAGCCGTCCTGCACCGACCTCGGTGCCAACCAGTACCGAGGAGGCATTTGAAAACCCGGCAAAGAATCCGATCACCAGGCCTTCCAGCGTCCGCAGCACAGCCAGTGCCGCGATCGCTTCCTCCGGTTGGCGTCCAAGCACGATATTGATCACCATATTCCCCAGCCCGATCAGTACCTCATTGCAGATAATCGGGAAGCATTTCTTCAGGTATGCAGAGACAAAGGGACGATTCCAGCGGAAATGCCGGCGGACAGCCAGCAGGTAGCGGTGGCCGCTGCGGCGGGCCGCCACCAGCACCACCAGGCAGCTCACTGCCTGGGCGATCACCGTGGCCAGTGCCGCGCCCCGCACGCCCAGGGCAGGCGCGCCGAGGTTGCCGAAGATCAGCACCCAGTTGAGAAAGATATTGGTGCAGACGCCGGCCACAGAGCCCCACAGCGGAATGCGCACCTTTCCGGTGCAGCGGAGCAGCGCCGCCATGGCCATGGAAAAGACGGTCAGCGGATAGGCAAAGCCGGCAATGCGCAGGTATTCGGTCCCAATCCGGCGGATGGATTCCTTGTCGGTATACAGCCGCATCACCGTTTCCGGAAAACAGATGGCCAGCAGTCCGAAAACCACGCCCACGGTCATCATGCAGGTAAGCGTCAGGCCGTAGGAGCGGTTGATTCCCTCATCATCCTTTGCGCCCCAGAACTGGGAAAAGAACAGCATGCCGCCGCCCACAAAGCCCCAGTAACAGGCAAACATGAGGGAGGAAAACTGGGCGCACAGGCCCACAGCCCCTACCTCAGTCTGGCCGAGGGAGGCGATCATCATCGTATCCACCATGGAGCCGGTTGTGGTGAGCAGGTTCTGCAGGGCAACCGGTACCGCGATGACGGCTATTTTTTTCAGGAAGGATTTCCAGGGATAATTCGTTTTCATCTGTGGTAACACCTCAGGGCGTTTTGGGGCATGCAAACAGGGATGTACGGAGATTATAGCAAACGTTTGCTTCCCCCGTCAATGAACCGCCCGCCTTTTCCCCGCCTGCTTATTGTTTACACAGCGTTCACATTCGCGCATTGATCCTCTTTTTTCTTTTGTGTATAATAGTATGGTCGGGTTAAGCCCTTACTCTTAATCACGGAGGAATAAAATAATGATGAAACGTCTTTTCTGTATCCTGCTGGCGCTTGCCATGCTGATGAGCGTGTCTTTCGCCCTGGCAGAGGATACTGCTGATGCCGCCGCGGAAACCGAAACCGCGGAAGTTGTCTCCGAAGAACCGGTCCTGCTGGTGACCGTAAACGGAGAGGAAATCAAGAACGATAACGACTACCTGCTCTATATGCAATCCAATTACATGAACTGGGCCGCTTCAAACGGCTATGATACGGAGGATGCCTCCCTGCTCACAGCCATCAACCAGCAGTCCCTGTATGACACCATCGGATACTTCCTGGTCCTGCAGAAGGGCAAGGAACTGGGACTGGATCAGTTCACAGACGAAGAAAAAGATGCTTTTGCTGTTACCGCAAAGGCGCAGTGGGAAGAAATCGTCAACAGCTTTGTTTCCGCCAATGAAGCGATCACCGAGGACTCTTCAGATGAGGACAAGGCCGCTGCCCGTGCCGATGCGGAAGCTCAGCTGCAGTCCGACTATGGCTACGACGAAGCCCGTTACATCAAGGAATACGGCGATCAGGCCGTCAACAACACAATTTATCAGCGTGTGACCGATTATCTTTCCACAGACCTGAAGGTGACGGATGAAGACATCCAGACCTACTTCAATGATCTTGTGAAAGATGATCAGGAAGTCTATGAAAACGACGCCGGTTCCTACGAGTTCTACACCCGTTATTACGGCCAGCCTTCCTACTACATGCCCGCAGGCTACCGCGGCATCACTCACATCCTGCTGAAGGTGGATGATGAGCTGCTGAACACCTGGAAGGATCTGAGCGCCCGTCTGGAAGAGCAGAAGTCCGCGGCTGAAGAAGCTGCCGATGCCACTCCCGCTCCGGATGCAGAGCCCACTGCCGAACCCGAACCTACCGAGGAGCCCGTCACCGAAGAGATGGTCAATAACGCAAAGCAGGCCATTCTGGACAGCGTTAAAGCCACGGTCGACGAGATCAAGGCCAAGCTGGACGGCGGTGCCACTTTCGAAGACCTGATCAAGGAATACGGCACGGATCCCGGCATGGAAGACGACGCCACCCGTGCTGAAGGTTATCCCGTACACAATGACAGCATCCTGTACGATACTGCCTTCAGGGATGCCGCTATGGCGCTTGAAAAGGTTGGCGACATCAGCGAACCCGTCGTCGGCCAGTATGGCGTCCATATCCTGCAGTACCTGCGCGACGTTCCCAGCGGCGCTGTGGAGCTGACCGATGAAATGAAGGATGAGTTCCGAGCAACCATCCTGCAGGAAATGATTACGGAGACGGTGCACAGTGCTGTGGACCAGTGGATGGAAGAAGCCGAAATCGTCTATACTGAAGCCGGCGAGCCCTGGAAAGCGCCCGTGGATGATGAAGACGATGCTGAGGAAGCTGCTGAAGCTCCCGCCGAGGACGCCGCTGAAACCCCGGCCGAATAAGCATCCTGCATATCAAAGAAGAGCTGTGAGTTCAATCTCACAGCTCTTCTTTATTGAGAATAATCATTTATATCTTATGTATATCAGGTTCCCTCGCCCCGGCTGCGTGCTTTGGCCCGCAGGGCGTGATCCAGCTGGCGTTTCCGCATGCGCAGGCTCTTGGGAGTGATCTCCAGCAGTTCATCATCGTCAATGAACTCCAGGCACTCTTCCAGGGTCAGCGGATGCACGGAGATCAGGCGCATGGCATCTTCGGAAGCGGAAGCATTGCGCATGTTGGTCACGTGCTTTGCCTTGCAGACGTTGCACACCAGGTCACCCGGGCGGGCATTCTGGCCGCAGATCATACCGGCATAGACGTTCTCACCGGCGCCGATGAACAGCGTGCCGCGTTCCTGCGTGTAGAACAGGCCGTAGCTGGTGGAAACACCGGTTTCAAAGCAGATCAGGGCACCGGCGTTGCGGTGCGGAATATCACCCTTCACGGGCTCGTAACGCTCAAACACGGAGGACATGATGCCTTCGCCGCGGGTATCGGTCATAAACTCGCTCCGGTAGCCAAACAGGCCGCGGGAGGGTACCAGGAACTCCAGGCGCACCCGGTCCAGACCGCTCATATGCTCCAGCGTGCCGCGGCGGCGGCCGATCTTTTCAATAACCGCGCCGGCAGATGCCTGGGGCGTATCCACGATCAGGCGCTCAATAGGCTCGCACTTAACCCCGTCAATCTCCTTGTAGATGACCTTGGGCTTGCTCACGGCAAATTCATAGCCCTGGCGGCGCATATTCTCGATCAGGATGGACAGGTGAAGCTCACCACGGCCGCACACCTCAAAGGAGTCTGTGGTCTCTGTATCGTTTACCCGCAGGGAAACGTCGGTCTGCAGTTCCTTCATCAGGCGGGCACGCAGGTGGCGGCTGGTCACGAACTGGCCTTCACGGCCGGCAAAAGGACTGTCATTGACGGAGAAGGTCATGGTCACGGTGGGCTCGGAGATCTTCACAAAGGGCAGGCCTTCCACCTTGGAAGGATCGCAGACCGTATCACCGATGGAAATATCTTCCGCACCGTACAGGGCCACGATGTCGCCCATGCCGGCTTCCGTGGCGTTCACCCGCTTCAGGCCGTCATACAGGAACAGGCCGCCCAGGCGCCACATGGGGCTGGTTACGCCGGTTTCCAGGTTTGTATGCACCACGTTCATACCTTCGGTGAAGGTACCGCGGACAACGCGGCCCACACCGATCCGTCCCACATACTCGCTGTAGTCAACGGTGGAGATCAGCACCTGCGCGGGGCCTTCCGCATCGCCTTCCGGAGCGGGAATATACTTCAGGATCGCGTCAAACAGGGGCTGCAGGTCAGTACCGGGCTGTTCCAGATCCAGCGTGGCCGTACCCTTCCGGGCGGACACATACAGGATCGGGTTTTCAATGGTGCTCTCATCCGCTTCCAGGTCGATCAGCAGATCCAGGATCTCATTGACCACCTCGTCGCAGCGGGCGTCGGGACGGTCGATCTTGTTGATCACGATCAGGACCTTCAGTTTCAGCTCCAGTGCCTTCTTCAGCACGAAACGGGTCTGGGGCATCGGACCTTCAAAGCTGTCGATCAGCAGCAGCACGCCGTCCACCATCTTCAGCACGCGCTCCACTTCACCGCCGAAATCGGCGTGGCCGGGAGTGTCTACGATGTTGATCTTGTGGCCGCGGTAGTGCACCGCTGTGTTCTTGCTCAGGATGGTAATGCCGCGTTCACGCTCCAGGTCGTTGGAGTCCATAACGCGGTCCACAGTCTGCTGGTTCTCGCGGTATACGCCGCCCTGCTTGAGCATCTGGTCAACCAGGGTTGTCTTGCCGTGGTCAACGTGAGCGATAATAGCTATATTTCTGATATCTTCCCGAATCATATATTCCCTTTCCTTCTTATCTGTTGGCACCGACTCATAATTCTGAATTATGAATTGTGAATTATCTTTCTGCCGTTTCCTTCAGTTCCAGACCTTCATTGTTTTCCACGGCCAGGCGAATGCTCCACTCGTTTTCAAACAGCAGCACGTCCCGTCCATGGCTGTCTTTGGCCCGGCCGGAGGTGGAGGTCAGTTTCAGGTCCTCCACAGGCTTCGGGGTCTTGATGACCCACCGGACGTGGCGGAAGGGCATACCCTCCATCACAATCTCCGTCTGGTATTCGGTCCGCAGGCGGTGCTCCAGTACTTCAAACTGCAGCACGCCGACTACGCCGACCATGAACTCTTCCAGGCCCGTTTCCGTCCGGATGAAGGTCTGGATGGCGCCTTCCTCGGCCAGCTGGCTGATGCCTTTCTGGAACTGTTTGCGCTTCATGCTGTCCATCGGGCGCACCCGGTTGAAGAACTCAGGCGCGAACACCGGAATGTTGGCATAGTGCATTTTCGGTCCGGTGGAAAGCGTGTCTCCCAGCCGGTATATCCCGGGGTCGAACAGGCCGATGATGTCGCCTGCCCATGCCTCCTCCACCGCTTCACGCTCATCCGCCATGAACTGCTGGGGCTGCTTGAGCGCCACGATCTTGTTAGTGCCGGAATGCCACACTTCCATGCCCTTTTCAAAGGCACCGGAAACAATCCGCATAAAGGCGAGCCGATCCCGGTGAGCCGGGTTCATGTTCGCCTGGATCTTGAAGATGAAACCGGAGAAATACGGTTCTTCCGGCCCGATGATTCCGGTGTCGCTTTCCCGGGGCAGCGGCGGGGGCGTGAAGGACAGGAACCTGTCCAGGAACGGCTCCACACCGAAGTTGGTAACAGCGGAACCGAAGAACATGGGCGTCAGTTCGCCCGCCCGCACCTTTTCCAGGTCGAAGGAGTCTCCTGCTTCATCCAGCAGTTCCACTTCCTCCGCCAGCTGGTCGCGGTAATGCTTCTCCAGCACCTTTTCCAGTTCCGGATCATCAATGCTGATGTCCGTCTTTTCAACCATCTTTTTACCGTGATCACCGCCGGTGTACAGTTCCACCATCCGGGTATCCCGGTGATATACGCCCTGGAAGTCTCCGTCTACGCCGATGGGCCAGTTGATGGGGCAGGAACGGATGCCAAGCACCTGCTCCAGCTCTTCCATCAGGGAGAAGGGATCCTTCGCAGCCCGGTCCATCTTGTTTACAAAGGTGAAAATCGGGATGTTCCGCATCCGGCAGACCTTGAACAGCTTGATGGTCTGTGCTTCGACGCCCTTTGCGGCGTCCAGCAGCATAACCGCTGCGTCCGCGGCAACCAGTACCCGGTAGGTATCTTCCGAGAAGTCCTGGTGGCCGGGGGTGTCCAGGATGTTGATCCTGTATCCGTCATACACGAACTGCATGGCGGAGCTTGTCACGGAAATACCGCGCTGCTTCTCAATCTCCATCCAGTCCGAAGTGGCGTGCTTGTCCGTCTTCCGGGCTTTAACGCTGCCCGCACTGCGGATTGCTCCGCCGTACAGCAGCAGCTTTTCAGTCAGCGTGGTTTTACCCGCGTCAGGATGGGAGATAATGGCAAAGGTACGCCGCTTCTCCACCTCTTCGTGCAGAAGCGTCCGGAACTCCCGGGAATCTCTCTCTGGCAGCATAACTTCCTCCCCCTGAACAGACTGAAAAAAGGTAACCAGCACGGGCCTTCCGGCCCGCGTGGCACAAAACACTGTATTTTATACCTTGTAGGCTTGAATTGTCAAGGGTTATAGCTTCCGCCAGGCAGTACCCGCCGAATAACGCTGTACAGTGAAAAACATATATAATTATGAATTATGAATTGTGAATTCTGAATTAATATATTATTCTTCAACGCTCCAGTTCTCCGCGTTGAAGATATCCTGATTACGGAAGGTAATCTTCAGCGGATCTGAGAAGGTGTTGCCGCAATTGGTCACAATATGCCAGTCGGATTCCACGATATGGTGTTCCGGGATCGTCTGAACCTCGCTCTTCACTGCCTTGCCGGTAAACGGATTCACAGGATCCGTAACGGTATTCTCGAAGGCCAGGGCAGGTGTTTCCGCGTTGGTCATGAAAGTTGTATCCGTGGTGAAGCCCTGTGCCCCAAAGTCCTTGACCATCAGCAGGGGATTGTAGCAGGTGGTGTCTGCCCATTCGTCCGCCAGGTACCGACCTGCGGTTCCTTCGTTCGTCAGGCGGTCCCGCAGATCTATCCCGGTCAGTCCCAGGTAACAGCCATGGTCAGATACCACAATGATCCGGGTATTGTCATACACACCCTGTTCCCGCAGCTCGTCAAACCAGCTGCCAAGCTGGATAAACGCGGCCATGTCGGACTGATAATGGATCCGCACGTTCTCATCCGCCTGGGTCAGGTCCAGTTCCTTTCCGTCTTCGGTACGGCGGATGCCATGCTCCGCTTCATATGCGGTGTTGTCAACACTGTTGGTTGGCGTATAATCCGGTTCCTGCAGTTCGATAACGTCATGGGTCATTTCATTGGTCAGCATCAGGAAGGTGTTGGTTCCCTCATCCGTCACCCGGGTCATGGTGTGGAGGTTCTTCATCACCATATAGTTGTTCAGGAAGTCCGGGGATACGCCGATCAGTTCGGACCCTTCTCCTTCATCCGCTTTCACGTCCATCTCCAGGTACCGGCCCTGGTCATACAGGGTCTCCTGAAGCAGCAAGGGGGCAGAGCGGAACAGGCTGTAGAAGAAGATATTCCGGTTGCGGTTCCGGTCCAGGTTCTCCAGCATCTGCACCTTGTATTCGTCAAACATGCCGATGGTGTTATAGGTGCGAATTTCCGGATACTCTTCATAGATGCTCATATCCGAAATCCACTGGTAATTGGCATAGGGCGCGTCACATACCGTCACTTCATAACCCGCGTTCATAAAGTTGACCGGCATGATCTTCAGCGCCTCGTTCTGCTTGTCCTTCAGGGAAAGCTCATCCCGTTCCTCCAGGCCATCCGGGGTATACTCATATCCCCCGAAGAGTGCCGGGGACGCTATATTGGTATGATAGCCGTAGGAAAGCGTATTCGGATAATATGTGAAGCCGTCAAACTGTTCCTTCAGTTCAGGCTTTTCATTCAGAAGATAGGGAACAAATCCGCTGATAGCCCGGTCAACCATGATCACGACCACATTTTTGCCTTCCCTGTCCAGCCGGAAGGTAACGTCCTCCGCCTTGATCCTGGCAGTAATATCCCGGACCTCCACTGCTTTTTTCTCCATGCCGTTGATGTTGATCACGGACATCACCACCAGGGCAATACAGCCATACAGGCTCACAATCCGCAGGATCACAGAATGCTTCTTGCGCAGAAGGCATACTCCCGCAATTGCGGCAAGCACACAGCCCGTGTTCAGCAGCACTTTCCAGAGCTGGTTGGAGATATTCGTCTCATACTGCAATGCGGACGAGATGAATCCGTAGTCTTTGCCGAAGAACATATAGTTCACTGCCGCGGAAACCGCGCAGATCGCCATAAACAGCGTAAACCGCTTACGCGCCTTGGGCGCAAGCAGCATACCGTACAGGATTCCCCAGAACAGGAATGTGCCCGCCGCCAGCAGGGAGGAAGAAAGCAGGTACTGGGCCGGGTTCTGGTAGTAATGGGCATCCACAAACTCTGCCGGGGATGCCCCGATCAGGGCGGAAGGAACAAACACACCCGTCAGGATGGCCATATACAGGCAGCAGAGGATCAGCAGGATTTTATTGTTCTTATCCGTTTTTCGCTGCCGTTTGTTCAGTTCCATGGGCTGGTATCCCAGCTTCGTCAGCTGCCGCAGCAGGGCGAACACAGCGTATCCGATCCAGAACAGAATCAGTCCGCCGTATTGTCCCAGGTCTTTGATGGGACCGAAGGATGCGCCGCGGAAAGCCCGCAGTCCGGTAAACCAGCGGTAGGTGGCATACAGGCACAGCAGCTGGACGCTCCAGAGCACGATCGTTCTTCCGGCTTCCTTCCGGAAATCCGGCTTATGCTTCGGTTTCAGCGGGGAGGTGATCAGGCAGAATACCAGGCTCAGGCAGATGATTGCCATACCCGGGCTCATGGACATCCGGGTAAAAAGGGAGCAGAGCACTTCAAGGAGCAGCTGCACAGGTTTCACCGTCAGCGTCCCCAGCATTGTCCATATTTTCACGTGCTGCTCCCCCTTTCAATCGTACGGTCAATTATGTTACCACAGGTCTCCGCCGCTGACAACTGACCGGAATCGGTCATTTCCCCGCAAAAAAGGGTACGCCGCAGCGTACCCTTAACGGGCAGATTGTATGATGCATTTCCTGAGTGCTGATTCATTCTTTCCGCCATATCAGAAAGTACCGTCCGCATGGCAGGACAGATCGAACGCCGCACGGGAAAAACCGGACACCTCTCCCGTAATCACTTTTGCCAGTTCCTTATCTCCCTGGTCTTCAACCTCAAAGCTGTATTTATACAGACCGTAATCCAGCGAAACAACCGTCTTGTTATTTCCGGAGCTTGAGGTAACAAATCCCTTGCATTGCCATTCCTGCATGATGTCCCGGATCGTTCTTCCTGCAAGGGTATCTAGTTCCGACTGTTCAAGCGGCATTGCGGTGATTTCCTCGGTATAGCTCACCGGCAGGTTCCAGGCATATGCGTCAAACACTTCAAAAGCGGAAGAGCTCTCTTCAGCCATCGCTGTCTGATACAGGTTTTTCGCGTACTCATCCATCATCGTGACCGTGCGGTAATATTTCCCGTCCTTTTCCAGGATGAGGGTTACAAAATCATCAGTTTCATTGATCGCGGCATATTCTTCAGAGGCGTCCAGCGCCTCTTTGATCGTATGGTAAAAAGAGGGCTCAGAAGCCATAGCACCATATACTGAACAAAGCATCAGTATCGCCAGGATGATCGCAGCCAACTTCTTCATTTCCGGTTGCATACTCCTTCTTAGTGATACTGATAGAACGATCCTTGTCCCTTTTTTCTTCCCCTGTATCCGCGAAAACACTGCATTTCCCTCAGTCCCGCTCAAGTTCCTTGCTCAGCAGGTAACGGTCCCCGTCGTCCCTGAAGATTGTATAACCCAGCCTTTCATAGAAGCGGAAAGCGGATTCATTGCTCTTTTCAACGTGCAGGACAATGGCCGGAATACCGATCTCCATCGCGTAAGCCTCAGCTGTCTCCATCAGCTTCGTTCCGATTCCGCTGCCTCTGTAAGCGGCCGTCACCGAGAAATCATCAAGATAGAGATAGGCCTGCTCTTCACGATACACTTCAATGGACAGGAACGCCCTGACGGCATCATCTTCCGCGACATAGATCCGGTTTTCTCCGCCGTTCCAGAATGAATCCAGATAACCGCCTTCATATCCCTTCACATCATCTTTATGATAGATGGTCTGCAGCATTTCCCGGAACAGCGCATCAATCTTGTCCGCGTCTGCCGGAACAGCTGTCCTGATCCGGCAAGCTGCCTTCCCCGGTTCGGTTTTCCCTTTGTTCAGGTATGCAACGGTAAAAGCGTCAATATCCGCATAGTGTTCTGCTTTCATCCCGGCTTTTTCATATTCCTGCAGATACTGTTCCAGCACTTTGTCAAAACCTGCCGCGGTCTTCTTCAGGTCATTCGGATCATAAGTCTGGAGTACGTCATGTGTTCCGATTTCGACCGCATTGCTGATATCGGCCAGCATTTCGTTCAGGCTTTCAAGGCTCATAAAAGCCAGGTGGCGGTCGCCATTCTCGGCAGCCTGCACCATCTTTCCGTGCCAGTTGGAGAACATCTCCTCATAGGTCCCGGACAGCGTTTCCCCACAGGCGGGCTTTTTCTCCGGCTGAAGCGACTGCCTCGTCGTCCGGAAACAGGATGTCAGCTCTTTCATCAGCCGTGTCAGCCGTTCTTTCACGCTGTCCGCGGTTTTCGCTGCCAGAATATCCTCGATCATGCCGCACAGGTTTTCCGGCCTTTTCTTCATGGCATTCAGTTCTTCATAGCGCCGTTTGACACCCAGCCGGAAATAGGTTTTGTTCAACAACGCAACCGCGTTTTCTGCGTAATAGATCGCGCCGCCTGCCAGTCTGCGCACCTCGTTCAGGCCTTCCTCAGTCATGGCTTCTGCGAAGCAGCACTGTGCCTCTTTCAGTTCTTTTTCCGCCTTTTCGCAGTCTGCCTCCCCAAAGGGCTCCGACATCGTCTTCCGCACTTCATCCCGCAGCTTCTCCAGTTCCACCCTGTACTTTTCGTCAGCACAGTATACAATCCGGGAATCCATCAGCTTGCCGATATGGGGATGTTCATAACGGGCGTCCTGCCGCAATCCTTCCCAGTTCGTGCAGTAAATGTCATGCCCTACGCCCAGGTCATCCTGGATAAAGGCTTTTCCAAGCTGCCAGCCCCGGTCGTCATTGATGAGGATCAGCAGATCCAGGTCCGACAGCGGGTGAATATCCCCCGTCTGAAAGGATCCGTATATTCCGATCAATGCTACCGAACCCGGGCACAATGCTTGTTCTTTTTCAATGACAGCGTCAATAATCTTCTGGTTTCTGATTTCCAGGTCTTTCATTTTATAACTTCCTTTCAGTTCAGAAACCGGCGGCTGAAGTAATCAGCCGCGCAGCTTCTTGGACAGGAACAGGACGAGATCGTCGTCAACGGTGCAGACCGTTTCATACTGTTCACATTGTTTACCCTGATACCATACGCCGGTTCCGTCCGGAATATATCCGCGCTTGATATACATCCGCTGGGCAGCGCCATATCCGTCATGCATTCCCACAGCCAGACATACGGTGTCCGCATACAGTCCCGCAATCTGTTCCGCCGCGTCCATCAGTTTGCTGCCGATTCCTTTTCTCTGGTATTTCTGCAGCACACTGAAATCATGGATTTCCGGCCAGCCTTTTTCTTTGAAAGGACCATTATGCGGGGTCAGGTAAACATACACTGAGCCGGCAGGTTGTCCCTGATACTCAGCTGTCAGCGCAACGCATCTGCCTTCTGCCTGATCCTGTATTCTCTTCTGGTATACGGCAATATCCGGATGCCAGCCCTGGGCAGTAAATTCTTCTACAAAAACCTGCCCGTCTGCCTCTTCCATATTACGGATAACCAGTCCGTCATTTTTATAATAAATCATACTTTTCTCCCTGATTCATATTGATCATCCGTTCGTTGGCTCGCTCAGCCATTATCCCGCAAACAATAAACAGCATATTCAGTCAGGGACCGGAAGCCATGGCCTTTTGCCAGCTCTGCCGATATCCTGTTCTGTGCGTCCCAGTGGATGGTCAGTCCCTTCCTGCTGCACTGGCTCATTATTTCCGTCGTGCAATGATCCGCAAGCCCCCGCTTCCGGTGTTCGGGATCAGTACAGATATCCAGCTCCGCCTGGTCTTCAAACGTCAGAAAACTTGACGCGGCTGCGACGACCTGTCCGTTGTACAGCACGGCTGCTCCTGCGCCCCGTTCCGAAAAGTCTTCAAAACCGGCATAGTTTCCCCCCTGGCCAAAGGGATGCGCTTCAAAAATGGCCGGGGTAAACGGAGTTAAGATGTATCCTTCCGGCAGCGGCTTCAAAGGCTTTACAGATTCCGCGCAAAGCGGCTCCATCACTTCCCGCCGGAATACGGCCTGCATCGGCAGCTTCCGGACATAGTTTTCCCATTCAGCACTCAAGCACACCAGCCAGCTTCCATAAAACAGCTCCGGATGTACTGAGAAAAAACCTTCGTCCGGTTTCCCGGTCAGGTAGGTAAACAGGGCTTGATACACGCATCCGCCCGGATAGGAAAAGGCAGTGCCGAATTTTCCTTCCCTGCAGGCTGTCAGTAAAAGCGGTATTTCCGTCAGCACACCGCTGCCGGTTTTGTTCCAGATCTCTGTCTTCGGTTCAGTTGCCATCTTTACTCTCTTCCCATCACTTTACGGCACCAGGACTTTTCCCCGCAGTGCGGACACTTCAGGCGCCTCTTTGAAATCATGTTGAATCCGGACATGTGTGCCCAGAACTTTGGCACAAAAGTCTCCCCGCATCTTGCGCACTGATAGTATCCGATCTTCCGCTGCCCTGCCATGACAGCCGCGCAGCCGACGGTAAAAATACAACATGCAATGGTAATCAGGATAATTTTCACGTTCTGCGGGATCACATTTGTATACACACACACCACAATCAGCAACGTAAGGAAGGAAACCAGCGATACGCCGCCCAGGATAAGCGTTAACACAAACTGCTTTTTGTTTGCTTCTCTTTCTTTGATCATTTCCACCATATTATCCTCCGCCTTTTTCTGATAATCTTCTCTCGAAACAAGTTCTCCGGACAGCAGATCATTAACGGTAATACCCAGCTCCCCGCACAGCGGAAGCAGCAGGGATACTTCCGGGAATCCGTTGCCGCACTCCCATTTGGAGATTGTCTTGTCGCTGATGTTCAGTTTCTCTGCCAGCTGCTTCTGGGTATAGCCTTTCTTCTTCCGTTCTTCGGCAATGAAGCGCCCGATTATGACCTGGTCCATCGTATTCCTCCTTCCGGGATTGATTATCCTGCTGTCTGTTTTTCATTCACACCCACGAACCGTAGAATATGGTGGAAAGGCGGAATCCACGATCCGTAGAGTCGATTTATGCGGTTTCTTTTTGCTCTCCTCCCCTGGGTTCACTTCTTCTTTTGTTTCGGTGCCGGAAGCTCATCATACATGACTTCCAGCAGTTCTTCCAGGAACTCCCGGTTGTCCACGTCTGCCAGCAGCATTTCTTTTGCCCCCTCATAGGGAAGCTCCCGTTCAGCGTCCGGCATCATCGCGACGGCGGATTTTGTGGGCTTCACCAGGAACCGGTCGTCATAGATCCCCCCGACGATCTTTCCACGCCAGTAAATGATGTACTCCCCCATCATTGCCTTCCAGGTCACATTCTCCAGACCCGAAAGCTGCTCCAGGATAAAATCCAGGTATTCCCTGCTCGACGCCATATCATGTCTCCCCTGTTCACTTTCATGCGCTGAATCAGTTATATTTCATCATATCATAAACTCAGGAGAACAGGAACCTACCGAAAGTATGAAAAAAGCCGGATACGACTGATATATACAGTATGTGATCCGCCAATCTTCTGCCGGATTCTTGTCCTGTCCCGGGTAACATGCTAATATGAATGGAGTGTTCATCAAAACATCTGCAAAGGGTGCGTGAAAGCGAATGAATCAGAAGCAAAGACGGGTCTGGCTGATCCGTGCGCTGCTGGAGGAAATGCCGCAGTATCAGTACCCTGTGTTTCCTTATACGCCGGATCGCCAGTGGCGGCTTTTACGCAGCCTGATGAATGTCCGCCCGCCGGTATCTGTTACAGAGGAATTCCTTCAGGTTCAGGACGCTTTCCTGCGGGAAATGACAGAAGAAAAAGGGATTGTGGAGGCAGAAAGCCTGCCGCCCTGTGCGAAAGACAGCCGGCTTGTCCTCTGGCAGGGAGATATCACAGCTCTCAGATGTGACGCCATCGTCAATGCGGCCAGCAGCCGGCTTCTGGGATGCTTTCAGCCCTGCCACGACTGCATTGACAATATCATCCATACCATGAGCGGTGTTCAGCTGCGCCTGGCCTGTCATGAGCTGATGCAGGACCGGGAAGAGCCTGTAGGACGGGCAGAAATCACTCCCGGCTTCAATCTTCCCGCCAGATATGTGCTGCATACAGTTGCACCGGTTATTGAGGGCGATATTACTGCAGAAGCAGAAGCCTTGCTGGCCTTCTGCTGTCGCTCCTGCCTGGAGCTTGCTGAAAACAATGATCTGCACTCCATTGCCTTCTGCAGTCTCTCCGACGGTTCCCGTTTTCCGCAGGATCGCGCAGCTGAAATTACCTTCCGGACGGCGGCTGCATTCCTGCAGAAGGAAACCTGTATCCGGCGGGTCATCTTTACTGTGCCGAAAGGCAGCAGCCTGGCTGTATGGCAGGATCTGCTCGCGTAAGGGAGAAGAAGTACGCATGACAAAAATCGACTGGGTCGCGGAAGCTGTACCGGCGGAAATGGCAGTCCGGCAGGTATACTGCATCATGCTGGACCGGGAAGGCCGCGTCATGCTGCGTGTTGAAAAGAAACCGGACAGAATCAAATACTCGCTGGCCGGCGGCCGTCCCGAGGTCTATGATAACGGAATAGAAAGCACCTGCCGCCGCGAGCTTCTGGAAGAAGTGAATACAGAGATCGAAACGCCCGTATATATCGGTTACCAGCTGGTGAACGAAGGAAACGGCACACCCGCATATGCCCAGGTCAGGATGGCGGCATTGATCCGGAAAATCGGCAAAAAGCAGCCGGATCCTGATAACGGCAAAACCTACGACCGCCTGCTGGTTGCCCCGGAAAAAGCCGCCGCCCTCCTGAACTGGGGCGATGTGGGATACAGCCAGGTCATGAAGGCAAAAGAAGTGATATACCGCCGATATGGCATCACAGAAGCAAGCAATACGGAAGAATGGGTCTGACCCCCTGGATGATCCGTGGCATTCGCCTCTTTTCCCGGGGCCGAAATCATGTTATACTGTTAAAAATACATTTGGGAGGCATTATATGGCTGTATATCACCGGATCCTGCTGAAGCTCAGCGGTGAAGCGCTCAAATCCGGCTCCGATCTCTTTGATTTTGAAAAAGTTAACGAAGTCGCATCCATCGTTCGCAGGATGCATGATATGGGTGTGGAAGTCGGCATCGTCATCGGCGCCGGCAACATCTGGCGCGGCCGTCAGGGCCCCGCGGCAAATATGGACGCGGTAACCGCCGATCAGATGGGTATGCTGGGCACGGTCATCAACTGCCTGTGCGTAGCGGACGCCCTGCGCAAAGCCGGCCTGGATGCCATCGTGCAGTCCGCCGTGGATATGAACCGCTTTGCCGAGCCCTTCAATGCCATGGCTGCCCGCCGTCACCTGTCCGAAGGCCGGGTGGTGCTCTTCGCCTGCGGTACCGGCAACCCCTTCTTCTCCACCGACTCCGGCGTGGCGCTCCGTGCCATTGAAATGGAAGTGGACGCGGTCCTGATGGCCAAGAATATCGACGGTGTCTACACCGCCGACCCGATGAAGGATCCCACCGCCACCCTGATCAAGGACATCACCTACACCGACGCCCTGGCTAAAGGCCTCAAGGTCATGGATGCTTCCGCCTTCGCGCTCTGCGCGGAGAACAAGGTTCCCATGGTTCGGGTCTTCGGCCTGGATGATCCGGAAAACCTGCTCAGGGTCCTGGAAGGCAGCGATATCGGCACCTTCGTTCATCCCTGATTCAACCGCATACAAAAACCGGGATGCATTCGCATCCCGGTTTTATGATGTCTTTCTTATGCAGCCTTGCCGTGCAGCTGGATCTGCTGCCGCTCTTCCACGGTCTTCGCTTCGATGGCATGCTCGGTCTTCACCCAGTGCTGCTGATCGCCGCAGCGGATCAGGCCCACAATCTCATTGAAGAGACCCACGATCAGGTTGGCGAAGAAACCGCCGATCATTACCGGAATAGTCCGGATACTAAAGGGAATCTTGTTATCCATCCAGTCGGCCACATAGAACAGGAACAGGTAGGTATAGCCGAACAGGAGGCCGCCAACCATCAGGCCGCTCAGGGAAATATCGAAGAATGGTCTGCCGGGCACCACCAGGCAAAGCGCGGTGGTCACCACCAGCTGCACAGCCGCCACCACGTAAGCCGCGATGCTGTACATATAGGTCAGCAGACTCAGGAACTCCCAGAAGCTGATTCTTCCGTCAGAAAGCGCACGGAACGTCTTGCCGGTGTTGTGCAGCGCCACATACCAGTGACCCTGTCCCCAGCGGATCTTCTGCCGGATGGAGGCCAGCAGGGAGGTGGGCTTTTCGTCATACACCCGGGTATGATGGTTCCACAGGATCCGGCGGCCTTCCAGCGTCGCTTCTACCTGGATTTCAAAGTCCTCTGTCAGGGACATGGTGGTCCAGCCGCCCCGCTTATACAGGTAGGACGTGGTCATCGCAAATCCCGTACCGCCGATGGCGCAGTTCAGGCCCAGCCGGTATTTGGCCAGGTCGAAGAAGCGGTTGGTCAGCGTATATCCGGTGTAGTAGAACCAGGCCACGACGCCCTTCTTGTTCTTGGCGCCCAGGTAGCACTGGATGAAATCCGGCTTACCCTTGTCCAGGTACTGGCTGTTCACTTCACGGAACATATTGGTATCCATCAGGTTGTCCGCGTCAAAGATCATCATCAGATCATAGCGGTCCTGATAGTCGCCGATAGCCTGCAGCGCCTTCTTCAGGGCAATAGGCTTACCGGTCGGAGCGTCCGGGGATTCCTTGCAGGTCTCGATCACGTTCGCACCGAGATTCCGGGCCACTTCGGCTGTGTTATCCGTGCAGTTATCGGCAATAATATAAAAATCGTACAATTCTTTGGGGTAGTCCATATCATTCAGATTCTGGATGATATCCCCGATGACTTTCTCCTCATTATGAGCGGGAACCAAAACCAGGAACCGGGATTCCGGATCATGATCAGCATAATCTTTCTTTGCTTTTTTGAAACCGAAAAAACCAATCACGATCTGATAGACCATGATGAATGTCAGAAAGAAGCTGCATACCCCCGCCAGTGTTTCAAGGAGTATCCTGATGAACTCCACTTTCCTTTTCCTCCTACAAACCCACAGGGCACCGGCCCTGTCACACACAAAAACACGTAACGGGCTAATTTAACATCACAATCCGTTATTTGTCAAGCCTTGCAATCTTTTATCAGGTTAGAAGTGCCTGTATTATTTGTACAGATTTTGTTTCCCGTTCAGCACTGCGGACAGCAGTTTCTCGCCGTTGTATACAAGTTTCAGGGAGAAAAACGGGATCTCTTCATCCAGCAGCCTGTGAAAGATCCGGTCGCCTTCCCACTGGGGTAGGGCATCCAGATCCTTCTTCTTCATCCAGACCAGCTCACCCTCGTCGCAATCCGTCAGTTCGCCCGTGTATTCATCGGAAGTAAACAGATGCATCCGTTCCGTTTCATACTGGTCGCTGACGAAGGTCACGATCCCCCGGTAGCGCCAGGAGGTCATGGTCAGCCCGGTCTCCTCCCACACCTCGCGGAGCGCGCAGTCCTCCGGGCTTTCCTTGTCCTCAAATCGGCCGCCGATGGCAACCCACTTGTCGTGGTTCATATCATTCTTTTTCCGCGTCCGGTGCATCATCAGCACCTCATCCCCGCGGTAAAGATAGCACAGCGTGGAATCAATCACAGCAGTGCCCTCTGGATCTTTCCGGAAACCGTCTTGGGCAGTTCATCACGGAACACAACAATCCGGGGATACTTGTAGGGAGCGGTATGCTGCTTGACGTAGTTCTGGATTTCCTTTTTCAGTTCTTCCGTGGGCTCAGTACCCTTGGTCAGCACGATGCTGGCCTTGACCACCTGGCCCCGGACCTCGTCAGGCGCAGCGCTGACGCCGCATTCCAGCACGTAGGGCAGTTCCATGATTACGCTCTCGATTTCGAACGGTCCGATCCGGTAGCCGCTGGACTTGATCACGTCGTCCGCGCGGCCCACATACCAGTAGAAGCCGTCTTCATCGCACCAGGCCACGTCACCGGTATGATACCAACCGTCGTGCATAACTTCCTTGGTCTTTTCCTCGTCCCGGTAATACTCCCGGAACAGACCGATCGGGATACCGTTGGAGATATCCACACAGATCTCGCCGGAGGTACCGACGGGAACCTCTTTTCCTTCCGGATCCAGCAGCGCCACCTTGTAGATCGGCGCCACTTTGCCCATGGAACCCAGCTTGTGATCTGCGCCTGCCAGGTTGCCGATGATCATTGTGCTCTCCGTCTGGCCGAAGCCTTCCATAACCTGCAGGCCGGTCTGCTTCTCGATCTGCCGGAACACTTCCGGGTTCAGCGCTTCGCCGGCGCTGGACGCATGTGTCACAGAAGACAGGTCGTACTTGCTCAGGTCCTGCTTGATCAGCATCCGCCACATGGTGGGCGGTGCACAGAAGGTGGTGATATGGTACTTCGCGAACAGCGGCAGGATATCCGCTGCGTCAAAGCGGTCAAAGTCATACACGAAGATGGCAGCCTCACACAGCCATTGGCCGTAGATCTTGCCCCAGCCGGCCTTTGCCCAGCCTGTATCGGAAATCGTCAGGTGCAGGCCGTTCGGGTTCACGCAGTGCCAGTACTTGGCGGTATGCAGGTGTCCCAGGGGATGCTTGTAACTGTGGGCGGCAATCTTCGGATAACCGGTGGTGCCGGAGGTGAAATACATCAGCATTAGGTCGTCGCCGCAGGGGGTATCATCCGTACGGTGGAAATGGGTGGAATACATCTGGTATTCCTCATCAAAGGTATGCCAGCCTTCCCGGGTTCCGTTCACGATCAGCTTCAGCTCCAGGCTCGGTGCGTTCTTGGCGGCCAGGTCTGCCTGGTGGGCGGTATCTCCGTCCGCGGTGCAGATGATGGCCTTGATGCCGGCCGCGTTGAACCGGTATTCAAAATCGTGCTCCTGCAGCTGGGCCACCGCCGGAATACCGATGGCACCGATCTTTTCCAGGGCCAGGATCGAGAACCAGAACTGGTAGTGCCGCTTCAGCACCAGCAGCACCCGGTCTCCCTTTTTGATGCCAAGGGATTTGAAATAGTTCGCGCAACGGTTGGAAGCGCGTTTCAGGTCGTTGAAGGTAAAGCGGTGCTCATTCTTATCCTTGTCCAGATGGAGCATCGCCAGCTTGTTCGGCACTTCATCCGCGATGGCGTCGATCACATCAAAGGCAAAGTTGAACTTCTCGGTGTTCTTGAAGGCAATCTTCACGGGCGTACCGTTCTCGTCCTTTTCCACGTCCGCGTAGCGGTGCCAGACACGGGTACGGCCGTTCTCTGCCGGGAACTCCTGCAGGGCAGTGCCGGGCACGGCCTTTTCCGGGGTCAGTTCCGGGATCGGGGCGCCGGTGGGGTTCAGGACGATGGCATAGAACAGGCAGTCCTTGCCGCCCACAGCGATCATGCCGTGGGGTGTACCGGAATCGTAATAGATGGAGTCGCCGGGATTCAGCACGCTGATATGCTCGCCGACCTGCACCTTCAGCTGGCCTTCGATGACGATATCGCATTCCTGGCCTTCATGGGTGGTCAGCTTGATGTCTTCCTTTTCCGCGTCCGCGCTGTAGGCAGCCTGCACATACAGCGGTTCCGCGATCCTGTTCCGGAAGGAAGCCGCCATGTTGTAGTAAATCATGTCATGGGCTTCCTCAATCCGCTGGCCTTCGCCCCGCCGGGTCACGGTAAAGGAGTTCAGGTTCGGGCTGGAACCTTCGATAATGTCTCCGACGTCGACGCCGAAGGCAAGCGCGCAGCGATACAGAAACGCAAAGTTCAGGTCGGAGCGGCCTAGTTCGCAGTCGATATACTCCTGCTCGGTCACGCCGGTCTTCATTGCCATTTCAGCAATCGTGAAGTTTTCAATTTCCCGCAGCTCCCGGATCCGGTGAGCCATCTCCTGAATCTTGTAATTCAGTCCCGTCATCTGTGCCATGATCTTACCTCCCGTGTCATCCTGAACGAAGTGAAGATAATGAAAAAGCCCGTCCCAAAGTTTAGACTTTGAGACGAGCTTGAATAGCCCGCGGTACCACTCAAATTGCGGCTCATCACCGCCACTCTTGAACCCCAACAGGTTCTATGCCCTTACGCGGCAGTCACGGGAAGGTTCTACTTGCGCCTTCGCTTTCTTCCTTCCGGCTCTGGAGCTACAGCTCGCGGGCTCTTCCCACGGCTTGCACCAACCGCCGTGTCTCTGAAAGCCGATACCCGTTGCCCTCTCCTTCAAGGCCTTTATCGGAAGTTTACGCTCTTCCCCCTGTCTTGTCAACAAAAAATAATGTACGTCTTCTGTTTCTCCGTCAAAAAAGTTCGTCTTTCAGGCAAAAAAAGCATGTCTTCAGGACCTTTTTGCCTTCTGTCAATGGCATTCCCCGAAAAAAATCATTCTTTTATAAGAATTGCTTCATGCTTTTGTCATGTTTTCCGATTGACACTTTTCCCGTCTTTTCCTATGCTTGTGCATGTATTCCCCTATGGAATAAACGGATCGATTGGAGGATAAGAAATGGATAGCAACAAACGGCCCGAAAGCATGGAACGGATTACGACTCCCGCCCTCGCGCAGGCATTCATCGCCGAGCAGGTGGAAGCAGTCCGCAAACAGGTTGGTGACAAAAAGGTTCTGCTGGCTCTTTCCGGCGGTGTGGACAGCTCCGTTGTCGCTGCCCTGCTGATCAAGGCCATCGGCCAGCAGCTGGTATGCGTGCATGTCAATCATGGCCTGCTCCGCAAAGGTGAACCCGAACAGGTTATCGAAGTTTTCCGCAACCAGATGAAAGCCAACCTGGTGTACGTGGATGCAGTCGACCGCTTCCTGGACAAGCTGGCTGGTGTCAGCGATCCCGAACAGAAGCGCAAGATCATCGGTGCCGAGTTTATCCGTGTCTTTGAGGAAGAAGCCCGCAAACAGGATGGCATCGCTTTCCTTGCACAGGGTACCATCTATCCTGATATTACAGAGAGCGTCGGCGTCAAGGCTCACCACAATGTCGGCGGCCTGCCGGACGACCTCCAGTTTGAACTGGTCGAGCCCGTCAAACTGCTCTACAAGGACGAAGTCCGCGTTGTCGGTAAAGAACTGGGACTGCCGGACGGCATGGTTTACCGTCAGCCCTTCCCCGGCCCCGGCCTGGGTGTGCGCTGCGTCGGTGCCATCACCCGTGACCGCCTGGAAGCGCTCCGTGAAACCGATGCCATCGTCCGTGAGGAGATCGGCAAGCTGCCCGAGATTCCGTGGCAGTACTTCTGCACCATTCCCGATTTCCAGTCCACCGGTATCAAGTATGTGGACGGCAAGGGCCAGCGCTACATGGGCTGGGCAGTGATCATCCGTGCTGTCAATACTGTGGATGCCGTCACCGCCACCGTGCCGGAAATCCCCTTCAGCGTGCTCTGCACCATGCGGGATCGCATCATTTCCACTGTTGACGGTGTCAACCGCGTCCTGTGGGATATCTCCGAAAAGCCCGTCGCCACCATCGAGTTCGAATAAGCGCATAATCTTCCCGGGTATCCTTGTTCTTCAAGGTGCCCGGTTTTTTTTTGTATTCCGGACAACTTTGCTGCGTCCTTTTTCCCGGGCAAAGTGCTCATTCCGGAAACAATGAACCGTCCTTCTTTTATCGGCACTCTATACGGAAAGGCAACCGCCCTTCTCGAATTAAAAAATCCCGGGATGAATTCCCGGGAAAGCATATATCGTTCATTTCAGTACTTTTTCCTTACTGTGAGAGACATCCATTGTCATCCCGCACCTCAGAAGCGGTCACTCTTCCATTTTCCGGGTAACATCCGAATACTCCGGAACGCTTGCGATTCCACCGTGCGTCTGCGTTGAAAGGCTTGCAGCGGTACAGGCAAAACTGACAATCCGGCGGAGTTCTGTTTCTGTCAGATCTGCCGGCGTTTTTTTGCACCTGATAAACTGACTCATTGCGCTGCCGCCGAATATATCGCCGGCGCCGGTTGTGTCGACAACATGAATACCGGACGGACTTTGCACTGTCACGCGGTTCGTGCCATTTGCAGCATAGCAGCCCTTGGGTCCCAGTGTGGCATACACCAGTGAGACGCCGTATTCCCGCAGCAGCTTTTCAGCGCCTTCTTCCGGGGAAAAGCCCCACAGCCAGTCAATCTCCTCATCACTGATCTTGACAATATCCGCCTGATGCAGGCTCCACTCAATCGCTTCCCTGGCATCCTCCTCCCGCTTCCACAGTGGCTTGCGCAGATTGGGATCCAGGCTGATCAGCGCACCGTGGCGCTTTGCCAGTTCAATGGCATGTCGGGTAGCCCCGGCGGCAGGCTCATCCGTCAGAGAGAGCGTGCCGAAGTGGAAAACTTTCGCGTCCGCGATGAGCTCTTCATCCACTTCTTCCGGGGTCAGACAGGTATCGGCGCCCGGTTTACGAGCGAAGCTGAAATCCCGGTTCCCGGACGCGTCCAGGGAAACAAAGGCCAGCGTTGTAAAAACGTTCGGGTCAATCCGGATCCCCCGGGCATCTATCCCGGCATCCTCCAGTGTTTTCACCAGCGCTTTCCCGAAGGCGTCATCGCCGACTTTTCCGATCATGGCAGTCCTGCAGCCGTACTTTGTCAGCGCTGCCAGGAAATTGCCCGGCGCTCCGCCCGGGTTGGCGGACAGGACCGGGTAGCCTGCCTCATTGACGGAATGTGGGGCAAAATCGATCAGCAGTTCACCGAGCGCAACCACGTCATAATGTTTCATCCGTGTCATTCCTTTTCAATCAGCGAGTATTTTGTGACATCCATCATCACTTGGCCATCGGCTTCAAACGAGATCTTCCGTGCATCGGACCCTGTGAGGATGGTGGCGGTCATCACCTGTTCCCCGTCATTGATAAAAACCTCCATACTGAAGCGGTCCAGAATCACATGCAGCCGGATTTCACCCCGCTGATCGGATACCAGGCATCGGCGCTGATGGATATATGCTCGCCTGGATCCTGAGAATTTGCGGTCAATCTGCAGCCATGACTCATAAGGCCGGTAGCTGAGAACTGAATGGTATTTCTCATTCTGGGCAAACTTCATGATGAACTTCTGGTAGGGGGTATCCGGATCAGCGCATCGCAGATGGATATCCAGTTCAACAACCCGCCCTTCGATTCCTTCCAGGCTCTTTTCTCCGTCCAAAAGGACATCCCGATACTCCACTTTCCCGCTTCTGTACTGCGCCAATTCCCGGACCGGCTGCTGGTAAAGACGGCCATTCCTGAAGAACAGTTCCCGCGGCAGGCTCATCTGGCCAAACCAGGGCCGTTCTTCATAACCGGTTGTTTTGCAGGTGTCCCAGTTTTGCATCCAGCCGATCATCACACGCCTTCCGTCAGGAGTCAGAATGGTCTGCGGAGCGTAAAAGTCAATCCCGTAATCGATCGCCTGGTTATTCTCCTCGACGAACCGGTCTCCGTCCATTCGCCCTGTGAGGCAGACGGTACCGTTTCCGTTATGGTATTCAAAGTCTTCAGGAAGCATATCCTGCGGACTGACAAACAGTACATGTTTTCCGTCCAGCGGGAAGAAATCAGGGCATTCCCACATGAGGCCGAACCGTCCGTCATTCTCTGCCAGCACCCCGATGTGCCGCCATTCAAATCCGTCCCGGCTTTCATACTGGAGCAGAACACCCCGTTTGTCCTCCCGGCGGGCTCCCACCACACAGCGGTATGCTCCGTTCTCTGTCCGCCAGATCTTCGGATCCCTGAAATCGTAGGGACTCAGGCCTTCCGGAAGTGCATTGCTGTCGAGAACCGGGTTCTTTTCATACTTTTGGTAATCTGTCCCGTCGCCGACTGCAATGCACTGGGTCTGGAACTCCCTGGACTTATCCCCGCCCTCCTGCCTCACGCCGGTATACATCAGCAGGTGCCTGCCGTCCGGCAATTCCGTCGCGCTGCCCGAAAAGCATCCGAAGGAATCATACGGAGCGTCCGGAGCCAGTGCGGCAGGCAGATAGGTCCAGTGAAGCAGGTCATGGCTGACTGCATGTCCCCAGTGCATGGCATCCCATTCCGTATCATACGGATTGTACTGGTAGAACAGGTGATACTGGCCGTGGTAATAGCAGAAACCGTTGGGATCGTTCATCCATCCGGTCAAAGGCGTCAGGTGGAAAACCGGACGGCTTTCCCGCGGGATTTTTCCGCCTTCAGCCTGCTCATACGCCCTGGCAAACAGCAGGCTGTGGTTTACCGTTTTCTTCATCGTTTTACCTCGTATACTCTCTCAGGTCAGTCCATGTGACCGTATTGCTCTCCGTGAACAGGCGGATAGGCTTCCCGCTGACGCCGTACAGCCGCACGGTCAGGGATGCCTCGTCTCCCAGCCAGAAGATTCCGGCGGAACCTTCCTGGATATAAGTAAAGCTGTATTCCTTTCCGGCTTCCAGCGCCGCGGCTGTTTCAGTAATCAGGGTACCGCCCTCATTGAATATCAGCTGCAGCTTCTGTTCTTTCGGATTCAGGCAGATAATCTTTGTTTTTTCATCCTGTCCGTTATAGTCAAAAGCCAGCCCGAAGCTTCCTTTCCCCGTATACGTCACTTTTCCCTTCAGCATGAAACTCTCATAGGCGGTAAAAGCATCCGTATAACTGTAACGGGATCCTGCGCGGATTTCAATCTGATCCTGTTCAATCAGCAGCTCCCGCCGTTTGTCAAACTGGGCCTCAACCGCTTTTACCGGAATCAGCGCCAGCTCGCCGTTTTCTTTCTGCGCCAGCTGCTGTACTGCCAGATTACCGGCCCAGCCGGAAACCTCCGAGGTGGAGGAGGGGGATTCGCTCCGGCGCGCCCAGCCGACCATATAGGAACCGTCCTGGTTTTCCACATGCTTTGCAGCATAGAAAAGCTTGCCGTCCAGCCGTTTTGCTTCCCCGTAGGGGCCATACGGAGTATCTGACATTGCGTACCAGAGGGTATCGTCCTGGGCGGAATACGTCAGGTAATACCTGTCCCCGATCCGGAAAGTGTCGCTGCATTCCAGGTTCCAGAAGTTTTCCTTCGCTGTGTTTGTAAAAATGATCCCGTCGTAATCAGCCTTCTGCAGGTCTCCGCTCAGGGTATATTTGAGGATCCTGGCCTTACCGTCCTGTGCAGCGGTCACAGTCATATGGATCACGTCGTTTTCCGCGTCGTAATACGCCTGCGGATCCCGGAAATCCCGTTTCTGTCCCAGTTCGGCCGGCGGTGTGATTTCCCAGCCTTCCACCTTCTCAAACTGATCCGGAGCAGTTCCCTTCGCTACCATGATTTTTTCCATATACTCATAGATATCGGAAGAAGCATGGCCGGTGTAGAAGAAATAATAGGTATCCTTTACTTTTACAACAGAACCCGTGCCTGCCCATCCGTCCTGCCCGCCGCTGCGGCTGCTCTCCAGGATGGGATTGTCGTATTCAGTATAGGTCACGAAGTCCTTTGTTGTCGCCAGGTAAATAGAGTGGTTGTAGGAATCGCCGCCCTCTTTCAGGTAATAGATATACCAGGTACCGTCCTCATAATAAGGCATCGTATCGCCCACATAGGGTTGGTTGATGCCGTCAACGGCCGGCCTGAAAAAGGTTCTGTACTCATAGGCTTCCTCCTGGCTTCCCGGTGTCCGCAGTGCGGAAAAATCCTTATCATTCTCAACAGCGGCAAACGGTTCCGCGCTTTCCGAAGCTGCCGGGGCAGCTGCCGCAGGAGCCTCTGACACGGTGTTCTGTGTGTTCCCGCTATTCTGGCATCCGGCCAGCATCATCGCGCAGGCCAGGAGAAGGGCCAGGAGAAGGGCCAGTCTTTTCTTGTTCATCATTAACCTCCTGACAGAAGGACAGGGAGGATGAACTGATCCATCCCCCCTGCGTCTCGTCTGCTGTTTACTGGACGGTCATCTGGTAAATTGTCATATTCTGGAACTCTATCGTGACCTCACCCATCTTGGACAGGGCTTCCGAGCCGAACTGGAACAGCAGTTCGAAATCCATGTCCACCACAAACGTATCCTTTGTGGAGAAACGGAAGGTCTGGAATTCCGTCGTCAGGTCCATGCCTTCAGAGAAGCGGGGATCCCAGCCTCCCATCGGGTTCAGGAACACGCCGCAGGATACCGGCTGCGTCGCTCTCGCGGTGATTTCCACGGTATAGTAGCTGTCGGAAGCCAGCGTCAGGGGATTGCCGCCGATACCGCAGATCAGCTTGTTGTGCCAGTCGACGGTGCCACCGTTGTCAATCCGGTAGAAGAAGCTGCCGTCCTGCGCCCAGATGGTGCCGACGCCGCGCTCGTTGTCTTCATCCGTTCCGTTGAAGGTTGCCCACGGGCAGGCTGTGTTTTCCGCATTGGCCGTATTCGATCCGAAGGGCATGAACGCGTCAATCGTCTTGTGGGTTTCCTTGTCTCCTTCCACATTGCCGAAGACGACGTCGCTGATCACAATGCTGTTGGACGTCACGCCTTCCGGAGGATTGCCAATCTGCAGGCGGATCACGGGATCATCCACATCCGCTTCCGCGGTGAAGACGCTGGAGACGACAGTTTCTTCCCCGGCACCGGCACTGATGCCGTTGAAGTTTGCCCGGTTTTCCCATCCTTTTTCCGCGCTTTCCACCAGTGCTTCACCGCCCTGGCCGTTGGCCGCCGTCATCTTGAAGCTGTAGAAGTACTTCTTGCCCTTCTCGACCTTCGTGTCGCCCAGCAGGATGTCTGCCTTGACGCTCCATACGCCGCCGTCCGCGTTGGGATAGGTGTCGATGGTCACCGTCGCTTTGCCGTCCGCGAAGCCGACGCTTCCCGTTGCTTCTTCACTGGTTGTAACTGCCACGCCTTCGCCGGCAGCAAATTCGGATGTGTAGACCGGAACCTGGGTCTCTTCACCGGAAATCTCATACAGTTCGATCTTATCAATCGTCACTTTGAAATCTTCCGGTGTGGTATCTTCCGCGTTGTCCGGATTCGGGGTAATCTTGCCCAGGTTGAACAGCAGTTCTGCGCTGCCTTCGCCGGGAGAAGTGAAGTTCAGCTCCAGCGGAGCGATCTCCGGACCGATCTCCACATTGAACGCGCCGCCGAAGGTTTCCCAGCTCTCCGCCTGTTCGTTCCGGGCAAGGATATGCGCATAGGTCTTCTTGGTGGATTTCGCCCAGATCTTAATCCTGTAGTCCGCCGCTTTCAGCGGATATCCCGCCTTGGCCAGCTGCACGGCGCCGTCTCCGTCACCCGGATTCTTGATTTCAATAACGTAAGCGCCTTCTTTCAGCTCTGCTGTGGCTTCGGCAACCTCGGTATTGATCTTTGCTTCCCAGCCGCGGTTGTCCGTCACAGCGGCAGTGCTGAAATCAAAGGTTTTGTAAACCGTCTCTTCGCTGGTTTTCTTGGTAACCGTCAGGGTCGCGTAATCCTCAGCTGTCTCGCCGTTCGCGTCTGTTACGGTATAAGTCAGTTCATAGTCACCCGGATTTTCAGGGGTTGCTTTTCCGTTTCTGAAATCCAGAGCCGGCATGGCGTCTATCTCGATCATATCCGTCAGATCGCCGCCCGCGCCGTCGGTTGCGGTAACGCCTGCCAGGGCATCAAACTCAGTTCCGGCCATCACGCTCTGGTCATGCACCCCGTCCAGCGTCGGCGCGCCGTCCGCGAAAGCAGGTCCGGCCGCGGCCAGCATGCACACAACCAGCAGCAGGGAAAGAATGATATGCAGCCTGTTCCTCATTATAATATCCTCCTTCATTATTTCGCGGCAAAGCGGTCATAGGCGTCCTGGTATACTTTCTGGATGCCGGCCAGGTTGACCTTACCGTTCAGGTCGTTCTGGAATGCTGTCCAGGCATCGTCGCTCACGCCGCCCTTCATCAGCCAGCTGATCAGGTTGGTCCGGATATAGTCATTCAGGTTCGTCTCATAGTTGCTCAGCGTGTTCAGTTCTTCCAGGGTAAACTGGAGGTTCGGGAACGGAATCACATTTTCCGGTACGAAGGGCTTGGCGCACTGCTGCAGGCGTTCCAGGCGCAGCTGGGCGCGGGGTTCCATATGAACCACATTGTTCCAGGCGTATTCGCCCAGATAAATGATACCCAGCGGTGCATTCTGCAGCCGCAGCTCGTCCGTGGTCACGCCTTCCGGCAGCGGCTTCTGCATCAGCATGCCCTTCTCATCCCGCTCTTCCTCATAGACGATGCCGATGGGGCCGTAGTTGATCTGGGCGGAAATCACGGGATCGTAATACCGGTCAAAATAGGCAAGCAGGATCTCAGGATACTTGCAGTCGGAGAACAGGATCACTTCGCCGGTGCTGACCTCCGGATTGTTGGAAACGCAGATGGTCTGATCCCCGTTCGGTCCGATCAGCGGACTGCACACAATATAGTTTTCGGGATTGGAAACCACCGTTTCGCTTTCCCACCAGTAGAAGGCGCCGTAGGTCTCCAGGCCCTTGCCGTTGGCCAGGAAGTTGTCCTGGCTCTGTTCAAAGCTGACCTTGTCGATCAGGCCCGCGTCCACCCACTTGGCAATGAAGTTCGTCGCTTCCTTGAAGCGGTCGTCCTGAATCGTGTAAGTGGCTTTGCCGTCCACAATCACCCGGTGCTCCAGGTTGTCGTTCAGGCCGAACATGCCGTACAGATCGCACTGGTTGCCCTGCCAGTTGTTGTAAACGAAGCTCAGGGGCCGCTCATCGTCAGTCTTGCCGTTTCCGTTCATGTCATGATCCCGGAAATAGGTCAGGATTTCTTCCATCTGGCTGCTCTTCAGCGCCAGGCCGTCCTTCAGCTGGTCTGCCGTCAGGTCGCTGACTGCGCCGGCTTCGATGGCTTCCTTCGTCCAGGCAATATTCAGAAACAGCAGGTTCGGGCTCTGCAGCAGGCCCATTTCTTCAATGCGGGGGAGAGAATAAATCTTTCCGTTTTCCACGTTCAGCAGCTGGTTCCTGATGTCAGGCCGTTCTTCCAGCAGCTTGGAGAAATTCGGCATATACTCCAGGTAATCGCTGATCGGCACCAGCACCTTGCGCTTGGCGTATTTGATGATTTCTCCGGCGCCCATACCAGCGTGGTAAATCGCGTCCGGACGGTTGTCCTTGTTGCCGAAGATCAGGTTTTTCTGCTGGGAATATACAGATTCGGATACATTTTCCCAGTTGACCTGCACGTTCGTCTGGGCGAACAGGTCAGTCATGATCTTCATGTCGTTGTAATCCTTCGCGCTGGCATTTTTGGAGGAATACACCTTGAAGGAAATCTCCTTTGCGCCCTGCTCATTCAGGATCGGGGCGGAAGGATCCTTCCACTGGAATCCATAGGTATCGGTCAGTGCGTTGCCGGTCGCGGGTGCCGCAGCGGTATCATCCTTCTTCTCTTCAGCCGGCGCTGCTGCGGTTTCTTCCTTCTTTTCTGCCGGTGCTGCGGCGTCCTTCTTGTCTCCGCCGCTGCAGGCAGTCAGTGTAACCGCCAGAACGATCATCATCAGGACAAGCAGCCATTTTTTCAGGTTTTTCATGTTGTTTTCCTCCTTCTTTATCCCTTCAGGGAGCCAATCATGACACCTTGTGCAAAGTATTTCTGGACAAACGGATACAGGCACAGCACCGGCAGGCTGGAGACGATCACGGATACATACTTCAGCTGGTTTGCCAGGCGGTACTGCTGCAGAATCGTTTCGCCGCTTCCGCCCACGGTGCTCTCACTTGCAATCAGGATTTCCTTCAACACCAGCTGCAGCGGATACTTGTTTTCATCCTGCAGGAAAATCATGGCGTTGAAGTAGCTGTTCCACTGTCCGACTGCGTAATACAGTGCCATAACGGCAATGATTGCCTTGGACAGCGGCAGCACAATGGAGAAGAAGGTCCGGAATTTTCCGGCGCCGTCAATCCGTGCTGCTTCCAGCATGCCCTCCGGAATGGACGATTCAAAGAACGTCTTGCTCATGAACAGGTTCCAGACGCTCAGGATTGCCGGAAGGATCACCGACCAGGCGGAGTTGATCAGCTTCAGGCTGCTCATCACGTTATAGAACGGGATCAGGCCGCCGCCGAAGAACATCGGGATAATGAAGTAAATCATCCAGAATTTTTTACCGGGGGTTGTTTTACGGCTCAGTCCCCAGCCGGCGGGAATCGTCACCACCAGCGAAAGAACTACCGTCACCACGGTATAGATAATGGTGTTGAGGTATCCCCTCCAGATATCACCCCGCTGGAATACTTTCTCATAGCCTTCAAAGGTGATATTCACGGGAGCCAGCACCACCTGTCCGCCCAGCACCGCGTCCGGGTCGGAGATGGAGGCAATCACGATAAAGTAAAGGGGATACAGAATGATCAGTGCAAGCAGGCCGAGGATACAGGCGTTGATCACAAAGAATATCTTGTCGCCCTTTGTATCCTTCAGTGCGTTGTTCCTGATATTGATTGCGGGTGCTTTCTGAGTCATCTTCGTTCCCCTCCTTACCACAGCGAGTTCTCGGAGAACCGTTTGGATGTCGTGTTGGCAATGATCAGCAGCACAACGTTGATCACGGAGTTGAACAGACCGATGGCCGTTGCGTAAGCCTGATCCGGAACGCCTGTCAGACCGCGTTTGTACACGTATGTGGCGATCAGTTCACTGACAGCCAGGTTTCCGTCGGTCTGCATCAGCAGGGCCTTTTCATAACCCACGCCCATCAGGCCGCCGATGGACATGATCAGCATCACGCTGATCATCGGCATGATTGCGGGAATGTCCACATGGAGCACCCGCTGGAACCGGCTTGCGCCGTCGATCATGGCCGCTTCATGCTGTACAGGATCCACGTTGCTCAGGGCGGCGATGTAGATAACCGCGCTCCAGCCGAAGTCCTGCCAGTTGCTGGACAGGATATACAGCGGGCGGAAGGCGGAGCTTTCCAGGAAATAGGATACCCGCTCCGCGCCCAGGCTTGCGGCAATGTTGTTCACCAGGCCGTAACGCCCGAAGAACAGCTGCAGCATACCGACCAGAACAACCAGCGAGATAAAATGGGGAGCGGTATAGATCGTCTGGAAAACCTTTCCCGTCTTCTTCCGTTTCAGCGCGTTGAGTGCGAGGGATACGATGATCGGAAGCGGGAAACCGATGACAAATCCGACAATACACAGGATGAATGTGTTCTTCATCAGCGGCCAGAACTGTACATCGTTGAAGAATCTCGCAAAGTTTTCAAAGCCGACCCAGATCGTGGTGTCAGAGAGAATTTTATCTCCCGGCATAAAATCCTGGAACGCAATCAGGACGCCATAGATCGGAAGATAGTTAAACAGGAATACCACCAGAACTGCCGGCAGAATCATCGTGAGATACGGAAAGTTCTCCCTGAAATTCCGCAGCCGGTATCCGGGGGTCACGTTTTTCTGCCGCTTTGAAGCGGCAGGCAGTTGCTTCACGCCTTGCATTTTTCCCCTCCTCGCCAGTTTGCAATGTCGCGTCGTTTATGCAGTTGTAACATCCGTTATCCGGCTTCCCGGATTTCAATTGTATTTTACACATTGATTTACATATTGTCAATTGATTTTGTGCAGTTTGTATATATTTATTTTATTATGTTCGTTTTATTGCCATTTTTAACAATCTATTTCGATGCCAGGACGTGATGTGTTTACATTATGTAAACTTGTTTTGATCATTCCGTTGTGTTACAATATGTAAACAAAACAGGCATAATGTCACAAAAAAACAGAAAGGTCGGAAACGATGCCTTCCAAAAGAATCACTATGCAGGACATCGCGGATGCCTGCGGTCTTTCCCGAAATACAGTTTCCAAAGTTTACAATGGCCGCGGTTCTGTTCCCCAGAGCACCCGGAATCTTGTTTTACAAAAAGCAAAGGAACTGGGATACGGGTCCCCCGCGGAAAAAGTCTTCGCTTCTCCCCCGTCTGTCGGGAATATCGCCCTGCTGACCTGCCACCTCCCCAGCCAGCTCCATTTTGGCACCCTGTTCCTTTCTTCTTTTACAGATATGATCAGCCGGGAAGGCTATGCGCTGAAAATTTATGAAATTTCACAGGAGGAGCTGGAAAAAAGGCAACTTCCCCCTCATTTTGTTCCGGAGCAGATTGCCGGGATCGTCGGAATCGAGCTTTTTGATCCCGATTATGTAAGCACGCTCTGTCATCTTGGCATTCCGATGGTTCTGACGGACAGTTCGGCTGAAACAATCACCTCGCTGATTGAGTGCGACTATGTGACTATGGAAAACATTGCCGGAATTATGGCAGTCATCCGGCGTCTTGTGAGGGCAGGTGCCCGGCAGATCGGATTCGTCGGGGATTATAACCACTGCGGCTCTTTCCGGGAACGGTGGTACGGCTATCAGCAGGGGCTGATGGTAAACGGACTTCAGTACGATAAGCGATTCTGTATCTGTGAACCCGACTCCTCACCCTATGATGATTCCGCCTGGCTGCTGTCGAGGATCAATCAGATGCCGTCTCTACCCGATGCTTTTGTCTGTGCCAACGATTACCTGGCGATTTCACTGATACAGGCTCTGAAAAAAAAGGACCTGTCAATCCCGGAGGATATCATGATTACCGGTTTTGACGGAACAATGCAGTCTGCCTTCACCGATCCCCCGTTGACCACGGTCAAGATCTGCGGTACGGAAATCGGACGTCTTGCGGCTGAATTGCTGCTCAACCGGATCCGTATTCCCTCCTTCCCGTACAGCTGGACCCATGTAAAATCAACCCCGATCTGGCGGGAAAGCGTTCGCAGAATCTGATAAATGCATACCGGTTCCCGTATCACAAGTCCCGGGTTCTCCGAAAAGAGTCCCGGGGCTTGTTGTCCGGGACGGCCCGACGTGGTATTATGTTACAATATGAACAGACAAATAAATCTATCCGTAATATAGCATTGTAACAAACGGAGGTATGGTATAGTTCTTGACTGGGTAGCATTTGGAGAACCGCTTTCTTTCTGGCAGATGGTTCTCAGGATCGTAGCCGCGGTCATCTTCGGAGCAATTATCGACGTTGAGCGGGAAATGAAAAACAGACCGGCAGGTATGCGGACCCATGTGCTGGTCTGCCTGGGCGCCGCACTGATCGGTCTGGTGGAACAGCAGACTATTGCCACGTAGTAGCGCTCGGTTCTTCAGCGAAAAGCCCGTCGCCACCATCGAGTTCGAATAATATCAACATCCCGGGGACCTTATTTACAAAGGTCCCCGGGATATTTTTTATCTTGCGGCAGGTCAGTAAGACGAATGGCATTGAAATACAGCGTAAGCCGGGCATGATGCCCGGCTTACGTTTTTCCAAAAAGTGCGTCCTCAGAAGGAAGAAACGCCGTGGCTGTTGACCAGTCCCGTCAGCTTTTCCCCTGCCTTGCACATCGGGCAGTTGTGGGAGGAGCAGCTGACATAATCGGGGAGGTTCTCCTTTACGGTGAAAACACTCTTGACCGGGAAGCCTTCACATTCATCAATCGCGGAGAAGATGGCTGCAACACCTGCGGGAACACCGCTGTAATACCTGATAGCCTCGATGGCGGAGCGGGCGGTAAAGCCGGTGGCCAGGGAAGCTGCCAGCACCAGCACATGCTTGCCCACAATCATCGGGGCAATATTGTCCCGGAAGATCAGCTGGCTTCCGGAGGTATGTTCCGGAGTCACAACGTAAATCGTCTGGTGCGCATTCATGCTCCGGAACCCGGCCTCGGACAGTGCTGAAGCCATGCAGGCGCCCAGCACCTCCGTTCCGTCCAGGCAGAGGATGGAGTCCACGATCGTGGAATTCTTGTACATGCCGCATAATTCTTCCGCGGCAATCCGGGCTTCTGACAGCCGGTGCTTGGTCATGGTCAGGTCAATGTAGTAATTGATATGGCTGTGGCTTGTGGCGAAATGCCCGTGGGCGACGCGCAGACGCACCTTGTTCTGGTGATTCGGAATCTCAACAATCTGGATAGACATGATTCGTTCCTCCTCCTGTATGAAATTCTGTAAAACGGTATTTCTGTAAATCTACTATAAACCTTTTCCCTCTTGAGAGCAAGTGGGCCGGCGGACATACGGTAAAACAGTTTGGATAAAAACCGCCCGTCGCAACCATCGGGTTCGAATAATCACATTTTGGCAAAAAAAGGAAGCCCGGCTGCAAAAAACAGCCGGGTTTTTATTGCCTGAAATCAGCCCGGTGTGGTAATATGTTATATCAAGAGCAGACAATTAAATCCGTCTGTTAATCTTACACAGAAGCAACCGGAGGTATAGTATGGTTTTTGACTGGGTAACTTTTGGAGAACCGCTTTCTTTCTGGCAGATGGTTCTCAGAATCGTGGCCGCGGTCATCTTCGGAGCCATTATCGGTGTCGAACGGGAAATGAAAAATAGGCCGGCAGGCATGCGGACGCATGTGCTGGTCTGCCTGGGTGCCGCACTGATCGGTCTGGTGGAACAGCAGACCATTGCCCATGTGGTAGCGCTTGGTGCATCTCAAATCAATGTCAGCGTAGGGCGTCTGACAGCACAGATTGTATCAGGCGTCGGTTTCCTGGGTGCCGGAACAATCATCATTGCCGACCGTCGGATCTCCGGCCTCACCACCGCGGCCTCCCTGTGGTGCGCCGCCTGCCTGGGCCTGGCTGTCGGTGCCGGATTCACCACCATGGCGCTGGTAGCCTGTCTGGTGGTCATGGCCGTGCTGAAGATGATGCAGCAGATCGTACATGTGAATACCTACAAGCGGCTTGAAATCCAGTTTATTCATCGGAATGAAGCGCTGAAATACATCCGGGACACGTTTGACCAGATGGAAGTCAAAATCCTTGATCAGGATTTTCACGCGGAAAATACACAGGATGGACAGAATATTTATACAAACGTATATACGCTGTCCATGCCCGGCAAAACGGAATACCAGGATTTGATTACGATCCTGTCCGAGCATCCGAACATCAGAACCGTCAGAACCCGGAACGTATAAACGGAATCAGGCGCATACAGATGCGCAGCTTCAGCAATGTTCAAAAAGCCCGATCCTTTTACAACGAGGATCGGGCTTTTCATATACGCAGATCAATCCCACAAGGGTGAAAAATGCTCATAGATGAAATCACGGTATTCAGCGAAAAGAGGATCGTTCAGATCATCACGGAAACGGTTGGCAACTTCCTTCTGTTCATCCGGATCAATATCGGCATAGCGGCGGATCATCACATTCCCGGCCGCTTCCTCCTTCAGGATCTCTGCATAGACGTTGTGGATATGTTCCAGAAGGACGACCGGAACGTCCACGGAGCTCTCCCAGCTATGACCTCTGGTGTTTTTCAGTGTCTCCGCAGATACAGGCCTGTAAATAAAGCCTTCTTTTCCGTCATACAGGACCTTCAGCTGATCGGGAAACCGTTCAAAATAAGTTTGGATTCCATCCCTCAGTCCCATGGTGACAAAGTTCTCCTGCCTGCTTCTGCAGCAGACAAGCGCGTATACCCTGTCCGTCGTAAAGTACGCGACTTTGCTCCCGTCAACATGGGATTTTGCGTTGGCGAGGATCGTGTCCAGTCCGCCGATTACCGTACCGTGGAAAAAAGCATTTTCCGGTATCAAACTGAATCCTCCTTTTACCCATAAAACATACACGTTCTTCAACTGCTTTTTGTGGAACTTTTCCTGCTCCCATGCGTCATACAGAGTGAAAGCACTGAAAACCATCTCCACCGACCCGTAAGGAGGAATCCCCATGAAACGCAATCAGATCCTGACCGCAATCCTGCTGGTCCTGCTGCTCACGCTCTGCTTCGTCGCCTGTGCCTGTGCCGCGGAAATCCGCCCCATCCCGGTTGATCATGACAGTCTCGACCTGGGTAACGGCGAATTCCGGCTTTCCTTCCGGAGCACAGACCGGATCGGTAACGGCGGATACTTCATTGCTGTTCTGTATCTGCAGGATCATTACGATGCGAAACAGATCCGTACACTCGCTCCGGGAAACAAAGTTCTGATCAATGACCATTCCTGGACCGTAAAGGAAATCATTCCGCATACAGATCCTGCATCTCCGGATACCGTTACTGCTTATGAAATCTGTCCCGAAGAAGCATTCGATGGTTATATGGTTTTTGAATCCGGAAAAGACGGCTCTTTTATCGCCGTTGTCAACGACTGGATTCCTGTCACGTCTGTGGGCTTTGCAAAGGTTCTTCTTCCCCTGCCGGACAGTTTCAGGTACACCCCCGTCGTTTCAGGTGAAGAAGATATGCCTTTAAGCGCTGAAGAATTCCTTAATTCGCTGCAGGCGGATGAAAACCCTTTCAATGCTTATAACACTTCCGGCATTTTCGAGAACGGAAACCTGGTCTCCGTCACCCATGCCTCCTATCCAAACGGCCCGGATAATGATGAAGAGCAGCCTCCGGTCTGGAAGTTCTGTCACGGTCTGCGCGACGGTCTCGATACCGCTGTCATCACAGCGTATTTCACAGACTGCGAGACAGGTGCTGAGCCAGCAGAGGTCTCTCCTGAAGAAGCAGAGTGGGTCCGTTGCATCGCCATGAACAGCAGGGTCATGGAAAAAGCCGATGACACTTCTGTCACCGGCGGCACCTGGATATACTCTTTTGAAACACCCGGCGGAAAACATCTCCTGTCCATTGAGATGTACCGCGGCCTGATTGTCGGAAGCGACGGTATGTACGCTTACCGGTGAGCCTGAATGCTTACTTCCGTTCCTTCCGGCGGGCAGTTTTGCAATACGGTCCCGGCTTTCAGCGAAACGCCGCGCAGCGCACACAGGTCATTGACGGTCACAAGCAGCATGTTTTCCTGCTCAAAGAACCGCATGGATCGTTCCGCCAGATCCCCGGCATAGATTTTGACATCGTGGAAAAGCACGATACTCCCGTCACAGGCGATACTGGCGCGGCCGCAGCAGCCCAGCATGTCCTGTTTTCCTTCACCGGCGGACGAATCCGTGGAATTGGTATCCCACAGGATCTGGGCCAGCTCGGTGCCTGAATTGACGTATCCCTTCCAGTTTCCTCCCGGAGGACGCATCATGATCGGGAGCCTGCCGATGATGCTGCCCATAGCCTCGTTATACTGCGTTTCCCAGTCAGTCACCTTTTCCGTTGTCACGCCTTTGGTGGCATGTGCCCAGGTATGGCTTTGCACGCTGTGACCGGCGTCAAACTCCATATGAAGCATCTCGGCATTGCCCTCCAGGCGGTGTCCTGTCGTAAAGAAGGTCACCTGCCCGGGATGGCGGACGGATGAACTCAGCACGCCCCTGGTTGTCCCCTTTCCGGGGCCGTCGTCATAGGTCAGTGCAACCAGCTTGTAGCCGGTGCAGTCTGTTTCTTTCCGTGCCTCTTCCGTCAGGATTTCACGCAGCTCCGGCACATAGATTTCCACCCGCAGGAGCGCCTCGGCATGGGCAGGATACACGTCTGCCGCGGGGAAAAACAGCGCCAGATGCCCGGGAGTCACGATGAACCCGGCCTCCGTCAGGCTTTCACGGCTGCAAATCGCGTTCAGCGCTTTCTCATTTGGTTTGTCTTCAGGAAAGCTTTCCTCTACCTGCTTCCGGATTTCATCCAGCAGTTTCTCCCAGCCCTCCTCACGGATAATATCTCCCAGCCGGATCAGCCGGCCGGATTCCATATCGTAGGTATAATCTTCACATTTCACCCAGTTCTGGTTGCTCTTTGCCGAGGTCTGTGCGCATACATGGAAGCTCAGCCAGCGGTCACCGGTCCGGGTAATCTGTGTATAGATATCCGCATGGGCACATCTCTTGTTGAAATCCTGTCCCTCCGGTGCCATCGCTTCTGCTTCTTCTTTCAGTGCCGCCACCCTGCCATTGATCACGTCATTCACGTCTTCCCTGGCGGACTGCAGTTCTGAGTAGGTAACGATCCGATAGCCCTTTGCCCTGTAGCTTTTGACCTCCTGCGTCACCTTCAGCACATCCGGGATCGTCCGTTCTGCTGCGGCTGCGGATACAAAAACAGATAAAGCCAAAATGCACAGTAAAAGCCATCGGATCTTTTTCGTTTGCATATCACGTTACTTCCTCAATCAGCTTATAGAACCGGGTCTCATTGCCTTTTGTCAAGGATTATACCAGAAAAACGCAAATTTGTACCCGTTTTTCAAAAAAATACTGACAAATCATATGAAGTATACCGAATTGCCGTCAAAAACATCTTATGATATCAGCAATATCAGATAAATTGCCTTGCTGAAGCGGCCGGTCCGGGGTATGATAAGGGCAGTAAAAATCTGAGGTAAATGGCCATGAGAACCGTTGATCTGTCGGGTATCTGGGAATGCTCCATCCCGGGGCAGTCCGGAGAAATCCGTCTGCCCGGAACACTGGATGAGGGCGGCTTCGGCCTGCCGGATGATCCCCATAAACAATGGCAGGCAGAGGAAGTCAAAAAGCTTGGCTTCTGGCAGGAAGGCGATCCTATTGTCACGCGCCTGACCCGCAGGTATTCCTTCGAAGGCCAGGCAAAGTTCAGCCGGAAAGTCTCCTGGGGCTGCTCTGCTGACTGCCGCGTCTTTCTGGAATGTGAACGAGCCCGCCGTCTGCGGCTCATCGTCAACGGTCAGGAAGTCCCTGCCGTGGAGCCGGTCTGTCTTTCCGCCCCTGCTGTTTTTGAAGTAACCGGCCTGGTCACAGGCGAGGATGAATTTACCCTGCTTTCAGACAACAGCTATCCCGGCTGGCCCCGGGATGCCATCGTATATGCTTCCGCCGCTTCAGATGAAACCCAGACAAACTGGAACGGCATCACCGGGTATCTCCGCCTGAGAATTGAAAAGCCGGATTATATTGCCGGAATCCGTGTTTATCCCGGGGACGGCCGGGTGGACATCCGGATCGGGCTGAACCTGTCCCGTCCCGTGGACGGCTCGCTTCATATCGTCTCCCCGGCCCTGCAGGAAGAACCGGAGATACTTTTCCCGTCCAAGGTCGGAACCTTTGAAGTCGCATGTACTGCCCGGCTGCGCCCGGAGATCCGCTTCTGGGATCTGGAGGAAGGAAACCTGTATCCCCTGACCGTCAGTGGAGAAGGATTGGAGAGCCGGACCGTATCTTTCGGTGTGCGCAATTTCGCTGCCCGTGACGGTCACCTGACCCTGAACGGAAGGCGTATCTTCCTCCGCGGCGAAACAAACTGTGCCGCCTATCCCGAAACAGGATACATCCCGACAGATGTGGACACGTGGACGGCCATTCTGGAAAAATACCGGTCATATGGCGTGAACTGCGTACGCTTTCACAGCCATTGTCCGCCGGAAGCCGCCTTTACTGCTGCGGACAAGCTGGGCATGCTGATGCAGCCCGAGCTTTCCCACTGGGATCCAAAGGATGCCTTCGCCACAGAGGAAGCCCAAAGCTATTACGCAGCCGAAGCCAGGCAGATCCTCCGCCATCTGGCAAACCACCCGTCCTTTGTTATGCTCAGCTTTGGCAACGAACTGCATTTCCGTGACGAATTCCGTCCGTATATCGACTGCCTGCTGCGGGAGCTTCGGGAAATGGATCCGACACGACTGTATACTTCCGGATCCAACGCTTTCTATGGCGCAAAAGGGCCGAATCCGTCGGATGATTTCTATACTTCCAGCGATGACCGGGGGCAGATGCTCCGCGCCGCCTCCGCAAACTTCCAGGGCTGGCTGAACCAGGCCAACCCGAACGCCTGCACAGATTATTCCGCTGTAATGGCAAGGCTCCGGAAAAACTCTGCCCACCCTGTTTTCTCCTTTGAGGTCGGACAGTACGAAGTGCTTCCGGATTTCAGTGAAATCCGGGAATACAGCGGCGTAACCATCCCCGGCAACCTGATACAGATGGAGCGGAAAATGCGGGCTGCCGGGCTGGAAGCGCTCTGGCCCCGCATGGTCAGTGCCACCGGTGAAAACGCGCTGCAATGTTACCGGGCGGAAGTGGAAGCCGCCCTGCGCACGGAGGATTTCAGCGGCATCTCCCTGCTGAGCCTGCAGGATTTCCCGGGCCAGGGCACCGCACTGGTGGGCATGATGAATACGCACCTCCAGCCGAAGCCTTATCCTTTTGCTGTTCCGGACAGGTTTGCCGCGTTCTTCCGGGATGTGCTGCCCCTGGCACTGCTGCCCCGATATGTGTTCACTGCCGGAGAAGAACTGTCCCTCCCTGTGCGGATCGTCAATTACGGCAAAACAGATCTGGAAGGTCCCTGTACCTGGATCCTTTCCGGTGAAGGGATTAGCCTTTCCGGTGAAACAGAGTCCTTCTGTGTTCCGGCCGGATCCCTGTCCGGAACAAAAGAAATCATCCTCCGCCTGCCCTGTCCGGACAAAGCCGTACAGCTGACACTTTCCCTGCAGTACTGCGGAAACGGCAATGCCTGGCCGCTGTGGGTTTATCCGGATGAAAACCCGGTCTGTCCGGCGGATGTGCTGGAATGCCGCGTACTGGATGAAAACGCCCGTCAGGTGCTTGCCTCCGGCGGAAAAGTATACCTGGCGCCGGACAGTACGGCGGAAGCGCTCCCCTGCTCCGTCCAGGCACAGTTCAGCCCGGATTTCTGGTCCGTGTGCACCTTCCCCTCCCAGTCCGGATGCATGGGACAGCTTATCGATACGGATCACCCCTTGTTCCGGTCTTTCCCCACGGAAAGCTGGAGCACCTGGCAATGGCATCCCATGGCTCGTCAGCGGGCTGTCATCCTCCCCCGGAGAATGAAAACCATCATTGCGGAAATGGATTCCTGTGCCCTGCTCCGCCCGATGGCTCAGCTTTTTGAATGCCGCTGCGGCAGCGGCCGCCTGCTGGTTTCCTCCCTGGGCCTGCACCAGCTGAAGCAGTCTCCAAATGTCCGGGCATTACAAAAAGCCATATATGACTATATGGCTTCAGATCTGTTTCAGCCGGAAGAAGAACTCAGCCTTGAAACAGCGGCGGAGTTTCTTCCCTTCCGTTGATTATTCCTTTTCTGCCGGTAAAATATATCCCCGGATCTTCAGTTCCCGGGCCGCGGCGGCAGCAAAGCTTTCAGCGCCGGCCCGCTGCGTATGCGCGTTATCCTGTAATCCTTCCGGATAAGCTGGATCCTCACCGGGAGAGAAATGCATAAACAGGGCTTTGCTCCCCTCTTCTCCCATTGCTTCGACGATCCGGAAACTTTCCGAGTACAGGTCGATCAGCGGAACCTGCATTTCTTTCGCCACAGACCGCATGGCCGCCGGGTATTCCCCGTGGGTCGGCAGCAGTTTCCCGTCCTGCCAGATCCGCATGCAGATGGGTGTCAGCAGGATCGGTACTGCGTTCCTTTCCCTCGCAAAGCGGATAAAAAAGCGAAGATTCTCCGTATACTCCGTCCAGGGCGCCGCATAGCGCTCCGGCTTTTTTTCATTCTCGTCATTATGGGCAAACTGAATCAGGATCAGGTCGCCGGGGCATGCTTTTTCCGCCGGCTGCAGCCTGTTTTCAGCCAGGAAGGTTTTCGTGCTCCGTCCCGCCATCGCCAGGTTCACAACGGAAACCCCGGGAAGATAATCTCCCAGCAGCTGACCCCAGCCCACCATCCTGGTTTCCTCAGCACGGTAGGAAGCGGCGGTGGAATCACCGCAGATAAAGATTTGCATGTTTTCTTTCCCCGCTCACAGTCTGCCGGCTGTCCGTTCCAGGAAAAGCCTTGCTTCCTCTGCATTGTCCGGCACAGTGTTTTCCAGCGTCATGGGCAGATCCCGGCCTGCCGCGAAAGACAGCAGCTGTTCATACCGCATCGAACCCAGGCCGCAGGCGCAGGCGTCCAGTTCTCCTTCCGGAGTGATCACATAGTCTTTCATATGCAGGATCCGCACCCGGTCTCCCAGCAGGGAGATGGCATTGCGGATGATGTCTTCCGCCCGGTTCACCTCTTCCGGCGCAATCAGGTTCACCGCGTCCAGGATAATCTGCAGGTTTTCGGAGGGCAGCTCCTCCAGCATGCGTACCGCCCGTTCCGGGGTGGAAATGATATGGCACCAGACCGGTTCCACTGCCAGCACCGCCCCGCATTCTTCCGCACAGCGGATGACCGGTTTCAGGCTGTCCAGCAGCAGCTGGAAGGCTTCTTCACTTTGCGGTGCCGGATCGGAAAAGACAGATTCAGGATTGGCATAGGTCTCGGTACCGACAACGCGGGTGCCGATCTTTGCCGCAAAGCGCAGGTGCGCTTTGTAAATCTCCTGCGTCTGCTTCCTGCGTTCCGGATTCGGGTCCGCCAGGTTCAGATAGCATCCAAGCACCGCGCATTCCAGGCCGGATTCATCAAATTCCTTCCGGACTCGGCGCGCGTATTCGTCTGTCAGTTTCTCCGGTGCGTCTTCCATGGCGAAATCATCCAGCACCTTGCTCAGCGCCACATGGGCACAGGAAAATCCCTGCGCCCGCGCAAAGCCCAGGCGCTCCTTCAGGGTTCCGGGTGCCGTGTCGTGAAGGCGAATTCCGATATTCATGAATACCTCCGGCTGTCGCGGTTATTTCAGGAACGGAACGCAGACCGGGATGCGCCGCATGCCGTCTGCTACCAGGGCGCAGATCTTCTCCGCACCGTATGCGTTGAAATGGGTTTTGTCGTCATGTCCTTCCGGGAAGTCCGGGTTTTCCCCGGGTGCAAGCCGGACAAAGAGCTCCGCCGTCTTTTCCTCTCCCAGGGAAAGATACAGTTCCCGGCTGTCTTTTTTCAGGTCGATCAGGGGAACATTCTTTTCTTCCGCCAGTTTCCGTACCGCCCGGGGATATTCCCCGTGGGTGTACAGCATGGCGCCGCCGCCCACAAAGAACCGGCGGGAAACAGGCGTCAGCAGTACGGGATATGCGCCGCGTTCCAGCGCGGCTTCGCAGTAACGCCACAGGTTTTCCGGATAGGTGGTATCCGGATCTGTATGGCGCTCGTCATCCTTTTCATCGTTATGGCCGAACTGGATCAGCAGGAGATCCCCTGCGGACAGTCCTTTCTCCACCGGATCCCAGAGGCCTTCCGCCCGGAAGCTGCGGGTGCTGCAGCCGGAAAGCGCATGGTTTCGCACCTCCACGCCTTCCTTCACATATTTCGGCAGCGCCCATCCCCAGCCGCGGAACGGCGGTTTGTTATCCTCCACCGTGGAGTCGCCGATGATATAAATTGCAGCCATAGGCTTACCAGTCCTGCCAGACCTGTTTCAGGTCAATCACGCAGACCTGTCCCACCCCGTTCTCATCGGGATTGGAGAAGAGGATCTGGTCTCCCCTGCGGTTGAAGGAAGGATGCTGGTGATCCGCACCGGTCTTGCAGCTGCCGGTGGAAGCAATGAACTTCGATTTGCCGGTGGCCCGTTCAAAGAGAACCACACCCTCCTGGACCGTGGTACCCAGGTAGCTGATCCGGTCGGCACACAGCCACTTGTGATCCCGGCTGATGCAGGGATGGAGGATCTGCATGCTTTGCGCAGCGATGTCAAAATGCCGTCCGTCCTTATCGCCGATGATGATGTTGCCGGTATGGAATTCTCCCTTGCTGCCGTCCACAAATCCGGCAGGATCCAGCTTCATCAGCGCCATTTCCGTACCGTCGGAAGACCACACCTCATGGGTGATCCACTCGCTGGGATGCTCCACGTAGTAGGGACGCACATACCGTTCCTTCACGTCAAACATCCAGGTACGCTGGAAGGCGTCTCCTTCCGTCTCGTGGATATAGAAAATCAGGTTCTCATCCGACGGGCAGATCTGTGCGTGGCCCAGGCGGTAATCGCTCTGGTAGACCACTTCCGCTTCCTTTCCGGGATCCATGATCACCAGGCCGTAATACTTGTTCGCCAGGTGATAGCTGCAGGCGATCCGGCCTGAAGCGGATGCCGTCAGGTGGCCCGTAATCTGGCCGCCCTTCGGCAGATCGCCGATCTTCGTCATTTCATTGGTGGCCAGATCCACGGCATACACTTCCGTCTCGTTTTTGCAGGTGTAGCCGATATTCTTTTCCCGGTCCGTGGCAAAGCCCCGGAAGGAGTAATCCGTCACCCGGTCGATTTCACCGGTTTCCACATTGGCCCGGTAGCATCCGCCGTCGGTCTTTCCTTCCAGCTGCTGCTTCATGAAGAAGAAGTATTTGTCATCCACGGAGAAATTCTCGCAGGTGAAGTACAGTTTGGCATTTCTTTCAGGGCCGTTGGCGTAGCGCCGGATTTCATAGCCCGTAACCGGATCGCGATAGATTTCCATATTTTCAGGTCCTCCTGTGTTATAGCGTTACGGTCTTGCCGGCGGGAACGCATACAATCATCCCGTCATTGACCGCAATCCAGCAATCCCGTGCATTGGGATTGAAAACGAAGCTGTTGTCCGCCGCAAACTGCAGGTGGGCGAAATCGTCCATGCAGTCCATGAACTCTATATTGGTACAGTACCAGATATCAGCCTTCCCGCCCATCATGGCGCAGAATTCTTCCATCAGGTCCCAGTTGTCTTTATCGTCAAATTCATAGCTGTGTCCCCAGACGTACATCAGGTACAGATACTGCTTTTTGTATAGGTCCAGGAACTGTTCTCCAAGCTCCAGCAGCCTGTGATTGTGGTGGCAGGTCGCCTGCCAGCGGTAGGGGTTTTCCGGCAGCGCAAAGCTGTCCGAAGAGCCCACCACCCGGGAATAGCGGATTCCCAGGGATGGGAGAAGTTTCTCGATATCCCGGGTCACGGAACCGTTCGGATAACTGAGGCCCCGTACAGGATATCCTGTCTGTTTCTCCAGGAATTTACGGTCTGCCAGCACCTCCTGCGCCACTTCCGGCAGGGGGCAGCGGGCAATGGTTGGATGGGTCACGGTATGGCAGGCTACTTCATGTCCTGCGTACAGGGTGGAAATCTCCTCCGGCAGGACCCTGTCTCCCCTGTCAAACAACCCGCTGTTCAGATGGAAAGTTCCTTTGATCCCGTTCCGGTTGAAAATGTCCACCAGGCGGCGGTCCTGCGTGCGTCCGTCGTCATAGCTCAGGGTCAGGGCTTTATGCTTTCCGCCGGGAAAGCAGCAATAAATCCGGTTCATCGTCTGCCTCCTGTGATGTTCCTTCTCATGAAGGGAGGGGCTGCCGCATCTGCGGCAGCCCCGGAATGCGTTTCAGAGATTACTGCTGAGCAGCGTGATAAGCTTCGTTGTACTCCTGGGTCATGGCGTCTCCGCCCTGTGCGGCCCAGTCTGCCCATGCAGCGCGGAGTCCGGCTTCATCAATGATGCCGGCAATGTACTGCACAGCCGCGTCAGAGATGATGGGGCTCAGCTGGGCGCCGTAGTCGATGTTGGTCTGGCTGACCAGCGGATAGCAGGGATCCAGCACCGCGTAGGGAGCCAGTTCCACGTTCAGGTCAGCAAAGCGCTGACGGGACTCGCTCAGCTTCATGGCGGGTTCCACCGCATGATAGGAAACGCCCATGTTCAGCTGGTTCAGGTCATGCAGGAACTGTTTGCCCGCGTTGCTCTTTTCATTGTACTCTTCTTCGGGCAGCTTGGAAATATCAATGCGGTATCCGTCATCACCCATCCAGTAGGTCACGTTTTCAACGCCCAGGTTCAGCATGGAGATACCGGCGTCGCTGTTGCACCAGTCAAGGAACTTCATGACCTTTTCCATGTCTTCCGCCTTAACGGACTTGGTCACCAGGATTTCACCGGAGAAGCCAGGGTTCTGGGGCCAGATGGTGATGGAGCCGTCAGCCTTGGCCAGCGGTCCGACCTGTGCGAAGATCGTTTCGGTAACGCCTTCCACATTGTTCTCAAACCATTCCTGCTGACGGTAGGCATTGTCCAGGCAGTCAAACCGCATGAACGCCTTGTTGGTGCGCTCGATGTCATTCCAGTCGTTGGTGGAGATCTGTGCGAAGTTGGGGTCGATGCCGCCGATTTCATACAGATGGCGCAGCCAGTTCAGGCCTTCCAGGTAAGCGGGAGACAGATGTGCGGGATAGATGTTGCCGTTCTCGTCAACACCCCAGTTGTTGGGAGCGCCGTAAGCCACGGTGATGAAGCTGATCGTGCCGGCAGTGTAGGAGCAGATATTCAGGGCATAGGTGTCATCGCTGTACTTGGCCAGCGCTTCAGCCAGCTCGGTCAGGTCGTCCAGGGTCTTGACTTCCTTGTCGAAGCCGACTTCCTTGGCGATATCGGAGCGGTAGTAAGCACCGCCGCGGGGATAGTTGCGGGTACGATAGATACCGTATACGCGGCCGTCCACGGAGATGTTGTTGTAGATCTGGCTGTCACCAAGGGCCAGGTTCGGATAGTTTTCCGCGTCGGAGACGTAATCGGTCAGATCCCAGAAAGCGCCTGCGCGGGCGGAGTTCATGATCAGCGGGCTGCGCGCGTCGGTCGCGGCAATCAGCATCGGCAGATCCTTGTCCGCCATGGTGGTATTCAGGATATCACCATAGTTTTCGTTCGGAGCCCAGGTGATCTGGAGGCGAACGCCGGTTGCTTCCTCAATCGCGTCCAGGATGGGGTTATTCTCCGCCACAAAATCCACGTCCATCGTGAATTCGGGCAGCAGCACGGTGACCACAAGGGGTTCATCCGCAGAGGCGAAGCTCATCATGCCGAGGGCAAGCAGCAGCGCCAGGAGAACAGAGACCAGTTTCTTCATGGGTATTTCCTCCTTATAAATAATTGATATCATTCAGCAGCGTTACCCAGCGCTGCGGACAACCTTTGGAAAGAGGTTCATCCTTTTAGTGCGCCGACCATAACACCCTTCACGAAATACTTCTGCAGGAAGGGATAGACGCACATGATCGGCACGGTGGAAACCACAATAACCGCCATCTTGACGGACTGTTCCGGGGGCTGGATGAATTCCGGATCCATGTTGGTGATATCACCTGCGGAGCCGTTGGCCAGGATGATCAGCTCCCGCAGCAGCACCTGCAGCGGCCACTTTTCCTTGGCGCCGGTCATATAGATCATGGCACCGAAATAGGCGTTCCAGTGACCCACGGCATAGAACAGGCCGAAGGTAGCCAGCACGGGCAGGGAAAGCGGAAGTACAATCTTCCACAGGATTCCGATATCGGTGCTGCCGTCGATGGCCGCAGATTCCTCCAGTTCCTGGGGAATCCCCTGGAAGAAATTCTTGACGATCATCAGGTTATAGGAGGAGATCGCCCCGGGCAGCAGTACGGCCCAGAAGGTATTCTTCAGGTTCAGGACGTTGGCGATGATGATATAGCCCGGGATCATGCCGCCGGAAAAGAACATGGAGATGATGACCATATTCAGGAAGAAGTTCCGTCCGCGCAGCCGCTTCTTGGACAGGGCATAGGCCATGGTCACCGTGAAAAACAGGTTGATGGCCGTACCGCAGACGGTGATGAAAATCGAATTGCGGAAACCCTGCAGGATTTTGTTTGAGGAGAAGATAAACTTGTAAGCGTTCAGGGTCACATCCTGCGGGATGATGAACATCGGCCGGGTTGTGATTTCATATTCCGTGGCAAAGGACGCGCTGATAATGTAGATGAAGGGGAACAGCGTCGTCAGGGCAATCAGGGTAACAATCAGGTAGTTCATCACGTCGAAGATCCTGCTGCCCAGCGTGGCATTCTGGCCGACCGGACCGCTGGAGATCTTCATCTTCGTGATGTCCTTGCCGTTGATGATGATGCTTTCGGGCATCTGCTTTTTCTTCATGCCGGTTCCCTCCTCAGTACAGCCCCTGCTCGCCGAGCAGGTGGGCAATCTTGTTGGAGCCAAGCACGAGTGTCACACTCACGATGGACTTCATCAGGCCGATGGCGGAAGCATAGCTGAACTGTCCCTGCTGGATACCCTGCTGGTAGACGAACACGTCCAGCGTCTGGCTGGCGGAACGGTTCAGCGGGTTTGCCATCAGGATCAGGTGGTCGTAACCGGTATCCAGCATGCTGCCCATCCGCAGGATCAGCATCAGCACGATGGTGGAACGGATAGCCGGCAGGGTGATGTGCCACAGGCGGCGGAGCCGTCCGGCGCCGTCCACCATGGCCGCCTCGTACAGCTGGGTATCCACATTGGTCAGGGCTGCCAGGAAAATGATGGTGCCCCACCCGGTTTCCTTCCAGATCGTCTGGCCGATAATCATCCAGCGGAAGGTATCCGGCGATCCCATGTAGTTGATGGCGTGTCCCAGCAGGTTCTGAGTTGCCTTGTACACTATTCCGGAAGGTCCGAACATCACGAAGGTGATGGATACGACAATCACGATGGAAATGAAATGCGGCACATACAGGAATGTCTGCAGCAGTTTCTTGTAGCGCAGTTTGCGCATTTCATTGAGCAGCAGTGCCAGGATAATCGGTGCCGGGAAGAAGAACACAATGTTCATCAGGGAAAGGATCAGCGTATTCTTCAGGTAGGTCAGCCATGCCGGAAACCGGAAGAAGCTGTTGAACCACTTGAGGCCGACCCATTCGCTGCCCAGCACGCCGGAGAACGGGACGTAGTTTTCAAAGGCAATCACGATCCCGAACATGGGGAGATACTTGAACACAATGAAATAGATCAGGCCGGGCAGCAGCAGAAAATACAGCCACTTGTCCCGCCGGACTTCATTGCCGAGCCTGCGCCAGTATTGCTTTCCCGTTCCGTGTATCGCACGGCGCTCTATCGCTTTCGTTGTCATGTGTTTCTCCACTTTCTCGCTTTATTCGGGCTGTGTGTTCCGGATCATCAGCTCCGTCAGCATCAGGAAGGTCAGCCCCTGTCCGTAGGCCGTCGGGGTTACAATAATGTCCTTGTAATGCTGCAGGTTATGCCCCATGCCGGTGCCACCGGAAACGCCCTGCACAGCGCCGGTTTCATCAATCTGGCCCAGCACAGCGTTTGCGGAGAGCATTCCCATCTGCTGGTAGGGTTCCTCCGGCAGCCAGCCCAGCCGGATGCCTTTCAGCACGCCGTAGGCAATCGCTGCGGTGGCGCTGGTTTCGCAGTAGGTTTCCTCCACGTCAATCAGCGTCGTGAACAGTCCGTTCACCCGCTGGTACTTCCACAGTGCCAGCACCTGATCCAGCCAGGCGGAACGGATCAGCCTCATGGCCGCGTTGTCCCGCTTCGTAATGTCGTACAGCTCAATAGCAGATACGGTGAACCAGGCATTCCCCCTGGCCCAGAAGGCTTCGGCAAAGTTGTGCCGCCGGTCAAACGTCCATCCGTGGTAGAACAGGCCGTTCACCTTGTTCTGCAAATACCGGATATGGATCAGGAACTGATATTCCGCTTCCTCAATCAGTTCCGGCCGGTTCAGCACTACGCCGGCCTTTGCCAGGAAGAGACAGACCATGAAAAGGGTGTCGCACCAGAGCTGCTGGTAATGCTTGTTCCATACCGTGCAGTGCTGCAGTCCGCCGTATTCCGTGCGGGGCATTTCATTCAGCACCCAATCCAGCCAGCTTTCAATTTCAGGAAGATACTTTTCGTTCTTCGTTTCATCATACAGGCAGGTCAGCGTCAGCACCGGCGCCACCGTATTCACATTGCGGTGCGGCTTCTCTTCCCGGGAAAGCATATCGTCGTACCAGCCGGTCAGGTAGTCCAGCACGGTACGATCCCCGCTCTGCTGATAAGTTTTATAGATGCCGTAGAGGGCGACACCCGTCGGCCACTCCCAGTTGTTCATCGTCAGATGTCCGCGGGAAGGATCGTTCCCGTCTGCCCGCTGCAGCATGCCCAGAACCCGGTCAGCTGTCTGTCGATACGTTTCACCCATGTATGATCACCTGCTTGTTTTCTTGTTTATGATAGCGCTTACAGTATAAAGATATCCTTTGTAAATGTCAATATCATGTTTAAAAATTGCCAAAATAGATATTTATACCTTGATTAGATGGAAAATATTAGTTATAATGTTAGCGCTTACATAAGCGATGAAGTGTTATAATCATATAAATCTGACTATCAGGTATGGGGGAATACGATGAGCAGCGAAAGCGTCACGATCTATGACATTGCGTCGGAAGCCGGAGTTTCTATCGCCACGGTCTCCCGCGTTCTGCGAGGGGAGGCAAACGTGTCCGAAGCCACCCGGAAAAAGGTCCAGGATGTCATTGACCGCCGGAATTACCGGCCCAGTTCCATTGCCAGGGGACTGACCAGCAAAACCACCCATTCCTTGGGAATTATCCTGCCTAAACTGCTGAATCCCCACTACGCCATGATCTTTACCGGTGCCCAGGAGGAAGCCCGAAAGCTCGGCTATACCATGAGCCTCTTTCCCTGGTCCAGTCTGGATACCCGGGAATACAATCCCGCCGCCATGCTGGCGGAACGCCGTCTGGACGGATTGATCGTCTGTGTTGAGTATCTGCCGCCCGATCATGACGTGCAGGTGCTTTCCGCCCTGCATGACCTGCGCCAGTATATGCCGGTGGTCCTGATCGGCTGTGTGCCTCCCTCCTATGATTTCCCTGCCATTACCAATAACTCCGCCGCCATGATGCAGGAGGTCGTCCGGTATCTGACCGGCCTTGGCCACGAGCGCATCGCCTTTATCGGCGGTGTTGAGGAAGACCGGGATCCCCTGCGCCGGGACGTGGGATATGAGAACGGGCTGAAGGATGCCCGCCTGCCCTATACCGCTTCCTATCGGATCTATTGCAAAGGAACAACCGAAGCCGGCAGCGCCGCACTGAACCAGATGCTGGATTCCCTGAAACCGGAATACTGGCCCACCGCCGTCATTGCCCTGAATGACCTGGTCGCCATGGGATGCATGGCCGCCGCGCGTGACCGCGGTCTTTCCATTCCGGATCAGCTGTCTGTGATCGGCTGCGACAACCTGTTCTGCGCACCCTATCTGTATCCGCCGCTGACCAGTATCAACACATATCAGCAGCGCACAGGTGCCCGGGCTGTCCAGCTGCTGATCAGCGGCGAAAACAAACAGGAAACCGCGGACTGGGAACTGGTGGAGCGCGCATCCTGCGCCCGGCTTAAACCATAAGCTTACAGGAGGAAAAGGAAGATGGAACGTTTTGCCTGGAAAGGTCGTATCAAACCCGGTATGCAGGAGGAATACAAGCGCCGCCATGATGAAATCTGGCCGGAGATGCTCGCGCTCCTGAAAGAGGCCGGCATCCGGAACTATTCCATCTGGAGTGACGGCTGGGATGTCTTCGGTTATTACGAGTGCGAGAAAGGAATCGCTTTCGCGGAGAAAACCCAGGCCGGAAGCCCCATTGTCGACAAGTGGAACGACTATATGGAAGACGTGCTGGATCTGGTCATGGATCCGGAAACCGGTGCCCAGCCCAAGCTCCGGATGATGTTTATGATGGAATAACGCCAAAGGCGGAGGAAACACTGCATGGCACGTCCAAAGCGCATGATCCTTGAATACCGGAACTATGAACTGCCTCCGGATTTCCCCATTCTCGTACTGACCGGGGATCGGTGGCATATCAGTCCTGTGCCCGGAAAACATCTGCATATCCATAACTGCCTGGAAATCGGCCTGTGCCATTCTTCCGGCGGCACCATGGTTTTCGGGGATCAGCAGGTTCACTTTACCGCCGGGGATGTCACCTGTATAGCGAGGAATGTCCCCCACACAACCTGGTCCGATCCGGAGGAGGCCAGCCGGTGGAGCTACCTGTTCCTGGATGCGGACACCCTGCTGGGACCTTCCGTCCTCCGGCAGCACAGCGGCCTGAAGGACGCCGGACATTTCCTCTCTGACTGCCGCCTGCTGCTGCACTCGAAAGATCATCCCTGGATTCAGTCCCAGGTTGAGGAAATCATCGATGAAATGCAGCGTAAAGCGCCGGGATACCACACCTGTGTCCGGAGCCTGTGCACCGCATTGCTCATCGGGATGCTCCGGGTGTACAGTCAGGAGAACAAAAGCAGCGTACGGGATCCGCATATGTCGGTAATCTCCCCCGCCCTGGATTATATTCATGAAAACTACATGCTGGATTTCCCGCAGGAAGTCCTGAGCAGCCTGTGTCATTTGAGCCCCACCCATTTCCGGCGGCTTTTCCGGGAGCAGATCGGTACCTCTCCCCTGTCCTTCCTGCATCAGACCCGCATTCTGAAAAGCTGTACACTTCTGCGTTCCTCCGCCCTTTCTGTTACGGAGATTGCCGACAAGGTCGGCTATAACTCCCTGAGCAGCTATAATCGGCATTTTGCCCAGGCGCTGGGCAGTACACCCAGGGCCTGGCGAAAAGCTTCCGGTGACAGCCTTCAGCCGTCCCTGCTCACTTTTACCGGCTGGACGGAGGCGGAGGATCTCCCGCAGGAAATGACGTAAGTCCTTTATTTGTACAGCTGAACAATGATTTTATGCCCCGGCGCCCCCGAACAGGCGGCCGGGGTTTATGGTCGTTTTTGCATAGTTTTAACAGGAAACAGAGTGGAAATAGCCATCTGCTCCTCCTATAATTGAATTAAATAAGAATGCACATAAACATACAAATCGTTTTTACGAAATCATGCAAACCGAAACGTTTTAAGGGAGAAACAAGGTATGGATGCGAAAAAGGTGAAAGCTCCTTCCCTCAGGGAAAGGACTTCCTGGAAAAAAGCCCTGCAAAGGGACTGGCATCTGTATCTGTTGCTGCTGATTCCGGTCACGCTGGTCATTCTGTTCAATTACGGTGCCTATCCGGGTCTGCGTATGGTTTTCTACGACTATAAGCCTGCCAAAGGTTATGACGGCAGCAAATGGGTCGGGCTGGAAACCTTCGCAAAGGTTTTCCGGGATAAGGATTTCCTTCGGGCGCTGAAAAACTCCATCATCTTCAATATCCTGGACCTGGCCGTCAGTTTCCCGATGCCCATCGTGCTGGCCCTGATGCTGAATGAACTCCGTTTTCCCCGTTTTAAAAAGGTCACACAGACCGTGCTTTACCTTCCCCATTTCCTTTCCTGGGTCATCATCGGCTCCGTCGCCTACCAGCTTTTTAAACCCACTACCGGTATCGTTAATGTACTGATGATGAAATGGGGATGGATCAACAGCGGCATTCCCTTCCTCACCGAGCTGAACCATTGGGCGTCGACGTACCTGCTGATCGGTGTATGGCAGGGCATGGGCTGGGGAACCATCATCTACCTGGCAGCCATCACCGGCATTTCCGGAGAGCTGTATGAAGCCGCCATGATTGACGGCGCCAACCGTATGCAGCGGATCTGGCATATCACGCTTCCGGGCATCAGGAGCACCATTGTCGTGCTGCTGATCATGAACCTGGGTAAAATCATGGGCAGCAACTTTGAACGGCTGGATGTCTTCGCCAACTCTCAGGTGCGGGATTACCAGTATCAGCTGGCCATCTATATTTATGAAAAAGGCCTTGCCAATTCCAAGTTCAGCATGGCCACTGCCGTGGGTCTCTTCCAGAGTCTCGTTGGCCTGATGCTGGTGCTGATCAGCGACCGTTTCGCCAAACTCATGGGCGAAGACGGTCTGCTGTAAGGAGGTGGGAATGATGGTCGGAAAAGAAAAAGATTTCGATACAATCAATGACGGTTCCCACGCGATCCGCAAATTCAACTTCGTGGATGTCCTGATTATCGTCATCCTGGTGATCCTGTGCCTCACCTGTATCCTGCCCTTTATCCACCTGGCTGCCAAATCCGTTTCCAGCAACACGGCAGTCATGCAGAAGTCCGTTGTGCTATGGCCCAAAGGGCTGAACTTTGACGCTTATCGGTCCATTTTCCAGGACGGCACCCTGGTACATTCCTTCCTGTACAGCGTCGGCGTGGTCATCATTTTCACAATTCTGGGGATGATCACCTGCACCTGCGCCGCCTATCCCCTTTCCCGCAGGCGGCTGAAGGGCCGGGCTTTCTTCACCGTCATCCTGATGATCCCCATGTATTTCAACGCCGGACTGATCCCCACCTACCTGCTGTACCGGGATCTGAAGATGCTCAACACCATGTGGGTGCTGATCCTGCCGCTGATTTATTCCGCCTATAATATGCTGATCATGAAGAACTACTTCCAGTCCAGCATCCCGGACAGCCTGGAGGAAGCCGCCTTCCTGGATGGCGCGAACAATTTCCAGATCCTGTTCCAGGTAGTGCTTCCGCTGTCGCTGCCCATCATTGCGACCCTGTCCCTGTTCTACGCGGTGGGCCGATGGAACGCTTATGCGGATAACAAGTACTACATCACCAAGGAAGGCCTGAAGATGATCCAGTACAAGCTGTATCAGCTGGTTTCATCCGCTACCGAAGCCCAGACTGCCACCCTTTCCGAAGCCATCGAAGTCACCAGCACCCCGGAAGTGCTCCAGGCCGCCTGTATCATGTTCACAACCCTGCCGATCATCTGTATCTATCCTTTCCTGCAGAAGTATTTCGTAAAGGGTGTTATGGTCGGAGCAGTCAAGGGATGAATCTCTTTCGACCGTCAGTAACGGAAATTTCGAAAGAGATGAATTCAACCGAAACGAGCGAGCTGCCTGGCAGGCAGTCGCGACGATTGGTTGCGGACAGAAGTCCAATAATCTGTTAGTCGGATTTCGGAGCATGCGATTTGCTCTGAGAATAAAAAAAGGAGGATACCTTTATGAAGAAAATCCTTGCGCTGGTGCTGGCAGCCGTCCTGATGCTGTCACTCCTCCCCATGGCCGCAGCGGAAACTGCCGGTTGGGAACCCTTTGCCGAGAACGTGTCCATCACGATTCCGGTGTATGACCGCGGACAGGCCGGCGTGCCGAACGTGGAAAGCAACTACTGGACCAAGTGGATCCAGGAAAACTTCGGCGACAAGTACAACGTCACCGTGAACTACGTTGCTATCCCCCGTTCCGACGTTATGACCAAGTATTCCATGCTGGCAGCCGCCAATGAGCTGCCCACCGTCCTGATGGAATATGACTATCCGAAAGTCACCCAGTGGGCTGCTGACGGATACCTGACCACCTTCAGCATGGACGATTTCGCGGCTGTTGCCCCCACCTACTATCAGCGGATGGTGACCAACAACCAGCTGACCTACACCCAGATCAACGGCGAAACCTATTTCGTTGCCGCCTACCGTCCCTACTATGACACTTCCTACACCTTCCAGACCTTCGTCCGGAAAGACTGGCTGGATCAGATCGGCTACGATCATGTGCCGGTAACAGTCTCTGATTACAATGCCGCCATGCTGAAGATCAAGGAAGCAGGCATTGCCGAGCATCCCGCCGGCGGTTCCATGGTGACCGGCGTCGGTTCCGACCAGAACTACGCCTGGCGCACCTGGCCCCTGGATGAAAAAGAATGGGCCATGTACGGCGACTACAACATTCCTTCCCTGGGCTGGGAACCCAACAAGCTCTTCCTGAAGAATGAAAACTACAAGTACAATGCCGGCATCACCGATCCGGAATACTACCTGACCGGAACCGAGGATGAAAAGACCAACTTCATCAACGGCAAGACCTATTCCTACGCCGGATACATCTCCGCCAACATGGACTGGCTGACCGCCTTCTATGAAGCGAATCCCGATGCTGAGCTGGCCATCGCTCCCGTTTCCGCGGAAATCGACGAAGCCACCGGCACCAATCCCGGCTACCGCACCGACAACCCCTTCGGCATGATGATCGGTTTCTCCAAGGATGCCACCGCTGACCAGCTGAAGGCTGCCTGGATGTACATGGAATGGCTGACCCAGGAAGGCAACCTCTTCAATTTCCAGTGGGGCGTTGAAGGCGAAACCTACAAGTACGATGAGAACAACCTGCCCGTCAGCGTCAGCGACTATGACGGTGAATACAAGCTGGGCTTCAACAACAACAAGGACTACTGGTGCATCACCATTGAAGCCCGCCAGGCCGGTACCATCGAAGACGTGATCAGCAACAACATGCCTCACGACCTGAAGCAGGACTTCACCGAAGACGTGATTGCCTGGTACAACGCCAAGGTTGCCATCCGTGACAACGGCTGGGCCATCGCCAACGCGCTGTTCTCCGTTTCCATGGAAGCGGAAGCTGAATACCAGACCGTCCTGGTTGAGAAGTACAAGGAACTCCGCGACAAGCTGACCATGTGCGCTCCCGAAGAGTTCGACGCCCTGTATGATCAGTTTGCTGCCGAGTACATGGACGCCGGTTACCGTGAAGTGACCGAAGAACGTGCCGCCGCGTACGAAGCGGGCAATTCCACCCACCTGCTCAACAAGGAACACAAGTAATTCTGATCTTTACTCAACACATAAAGCCGGAGCCTGATGGCTCCGGCTTTATTATGGAATTTGTTATCGGCATATATAAAACAGATCTGCTCTTCATTCAGGATTTGAGAATACGGTCAATCTCATCCAGCTCATCTTTCGTAAAATCTCTTTTCTGCAGTGCGTTCACATTTTCCATAATCTGAGACGCACGCGACGCACCGAGAATAACAGAAGTCAGGGAGTTTCGTAAATCCCAGACAGTCGCCATCTGAGCCAGTGTCTGTCCCCTGTTAAGGGCTATCTCAGACAAAGCATGAACCTTTGCAAGAAGCTGCTCAGTAATACGACTCTCGCTGAGAAAAGGAGAAGCCGATGCAGCACGGGAATCTGATGGGATACCATGAAGATACTTATCTGTCAGAAGTCCCTGTGCCAGCGGACAAAAGCATACAGAACCTATTCCTTCCTGTTCCAGTATTGGTTCCAGTTCTTCATAAAACTCCCTGTCAAGCATGTTATACCGTGGTTGATGAACTGTCAGCGGCGTACCCAGAGAGCGCATCAAAGACGCCATTTTTTGGGTCTGTTCCGGTGTGTAATTGGACACGCCGACATACAATGCTTTCCCACTTCGGACGATATAATCCAATGCAGCAGCCGTTTCCTCCATGGGAGTATCCGGATCAGGCCTGTGATGGTAGAAAATGTCCACGTATTCCAACCCCATTCGATGCAGGCTTTGATCCAGTGAAGCTATCATATATTTTCTTGATCCGTGGTCCCCGTAGGGTCCCGGCCACATGGTATAACCGGCTTTAGTGGAGATAATTAATTCATCCCGATAAGCGGACAGCTCCTTATGCAGTATTCTGCCAATATTCTCCTCAGCCGCTCCGGGAGCCGGTCCATAATTATTGGCAAGGTCAAAATGTGTGATACCCAGATCAAAAGCGGTTGTCACCATATCAGCCATATTGGCATATTCCGCTGAAGACCCGAAGTTATGCCACATACCCAAAGACATAGCGCTCAGCAGGAGTCCGCTCTTTCCACAGCGGTTGTATATCATTTTATCGTATCTTTTTTCACTGGCCTGATACATTTGCCACCACCTCCTCAACTCTCACACGTCTCTGTCTGTCATCTTTTCCGGATAAAACCGGTGTGTTCTTCATCATTCTTTTACACAAACAAAGCGCATTTCCCCGGCATCAATATGTACCTGAGTCATACCGGATGGCATCGTCACGTTAACATCCAGTGGCTCGCTACTGTTGTTCATCACCACCAGCGTCCCTGATTCCGGATACCAGGCGCATTCCGCCAGCGGCTGGTCCGTCAGGCCGGCTGTACTTCCGTCTGTTCCTGTCAGGAACAGCAGCATCTCCAGCAGCATGCGGGCGGCTTCCGGCGCGTAGGCAAATCCGCCCAGATAGACCGCTTTCCCTTTTCCGAAGGAACGGAGTGTCATCAGCGGCGTGTTTCCGCAGGCAAGCAGCACCTGTGTATCCGGACCGGTCACCCGGATTCCCTCCGTCTTCCCGACGCATTCCTTTGCAGTATAGAACGGTGCTTTTTCTTCCGCAAACTCCCAGGGCGCATGGCAGGCAAAAGATCCGTCGTCCTGGTCCACGCCCAGCACATACGCCAGAGCAAAGCGGGAGTCTCCACCTTCCGTTGCGGAAGGTTCGCCGACGCCGATCAGGCAGCCGCCCTCCGCCACAAAGCGGGTTACTTCGCTGACCACTTCCGGGGATTTCCAGGCATCTCCGCCGCTCCAGGCATCCCCCGCCTTCCCGGCGTTGATCAGCACGTCTGTATCCTTCAGTGCCCCGTTTTTCACATCTTCAAAATGGATGAACTTCACCCGGACCGGCAGTCCTGCCAGCGCTTCGTTGATGTGAATCAGAGGATTCCAGTCTGTTTCATGGAAATGCCCGGAAAGCGTCCAGGAGCGCAGCGCGCCCCAGGTATGCAGCACGGCAACCGTTACCGGCAGTTCCGCGGGCGCTCCCTGGCTGTGCAGGTCCTTCAGTTTCCGGAAATCTTTCGCCATTCCTTCAATGGTATCGTTAAAGGCTTCCTGGCCGATGGTTAAGTGCAGGTATCCGCCCAGGCCGATCCGGTCCACGCACTGCCTGGCCAGCGCCCTGCGCACGTGCAGCCAGTATGCCTCCGCATCCTCTTCCGGATGTCCGCCTTCCGAGAAAGTAGGCAGTCCGCCCAGTCCCACCGGGAAAAGGTACGGATGGAACCGCAGTTCATGCACCGGCACTTCTGCCCCGGCACACAGCCGGCATTCAAAGCCGGAAAACACGCATTTGATCAGCCCGTCAAACCCGACGGAAGCAAAGTACGGGCCGTTCGGTTCCATGCCGACCCAGCTGTCATCATAAAAAACGTAGGCTTCCTTGCCGAAGGAGTGGATGATATCCACCAGTGCCCTGGCCTTTTCCGCCACAAAGCGCTGGGTAAAATCCATATAATCCCGTTTGCGGGCAGTCGGCGGCCGGTGCGTTGCCTGGAGCCTGCCTTTATTGATGAAGTCCTCAGCGGTCAGCGCGTATCCGTATTCCTGTTCAAAGGCCTTCAGGGCAGCCGGGCTCACCGTAAAATCATAGCTTGCCCAGTCCACAAAGCGGGTACGGCGGCGCATATCGCTTCCGAAAATCCAGACGAAGTTGTAGAACAGGGAGGTCAGACGGACTACGTTTGTATCCGGATTATGCTCACACCAGTTCCGGAGCCAGTCCTGCAGGTATTTCCACGCTTCCGGATGCCGGGGATCCAGCTGGCGCAGGTGTTCACTCTGCCAGTGGTTGGTTGTGTGGTTGTACATGTTGATCTCTTCCCAGATCCGCCACGCCAGGAAGGAGACGGAATATCGGTGGTACAGGGTGCAGTGGTTCACCGTCACCCGGCCGTCCGCATATTCCCATTCTTTATCAGAGAGAATCCTGTTTTCCGTCCGGTCCCAGACCTGCCAGTATGCCATCGCTTCCGCCGAATCATTGATTTCGAACTGCTCGTCAAAATACCCGTCCAGAGGGTGGATGACCAGTGTTTCAGACAGAGCTGTCTGCGGTTCGGAAAACAGGAAGGTCTGCTGCTGCGCATCCGGATGGGAACGGGCAAACTCATTGTGTTCCCGGATAATACAGATTGTGGAATAGATCCGGTATCCCGCTTCCGTGATCTCCGGAGACAGCTTTGTTCCGTCGGAATCGCGGATCACGTCCGCGCCCCACTTTTTTGCCATCTCCAGGGTTAGTTGCTCATATCCTGCTTCACCGGGAAGCGTGAAACCGCCGGCAGCGTAATCCTTCATTGTGATTCTCCTGTTCTTTGTCCGTCAGTCGTCAGGGACAGTTCTCTTTATTGTATTTTACCAGACAGAAACAGCCGATTCCGCGCATTTTTTACTGATTGTATTGCAGTTTCGCCCATAAACCTCTTCCAGCTTTGACACGCCTCTTTCCGGTCTGTTATCATTGAAAAAAAGATCCTTGGCAATGCTGCGAGAGGGAAAACCATGAATAAAGCACAGGTATATGAACAGACGGTAACCATTCCGACCTATCGAATCGGCGATCTGGAAAAGAACCCGCTTTTCATCGAAAAGCGGGCTTATCAGGGTTCCACCGGCAAGGTATATCCGCTGCCCATCTGCGAAAAGATCAGTGAAACCCCGGAGGACGTGCAGTACCAGGCTGTAATCCTGGAAAACGAATACCTGTATGTCATGATCCTGCCGGAACTGGGCGGACGGATCCAGCGGGCACTGGACAAAACCAATCAGTATGATTTCGTCTATTATAACCACGTGATCAAGCCCGCCCTCGTCGGCCTGACCGGGCCGTGGATTTCCGGCGGCATTGAATTCAACTGGCCCCAGCATCACCGTCCCTCCACGTTTATGCCTGTGGACTATACCCTTTCGGAAAACCCGGACGGCTCCGCCTCTGTCATCCTTGGTGAAACAGACCGGATCAACGGCACAAAAAGCAACGCCGTCATTACCCTGTATCCCGGGAAAGCTTATATTGAAATCAGCGGCCGGCTCTTCAACCCGACCGACTATCCGCAGACCTTTCTCTGGTGGGCAAACCCCGCCGTCTCTGTAAACGATCATACCTTCTCCGTCTTCCCGCCGGACGTAAACGCGGTCATGGATCACGGGAAGCGTGCAGTCTCCACCTTCCCCATTGCCACCGGCGAATACTATAAGGCGGATTATTCCGCAGGCGTGGATATTTCACGCTATAAAAACATCCGGGTTCCCACGTCCTATATGGCCGCTCATTCGGATTTTGACTTTGTCGGCAACTATGATGAAAGCCGGGATGCCGGCCTGCTTCACGTAGCCGATCACCATATCAGTCCCGGGAAAAAGCAATGGACCTGGGGCTGCGGCAACTTCGGCAAAACCTGGGACCGGAACCTGACGGATGAAGACGGTCCCTATATTGAGCTGATGACCGGCGTATACTGTGACAACCAGCCGGACTTTGCCTGGCTGAAGCCTCATGAGGAAAAGAATTTCACCCAGTATTTCATGCCCTACAAAACCGTAGGCCGGGTCAGCAATGCAACCCGGGATGTGGTGCTGGGCGTTGACTATATTGACGCGGACGGAAAAGTCCTGGATCCGGATCCCTTTGCGTATGGCAAGGAAGCAAATGACGCCCTTCGCCGGAAAGCTGCCGCCGCCCGTATCAAAGTATATGCAACCGGCTCCTTCCCGGATGCCGAAATCGTGATCCGTTCCTCCGGACGGGAAATCTGTCGAAGGAAAGCAAATCTGTCGCCTCTCAAAGCCGTTGTTGAAACAGTGGAAGACCTGCAGGACTACGAGGTGGCGGTTTCCGACGCGGATGGAAAAAAACTGTGTGAATACAGGGAATATGTGAAGGAAAACCAGCCCATACCCGAACCTGCCGAAGCGCTGAAACAGCCGGAAGAAATCCAGTCCCTGGAGGAGCTGTTCCTGGCAGGACAGCATCTGGAGCAGTACCGTCATGCCACCTTCCTGCCAGCGGATTATTACCTGGAAGGCCTGCGCCGTGATCCCACCGATATCCGGCTGAACAATGCCTACGGCCTGTATCTGCTGCGGAACGCCCGGATCCGTGAAAGCGTTCCGTATTTTGAAGCCGCCGTCCGAAAACAAACCTGGCGGAACCCCAATCCCTACGCCGGGGAAGCATACTATAACCTGGGTCTCGCCCTGGAAATGCTGGGCAGGACGCAGGAAGCCTTCGATGCCTTCTACAAAGCTGTCTGGAGTGCTGAAACCGCAGGCCCCGCCTATTTTCACCTGGGCTGTCTCAGTCTCCGGGAAGGACGGGTTGCAGAAGCGCTGCACTTTGCGGATGAAAGCCTGATCCGCGGCTGGCACGATATGAAAACCCGCAGCCTGAAAGCCTCCGCCCTTTGGAAGCTCAGCGGAGATACGCCGGAATACAGGCGTTTCCTGGAGGAAAGCCTGGCCATTGATCCGCTGTATCTGCCCCTGCTGTTCCAGGATGCCGGGCAGGCAGCCTTTGACCGGGCTGCCGGCGGCCGTCCGGAGGAATCCCTGAATACTGCCTATGAGTTCATGCGTTTCGGCTGCTGGGAAGACGCCGCGGCAGTGCTTGCCGCCAGCCCTGCTGAAACCCCGCTGAAGTATTATGCCCTCGCATATGCGGAAGGCCGTATGAACCACACTGAAGCCGCTGCCGCGCAGGCCCTGAAGGCGGAAAGCCTGCCGACGGATTTCTGCTTCCCCAACAAGCCGGAGGAACTTCCGGTCCTGGAATACGCCGTTTCTATCCTGCCCTCCGCCCCGAAGGCCCACTATTACCTGGGTGAGTTCTTCTATGACAGGAAGCAGTATGACGCGGCTGTCTCCCACTGGCAAGCCGCGGTGAAGGAACAGCCTGATCTGGCTCCGGCCCACCGGAACCTGTCCATTGCGTATTACAACCACGGCGACCGTTCCCTGGCCGCCGGGGAAATCGCGGAAGCCGTCCGCCTTGAGCCCGGTAACAGCCGTTTCCTGCTGGAGCAGGATCAGCTGCTGAAGCGCCTGGACTGCCCTGTAAAACAGCGGCTGGCCATCCTGGAGGCAAACCGGGATCTGCTTCCGGACCGGTATGCCCTGATGCTCGCCTATGTCAGCCTGCTGAATGCGGACGGGCAGCATGAAAAAGCCCTGGACCTGCTGATGAATTATACTTTCCATGTATGGGAAGGCGGAGAAGGCAAGGTGGCGGATGAATATAAAGCCGCCCTCTTCGCCCTGGCCGGCAAAGCCCTGGTGGAAGGCCGGGCGGAAGTCGCCATTGAATATGCGTCCCGGACCCTTTCCTATCCTGCCAATCTCGGAGAAGGCAAGCTGGAAAACGTTCCGGACAACCAGGCCTATTACCTCATGGGCTGCGCTTACAGGCTGCTGGGCAATGATTCCAGGGCAGCGCAATGCTTTACGGAAGCTTCCGCGGGTTCCCAGATTCCTGAGCCCGTCCGTTATTACAATGATCAGCCCTCTGACTATATCTATTATCAGGGGCTGGCTTTCCACGCATTAGGAAAGGTGGAAAGCGCCAAACGGTCTTTCCACCAGCTGATCATTTTCGGCGAACGCCATATGTTTGATAAGACGGGTTATGATTTCTTTGCTGTATCCATGCCGGAGCTGGAAGTTTTCCAGGATGATATCCAGAAGCGCAGCGACGATTACTGCCGCCGTATGATAGCCCTGGGCCTCAAAGGCCTGCAGGAAACAGGACTCTGATCCTCCCCGTTTAGTCCAGGTAGCCTTCCCTTGCTTTGATGTTGAAACGCTTCTCCAGCAAATGCATCTGCTCATCCGTAATCGTGTTGATTCTCGGAAGATGGGCGATCTTCATATAGATTTCCGCGGCTTTTTCCGCGGTTTCAATCAGGCCGAAGGTCTCATCCAGGTCTTTGCCCGCGCCGTAAATACCGTGCTGGCTCCAGACCACCAGCCTTGCGGTCTTCATTTTTTCTGCCGTTGCTTCGCCGATCTCGTTTGTGCCGCACAGCATCCAGGGCAGCACATTCACCCCGTCCGGGAAAACCACCACACACTCGGTGCACATCTGCCACAGGGTCCGGGTAAACTGCTTCTCGTCCAGGTCATGGACGTAGGTCATCGCCAGCAGGTTCGCGGGATGGCAGTGCATCACCACCCTGTTTTCCGGATTAACCTTCAGCCGTGCCACATGGCTCATCATATGGGCCGGAAACTCGCTGGTAAACTGCCCGCCGTCCGCATAGCCCCACAGCAGGTCAGCCTGCTGTCCCTGCTCCTTCAGCCGGACAATGCCGAGATTGACTTCCGGGGCATACTGCACATTCTTGAAGTACTTGCCGGTTCCCGTCACCAGGAAACACTTCCCGTCCAGTTCCGGAGCGGTGAAGCCAGTCGGGATTGTGCGCAGCGCCTTTCCCGTATCCAGGTATCCGGCGATTTCCGCCGCATCCAGCATCAGGCTGATATTCCCGCCGTTGCGTTCGTCCCAGCCCTGGTTATACATGTTGGTCGTCGTGCGGATCATTTCCACCATAAAGGGCGCTTCCAGGATATTTTTCATTTCCGCCTCACCAGTACTTTCTTCTCATATTCCTCAATCTTCGGGAACCATTCACCGTCAGCCGGCCTGCCGCAGCTCCGGCAGTACTCGTCCCAGATCTCGCCGAAGGGCATGGTTTTCAGTTCTTCCTGCATCACCATCAGCTTGCTGAACTCTCCCGCATCCTGCAGGGACTTCATTTCATCATTGGGCTGCAGCAGGGCATACAGGAGCGCCTTCTGCAGGTTCCGGTATCCCGTCACCCAGGCGGAAATCCGGTTGATGCTTGCGTCAAAGTAGTCGAGGGCAATATTCACCCGGCCGTCCAGCCCGCCGCAGCGGACGATCTCCCGGGCGATTTCCTTTGTTTCATCGTCAAACAGCACCACATGGTCGCTGTCCCAGCGGATCGGCCGGGTTACATGCAGCGCAATTTCCGGGAAGAAGGCCAGCAGGGCAGGAATCTTGTCGCTGACCACTTCCGTGGGGTGATAGTGACCGTTGTCCATCAGCGGAATGCACTTGTCCATATTCATTGCCGCGTAGGAAAGGGCGAATTCCGCGCTGCCTGCCGTATAAGCTTCCACGCCGATGCCGAAAACCTTGCTTTCAATGCAGGGCTTTACTTTTTTGAAGTCATAGGGCTCCTTCAGGATTTCGTCAATGGATTCACGGTAGCGTACCCGCGGTCCCATCCGGTCGGCGGGAATATCCTTGAACCCGTCGCCGGTCCAGATATTCATCACGCAAGGCTTGCCCAGTTCTTCCGCCAGGTAACTGCTGATACGGATGCAGGCTTTGCCGTGCTCAATCCAGAACTTCCTGGTTTCTTCATTCGGGCTGGACAGTGTCAGTGGATCACACATCGGATGGGAGAAGAAGGTGGGATTAAAGTCACAGCCCAGGCCGCGTTCCTTGCAGAACTCCACCCATTTTCTGAAATGTTTCGGCTCCAGCTTATCCCGGTCCGCCCATTCGCCGTTTTCAAAGATCGCGTAGCTGGCATGCAGGTTCATCTTCGGCGTGCCGGGAATCAGGCTCAGCACCTTGTCCAGGTCCGCCATCAACTCCTCCGGTGTACCGGCCCGACCCGGATAGTTCCCTGTGGTCTGGATGCCGCCCGTCAGCGGCTTGCTCGGATCAGTATCAAAGCCCCGTACGTCGTCTCCCTGCCAGCAATGCAGCGACACGGGCACTTTTTTCAGTTTTTCAATGGCTGCGCCGGCATCAACGCCGATAGCCGCATAGCGCTTTTTTGCTTCTTCGTAGCTCATGCTTTTTCTCCTCCGTTTTTGATCTGGATCATGATGTTCCCCAGCGCCGTCGCCTCGATAGGCAGTGCGGTCACTTGCTTGCCGGTGGCTTCTTCCGTCAGCCGGTTCAGGTATTTGTTCTTGGCCCCGCCGCCCACAATGTACAGCCTCCGGTACCGGTTGCCTGTATTCTGTTCTATTTCCTCGATCGCCCTGCGGTATCCGTCCGCCAGGGACCGGTATGCGCACCGGAAATATCCTGCCGTACATTTCGGGGGATGGGGCAGTTTGGAATCAAACGCTGCTTTCATGCTCTCCGGGGCAAGGAAAACCGGATCGTTCACATCCACCAGGTGATCGAAGTGTTTCTCTTCTGCTTCCGCCGTGATTTCATCCCACGGTTTTTCCGGGCACAGTTCGCTGCGCAGCCTGTTCGCCAGCCACATACCCATGATGTTTTTCTGGTACCGGTTATAGCCTACGCCGCCTTCATTGGAGTAGTTGGCAGCTTCACTTCCTGCGTCCGTCAGCGGCTTCGGCGTTTTGACTCCCAGCAGGGACCAGGTGCCGGAAGAAATATAGAGTTCATTCCCCTCCATGGGGATTCCCTCCACCGCGCTGCCTGTATCATGGGTGGCACACAGCATCACCTTGATTCCCCTGTATTCACCGATCACGCTGCCCGGCCGCTGCAGGGGCCTGAAAAACCGCCCGGGCAGGCCCAGGGTCCGGATAATCTCCGGATCGTATTCACCGGTTTCCGCGCTGACCATGCCGCCGGTGGTCGCATTGGTATACTCATGGCTCTCCGCGCCGCTGAGCCTGTACATCAGGTACTCCGGAATCATCAGGAAGCTGTCGGCTTCATCCAGCCGTCCTGCCAGCTTGTCTGCGTAAAGCTGGTAAATGGTATTGAAAGGCTGGAACTGGATCCCCGTACGCCGGTAAAGGTCCGAAAAGCTCATCTGCTCATGGACTTTGGGAATAGCCGTTTCCGTCCGGCTGTCCCGGTAGGCGTAACAGGGCAAAACAGGTTCGCCGCCCTTCATCAGCACATAATCCACACCCCAGGTATCAACTGAAAGGCTCCCGATTTCCGGATAAATCTTCATCGCTTCGTCGATGCCGGTCCGGACGTGTTTCTCCAGGGCGTCAATATCCCAGGTCAGATGTCCGTCCTGTTCCACGACACCGTTCGGAAAGCGGTAAACTTCCTCGGTTTTCAGCTCTCCGTCTTCCTTCCAGCCGACAATATGCCGTCCGGAAGACGCGCCGATGTCGATGGCCAGATATTTTTTCATAGGGCTGTGTTCCTTCCGTCTGTCAGTCTGTTCCGCAGGTTGTCATTTCCCGCCCACGGTTCACCCATAGTGAAAACGCCCGGAAGGCCTCCGGGCGGTTTTCAGATTGTCTTCTCAGGGCTGTTTTCCGATGTACGCCAGGATTCCGCCATCCACATACAGGATATGGCCGTTCACGAAATTGCTCGCGTCGGAAGCCAGGAATACCGCGGGACCCTGCAGGTCCTCGGGCGTTCCCCAGCGGGCCGCCGGCGTCTTGGCGATGATAAACTGATCAAAGGGATGGCGGCTGCCGTCCGGCTGCTTTTCCCGCAGCGGAGCTGTCTGGGGCGTGGCGATATAGCCAGGTCCGATGCCGTTGCACTGGATGTTATGCTCGCCGTATTCAGAGCAGATATTCCGGGTCAGCATCTTCAGGCCGCCCTTGGCTGCAGCGTAGGCGGAAACGGTTTCCCGTCCCAGTTCGCTCATCATGCTGCAGATGTTGATGATTTTACCGTGTCCCTTGGCGATCATGGACGGAATCACCGCCTTGGCGCAGATGAACGGAGCGTTCAGGTCCACGTCGATGACTTTCCGGAATTCTTCCGCGCTCATCTCAATCATGGGGATCCGGCGGATGATGCCGGCGTTGTTCACCAGGATATCGATCACGCCGATTTCCGTCTCAATCTGCTTCACCAGGGCCCGGACCGCTTCCTCATTGGTCACGTCGCAGACGTAGCCCTTAGCGTCAATGCCCTTCTCGGCATAGGACTTCAGACCCTTGTCCACCAGTTCCTGGTTGATATCATTGAACACAATGGTTGCCCCCGCCGCGGCATAAGCCTCCGCGATGGCAAATCCGATGCCGTAGCTGGCGCCCGTAATCCAGGCAATTTTGTCTTTCAGGCTGAAACTGTTCATATCCATCTGACTGTTCTCCTCTTTATTTCAGTTCCGTGGTCGGAATATTGTCCATGTCGTCAAAGGCCTGGTTCTCACCGCCCATAGCCCAGATAAACGTATAGTTGCTGGTTCCCGCGCCCGCGTGAATGGACCAGGAGGGAGAAATGACCGCCTGTTCATTCTGCATCACGATATGCCGGGTTTCCTGTCCTTCGCCCATCATGTGGAAGACCACGTTGTCCTTCGGCACTTCAAAGTAGAAATACACTTCCATCCGGCGTTCATGGGTATGGGCCGGCATTGTGTTCCAGACGCTGCCGGTTTCCAGCACGGTCATGCCCATGCTCAGCTGGCAGGTTTTCAGCACGGAGGGATGGATGAACTGATTAATCACCCGTTTGTTGCTGGTCGCCGCGTCGCCGCAGGGTTTCTTTGCGGCGTCAGCGATCTTGATCAGCTTGTTTTCATAACTGCAGTGAGCCGGAGCGGAAACGATATAGAACTTGGCGGGCTGCGCCGGATCCGCGCTCTCAAAATACACTTCCTTCGCTCCCCGGGTCAGGTACAGGCAGTCCTTGTAACCCAGCACGTACAGTTTTCCGTCCGCGATCACCCGTCCGGCGCCGCCCACGTTGAACATGCCGCACTCCCGGCGTTCCAGGAAGTATTCCGTGCCGAAGTTGTGCCAGATATCAATGCCCTTGTCGATGGAAACCTTCTCATTCACCGGCATCACGCCCAGCGTCACCATCCGGTCCACGTGGCTGTAAACCGCCGTAACCTGATCCGCTTCAAACAGCTTCTCGATCAGGAATTCCTTCCGGACTTCCTCTGTGGTATAACGCTTAAAGTCTTTCTGGTTGCAGCTGTACCGAATATCCATTTTCTTTTCCTCCATACTATTCCTGTGGAATAATCATTCTGTTTGATTCTGATCCCGTCGGCCTGTCAGAGATTTTTCCATCTTTCCCTGAACCAGTGAGCCGCCATCTTGGGCCTGCGGTCCCGGGTAAACAGCCCCTTCCGGTTTCCGCCCACGCGCATGGGGCCCTGGCAGGTGGCAAAGTCCGCGAAGTTCCAGGGCATCTCGCCGATCACGAAATCCCGTTCATCCAGGCACTCGCTCATTGCCTCATAGAACGCCACCTGGTACTCTTCCGTGAACATCTCCGCCACCGCGCCGTGCAGACCGGCGATTGTATCTGCTCCGTACTCGGAGAGAATGACCGGTTTATGCTGTGTTTCCCACCATTCCAGCTCCGTCCGGAACGCGTATTTTGCTGCCTCAAGATCACCGGATAAATTATACCACCCGTAATACCGGTTGATCAACACAACGTCCATGGAACAAATGACTTTATCCCGGTCATACCGGTTCTGGCATCCAACCACCGTAACCGGTCTGTCCTGCGGGTCCAGCCGGTGGGCAGCTTCATACAGGGGATGCCAGTATTCATATGCTTTTTCAGGCTGGCTGTCCGTGTCCGGTTCATTGCCCAGGCTCCACATCACCACGCAGGGATGGTTCTTGTCCCGCGCGATCATGTCCTTCAGTACCTGCAGATGGTAGTCCGCCAGGTTCCATCCATACTGTTCACTGGCCCACATGCCTACCGCTGGCGTTTCATCCACGATGACAATACCTTCCCGGTCGCACAGCTGGTACATTTCCTCCGCGTAGGGATAGTGGCTGGTACGGAAGCAGTTGGCATTCAGCCAGTGGTAAAGGTTGATATCCGTCACGTTCAGGCATGGATCCGTTCCCCGGCCGTGGAAAGGGCTGTCCTCATGCTTGCACGGTCCGTGGAAGCGGAAAGGTTTCCCGTTGATCAGGAAGCGCGTGCCTTCCACCTTGACCTCCCGGATGCCGAAGGGCTGCTCATACAGGTCGTCCCCATAGGTAATCCTGGCGGTATACAGGTAGGGTGTGCCCGGCCAGGGTTCCCACAGGCGGGGTTCCGGAATCTGCAGGATTCCCTCCCATCCGTCGCACCTTGCAACGGATATGCCTTCCGCGTCCAGGATTTCCACATGGACAGGCGCATCTGTGCCCGCCGTTTCCACGCTGAAACGCACCGCCCCGTTCAGGGAGGGCACCAGGGTAATATCCCGGATATACTTCCGGGGTGTCGCAACAAGCCGTACCGGCCGCTGGATACCCGTATAGTTGAAGAAGTCAAAAGCCGGACGGTTGATCCCGCGTTCCTGCTGCATCCTCTTGCCGGCTTCCACCGCCGGTATTCCGGGGTTGTCTGAACCAAAGAAGGCGGTTTCTCCCTCCGTACCGATCGGCAGGGTATCATGATTGATCCGGTTGTCCGTCTCCACCGTCAGTTCTGCCGTTTCACCGGGTCTCATCAAGCCGTTCAGTTCCACCTCAAAGGGCAGGAATCCGCCCCTGTGAAAACCGATTTCCTTCCCGTTCAGCAAAATCCGGGCATTATGTGCCGCCGCGTCAAAACGCAGGCAGACCCGCATTCCCTTCCAGGCCGCCGGCAGGGTAATCTTCCGGCGGTATTCCGTGATCCCCGCCCGGTTCCGGAACCGGGGATCCGGGCTCTGGTCATTGTAGGAAGCAGGCACCGCGATCGGCTGCCAGCTTTCATCGCCCTGAAAGCGGAAATCCCATACGCCGCCCAGGTCTATCGTCATTCTGGACGCGTTATTCTGCGGATATAGTGTACTCATCTTTTTCTCCGTCCTTCCTGTCTCAGCTCCACAGTTCCGGATCCTTGCCGCAGAACTTCATCAGTGCTTCCACCAGGAAATAATCTCCGTAGGTTATATTGGTATGCCGTCCGGCTCCGTCGTCATGGTAGCTTGCCGTGCAGCGGGTGAGAATGCCGCAGTGTTCATTTCCCCAGTCCACACAGTGTTCCAGCATTCCGTCAATCAGCCGTTCCGCATGCTGGTTCCAGGTGTCTTCACCGGTCAGCGACGCCAGTTCCTGCAGGCCGCAGGCCGCGATCGCCCCGGCAATATTGTCAATCCGTTCCTCCTCCGCCGGCTGGCAGAAGTCGCAGTCTGTCAGGCCATCCTCCCGGATATGTGCTGTGAAGTTTCCGGCGATTTTCCTCGCCGCCTCTGTGTACTTCACATCCTTCAGATGCCGCCCGGCCAGCGCAAATCCGTACAGGCCCCAGGCCTGTCCCCGGCTCCACTGGCTTCCCAGTGCGCAGCCCTGCCCCGCGTGTTCCCGGATCCGCTTTCCGCTTTCCGGATCAAACTCAATAATATGGCTTACCGATCCGTCCTCCCGCAGGAATTCCCGCAGGGTTGTGTCGGCGTGGATTTTTGCCGTCAGCCTGAACCGCGGATCATCCGTATCCCGGCTGGCACGATACAGCAGGTTCAGGTTCATCATACAGTCAATAATGGCATATCCCGTCCGTTCCGGCTCGTTCCATGCCCGGATGAATCCCGCAGGATTAAACCGTCCCATCAGCAGGGAGGCTGCATGCAGTGTATCTGTCTCCGCCTGTGCGTCCCCTGTCAGCTTGGCGTCCGCTCCGCAGGACAGCAGGTACATAAAACCAACATCATGGTTCAGCAGCCGGAAGGAACGGAACTCCTCCGTCAGCAGTTTTTCAGCCCGGCGTGCCTCTTGCCGGAAGAAACTGTCTCCTGTCAGCACCCACAGCTGCCACATCAGGCCCGGCCAGAATCCTCCGGTCCACCAGCTGTTCCCGTCATAGGGACTGGTGATCCATTTCCCGCCCGCGCTCTGGTAAGGAATAATCCCGGCCTCTGCTGCCGCTTCCGCGGTTTTCCTGTATTTTCCGGCGATCCGGCTCAGTGCTTCTTCATAGCGTTCCAGCAAGTTTTTTTACCTCCTCGGGTATTCCGTCCGGCAGATTGTTCCCGGCATCAGCGTACACCGCGCACAGAAGTTTATGTTCACCCGGTTCCAGCCGGCTGTGCAGCGTCGGCAGCACACACCGCGGTTCCATCAGGTTTGTATTGGGTTCGGTCACGATGACTTCCCCCTTCGCATAGCCTTCCAGGCCATAGATCACGCTTGTTCCCCGTTCACCCGCAGCCGCGGCATATCCTTCGCCTGCATTTGTAGTTGTGCTGATCCGGTCACAGGGCCTTGCCCCCGCCCAGTCCCGGGGCACGGAAAATGCTCCTTCCGCCGCTTCCAGGGTAACGTCTGTACGGATGACATGTCTCCTCACATGCCACATGCCGGCCGGGGCAATCACCGTGTCAATCGTCACCCCGTTCATCGGGCTCCAGGTGAATGAAATCCGGTCTTCCGCCAGCCGGTATTTTTCGCAGCCGCTGCGCACATGCCATAAGTCCCGGCCTTCGGCGCGCACCGCCAGCATGCTGTCATAGGCGCCCCGGTTCAGCGCGGATTCCTCTTTTGCCACGGAGAAAGCGAACTGGGACGAATACGCAAACTTTTCGTATTTCTCGTCCTCGTGCATATGCTCCCAGGCATGATTGCCCGCTGTATACGCCACCACCTGCCGGTTTTCCGGATCGCGTGTCAGCAGCAGCCGTACCTGTTCATCCAGGAAGCGCTCCGGCGGCAGGTACTCTTTCTCTTCTGCCTGCCAGAAGGCATGTTCCTCCGGCAGTGCCAGGATCCAGAAGGTTTTCAGCGCCCAGTAGGGAGATCCCTGCGCGTTGTATCCTTCCGCCGCACACAGGTTGGGGTAACCGTATCCCACAGTCAGGGCGCCGCCCCGGTCAAAGATCGGCCGGTTCAGCCAGAACCGCAGGTTGTTCAGCAGCAGATGCTTCATCTGTCCGATGTCCGGCGTACGGCATTCCACCCCGGCAAAAGCCGCCGCTGCCCAGAAGGAGCTCTGGCAGAAGCGGTAAGTCAGGCTTCTTCCGTAAGGCAGGCCCCTTCCCTCCCGGTCAAACCAGCAGGCGAATCTCGGTGCAATCAGCGCCGCCCTTTCCCGGATCCGGACACATCTTTCCGGGTCTTCCCTGTCCATCACCGCTGCATACAGCAGGCTGTAGAAATGGAAACCCCACAGCGTGTAATAATCCCGTTTGGTCGGATAGTCAAAATACCAGCCGTCGGCGGTATAGTGACTTTCCATGAGATCCATATCTTCCCGCATCCGGTCTTCATCCACCGGCATTCCGTTTTTCAGGAAGCCGATGTTCACCAGGATCCGGAAGAACCGCCAGTTGTTTTTCGGCATGTCATACAGGTTGATCTGATTCAGCCAGTCATACAGATGCTGCCGCTGGCTTTCATTCAGCGGATTCCAGAAGTATTCAGGCACAAAGCACAGGCCACATCCGATGACAGCCATTTCCACCATCCGCTGGTCATAGTCACGGATAGTCCCCCAGTACTCCTCATGTCCCGGATCCGTTCCGTGGATCATGCCTTCCTGCCACAGCGGCCAGAGGGCCTCCGCTTCAGGGCACTTCCCCATCAGCATCGGAACCAGTGCCCACAGTGCCCTGCTCCAACATTCCATTCCAGCCACGTCTTCGGCATAATGGGCGGATCCGTTGCCGACGTAAATCCGGGCCTTTCCCGGCGTCATGCAGGATGTCAGGGGCTGCAGGATTGCCGTTGCCGCCTTCACCAGGTCCCGCCGTGTGCGCAGTGAACCATTCATTCCGTTCATTTCGACGCCTCCCGGTCCGCTGCTGCAAACTCAAATGTCATCCGGAATCGTTCCAGCTTTTCGCTCTTCAGTCTGATCCGCCAGAGGCTTCCCGGCCAGCTGCGGGCCATCCGCGGATCTGTCACCGGTTTTTCTTCTGCTGTATATTCCAGTCCCTCCGGGCAGCGGATGATCAGGTTCTCCGCCCTGACCTGTCCGTTTTCCCATACCGGCTTCCTGCGCAGCAGGAAGATCCAGGTAATCTCCTGTCCCTTTCGAAGGCTTCCTGCATCTGTCAGCTTCAGGCCACCCTTTGTCAGCGTGAAGCTGCGTTTCAGTTCCCGGATACCTGCTTTTTCGTCATAAGCGGCTTCCAGGTTCATTTCCATGCCGTCCGGCGTCATGCTCACATTCCGGGCCGTATGCTCTGCGCCCTCCCGCTGTTCATGCCCGCCGATCACCGGCAGGTTATGCCATTCCGCCCGGACGTTCCACAGCGTATAGCGTTCTTCCGAGAACGTCTTTGCGGTATAGACCATATTGCCTGCGTCCACTACCTCCGGTTCTCCGTCCAGGAAAAGGATAAAGGAGCCGATATCATTATGGTTGTGGCTTTCTCCGTTGTGTCCGCCCTTGCAGGCAAGCGTCCATCTGTCCCGGCGGACCAGTCGCACCTGCAGATCCGGCAGATACGCATCCTCCGGTTTATCGGCACTCAGGTCTGTTTCATCGGCTGGTACATGGAAAATCAGGTCAAGTGCCCGGGTCAGGTGCGGTACGTCGTTCAGCTGATCCGCAATGGTCCCCCGCATCCGCGTTCCCAGTACGGTGAGCGCCGGATCCTTCAGCATCCGTCCTGCTGTTTCCATCCGTTCCCCGCTGATAAAGGGACGGGCGTCGCAGTCCGCAAAATTGGCAAACCAGCCGTTCCCCATCTCCATCGTCAGCGGGAAACGCAGGATATTCCGGATCTTTTCATTCTCCCGGAAGGTCATCCGGCCGCCTGTGACAGTTTCCAGCAGCGTCAGGCAGTCCAGCAGCGCGCCGCCGGCCATGTTCCAGTAACCCGCGCCCTCGTCGCATCCGCCGTCTTCCGGCAGGATCGCGATATAGCGGTCCAGCATCCCGCACGCACGGGTCAGTAATGTCGACAGGTTTCCTGCTGGCATAGGATCCAGCACAGCGCACACCATAATGTTGGACAGAATCCACGGCGTCCAGTTGTTCAGATCCTTCCGCCGGACTCCCATCCACCAGAAATCATCCGTCTTCATAAACGGACGCAGGATCCGCCTCCGGATCTCCTCTGTGATCCGTTTCCGGATCATCGGTGAAACAGCGTCCAGCCGTTTTCCCAGCAGCGACGCTGTCAGTGCCAGGATCATACCGGTCTGGGCGCTGAACAGATCAATATAGGGTTTACGGACGTCCGGCAGCGGATATTCCGCTGCCTTTGGTGCTCCCGGAATCGGGTTAACGTTATGCGCGCTGATCACCCAGCTGCTTTCCTCGCACAGAAGCCAGATTCCGTTCAGAACGTCATCCATTTCCGCATCCGGAAAGGCGCAGCAGTTCATCACGGCGGCACAGAGTTTCCGACGGCGGGTAAAATACGGCTTTTCATCCGCCTGCCGGTCACCGATCCGGACAAAAGCCAGGAACCCTGACACAGTGCGGAGCGGATAATCCGTCTTCGCGTAATCCTCCGCCATTTTCCGGATTTCCCTCCTGTATCCCGCCTGGATTCCGTCCCAGGCCTTACGGTCTTCAGCCGGCGGATACAGCCTGCGCGTTCCGCCCTTCAGCAGTTCGCGCATCGGATGCTCCCGTAAGAAAGCTGTCAGCATTTTAGCCTCCCGGATCAGCCCTTCAGTCCTGAGGTGGCGATCCCTTCAATGAAATACCGCTGCAGGCACAGGAATACCACCGATACCGGCAGCAGCGAACAGAGTGACGCCGCCATGATCAGGTGATAATCGCTGGAGTTTTCCTGGATAAAGCGCCGCAGGCCCACCTGCACCGTCTTGTTGATATCCCGGGTCAGGTAAATCATCGGGCCCATATAATCGTTCCAGGTGTTTACAAACGTGAAGATCACCAGTGTCGCGATGGCCGCCTTGGAAAGCGGCAGCATAATGCGCGCCCAGATACCGTATTCGCTCAGTCCGTCCAGCCTCGCCGCCTCGCAAAGCTCAGTGGGAATTGAACGGTAGAACTGCCGCATCAGGAACACGCCGAACGCCGAGAACGCCTGCAGCACAACCATGGCCCACAGCGTATCATACAATCCGATGGACCGCATCATGATGAACTGGGGCAGCATGTAGGCCTGCCACGGCACCGCGATCGTGCCGATATAGCAAAGAAAAAGCACGTCTCTCCCGCGGAAATTCAGTTTCGCGAATGCGTAAGCCGCGAAGGAGGAGGTCAGCGTCTGGAGCAGCGTGACCACAATCGCGATAAACGCGGTATTTTTAAAATAAGTTACCAGCGGCACCTTCTGCCAGATCAGGGAGTAGTTCTCCCAGTGAAAGGTCTCCGGAATCCAGCGCATCGGGAAAGCAAATACTTCCCTGTCCAGCTTCAGCGAGGAGGAGATCATCCACACAAAGGGAATCAGCGTGAAGGCAGTCAGCAGGATCAGCAGAATCCAGATGATGCTTCTCAGAATCTTATGCAGTGTCGGGTTATCCTTCCGGATTTCCCTGCTGTGAACAGCCGTTTCCATGATTCATCTCCTCCTTTCTCAGTCATTCGAGAACTTCTTCTCGGAACCGAACTGGATAATCGTCACAAGCAGCACGATCACAAGCAGCACCATGGAAATGGCGCTGGCCTGGCCGTACCGTACCTTGATGAAGGCCTCGTCATAGATGTAGGTCACCAGCATCTTGGTTGCCCGGCCGGGACCTCCGTCCGTCATGATAGCCACCACGTCGTAGATTTTGAAGCAGGAAATCACCATCATCACGGAAACAAAGAAGGTGGTGGGTTTCAGCTGCGGCAGTGTCACATGCCAGAACTGCTGCCACTTATTTGCGCCGTCCACTGTAGCCGCTTCCATCAGTTCACGGGGAATCCCCTGCAAGGCGGCCAGGTAAAGAACCATGTAGTATCCCATGTTCCGCCATACGCTTACCAGGATGATGGACCAGATGGCCATCGTGCTGTCCGCCGTCCAGCCTTTGTTGAAGTTGATTCCCAGTGCCATGATGATCTGGTTCACCGGGCCGTCCTTCATCAGCATGAAGGACCAGCAGACGCAGATCGCCACCATCGAGGAAACATAGGGAAAGAAGAAAACGGTCCGGAAGAACACCGCGCCCCTGATTTTGTTCAGCAGCAGCGCCAGCGCCAGTGCGCATATAATCGTCAGCGGTACGGTAACCACCGTATAATACACCGTGTTTTTCAATGCGATGCCCAGGTCCGCCCGGTTAAAAAAGTAAGCAAGGCCTTTCTCCGCCACCTTTTTCGTGGCAAAGATCGTCGCGTAGTTGTCCAGTCCGACAAACTTCAGCTTGGAGATGTCTCCGCCGTTCCACTCAAACAGTGACAGGGCAATGGCGCAGATCACCGGCACCAGTGTAAAGACCGCAAACCCGATAAAGTTAGGCGCCAGGAAAGAATATGCCACCAGCGTATTCTTTCTTTCCAGCTTGCCCATCCTGTACCGGACTTTTCTTACTTCCGACTGGCTCATGTGTCATCGTTTCCTTTCCCGTGTTCTGAAAAAAGCAGGGAAGGCAAGCAGCCTTCCCTGCCTGGGGGTTATATCCTGATCAGGGATTATTCGAACAGTTCAGCCACCCGCTCGTTCATCTCTTCGATACCCTCTTCGGGGGTGATTTCACGAGCCATGATCATGCTGTGTTCTTCATTCACGATCGTCTTGATGTCAGCGACCTTTTCAGCCACCGGCCATTCCATTGCCACAGCGGCGGGCAGCAGGGCGCCCTTGCTGGTCTCGTCAGCCGGGAAGCCTTCCACAGAAGACATGCTGGCGGCCACTTCTTCGGAAACCCACGCGGGACGTGCGCCGACGGAAGCCGTAGCCTTGGCGCCTTCCACGCCGCCCAGCCAGGAGATGTACTCCCAGGCCAGATCCTTCTTCTCGGACTTGGCGTTGATCATCGCACCGGTCAGGTTGCCGAAGGAAGAACCTGCGGCCACGCCCTCAGCGTGCGGAACAGCGGTGATGCCCCAGTTGAAGTTGCAAGTGCCGTCCTGGTTATAGCCAATCAGCGTGGACACGTACCAGTAGCCCATGGGCAGCATGGCGATGTTGCCGTTGGCAAAAGCAGCGGAGTAGTGCAGGCCGGCGGCCTTCAGATCCGCATAGCTCATGCAGGCGCCGGAATCTTCCAGATCCTGATACAGCTTGTAGAAGTAAAGCAGGTCGTCATAGTTTTTGTCAGCCAGTGTATTCACGCCGTCGCACACAGCCCAGTTCACCACGGCGGACAGCCAGGTGTGATAATGGGTTCCGTAGATGCCCTTATCCTTGTCGGTCATCTTCTTGGCCAGCTCAGCGTACTGATCCCAGGTCATGTCATTGGTGGGCAGTTCCACACCGGCAGCGTCGAACAGATCCTTGTTGTAGAACAGCACCCAGAAGTCGCTGCGGAACGGAATGGCATACTGCACACCGTCCACGGCGTAGTTTACTTCAGTACCTACGAATCCGGACATATCATATCCGTTCGTATCCAGCGGAGCTGCGAAGCCCTGAGCCTGCCAGTTGATCAGGTTGTCAATTTCCTTGATCATGAAAATGTCGCTCGTGTCTCCGCCTTCGAGCATGGTGGTCGCCTTCACAGCGTAATCCTGGGAAGCGACGTCCACATACTCGATGGTGACGCCGGGATGGGAGGCTTCAAAAGCATCCTTCTGGGCAATCAGGTAAGGGGTTGTGGTGGCATCCCATGTCACCACGGTCAGCACCTGGTCCTCGGCCAGGGCGGGTACGGCCAGCAGCGACATCATCAGCATCACGGCAAGCAGTACTGACAGCATTTTCTTCATGATAGGTTCCTCCTCAATCATTGTTAGGGAATGTTATCGGTTTCACGACCTGGAGCATACGAAATCCTGTTCTCTATGCCGTTTACCTTTCTGTTTCCCTGTCTTTGTCTAAATATTATGGTTTTTATCCCTTATTGTCAAGTGTTATTTCCTATAATTGATCGTTTTTTCTGATACAAAATATATGTTATCGGTAACATTTTTCTTGCTTTTCAGTTTTCTTCATGGTATCATGCTGACAAAGATCAGAAACAGGTGAGAATGATGAGCAAAAAAGTGACCATTTACGATATTGCCCGGGAGGCCGGAGTCTCCACCGCCACGGTCACGCGTGTCTTCCGGCATGACCCTCACGTCAGCGAGGCCACCCGGGTAAAGGTCCAGCAGATCATTGACGCTCATGACTATACCCCCAGCCTTTCCGCACAGAACCTGGAAGGCGGGCGCACCCGCACCCTGGCCCTGGTCCTCCCCGTCGTGTCCAACCTGTATTTCAACCGGATTTTCGATGCCGCCTATTGGGAAGCGGAAAAGAACGGATGCAGCGTCCGTCTCTTCCAGACCATGGAAAACCAGGCCATCTCACCCGAGATTGTTAACGAACTGATCCGCTGCCGTATGGACGGCGTGCTGTTCGCGGGAAGCATCTGGTCGGCTGACCGGGATGACCTGAACGTCGCGCTGGAGCGGCTCGGCAAGTATATGCCGGTTGCCACCATCTGCCCGGATGATGTTTCGCTGGAATGCATCTGCATCCAGAGCGACCTGGTCAATTGTTCCCGGCTTCCCATCCGTCATCTCCACACCCTGGGGCACCGGCGCATCGCCTTCCTCGGCGGCTCCATGCACAGCCGGGATACCTCCCGCCGGGGCGTCGGCTTCCTGGAGCAGCTCCGTCTGATGGACCTGCCGGATGATCCCGCCTACCATGTAGACGCCGGTTATGATATGGAAAGCGGTGAACGCGCCGTCCTCCGGATGCTCTCCGGCCTGGATCGCAGCCGCTGGCCCAGTGCCATCGTCACCTTCAATGATCTGGTGGCCCTCGGCGTCATGAAACAGCTGAAGAAGATGGGACTGAAGCTTCCCGATGACATGGCAATCATCGGCTGTGACAATCAGTTCTTCTGTGCTTACACGGATCCTTCCCTGACTTCGGTGGATCTTCATCCGGAGGAAATGGCCCGCAGTGCCGTACGGGAACTGCTGCTGGCCCGGGAATCCTCTTCCCGGTCCTTCGCCATGGTCCGGGAAGCCACCCTCGTCGTCCGCGAAAGCTGCGGTGCCCAGCTGGGTTTCCGCAAACTGTAATTCCGGAGGAATAAACAGTAATGATTACGATTCTTGTTCAGGCCGCTGACGGCACAGTGCTTGCTTCCTCAGAGCATCCGGAGGAAGCTTTCCTTTCCGTGGATCGGGTCTACCAGCCCGGGGATGTCATCCGCATATCCGGCGGCCGGCATCTCAGGATTCAGATGGATCAGGCGCTGCCCTCCGGGGAGGTTTATCTGCCGGATGAAAAGATGACCTGGCCCGTTCCCTGCGGAGAGCACCGTCTGGCCTATGCGCCGGGGCTCTTTGAGTCTCCCCGCCACATCATCACTGCGTCAGCAGTCTCTGCCAACACGCTCTGCCGGATCCGGAACGTTGCCTGCAACCCCGCCGACCTGCGCGGGGATACTGATTTCTTCCCCCATTGCACCGCCAATGTGGAAACCCGGAATGAAGCCTGCTTCTGCGCCCGCAATGTGATTGACGGTCTTCGCCTGAATACATTCCACGGCGAATGGCCTTTCCAGAGCTGGGGCATCGGTGCCCGGGAGGATGCCTGGTGCCTGCTGGATCTGGGCCGTCCGGTCATCGCTGAAAAGATGGCACTGACCCTCCGGGCAGATTTCCCCCATGACGCATACTGGACTGCCGGCCATGTCGTCCTGTCAGATGGAAGTGACATTTCCTTCCCCCTGGAGAAAACCGGTGACCGCCAGTGGATCGACCTGGGCGGACGCACCGTTCGCTGGCTCCGCCTTGAGCACCTCTTCAAAAGCGACGACCCGTCTGCTTTTCCTGCTTTGCGACAGTTCGAAGTTTACGGTCACGACCTGTAAACTTCGGGCTGTCGCAACACTCTTCACTCATCACTTTTCACTTCATTCAAAAAAACTGCTTCCTTATGGAAGCAGTTTTCTCCAACATTCTACATTTTTCATTCTTCATTCTTCATTATGGAAGAGGTATGGAAATCTTATTCCCATACCTCTTCCACCAGCTCTTCCAGCGCGATCGTCGTATGATCAAACCGCTTCCACCCGGTCCACAGCACCCGGATTTCCCCGTGATACGGAATCTCGCACTTCACCCACCAGATATTATTCCGGCTGTCCCAGGCCTTGGCCAGCACCTTAATCCACTGATTCTTCACGCTGTAGGTACCGCCGCCGTCATACTGCGTCCCGGGGCCTTTACGGGTCGCCAGCTTATCAATGGTCAGCCCCATCACGCCGTCTGCTTTGGTGCCGCCCTGCGGCGCTGCCGTGACCGTGCTGCCGCTCAGGATGGAAGCTGTTCCCTCCCAGTCCAGGGAAAAACCATAGCGGCTGACGTCATCCATTGTATAGGTGGACAGGGTCATTGTCCTGCCGTTGCGCAGCGTCTGAAGCATGTTTTCGTAATCATTGTAGCTGATCAGTCCGCCGTTTTGCCAGAACCTGTCATTATCCTCGTTGGAATTATCGTATTCCGCCCGCAGGTAATTCAGCAGTGTATACTGTCCGAAGGCGTTCCGCGTCAGCTGCAGGGTCCAGGGCCATTCAAACTCATCATATTCAAGCACCAGTGTTCCGCCGTTTGCAGAGGACAGGTAGACATCAAAGTTCATTCCCGCGTCGTCATATCCGATACGGGTAATACCCGGCACATAAAGCACGCACCTGACGACTGCACCGTTTGTGGAATAGATGTACAGATCGCCCCGTTCCTCGTTCGCCTTTTCCATGAAAATCAGTTCAGGAATGCCGTCCCCGGTGATATCCGCCAGGGAAACCGGCTTACAGGGCACCTGTATCACAGCATCGCTGAGGTAGTATTCAATCGTCCGGTTCTGGTAAGCATGTATTGCCGCGGAATGATTGTTCAGGATCTGCAGATAGGCCTGCTGCCACGTACCGGAATACGTCTGCTGGTCAATAATCCATCCGCCTGTCGCCACATAGCCGTCCGGCTCGCTCGCCAGGGCTGTTATCCCGCACAGCATAACCGCTGCCAGCAATACCGCAAGGATTCGTTTCATGTTCGTTTCCCCCTCGGTTCATAGATTGTCACGTCCTGCAATTGAGCTGTCTTACAGCATAATTATATGATACTGTCTGCGGAAAAAGCAAATTTCGGGCTTCCCGGAGCAAAGAAGAAACCCCCGGAATCGCCATAATTCCGGGGGCTTCATTCTCTTCCGAAGGGAATGATTATTTCTTGCTTTCAAAGCCGAAGTACTGCTTTGCGTTGCGGTAGCTGATATCCGCCACGATCTCCTTCAGGGTGTCATAATCTTCCGGATAGAAGCCTGCCTCCACCCATTCTCCGAAGACCCGGCAAAGAATCCGGCGGAAATATTCATGCCGGGGATAGCTCAGGAAGCTCCGGCTGTCCGTCAGCATACCCACAAATCCGGCCAGGTATCCCAGGGAAGCCAGGCTCTTCAGCTGTTCGACCATCCCGTCAAAGTGATCGTTGAACCACCAGGCGGAACCGTGCTGGATCTTGCCTACGGCCTCATCGTTCTGGAAGCAGCCCAGGATGGTATCGATCGCCGCGTTGTCATTGGTGTTCAGGCTGTAAAGGATCGTTTTCGGCAGCTTGCCCTTATCCTCCAGTGCGCCGAGGAAAGCAGCCGTCTGGGTACTGGGGGCGGTATTATCCACACAGTCAAAACCGGTATCCGGTCCCATTGTGCGGAAGGTCACCGGGTTGTTATCCCGGCGGCAGCCGTAGTGCAGCTGCATCACCCATCCCCGTTCACGGTATTCAGCCGCCATGGCCATCATAAAGGCGCACTTGAATTTGGCTTCCGCCTCAGCGTCTGGCAGTTTTCCTTCCACCCGCTCCCGGAAGATCTTTTCAACCTCCGCCTCGTCCGCAGGTGCGTACATGACGTAATTCAATCCATGGTCGCTCAGTTTGCACCCGTGGGCAGCAAAGAAATCCAGCCGTTTGTGCAGGGCATTCTTCAGGTCGGCAAAGGATGCGATCTTCATACCGGCTGCCTTTTCCAGCTGCGCAATGTATTCCGGCCAGGTTGTCTTTTCCAGGTTCATGGCCTTGTCCGGACGCCAGGCCGGCAGTACCGTCACCGGGAAGGTTTTGTCCGCCGCCAGCTTCTCATGCCACTCCAGCGTATCTGCCGGATCATCCGTCGTGCAGATTGTATCCACATTGCTCATCATGATCAGGCCCCGGGCGGAATAGCCTTCGCTCTGCAGTTTCGCGTTGGCCAGTTCCCAGACTTCCCCCGCAGTGTCCTTGTTCAGGATACCCTCATAGCCGAAGAAACGGCGCAGCTCCAGGTGGCTCCAGTGATACAGGGGATTGCCGATCGACTTTCCCAGTACTTCCGCGTACTTGTCAAACTTTTCCCGGTCAGAGGCGTCACCGGTGACGTACTTCTCCGGCACACCCGCGGAGCGCATCAGGCGCCACTTGTAGTGGTCTCCGCCCAGCCATACCTGGGTAATGTTTTCATAACGGACGTCCTCCCAGATCTCCCTGGGGTTCAGATGGCAGTGATAGTCAATAATCGGCTGTTTCTCCGCCGCTTCATGATACAGCTTCTTCGCCGCTTCCGTATTCAGCAAAAACTCCTTGTCCAGAAACGCTTTCATTCACATTTCCTTTCCTGCACATACGCACACCATTCATAATTGTTCATTGTTCATTATTCATTGTTAATTGTTCGTTATCTTTTAACCCTTGCGCTGCCGTTTTTGATAATGGATTCAACCTCTTCCTTGCTGGCCATGCTGGTGTCGCCGGGGGTGGTCATCGCCAGCGCGCCGTGAGCCGCGCCGTAATTGACAGCCAGTTCAGGATCACCGGTGGTCATCAGGCCGTAGATCAGGCCGGAGGCGAAGGAATCACCGCCGCCCACGCGATCCAGGATTTCCAGGTTGTCAAAAGCCTTTGACATATAGACGTTTCCATCCGCCCAGCAGATCGCCTTCCAGTCGTTTACCGTAGCGGTTTTGACAGTGCGCAGCGTGGTGGCGATGGCTTTGAAGTTGGGGTACTGCTTCGCCGCTTCCGCGATCATCTTGTAATACCCGTCCAGGTTCAGTTCCTTCAGGTTTGCGTCGTTCCCCTCGATTTCGAATCCCAGGCAGGCGGTAAAGTCTTCTTCATTGCCGATCATCACGTCCACATATTTGGCAACTTCCCGGTTAACCTCCCGGGCTTTTTCCAGGCCACCGATAGCGGACCACATGGAAGGCCGGTAATTCAGGTCATAGGAGATCAGGGTGCCGTATTTCTTCGCAGTCTTGCACGCGGCGATAACGGTCTCACAGCTCTGTTCGGACAGTGCCGCGTAGATGCCGCCCGTATGCAGCCACCGGACGCCCAGCTTGCCGAAGATATAGTCGAAGTCAAAGTCTTCGGGAGTAGCTTTGGAAATGGCTGTGTTGGCACGGTCAGAACACCCCACCGCGCCCCGGATACCGAATCCGCGCTCTGTGAAGTTCAGGCCGTTCCGGCAGACGCGGCCGATACCGTCCGTCTTTTTCCAGCAGATCAGGTCTGTATCCACGCCGCCCTGTTCAATCAGGTCCCTGAGCAGTTTGCCGACTTCATTGTCCGCAAATGCAGTAATCACACCGGTCTTCAGGCCAAAGCACTTGTGCAGGCCACGGACCACATTGTATTCACCGCCGCCTTCCCAGGCTTTAAACTCCCGGGCAGTCCGGATCCGGCCCTCACCGGGATCCAGGCGCAGCATGATTTCACCCAGGGATACCGCGTCATAGCGGCACTCTTCAGCAGGTTTCAGATTAAGGTTCATATTCATTACCCCCTGATTTCTTTCACAATGCCGGCCGCTTCACGAACCAGCCGTTCAATCTCATCGAACTGTCCGGCTTTCACCAGCTTGCCGCTGACCATCCAGCTGCCGCCGCAGGCCACAATCCGGTCATAAGCCAGGTAATCCCGCACATTCTCCGCGTTGATGCCGCCGGTGGGCATAAAGTTCAGGCCTACATACGGTGCCGCCAGGGCCTTGATCATCTTCAGGCCGCCGGCCGGTTCCGCCGGGAAGAACTTCAGCACGTCCAGGTCAAACTGCAGCGCTGCTTCAATCTCCGTAGGAGTGCATACGCCGGGAGTCATCGGAACGTCCTTCTTCAGCACATGCTCCGTAACCTTCGGATTAAATCCGGGGCTGACAATAAACGTAGCGCCTGCGTCAATCGCCCGGTCCGCCTGTTCCGTGGTCAGCACGGTGCCCGCGCCGATAATCATTTCCGGGAAGGCTTTGGCCATTCTCCGGATGGATTCCTCCGCCGCTGCGGTCCGGAAGGTCACTTCCGCGCAGGGCAGTCCGCCGGCCATCAGCCGTTCCGCCAGCGGCAGCGCATCTTCAGCGCTGTCCAGCACCACAACCGGCACAATACCGATTCCCTTCAGTTTCTTCATCATTTCTGTCATCGAATTTCTCCCCCTCAACATATCCGTCAGTATAATGAATGATTAATCTGGAATTACTTTCTCAATTCTTCATTCTTCATTTTTCATTCTTCATTGCTTTGATTTGAAAATCTGAGGATTTTCAAATCAAAGCGTTATTCCCTGTTTGAAGATCGCCAGGTCATGGAACCCGTTGATTTCTCCCCTGGTCTTTTCACCGGAAGCAATCCGCATCACGGTGTCCAGCAGTTCTCCGCCCAGTTCTTCCAGCGTCATGCCTGTCAGCAGCCTTCCAGCGTCAAAGTCGATCCAGTTCCGTTTCTTCTGTGCCAGCGGAGTATTGGATGCAATCTTCAACGTCGGCACAGGGCAGCCGAAAGGCGTTCCCCTGCCGGTGGAAAAGAGCACCATCTGTGCCCCTGAAACCGCCAGGGCGGTGGAAGCCACCAGGTCGTTTCCCGGTGCAGAAAGCAGGTTCAGGCCCGCCGTTACCGCCTGTTCTCCGTAAGCCAGCACGCCTTTCACCGGCGAGCTTCCGCTCTTCTGGGTGCAGCCCAGCGCCTTGTCCTCCAGGGTAGTGATACCGCCGGCCTTGTTGCCCGGAGAAGGATTCTCATATACCGGCATATGATAGCTCTCAAAGTACGCCTTGAAATCATTGATCAGACCCACGGTTTTCCGGAACAGTTCCTCGCTCTCGCACCGGTCCATCAAGATAGTCTCAGCGCCAAACATTTCCGGCACTTCAGTCAGGATCGTGGCTCCGCCCATAGCGGTCAGCCTGTCGCTGAATACGCCGATTGCCGGGTTGGCTGTGATACCGGACAGCCCGTCCGATCCGCCGCACTTGAGGCCGATCGTCAGCTGATCTGCCGGACAGGGAACCCGCTCATCCCGGCGCATCTGTTCCGCCAGTTCTTCCAGCAGCTTCATGCCCGCTTCCTGCTCATCCTCACAGTCCTGGCTCACCAGGAAGCGGATCCGGCTTTCATCATAATCCTTCATGAAAGGTTTGATCTGTTCAATCCCGCTGTTTTCGCAGCCCAGTCCCAACAGCAGCACGCCGCCGGCATTGGGATGTGTTGCCAGCGCCGCCAGCACTTTCCGTGTATTGTCCTGGTCATCTCCCAGCTGACTGCATCCGTATGGATGGGAGAAGGCATACACGCCCTCCACCGCGCCGCCGGACAGTTTCTGCGCCTCCCGGGCCAGCGCCTTCGCCACGTCATTTACGCAGCCCACTGTCGGCAGGATCCACATTTCATTCCGGATGCCCGGTTTCCCGTTCTTCCGGGGATACCCCATGAAGGAAACCGGCTCTTCTTTTTCTTGCCGGGGATACACGGGATGCCACTCATATTCTTTTTCCCCGGACAGCAGCGTATGCAGGTTATGGACATGTACGTGCCCACCTGCCGGAATATCCTCTGTGGCTTCTCCGATAGGATAACCGTACTTGATGACCGCCTCCCCTTTCCGGATATCCCGCAGGGCCGCTTTATGGCCCATCGGCAGGTCATCCTTCAGGGTGAGCTTACCGGTTCCCCAGGAAACGGTTTCGCCGGCTTTCAGCGGTTTCAGTGCCACCGCCACCATATCCCGGGGCGTAATCCGCACCATTTCGTTCATGTCTTTCTCCATGCAAAGCATCGTCATAAATCAGGGAGTAACAGCCCTGAATTCTGAATTTCATTATGCATTATGCATTGTACATTGTGCATTATTCCAGGCATTCCCCGAATGCTTTCAGTGCGCCTTCTTCCCGGATCGTTTTCAGGATCCTGCCCGCGGCTTCTTCGAAGCCTGCCACCGTGGTCAGGTCCATTCCCCACATTTCCGTGTTGGTCATGACCGCATGGATCAGTTCCTCCGGAGAATCGTTCCGATGGCTGTAGAAAAACTCCAGCACATACCGGTCGTCGCTCACTGTGTACTCGTTGCCCTTCGGCCGGCGGCAAATCAAGCCCTGCTCCGTCAGCGCCTGTACGTCGTTGGAGTAGAACGCGGCATATGCTGCGAAACTGGTCGTCAGGCAGATCGGCAGGCTTCCCTTTTCCTTTACATAGTCCAGGAATGTCGGCATATTCCGTGCCCGCCATTTGCTGGTGGAATTCAGGCTGATGCTCATCAGCTCATGATTGACAAAAGGATTGTTGAACCGGTCCTGCACAGCCTGTGCAAACTCTTCCAGGTCCTTTTTGTCCAGGGGCAGGGTCGGAATCACTTCCTCATACAGCATCCGGTTCATATATCCACGCACGGTATCATCATGCATGCAGTCCCGTACAATGTCAAACCCGGCCAGATAGGCTCCGGGCACGAAACCGGTATGGGCGCCGTTCAGGATTCGTACCTTGCGTTTCTTATAGGGAGTCACGTCCGGTACCACGATTACCGGCACACCGGCCTTCCTGAACGGGAGTCGGTCCTCCAGTTCCTGCGGTCCTTCAATCACCCAGATTCCGAAAACCTCACCCACGTCCGTCAGCGGATCCTCGTATCCGTTCTTTGCGTTCAGGCTTTCCACCTCTTTGGGATCGCGGATCCGCCCGGGAACGATCCGGTCCACCAGCGTGGAACAGAAGATATTCTCCTCATTCACCCAGCGTCGGAAATCCTCGCTCAGCTTCCAGTCGTCAATATACTGGTTCACGCAGCGGAGCAGCTCTTTTCCGTTGTTGTCGATCAGTTCACAGCTGAGCATGATGATCCCCTTCCGCCCGGCGGTAAACCGTTCATACAACACCCTGGTCAGCTTGGCCGGGAATGAAACCGGCGGCACCTGGTCAAAGGTACTCTCCGTATCGTGGACAATACCCGCTTCCGTGGTGTTTGAAACGATGATCTCAAGTTCCCCGCTCCGGGCCGTTTCCAGCACCTTCTCCCAGTTCTCATAGGGATTGATGCACCGGCTCACGGCAGAGATGACCCGTTTCTGGTCCACCTTCTCGCCCTTTTCGCTGCCCCGGAGATACAGGGTATACAGGCCTTCCTGCTGATTGATCAGCTCTGTCAGGCCCTGGGCGATGGGCTGAACCAGCACCACTTTTCCGTTAAACCCGGCTTTCTCATTTGCGATATCGATGAAGTTGTCCACAAAGGCGCGAAGGAAATTCCCCTCGCCGAACTGCATCACCTTTTCCGGTGCCTGTTCCAGCACAAATCCGTCGTATCCGGACTCTTTCAGCACCCGATAATTCAACTGTGCCATCTTCTTTTCCTCCAGGATAAAATCAGATTGTCAGTCGGTCAGTGTTTTCTTCAGGGTTTCACGTACAGCGCCGGGACCCTGGATTTCTTCCAGGAAGTATCCGGTAATCCGTTCTCCCAGTTCGCACCGGGTCAGGTCGCTGCCGAAAATCATGGGATTGGACAGAATCGGTTTCAGCTTGTCGCCGCAGGTTTCAGGCTTTCCGAGCTCGATTCCGGACAGCATGGCCCGCAGCTCCTCCAGCAGCGGATCTCCGGACAATGGCATGGCATTGCCTGCGTCATCCACACCCAGCAGATACCGGAGCCAGCCCGCAATCGCCAGCGGCAGGGCTACCAGCTGATCCATGGAACGGTTCTCCGCCAGGTAGCTCTTGATGGTTTCACCGAAGCGGATTCCCACCTTCTGGGAGGTGTCTGTCGCAATCCGCTGCGGGGCGTCAGGCATGAAGGGATTGGGCAGCCGTTCCTCCACCACTTCGTCAATGAAAGCTTTGGGGCTGAGGATTCCCGGATCCGTCACAACCGGCAGTCCTTCCTGGTATCCCAGCCGGCGGATCAGCTTCACCAGGTCCTCGTCCTTCATCTCTTCCCGGATCAGGGTATAGCCCAGCAGGCAGCCATAAACCGCAAGGGCGGTATGCAGCGGGTTCAGGCAGGTGGTCACCTTCATCCGTTCCGTCTTGTTCACTGTCTCCCGGTCTGTAAAATACACACCGGCTTTTTCCAGAGGCGGACGGCCGTTGGGGAACTTGTCTTCCACCACCAGGTACTGGGCTTTCTCCGCGTTCACAAACGGCGCCACAAAAGTCCCCCGGGGCGTTTCCAGCGGAGCCACAGCTTCAATGCCTGCTTCCTCAAGCATCCGCTGAACCTCAGGAGCGGGCCTGGGCGTAATCTTGTCGATCATGCTCCAGGGGAAGGATACCTGGCTTTCGTCCGAAAGCCACTTCACAAAGTCCTTCGGTACAAAGCCGTTCACCTGCCAGGCCTTGGCCACCTCCAGGATACTGCTCTGCAGTTTTTCCCCGTTGTGGCTGCAGTTGTCCATGCTCACCACTGCCAGCGGAAGCTTCCCGTTCTGGTACCGGTGATACAGCAGCGCTGTTACAATCGTCATGGCATGGCGGGCCTTTTCCGGTCCGTTCTTCAGGTCTTCTTCCACCACCTTCTGGTAGTTTCCGTCAATCTGTCGCAGGGCATAGCCCTTTTCAGTAATCGTAAAGCTGATCATCTGGAGAGAAGGGGCGGCAAAGGCCCGCAGCAGCCGGGCATAATCCGCCTGTTCCCCGGGCTGGGCAACCACCGCTTCCGAAACGGATGCCACGATTTCCTTGTCGATGGTCGCGTCCGCGTTCAGGGTCACGCTCAGTGTCAGGTTATCATATCCGCCGTAAATCATCCGGATGTTGTCCACGTCAAAGGTATCCGCGGCGATAATACCCCGGTCTGAAAGACCGGCATCCAGCAGCCGCTGCTGCAGCACGGCAATGAACGCCCGGAAAATGTTTCCCGCGCCGAAGTGCACCCACATAGGCGCTTCTTCCGTCTTCTGCTTCATAGCGCTGATATCAAACGCCGGCAGGCGCACACCGGCTTTCTCCCAGCCGGCCCGATCCTTCAGATTCTCCAGACTTACCCTCATATCAATTCTCCATTCCTTCTGCTTTCAATTATCATTCTTCACTTTTCATTGTTCATTTTTCATTCTTTTCTATTGCTTCCCACAGGCCGTTCAGGTAGGCCACACCGAGGGCACGGTCATACAGGCCGTAGCCGGGGCGGCCCTGCTCATCCCAGATCATACGTCCGTGGTCCGGCCGGATGTAGGTATCCGGGCAGGTCTCATGGATGGCTTTCATGATTTCATACACATCCAGGTCGCCGGTAGAGGACAGATGGGAAGCTTCCCGGAAGTGATGGTAGCCCAGGTATTTGACGTTGCGCACATGCATGGCGCCGATGCGGTCCATCTTTCCGAAGTGACGGATCGCTGCCGGAATATCGTTGTCAGGATTGGATCCGAGAGAACCGGTGCACAGGCACAGGGTATTGGCGGGGCTGTCATGCAGCTTCACCATCTTGTCGAAATCCTCCTGGCTGTGGGTAATCCGCGGCAGTCCGAAGATCGGCCAGGCCGGATCATCCGGATGGCAGGCCATCCGCACGCCCACTTCCTCGCACACCGGAATCACGGCATCCAGGAAATACTTGAAGTTCTTCCTCAGTCCGTCCGGAGTCATCCCTTCATACTGCTTCAGGGTTGTCTCCAGCAGGGCCAGCCGTTCCGGTTCCCAGCCGGGCAGGGAGAATCCTTTGCTTCCGGAAGCAGTTCTGCGGACGATTTCCAGCGGGCCCATCTCACCCAGGTCCTTCTCGTCAAAATACAGGCTGTTGCTTCCATCTTCCGGAATCACCCGGGCCAGGTCCGTACGCAGCCAGTCGAAAACAGGCATGAAGTTGTAGATGATCACTTTCACACCATGTTTTGCCAGCATCCGGATCGTGGAAATGTAGTTGGCGATATACTCATCCCGCCGTCCCAGGCCGGTCTTGATGTCCTCATGAACATTCACTGATTCAATGACTTCGATCTCGAGTCCCGCTTCGTTTACTTCCTTTTTCAGAGCAATAAACTCTTCTTCCGGCCAGTCCACACCGGCGGGTTTCTCCAGCAGACCCATCAGACCAGTCATGCCGGGAATCTGTTTGATGTACTTCAGCGGAATCGGATCAGACTGGCTTCCATACCAGCGAAATGTCATTTTCATGTTTCGGATACTCCCTTTCTTGTTTTCATTCGGATATTGACGGCGGAAAACACCGTCAGAAGAACAATCGACACCAGGATAGCGGTCATGCTCATCTCAAATCCGCCGCTTTGTGCAAGGAAGCCCACCAGGGCAGGCATCAGGATACCGCCTGTCGCTCCAAAGGCCAGCAGGGTTCCCGTCGCCAGCGGATAGGTGTTGGTATAGTGCACGGCGTCGGAATAGATCATGGGGCAGATCCCGGCCATGCAAAATCCCATGCCCGCAATACACCCCGTCACCACCGGAACAGCTGACGCCAACAGCATTCCGGCGAAACAGGCGGCCATTCCGATCGACGCGACAAACATCAGGATCTTCTGGGATACTTTCCGGGAAAGCCAGGCACATGTCAACCGTCCCGCCAGGATCACCGCCCACAGAAGGGTCGCCATGGACTGGCTGTAAGCGGCAATGCCTCCCTCACCCATGGCAGTGAAGAGCGACTGCTTATGCTGCAGGTAGGTAACCAGCCATCCGTTAATGGCATATTCGCTGCAGATATAGCAGAACATCATTCCGGCGAAAACCAGAAAAGCCGGCTCTTTCAGGAACGCCATTGTCCGTGCCTCTTTCTGCTTCCTGTCCGGACGGTCATCCGGCACCTGCGAACGGAAAAACAGGAATACTGCCGCCACGCCGCACAGCACCACAAAAAAGAGTCCGGCCTGCCAGGCTGCAATGCGGCTCAGCAGAAGAAAGGCCATCGGTGCGGTAATGGCACCAACGGCAAAGCACGCATGCAGAATATTGGCTGCCGCGGGGCTGCCGTCAGTCAGGACGTTCACCGTGTGGTTGTTGAAATTCGTAACGGAGCCACGTCCAACACCCGTAAGTACAAAAGCTGCGAAAAGAAAGCCCGGAGCACCGGTAACGGCCATCAGGGTCATCCCCAGGAAAGCCAGGGAGGCCAGAAGAGCAATGGACCGGCGGCGTCCCAGCCAGAAGGGCACAATACCCGAAACAAATCCGGCAACCATGTTGCCGATCGAATGAGCGGACAGCAGCACCCCGCTGAAGGAATCTGACAGTCCCCAGCTGCGTTTGAGATCCGGCATGGCAGATCCGAGCATCAGGGAAACCATACCGCTGCAGAAAAACGCGTAAAAGCACGTCAGCAGCAACCGGCGGCGGGAAGGATCCATTCGGCGGAGGAAAGAAAACATCGGCATACTCCCTGAATACATCCCGGGCCTTTTCAGGCCCGGGATCATTCATCATTCAGTTTCCGGATCACACACTATATCCGAACAGTTGCGGCAGCCAGAGGCTGATCTGCGGAATGAAGGTAATCAGGATCAACGCGACAACCATGCAGAGATAGAACGGCATGGTCGCCCGGACCACCTTTTCCATAGGACGTTTTGCCACGGCGGAACCGATAAACAGCACAGCTCCGACCGGCGGAGTCAGCAAGCCGATACCGCAGTTAAGCACAACCATGATACCAAACTGGATCGGGCTGAGGCCGATAGACGTAGCCACAGGCAGCAGGATTGGTGTTGCAATCAGGATGATCGGCGCCATATCCATGATCATGCCCAGTACCAGCAGGATCACGTTCAGCAGCAGTGCAGTGATAATGGGGCTGTTGGAAATGCCGGTAATCAGCGCAGCAGCTTTTGCGGGAACATGCAGGTTGGTCAGGCAGTATCCGAAAGCGCCGGACATGGCAATCAGGATCAGCACAATGGCCAGCGTATCGATACAGCTCTCAAAGCTCTTCCAGACGCCTTTCCAGGTCAGTCCCTTGTAAATGAACACAGATACAAACAATGAGTAGATGACCGCGATAGCAGCGGATTCAGTAGCGGTAAACACGCCGCCCACAACGCCGACAACCACGATCAACACCGCCAGCAGGGCCCAGATGCTCTTGCCCAGCTGTTTGACGAAGTTTTTGATGGAGAATTTCTCCCCCTTGGGATAATTCCGCTTCACAGAAATAATATAGGATCCCACCATCAGGGCTATAGCCAGCAGGGCGCCGGGCAGATAGCCTGCCATAAACAGCGCGCCGACCGAGATACCGCCGGCTGTAGTGGCGTAAATAACCATGTTGTGGCTGGGCGGAACCAGCAGTCCCTCGCAGGAGGAAGTGATGGTCACAGCAGTTGAAAAGTCCACGTCATAGCCTTCATCCACCATCATGGGGATCAGGATGGAACCCAGGGAGGCCGTATCCGCGGCAGCGGAACCGGAGATTCCCCCGAAGAAGTAGGAAGCCACGATGTTTACCATCGCCAGGCCGCCGCGCATCCAGCCCACCAGGGAGTTGGCCAGTGCAATCAGCTTCTCCGATATGCCTCCGGAGCCCATCAGTACCCCCATCGTGATAAAGAACGGTACGGCCATCAGGCTGAAGGACCATACACCGCGCACCATCTGCATCGGCAGGACGCTCAGCTTCTGGCCCATGGAAATCAGGCAGAGTACGGTTGAGATACCTACGGAGTAGGCAATCGGGAAACGCAGGAAAACCATCAGCAGGAAACTGCCGAGCAGGATGATTGTTGATAAGGTTTCAGCGTCCATTATGCCTGCGCCTCCTTCTGTTCAGTCTTGGGTTTAAAGAATTCCTCGATACGGAGGAACACCTGCTCGATCTCGAAGATGATCATGCTCGCGCCGGCAATGGCGACGGGCAGGTACATCCAGATCTGGCTCAGGTTCGGCAGGGACGAATACTTCGCGAATTTAGCGATATTGCCGGTGGGCTTGATCACGTCCAGTCCTTCAACCAGCAGGATCACGCCCAGGGCCATCACCGCGATATCCGCCAGCAGGTCCATAACCAGCAGCACCTTCTTCGGCAGATATTTGTCAAAAGCCGTCATGCGGATATGGCTGCGCTTACGGATCGCCAGTGTGGCAGAGAGCACCGCCATGTAGACCATCAGGGTCAGGACCATTTCCTCACCCCAGTGCGGAGCCGTAAAGAAGGGGAAATAGCGGCCGGCTACAGTAACAGAGGTAATGATGATATCTCCGATCAGGAGAAGCTTGCAGATAAACAGCATGATCTTGTACGTCCAGTCATAGACGGGCTTGATCTTCTCCAGCTTCTTAAATATAGTTGGCATCCGGAAGCCTCCTTGGTATCATGTGTGGAAGGAAAAAGGGACTGTCATCAAAAAGACGAATCGGGGGCGCAGAGGTTGGGCCCTGCACCCCCAACGGGTTATTGTCCGGTCGTCTTATCAGGTCATTACTGCAGCGCTACGATCGCTTCGTAGATATCTTCCATGCCAGCGATATTCGCTTCCAGAACAGCCTTGGTGGCTTCCTGCCAAACGGTCTTGTCTTCGACTTCGTTCACAGTGCAGCCCATTTCGATCAGCTTGTTATAGGCAGCTTCCTGGCGGGCAATAACGGACTTCTCGCACTCGGCCATCGCGTAATCAGCAGCCTGCTGAACCAGCGCTTTCTGGTCATCAGACAGCTTGTCGAAGCAGGAGTCGGTGGCGATCAGCTCGATGGTGCCCAGGGTGTGGCCATCACGCAGCATGTAGGGAGCAACTTCCTGGAAGGAGTTGGACAGGTAGTTGGTGATGGGCTGTTCAGCGCAGTCCACAACACCGGTCTGCAGCGCGCTATACAGTTCGGTGAAGGAGACGGGAGTGAAAGCAGCGCCCAGGCCCTGCAGCAGGCCGGTCATGATCGGGTCGTCAGACACGCGGATCTTCAGGCCCTTCAGGTCGTCGATGGTCTTGATGTCCACCTTGGAGAAGAAGTGACGGAAGCCTTCCTCACCGTAGGCCAGGCCGGTCCAGGGCTGGCCTACTTCCTTGGCTTCAGCCAGCATTTCCTTGGCCAGGTCGCTCTTCGTGAACTTCCAGTAATGTTCTTCACTGCTGAACACGTAGGGCAGGGTCAGGAACACGCTCTTCTTGGCGCCGTACTGGTTCAGGGCGAAAGCAGAGATCCGGACGATATCCACGGAGGTGTCGCCGCCTAGGATGTTGGCCAGGACGTCTTTTTCCGGTCCCATGACGCCGCCGCCCTGGAGGTCAACCAGGATTTCACCGTTGGACAGTTCTTCCAGTTTGGTTTTAAAAGCCCAGGCCACGTCGCTGACGACGGAGCCGCTTACGTTGTTCTCTTCCAGGGTAGCGGGAACGGGGTTCACTTCAGCATAGGTCAGGGTAATCGGATCCGCAAAAGCGGCAGTGCAGCCCATCAGCAGAGCCAGGGCCAGCAGGATACCAAGCAGTTTCTTCATAGGAAACGCCTCCTTATTTAATTGAGGATGATCTCATCCTTCTGATGGCAATATTTAATCATATCCCTTCCATTTTGTACATGGTTGAAAATACATATATTATTGCAAAAAACATCATTTTGCGTATAATGGACATGAAAATATTGCTGAAAGAAGTGGCAGCTATGGATGGTGCCTATATCTCTGCCTTCAATATATTGCAAGAGATGAGCAGAAACGACATCGAGGTTTATCACTACTGCGATGCCGCAACCTTCGGCGTGCCGCCGCACCGGCACGATTTTTATGAGCTTTACTGTCTCTTGTCCGACGGCTATACTTACCACGTGGAAGGCAGTCAGTATGACCTCCATCCCGGCAACCTGATCCTGGTTCCCCCGGGAGAAACGCACTGGCCCGAACTCCAGGGACCTCCCCGTGACATTGAGCGGATCGTGCTCTGGCTCAATCCCCAGTTTGTCTCCTCCCTGTCCATTTTCCTGCCGAAAACCCTGGGCACCATGGGGACCAACCTGCAGGATCAGCACTTGATTGTTCCCGAGGAAAAGACTTATCATATCATCCTGAACCTGCTCTACTCCCTGCTGTATGAAAAGAACCGGGCGGACGCGGACAGCCAGTACCTCTGCCATCTGATTCTTTCCCAGCTCCTGATCCATATCAGCCGGGTCCTGAACCAGCGGACAAAGCCGCAGGAGGATCCCGGAACACGGTACGGGGAAATCATGAAAGTTCATGAATACATCAACGCCCATTACCGGGAACCCATGAGCGTCAGCAGTCTGGCCCAGCGTTTCTTCCTGGATAAAAACACCATGACCCGTCAGTTCAAGCGGATCATCGGCATGACACCCGGAGACTACATCCGCCGGAAGCGCCTGGAAAATGCCCGGGAACTGATCCGTCAGGGATACAGCATCCAGCAGGCAGGATACTCAAGCGGTTTTACCGATTACAGTGCCTTCTTCCGCGCCTTCAGGCAATATTACGATATGTCGCCGGGCGAGCTGGTCGGCCGTTCCAAAGCCGCCCGCAGGAAACCCGCAAGACAGGAAAGCGAGGATTAAAAATGGAAATGAAGTATACAGATATTACTGTCGCAGTAAAACTGGATGAAAAAACCTTCAAGCGCTTTGCGCGTTTTGATATGTTTGCCCTGCGGAAAAAATGGATCCGGCCCGCCGTATTCTCCCTGATCCTGATTGCATTTGCTGTCATCGCCCTCCTTACCCGGAAGGAACAGTCCGGGCTGATCGCTGCCGTACTGCTGGTTGTCGGCATCGGACTCCCCCTTGTCTATATCGGCACCTTCCTCAGCCAGGTCAATATGCAGGCCGCCAGGGCAAAGCTGAAACCCGCCCGGCCCGTCTACACCGTAACCATGCGGGATGAAGGTATCCGGATCGTGAACGACCAGAAAACGGAGGAGCCGCAGGAAGTCTCCTGGGATTCCATATACAAAGCTTTCCGGAAAAAAGGCTGCATCTACCTGTATGTGACGCCCGCCAAAGCTTTCCTCCTGCCGTCAAAGCAGGCGGATGCTCCGGATTATGACGTCTGGGAGTTCATCCGTGATCACCTGGGCAGGGAAAAATGCAAAGGATAAATCAAAAAAGGAGTGAAAAGGAAATGAAAGGCATCGTCCGGCATCGCAGTGATATCACAATGAATCCCCTGGGAGGCGGAGTGGAACGAAGCGTCCTGGCATATGATGATCCGCTGATGGCCGTGGAGGTCAGTTTCGAAACCGGCTCGGAGGGAGCTCCGCATACCCATCCCCATACGCAGCTGAGCTACGTCCTTTCCGGCTCCTTCCGCTACAGCGTGGAGGATGAATCCGTGGTCCTGAATCCCGGAGATTCCATTGTGGTTCCTTCCGGACTGATCCATGGAACCGTCTGTCTGGAAAAAGGTGTGCTGCTGGATGTATTCACGCCCAAGCGGGATGATTTTCTGAAAGCCTGATTCGTTTTTTATCGTGTTGCAATAATTTATTGTTGACTTTCGATCATTTTCGATGTATGATACTCCCGAGCAAAGAAACCGGAGGCATCGGAAATGAATCAGCAAAAGCTTTCTTCCTGGCTGAAAGCCATCATTATCATCATCGGGCTCTGCGGGTTGATCGTTTATTTCGGTATCCTGCCCGACTGCGGATCCTGGATGCAGGACAGCTATCCTGAATTTGCGTCCTGGCACTGGCCGTGGATGATCTTCCTCTGGATCACGGCCATTCCCTGTTATGCCATCCTTGTGCTGGCCTGGAAAATCGCGGTCAACATCGGGGAGAACCGGTCTTTCTCCTCATCGAATGCCGCCCTCCTGCAGGGAATTGCCTGGCTGGTGGCCGGGGATATCCTGTTCTTCTTCCTGGGGAATGTCGTTTTCTTTTTCATGAGCATGAACCATCCGGGAATCTTTCTGATTTCCCTGCTGATCTGCTTTGTGGGCTTTTCGGTCACAGTCGCGGCTGCCTGCCTCTCCCATCTGGTCCGGAAGGCTGCTGATCTTCAGGAGCAGAGCGACCTGACGGTATAAGGAGGATACAGCATGGAAGGCGAAATCATCTTCAATATCGACGTGATGCTGGCCAAGCGCAAAATGAGCGTATCGGAGCTTGCCGACCGCGTGGGCATCACGCTGGCCAACATGTCCATCCTGAAAACCGGCAAGGCAAAAGCCGTCAAGGTATCAACCATGGCCAAGCTCTGTGAAGTCCTGGACTGCCAGCCGGGTGACCTGTTTGAGTACCGGAAGCCCTCCGATGACAAATAAAAAACCTGTCGATATTCACTGCCGGGAGCTCAGCTTCCCCGGCAGTTTTTTGTCCGGTTTTCTCCATAAAATATTTTTGTTCGCCTTACAATTCGGGAGTGCTCATGATAAAATTTTATCTGAACGAAGCGCGTCGTTAATACTGTCTGTCAAGGAGAATAATCATGAGCGAAATCATCAGGAAAGACATCAGTGAAGAATGGGCCCATTCCGGGATTATCAAGGCAGGAGATTACTGCTTTTTAAGCTATTGCGTAGGCAATATCGGCGGCACAATTGAAGAACAGATCAACGGTGCCTTTGACCAGATGGAAGAGCGTCTCGCCCTTTTCGGCCTTACGCTGGAAAATGTGGTCCACATGGACTGCCTTTTCCGGGATGTATATAACATCCCCGTCATGGAAAAAGTGATTAAAGAGCGGTTCAAGGGCAAATATCCCTCCCGCAAGTCCATCCAGACCGAGTTTGCCCACGTCGGCGGAAGCAGCGGTCTTCATTTCCAGGCGGATGCCGTCGCGTACTGCGGCTGACGCATCCGCGGAAGGAGTACCAGATGCTGACCGTTACGCTGCCCCAGGCCCGGCAGTTCATCCTGCTGAAGCAGGGTTTGTTGGGAGACTACCGTTTCATCCGCAAGGACGGAGCTTATCAGTATGTCCGCCAGGCCGGCTGTATTCAGTTTGATCCCGTGGACGTCTGCGGCAGGAACGCGGAGCTGACCCTTCAGTCCCGCGTCAAAGGTTTCCGGAAAAAGATGCTGCACGACCTTCTTTACCGGGACCGCCTGCTGGTGGATTATTCAGATAAAGAGCTTTCCATCTGGCCCAGCGAGGACTGGCCCTTCTTCTCCGGCTACCGGGAACGGAGCATCGCCCACGGCCGGCAGTTCCCCGGTATTCCTGAGCTTGAAAAGCAAGCTGTCGACTATATCCGTAAGCACGGTCCCGTCAGCAGTGATTCTCTGCCCATAGAGGGGACCATCTTCTGGCATTCCTCCATGCACTGGAGCGGACACTGGGAAAAAGAATCCCTGGCCGCCCGCTCCGTGCTGGAACAGCTTTACACAGACGGCACCCTGCTCATCCATCATAAAACCGGTTCACGGAAGTATTATGACCTGGCGGAAAAGTATCTTCCCGCTGACCTGCTGAACGCCCCGAATCCCTTCCCGGATGAGGAATCCCTGACGGGCTGGCGCGTCCGGCGCAGGATCGGCGCTGTCGGCATGCTCTGGAACCGGAATTCCACCGCCTGGCTGGGAATCAGCATGACCACGGAGCAGCGGGACGCTGCCTTTACCCGTCTGGAAAAAAGCGGCAGCATCGTTCCCCTTCAGGTGGAAGGCATCCGTTTCCCGCTGTACCTGCTTTCTGAAGACCTTCCCTTGCTGGAGTCTGTAATCGACGGTCAGGCGGACACCAAAGCCAGGCTGGAGTTTCTTGCTCCCCTGGATCCCATGCTCTGGGATCGGAAGCTGATCGAGGCATTCTGGGGCTATCAGTATTCCTGGGAAATCTACACCCCGGCTGTCAAACGCAAATACGGCTATTATGTACTCCCCATTGTATACGGAGATCGTTTCATCGGGCGGATTGAACCCAAAGCCGACCGGAAAACAAATAAGCTTACAGTTCAGAATGTCTGGCTGGAGCCGGGCGTCCGGAAAACCAAACTGCTTTCCGGCAAAATAGACAAAACTGTGCAGCGCCTGGCAAAGCTGAACGACTGTGATTATCCGCAGGAATAAACCAATTCAACAGGAGAAAACAATGATCGATTTTACCCTCATCACCGCCTGCGGCGAATGCTGCACCGGCTGTTCAAAAAAGGCCGACGGCAGATGTCCCGGCTGCATCGAAGCGGACGGACGCGTACCTGAATGGGCAGAATCCGGCCGCTGCAGAATCCATGCCTGCGCCCGGGATCACGGCGTTCAGTTCTGCGGCTTATGCACTGAGTTTCCTTGCAGACAGCTCCCGTCGCTGATACACTGGAACCCGGATATCGTAAAACACCTGTCCGCCCTGCGTGACGAATACCTGAAGGAGCATCATGGATAAAACCCTTTACGTAACCGATCTGGACGGCACCCTGCTGAACCGGCAGGATCGCGTCAGTCCGTTCAGTATCAGTACGATCAATCATCTGGTGGAAAACGGCATGCTCTTCACCTATGCCACCGCCAGGTCCCTGGTCTCCGCGTCGAAAGTTACGGAAGGCCTCTCCACAAAAATCCCGGTCATCGCCTATAACGGCGCTTTCATCATCCAGCATTCCACCGGTGAAATCCTCTCCAGTGAAGGATTCACCGAGGAGGAGAGAGCCCTGGTCAGGGACGTATTGAACACCCACGGCATCAGCCCGCTGGTTTACGCCTTTGTCAACGGTGTGGAAAAAGTATCCTGGATTCCGCAGAATGAGAACGACGGGATCCGGCGGTACCTGTCTCTCCGTCAGGGAGACCGGCGTTTTCGTCCGGTTCCCGGGAAAGACGCCCTGTATGAGGGAGAAATGTTTTATTTCACCTGCATCGGCGAAAAGGAAGAATTGCAGCCGGTTTACGATATTTTTACCAATGACAGCCGGTATCGCTGCACCCTGCAGCAGGAACTGTATCGGCCGGAATACTGGTGTGAAATCATGCCCGCCAAAGCTTCCAAGGCCAACGCGATCCGCAGGCTGAAGGAAATGTGGGGATGCACCCGGGTCGTTTCATTCGGAGACGCCGTCAATGATCTTCCCATGTTCGAAATTTCCGACGAATGCTATGCGGTTTCCAACGCAGTGAACGAGGTGAAAGCCGCCGCGACAGGCATCATTGAAAGCAATGAGGAAGACGGCGTCGCCAGGTGGCTTCTCCACAGGCTGTCCCCGGCAGGCTCTGGCATGTAATATCCATACTTTCACAAGGAACATGACACAGCGTTGTCATGTTCTTTTTGTTATCCTGCTGACTGTATGATACAATAAACACGTCATATTATTGTCATGTTTGAGGTGCCACATATGAAGCTTGACCGTCTGATCGCTATTCTCTCTGTTCTCCTGAATCAGGAACAGTCCACCGCACCGGAACTGGCTAAACGTTTTGAAGTATCCCGCCGCACCATCAACCGGGACATTGAGGCGCTGAACCAGGCCGGCATCCCCATCGTCACGCAGCAGGGTGTAGGCGGAGGGATCCGGATCATGGATGGTTTCCGGATGGATCGCACTGCCCTGACTTCCCGGGAAATGCAGGCCATTCTCTCCGGTCTGAGGAGCCTGGACAGCGTCAGTGGTACCGGTCAGTACCGGCAGCTGATGGAGAAGATCAGTCCCGGTTCTTCCGGGCTTCTTCCCGGAGACCAGCACATCCTGATCGACCTCGCTTCCTGGCATAAAGCGTCCCTTTCTGAGAAGATTGAATTGCTGCACGGAGCAATCGAGCAGCATCGCCTGGTCTCATTCCACTATTTGTCCCGGAACGGCGAGAGTGATCGGATTGTGGAACCGTCACTGCTGGTTTTCCAGTGGTCCAGCTGGTATTTATGGTGCTGGTGCAGGGAAAAAGCATCTCCTCGTCTGTTTAAACTGGACCGGATGGACGCTCTGCAGATCGGTGAACCATTTATACCGCGGCAGATGGAACCTCCGGATCTTCTCAGCGAACAGGCATTCCCTGACCGGTATCACGTTACTGTCCGAATCAGTCCCGCATATAAATGGCGGCTGGTGGAAGAATACGGGCCTGGCTGTTATAAGCTTACCCCGGAAGGAGACTGCCTGTTTTCTACCGGCTTTACAGACAGGAATCATCTGATCAGCTGGATTCTGTCCTTTCAGGGAGAAGCAGAACTGATGGAGCCCCCGGAATTACGGGAAGAACTTCGGCTAATCGGCAAAAACATTTATGATACGTACAATACATGACATATTGATGTCATGTTTAATGTGATACCCTGCCTTTGAAAAGTAAAGGAGGTATGCCCTGTGAAATATCCCTGGATTGACGAATACCTGATGGCCAAACGCGGTGTGACAAAAGACCTGCAGGCGGAATGGAACTGGATCCGGTATCATATCGGTGGCAAAATGTTCGCCGCCGTCCTGCTTGATCACGACGATCGGCCATACTATATCAACCTGAAGCTGGATCCGGCTGAAGGAGAACTGATGCGAAAACAGTATCCGGATGTGATTCCCGGGTATTACAGCAATAAACTGCACTGGAATTCCGTCAAACCCGACGGGGATATTCCGGACGATCTGCTGAAAACCTGGCTGGATCGTTCCTATCTGCTCGTTTTACAGGATCTCCCTAAAGCAAAGCAGCGGGAAATCCTGGGGCTTTCCGTCTGTGGAACGGACTGCTCCGCCTGTCCCCTGCACGGCAATCTCTGCACCGGATGCAATGAAGCCTGCGGGAAAGTGTTTCACGCACCGGAAGGAAAGCCTTGCCCCATCTATGGCTGCTGTGTCAACAAGCATCATTACGCAACCTGCGTCTCCTGCAGCCGGGTTCCCTGTGCTGTATGGCAGGCAACCCGTGATCCTTCCATGACGGATGAACAGTTTGAGCAAAGCGTGAACGATCGTGTTTCCGCCCTCAGAAAGTTCTGAATCCGTTTATGCATAAAGGGGCACTGAAAAGCTGCTGCAATATAATACCCACCGGATCGTATCCATTCAAATCCGAACCCGGATGCATTTTTGCAGGCGGGATATATGGCACTCGTCCGCATGGAATGAAATATCCGGAGGGCAGCTATGATAATGATTACCTGATGGTCAAAATGATAAAATGATCATCAGTAAAATCGAAAAACGTATTTTAAGATAGTCGACCATCGATAAATCGAAGGTTGTCGGGATAATTGAAGTTGAGTCTTATGTTGGCTTTAGTACGGAGGGAAGAAAAAGATGAAATACCAATACAAAGCAATGCCTGAATCTATGAGGGGAACATACGGAGAATTTGCAAAAAACTTCGGGTTTGATTGGAAAGAATTTATTATGGGAATACCGACACCGATGTTTCTTGTCACAACATATAAATCTAATGGACAGCCAAATGCTACGATGCAGTCATGGGCAGGGTTTACGAGTGCAAATCATGGAGGCGGGTATTACGTGATTCTATGCAGCGTGAATAAGTGTGGACATCTTTACCAAAGCCTGAATGAAAAGAAGGTTGCAGTGTTGAATTTCATTTCTTCTGATTTATACAAAACCTGCATGCAGACGATACAGAACAATCAGTTCGAGACGGATGAGATAACTTCATCAGGGCTTACTGTGGAGAAAGCTTCATGGATAGAAGCGCCGATGGTCGCTGAATGTTTCATGAACCTTGAGTGCCAATATATGTGGGAGAAAGAAATTGTACCGGGTGATGATCATGTTATGATTTGCCTTGAAGTCGTAGGCGGGCATATAGAGAAGGATTATATGGAAGATATGTTCGGAGATAAAGGGGTTCTTTACAATGTCCATTATCCGATAAATCCGGAAGATGTGAAAGAAAAAGGTTGCGATTATGTAGCTGCACTTAGGAAAGTAAATCAATCCTACGAATATTGATCATATACAAGGCAGCGCAATGCTAAAAACAGTGACAAATTCCGTTTTGTCGGGACAGCTGTTGGAAAGACATCCCGGATGATAATCTTCCTATGATTCCATCAAGTTCAGAAATTAAACTTAAGTCTTCAAAAAAGATCCAAACCCTGTAATAGGGTTCGGATCTAAATTAACAAACGGGATCTCCGTCGGGTATCTTTTTACCTTTGTATGATCCTGCAGTCTTTAACATAGTCACCGTATTTGTCCATGAAGTCGTCCAGTTCTTCTTTTTCCGTGATCCAGATGATCACCCAGGCGTCTTTGATTCCCAGGTTTTCATAGGCCTTATGGCGGTGATTTCCGTCGTTTAGCTCAAATTCGCCGTCCACATAATGGACAATGAGCGGAGGCATGTCATCATCTTTCTGAATGTTTTTTTCCAGTTCGGCAATCCGGTGTGCCCACCATTCCGGATGAATCTGGTATTTCATTTCCGGTTCAGGCCCCGTGCACCTTTTGAACAGGCTGATCGGGAACAGGGCCGGGCTGATATAGTACCGGTCAAACAGTTTCAGTCCGTCGGAAAAAGGGATATTGCGCCCTTCTTCATTCAGATACAGATGAATCCATACGTCCAGTTTTCCCGCTTCAGCATAGGCTTTGGCGGAGGACAGTGTAGCGCTGTATTTCAGCATAGCGGTCTCCTTCCTGTTGTACACAATTCGTTTAATGGAATCGTAGGAGAGCGCGTACTTGTCCATCAGGTTCTCAATGGATTCCCCGTCAGCAAAATCCCTGCGGATGCTTTCGTTCCTTTCGCGGATATAGCGCTGGTATCCGGAGGTTTCACCCCAGGTCTTTCTTTCATTCCCGGACGGGATATAAATGGTTTCGCCGGAAACATAACGCTGAATCTGCTTCAGGAGACCTTCCGGAAAAATCTCCCTTGCGTTTCGGTATCCCATAGTTTCTCCTTTCATTCAGCACGTTTCCTGCGGGATGCCGGAAAGCATGCTGTGCTGACGCTCTCTCCTTGTTCAGGAAGGATTGTACGACAGCACAGCAGGCAGGGATATACCGTCTTTTTCTGTAAATGTTTCTGACACATATTGTGTCAGTTCAGTTCGTCCAGCAGGATATAATACCGCAGTTTTTCCTCGTCCTTCGGAACCCCGGCAGCCCGGAACAGGTCATCCGGATTAACCTTCGGATAGGTTTTCCCATAGTGGCCGTCACTGTTATGTTTCAGGCTGCGCCATCCCAGGGCCAGATCCATCCACCGGTCACATATTCCAGCGCTTCCCAGGTCGATAAAGCCGGTAAAGTGTTTCCCGTCCGTAAACAAGTTCGGCAGGCAGAAATCGCCGTGGGTCAGCACGTCATCCCTTTCCGGCCGATTGTTTTTCAGCCAGTCCAGCAGCGCCTCGGGATTTTTAAATCCACCCGGTCCGAAGGTTTCCGGTTCACAGTCAGAGGGATCAAAGCATCCCGCCTGGATCGTCTTTTCAGCATGGGCCAGATTACCTTCCACAGACCGTTCAAAAGGACACTCCTGTACCGGAACATTCCACAGCAGATGCAGCGCTTCCGCCATACAATCCAGCAGCAGGGCGGGATTGGTCATCACGGAAGGATCGCACAGCATCTTCCCCTTCATCCGGGTCATCAGCAGCCAGTCCCGTCCATCCTGCACCGCATGCGCAGCCACTTCCGGAACAGGCAGTTTCCCTTTCATCCACCGGAGAATCCGGGTATCCACCGTATCCCGGCCGTCTGCCGGCCGGACTTTCAGCACATAATCATCAAACAGATACACGTCTGCCCCGGATTTGCCCAGCCCGTCCGCCTGCCCGGCGGCGTCGCCCAGGATTGCCGCGATTGATTCCGGCATCCGGTCAGATTTTTCGGACATATGCAACAAGTCTGTTCGCCTCCTCAAAACCCACTGCCTCATGAAAATGCTGGCTTACTGTGTTCGTCACTTCACAGTCGCTGGCAAACTCCGCGCAGCCCTTTTCTCCTGCCCAGTCCTCGCAGGCTGTCAGCAGTTTTCGGGCAATTCCTTCTCCCCGGTCGGTCTCTTTTACATATATTCCTTCCAGGTAGCCGACGGGGCTGCTCTCTGTTCCCTCCACATAATCATGCCGCAGCTGGCAATGGGCAAACCCGACAGCACCGTCCTTCTTACGGCACAGGAAAACCGCCGCCTCTTCATCTGCAATATGGGTCTTAAACTCCTCTTTCATTTCCTCCAGGGTATGGTGCGGCCACAGTTCACAGGCCAGTAACGCGACAGTTTCTTCATCTCCGGCCACAGCGCGTTCCACTTCTTTCGGTGTTTCCCGTATCCCTTTCATCTGTCCGCGTGTAATCTGTCTCAGCATATAGGCTGCGTAGTCCCGTGCAAGTCCCGGATCATACCGGACCTCCGCCCCGTTCTCATATTCGTCCAGGGCAGTCAGGATTAGCGGATGGTATTTCCCCGGTAGGTTCTTCAGTCCCCAGGTTCCGCCTTCCTGCTTGGACAGGACTTCTTTTTCCTTCAGGTACCCCAGGACCCTCGTCAGGTTCAGGATCAGGTACATGGGATTATCAGCGATTTCCTCCCCGGCTCCGGACACGTCATCCCAGATGGAATCCAGATAGTCCTTTTCCGGCACCTCGCCGAAAACCTCCTCCACCGGCTGGCCGTACAGGCAGATTCCCCTGCCCCGGATCACGGTAAAGTGCGCAGCCAGGTCTTTGTCGGTGCCGTTCATCTTCCGGATATAATCGTCCGGATTTGTCCGGTACCATTCCGTATGTCTCCTGGAATAATGCAGGATGAATGGCGTCGGGTAAACGAAGGGATCACAGACGTCTTTTGTAACGATGCTCATTTCAATTCCCTTGGCCGGGCCTTCCGCGTCCAGCTCAAGCACCATGTCCATGTATTCACGTTTCTCGGCGTCTGTCAGCGTCTTATTGACCACCACCATAAAATCCAGGTCGCTCTTCTTCGGCTGATAGCAGCCCATGGCCGCAGAGCCGTGCAGGTATATACCCGTCAGCTTTTCCTTCAGGATTTCCGCGGAGCGGTTTACATACTTCTCAATGATCTCATCCTTGACGTCGCCGGGCTGCAGTTTCAGCACCGCAATGGCTTCCTCGCCGTCAAACTCTCCCGTTTCCCGGAAGCCGAAGGAAGCGTACAGGGCTTTGGCCCTTTCATTTTCCGGTTCATAGGACAGCCAGCAGCATTCTGCCGGGCCGCAGGGTTCACTGCCGATATAGTCCAGAATCAGTTCCATAGCCGCCCTGCCGTAGCCCTTCCCCTGATACCGTTCATCAATCATGAACCGCCAGAGATTGTAATTGTCTTTAGCCACAGCCGGTGCGTCCTCCCAGTCGTCATCCGCGCCGAAGCCAATCATACAGAAGCCCACAGGAGTATCCCCGTCATAGATCCCGAAGGGAAAGGCTTTCCCGTGATGGGTCACCGCGATATAGGCTTCAATAATGCTGACGTCATTCGATGCTACAAATTCCTTCTGGCTTTCGCCGACTTTCAGTTTCAGAATGTCCCAGACATTCTTTCCATTGATTTCTTCCAGTCTGATCATTTTTACCTACTCCTGTTTTTCAGAGATTTCAGGTATTCTTTCTGTTCCGGTGTAATCCGGAAACTTTCAATAGCTTTCTGGATTGCCTTGTTATGCGTCCAGGTATCCAGCCGGTGCTCCGTGATAAAAGGAAGCACTGCCTCATACTGCTTGGCCAGCGCAGTGGCGAAATACCAGGCAATCATCATGTTGACATAGTATTCCTCCGACCTGACGGCAGCCACCATCTCCGGACAGGCCGGATCATAATCCTCGTCCAGGTAGTGTTCCATCAGCATTCCGATTCCGAACCGGATCGTGTATGTTTCCGCCGAACCGATCCATTCCCGGATGCTTTCCATCAACTCCGGCCGGTGCTTTTTGAACACGCGGGGCGACATCTGGTCACAGGTTGCCCAGTTGTCCACATAGGGCAGGAACCGGTTCAGCGCGCCAAGGCATTCCCTATAATCTTTCATTCCGGAAACAATGAATGCGTGCAGCTGGTTTTCCTCAAAAAACTTATGCGGCAGATTCTCCAGGAAAACGCCGATCTCCCGGGACTGTGCCAGCTCTTTTGCCATCTTCCGCAGTTCCGGTGTCCGTACACCGATAATGCTTTCCGGTTTCACTGACGGGATAATCCGAACCTGCATATCCCGGTATTTCAAATCCTGCAGGCTGCTCAGCTTTTCCCTGATTTCCTGAATGATCATCTGGTTGCCTTTCTGCTCTTTTATCCTTGTTTACAGGGTAATCTTCATATATCCGCAGGCAAACGGAAAGAAATCATATTTCTTCACGCCTGTATGAACCGCCCCGTTCTTTAGGAGCATCCTCATTATACCGGTGAAATTCCGCCTTGAAAAGGAACCTGTTTGCAAATTCTTTACTGTCCCTTCAGGCGGATTAATGGTATACTCTCCGGTAATAGCACCGTTGTCCTGACGGCGCCATCACTTCACGGAGGAACAACACATTGAATCAGCTCGTTAATTCAAGTGTCCTGGCCAAACAGTACGGCACCTCGGAAAAGCTGAACACCAGGATTTCGATACACACTAAGTATTCCACCAACAAGCAGGGGTTCGGCTGCTGGATTTCTTCCCACTATCAGTTTCCGGCAAACGCTTCCGTGCTGGAGCTTGGCTGCGGAACAGGCGATATGTGGAAAGGTCAGGGAAAACTGATCAGCCGCTGTTCCCGGCTGATCCTTTCGGACTTTTCGGAAGGTATGCTGGGGCAGGCAAAGGAAACCCTGCAGGATGAAGCCGGAATTGAATACCGTGTCATCGATATCCAGGATATTCCGTATCCGGATCACTCTTTCGATGCGGTTATCGCCAACATGATGCTTTATCATGTGCCGGATCTCGCCAGGGGGCTGCGGGAAGTCAGCCGGGTGCTGAAGAAAGACGGCACTTTCTTCTGTGCCACTTTCGGCGAACACGGGATGATGGAATATATCGGCAGCCTCTTCAGTGATCGGCCTGTTGAAACCGGCATCAATGCCGCTTTCACCCTGCAGAACGGAGCGGAAAAACTGAGCTCCTTTTTCGCAGACGTCCGGCAGGATTTATACGAAGACTCCCTCGCCGTCACCAATGTGGAGGATATGGTAGACTACATCTATTCCCTCTCCGGCATGTCAGACCTGCGAAGCCTCCCGCGGGAGACGGTTCGTTCCGTCCTGGCGGCGCATATGACAGAAGGTGTCCTCAGGATCCCAAAGGAATACGGCATGTTCATTGCCCGTTCTCCCATAGAATGAATAAAGGAGCAGCGTATGATTCACCTGAAAAAAGCCTGCACGGAAGATCTTGAAAAGGAATGGCTGTTCGTGAAGGATATGCCCGAGGATGAGAACGGACTGACTAACGCCTGGTACAACGTATCCCGGCAGGATTTTGAAGAAAAGGCTCTGCCGGAGATGATCGCCTTTTCCGAAGGCAAAGGCCTGCCCGAAGGCTATGTGCCGGAAACCTTCTTCTTTCTCTGGGATGACGATACTATCATCGGCCAGTTCCGAATCCGCCATTACCTGTGCGAATCCCTGCGGACCGGCGCCGGTCATATCGGTCAGTTCATTGCGAAGCCTTTCCGTGGAAAAGGATACGGTACGGAAGGCCTTCGCCTGACGCTGGAGGAAGCGCGCAGTATTGTTCCGGAAGAGGAAATTTACCTACGGGTCCTCCGGAATAATCCCGCTTCCCTGCGGATTATGCTTAAAAACGGCGGACGCGTTGTGGCTGAAGACGAAGAACACTATTATGTCCGGATCGCTAATCCCGGCAAGGGCAGGTATCCTGATCGTGCGGAAGCGGAAAAGCTCCTGGCGGAAGCAGAACAGTGCAACCCCGGCCCCTGGGGCAATCACAGCCGCACTGCGGCCCACTGTGCGGAAAAGATTGCCCTTTACGCCGGCCTTTGTCCGGAAAAAGCGTACATACTGGGGCTGCTTCACGATATCGGCCGGAGGTTCGGTGTCCGGCACCTGGGCCATGTTTCTGACGGTTACACCTATATGATGAGCCTGGATTACCCGGACGCCGCCAGGATTTGCCTGACCCACTCCTTCAATGAAATGAAATTTGAAGGCTACATTGGAAAAATAGACACCTCGGAGGAAGAAACTACCCTGATCCGCTCAAAGCTTGCAGAAATCATCCCAGATGATTATGACCGCCTGATCCAGCTGTGCGATGCCATTTCCGGAGCGGAAGGCGTCATGGATATTGTGGATCGGATGTCTGATGTCAAACGGCGTTACGGAATATATAATCAGGGAAAATGGGACCGGAACCTTGAGCTGAAAGCTTACTTCGAAGGCAGAATGCAGCGTGACCTGTACGATGCCGTGGAGAAGGACAGCTACCGGCCGGTGTGAAAAAGGAGCGTAGCGATTATGCCGGAACTCAGGAAACTGTCCGTCAATGACGGAATGGATGTATACCAGATGCTGCAGGATATTCCCCTGGATGAGAACGGGCTGCAGAACAAAGTCAACGGTATGACCTTTGAGGAATATAAAGACTGGCTGATCAAAAAACAGCAGGAGTCTGAAATGGACGGCATCGTCGACGGCTGGAAGGTTCCCTCCACAACCTACTGGCTGTACGCGGACGGAGTACCGGTCGGCTTTGGCAAGCTGAGGCATTGCCTGACCGATGCCCTGCGGAAAGCCGGCGGTCATATCGGCTACGGCATTGCCCCGCAATACCGCGGCAAAGGCTACGGAAAAGAGCTTCTGCGGCTGCTCATCGGCGAAGCGTATCACCGGGGAATCGACAAAGTGCTGGTTACCATTCACCTGGACAACAAGGCATCCCAGGCTGTTGCGCTGGCCAACGGCGGCGTCATCACAGAGCGGACAGATGAGCGTGTGCTGGTCTGGATCGATACAAAACAGGCATAAGCAGGGAGAAAAGTATGGATTACAAAGCATTCTGGCAGGACGTCCTGTCCCAGAACAGGGAGCACTTGTCTTCCTGGTTTCGGGATGATGCTGTCATTCGCTGGCATTGTTCCAACGAGCAGTTTACAGTAGAAGAATACGTCCGGGTCAACTGTGATTATCCCAATGACTGGAGCGGAGAGATTGAACGCGTTGAAGAAGCCGGAAGCACCGTCATCCTGGCCGGCCGGGTTTATCCGGTTGACAGGAGTATGTCCTTTCATGTTGTCAGCTTCCTCCGGATTGAAAATGAAAAAATCACGGAAATGGACGAATACTGGGCCGATGATGGTGAAGCGCCTGACTGGCGCCGGGAAATGAAAATCGGAAAGCCGATCCGTCAGGCCGCCCCGGGAAAACAGGAAACATGAAGATCGCTGTCATTTCGGATATCCACGGCAATCTGCCCGCCCTTAACGCAGTGCTTGCAGACGCGGAAAAGCAGGGGGCCTCGGAGTACATTTTTGCCGGAGACTACTGCCTGAGCGGTCCCTGGCCTGATAAGTGTATCTCTGTGATCCGGCGGATTGAAAACAAACACATCATTCGAGGGAATGAAGAACGCTATCTGGAGAATCTCATCGGCAAAGACCAGAGCGGCTGGACAGACGGCCAGATGCAAATCTCCTACTGGTGTTTCAGGAACATCAGTCCTGATAATCTCCGGTATCTGATGGAGCTGCCGCATACCCTGGATTTCACCCGCAGCGGTGTGCACATCCATGTTGCGCACGCTTCCGCCGGCTGGATCGGAGACTGTGAAATGGAACAGTGCGGATCTGCCGTTCTCGCGAGAAAATACGCGCAGACTCAAATCACACCGGAATTGCTTTCACACGATATCTGTAGTCTCTTGGATCAGGATACAGACTTTCAGAACCGCCTGTCCGGACTGGAAGAAGGTATTTATCTTTTCGGTCACACCCATGTGCAGTGGAGTTACAAAGCCCATGGCCGGAACACCTGGCTTGTCAACCCCGGATCCTGCGGTCTGCCCCTGGACGGAATCAGGGACACAGTTCCTTACACCATGATAGACATTGCAGAAAACGGAACCGTGAAAGTTGAAGAGATCAGGGTTCCCTTTGACAAGCAGCAGTATGCGGAACTGCTGAGAACCACCGCCCAGTTCACTGAGGCAAATATCTGGAGCCGTGTGATCCTCAGGGAGCTTCTCACCGCCCGGGAACACATGGCCTTCTTCCTGCAGCATGCGGAACAGTATGCCCGGAAAATCGGTGATTCCCGCAGGCCGTACACCATGGGCACCTGGGAAAAAGCCTATGAGGACTGGACAGCAAAAACCGTTTCCGGGGAGGATGTCGTATGATTGTTCCTGTAGATCAGTCAAACCTTTATCAGGCTGCTGAAATTCATTCTGTCTCCTGGCAGGATTCACACCGCTCCTTCTGTTCTGCGGACTTTATTGCCCTGCATACTCTGGAACATCAGCTGGAGTACCTGTCAGAAAAAATCAGGCAGGGAAGCAAAATATACATGCTGCTGGAAGATGAGCCTGTCGGAATTGTCAGCCTGACCGGCAGTCTGATTGAGGACCTGTATATTCTTCCGGGCCGGCAGAACAAAGGCTATGGAACCATTCTCCTGAAATATGCCGTCAGTCTCTGTCCGGATACGCCCACGCTATGGATCCTTGAAAACAATGTGAATGCGAAAAGGTTGTACTGCCGGATGGGTTTCAGGGAAACAGGAAACAGAAACAATATCACAGAGGGACTCGATGAAATCGAGTTCGCCCTGACAAACAGACAAGAGGAAAAGTAAATGAAAACAATCGGATTAATCGGCGGAATGAGCTGGGAAAGCACCATTCCCTACTACAGGATCATCAACGAAAAGGTTAAGGAAATGCTCGGTGGTCTGCACTCTGCCAGGATCATTCTTTACAGCGTTGAATTCGCTGAGATTGAGGAATGCCAGGCCACTGGTCAATGGGACAAAAGCGCGGACATTCTGGGAGATGCGGCGAAAAAGCTGGAAGCCGCCGGAGCGGACTTTATCGTCATCTGCACCAATACCATGCACAAGGTAGCTGATCAGATTCAGGCCGGGATTTCCGTTCCCGTTATCCATATTGCGGACGCGACAGCCGATAAGCTGGAGGCAGCAAACATCCGCAGGGTTGCCCTGCTCGGAACAAAGTATACGATGACCCAGGACTTCTATAAGTCCAGGCTGATTGCCCGGAGCTTTGACGTACTGATTCCGGACGAAAAAGACGTGGAAATCGTCAACAACGTAATCTATAAAGAACTGCGCCTGGGCAATATCAGGGAGGAATCCCGGGCCGAATTCAGTCGTATCATTGCCGCCCTGAAGGAGAAAGGAGCGGAAGCCGTCATTCTCGGATGTACGGAAATCGGCCTGCTGGTTCAGCAGGAATCCTCCGCGCTCAGGATTTTTGACACAACTGAAATCCATGCGGTCAGGGCAGCCGAGCTCGCCCTGCAGGATTAATCGCAACAGGATGTCAATGAGCACCGCAATGCGGTGCTCATTTGCTTTGCTTCCACTTTCGTACGTTATTCCGCCCCAAAACCGGCATAGGGAATATCATGGATCAGGCATTCCGCTGTCTCCCCGATGTCTTCTTCCTCCGGTTCTTCCTCTTCCCGCGCACAGCATTCAAACTCGTCAACGATGGATTCGATCAGCGTCATGTCAATGAACAGGGGGAGCTTCTCCAGCATCTCCTCGGATACGTCCGTTTCGCTTCTGTATCCCTCAAGCACTGTATCAAAGTACCATTTCATATATGCCATGCGTTTTTTCGGATCCGGCTCATGCCGGAACCAGCCAATGCCGTGAGTCCAGACGTGGGCCAGGTCGAACATATACCAGCAGTAAATACAGTTGTCAAAATCGAACACAGTAATATCGCCGGTATTCATGTCCACATGGTAATTCCCGTCGCAGAAATCGAAATGAATCAGCCCGTAGTTTCCCGCGTCCATGGGCAGTTTCCCGTATTCATCCAGCCGTCTGTTAATGGCATCCTTCAGTTCTGCATAGGAATCCGGAATCAGGCGTTCAATATAATCCCGGTTGTATTTATCAAAGAATTCCGGGCGCCGGTGCACCGGTTTGAACTCCCTGGACAACCTGTGGATCACACCGAGCGCCTTGCCGGTGTTATAGAAGTATTCTTCAAGAGGTGCTCCCTCCCGGTAACGGTAGCCATTGTCACACAGCAGCATTCCTTTTGCGTAGGCAAACAGGCTGAGATAGATCTTCTGTCCATCCTTCTCAACGCATTCAACCATCCTGCCGTGAACAGATGGTATCACATCCGCCACCGGTGCCCCGTTCCGGGCCAGGTAGTGGACGAATTCCGTTTCTGCCAGGTAATCCTCTCCGGTCCGGTCGCCCAGTTCCGATATGCGGAGTATATATTTCTTTTCCCCGTTCCGGCAGCAGATCAGGATACGGTTCCGTCCGCCCGGATGTCCGGGGAATGGTTTGATTTCACAGTTCTCCAGTGCGTATAAAATGACCGCTTGTTCTTCAATGCTCTTCAATAATCATCTCTCCTTCCATTCGCTGTGTTTCCGTTGTTTGCGCTTATCCATGGCAATATTCATCATCTTTTCATTCTTTTTGATCTTGCTCCAGCTGTTTTCCCGTTCAAGGCGATTGTACAGTTCCCAGCGTTCGGGAGAAAGCGTGCCGTCCGCCAACGCATTACGAACAGCGCATCCGGGTTCGCTGCGGTGTGTACAATCGGAAAAGGCACACTGGCTGATCAGATCAGCAATATCACTGAATGTACCGCTGATGCCTTCCTCTGCTGCAATCATACCCAGTTCCCGCAGTCCGGGAGTGTCTATGAAGCTCACTCCGTTGATTTCGATGATTTCCCGGTGTGTGGTCGTATGCCTTCCCTTGGAGTCAGCCTCCCGGATCTCCCCGGTGCGCATAACCTCCTCCCCGGCCAGCGTATTGATCAGGGTGGATTTCCCCGCGCCGGAAGAACCCAGCAGGGCAATCGTCGTTCCCGGGACAAAGTACTTCTGCAGCCGTTCCAGGCCGAAACCCGTATAGGAGCTTACTGCCACCGCCTCCATCTGCCCGCTCAGCGCGGCGGTTTCCCGTTCCTTTTCTTCAACGTCCGCACACTGATCCGCCTTGGTCAGCACTGCCACCGGCACAGCGCCTCCGGCCGTTGCCATGGAAGCATATCGTGCGATCCGGTTCAGGCTGAAATCCTGGTTCAGGGATGTGATAATAAACACATAATCCATATTGGCGATCAGCGGCTGCACCTGAATGGTTTTTGCGAATCCATCCGCGTGCCCGCCCCGGTCCGGACGGTAAAACACCGTCCGCCGGGGCAGGATCGCCCGGATCAGGCTGTCGCCGAACGGATTCTCCGTAATTTCCACATAATCGCCCGCAACCGGATATTCATCACGGTATCGCAGGCTCCCGGTCAGCACGCAGTAAAGCTCTTTTGCCCCGTTCCTGACCAGGTATCGGTCCCTGTGGACCAGGATTACGCGATACTTTTCTTCCAAACACTTATCCTCTCCTTTTGTTTGGTTTCCCGCCGGAAAATCCGGCTGAAAAAGCCCCTGCGGATCTTCTTTTCCACGGGTTCTCCCTCATTTCCGGTGTAGAAAGTCTCACCGGAAACGGTCACATGGTAAGGCTCATCACGCCGGAGTATTGTGTTTTCCACCATTTCCTTCTGCCAGAGATTGCCGGCGTACAGATTCCCGGGCAGCATTTCATGTATCTGTATATTCTTTTCCATAAATATTCCTTCCTTTTGCGGCGCGGCTTCCTTCGGGTATTCAGATACCCCCTCCCGCGCGTCTCTTCTGCTTTTTCTGTAACGTTGGCAGTATACCGGCTCATCTGCTCCGGTTCCTGTCCTTTTTTGCTTTTTTCTGTCAGTGCAAAAACTGTATTCCTGTCAAAAACCATTGTCTTTTATCTCCTTTCTTCGTTTGTTCTGTCCTGTTCACAGCACCTGAAGCCCATCTCTCCAAAGGTACCGGTACATGCAGTTTCATTGCTTGTTTCCTGTTTGTCTTCCGGGATATCTCCGTACGTTATATAGATCATCCCGACCACCCCCTGTATTCTTTTTTACGCAGCAAAAAACCGCTTATCCGTTATGGACAAGCGGCCGATCATATGAAAACAGGCGCCGGAAGTTATTCCGGTTGGTTCTTCGTATGGTCGGATGTATTGCCATTACGGATGTGTTTTACAGTTTTAACGGTGGCTGTAAACCGTTTTACATTCATGAAGTTAACCATGCGAAGAACCTCCTTTCTTTTTTAATTGTGATCACTATAACTTACCAAAAGACACATGTCAAGCATTTTTTATTCAAACTGCGCACGGTACAGACGATAGTAGAACCCCCGCGCCTGCATCAGTTCGTCGTGCGTCCCTTGCTCCACAACGTCTCCCTGGTTTACTACCAGGATATTGTCAGCGTTCCGGATTGTGGATAGCCGGTGGGCGATTACAAAGCACGTCCGCCCTGTCATCAGCTTTCGCATAGCCCGCTGGATCTCCCGTTCTGTGGAAGTATCCACGTTGGAGGTTGCCTCATCCAGGATCAGCATATTGGAGGTATACAGCATTGCCCGGGCGATCGTCAGCAGCTGCTTCTGTCCCTTCGAAATGTTGCCGCCGTCCTCGCTGATCACTGTCTGGTATCCTTCCGGCAGCCGCATGATAAACGGATGGATATGGGCGGCCTTCGCCGCGGCCACCACCTCATCCATCGTGGCGTTTTCCTTGCCGTAGGCTATATTGTCAAAGATCGTGCCCCTGAACACCCAGGTGTCCTGCAGCACCATGGCATAAGCGGACCGCAGGCTTCTCCGGGTCAGCTCCCTTACGTCCTGTCCGTCCACGGCCACGCTGCCGCTGTCCACGTCGTAAAAACGCATCAACAGGTTGATGATCGTTGTTTTGCCGGCGCCGGTAGGGCCTACGATAGCCGTCAGCTTTCCTGCATCCGCCCGCATGGAAAGATCGTGGATAATGGTCCGGTCCGGGTCATAACCAAAGGACACCTTATTCAGCGCCACGTTGCCTTCCACGTCCGTCAGCGTCCGGGCACCCTCTGCGTCCTTCAGCTCTTCCGGCTGATCCAGCAGGCCGAATACCCGTTCCGCCGCCGCCAGTGCGGAAAAGAGTTCGTTGATGATGTTCGCTACTTCGTTGATCGGACCGGAAAATTTCCGGGAATATAGCACAAAAGAAGAGATGTTTCCCAACCCGATGGCCCCGTTCATATACAGCACCGATCCCAGCAGGGTAATCAGGCTCAGACCGATATTGTTGATAAAGCCGATCGTCGGACCGATGGTTGCCGCCAGGGAATCCGCGTCATAATACGCTTCCGCGGCCTGGTGGTTGATATCCTCGTATTTTTCGTCAATCTGGTCTTCATAGGCGTAGGCCTGGATGGTCTTCTGCCCGGACAGCTGCTCTTCCACAAACCCGTTCATCGCTCCGTAGGACCTGGACCGTTTCACAAACCGGGGCTGGGTCTTCTTTCGCATGTGGGCGGTGAACACGATGGAAGCAGGCACCGTTACCAGCGTCACCAGGCTCAGTACCGGGGATATCCGGACCATCATGATCAGCGCACCAGCTACCGTCACCACACTGGTCAGGATTGCCACCACATCCGTGGCCATACAGGTGCTGATCACGTCCACGTCATAGGATACCCGGCTGATGATATCTCCCGCCTGGTTCCGGTCAAAAAAGCCCACCGGCAGCCGCATCAGCTTGTCAAACACGTCCTGTCGCATCTTCCGGCCCACACGTTTGGAAACATTCACCATAATCATATGAATCAGGATGGTGATCAGGGAAGAGCTCACGTATACTGCCAGCATCCGGACCGCATAGTAGGCGACCTTTTCGAAGTTCACCTTGTTTATTCCTGCCGCCGCCTCATTAATCGCGGATCCGGCCAGCGTCGGTCCCCACAGGCTCAGTACATTGCTGATCAGACACAGCACCGCCACCAGCAGGATCAGTGCTTTGAACGCGCCCAGATAGGACAGCAGGCGCATAAAGGCTCCCTTTGAGTCCTTGGGTTTGGTCATAATGGAATCTCTGTTGGCCATTATTCCACCTCCCCCATCTGGGTTTGCTGGATCTCCCGGTAAACCGGGCATTCACGCATCAGTTCCTCATGCGTTCCCTTGCCGATCATTTCTCCTTCATCCAGCACAATGATTTCATCCAGGTTCATGATGGAAGAAACCCGCTGCGCAATGACGATCAGTGTCGTTCCGGCGTACCGGCTGCTGATGGCTTTTCGCAATTCGGCATCCGTCCGGTAATCCAGTGCGGAGGAGGAATCATCAAGAATCAGAATCTCCGGTTTCGCCGCCACGGCCCGGGCAATCAGCAGCCGCTGCTTCTGTCCGCCGGAGAAATTACCGCCGTGAATTGCTGCCATGTGGTCAGCCCCGTCCTCATACCGGTTGACAAAATCAGCTGCCATGGCATCTCCCAGGGCTTCCTGCAGCCGCTCCTCATCCACGTTCCGGCCGAATACCACATTCTCCCGGATGCTGGAGGCAAAGATCGTATCATTCTGGAACACCGTGCCGAACCGGCGGCGCAGGGCATCCCGGTCCATCGTACGGACGTCCTGTCCGTCAATGAACACATGCCCTTCCCCGGGATCGTAAAAACGCATCAGCAGGTTGATAATCGTGGTTTTTCCGCTTCCCGTGGCGCCGATAATGCCCAGGGATCCGCCCTTCCGGATCGTGAAATCCACGTCCTTCAGGCACTGCTGCCTTGAAGAGCCTGCAAAGGCGGCCGCATTCTGCTGTCCGTTTCCCCCGTCTCCGGCATAACTGAAGGTTACGTGATCGAAAACAATATAACCCTCCCGTTCTGTGGTAGCCCCTTCCTCCGCAGGCAGCACAGCCAGGTCTTCCTGCTGCTCTGTTGCCTCAGCGATACGGGCCGCGGAAGCATTAGCCTTGGAGAGCATCAGGAACACGCGGTTCAGGCCCATTACGCCCATCAGGATCATATTGAAATATGTCAGAAAAGCCAGGATCACGCCGGGCTGGGTCACACCCGCGTTTACCCGTTTTGCGCCGATAAAAACAATCAGTGTCAGGCCGATATTCAGGAAGAGCGTTACTACCGGGCCCGGCAGTGCCATAATGATACTTGCCTTGATATCCCGCCGGGAAGTCGTGTCATTTGCCCCGCCGAATCGCCGCATCTCAAAAGGTTCTTTGGAAAGGGCCTTCACCACCCGAATTCCGGAGATGTTTTCCCGCATGATCCGTACAATATCATCCATCCCCCGCTGTACCATGTCATACAGCGGAATGCCCTTGAAGGAAATAAACACCACCAGGCCGATCATAATCGGCGCCATGATGCACAGAATCAGCGCCAGGCCTGTATCCATAGTCAGCGTAATGACGACACCTCCGATCAGCATGATCGGCGCCCGGATACCCAGCGTCTGGGCAGCCCGGATAAAATTCTGCACATTGTAGGTATCGGATGTCATCCGGGAAATCAGGGAAGGCAGGCCGATTTCATCCGTCTGTCCACCGGACAGGTTCAATGCGGAATGGAACAAATCCCGCCGGATGGTAAAAATGCTCTCCTTGGCGATCCACACTGCTTTCCGGTTTGCCGTCACGTTCAGGAACCGCACCACGCAGGCCAGCAGGATCATCGCCCCGCCCCACAGCAAAACAGGCACCGTCTCCTTTTGCGGCACCACATGGTCCAGCAGATGTTCCATCACATAGGGAATCAGAAGCTCGGTCAGCGTTCCGGCCAGCTTCAGTCCCATGCCAAGCAGGATCATCCATTGATACTTTTTCAGATACTTCCAAAGAAACTTCATCTGTTCCCCCGGGTTTCCATTGATGCGGAGTTTTCCGCATCGTTTTTGTTATGAAGCAGCCAGGCGGACAGCACCGCAATCAGGATGACCAGGACAATCAGCGCTGTCAGGAAGATATCCGCGCTTGGCAGGAAGGAGGTCGTTCCATCGCTGTTGGAAATGGTCGGCGCGTTCCGGAGTACCCATGCGCCGATCTGCGGGCCGATGATGCCGGGAATCAGAACCTGGGAAAGAATCCGCAGTCCCTGGAAACGGCCCGCCATATGCTCGGGTGTGTAATTACGCAGTTGTGTTCCGAATACCGCCATGCCGCTCAGATAGCCGGACATCATCAGGAAGGAGCCGATAAACACCGGTATTTTCATCGCCATACCCTCGGCCTGAATCACAGAAGGCACCAGCCACAGCAGGACAAAACCCAGCGCCAGCAGGAACAGAGCCGGAAGGACTGTCTTTCGGAATCCAAAACGGTCAATCAGCCTGCCGAAGAAGAAGGTCACAGCCGCGGCCAGAATAATAGCCGGCGCCATAATCAGCACGTAGTCCGCCATACCCAGCGTCTGCTCATAGTAGATAATCAGGTAGGGCATGTAAATCTGAATGGAGATGTTGAAAATAATGAAGGCCGCCATGGAAAAATACAGCACGGCGTTTTTCCGGATCACCGCCGGGCGGAACCCGTACAGGATTGTGGCAAAGTAGCCCAGGCTGTCCGGATTCCTGACCGGGGCTTCATCCACCAGGAAGAAACCCAGGATGCCGATCAGCAGAACCAGCCCGCCGATGATGCAGTATATGGCAGTCCAGCTGGAAGCCTGATCCAGGTCAAAGCCCATGAATCCGCCGAACACCACCAGGATGGAGATCAGGGGCATCATGGAGTTGATGCCTTCAGCCGCCCCGCGGTTGGTGGCGTCCGTGGAGTCAGTCAGCCACGCGTTATACGCCGCGTCATTCGCCGTGGATCCGAAGAAGGTCATCACGCAGTCCATGATAATGGTCAGCGTGATTCCGACAGTTGCCGCACCGGTCACCATGCCGAACAGGGAGGAAATCACATCCGTCCGGATCAGGGCAAAGGAGATAATGGATATACCCCAGGCAATGTATCCGGCACACATGAAAATCTTTCTTTTCCCGATCCGGTCGGACAGGGCGCCCATCAGGATGGTGGTCAGCGTTGCGGCAATCGCGCTGGCCGTAACCATCAGGGCAATATCCGACGCGGAAGCCCGGAACATCTTATAGATGAACACGTTGAAATACATGTTCTCCACAACCCAGGCAATCTGGCCGGTCAGGGAGAATATGATCAGGGCGATCTGGAATTTACGGTTCTTCATCATAAGAAACACCTCTGCTGCCTGCGTTTTCAGGCCTGTTCTTTGATTGCCTTACAGAGCCTGTCGGAAATATCCCTGAACTCCTCCGGAGTCACTTTGGCTTCCTTCCGGTCAAAGGTCAGAAGCCCGTTGGTTTCATCCTCTACGTCTGAAACCTGGGTATATACCGTGGCGCACAGTCCCCGGGAAATCAGGGGAAGTACCTCTTCCAGGTACAGCGCCTTCAGATCGTGTACGAACGTCTCCCGATCCTCGTACTTCTTGTATCCGTAGGTCTTTTCCAGGTTAAAGCTGTGCTCCGGAATCTTGAGGGACCATCCGCCGAATTCTGACAGGAACTGCGGCCGGTCCTGTTTTCCGGTCCGAAGCTTTTTGAAATAGATATGGAGGCTTTCCACGTCGCTCAGTTTCCGGGCAAACCAGCCGGAAGTACTGTCAACAAATCGCGTATCGTCCAGCGCTTTCAGCCGGCGGAAAGCGTCATCTGCCCGGAACTGACCCCATCCTTCGTTGAAGATGGTCCACAGGCAGATGCATGGATGATTGCCCAGCAGCCGGACCGTCTCATCCATGGTCTTCAGGAAGTTTTCCCTTGCAGCCTGGTCCCGGTTCAGGCGGGCGTCATTCAGGGGCTTCCATCCAGCCGTCGGCAGGATGGTATCGCGAAGGAAATGATACTCTCCGCAGTTCACCATATCCTGGAAAACAATCATGCCCAGCCGGTCACAGTCATAGTAGAACTGCTCCGGTTCAATTTTGATGTGCTTCCGCAGCATGTTGAACCCCAGCGCCTTCATGGCCAGGATATCCGATTCATAACAGGAGGAAGCCGCCGGCGTATACAGGCCGTCGCTCCAGTATCCCTGGTCCAGCAGGCCGTGAAAAAAATACGGTTCCCCGTTCAGGCAAAGCCGCGGGATTCCGCTGATGCGTTCCACTGTCAGTGTCCTCAGGGCAAAATATGATTCCGCCCGATCCTCGCCAGCGGTCACGGTAAACCGGTACAGGTACGGGTTTTCCGGGCACCAGCAGTTTGGATCTTTCACATCGATCCGGACCGTACCCCGGACCAGGGGATAGCAGACGCCGTTCATCTCAACAGCTCCGTCATCGGCGCCGTTCACAGTGATTTCCGCGTAATCCCTGCCCGTATGAATCGTCAGGGTGTGGATATACCGTTCCGGAACCGGTTCAATCCAGACTGTCTGCCAGATACCGGACACCGGGGTATACCACATGCCGCCCCGCTTTTCTTTCTGTTTTCCCCAGGGATGCTGATGGGACAGATCGTTGACGGCAGTGACAGATATTTCGTTTTCTCCTTCGCAAATCAGGTCTGTGATATCCGCGGAGAAAGGAAGATAGCTCTCTTCATGGGAAACCGCTTCCTTCCCGTTAATCCTGACCGTTGCTTTCCGGCTGACAGCCCCGAAGTGAAGCAGTATTCGTTGCCCCTGCCATTCCTCCGGCAGGGTGAAGTGCCTGGAATACACCATTTCCCGGCCGTATTCCATCTGTATGTTCACACCCGAAAGAAGGCTTTCCGGACAGAAGGGAACATTGATTTCTGTTTTCGTCCTGCCGCAGGTGAAATGCCATTTTCCGTTCAGGCACAGCCAGTCTTTCCGTACCAGCTGCGGACGTGGGTACGTATTCCAGGGAGTACCGGACAGCGTTTCTCCGGCTGACGTAAATAGCCTCTGCATTGGAATCCTCCGGCTTTTTATGTATTCCACAGCTGATGTTCCTTCAGCCAGGCAACAGATTTCTTCAGTGCTTCAATCGTCTTCGTTTCCAGGACGCACCGTGCGTTCCGCTGAGCGGCCAGCTGGAGCCTTGCCGTCAGGTCCAGTTCCCCGTCTCCCAGCGCCAGATGGTTCTTCGCCGGTGTCTCCGTTGCGTCATGGATATGGAAATGGATCAACCTGTCCTGATGTTCCGTGATAAACGGAACGTCTGTCTCATGAATGGCTTTGGAATGGCCGATATCCCAGGTCAGTCCGAAAACCGGGCTTTCCAGCAGATACCGGATGGCTTCCTTCTCATAGCTGCGGAATCCGTCTGTGTTTTCAACAGCAATACGGATATCAGCCTCGCCGATCCATTCCTCACACAGTGAACGGAACGCGGCAAAGGATTTCATGTATGTTTCAAAATCCCGCTCATACATCTGCACCTTCCTGTCCGGAAGGGTGATGTAGATTCCGGGATTCATATGCATATTCAGTGTCAGCGGCCTTCTTTCGGGATCATAACGATCCCGTAATGTCATCAGTTTTCGGGACACCTCAACAGACTGCCGGACGGTTTCCAGATAGGCGTTTGAAACCAGCCGGTTGAAATCCGCGATATTCAGGTTTTCATCCAGGTGAATGGTAAAATAGATCCCGGCTTTTTCCGCGGCCCGGATCAGCTCATCCGTCTTCTGCAGTTCATCTGTCTGATACTCCGGGAAATTCATGTTCAGCTCAATAAAGCGCAGGCCAAGGCTTTCGCACAGGTCGATGTTGTCCTGCAGCGTATGATTCTCGATCAGGGTCGGCATACCGAAATGAATCATGTGAATTTCCCCTCCGGTTATAAAGTTTTCAGTTCACTCCGCGGAAACCCTTTCCGATGATCTCCGTGCTGGAAGTGATAATCATAAAGGCCGCCGGATCCTGCTTGTGAATATAGTTCCGCAGCAGCACCGCCTCATGCCGGGACACTACGGTCAGCAGCACGGTCTTTCCCTCATGGGTATAGGAACCTTCTCCGTGCAGCCGGGTTGCGCCGCGGTGAAGTTCCACGGTAATAAACTGTTCAATGGGTTCAGGATGGGAAGTAATGATCTGAAAACACTTCTTGGTTTTCAGGTTGTCTGTCACCAGGTCCATGAACAGCGATTTGATAATCAGTCCCAGGATGGAAAACAGTCCCGTCTCCATGCCGAAGGCAAAACAGGCGGAAACCGTGATGATGATGTCGCTGCAAAGCAGGGCGATGCCGATATTCAGCGCCGTATGCTTTTTCAGGATCATCGCGATGATATCCGTTCCGCCGGAGGAAGCGTCCAGGTTAAACAGGATTGCGGAACCCACCGCCGGCAGTCCCACGGCAAAAAGCAGTTCCACCAGGGGCTGGGAGGTCATCGGAGCGCTCATCGGGCAGACAACTTCCAGCAGCTGCAATGTGCCGGACATCAGCAGGGAGGCATAGACCGTCCGGATTCCGAAGGACTTTCCGAACACCGCGAACCCTAAAGCCAGCAGGGCGATATTAATGATCGTCACCAGCGTACCGGGAGTAATGGACGGAACATAATGTCCCAGAACAATGGCAATACCCGTCACGCCGCCGGTGGAGAAATGGTTCGGGAATTTGAAGAAATAGATACCCACCGTCATAATCAGGATACCGGCCGTGATATAGATCCATTCCTTCAGGGTTACCTTCTGTTCTTTGGACATGTGAATCTTTTTCCTCCGATTATAGCTGTTCACATTAATAAATTATTATATCATCATTCTCTCCAAATCAGAAGATTCAAAAAACAGTTTCCGGCTTGCACCGGAAACTGTTTTGTCCTCCATTCTTCATTCTTCATTTTTCATTCTTCATTACAAACTCAGGTCTACTTCTTCAAACCTCTTTACGCTCATCTGCACGCTCTTCGCCGTTCCTGCCACGAACAGGGCCAGACCTGCCAGTGTAAACAGCGCCTTGTCGCTCATATTGCGCGGATCCGGCTGATCCAGCACATCCCGGAAGAACGGTACCGCATAGGTCGAAACAGTCTCAATGATAATCCAAAGGAATACTGCCACGGCCGCAAAGCCGAATGCCTTCCCCGGCTTATTGATATCCTTGTAGTATACCGGGAAAAAGATCATATTGAAGATCGCGAAGATAATCATTCCACTGCCGATCAGCGCCAGTCCCGCATCCATTCCGGCCGGGTTCGGTGTATTCCCGATGGCGTATTTGATCAGGATAAAGAGGCCCATAACCGCCAGATCGATCACTTCCAGAAGGGTGCAGAAAAGAATTCTTCCCTTTACTGCATCTGCGCGGGAAACCGGCAGCATCAGCGTATAAGTCGCGTCATGGTTTTCCCTGGCCGTCAGGCAGACAAAGAAAATCGCCAGTCCCATATAGAAACAGCTCACGCCGTAGGGATAGCCCGGAACCAGGATCAGCGCGGCGCACATCAGCATGATGTAGGCTGTGGGATGTATGCACAGCTTCCATTCCTTCATCAGCAGTTTCATGCCTCTTCCGCCTCCTTTTCCAGATGAATCATGATTTCTTCCAGGGTTGCCTCCCGGGTTTCAAAAGCAGCCGCGTTGTCTTTCCGGATGAGCACCGTATACCCGTCCCGGATCCGGCAGCGTCCGCAGGCCGCCTCCTGCATTGCCGGGGGAATATCCGTCCCGCACTCCGCGATCCGCCAGGCGTCCCGGAAGCCTTCCAGCGTGTCATCCGCTTTCAGTTCTCCCTGCTGAAGGAACAAAATCCTGTCCGCGCATTTCTCCAGGTCGGACGTAATATGGGTGGAAAAGAAAACCGTCTTTCCCTCATCCTTCAGTTTCAGGAAAACCTCCACCAGTTCCTCCCGGCTCACAGGATCCAGGCCGCTGGTCGGTTCGTCCAGGATCAGCAGCTCCGCCCCGTGGCTGAGGGCCAGGGCCAGCGCGTATTTAATCTTCATGCCGTTGGACAGTTCCGCCGGAGTTTTCTCCTCATCCAGTCCGAAAACGCTCATCCACTTCCGGTATGCAGTATCATCCCATCCGGGATAGAATGTCCTGGTCACCGCGGTAATCGCCTTCAGCTTTTTCCGGGTATAGTAGGTCATGCCGGCGGAAACGAAGCCGATCCTTTCCTTGATCTCCCGGTCGTGTTCCGGATAATCCAGTCCGAAAAAGGAGATCTCTCCGGCATCCGGGCGTACAAACGACAGCATGGAATTGATTGTGGTCGTTTTGCCGGCGCCGTTCCGGCCGATAAAGCCGGTGATGGTTCCCGGCACCAGGCTGAAGGACACATCTCTCAGCTGAAAAGCCGGGTAGTTTTTGCACAGTCCCTGAACCGCCAGGGGCGTTTTCATTTCATAATCCATTCTTAATTTCCTCCGCAACAGCCATAAAGAACTCTGCGTTCACCAGTGCGATGCCGCTGTTCTCATCCCCCAGTACCATCAGCTGGTCTCCGGGGTTGATATTGAATACGCGCCTTGCCCGGACCGGGATCACAATCTGTCCCTTGTCACCCACTGTCACCACACCGAACATGTGTTTCCCGCGCATGCCGGGACGACTGTCCAGTTCATCCTCCGGAGCGTTGACCAGATCGTCCAGGGAAACCTCCAGCACGGACGCCAGCCTTCCGGACATTTCCAGATCCGGCGTACTCTCCTCTGTTTCCCATTTGGCAATGGTCTGGCGGGCGACGCCGACTTTTTCCGCCAGCGTTTCCTGGGTCAGGTTCATCATTTTCCGCAGTTTCTGAAGATTCTTCCCGATCATACATTTCCCACCTTTCGAACAAAATGATACGCCCGGATATAATGCTGGTCAACCATCCCGCGCTGACATTCCGATTCCGGAATGTTAATTCTCGTTGACAAAAACACAGCAATTTTTATCTATTGTCTTCCAGGTGCAGGTGACATATCATAAAACCGACCTGATCATTGTGTATAAGGAGGGTTCTTATGCTGAAACTGTTCATCATCCTGATGCTGATCGTCTGCCTGGTTTGCTGTTCTGTATCAGCCCTTGCCGAATCCGCTTCCAGTCTTCCGGATCTCCCGGACAGGCTTCCCCTTGAATACAAGAAAATCCTGAAGGAAGGCGGCACAGTCCGGAAGATTGAGTATCCCTCGAAGGATTATTATGGAGATCAGAAAGACATTATGAAGCCCGCGCTGGTCTATCTGCCTGCCGGTTATTCAGAGGATCAGCAGTATGACCTGCTTGTCCTCTGCCACGGCGTCGGAGGAACCGAAAAGGAATGGGGATTCCTGAGCCTCAACTGCCCTGGCAAATGTGCCGTGGACAACCTGATTGCCAACGGGGAAATCAAACCGCTGATCATCGTCATGCCCAATGGTCGTTCCACCGAAGACTGCGGCAATACAGACTGGAGCAACATGCAGGCCTTCTATTCCTTCGGTCAGGAAATCCGCAACGACCTGCTGCCCTGGATGGATGCCCACTATGCCACCTATGGCGCCGGACTGGATGACCTGAGCGCATCCCGTGATCACAGGTACATGGCCGGCCTTTCAATGGGCGGTATGCAGACAATCAATATCGGCATGTGCGAATGCATGGATCTGTTCTCCGCTTTCGGCGCTTTCTCTGCCGCGCCCACCAGCTATCCGGCATCCAAAGTTGCCGCAGAGATCAAAAAGTTTGACAGCTATCCCATCCGTTATTTCTATAACATCTGCGGAACCGGGGACAGCATCGCCTATGCTTCTGCCTCCTCTGCCGCCAAAGAGCTGCCGAAATATACCGATCAGCTGACAGAAGCCAACTGGCACTGGCAGGAATGCCCCGGAGATCACAACTTCGACATCTGGTATCTGGGTCTTTTCAACTTCCTCCGGATCCTGGGGAACTGACGCCCTGAACCCTTTGCAGAGAAGCCATCAGAAAAACATCCCGGCGCTTGAAAACGCCGGGTGTTTGTGATAACGTATCTTTTGATCTTTTTCCGAAGGAAGGATGCTCGTCATGAAGCCTTATCTGGAGATGACTACGGAGGAACTGACCCAGGAACTGGACACTCTGAGAAAAGAGTATAAAAAGGTCCAGGCCATGGACATGCAGCTGAACATGAGCCGGGGTATTCCCTGCATTGATCAGCTGGATCTTTCCATGCACATGATGGATGTTCTGGATTCCTCCTCTGATCTGACCTGTGAAGACGGCACAGACTGCCGGAATTACGGTCAGCTGACCGGTATTGAGGAAGCCCGTGAGCTTCTGGGCGACATGATGGAGAACAATCCCAAAGATATCATCATCTACGGGAACTCCTCCCTGAACGTGATGTTTGATACCATTTCCCGTGTCTGGACCCACGGTGTCATGGGCAACACCCCCTGGTGCAAGCTGCCGGAGGTGAAGTTCCTCTGCCCCGTGCCCGGCTATGACCGTCATTTTGCAATCACGCAGTATTTCGGCATCAAGATGATTCCCGTTCCCATGACTCCCACCGGTCCGGATATGGACATTGTGGAAAAGCTGGTCAGCGAGGATGAAACCATCAAAGGCATCTGGTGCGTACCGAAGTACTCCAATCCTTCCGGCATCTCCTATTCGGATGAAACGGTCCGCCGCTTCGCCCGGCTGAAGCCTGCCGCTCCGGACTTCCGGATCTTTTGGGACAACGCCTACGGCATGCATCATCTCTATGATGACCGGCAGGACTACCTGATCGAGATCCTGGCGGAGTGCAAGCGTGCCGGCAATCCGGACCTGGTTTATAAGTTTGCCTCCACTTCCAAGATCACCTTCCCCGGCAGCGGTATTGCCGCCGTCGCCACCAGCCCGAACAATATGGTCGATTTCGTGAACACGCTGAAGTTCCAGACCATCGGTCATGACAAGGTGAACCAGCTGCGCCACGTTCGTTTCTTCGGTGATATCCACGGCATGGTGGAACACATGCGCAAGCATGCTGCCATCATCCGGCCGAAGTTCGAGATGGTTGAAAACACCCTCGAGGAAAACCTGGAGGGTCTGGGAATCGGCACCTGGACCAAGCCCCGTGGCGGATACTTTATCCTGTTTGATTCCCTGCCCGGCTGTGCCAAGGAAATCGTCGCCCTCATGAAGAAAGCGGGCGTCATCATGACCCCCGCCGGCGCCACCTGGCCCTACGGAAAGGACCCCAACGATTCCAACATCCGTATCGCACCCACTTACCCGACCCTGAACGAGCTGAAGTCCGCCATGGAAACCTTCACCCTGTGCGTCCGCATCGCCAGCGCCAAGAAGATCCTGGCCGATCGCGCCGCACAGTAACAATCCGCAATCTATAAAGCAACGAGTCATCCATCGTGGATGACTCGTTTTAGTATTAATTCTGAATTCTTAATTCTGAATTCTGAATTGCAAAGCTTCATCCTTTTCGGATGATCCGTTTGATTGCCTCCGGCACCGCGCTTACCAGCACCGCCAGTAAAATCATAATCAGTGCGTAAGCATAAATCTCGGCGTACTCATTGAAGTACGCGCTGCTGTACACAGCCTTGCCAAGGGAATCCCTGGCCTGGACCAGGTACTCCGTTGTCACCGCCAGCTTGATGCCCATCCCTACCGCGTTGATATAGGCCTGCTTCAGGTAGCCTGCCATCAGCGGCAGATAAACCGAAAACAGTACCCGGAGGGTAAACCCGCTGTTCATCCGGTAAACGTCCATCAGTTCCGGCTCAATCCGGCGCAGTCCTTCTGCCGTAGCCTCGCTGATCAGGGGAATCAGCATCAGGGCTGACGCAATCAGCGGCACCCGGTCATACTTCGTCAGCACCATGATGATCACCGTCATCACGATCATCGGAATGGACCGCAGCAGGGTCATCAACGGTTTCAGCAAAGCCCGGACAAAAGAACTCTTTCCCTGGGCCAGGCCCAGCGCTGTGCCGATCACTGCGGCGGCGGCCAGAGCTTCCGCCAGATGGATCAGCGTGGTGCCGATCTGTTTCCAGGTTCGTTCCTCTCCGAGCATCCGGACAAACGCCTGCAGGATTTCTCCCACGCCCGGAAAAACCAGCTTATCACCCTTCAGCCAGCCCGCGGCCTGGATCAGGCCTCCGACCAGCAGAATGCCCAGGCCGAACGCCAGGGTATTCAGGCCTTGCTTATTCCGCTCCATAATAGAAGTCATCAGCGGGAACCGCTCCGCCGAACTGGCTCAGGTCAATCTGTGCAGTCTTTTCAACCTGTTCTTTGGCTTCCGCAGCCTTCACAAAACGGATGGCACATCCGGGAATGGCGGCCGCCGCCACCTTGGCGTTCGGCAGGATCTCAAGTGCAACAGCAGCTTCCGCTACTGCGGCTACGTCCGTCGTGCACTTTCCGCAGGCTTCTTCAGCCTGTGCCAGGAATGCAGCCACTGCCTCCGGATTGCTTTCAGCAGTTTCCGCTTTCACAAACAGCGCAGCCTGCGTATAACCTTCCATGCCGGAAGCCTGCTGCAGCAGTTCGTTCACGCTGATCGCGCTGATCTTGTCATTCTTCATTTTCGCCGCAGTCAGGGCGGGTTCTGCCGTCACCACAATCGCCTCCGCATCGCTCAGCAGCAGGCTCTGGGTGTCGGATGCGCCGGCCAGGTAGGTCACTTCTGCCGGTTCAACGCCGTTTTCTTTCAGGGCATACAGTACCACGGAAGCGTTGATCGTATTTTCACCGAACAGCGTCAGGTTCGCGCCGTTCAGGTCCTCCGCCTTCAGTTCTTCCTTCTGGGCGGCGATAAACAGGTTACCCCAGCTTACCACTGCCGCCAGTTTATAGGTGGATTTACCTGCCTTGTACAGCTTTGCGCCGGCGTTCAGCGGAGCGATAATAAAATCTGCCTCCTTGCCGGCGAAAGCCGCGGCAATCGTGTCCGCTGCCACCGTTGTGTACTGTCCGGGATTCTCTGCTGCCATCGCCGCCAGGGCCAGCGCCGGAGCACCGCCGGGAGTCGTCACCGTCAGGCCGGAAATATCCGCGCCTTCCGCGGCGGAAAACGCGCACAGACTCATTGTGAGCACCAGTGCCATCATCATTGCAAGGATCTTTTTCATATTTCAATCACCCTTTCTTTTACAGTGCAAACCTCTTCCGCGTTATTGTACAGAAAACCCGCGACCCTTTCAATGGAGAAGCCGCAGGAAATCAGTTTCAGTCATGTTTTTTCGCAGGATTCACGTGTACCATAATATGTTTGACTTCCGGAAAAGTCTTTTCAATGGCATCATGCACGTCCTCCGCGATTTCATGAGCTGCCGCCAGCGTCAGGTTCGGATCGGCTGCGATTTCCAGATCCACATAAACCCGGTTCCCGAACATCCGCGTCCGCAGCAGTTCCACTCCCATCACCCCGGGCTGTTCCAGTGCTGTGGTTCGGAAAGCCTCCTCCGCCTCTTCATTGCAGGAGTGATCCACCATCTGGTCAATGGCTTCTTTAAAAATCCGGATGGCTACCCGCAGGATAAACAGCGCGATAATCAGGCTGGCAATGGGTTCCATCACCGGCACACCCATCCGTGCGCCCGCGATACCGATCAAGGCGCCGATAGAGCTCAGTGCGTCACTTCGCTGATGCCACGCTTCCGCGTGCAGCGCTGTGGAACGGTATTTTTTTGCATAGCCCCGGGTATACCAGAACAGGCTTTCCTTGACCGCAATGGAAACCACCGCCGCAATCAGAGCAAGCAGTCCTGGGATCTCCGCGGTTTTTCCGCTGATGATATCCTTTACCGCACCGATGCCGATAGCCCCGCCCACAACAGCCAGGATTCCGGACAGAAGCAGGGCGGCCACGCACTCATAACGTTCATGCCCGTATGGATGCTGCTCATCCGGTTCTTTGGTGGCAATCTTCACGCCAAGCAGCACAATCAGTCCGCTGAAAATATCGGAGGCGGAGTGTACCGCGTCGCTGATCATTGCGCCTGAATGCGCAAGCAGACCGGCGGCCAGCTTCAGCAGCGTCAGGATCACGTTTGTGATCATGCTCACCAGCGAAACCCGGGTAGCCGCGGTCTGGAACTCCTCAGCTTTTTTCTCAGCCATATCTATCATCTTCCCGATTTCATGTATTCATTATGTGTTTCCTTAATTGAAGCATATTATACCACCTTTCCCGGTAAAATGTTAATCGTAATATAATCCAGAAAAAATGTTCGCCGCACAGCGGCGAACGCGTATCATTATAATTGTTCATTGTTCATTATTCATTGTTCATTGTAGTTTAATTCGGATTCCCGAATTAAACTACGACCCTGTTCCGTCCTGCGTTTTTCCCCATATACAGCTTCTCGTCGGCCGCATTCAGCAGCGTGTCCAGCGGAGAGGCAAAATCATATTCTTCCACGCCGATCGTCAGCGTAATCGAAAACTCGTTCCCGTTATACTGCAGCTTCATCTTTTCCACCTGGAAACACAGGTCATTCATCACCGCGCCTGCTTCATCCAGGTTCATTCCCGGCAGGAAAAAGCAGAATTCCTCTCCGCCCCACCGGCATGCACTGTACCGTTCCATCGCATGTTCCGTAAACAGCTTGGTCAGCCGCATCAGCACATAGTCTCCGCATTTATGACCATAGGTGTCATTCACTTGTTTGAAGTAGTCAAGGTCAGCGATTGCCACGCAGAAGGTCTGGTTCCTGTTTTCCACGCAGTACTGCTCGATCTGCTCAATCATCAGTCGCCGGTTCGGCAGTCCTGTCAGGGAATCGGTGCCGGCTTCCTTATACAGGATCTGGTTCCTCAGCCGCAGCTGGCGTTCAGTCTCCTGGATGCTGGTGCTGAAAATAATACAGGCACATGCCAGCATCAGGAAGAATGCGATTGTATTCAGCGTCTGGTAAATCGTATTGGCTTTTGTGCCCATGTTATACAATGCCGGAAACAGCTGGGTCACGTAGAATAAACCCACGCGGATCAGCAGGATGGACAGAAACCACAGGAGCTTATTGATTGGTTTGTCATAAACATTGAAAAAGACGAAAACCAGTATCAGGGTCATCATATGCTGTACACCGCTGTTCCACCCGAAATATCTCACATTCCAGCAGACCCAGCCGATACTTACAACAGTGTATTTAATCAGGTTGATGCGTGCGCCGCCATGTTTCAGCATCCACAGGCAGCATACAGACAGGATGGCAAAGATCAGCGGGATCCATTCCCACCGTCCGTCATTGATGATCGGGAACAGAAAAAAGCATATGACAAAATACACCACCAGCAAAACTTCACTGGTTGTCAGGGCCCGGCGGTAGTATAGCGGAATATCCTTGCTGTCCTGGGGTACCTTCTGGTGCAGAAAATTCAGAAAAAACTCCATGTCGGCCTGCCTTATTTCCTTATTCCCCTGTTTTTGTTTTCTTATTATGCACTCTTTTTATATTATGCGCAACTCTTATTTGCAAAACTATGTGCAACTTGCAAATGTTTGCTTTTTATTCGGCATATCCTGCATAAAGCCTTACCAGCATAAAAAAGGATCTTCCCTTCCGGAGAGATTTTCTGTATTTATCACATTGGGCAGCTGTGCTGTGCACAGCTGCCCAATATTTCATGTTCGGCGTCAGCCGAATATTTCATAAATTCGCAACGTGAATTTATTTCATTTCCGTTCAGCATTTGCTTGCGGCCCCGATGAATCCCATGAACAGCGGGTGCGGCTTGTTCGGCCGGCTCTTGAATTCCGGATGGAACTGAACACCCACGAAGAAGTCCTCATCGGAAATCTCCACGGTCTCCACAAGCCGTCCGTCCGGAGAAAGGCCGGAGAGGCAAAGGCCGGCGTTCTGCAGCGCTTCACGGTACTCATTCGCGAATTCATAACGGTGGCGGTGGCGTTCACCGATCCGGGTTTCTCCATAGCACTTTGCGATTACAGTGCCTTCTTCCAGCATGCAGGGATACCTGCCCAGACGCAGGGTGCCGCCCTTGTCAATTTCGTCATTCTGTCCCGGCATGAAGTCAATCACCCGGTACGGAGCGTTCTCGTCAAACTCACGGGAGTTTGCGCCTTCCATTCCGGCTGCGTTCCGTGCGAATTCGATGACCGCCACCTGCATACCCAGGCAGATGCCGAAATACGGCACATGGTGTTCCCGGGCCCAGCGGGCTGCCAGGATCATCCCTTCAATACCGCGTCCTCCAAAGCCGCCGGGCACAATGATGCCCTGCAGCGGGCTCAGGATTTCCTCGGCAGTTTCTTCTGTCAGCCGTTCAGAGTCAATCCAGTCAATTTCAACCTTCACGTCCTGGGCATATCCGGCATGGCGCAGGGCTTCTGCCACAGACAGATAAGCGTCGTGCAGCTGCACGTATTTGCCCACCAGGCCGATTTTCACCTTCCGGGTCTGATGGCCGATCCGTTCCACCAGGTCTTCCCAGTCCTTCAGGTCCGGTGCCGGGCTCTTCAGACCCAGCTCACGGCAGACCACGGCAGCCAGGCCGGCCTTTTCAAGCATCAACGGAGCCGCATACAGCGTCGGCAGCGTGGTGTTTTCAATCACGCAGTCATCCTTCACGTTGCAGAAGTGGGCAATCTTGGAAAAGATCGTTTCGTCCGTGATTTTTTCATCTGCCCGCAGCACGATGACGTTGGGGCTGATACCCATGCCCTGCAGTTCCTTCACGCTGTGCTGGGTGGGCTTGGACTTATGCTCTCCGCTGGCCTTCAGGTAGGGCACCAGCGTCACATGGATATAACATGCGTTGTCCCGGCCCACTTCCAGGCCAACCTCTCGGATCGCCTCAAGGAAGGGCTGGCTTTCAATATCGCCGATTGTACCGCCGATCTCAGTAATAACGACGTCTGCGTCGGTCTTTTCACCGACCCGGTAAATAAACCGTTTGATTTCATCAGTAATGTGGGGAATCGTCTGCACTGTGGAGCCAAGGTATCCTCCCTGCCGCTCCTTCTGGATGACGTTTGCGTATACTTTGCCGGTGGTCAGGTTGGAGTACTTGTTCAGATCCTCATCAATGAACCGCTCATAATGGCCCAGGTCCAGATCGGTTTCCGCACCGTCTTCGGTCACGTACACTTCACCATGCTGATAAGGACTCATGGTTCCGGGGTCCGTATTGATATACGGATCCAGCTTCTGGGCCGCAACTTTTATCCCTCTTGCCTTCAGCAGCCGTCCCAGGGAAGCTGCCGTAATGCCTTTGCCCAGACCAGAAACCACACCGCCGGTAACAAAAATATACTTCGTCATACTTTCCACCTCTGCACTATTCTGTCCCTGTCCATAATCCCATTCGGGAATATATCTGTTTTTTAACCAACTAAAACATTCGCCATAAGGCGAATATTTCATGTTGCGAAGCAGCATTTCACATTGAGCCGCACTGCGGCTCAATATTTCACAAATCCGCAAAGCGGATTGATTTCATTCTTTATCATTCAACCGTGACGCTCTTTGCCAGGTTCCTCGGCTTATCCACGTCCAGGCCCCTGTTCACGCTGGTGTAGTAACCCAGCAGCTGCAGGGGAACAATGGCCAGCGACGCGATAAAGTGTTCGTCCGTCTTCGGTACATAAACCGTAAAGTTCACGGAGTCCTCCACGGAGAAATTGCCATTCGTGGTCACACCCATCAGGTATGCGCCGCGGCTCTTGCACTCCAGCATATTCGACAGGGTCTTTTCAAACAGGCTGCCCTGTGTCAGCACGCCGATCACCAGGGTGTTCTGTTCAATCAGGCTGATCGTTCCATGCTTCAGCTCGCCTGCTGCATAAGCCTCGGAATGAATATAGCTGATCTCTTTCATCTTCAGGCTGCCTTCCAGGCTGATCGCGTAGTCCAGCCCGCGGCCGATGAAGAAAATATCATGCGTATTTGCGATCTTGGAGGAGAACCACTGCAGCCGCTGCTTTTCTTCCAGCACCCGGCCGATCTGCTCCGGAATCGCATTCAGCGCTTCCAGGAACCCGGCTACCTGCTCTTCCGTAATCTGCTCTTTAACCGCCGCCATCTTCACCGCCAGCACGTCCATGGCAATCAGCTGGGCGCTGTAAGCCTTGGTCGTTGCCACGGCGATTTCCGGCCCGGCCAGCGTATACAGCGTATGATCTGCCTCCCGCGCAATGGTGGATCCGATCACATTGACCACGGCCAGCGTCATGGCTCCCCGTTCCTTGGCTACCCGCAAAGCCGCCAGGCTGTCCGCGGTTTCACCGCTCTGGGAAATAACAATCACCAGCGTATCCGGTGCCACGGGAATGCTGCGGTACCGGTATTCGGAGGCCAGCTCCACTCGCACAGGAACCTTCACCAGATCCTCGATGACGTACTGTGAAGCCATACCCACATGCCATGCGGAGCCGCAGGCAACAATATCCACCCGGCTGACCTGCCGGAGCATATCGTCAGTCAGGCCGGTCTCTTCCAGGGTAATCTTTCCGTCCTTCACCAGGCTGTTCAGCGTATCCCTGACCGCCTTGGGCTGCTCATGGATTTCCTTGAGCATGAAATGCTCATATCCATCCTTTTCCGCCGCTGCGGCATCCCAGGTGATCTCGGTCAGCGGCAGCTGAATCTCGTCTCCGTTCAGGTCATAGAATTTCACACTGCCGGCACTGATCCGTCCGACCTGCAAATTATCAATGTAATATACGTTCCGTGTGTATTTCAGGATCGCCGGCACGTCCGATGCAAGATAGGAAGCACCGTCTGCCGTGCCGATTACCAGCGGGGAATCCTTCCGGGCCACAAAGATCTCATCCGGATAATCCTTGAACATGAGCGCCAGGGCATAACTGCCCCGGATCCGGACCATAGCCCGGGTAATGGCGTCCACCGGACCGATCTTATATTTTTTATAGTAGTAATCCACCAGTTTTACTGCCACTTCAGTGTCGGTGTCACTGTAGAAAGCATAATCATGACGCAGCAGTTTTTCCTTCAGTTCCGTGAAGTTTTCAATGATGCCGTTATGTACGCCCACCACGTCGCTCTCCACCGGTCCGCATCCGGAACCTGTGCAGTTGCCGCTCACATGCGGATGCGCGTTCACCATGCTGGGGTCTCCGTGGGTTGCCCACCGTGTATGGCCGATACCGCAGTTGCCGGGCAGTGCGCGCCCCTGGTCTGTTTTATCGGCCAGGTGATACAGCTTGCCGGTGGCTTTTACAACTTCCGCCGGCGCCGTTCCGTCACGTACAGCCAGTCCGGCCGAGTCATAGCCCCGGTATTCCAGTCTTGCCAGTCCATCCAGCAGGATCGGTGCCGCCTGAACATGTCCCGTATAACCCACTATTCCGCACATGCTACGAATCTCCTTTATGCTTCAGTCACCGTCGCGTAAGTAGCAACTTTTTTCACTCTACACTCTTCACTGGTCTCTCTGCACTGCCGCTTTAGCGGCATCTTTTCACTCTACACTCTTCACCGTAACCCCAGAGCTCCGAAACAAACAAAAAAAGAGCGCAGGGCACAACGTCTGCCTGACGCCCTTGCCCTGCTGTCCGTATGCTATCACTGAAAGGCTCTCCTGTCAAGGTGGCAAATGGTCTCTTTCCGCCCATCTGTACCGTTCCGTACAGTCAATTTCCCGCCCGGGTTCTATCATTGGGAGAGTATCCTGCAGATTGCTCTACGATACAAAGAAGGAACCGTCCGAGGCCTTGACATTATTCCCCTGTGCAGTATAATGCTCCCGTAAAAAATCACGCAGGAGGGCGCAGGCATGATCAAGGGTGAACAGCTTTATGAAGGAAAGGCCAAGAAGGTATTCAGCACGGATGATCCCGAACTGCTGATCGTCGATTACAAGGACGATGCGACTGCTTTCAACGGTCTGAAAAAGGGCACCATTCAGGGCAAGGGTGTCATCAACAACCACATGAGCAATCTGCTGATGCAGCGGCTCGAGAAGAAAGGCATTCCTACCCATTTCGTAAAGGAACTCAGCGAGCGGGAAACCCTCGTTAAGAAAGTTTCCATCGTTCCGCTGGAAGTGATCATCCGTAACATCTCCGCCGGCTCCTTCTCCAAGCGCTACGGCGTAGAGGAAGGCATCGTCTTCGACGCGCCGACCATCGAATTCTCCTATAAGAATGACGATCTGGGCGATCCCCTGATCAATGAATATCATGCGCTGGCTCTCAAGCTCGCCACCAAGGAAGAGATTGAGACCATCAAAAAGTACGCTTTCGCGGTCAATGAAGAGCTGAAAGCCATCTGGAAGCACGTTGGCGTGACCCTGGTGGACTTCAAACTGGAGTTCGGCCGCCTGTCCGACGGCACCATCGTCCTGGCCGATGAAATCAGTCCCGACACCTGCCGTCTCTGGGACAGCAAGACCAACGAAAAGCTGGACAAAGACCGTTTCCGCCGCGACATGGGTGGTGTCGAGGAAGCCTATCAGGAGATTATGCGTCGTTTAACAGAAGCCTGATTCTGTTAAACGAACTCTACACTCTACACTCTTCACTGGTATCTGAATACTCAAAAACGCTTCCGGTTCCGGAAGCGTTTTTTCTGCCATTTTTCATTATTCAGTCTTAAGTATTCATTAGGAAAAGACAGCTTCACCAGAAGCTGTCTTTTCCATTACTTTATAAGATCCGTCAGCTTCTTCTGATACAGGAAATCATGTACCAGCTGATCCAGTTCCTGCCACAGGGGCAGCGTCGCACAGCTTGCCACCTTCGGACATACCTCCGCATCCTTCTGCAGGCAAGCCACCGGCGCAAGGGTTCCCTCCATCCGTTCCACAATCTCTCCGACAGAGTATTCGTCCGGCTTCCGCAGCAGCACATAGCCGCCGCCTTTGCCGCTGGCGCCCTTTACGAGCTTTCCGTCCACCAGGTCCTTCACGATGATCTCCAGATATTTCTTGGAGATCCCCTGCCTCTCCGCAATATCCTTCAGCGGTACAGGCTGACCTTTATCGTGCTCTGCCAGGTCAAGCATCACCCTGAGTGCATAACGGCCCTTTGTGGAAATCATAGATAATCCCCCCGAAAAGTTTTATTGCCTATTTTACCGTAGGGTAAGTGGGTTGTCAAGATTCGCCCCAAGGGCGAATCTTCGCCCTTCACTCATCACTTTTCACTGCCGCCGCAGCGGCATCTCTTCACTCTTCACTCATCACTGGCATCTGAATATTAAAACTCCCCTTCTCTGTGATATAATTCAACAAGCTGTTCAATAGATGGACTCTGTCGGAGGTTACAATGTTCATTCCTGAAGTGAAAGTCTCAATGATTGATCCGGAGACAAATGCCCGATTCATTCAGAATTATCTGAGTAAAGAAAAAGCGGGAAACACGACTCGTCCGTTTTATGATAAAACCATTCTGCTTTATCCTGAGCTTAAAAACATCCATACTGTTGATGATGAAAAAGCCCGTAAAACGATCATTCAACAGGCTGTATTTGAACGTCTTTGGAACCACAGACCGGAAATTGAAATCCGGATACAGCATTTCCAGGATGTCTTTGACAGTTTTATCCGTGATTTTATAGAGGCCCAATGCAAACTGTTCCAATATGAGTGGAAAGCTTCCCATCCGCAGATTCACTGTTTCGTAGGATATCTGCCGTTTTACCCCAGAAGTACGGAAGAAATGTGCTTTTATGTTTCATATCAGGATGAAGAACGTGTTTTTTCCGGAGCAGTTCATGAAATAAACCATATGATTTTCTTTCAAAAATGGAAGGAAATGCATGGCAGCCAATGTGCGGAACCTGTTTGGCCGGATCCGCTCTGGTATCTTGAAGAAATCATTGTGGATCCCACACTGAACGATGAACGGGTAAAGCATCATACCCTGTATGAAAACAAAGCCTATCCGCTGTTTTATGAAAAAGATAAGCTCACCGGTGTAAGCATTATGGATCGTATAATGGATTGTTATAACAAACACAGCCGGATAGAAGACTTCCTGGACACATCATACAAAATCGTCAGGGAATACTTTAGCACAGCCGATTAATCGCTGCTCCGCGTATTGTCCGATGTCAAAAGAAGAATTATCTTTTTCCTTCTATTCTCCTATTGACATAGTAGGTTAAAGGAAATATAATCTCCTGTGGATTCCCCCACTATGATGACTAAAGGAGTTGCCTGAATGAGCATTTACGCGGATCACGCCGCGACCACCGCCATGAGTGAGGCGGCCATTGAAGCTATGACCCGTTGTATGCGGGAGTATTACGGAAATCCCTCCAGCCTGTACCGTATCGGTCAGCAAGCTAAAGAAGTACTGGAACAGGCCCGGGAGGATATTGCGTCCGTGATCCACGCGGAGTCCCGGGAAATCTATTTCACCTCCGGCGGCAGCGAAGCCGATAATCAGGCGATCCGTTCCGCCGCCCTTGCGGGAAAGAAAAAAGGAAAGAACCACATCATTTCCACCGCCTTTGAACATCACGCCGTGCTCCATACCCTGGAGCAGCTGAAAACCGAGGGCTTTGAAGTCACCCTGCTGGATGTGCATGAGAACGGTGTGATCCGTCCGGAAGAAGTTGAAGCGGCCCTCCGTCCGGAAACCTGCCTTGTTACCGTCATGTACGCCAACAACGAGATCGGCACCATTCAGCCAATCCGGGAAATCGGCGCCGTCTGCCGGGCACACCAGGTGCTCTTCCATACGGATGCCGTTCAGGCCGTCGGCCCGCTTTCCATTGACGTGCAGGCGGAAAATATCGACTATCTTTCCGCCTCCTCTCATAAATTTCACGGGCCGAAGGGCGTCGGCTTCCTTTACGCCCGCAAGGGCGTCCCGCTTCTCCCGCTGATCAACGGCGGCGCCCAGGAAAAAGGTAAGCGCGCCGGCACGGAAAACCTGCCCGGCATCGTCGGCATGGCCGCCGCCCTGAAGGAAACCGTTGCTGAACGGGATGCGGAAGCTGTCCGCCTCACAGGTCTCCGGGACCGGCTGATTGCCGGCCTGAAAGAGATTCCTCATTCTGCCCTGAACGGGGACGCAGAAAAGCGGCTTCCCGGAAACGTCAGCTTCTGCTTTGAGGGCATCGAAGGCGAATCTCTCCTGCTCCTGCTGGATGAAAAAGGCATCAGCGCTTCTTCCGGCAGCGCCTGCACTTCCGGTTCCCTGGATCCCAGCCATGTGCTTCTCGCCATCGGCCGGGTCCATGATGTGGCCCACGGGTCCCTGCGTCTGACGCTTGGTCGGGAAAACACACCGGAGGACGTGGAATACATCATTTCCGCCGTCAAAGATGTCGTCTCCTACCTTCGTGGTTTCTCACCTGTCTGGCGGGACCTGCAGAGCGGCAAAACACCCTTTATTCTGTAATTCAGGAGGATAAGCATATGGCACTGTACAGTGAAAAAGTTATGGATCATTTCCTTCATCCCCGGAATGTCGGCGTCATTGAGGATGCCAACGCTATCGGTGAAGTCGGTAACGCAAAATGCGGGGACATCATGAAGATGTACCTGAAAATCAAGGATGATATCGTTGAAGATGTAAAGTTCGAAACCTTCGGCTGCGGCAGCGCCATTGCCTCCAGCTCCATGGCTACGGAGATGATCAAGGGTAAGCCCCTGTCCGAAGTCAGAACCCTCACCAACAAAGCGGTCACGGAAGCGCTGGACGGCCTTCCCGCCCACAAGATCCACTGTTCCGTCCTGGCCGAGGAAGCCATCAAGTCCGCTCTGGAAGATTACGAAAACCGCAAAAACGCCGGCAATCAGTAATTCATCAACATAATCCAAATAATGAAAAACGCTTCAGTCATCACTGAAGCGTTTTTTTCCACCATTTTTAAGTCTTAAGTTTTAAATTATCAGTATTCATTAAACATTTGGTTGATTATGATATAATCAACCAAATGTTAATGGAGGTACATATCATGACTCTGATTCTCAACGGCGGCGGAGACGGACAGGCGGTTGCCTCGGCAAGACAGCTGCTGAACAATGTCATTGATCACAGCAGGAAAATCCTGTACCTCCCCTTTGCGTGGCCCGATCCATCCTACCGTGGATGTCTGGAATTCATGACGGCTGAACTGTCTGATGTGGAGAAAGCCGGCATTGAGATGGTTACTACGCTCGCAGAATTGATGAGCAGAAACTTCAAGGATTATGCCTGTTTATATATCGGCGGCGGAAACACCTATAAGCTTCTGAACGACCTGAAAACAAGCGGAGCCTTTGAAAAGATCCGGAAATATCTGACGGAAGAGAACGGCATCGTATACGGCGGATCCGCAGGTGCCATTATCTTTGGCAGGGACCTGGATTCCTGCAACACGGATGACGACAATGAGGTGGGCCTGGTGGATCACACCGGATTCAATATGCTGGGCGGCTATTCCCTGCTGTGCCATTACACCAGCCGGGAACCCGCCCGGACGGAGCTGAGCCGGAGGTACCTGCTGGAGCTTTCCAGGGAAAAGCCGGTATATGCCATCCCGGAGGAAGACACGATCTGCGTAACAGACGGGGAAATCCGGTTCATCGGCCCCCGTCCCTACTATGAATTCATCAACGGAAAAGAATATGAAAGGTTCTGCTGAGGTTTACCTCAACTCTTCACTATTCACTCTTCACTTTTCACTTCAAACCCAAGCACCTGCAGGCATCCATTGCCTGCAGGTGTTCTTTATGAAGAATAGCCCTCCGGAAATCAGATTGTGATTTCCGCAGAGAAAGCGACAACGGCGTCCCCGGTAATCTGAACCAGGACCGGTTTGTCGTTTTCCTTCTCAACATGAACCCGCATCGTTCCGTCCCTGCGGACGGCCTCTCCCTGCAGGATGCTGAAGTCAAAGCACTTATCCTGCGGGTTCTGCAGGATATGATGATAGACCAGGTAAGCCCCGAGCGGCCCGTTCGCGTTTCCGGTTACAGGATCCTCCGGGATCCCGATGGCCGGGGCAAACATCCGGCCATGAACCAGGATGTCCTCACCGGGGTTCAGGGTGAAAACATAATAACCGTTACACCCGACCTGCGCACTGATTTCCGTCAGTTTCTGCAGATCAGGTTTCAGGCTGTGAAGCAGCTGATTTGAACAGATGGGAACCATGACTTTGGAATGTCCCGTTGAGGAAATGGCCACCGGATACTCTCTGCAGGTATCATCAGTGGAAATCCCCAGGGCGTCTGCGATCCGGTTTCTTACCTCCCCGCCCAGATCCTCCGAAACCTCAGGCGTTCCCTGGGTCATCACAACGGAATAATCATCACCGCTTTGGATGATATCCACCGGCAGGATGCCGGCCTTCGTTTTCTGCCGGACGCGCCTGCTGCCGAATTGATTTTCCAGCGCGTAAACGTAGTGGGCCGCGACCGTTGCGTGCCCGCAGATGGGAACTTCTGTTGTCGGCGTAAAAAAGCGGACTTCGACGTCATAATCAGGAGAATTTGACGGAAAAATAAACGCCGTTTCCGAGTTATTCATTTCCCGTGCGATTCTCTGCATCTGTTCTTCTGAAAGGCCGTCAGCGTCCGGAACAACTCCGGCAGGATTTCCATGAAAACAGGTCCTGGTGAACGAATCGACCTGGTATATCTTATATTTTTTCAAAAATATTATCCTCCGTATATCAGCAATAAGCTCCTTCCGAAATCATATTCACCAGTTCAGCAAGCGCCTTGCTGATATGTTTGTCCTTATGGATATAGATTTGCGCATAAATCGGGAAGTCATTTCCTTGCCAGTTCAGCTTCACCAGTCGTTTTTTCTTTATTTCTTCCTCAGCGGCCATTTCCGGCATAAACGCCACGCCCATTTCATTGATCGCAAACTGTTTCAGGATCTCCTTACTGCTTGTTTCCAGTGCGATCCGAGGTGTCACGGCCGCCTGCGCCAGATCATCCAGCAGCATCCGGCGGAAGCTGCAGTGGTGGGAAGTCAGCAGCAACGGAATCCCTGCCAGATCCTTCTCTGTGATCTTCTTTCCGGTCTGCAGATATCCCGGTGCTGCGTAAAACCCCAGCTGTTCCCGCTTTTTGTACAGGATTGTCAGTTCCGGCTGTTCCATCAGGGGATTCAGCGTATAGACCAGATCCAGGGCTCCTTTTTTCAGCTGCTCCGGAAAAGTTTCATGATCAATAAACTGAATCCGGATATCAACTCCCGGATATTTCTGCCGGTACGCCATCAGGGATTGCGGAAGCCGGTTATAACACAGGCTTTCGGACACTCCCAGCTTGATCACGCCGACAGGTTCCCGGACCGCCGGTACCTCCAGCAGGATCTCCCGTTCCATCTGGAGCATTTTTTCTGCATACTCCTGAAGCCGTTCCCCTTCCGGCGTCAGCGCAATCGACTTTCCCAGCCGTTCAAACAGCAGGCAGTTCAGTTCCGCTTCCAGCTGTTTGATCTGCGTGGTCACCGTCGACTGGGCGTATCCCAGCAGATTCGCCGCTGTCGTGAAGTTCCCCGTCTCCGCGATCTTCAGGAAGGTTCCCAGTTGCGTAATGGTCATGGATATTCTCCAATCGATTTTTATAATCATTTCATTTGATTATTTCAATTTTTCAAATGATTGATTCGATGTTATGATACCAGACGAAGACAGGAAAATCAATCCTGGGATCGGAGGAAAAGCCATGAACAACACCTTATGTATGATTATCAAGGACACGGTAAAACCGAATTTTCTGAACATCCGGACGTCCATCAAAGCCTACGACCGCGACGCCCTCTGCTGCGGCGCACCCTGCTGGCGCTGGGCTTATCACGCCCTTCATTCTGCGGACAAGTGGTTCTTCAACCCCAATGTCTATGAAGAACCTTCTTTCCATGAGGAAGGAATGGACAACCCGGACAATCCCACCAGTGTGATCCTGACCGATGAACAGCTGCTCGCCTACCTGGATCGGATTGAGGAAAAAACCTACCGCTACCTGGACTCCCTGACGGATGAAATGCTGTATGAAAAGCCGGAAAACTGCCGCTTCACCCGCATGGAGCTGGTGCTGCGGCAGTACAGGCACTTATCTTTTCACACCGGCATGCTGAACGGCCAGACAGCCGTTGCCACCGGCAAATTCCCCATGTGGGTTTCAGAAGCGGATAAGTATGTGGATGACGGCATCTTCTTCGGCCGCTACAGGAAAGGACAGGTCAAGCCCTGATCTATCCTCTGACAAAAGGAGCGCTGTATTCCGCGTTGATCTCCCGAATTTCTTTGATCCCGTCTATGTAGGGCTGATAAATGCTCTCGATCCTGCCTCCGCCGCGGTTATCGCATCCGGAACAGAATTCACAGTCAATGCCGCAGGCACCCCATAATGCTTCATGGACAATCCGGATACGTTCTTCACGGGTTGTATCCTTAATAAGCAATGACTTCATTGTTCCCCTCCGTCTGTTTCTGCAGCAGTCACAGCTTACAGCAGCAGGAAATCAGTTTTCCGAGCCCGGCAGTCTGCAGGTTCGTTTCATTGCAACCGCGCTGGCGATGTCACCCAGCACATTGCAGCAGGTTGCGCCGGCGTCCACAAGAATATTGACGCTCACATACATCCCCATGATACCGGCCGGCAGCCCTGCAATTGCAGCAAGCGCCGCAAATGAAGCGATGGCACTGTTCGGCACGCCCGGCGCACCGATGCTCAGCAGCGTATTGCTCAGCAACACCACTGCAAGCAGTCCGTATGGAAGATCTGTTCCGGTTGCGTTGGCAAAAAACACGATCATGAAAGACATCACAATGGACACAGCGTCCATATTGATTGTTGCGCCCAGAGGCAGCGCCAAGGAAGAGATTTCATTCGGCACGTCCATTTCATCTGCGCAGCGTTTGCTGATCGGCAGCGTTGCGGAAGAAGACGCTGTCCCGAAAGCATTCAGCGCTGCCGGAAGCACCGTAACGAAGAAACGGCGAAGACTGAATTTTCCGATTCCCTTCACCAGAACCAGGCCGTACACAATCACAATATACAGAAGCATCACAAGATACAGTGCGCCAAGCACTGCGGCCAGCGACAGAATTGTCTGCAGTCCGTTCACATGAACAGTACCCGCCAGTGAGCAGAACACACCCAGGGGCGTCGTATACATCACAGCAGAAACAATCTTCACGGAAATCTGGTCCACAGCTTCACACAGTTTTACAAAAGGCTCTGCTTTCGGGCCAAGTACCAGGCAGGTAATGCCGATGATGATCGCAAAAGCCAGCACCTGCAGCATATTCCCGTTGGCAAAGGATGCAATGGGATTGGCCGGAATCAGGTTTTTAAGGGTGTCCAGTACGCTGGTAAACTCCGCGGCCTGTACCTCCGCCTCCGCCATTTCCACCGCCACTCCTGCGCCGATATTCAGCGCCTTAGGCAGAAAAAGACCCAGAAGGCTGGCAAACAGCGTAGTACCGATAAAATACAGTAACGCCTGTCCGCCCACTTTGCCGGTTGCTGATACGCTGCCGATTCCCTTGATACCCACGATGAGGGAGCAGAAAACCAGCGGATAAATCATCATAGTCAGTCCATGAAGGTAAACTGTGCTGATGAAACTTGTTACCGGTTCTGCCCAATCCGGCATCACCAGTCCAAAGAGTGCGCCTAGAATCAGTCCGGCGAGGATGGCAAGGCTGAGCCGGATTGCTTTTTTGTTAGTCTGGAACGTTTTCGCCATATGCTCTGTCTCCTTACACATAAACGACGAAGGGATGCGGGTATTTTCCGCACCCCTCAGTCATTATTCATTTGGTTATTTGACTGCTTCAAACGCGGCATCCAGGGCTGCAATCAGATCCTTCACATTCTCTGTACCGATGGACAGACGGATCGTATTCGGCTTGATGCCCTGATCCAGCAGTTCCTCTTCTGTCAGCTGGCTGTGGGTGGTGGTGAAAGGATGGATAACCAGGCTCTTCACATCAGCCACATTGGCCAGCAGGGAGAAGATCGCCAGATTGTCGATAAACTTCTTCGCGGTTTCGCTGTCGCCCTTCAGTTCGAAGGTGAAAATGCTGCCGCCGCCGTTCGGGAAGTACTTCTTATACAGTGCGTGGCTGGGTTCGCTTTCCAGGGACGGATGATGAACCGCTTCCACCTGCGGATGCTTGCTGAGGTAATCAACAATCTTCAGGGTATTCTCCACATGACGTTCCACGCGCAGGGACAGGGTCTCCAGGCCCTGCAGGAACAGGAAGGCATGGAAGGGAGACAGCGTGGAGCCGGTATCCCGGAGCAGGATGGCACGGATGTAGGTCACGAAGGCAGCGGGGCCGACCACGTCATAGAAGCTGACGCCGTGATAGCTCGGATTGGCGTCGCTGATCCACGGATACTTGCCGCTTTCCTTCCAGTTGAACTTGCCGCCTTCAACGATCACACCGCCGATGGCTGTTCCGTGACCGCCGATGAACTTCGTCGCGCTGTGCACCACGATATCCGCGCCCCAGTCCAGCGGACGGACCAGGTAGGGTGTTGCGAAGGTGGAGTCCACCACCAGCGGAAGTCCATGGGCATGGGCAATCTTCGCAAGCTTTTCAATATCGGCGATATTGCTGTTGGGGTTGCCCAGGGTCTCCACGTAGAGCGCCTTGGTGTTCGGCTGAATCGCCGCTTCAAAGGCGCCTTCCTCATCCGGATCCACAAACGTGGTGGTAATGCCGGAAGTCAGGGGCAGGGTGTGCTCCAGCAGGTTGAAGGTTCCGCCATAGATGGTCTTGGAGGCCACAATGTGCTCCCCGGCCTTGGCCAGTGCCTGGAGGGTATAGGTAATGGCCGCGGCGCCGGAAGCAACCGCCAGGGCGGCGGAGCCGTTCTCCAGGGCGGCGATGCGCTCCTCAAACACACTCTGGGTGGGGTTTGTCAGCCGGCCGTAGATATTGCCGGCGTCCCGCAGGCCGAAGCGATCGGCCGCGTGCTGGGCATTATGGAAAACATAGGCGGCAGTGGCATAGATCGGAACCGCACGGGCGTCGGTTGCCGGATCAGCCTGTTCCTGACCGATGTGAAGCTGCTTTGTTTCGAAAGACCAGTTGGCGGAATTCTTAATATCAGACATTGTTTTTTTCTCCTTTAATTTCTTTTATGATCATGAACCCTGTTCTGGAAACATATACCTCTTTGCAACCAATCATTCTGAATTCTGAATTGATTATCACATTCGATTCCGGCTCAGCAGCACGGCATTCAGATTACATCGACATCGCATGGCCGGAACCCCCTTTCGTTTGCGTTGGCATTAATCTACTGTATGAATAGGTTTTTGTCCAATACCTGTGATTGATACAAAGCTATAGTTTGAATCTATAACTTTGTTATAACTCTTTGTCCGGATTTATAAAGAAAACCGGCATGACCGTTTTGCGGGCCATGCCGGTTCCTCTGTTGTCTGTTGTTCAGGCTCCCTGCACAAACCGGATAAACTCCTGCGCTTCCTCAAAGGTTTCCAGCCGGGCAGTATACATATACCGTCCCATCTGGGGCCAGTTCATCGGGGGCATTTCTTCCTGCATCATCATCCGGCTGCTGTATTTTTCCATGATCTCTTCATGTGTATGGGCATAAGTGTGTCCGTCCTTGCGGCTGGCATATACACAGTAAAAATGCTCTCCGGATTCCGGAATCCTCCGCTCATCATAGGCCACCATATCCGCATAGATCTGATATACGTCCGTGGAATGGGCAAAGTCCATCATGTCCGGTGTGTATCCGCCGGCCGGCCGCATATTAACCTCCAGTGCTGCGAAGTCTCCGATCCTGCCCAATCCCTTACGGGCTTTTGTCAGCCGGAAGAATTCCAGATGCACAAACCGCCGATCCACTCCAAAGGCCTTCACTGTTTTTCTTCCCAGTTTCCGCAGTTTCTCCGGTACTTCCGGGCAGGTGTAATACATCAGGTCCAGGTCTTTATTCACGATATCCATCACCGGCGGCCATACGGTCATACTCTCAAAAAGCGGCTCGCACCGGGAATCCAGGATCGCATCATAGGAACAGATTTCTCCCTGAATGAACTCCTCCATCACATAAGGTGCGGCAGGCAAGTTATTATAAAACGCTTCCAGATCCGTGTCGTTCTCCAGCTTCCAGGTGTGAGTCGCACCCACGCCCACGTCCGGCTTGACAATGACCGGATAGCCAACTTCCGCGATAAAAGCCTTGCCGGCTTCCTGGTCTGTCACCACGTGCTGCCGGGCTGTGGGAATCCCGGCTTCCAGGTACAGTTTCTTCATCAGGCTCTTTTCCTTGATGAAACTGATCCGGTCCTCCCGGATTCCGGTGGTTACATTGAAATCAGTCCGCAGCCGGGCATCCTGCTCCAGCCAGTATTCGTTCATGGATTCAATCCAGTCAATTTTTCCATACTTGAAGGCAAAGAACGCTGTTGCCCGGTAAACCTGATCATAATCTTCCAGGCTGTTTACCCGGTAGTATTCTGTCAGGGCGGCCTTCAGTGATGATTCCAGGGTTTCGTAGGGTGCATCCCCTATGCCCAGTACATTGATTCCATTCCGGCGGAGCCGATCGCAAAACTGCCAGTAGGTATGGGGAAAATGCGGAGAAATAAACACGAAATTCATATTTTTTCCCTTCTCTCATCATTCTTTCAGAAGCTGCGGCAGGAAGTATCGCATCTGCTTGAACCACCAGGGCCAGTCATGGTTGACATCATAGCCCCAGAAATCACACCATGCATGGATACCCTTCTCCCGGAATATGTGCTCCAGGTTTCTCAGGGAACGCACACCGTCCTCTTCCCAGGCTCCCTGCCCAACGCACAGGATCATCTTTCTTTCATTATAGAGCCGGATATACGGATGATCCGCGGCCATATTCGGAAGGAACCGTTCCGGCGCATTCTGGTAAAGCACATCATTCATCCATCCGTTGAAAAAGTAATCCGTATCATAAACCCCGGAAAGCGCAATGACTCCCCGAAAAAGATCAGGCCGCCGAAGGAAGGTAATCACTGCATGATTCGCCCCCATGCTGAAGCCTGTCACTCCCGGCGTCTGAGGATTACGGCTGCGGATCAGCGGCATCGCCTCATCAATAATGTATCGGTGATATTGTTCCTGCCGTGCTGCACGCCATTCAGGGATCCCATCCTTAGGTGACCAGCTTTCCCAATCCACTGTGTCCACCACAAACAGCTGAATCCGCCCGCTGTCGATAAAATCAGCCAGCTGGTCTGTCATCCCGAAATCTTCATAGTTGTGGCATAGGGAATCCTGCGTCGGGAAACACAGAAAAGGCACCCCGCCCCAGCCGTAGATCATGATATGCATCTCCCGTTCCAGAGCCTGACTGTACTGAGTAACCATTTCCTTTTGCACGATTCATCATCTCCCCGACTTCAGTTCTCTTAAAACAGCCGCATGGTATCATCATTCATCCGGGAAGTCAACACACATACGGGTTGAGGAATTCTTTCGGGAAAAACAATCCGAAAACATAAATTGCCTATTGACATAGTGGGTAATTGGTGATAATATGCCTTCAAGCTTCACAGAAGCCTATGAAACTGAAAGGAGGCGCGGACATGTTTACGGAAAAGAAGATTATTATCCTGAGCACCTGTTGTCGAATGCTGATCTCCCGGGCATGCACTATGGCTGGGGCGTCGGCATGTATGTGTCTGCGCTCTGAATAATCCGCCTCAGGATCACGCGGAAGTCATATCTGCCCGGGAGCTTGTAAACGGCTGCCGGGCTTTTCATTGAAAGCTCCGGTTACCGTACCGGAAAGAAAGGAAGAAGCAGCACAGTGGATTGGGCGTATATCGGAAAAGTCCTGCCGCTATATGGAAAAGCCGCCTGGCTCACCCTGCGGACAGGCACAGCGGGCATCCTGCTCGCTGCCCTGGTGGGTCTTCTTTCCGCCGCCGTGCTTCACTGGCGTGTACCGGTGCTTCGCCGGATCACCGCCGCCTATGTGGAGCTGAGCCGGAATACACCGCTGCTGGTACAGCTCTTCTTTATCTACTACGGCCTGCCGAAGATCGGCATCAAAACCAACCCGGAAGCCTGCGGTATTATCGGCCTTGCTTTTCTCGGCGGCGGATATATGGCAGAAGCCTTCCGGAGCGGGATTGAAGCCGTAGACCGGATTCAGGAAGAAAGCGCATTGAGTCTTGGACTCACACGCTGGCAAACCTTCCTCCATGTGATCCTTCCCCAGGCCATGGCCATCAGTGTCCCGGCCTTCATGGCAAACGTGGTTTTCCTCATGAAAGAGACCAGCGTTTTCTCTGCCGTAAGCCTCATGGACCTGATGTTCACCGCCAAGGATCAGATCGGCCTGTATTACCAGACGACGGAAAGCCTTTTCCTGCTGGTAAGCGCTTATCTGCTGATCCTCCTGCCGCTCTCGCTGCTGGGGACCTTCTGGGAAAGGAGGCTGCGGCATGCCGGATTTGGGACTTGAAGTCCTCTGGAAAGGAAAAAACTTCGTCCGGCTGCTGGGCGGTCTCTGGGTGGCCCTCCGCATCAGCCTGATTGCCGCCGGCATCAGCGTTGCGGCTGGTATCATTCTGGGAATCCTGGCCAGTCGGAAGCACTCCGTTTCCTCCGTAATCCTGCGGATCTGGCTGGGCATCATCCACATCATGCCCCAGATGGTCCTGCTGTTCCTGATGTATTTCGGAACAACCCGGGCCTTTGGCTGGAATCTATCCGGCGAAACAGCCGCCGTCATCGTCTTTTCCCTTTGGGGTACAGCGGAGATGGGCGACCTGGTCCGCGGCGCGGTCAGCAGCATTCCCGCCATCCAGCGGGAAAGTGCGGAAGCGCTGGGACTGCAGCCGGTGCAGGTTTACCGCTGGATCATCCTGCCCCAGGCAGTACGGCGTCTGATTCCTCTTTCCATTAACCTGATTACCCGGATGATCAAGACCACCAGCCTGGTGACCCTCATCGGTGTGGTGGAAATCCTGAAGGTTGCCCAGCAGATTATTGAGGCAAACCGGAAGGCAAGTCCGAACGCGGCGTTCGGCGTATACCTGACCATCTTTGTGATGTATTACCTGGCCTGCCGGCTCCTGAGCCTGGCGGCTAAGAGACTTGAAAAGCACTGGAGGTGAGCGCGTGGCGGAAACAGTACTGAGCATCTCGCATCTGACGAAGCGGTTTGATGATCAGACCATCCTGGAAGATCTTTCCCTGGATGTCCGTGAAGGAGAAGTGGTCGTCATCGTCGGCTCCAGCGGCTGCGGAAAAAGCACGCTCCTGCGATGTATCAACGCCCTGGAATCCATTCAGGGCGGAGAAATCCGGCTCCGGGGCGAACCGATCCGGCAGGACAGTAAAAACCTGCCGGAGATGCGCCGGAAAGTCGGTATGGTGTTCCAGAACTATGAGCTGTTCCCTCACCTGACCGTGTTGGATAATATCCTGCTTGCTCCGGTGAAGGCGCAGAAACGCTCCCGGGAGGAAGCCCGGGAAGAGGCGCTGGCGCTGCTGGATCGCGTCGGCCTGAAGGAAAAGGCTGGCAGTTATCCCCGGCAGCTCTCCGGCGGCCAGAAACAGCGGGTAGCGATTGTCCGCGCCCTGATCATGCATCCTGAAATCCTGCTCTTTGATGAAGTTACCGCCGCACTGGATCCGGAAATGGTCCGGGAGGTGCTGGACGTTATCGTCAGCCTGGCAGACCAGGGAAAAACAATGCTGATCGTAACCCATGAAATGTCTTTTGCCCGGGCGGTTGCTGACCGGATCATCCTTCTGGAAGACCGGCGAATCCTGGAAGAAAGCACCCCGGAGCAGTTCTTTACCTCCCCGAAAACGGAACAGGCAAAGAAGTTCCTTCAGTCTTTTGAATTCAACAGAAAAAATAAAGCAGAGGCTTAAAAGCCCGAAAGGAGAATTCCCATGAAAACTGTTCGTAATATCGTCGCCCTCGTGATTGCCCTCGTTCTGACCCTTTCCCTTGTCGCTGTCGCGTCCGCTGATACTGTCTTCCGTACCCTGGATGAAATCAAGGCTTCCGGAACCATCAACATCGGCGTCTTCTCCGACAAGAACCCCTTCGGTTATGTGGATGAAAATGGCGAATACCAGGGATATGACGTCTATTTCGCCCGTCGCATCGGTGAGGATCTCGGCGTGACCGTCAATTATGTTTCCACCGAGGCTGCCAACCGTGTCGAGTATCTCGAAACAGGTAAAGTGGACATTGTCCTGGCCAACTTCACCGTAACCCCTGAGCGCGCTGAAAAAGTTGATTTCGCCCTGCCTTACATGAACGTAGCACTGGGTGTTGTCTCTCCCGACAGCCGCGTCATCAGGGACCTGTCCGAAATCACCGCGGATGACCAGGTCATCGTCATCTCCGGCACCACCGCCGAAGACTACCTGATCAAGAACAATCCCGAAATCACCCTGCAGAAGTACGACACTTACGCCAATGCCAAGAACGCTCTGGAAAACGGCAATGCCGTCGCCTGGGCCAATGACAACACTGAAGTCATCGCCTTCGCCCTGCAGAACGAAGGATATACCGTCGGTATTCCCTCCCTGGGCAGCCAGGACACCATTGCTCCCGCCGTCAGCAAAGGCAACGAAACCCTGCTGACCTGGATCAATGATGAAATCAAAGCCCTGGCCGCCGAGAACTTCTTCCACAAGGACTATGAAGCGACCCTGGTGGACACCTACGGTCTGGACTATGAAGACAGCCTGGTGCTGGAAGGCGGCGGACTGGCCGAATAAGCGGCAACTCTAAACTCAAAAAAACGGGGACAGAACTGTTTCTGTCCCCTGTCTTCGGATGAATGGAGCCTTTATGAAACAGATACTCGCCTTTGGAGATTCAAACACCTGGGGACTGATTCCCGGAACCTGGGACAGATACCCGGAGTATGTCCGCTGGACGGGTATCCTGCGAAAGGCTGTTCTTCCGCTGGGTTTCCGGATCCTGGAGGACGGTGTGTGCGGAAGAACCACCGTCTTCGATGATCCGGGCCGCCCGCTGCGCCGGGGCATTGATTCCATCCCCCGGTATAAAGACATAGAGGGCATCAGCCTCGTTATTCTGATGCTTGGAACAAATGACTGCAAAAAGGTTTTCCGGGCCGTGCCGGAACAGATTGGCTGCGGGCTGGAGCAGTGCGTCAGGCAGTTTGAAGGCTTCGTTCCGCCTGAAAAAATCCTGGTAGTTTCCCCGATTCTGCTGGGATCGGATGTCTGGAAGCCGGAAAAAGACCCTGCCTTCGATCAGGAATCCATCAGGGTCAATGCACAGCTCAGGGACGTCTATGGAAAAATCGCTGCCAAACGGGGAAATGCCTTCCTGGCTGCCTCTGATTACGCACAGGCCTCTTCCGTGGATGATGAGCATCTGAACGCAGAAGGTCACGAGCGTCTTGCAGCGGCACTCATACAGAAAGTCAGTCAGATGCTTCTGTCTCCTTTATAATCTTATCCTCCTCATATAAAGCACAATGCGCTGCGCATTGTGTTTTTCGATTCCCTGACAGTAACAAAAGCATCTCCCGCGTATTACAGGAGATGCTTTTGTTATTATTTTGTCTCACCGGATCCCTTCCAGTGCCGTGCCGTTTACATAAAGCGTATAGCCGTTGCCGATCACGTTCTCCGCATTTCCGGAAAACTCAGTGATATACGTATCTGCGGTCAAGATCCAGGTACTGGTCTCATCCAGGGAGACAGAAACCGTTCCGGTTTCAGTGGAAACCTGTGTTCCCTCCGCGTTCGTGATTTCACCGCTGATATTGCCCTCAAAGGCGGAACCATTGGCCAGAGATAGTTTCAGCGTGGAATTTTCACCGACCAGGATCGTCCCGGTCAGGCTCTGCGCATCTGCATTCAGTTCTGCAATGTTAGAAGCTCCGTTCCATCCGTCATCGCAGACGGAAAGCAGGATATCGCTGCCTTCGTTGTTCAGGATGACGCTGTTCAGGGTAATTACTGCATGGGTATTGGTCACGTGGAACATATGACCACTGAGGCTGGTCAGGCTGCCTCCGGTCATGGTAAAGGCGGAGGTGCCGCTGTCCGCGTCGCCGCTCATGGACTGGTAAATCATGATCGAGTCCAGGAAGGTAGCGTGTCCGTTGCGCTGCGTATTGTTCGCGGTCAGGTCGCAGTTCTCCAGCGTAATGGAATTCATTCCTTCAATACATACGCCCTCGGAAAGGTTGGAGACCAGCGTCGCATCCCGGACAGTGATAGCCGCGGTGGAATAGATCGCAGGAGAGCCCAGTCCGTTGGACGTATAGGTGCCGCCATTCACGGTCACTGTTCCGCCGCCCCGGTCTGTCCGGATAGCTGCGGAGGATCGCCCGGAGGTAGTTACAGTCAGGTTCTCCGCATAGGTCACTCCGCCGCCGGTAGTCATGATGCCGCCGGAGCCGTCCCCGGTGGTAGTAATGGTCGTACCGGAAATATACAGGGTGGTACCGTCTCCGTCCGCTCCGTTCCGGCCTCCGTTTCCGCCGTAGCAGAAGACGCCGTTTGCTCCGGATGCAGAGGTTTCAACCTTGCCTCCCGTAATTGCGGTGGTGGAACCGCCCATCACCAGCACAGCAGCGTTCAGGCCATAGAAATTGCAGTTGTCTCCGCCGTCGGAATCTCCTGTCTTTGTTACCGTGATATCGTTCAGGGTTACAGTGCCGGCAGCATTAATCATCAGAGCACTTTCGTCCGCCGTATCAGATGAATAGACTTGCCCGTCTGATTCTGTTGGTTCGGTTATTTCTGTTGCCGCGGCATATTCAAAGGAGGAGGTGCCGCCTCCGGGAGGTGTCCCTCCGCCGAAGCCTCCGCCGCCCGGCGGATCTCCGGGAGGATTTCCCCCTTCAAACCCTTCAGGAGGTTCACCGGGAGGTGTTCCGGGAGGTGTTCCGCCGCCGAATCCCTCCGGCGGTTCTCCGGGCGGATCACCCTGCGGCATTTCTGCAAAAGCGTTGACAGAGCAAACCGCTATCAATACAGCAAGCAAAACAGCTGAAAGTTTTTTCATTCTTCTGGTCTCCTGTCTGTTCATTAAGTCATTGAGTCCGGGATGTTCCCGGCAGCCTCATTATGCACGCGAACCTTAAAATAACCTTTAGCCTTTATCGTTTTTGTTATCATCTTCAGCCGGTCTTGTGATATAATGCCCGATGAACATTTTTAATTATTCATATGCAGGTACAGAATATGGAAATCACCTTTGAACAGCTTACCCATGATAATTACAGCGCTGCCTGTGCAATTGAGCGGGATGATATTCCGGAAAGTTTCGTCGATACCGCTTCCACCATTATGGAAATCAATGACTACGGCTTCGAGCATGATCTCATCGGCCACACTTACCTGATCCGGTGCGACGGTTCTTATGTCGGGCTGATCCTGCTGGGTGAAGCCATTCCCTGGGAAACGGATCCGCCGCAGGTACAGCAGGAACCGTTCTACCGCCTGATGGGCTTTGTCATCGACAAAAACTTCCGCAGCAAAGGAATAGGTGGACTCGCGCTGGAAGGAACCATCACCCGGGTGTATCAGGACTTTGGCGTCAGGCCCATCGTCATGGGCTGCCATAAAGATAATGATCGGGCCGCCGCGTTCTATGAAAAGCACGGATTTAAAAAGACAGATTATATGGAGGGCAATGACTGTTATTACCTCCGTTATCCGGAAGAATAAGCAGGGAGAAATAAGTCAATGGAAATGAACCAGGATATCCGTATAGTGGAAACAGACCTTACCGAAGAAGTCCTGGATAAACTCATCCGCATGTCTGAGGACTGGGAAAAAGAAAACAGCTGTCATGGTTATCGGAAGAACGAAAAATCCGACATCGATGGAAACCGGATTTTCCTTGCATATGACGGCGACGCCGTGATCGGTTATCTGTTCGGGTATGCAGAAAAATCCAAAGAATCCTCTTCCATCATGCCGGACGGCACGCCCTGTTTTGAAATTGAAGAGCTTTATGTGCGGCCCGAATACCGGAATCAGGGCATCGGGAGAAAGCTGTTTGATTATGTGGAAAACACAGTCCGGGGAGAAGTGGACTACCTGATGCTCAGCACGGCGACAAAAAACTGGAAAGCGATCCTCCACTTCTATCTTGATGAACTGGATATGAATTTCTGGAATGCCAGGTTGTTTAAACGGATTTAAAGAAGGAGAATAACGTTAATGGCTGAATCAATCATCAGAAGAATCGATGAAGAAGATCCCCGAGTCGGGGATTTTATTCATGAAGGATTTACCCGGTACGGAGAACAGAATAACGTAGTCCTGAACTATGACGGTTTTTGTTTTGCCGCGGAAACCAGCGAAGGAAAGATCGCCGGCGTCATTACCGGCCGTGCGTACTATAACGAAGTGCATATCGACGACCTGATCGTGGATGAACAGTACCGGGGCACCGGCCTGGGAAGCCGGCTGGTCCGGGCTGTGGAAAACGCCTATAAAGGAAAAGGATATGATGTCATCACCCTCACAACCTTTGGCTTCCAGGCTCCGGAGTTCTATAAAAAGCTGGGATATACCGTTGAGTTTATCCGGGAAAGCAAGGATCCGAAACTGAATAAGTATTTCCTGAAGAAACAGCTGTAAATCATGATCGGAAAAGATTGATTTCAAAAGGATAGTAACAAATGAGGATTCTTAATCTGGGAAATCGGGCAGTCAACAACTGGCTCATCCCCGGAGAAAATGGATATATCCTGATTGATACAGGTTATGAAAAAGGCTTTCGCCGGTTTCAGCGAAAGCTGAAGAAAAACGGGATCCGGCCGGACGAAATCAAGACGGTCTTTTTAACCCATGCCCATGATGATCATGCAGGATTCCTGAATGATGTTCTCGCTGTCACTCCGGCAAAGGTCATCCTGCATCCAAAGGCAGTCGAAGGCCTGAAGAAAGGGCAGAACTCCTTCACCGGCGGCTGCTCCGGCCGCCTGGCCTGGTGTTTCTGTCAGGTCCTGGCCTTTCTCGGCAAAGGCGAACACCGGTATCCTTCGATTAATGGAGAGTATCTTGACCGCCTGGTCACGACTGATTCGGAAGCATTCCGGGCCATGAATCTTCCTTTTCAGGTTGTGGAAACGCCCGGGCATACGGCGGATCATATTTCCCTGCTGATGGAAGATACTGTTTTTTGCGGAGACGCAGCCATGAACGGCTTCCCCAGCCGGAAACGGGTTATCATCTGGATAGAGGATCTGCTTCAGTTCAGCCAGTCCTGGGAAAAGCTCCTGCAGTCCGGAGCAAAGAGGATTTATCCCGGTCACGGAAAGTCATTTCCTGCAGCAGATCTGAAAAAGAACAAAGCGTATCTGGATCAGGTCAGGCTTTATCCGTTAAAATAAAATCCGCCTGCTAAACTTACACAGGGAGGATCAGACAATGTTCAGGGAAATGAGACGGTTCAAACAGCAGATTCCCGAAGCGGAGTGCATTCAGATCCTGAAAGAGCAGCCCCGCGGTGTCCTTTCCATGCTGGGTGATGATGACTATCCCTATGGTATCCCGATGGATTACTGGTACTGCGAAGAAAACGGCAGGCTCTACTTCCACTGTGCGAAAACCGGTCATAAACTGGATGCGGTCCGGAAGCATGACAAGGTCAGTTTCTGTGTCTGTGACGAGGGCTTCCGGAAGGAAGGCGACTGGGCCCTGAACATCCGCAGCGTGATCATCTTCGGACGGATGCACATTGTGGATGAACAGGATGACGCACTGAGACGGAAAATCGCCGTTAACCTGTGCAGAAAATTTACAGATGATGAAGCCTATTTGCAGAATGAACTTGTCAACGCCCTTCCCCGGGCCAGCTTTCTGGAACTGGTCCCGGAGCATATGACCGGCAAGCTGGTCAATGAATCCTGATCGTTGATCCTGTTCTGATAATATGTACCTGAGGTGTTAAAAATGGAGCGCAAACGGAACATCGGCCCGCTGCTGATTATTCTGGCCGGTATCTTCTGGGGCAGCATGGGAATCTTTGTCAGAAAACTTGGCACCTATGGATTCACCTCTGTCCAGATCGTAGCCATCCGCATCACGCTGGCCGCGCTTGTTTTCAGTATAGTGCTGTTCATCCGGGACCGCTCCGGTTTCAGGATTACCCTGCGGGATCTTCCCCTTTTCCTCGGTCTTGGTTTCGGAAGCATACTGTTCTTCACAGTTTGTTATTTCACTGCCATTACCATCATGCCGCTTTCCACGGCAGCCATTCTGCTCTATACCTCGCCGATCTGGATCATGCTGATGTCCATGCTTTTCTTCCGGGAAAAGCTGAACCGTATTAAGCTCATCGCCCTGGTGCTTGCCTTTGCCGGATGCGTCCTGGTTTCCGGAATCTCCGGAGAAGGGATTACGCTGGTCGGCCTGCTGATCGGTCTGGGTTCCGGCATTGGTTACGGCCTTTACAGTATCCTGGGCACCATTGCCCTCCGCCGGTATTCTCCCTATACAGTCACAACCTATACCTTCCTGTTTGCTGCCGCCGGCTCCTGGCTGGTTTGCGGTCCGGCCGATATGATCTCAAAGTTCACCGCCGCGGCTGATCTGCCGTTCCTGCTCTTTTTCTGCTGTCTCACCGCGCTGGTAACCGCTGTCATTCCCTTCCTGTCCTACACGCTTGGACTTCGGACTGTGGAGGCCAGCCGTGCCGGCATCCTGGCTACCATTGAGCCTATGGTGGCAACGCTGATCGGAATTCTGGTTTTTGCTGAGCCGTTAACCCTGCTTTCGGGCCTGGGCATCCTCCTGATTCTCGCGGCGGTTGTCCTGCTGAATCGAAAACAGAATCAATAAAACAGGGACCGGATTAACCGGTCCCTTTCTTCATGTTTACAGTTCAATCAGGTAATGCTGTTTGAGGATGCCGTCCTCTTCGAATTCTTTCACCAGTTTCCCTCCGCAGCTCATGGCAGTCTTCGCGGAAGCTGTATTATCCTTGTCACAGGCGATGATCACCCGTTTCAGCTTCAGCTGTCCTGCGTATTCCAGGCAAAGCTCCAGCTGCTGTGTTCCGTATCCTTTTCCGCGTTCGGAAGGCCTGATACCATAGGCGATATGTCCGCCGCTTTCCAGCTCTTCTGTCAGGGTATGATGAATCTTGACGCATCCGATCAGCTTTCCGTCGGAAACGCGTCTGGAGAAAAACGTGCTTGTCTGCACAGTATTCTCCGGACTTTTCTCCCTGATGAACCGGATCCGGTTCAGCCATTCATCAAAACTGTCGTAAAACGCCAGGCCGCCGCTGCCGTGAACCTGCCTGTCGCCAAAGGCAAAGTGCTCCTCTTTGTATTGGAGTATTTCATGCTCCATATCTTTCGAGGGGCTTACCAGCACAAGCTCATTCCGGTCCATACGCATTCCTCTGTCAGACATTCGGGATCTCTTCTTTACACGGTTGCGAGAACCGTACAGGTTTTCTCACTCCACCTTTTATCGATCCGTACATCCCGGAAACCGGCCCGGCGCAGAACGTCCATCTCATGTTCAACCGTAAGGGGCGTATCGAAATGATAGAACTCATCTTCTGAGAGTCCCTGTTCTTTTTTCAGCCTGGCCAGCGTCTCAAAATATTCCTTTTCCAGTTCATCCGATTCTGCGAAGCAGTCCGTCAGCACAAACGTTCCGCCCGCTTTCAGCGCAGTGCGAAGCTTCCTGTACAGCGATTCTTTCATTTCATCCTTAAAATGATGCAGGGATTCCACGGACACCGCGGCGTCATATACATTCTCACCAAGCGGCACGTCAAAATAGGAAGCCTGTACAAGGGTCAGGTCCTTCTCCGGAAACTTGGCCTTCAGCGCGTTCAGCATCGCTTCAGACAGATCAATTCCCGTAACTTTCGCCTGGGGATTGAACCCAAAGTATTCTTCCAGTTCAAGGCCGGTACCGCAGCCGAGATCAAGCACCTTGCTTCCTGCTGCCTTCGGCAGCAGTGAAGCGGTATAGGCATAGAAATCCGATGCCCTTTCGACGTTGCTCATCATATGTTCATCATAGCCGTCAACACGTACGGCAAAAAAGTCATCCATTTTCTCCAAAGGACTCATTCTGTTTTTCTCCTTAATAATCTGTTATTGTGTTTTTCCCGGGTTCAGAGGCTTCCCGGACAGTTTTCCTGTCTCAAAGAATACTCTGCAGTTCCTCATAAGAGGCCGCGTCCCGAATGCGTTTTTTCAGTTCCGTATAGTCCGGTCTTTCATAAACCCATTGTGAAAACCGCATGGTTATGTTCATCCTTTCAGGTGTTTACGATTCCATAGGGTATACACACCCAGCAGTACGGCGCTGGCTCCGACCAGGATTGCCGTTGCTGCCACAGGTCCGCCGAGCGCCCGCATCTGTGCGTTCTCATTGGAAATGACAGAAAGAGAGTTGAACACGCTGTGAAACACGATGCAGGGAACCAGGCTTCCGCCTCTGTGAAACAGAATTACCAGCGTAAAACCAATCACCACAGCAAAAATGATCTGGCCGCAGGTTTCAAAAAGATTCTGGTCGTTCATCAGATTGACGATATGGCCGATTCCGAAGGTCACCGCTGAAACAGCCACAGCCCGCGTCAGGTTCTTCTTTTCAATCGCCCGGAAAAGGAATCCGCGGAAAATGATCTCCTCCAGGAAACCCACACACAGCATGCTGACTACAAACAGCATGGATTCCACAAGCGCGTAACGCAGTGCCGGGCTGAAAACGATTTTATAACTTGCAATCAATGCCAGCGGCAGAAAAAACCAGGCTCGGGAGAGCCGATACCGTGGAAGGAAAAGCCCGTATTTCTCTGTCAGTCCGTTCCTTTTCACCCATACCAGGATAAAAGCAGCCAGCCCGGCATGGAATATCGCCGGGAACAACTTATAAATCCCGGCCATTTCGCTCAGTGCTTCCGCCAGGCAGGTGCCAAAGATATAGATCAGAATCCACATAACGGCAAAAGCCGTTTCATTCTTCTCATACAGTTTTGTCATGATCGTTCCCTTATATCATTTCAGTTTCTGGTATATTCCCGGATCAGGATCTGTTTATATGCTGCATCATTTCTTTAACGATATCCCCGATCCGCTTGTGATCGGTATCTATGACAATATCTTCGGAGCAGGGCGGCAGGTGAAGCCAGTAGTAATTCGTTTCCCCTTTATCGCCCCGTTTGTCGTGCCGCTTCTTCAGCGTTTCTTCCGAACAGGTGAGTGTGAAACCGATCACCTGGTAGTCTTTGGCGGTAATCCCGTTCAGGATTCCCTCGCGGATCCCGGGATCCGTCAGCACAACAGAGGTGAAAAACACATATTCAAAATCCGAATCCAGGTAGTTTGACAGGATAAAGGACATGCTTTTATCCCCGTTGCGCAGCCGCCTGTCTGTCACAGAAAAAGGATGAACGCACCAGCACCAGTCTCCGTCCAGATAGGCGCTGTTGTCATAGCTTTCAAACAGACGTTCACCAACGGCAGTCTTCCCGACGCAGGGGGAACCGCTGATGAGAATCAGCTTTTTCTACATGCTTTTCTGCTCCTTATGTGTTTATTGTTTGACGCTGAACCGGAACAGCGGATCCCCGTCCTCCTCCGTTCCATACTGTACCATGCCGCCTTTTTCCATGGCCCGTTTTGACGCGATATTGTCTTTATCGCAACCTCCGTGAACGCTCTGAAGGCAGAAATCTTCCGCCGCGATCCTCAGCAGTTCCTTCACACACTGTGTTCCATATCCTTTGCCGCGATATTCCTCATCCAGCAGGATGAAGATCTCCGGTTCTGTATGGCTTGCCCGTCCATCCAGTCCGCACCATCCCATGATGGTTCCGGGATGTTCTTTTCCGCAGACAGCAAGGCACAGATGATAGATGCAGCCCCTGGTGTTTTTCGCGTAGTTATCACGCATATAGTCAATCGCGCCCCGTGCCTCCGCTTCAGATACAGGGCGATGATCCGACGGCCAGGTCCGGGCAACTTCCGGCAAATCTGCTTCTGTTACAGGATGTAGAATCAGTTGTTCTGTCTGATAGTCCATCGGTGTTCCCCCGTTCATTGATATATCGTTCCGAAAAAAATTTGCATCAGTATATCATGATTTTTCAGGAACAGGAAGTAAAAAATGATGGAATCCGCCTTTTTATATCAGCGTTTTCTTCATCCGGATGGGATATCCGGATCCCAGGAAGCGCATCAGGGACGTTTTCTCATTTCTGTCAACCGTAAAGCCATGCTTCTCATACAGGCTGATGGCCGGCTGGTTGTTGGAAAACACATGCAGATAACATACGGAGTATTTCTTTTGTTTGAATACATCATTCAGCAGGGCAGACGCAACGCCTTTCCGCCTTGCTTCGCTCCCCGTCACAAGCACATCAATATACAACTCGTCCTGGAAACTCACCACCGGCTTCTGGAAAATGGCGTTCATCTGTTTGCTGATAATGGCACCCTTCATTCTCCCGAACAGCCGCACACAGGTATCCTGACGGAAATCGATGGGGCGTATTTCGTGTGTGGCAATTCCCAGCAGGCCCAGCACCTTTCCGTTTTCCACATAACACCTGAACAGGTTCGGATGGAAGATCTCCAGCATCAGTTCCTTTTTCAGTTTTTCGTCCTTGGAAAAAGTCATCATGTGACCGAAGCCTTCCATAAACAGATCCACAGCCTGGCTTTTCTGTGTAAGCGTCAGGCGCGCATATTCCATAATCTCATAACTCATTACAGCAAATACCTCCTCTGCGATATGAGTACTTTCATGGTACTTCCGCAGGAAGGTGCATAAAAGGAGATCTGATTAAAAGATGATGATAATTTGCTTTGAAAAATGTCCTTCCGTTCCACGCTTTTGAAAAAGATCCGGTTCACGAACGAACCGGATCCGGATTGATTCTCAGGTTTCAGGATTACAGCAGGAAGAACTTCGCGAATACCTCATCTGTTGTATCTTCCTGAACTGTTGTGGCTGTCACAGTCACCAGGTAATTATCCCGGAGATCCCACAGCTGTTTGAAGCACACCTGTACCCCGCTGAGTTTATATGTCCCCTTCACACAGGTGAAGCTTTGATCCCTGATACTAAAATCGCCCACTTCCAGCTGGACGTCCGTAAAGCCGGCAGCTTCCAGCGTGCTTTTGAACCCGCCGAGCGAACTCGTCGCCACATATTCAAGTCCCATCATGTTGTAGATGGCCACATAATTCTTCACGTTCTGGAGCTGGATATTTACATTCTGCATGCCGTCCGGTCTTTCAGCCATCATAATGGCGATATTCCGATCAACCAGCTCGTCCAGTTCATTGGACAGGGCCTCTTTCGTCCTCTGGTTGACGGTTTCCATCTCCTCATCAGTATAATAATGCCATCCATCCAGTATGCATCCAAGGCCAAGGAAAGCATTCACGTATGTTTCCTTCACTTCGCCAAAGAGTGTATCGGCAGCTACTGTTTCGGCCTGGGCTGACATCATCATACACACTGACATGATCACAAGTACGATGGCTGTCAGTTTTCTGATCTTCATGCCGGAGTTGCTGAACATATGCGGTGTCCTCCTTGTGTTTTGTTTTTTTATTCTTATGCCATCAATTTATACTGACTTCTTCCTTCTGTCAATCCCGGGGCTTTTTCCCCAAGGCACAGAAACAGATCCGGTTCACACACGAACCGGATCTGTTTACTGAATGTCACAATTGTTTTCTGTTGAATATGGAAACACCAGCCGCAAGGCACACCGGTATCATTACAGCCGCGATAATCAGCGACACCGTGCAGGCCTTTGGCTGAGCCATACCGTATATCAGGGATGTCCCGTCCATCAGCGTCGTCGGCATAAACTTTTTCAGCCCGGAAAAGAAGCTGAGCAGGTAGGAAACAAGCACCACACAGCCCGTCCCGGCCAGCACGCCTGTATTTGATCCTGCCATCGTGGAGAACAAAACCATCAGCGCCACAGCAAACAGCCCGAACACCCACCAGCAGGTCACAGAGAACAGCAGGTGCTGCACCATGGCGTTGCCCCAGAAAAACGCGGTATATCCACAGGTAATGCCGGCACACAGCCAGTAGCAGATTGTCCACAGGAAAACCAGTACAACCGCTTTGGCAGCAACAACCTTATGGCGTTCCAGTCCTTTTGTCAGGGACAGCAGCAGGGTTCCCGTCTGGTATTCCCGGGTAAAGATGCTGCTTTCAATCAGGACAAAAGCGATTAACCCGATCGGCATATTCTTGAAAAACTGCACCCAGGAATCCATAGCGGTTACGGAAACAGAGGTGAAAATCAGGCCGCTTCCGGCCAGGGAGCCCGCCATCATTTCCATCAGCCACGGCGTCAGCTTTGCGATAGCCGGGCTCATAATGCCCAGTACAATGAACAGGATGCCAAGGATAATCAGCTTTCCGGAGCGCCGCTGCTCCAGCATTTCTTTGCGGATGAAGGCCAGTAAAGATTTCATTTCTCCACCACCTCCACAAACAGGGATTCCAGCGTCGGTTCCACCCGTTCAATCTTCACAACAGGAACAGCCCGATCCGCCACAAAACGGAATACTTCTCCAGGAGCATAATCCTTTTCACTGAAAACCAGCTGGTTCCTTCCGGTTTGCCGCATTTCGGGAAATGCCGTCTGCAGGGCATGCATTCCTTCATCCTTGTCTGTTTCCACCAGATATTCGTCGCGCCGGTATTGGGTCCGGATCTCCGACAGTTTTCCCTGGATATCCACCTTGCCCTCATTAAGCAGGGCAATATCGGTACAGATCCGCTCCACATCCGAGAGGATATGGGTGGAAAACAGCACCGTCGTCTGTTCCCTGACCGCCAGGAGCAGATCCAGGATTTCCTTCCTTCCCACCGGGTCAAGGGCGGAAGTCGGTTCATCGCAGATCAGCAGTTTCGGCCGGTTCAGCAGCGCCTGGGCAATGCCCAGCCGCTGTTTCATGCCCCTGGAATAGCCTTTGATGCGGTGCTTTTCTCCGTTCAGGCCCACCAGTTCCAGCAGTTCTTCACTGCGTTCCCTGTACTCTTTTTTCGTCATCCCGGTGATCTCGCCGCAGAATCCAAGATATTCCCGCGCAGTCATAAAGGAATAGAATTCCGGCACGTCCGGCAGATAGCCGATATACCGGTTCGTAGCTGTCTGCCCGTAGACCGCCTTTTCCCCGTTCACCAGGATTTCTCCCGCGTCCGCTTTCAGCAGTCCCAGGATCGTTTTCATTGTCGTTGTTTTACCGGCGCCATTCCTGCCGATAAAGCCGAATATGCTGTGTTCCGGAACCGTCAGGTTCAGGCCTTTCAGCACCTCTTTATCACCGAATCGTTTATGCAGCCCGGTGATCTGCAGCATCTCCATTATGCTTCCTCCCGGCCGAAGGCAAAATAGAGAATCGGCCCGATGAATCCCATCAGCGCAATGCAGATGATCAGCCAGAACTGCCTGGTTCCGCGCTTGTAATGATGATGTGTCAGGATATGATACAGCGCGTAGCCCAGCAGCAAAAACTGTACAACAATTAAAGGGATCAGAAATGGAAGATATTCAGTTATATTATTCATATGTTTATTCTCCTCAATCTTATCAGCGGCACGTATGCCTGTCCCTGACCGGCGTCAGGCCTTTCTTCATTTGGCCTCCCCGGCCCATGTTTCCACACAGTAGCCGTGGTGTCCGCACTTCACACAGGTCAGTTTCCTTGTCTTCGGCGTATGCCTGGCCCAGAACATCTCTTTAAAGGCCGGCTTGAACACCTCATGGCACTGCGGGCAGATATATGCTACGCTCCGGTAATAGTACCTGCTGATCGTAACACCGTATATAATTGCCACAATAGCCCATACAAGGAACAGCCACCAGATGCCCTTGAAAATCCACAGCAGAATAGCTGCCCATTGCAGGATGGATACAGGCAGTCCGGTCAGGAGCATATTCCTGTGTACTGCGCTCAGTCTCTTCTTGTTTTCCATAATGGTCGCTATGTCACCGATTGAATCAATGGAGAATGTCGCGTTGCTTTTGATTTCCCTTTTCAGTTCTTCCAGCCGGTTCATCTGCTCCTGGCGCTCGCTGATTTCCTCCCGCAGCACCTGTTCCTGCTGGTCCAGGAAAATGGAAATCACGCTGCCCGGATCTTCCTCTTCCAGCAGCTTTCCGATGGTGTCCAGGGACAGTCCCGTATCCCGCAGGAAGCAGATGATCTTCATTCTTTTCAGATCATCTTCCGAATACAGTCTGCGCCCGCCCTCGGTTAACGCGCTGGGAATCAGGATTCCCCGCTGATCATAGAACTGAACGGTACGAACCGTAACACCGCAGGCTTTCGCCAGTTCTCCGGTGGTGTATTGTGACACAGCTTGTTTCCTCCTTTCGGGGCCAGATTAGCATGTGACGCAGCGTCACAAGCAACACCTGACGTAAGGGGATTTTTTTATTTTTTCTTCAAAATCGAAGATCTCTGCCAATTAATCTCTTCTGATGGATCGTTTTCGGCTTGCTTTCATTCCTGTTCATCCTGATCGCAGCCAAGTACAATCTCTTTAATCCTCTGATATCTTTCACGGAATATTACCTTTGTGTTCTCACTCAGGTCATCATAGTCCTTTTCAAAGGTTTTTTCCATCCATTCCCTGATCTCATTCAGCGAAACCCCGTTTCTGCTGAAAGCGGAATTAAACAGCATGGGAATATTGTCAAAGTGGGCCAGGATATCCGCGTCGCACACACATAGCTCTTCGATATTGGCCGCGTTTTTTGAACTTCTGTGATGCAGCACGCATCCCAGTACCCGATCCTTAACGTCTTCCGGGCAGGAAAACCGGTCCAGGATCTGATCGCTCAGGATCTTCCCGTTCAGGTGATGGTCTTTTCTGTCTCCGGCCTTTTCAATCAGCGCAATATCATGCAGCAAGGCGCCCAGGGCAACAATGGTCTCATCCGCATGATACTGTCCCGCCAGCTTCATGGCCTCTTTATATACATACCGGATATGTTCATTCCAGAAATCATAATGATCCTCCGAATCCCTCTTGTAGGCTTCGGATCTGTCTATCACATACTGCCTGATTTCTTCTGTCAGTCCGGTCATCATGATCATCTCTTTTTCGTATAATTCTTTTGTTTTTTATATTTCCTGATTCATCTTACGGTTCCCATCATACCATGAATGCAATTACCCGTAAATGCGGGCATCGTTCATTATTCTTGCCACTTTCCGTTTCCTATAGTATCCTTTCTTTGGTTAAAATGGCACTTTGGATTGACGGAGGTATTATGAATACACGGGTTATCATTTTTGACTTCGACGGAACCCTGGCAGATACCCGGGAAGCCATTATCACCGCCAAGCAGGAAACTGCCCGGCAGCTGGGACTGGTCATGGCTTCGGAGCAGGAGTACGCCTCCACAATCGGACTTGCCACCAAGGTGGGTTTCCACGTTATATACCCGGAGCTGACCGACAGCATGCTCGATCAATGTGTATCCACGTACAGGAAACTGTTTGATGAAATCCGGGCACAAAATCCGCCCGTATACTTTCCCGGCACGGACAAAGTCCTTGCCCGCCTGAAGGAGAAAAACATTCTCTGTACCATAGCCACCGCCAGAAACTCCTGTACCCTCCACGAAATGCTGCGGTTATGGAAACTGGATACCTGGTTCTCTTACATCCTATGCGCGGAAGACACGGCTCACCTGAAGCCGCATCCGGAACCCGTCCTGAAAACACTGAAGGAACTTTCCTTCCAGCCGGAGCAGGCTCTGGTTGTCGGCGATATGCCCGTGGATATCGGGATGGGGAAAAACGCCGGAACCTGCACCTGCGGCGTCACATACGGCAATTCTGACAGGGATGCACTGATCCGGGCCGGAGCCGATTTCATCATTGACAGCATCGAAGAACTGCCGGATATCCTGAAATAAAACTATCCAAATATAAAAATATGAGACTGCGGTAATCCCGCAGTCTCTTTTGATACTTGTTCCTGTTATCTCCGGTACAGGGCAAAGTGGTTGACTCCGTCATCGCTCAGACAGGTCTTGCAGGTCATGCCGCCTTTCATGGCGTCATAACGTGCCGCCATCACCGCCAGCATCATGGTCGCAAAACCGGCGTTGTTGGCCGCGCTGTCTTTGCGGATCCTGAACAGGAAGAAATTCTCTTTCCCGTCTCCCAGGTCCGGAAGCTCCTGGATCCATTCATGGATGTGCTCCCATCCGTCGCGGGTCATAATCTTTTGTGCGTCAGCCGGGATATCCTTCTCCGGATTGGTTCCTTCCCGGGCCAGGATCACATTCTCCGCCTCATTGAATATGCCCTCTTCCATCTGTTTGACAACGTTCATCATGCCGTCAATGGTCTTGTCGTCCGCCGTGACGGAAACGTCCGTTCCGGCCTCCTTGCATTGGCTCAGCCAGTCTGCCAGCACCTCATGCACCTTGGCGATGATCTCATTCTCTTTCTCCTGATCAAGGCCGAATTCTTTCCAGAGTTCAGGATTGCTCACCTTGTTTTCCACAAAACCGAGCACTGTATTGACCATCTTCTGCATATCCATTGCTTCTTCGAGATATGACTGCTGTATTTGTTTGATTTTTTCCAGTTTTCGTTCCTGCTCCCGGATCTTTTCCTCAAACGCTTCCATCAGGAGAACATCATTTTTCCCAAGCAGGTTCTTGATCTCCTCGATGGAAAAATCAGCCTGCTGCAGGTTCTTGATCTTCACAAACTGTACAGCCTGCTCTTCCTCGTAGTACCGGTATCCCGTCCACGGGTCCACCTTGGCCGGGGTCAGCAGTCCGATACGGTCATAATAGCGCAGCGTCTGGGTATTGCATCCGCAAAGCTTTGCAAATCCCTGGATCGTGATCATATCTCTTCCTCCTCACCCGCAGGCTATCATTGCAGTTCAGTGCAAGGTCAAGCACCTTTTTAGAAAAAAATTTTAAATCTGTCAGATCCCGATTTCCCGGTAAATTCCCTCAATAAAGGGCGACTTATGTTCAATATATCTGTCAATATCATGCGGATACAGTTCCGCTCCCTCTTCCTTCACCCGGCTGTACTCACGCACTGCCTCGGGATGGGAACGCAGGTAGTCCCGGAAAGCGATATGCCGTTTCAGTTCAGGTGAATCCAGCGGACAGACATACAGGTGATGATCCCGCAGGTGCTCTTTTCCCTCGTATCCGAAGGCTTCACGTCCGGCAATACCGTAATTACCCTCGTGCCTGTAGCCGATCCTGCCCAGGGCTGCTATGACTGCTTCCAGCATGGATTCATCCCGGATCACGACGTCAATGTCGATAATCGGCTTGGCAGATAAGCCCGGCACAGACGTACTGCCCACATGCTCAATACGCAGCGCCAGCCCGTCCAGGGCTTCCTGTAGTTCAGTTTTGATTGCCGTAAAATCCTGTTTCCACTGCGCGTCATACGGCAGAACAATGATCGTTCTTATACCCATTCAAATCAACCTCCTGCGCAGTTCCACGTCATTCCGCAAACCGGATTATCTGTTTTCCGGTATCCACTGTCGCTTCCACGCCGAAAGGCATAATGCACCTGGGCATCGCGTGTCCGATGTTGATGTTGAAAACAATCGGCAGCTCCGGCTTATCAATGACTTCCTTCAGCAGCTGTTTGTATTCCTCCGCGTAGGTTTCATCCATCGGTTTTCCGGCCAGCACGCCGTTCACCGCGTCAAACACGCCTCTTTCCTTCAGGTACTCCAGCGACTTCCTGTATTGTTCAGGCGTCGGCTTCTCTTCGCTTGATTCCAGCAGGATAATCCGTCCCTTCCATTCCTCCGCCTCCGGGAACAGATGATACTTCTCGCACAGCACCGGCATATCCGCATACCGGTCGCCGTTGAATATGTCATACATTGAATCGATACACCCGCCGAGGATCTTGCCGGAGAACACCGGCGTTCCCTGCAGCAGTTCAAACCCCTGATTGGGATGAGAGGGTGTCCGGGTACCCACCTGGTCCGGAGAGAAGCGGACCCGCTCCTCATACCACACATCGCTGGGGGTGATCTCCCGGATCGTTCCGGTGGTGATCAGTTCTTCAAAATACTTCCGGGTATAGGGATGCATTTCCGGTGCAAGTTCACACAGATCGCAGAGAAATGCCTGGCCGTAGAAAGAGCGGAGTCCCACCTTGTGCAGCATCAGGTGATTGATCGTAGTATCGGAAAAGCCGAGGAATATCTTATTGCTTACTGCTTCTGCCAGCTCGTTGTGTCCAAACAGATACGGCAGCATACTGTAGGTATCATCCCCGCCGATGGCGCACAGGATCATGTCGATTTCCGGATCCCGGAAAGCTGCCAGCAGATCCTCCGCCCGCTTTTCCGGATGCGCCTTCACGTATTCCAGTCCTTTGCACGCATTCGGCATCAGTTTCACATTCAGGCCGTATTCTTTCAGCCTCTTCAAACCGATTTCCACCTCAAACTGAACAAACGGCTCGCCGATAATACCGCTGGACAGGCTCACAATCGCGACATTCTTCACCATTTTTCTCATCTCCCCGCTCTGCTGTTCGTAAAATATTGGGGGCATTGTATCACGAATTCATCCTTCAAACAACCATTTTTTCCTCCACCCATTCACATTCGGGAACACCATCGGAACACCATGTACGCCGACGCTGTCATTCTGAGCAAGGCAGCTTGCGGCCGCGTCGAAGAATCTCCTCCGCGGCCGCAGCCGCATAGCGGTAAGTAGCTTATCACGTTCGTCGCAGACGAACATATCATATTCGCCTTTAGGCGAATCTATCATTTCGACATTCAGTCGAAATATCATGTTGCGAAGCAACATATCATTCTTTTGCGAAGCAAAAGACAATTACCGTCTCCCTTCTCCTTATGCTATAATACAACCAGCATCAGTCAAAAACTCATCCGGAGGATTCCTCATGCGCGCTTATGAAGGAAAAGTGGTTGTCATCACCGGCGGAGCCCATGGCATCGGCCGGGCGACAGCGGATGCCTTTATCCGGGAAGGTGCTGTTGTCCACATCATCGACAAGCAGCCCGGTCCCTGGTTTACGGGGGACATCTCCGACCGGGAAACCCTGGAACGTTTTGCCGAATCCGTTATCACGGAAAGCGGGCATGTTGATGTGCTCGTCAATAACGCGCTTCCCCTGATGAAGGGCATCAGTGAATGCTCCTGGGATGAGTTCTCCTATGCTTTGGCCGTAGGCGTCACCGCGCCTTTCTATCTGACAAAACTCCTCGCGCCGCATTTTGCTCCCGGCGCTTCTGTCATCAACCTGTCTTCCTCCCGGGATCGGATGAGCCAGCCGCAGACGGAAAGTTATTCCGCGGCCAAAGGCGGAATCGCCGCCCTGACCCATGCCATGGCTGTCAGCCTCGCCGGAAAAGCCCGGGTCAACAGCATATCTCCCGGCTGGATTGATACCACCGGCAGTGAGCTCGCCGGTCCGGACGCCCTGCAGCAGCCTGTCGGCCGGGTCGGCAAACCCGATGATATCGCGGAGATGATCCTGTTCCTCTGTTCGGAAAAGGCGGGTTTCATCACCGGAGAAAACATCTGCATCGATGGCGGTATGACGAAACTGATGGTTTATCATGGAGAAAACGGATGGACGTATCAGGAATGAAAATCGCAGCCATGACCTTTCGTCTGCGTGCGTCATGGGTGCATAGCCTGAAGGAAAAACGGATGATCGTCAACAGCCTGACCGCGAAACTGCAGAACCGGTTTCATGTCTCTGCGGCGGAGATTGACGAGCAGGATACCCACCAGATCATTGTCATAGGTCTGGCAGCTGTTGTCTCCCACAATGCGTTTGCGGACAGCCTGATGGAATCCATATCGCTCTTCGTGGAAGAAAACTGCGATGCAGAAATCATTGAGGAAATACGGGAAATAAGATAATCACAGGAGGAAAAAAGGAATGCTCAAAGTCTATTGCTACAGCCGGTGCACCACTTGCCAGAAAGCCCTGAAATGGCTGGACAGCCACGGAATCAAATACACCCTGACCGATATCAAAACAGACCATCCGGATGAAAAGACCCTCCGTGAATACTATGCCATAAGCGGTCTTCCGCTGAAGCGTTTCTTCAACACCAGCGGTATTCCGTACCGGGAATTGGGTCTTTCCGCCAGACTGCCTTCCATGTCAGAAGATGAGCAGCTGGCTCTTCTGGCCACGGACGGAATGCTGGTCAAGCGTCCGCTTCTTGTCGGTGACGGTTTTGTTCTTACCGGTTTCAAAGAAGAGGAATGGAAAGCAGCCCTGCTGCAGAAATAATCCGGAATAAGAAAAACAGGGGCATTTCATTTCGTCTCCGAACCCAGATTCATATTTGTAAGCGGTATATTCGGCTGTATCTTTCAAAACGACATCATATGTCAGCGGCAAAATCACAGACGTCAGGTAATAACAGGACTATATTACTTATCTGGAAAAATAGCACACACTCAGTCAAGGAGACTTTCATCTGAAAGCCTCCTTTCTCCTTGCCCATTGACCACTATAGCCTATATATGTGATAATATAATATATCTTTTTTCGTTCTGCCATCAAATTCAAGGAGCATTATACTATGAGAAAAATCCTTATATTTCTTCTTGCTCTGTATATGATTATTCCTATTGCTCATGCTGATGGATTTTCAACTAATCCTGAAATGATTAATCAAGCCGCAAAATCCGTTATGATGTTAGAAATTTATAATTCGGATGGTGAAAAAATAAAGACGGGCAGTGGATTTGTGGCTTTTGATAACCGGCATCTGATTACGAACTATCACGTAGTTGAAAATGCTGATATGATCTATGCTTATAGTGATTCAGGTGATCCTTACATCATAATGGATGTTTGCATTGCCGATAATCAAAAAGATATAGCAATTCTCCAATTCTTTTCCCCTACTGACATAACTCCTCTAGAACTTAGTCAGACTGGTGAAGTGCTCCGTGCTTCTGCAGTTATAGCAATTGGAAGTCCCAAAGGCTTCACAAACTCAATATCATCCGGAATAATTAGTTCTGTGTTCGAAGAAGAAGAATGCTCTTATATACAGTTTACTGCACCCATTTCTAGTGGTAGCAGCGGTGGTGCTCTTTTTGACAATAATGGAGACGTTATTGGCATAACAACTCTAAATTATGATGACGGCGTTGGGGTTATCCAAAACCTGAACTTTGCCGTAAACATCAAAGAGGCAATTGAACTATATGCACAGTATTCAGGATCGCCACATAAGCTTTCCAAACTTGATCAAGCAAATGTCAATCCTCCGCCAACAACTCCCACACCTAAACCCAAGCCCACATCAACTCCTAAACCAACATCAACGCCGGAGCCGGATTATAGTCAATACTCCTTTGCTATTACTAAAGTAAACTGGCGAACAACAAGCGATGGCAAGACACTTTATGCTTCTTTCAGGATCGAAAACCACACCAACAAAGATATTAAAGAATTATATATTTATCCTACACCCTACATAAGAGAACGTGTCACATCAGGAGGCTTGCAATCATATAAAAGGTTATCAAGGCTAACGACTTTGAGAAGACGTTGGAACAAACAATACCTATATCATCTATGACAAAATTCATATATTTTGAAATAGCCAAAGTAGTTTATTCCGACAACACGATAGAAGACCGCATGTTCTCTACGAACAGCTTTCGCATTGATATAAAATAGGATTTTATTGGATGTGTACTACAATCACTCGAAAGAAGTCCCATTGATCTTTTTAGAGAGTGCAAGCTGGAGTGCCAGATAGAATCACACTATACAACATGTATATGTATAAAACCACATGAAACTATTTATCCCTCTCATTTCACTATAGCGATCGTATTATCGTCTTTTATTACATCCGTAGCGACAATCAAGTCTCCTAAGAAGTTCTTTCCGGAAAACTCCAAAAACAGCAAAGCAAGAAAAATCCGACCCGCAGCGGGTTCGGATACGGAATTAAAAAGCGGGACAGCGGCTTGCGTCGTTGTCCCTGTTTTCATTCCGTTCGTTATCAGAATGTATTGCGGTTTTCGTTCTGCGGATAGTATTCTTCTTCGGTTTCAGTGGTTTCTTCCTCTTCCTCGTCTTCTTCCGTGTCATCACCAACGGGGAAGATAATGGCGCTGACAATGTAAGCCAGCAATCCGGTACCCCAGCCAAAGAACATGAGCATAAATATCAGCCGGACAATTGTGGAGTCCACCTTCAGGTATTCCGCGATACCGCCGCAGACACCGGCGACTTTCTTGTCTTTCGTGCTCTTATGAAGACGGCCTGTGATCTTACCGCGATTTCCGTTTTTATTGCTGACGATCGTCTGATAAATAAAATAGCCGATCGCAAGACCTGCTGCCAGTGACATAACTGTACCCATTTGCTTTTTCCTCCTTCAAAAACCTGTCCCGGTTTCCCGGTACCGACACAGGATAGCAGAAAATCCACCGATTGAAAACACCCCGATCGGATAATTACAGGACATATTTTTCTTTTCTACGTATGAATTTTATAGCATTTCTCCATAAATCATCTTTTTTCTTCATTCCGTTATTCCTGTTCCCCATTTAATCAGAAAAAACGCTTCCGCTACGGAAGCGTTTTTCTCCGCCATTTTTCATTCTTCATTTTTCATTAAAAGCAGAACCTGTTCTCTGCTCTTCAACGCTGTCCCTGCGCCTGTCGCTGTGGTACAGATTGCACCGCAGGCGTTGGCAAATTTCAGTGCATCCTCAACAGCTGCCTCCCGGAGAATCTCCGATATAAATCCTGCCGCAAAGTTATCCCCCGCGCCGGTGGCATCCACTGCCTGCACATTGCACGCCTGCAGTTTTATCATCCCTGCGCTGTTCTTCAGCAGGCAGCCTTTGCTGCCCATCTTGATGATCACATGCTTTACGCCATACCCCAGCAGGACGTCCGCCATTTCTTCCGGCTCGTCCTTCCCCGTAAAGTATCGTGCTTCATCTTCATTTGGAGTGATGATATCGATCAGCTCCAGGGAGTCCCGGATATCCTCCAGTCCGAGAACCCGGAAGTTCGGCAGCTTTGTATCTGCCAGCACAAGCTGTCCCGCTTCCTTTGCCCTGCTCACCACCGTGTAAATGATTGACGGATCGTCAAAAGGTGCCCGGAACAGGGATCCCAGGATCAGCGCCCTGGCGTCTGTAAACAGATCCGGTTCCTTTTCCGGATGGAAATTGAATCGATGTGCCTGGTTGGTGATGGATTTTCGGCTGCCATCAGCCCGTACAAACATGGTAGTCACCGGAGTGGCATCCGTTCGCACAATCAATTCAGTGTCCACGCCGTTCTTCCGCAGCTCATCAAGTACGATCTCCCCTGCCGGATCGTTGCCCAGGGCGCAAAGGATCCCCGTCTTCAGTCCCAGTTTTGCTGCGGCAATCGCTTCATTCACCGCCTCGCCGCCGGCATTCAGGCTTCCCGATTCCGCCACATAGCCGGATGCGGATACAGGTTCCGGATTAAAGCCCCGGATAATGGAATCCACCAGCGCCATTCCGATGCAGATCAGATCGTATTTCATGCTTTCCCTCTTTTGTCAGCCGTTTCCGCCGATCCCGGCAATATAGAAGATTTCCTCAACCACACCTGTCACTACATTGATATAGACCCAGTAGTATCCGTCCTTTTCCTTATACCTGAGCTGGCCCGGAATCTTTGCCTGATCATTCTCATCCAGCATGATATTCACCATATAACAGGGAGCACCATGGAACATATAATACTCGGTATCCTCGTCTTCTTCGCCATCTTCCCTTGCTTCTTCAATCGGCGTATTGGCATCCACCAGATTTGCTGCCTGCTCATCCGTCAGTTCAAAGGATACCCGGATACCCTCCATCGCGATCCGGGTCATCTCCTCCGCAGAAAGCGCAGCTTGCTCCCGCACATTTTGATATCCGATCTCATCCCAGATACGTTCATCCTCCGGCACTTCAAACAGCTCAGAAAAGTCTGTGATGCCGTGTTTCTGATTGATTTCCTGTATTTTTTCGTCAAACTGGGATGTCTCTCCGGATTCCTGATTCATCAGCAGCATTTCCAGGATCTGTTCATTGCCCCAGGCATCCGCATTCATCCCGCCGCTGGTATCCTCACCGTCATGGCTCCAGGAAATTTCTGTCACCTTTCCGTTGTCCACGACCACCTTGTAATTCCCCAGCACAAAACCCCAGTCCTCAATGCCCCAGTACTGCACCACAAAGCGGCCGTTTCCTTCATCCGCCGTGTTGCGATTGAAATACTCCTGGGTCAGCAGTGTGATACCGTATTTCTCTTCCATTGCCTTGTCCGCAAGACGTGAGGCTTTTTCCCTTTCAGAAATAATCACTTCTCCCGCCGTGGCTGTTGTCAACAGCATGGAAACCGCCAGCAGGATCAGGAGACCGGTTCGGATCATCTTATTCATTGCCTTCCTCCATTCTTTATTCAGATTAACGAATCATTTCACTGAATAAAACGAAGCTGTCCATTCTGATGTTCCCCTCAGGGGCTCCGCAGCTGTCCCATGATCTCCGCCACATCCCCATGCAGCACAAGCGTTGCCTGCTCCTCCGCCGGAATCGGCTCCCGGTTAATCACCACCAGGTTCTTTCCCCGGAAATGGCTGAGGAAGGATGCTGCCGGCTCCACCGCCAGGGAAGTTCCCGCCACAATCAGCGTATCCGCGTTGGTAATCTCCCGGATTGCGCCGATGCATACATACTTCGGCAAGGATTCTCCGTACAGCACCACACTGGGCTTGATCACACCCCCGCAGTCCCTGCAGCGGGGAATGCCCTCCGCTTTCAGGATTGTCTCCATGGGATAGTATGCCCCGCAGTCCATACACTCATTTTCGTGTACGCTGCCATGAATCTCATATACCCGGATATTTCCGGCCGCCCTGTGCAGGCCGTCCACATTCTGCGTCACAATACCCCGCAGCTTATCCATCAGTTCCAGCTCATACAGTTTCCGGTGTGCGGCATTGGGCTTTGCTTCCGGATACAGCATATGCTTTCGGTAATAGTCAAAGAACTTTTCCGGCTGCAGGTAAAAGAAGGATTTGCTCAGGATCATCTCCGGGGAAAGGCCATCCTCTTCCTCCGTGTACAGTCCATTCGCAGATCGGAAGTCCGGAATTCCGCTGGCCGTGGATACCCCTGCCCCGCCGAAAAACACAATCCGGCGCGACCGGTCAACGATCTCCTGAAAAGCCTTTATTCCTTCGGAATCCACTGCTTCTGCCTCCGGTGTTCTGTTGCTTATTGCTTCATTTCCCAAATTATACCATCCATACAGTCTGATGAACACCATAACATATGATACACCTCGATAATACCTCCTGCCCCACTTCACGCTTATGGCATTTTGAAATATTTTTCATTCTTTTTGTAAAATATACTTGACAACATAAAAAGTATGTTATACAATGCAGCTGTACTCGGGGAGACGGATCGGCCGCCGGACCCCGGAGACGATCAATAAAAGATTATTCGGAGGAATGAATTATGACTGACAATGCATGGATCATTCTTGGAATGATGATACTGCTCCTGATCGCTGCCTGGGTCTTATTCCGGAAAAAGCCCTGCGCAGAACAGTATGATGAGCGGCAGCTGAGAATCCGTGCCCGGGGATACCAGATCGGTTTCTTTACCGCGCTGATCCTGCTTTTCGTTCTCGCCCTGCTGTTCGAAACAGAATGGCTCACGGTGATCACTCCCGGTCTCGCAGCGCTCACTGTCCTGGTGCTCAGTGCCACCGTCTTCGCCGTCTACTGTATCAACCATGACGCCTTCCTGGCGATCCGCGGAGACGGAAAAAGCCAGATTGTCCTCTATTCCATCATCGTACTTGTGGAACTCCTCAATGTGATCCGTCATATCATCATCGGTGAGGTCATGGTGGACGGCAAAGTGGATTTCACCTTTGGTTCAGCCGTAGTGGTAGGACTCTGTTTCCTGGTCATGCTGATCACCCTGATCCTGAAGATCAGGAATGACAAAAAAGAAGTAGAAGAATAACGCGGATAAAAGGAGGAAATAAAGATGGATTTCACCAAACTGATTCTTTGCCTTATCATCCTTGGCGGTGTTGCCCTCGTGTGTTTCGCTGACCGCAAGTCCGTCAAAAACTTTGATGAACGTCAGCTTCTTTACCGCGGCCGGGCTGTCACGATTGCCTTTGCTTCCCTGCTGCTTTGCCTCCTCGTTGTGCTCCTGCTCAACACCATGAACCTTGCCTGGTTTGACCTTTCAATCGCCGTGATTCTGTCCATGGTCATTTCCCTGACCATCTTCGCGGTTTATGCCATCCTGCACGATGCCTACTTTACCCGCCTGAAGAAGCAGGTTCCCTTCAGCGTCCTGTTTCTCGTGGTAGCCCTTGCGAATGTTTTCAACGGAATCCGTCATTCCTTTGGTGGCTCCGCGGAAAGCGTCTATGACATTGTCCTGCCCGTCGCCGTCGGTGTACTGGGGCTGGTCGTTTGTGCCACCCTGCTCATCAAAAGCCGGATCGATAAAAAGGAGTCTGATGAGGAATGAAAAACCTGAAGCTGAAAGCCGCCCGTGCGGGCAAAGATCTGTCCCAGGACCAGCTTGCGCAGCTGTGCAACGTGTCCCGTCAGACGATCAATGCCATTGAGAAAGGCGATTATAATCCCACCATCAACCTGTGCATCGCCATCTGCAAAGCCCTGGACAAAACCCTGGACGATCTCTTCTGGGAAGGCTGATATTTGTCCTGAAGAAAAAGGCGCTCAAATACGAGCGCCTTTTTTCTTTCCCGCCGCGCGGATCATTTTTAAGTCTTAAGTCTTCAGTTTTCAGTATTCATTGTTTTGCCGCTTTAGCGGCAAAAATACGCTCCCACAAATATTGCCGGTGAGTTCCAATAGATTGCAATCTCGTTGGTGTCAGCGGAGAATGTCTCCTCCACAAAGTACTTCGCCGGCGGTGTGTTTCCCATTTTCTCCTTTGTCATCGGGAAAGTCATCCGGTTGTTTGGTCCGCCGGAAATCAGTCCGGGCACCGGTTCCTCAATCCCGTCCGCGTCGGAAGGCCGGTGATGGGGATGCATCACCTTTCTCTCTCCAAAACCGGTCACAAAGCAGATATCCAGTGCGTTCATTCCCAGCGCGTAATTCCATTGCTTCAGCGCCGCATTCCGCATTTCCTGCCGCCCCGTAATCAGCGCATTCATGATCATCGCCATAGCGTTGCTCATAATCGGCAGAATGCTTCCCCACACATATTGATCCGCCGCCAGCGCCGTACCGTAGCCGGATCCCTGCGACAGCTTCAGTGCCTCCTCGCTCTGCCGGAGGAAATCATCCTTCAGCTGATTATACAGCACTTCTCCTGCCTTTTCTCCCAGGTCAAACAAGCAGCACAGTGCGCCCATTCCGCCCACGTCAGCCCAGCCAAAGGCTGTCAGCTGCTGACCCTCGGCATACAGGCTCTCCGCCTCTGCCCGGAAATTCCTTTCCCCGGTCGCGGCATACATCTCACAGGCAGCCCAGAACCGGTCGTCCTTATCCGTCCGTTCTCCATACCAGCCGGTGAAGACCCCCTCCGGATTCCGGAAAGGCACATAATCATCGGTATGCTTCATCAGCCATTCCCAGGCCCGCCGGGCGGAAAGCAGCATCCGGTTGGCAAAGGCTTCGTCAAACGCCTTGTAGACCCTGTATGACAGTGCCAGGCAGGCACAGGCAGCCGCTGTCGCACAGTGGCTCACGGGCATCAGGTATTCCGGTTCCTTGTCATCCTGCGGCATGATAAACGGCGCAAACCGGGCCTTTGTCAGCTTGTGATGAAAAGCTCCGTCGCTCCGCTGCATCTGTAGCATCCACACCAGTTCATACCGGGCTTCGTTCAGGATATCCGGCATCCCGTTTCCGGTTTCCGGAATATTCAGTTCATCGCTGCAGCCTTCCGGGAACAGTTTCCAGGTGTACAGCATGTGCCCCACCGTCACCGCGCCGGGACCCACATACTTCCCATAGTCTCCCGCGTCATGCCAGCCGCCGGTCACCCTGCGCAGGACGCTTCGGTCTTCCCAGTCCGTTGCCGGTGCCGTATGGCAGGCCGGATGGATGTAGATTCCAGCGTTCTCCGGCTTCAGTTCGCATCCGCAGCGCTGATAATACAGGCCTTTGATCAGGGCATTTGTCACGGCTTTCCAGGGTTTTTCGCTCACCGTCAGGGTTCGTTTTCCCTCAACGCTTTCCAGCGTGTAGGTTCCGGCCTTCAGCTTTCCCAGGTTCACCAGTGCCACTTCGTCTCCGGATGCCTCATCCGGTTTCGGTGCAGCGGCCTCTTCCATGGGCACAGTCTTCCCATTGTCATCCTTCAGCGTCACCGAATTCTTTGTCAGCATGGCCGCGTATACCGGCAGGCCCTCTGCATATCCCGTCTGGTTTATCCGAAAAGCATTGTTTATCTCATTCATACTGGACGTTTCATCCTCTCCGTTAGTCTCAACATATATATTTTCAAGTTTTATGTATTCATTAATTGAGAACGAAAAGATCGGTTCTTTTCGTTCTCCTGCGCATGGGTATTTTACTTCTTCAAGTTCACTCTAAGTCAATCTTCCAAAAAAAGATTTCTGTATTGCTCCTGTTTTTTGTTGTATACACTCTTGACAAAAGATTTTATTCGGCATAAAATCCGTGCATCCCAATGAGGCGCGAAGGTGTGCTGAACACCTTCGCGCCTCACTTTGTATTTTGGGAAAAACACGAAACGGAAGTGATCTGTATGACATTCTCGGCAGCCAACACAATATGGGTGCTCCTAGGAGCAGCTCTGGTCTTCTTCATGCAGGCGGGATTCGCCATGTGTGAAGCGGGTTTCACCCGCGCCAAAAATACCGGTAACATTTTGATGAAGAACCTGATGGACTTCTGTATCGGTACCCCGTTGTACTGGCTGTTCGGCTACGGCATTATGTTCGGCGCCGGCACCGCACTCTTCGGCTGGATCGATCCCTTTATCATGAAGGATTACAGCCATATTCTTCCGGCGGGCGTTCCGCTCTGGGCATACGCCATCTTCCAGACCGTATTCTGTGCCACCTCCGCCACCATCGTTTCCGGTGCCATGGCTGAGCGGACTAAATTCTCTGCTTACTGCATCTACTCCGCAGCGATCTCGCTGTTCATCTACCCGGTCTCCGGTCACTGGATCTGGGGCGGCGGTTTCCTCGCTGAAATGGGCTTCCATGATTTCGCCGGTTCTACCGCGGTTCACATGGTCGGCGGCGTTTGCGCCCTGATCGGTGCTAAGATCCTTGGACCCCGCGTTGGCAAGTACGGCAAGGACGGAAAGCCCCGCGCCATCCTCGGTCACAACCTTTCCATCGCAGCCCTGGGCGTGTTCATCCTCTGGTTCTGCTGGTTCGGTTTCAACGGTGCTTCCACCGTGGGCATGGACAGCGACGAACTGATCGGCAGCGCCTCCCTGGTTTTCTTCAACACCAACCTGGCCGCTGCTGTGGCCACCCTGACCACCATGATTTTCACCTGGTTCCGCTACGGCAAGCCTGATGTCTCCATGACCTTCAACGCTGCCCTGGCCGGTCTGGTCGGCATCACTGCCGGCTGCGACGCAGTCGATCCCTTCGGTGCAGCTCTCATCGGTCTCGCCTGCGGTTTCGTGATCGTCTTCGCAGTTGAATTCTTCGACAAGGTTGTGAAGATCGATGACCCGGTCGGCGCCATCTCCGTTCACGGTGTCTGCGGTTCCCTTGGTACCATCCTGACCGGTCTGTTCGCTACCGGCGGCACCACCATGAAGGGTGTCTTCTACGGCGGCGGCTTCAAGTTCTTCGGCATCCAGGTCCTGGGCGTCCTGTGCACCATTGCCTGGACTGCAGCAATCATCGCTGTTGTCTTCCTGCTCATCAAAAAGACCATCGGCCTGCGGGCAGATGCCGCGGATGAGGTCATGGGCCTCGACCGCAGCGAGCACGGTCTGCTCACCGCTTATTCCGGATTTGCCATCCTGCCTGAGGAAGGTTATGACGCCCCCGCTGCCGCTCCGGCTCCCGTTGCCGCAGCCGCTCCTGTTGCAGAAGCTGTGCCTGTCGCTGTGAAGAAGGCCGAAAAGCCTACAGGCGAACCGGTTTACACCCGTGTACAGATCATCTGCCGTCCTGCCAGCCTGGAGAGCCTGAAGAAGGCTATGAATGGCATCGGCATCACCGGTATGACCGTTACCAATGTTATGGGTTACGGCGCACAGAAGGGCAAGCCCGAGTACTATCGTGGTACTCCTGTGGAAGTTACCCTGCTGCCCAAGGTACAGGTTGATATCGTCGTCAGCAAGATCCCCGTCAGCGAAGTTGTTGAAACAGCCCGCGGCGTCCTCTATACCGGCCACATCGGCGATGGTAAGATCTTCGTCCAGGATGTGGAAAATGTTATCCGGGTTCGTACCGGCGAGGAAGGCTACGACGCCCTCCAGTCGGATGAATAAATTCTTCCCCAATGCCGCTGCGCAGTTGCGCAGCGGCAACTTTTTCACTCTTCACTGTCGCACAACGACAACTCTACGCTCATCACTCATCACTTTTCACTATACACTCATCACTTTCGTTCCATCCTACCTCCTACTTTCTCCCTCCTACCTGTTATTGTTTTCAGTATTCATTAAAAAGGATGGAGATCCTGTTTTACCAGGATCTCCATCCTTTTCCATTACCTCTTGTCCTTGTCAATCAGTTCCAGTGAAATGGTTGACATCAAGGCAAAGCCCAGGATAAACACGCACAGGAAGAACCAGTTGATCAGGACGTTGACCCGGGTCTTTTCATACTGTTTTTTCTGGGCAGCCTCAGCCGTTCTCTGCTGCAGAAAATTTTTTACATTATCTTCTCCGAAGATCTCCATCAGGTCGCCCACAGTAATATCAACCGGAAAGCTCTTGTCCCGCCGTTTCTGGATCAGTTCGCTGCTGTTGGCAAAATCCAGCAGCTCACCGAAAGTAATAGGATCTTTGATAATCATTTTCTCTGCGTTGCCGGTAATACCGAGATCCAGGATCTCCAGCATCTCTGCTTCTGTCTTTGGACTGATCACAACATCCTCCCGGTGCTTCGCCAGGGCGTCGCTGTTCAGGATATCCAGCACCTGGCCTACCGTGATAACCTCATTAATTTCACTGTTCCGCATGCTGTTCACAGCGGTCCAGCCGGCAGCCATCGGCAGCTCATTATAGCCGCACTGGGAAGCGATTGCCTTAATGCCATAGTTGGATATCGTAAAGTTGGACAGCGGCTGGATCCTTTCCGGCAGCGGAATTACCCCGCCGGAGAAAACCAGCTGGAAGATCAGCACAAAAGGCATCACCGTCATGGCGGCCGTTGTGGTATGTGCAATACTGGAAATAAACAGGCTCATCATGTCCGCCGCATAGGAAATCAACAACATGGTGATTCCGAATTCCACTATCATCATCTTCTTCAGAAAGATGCCTTCCTCCGGAAAAGGAACACCGGTCGCGTGCATGACATACAGACTGACAATTGTCTGAACCAGGCACAGTACAAACTGGTAGACCATATGAGAAAACATATAAGAGGTAATATGCATGCCGGAGCGGTGTTCCCGCTTGATAATCGCCCTCTCCCGGCAGATGGCCTGAATGGAATTGAAGCACCCGTTCCACAGTGCTACGCAGGTCAGCGCGAAGGAGCCGATGATGCAGCCCTCCATGTTGGCAAAGATCCGGTTCCGGATCACCACCGACACCAGCATAGCAATCACCGCGGCCATCGGGATCACTTTCCAGTCGCTTTCATTGATAAAAAAGCGAAACTGCTTGCCCAGGTAAATCGGCACCTGGCTCAGCCGGTCACGGTGCCGGAATGTTCTTTCCTTTTTGACGATCGTTTCAGACATGCTGCACCTCCGCGTACTTGAGGATGAACTCATCTGCCCGGCCTTCGCCGCCCTCTTCCTCTCGGTTTACAGACTTCACGATCTCCTCCATCTTTTCCTTGCCGAAGAAGGCACGCGCCTCGTCAATGGGGCCGAACCAGGCCAGACGCCCGGTGCGTTTCGCGTCTTTCGCCAGAACGATCACGTCATCGAAAAGATCGATGACCCGGTCTGGGGTATGGGTGATCACGATGATTATCTTGCCCTGGTCAGCGATTTTACGCAGCTGTGTAAACAGTTCCCGGGCCATCACTCCGTCCAGGCCGCTGTCCGGCTCATCCAGGATGAACAGGGTCGGGTTGGAGATAAATTCCATGGCGATGGACAACCGCTTCCGCTGTCCGCCGGAAAGCTTGGACACCAGGTTGCCCTTTACCGGGGTCAATCCGAATATGTCCATCACTTCTTCCACCCGCTCATTCCGTTCCGCGTGGGAAAAACTGTTGGGCAGCCGCAGCATGGCAGTATCCATCAATGTTCGGTAGACCGTATCGCAGCCGCGGATCAGGTCCGCCTGCGGCACAAAGCCGATATCATACTGCATTTCCTTATAGTTTTTATACATGTTCCGGCCGTTGATGGTCACTTCTGCCTTCGCGGGCTCATATCCGTTCACCGCATTCAGGAAGGTAGTCTTCCCCGCACCGGAACCACCAAGCAGCAGCACCATATGTCCGGGCTGAATACTCAGGTGGATGTTCCTGAGCAGGTATTTCTTTTTAAAGAATTCCCTTGCCGTCCGCTCCTCAAGGTTTACAGTCAGGCCCTGATCGAGTATTGCGGCCTTCCTGCCGGAGAAATAATAATCCGCATCATCCCGGATCTCTTCCGCCAGCCACAGCGGCTGGTACTTTTTCCGGAACCCCCACAGCAGCGGCGCAACCGGAAAAAGCTCCGCCACAAGCCACAGCAGCACCCACCATCTTCTACGTTCAAAAACCCGGCACAAGCCTGAATAAATCCGGGCGGAATAGATCAGGACAGCCGGCAGGCACGCGGCATCCACAATCGCGCAGAAAAAGTACGGAACGCTTCCCGGCTCCATGTATGTATTTACAATATATACAAGCGTAACGACAGTATGAAGTAAGGTTACTGTCCGGCCTTCCTGCTCGCGGTCTGCGCACAGTGCCAGTTTGTAATATTTTACAATCGGCACCAGCGCCCACCAGCCCTTCAGGCCGCATTTCACAAACAACCTCCACAGTCCAATCATATAAAGGACCGACAGAATTGTTGACAGCGTATCAAACGAACCAAACAGGACATAGAGCAGAACATTCAGTTCCTTCCCGAAAGACATACCTGTTCTCATCCTCCCCCGGATAATCAGTCCCGGAATGTGTACATGTCAAAATACCGCAAAACCGCTTTCCGGTCAATACAAAACCGGCGGCAGTTCTGTTCCTGCCACCGGTTCTTTCACCGGTCTGTCCTGACTTCCTCCGGTTTCAGGCCAGCTTCTTGATGATGATCATTTCCACGGTTCCGCTGCGGATCGATACCTTGATATCATCCGCCACGTGGGATACCACGGATTTCTCCAGTTCATCCCAGGCCTCCCGGACGTCCTTGGCGTCCAGTTCCAGCCGGGAGGACAGCGCGTTTTCATACCGTGCCATGGACCATTCCCAATCCAGTGCAGGAGAACTGGTATATTCAAAAGCATCCGGCAGCAGCAGCGGGCTGGTATAGGTGGCCAGATCCTCGTCGGAACCCCAGTCAAAGAAATCCCGAATCCTGCCCATGATACCCTTGGCGGACTCGTTTTTCCCCGAGCTGGAAACTGCCAGCAGCTGTTCACGTTCCTCGCTGTTCAGCAGCGTCCTCACCTGCAGGTGCAGCCGGTATTCACCATCTTCGTCCTCAATCCAGAAGATACCTTCCCGCTCTCCCGTAATGGAGCGCATCAGGCCCATCATTTCTTCGGTCAGCAGCCGCAGGTGCAGGGCATCTTTCATTTTCAGGCCCTTGTAAGCCGCTACCTTTTCCGCCTGTTCCAGTGCAGCGCCCATCCGGGCTCCCTGGCTGGAAACCGTAATTTTATCTGTTTTCATCCTTTGTTCTCTCCCGCAAACAGCATTCTGTCCCGGCGGTTTTCCGGATCAGCCGGAAGATCCGCCTTCTGTCACTCAATCGTCAGGATGTCGGCAAAGCCCGTCACTTCAAAAACTTCCTGAACAACCTCGTTGACGTTGCAGATCTTCATGCCGCCCTTTGCGGCCATGGCCTTATGCGCGGTCAGAAGCACCCGCAGTCCGGCAGAAGAAATGTAGTCCAGCTTGCCGAAATCCAGCGTCAGGCTGTCGACACCGCCCAGATCTTTATTCAGTTCCGCCTCCAGTTCCGGAGCGGTCATGGTATCCAGCCGGCCCGCCAGGGCGATCTCCAGGGCTGTTCCGTTCAGGTTCTTGGTAATGGTCATATCATTGCCTCCTTTATCGGTCGGTATATGCAGATCTCTGAGTATACTGTGATTATACTATATTGTACGCCTCATCCGCAACGTATCCGCGCCCGCAATGATTGTTTTTCTTACTGCCAGGGCGCGTAATAGCGCTCCACGGCAATCAGGTTCCCGTCCGCGTCAAAGAATGCGTACACGTTGTCTGACGCAAAGTCCGGGAAAGTCCCGGCTGTCAGCATGTCGATGAACTCCTGTGCCGTATGCTTCGTCGGCTCGTCCAGCGGATCACCGGTCTCCGGTACAATCCCGTCCTCAAAGGTCAGGTCCTCCGGAATCTCCTCCTCCAGGATCACGTAGGTTTCCAGGTATTCATAATCAAGCATGTATACATGATATTCACCGCCGTAGTTTTCCAGCGTGATATCTTCGTTGATCCGGATTGTTCCGTCTTCATCGTGTTCCAGTGTTTCAATCTTTTCACTGTACTGGCCGATGATCAGGGTGTCTCCCGCCCTCAGGCCTTCGGCAACTTCCTTGTCCAGCACCACCGTGTGCTTGACTTCCATCCGCACCGTATTGGTTTCCGGATCATAGTCGCTGAAGTTGGTCACATACTTTCCTTCCGCCACCAGCATTTTGGAATCTGCCGGCATATTGGCAGGAATGAAGTCCAGATCCGTCAGGAAATCAACACACAGTTGCAGCTGATCCTCTGTCAGGTTCTTATCCTCCGCTTCCTCCGCGGGCACCAGCACAAACTCCACGCAGTAGCCCTTGTAGATGGAGAAGAACGCGATATAATCCATCTCCTCCGTCTCGTGCCGTGCAATCAGCAGCTGGGTGCCGTAACCTGTCTCGCCATAGGTGATTTCCACCTCCGGATCTTCCTCAATGTAGGTATCCTCCAGCTGGCTCAGTTCCTCCGGCGTCAGGTCGTTCATCCGGTCCACGTCGTAGTATTTTTCGTCATACGCCACAGACAGCTGCATTACCGGCGCAGTCGGATCATCTGAACGAATCACAGCTGTCACCTGGTCCTGCGTCACAGAAAGCGGAATCGGATGATATCCTTCCGGCAGTCCGCACTGCAGGGTAAAAGCGCCGTTGATGCTGACCGTACCGATGGTTGGTTTCCCTCCGGCTTCTGCCAGGGCTGAAGCCATTCCCGCCAGCATGACCAGGCTGAGTATCACTGCCATTATCTTTTTCATCGCTTGTTTCCTCCTTCTCCGCCTGTCCGGCTCACTTCACCACAAACTGCTTGCTGATGAAGCCTACGTTTCCTGTATCCTGGTCCTCCACCTGGTACCAGTTCTTCAGTTCCTGAATCACCAGCAGCTTCTCGTTTGCCTTGTAGGTGGCCATAACCTCTGTCTGTTTGCTCGGTGCCCAGCGGAGATTCACCCAGCCGCTGGCCCGGGACGGGCGTACCGTCACCACGAAAGGATCTACCTTCCTGGCGCTCCGGAATTCAGCGTTAAGCTCTGCTTCCGGATCCGTCTGGGCTGCGGGAGTCGGTGTTGCTCCGTCGGGTTTGGCCGGCGGCTTGCTGCTGCGCAGGTAGCGGCTGGAGATGAAGCAGGCATAGGTGCCTTTGCCAACGCCGGGCATATTGTAGGTGTAATCTATCATTGCCCAGCCGTTTCCGCCGTCCCGGTAATAGCAGTAGATCTTTGTACCGTATTTCAGGCTCCCGACCACCTCACCGCCGGGTGTGGCCCGGACGTTCAGGCCCTTTCCGTTCTCAGTGTAGACGTAGTAGTATCCCGCGGAATCAGAGGGAGTATCATCTACTGCCAGGGCCGTGGTGAAAACCATCAGCAGCACCATAACCAGGGCTGCCATCAGCGTCATAATCCGTTTATTCATGATTCTGACCTCCTTCTATGCTCACAGGTGCACCGGGCACTTCTTTGTCGGCTGGTTTCTCTTCCGGATCAGTTTGATCCAGTCGTGATCTATCTCAAACTCTGTCACTTTCACCACGTACTCATGTACCGTCGTGGATTCGGGCAGCTTGTAGTTCACAATCTTCCATTCCTTTTCCTTCGTGGATGCACCGGGCTCCAGCGTCTTTTTGTACACCATCTGGAAGGTATTGCTGTTATCCTTCTTGTTGCAGGGCACCGGCTTTCCTTCATTGTCGAGCACAGAAACCTCCACTGTCACAGAAGTGATCGTCAGCTCGCTGGTATTCTTCAGCGTCACAAGCGCATCCGCGCCCTGCACCTTTGCCTCGGTAATCTTCAGCGCCTTTTCCCAGTCGCCCACTTTCACCAGGATGGAGGCCTTGAAGCCGCCATCCTCTGTCGTGCCTGTCACCGTGGTCTCTCCCGCGCTGACGCCGGTAATGTTTACCCGGTTCTTCTGTTTCGCCACCGGTTCCGCTTTCGCGATGGAGGCGTCCGCTGTCTCCCAGGTCATGTTGTGGTTCGTGGCATTCGCGGGTTCCAGGATAGCGCCTGCAGAGGAAGTGGCTCCCAGGTCAATGTAAGCGGTCTTTCGCTTCATGTGCACACCGGTCACATGCTGGTATACCCTCACCTTGATCCTTGCCTGCCGGTTGGAGCCGTCCGTAGTCATGGCAATCACCGTGGCCTCGCCGGCTTTCACGCCTGTCACCGTTCCGTCTTCGCTGACAGTCAGCACCTTCTCATTGACGGAGCGGAAGGTCAGCGCGGGATTGGTGGCGTCCGCCGGTTCAGTGTTCCAGGTCAGTTTGCCGGTCTCATTCACATAGACCGTCGGTGCCTCGCCGAATGTTACTTTCTTCACCGGTTGCTGCACATGCACGGTGGCCTTCGCCACTGCTTCCCCGTTTGCCCGGCTGGTGCAGATGATTTCACACTCTCCCAGCTTCAGGCCGGTTATCCGCCCGCTGGCGTTCACCGTGGCAATACTCTCGTCAGAGGAGGTCCATACCACGTTCTTGTCATTGGCGTTCTTTGGCAGCACAGTTGCCTTCAGGGTTCCGGTTTTCCCGACATCCACGGTTACTTCTGCCTTGTCCAGCTGGACTGTTTCCGGGTTCTGGATCACCTGGATGCTGATGTTGGCACGGATGTTGCTCCCATCCTCCGCAATCGCGGAGATGCGGGCGTTTCCTCTGGCCACACCGGTCACGGTTCCGTTTTCGTCCACCGTGGCCGCCTTTTCATTGGAGGATATCCACCTCACCCGCTGGATGGAAGCGTCTTCCGGCGCAAACGCGGCCGTCAGTGTCACCGTTCCGCCCGCTGCCACGCTCTTTTCGGAAGCAATTACGGAGATGCGGGTCACCGGCTGGATCACTGCCACCCGGTACCGGATCATCACAGCCGGATCCTCTGCACTGGCGATGGTCAGCAGGGTTTCTCCCTTCTTCTGGCCGGTAACGCCGTTGCTGTTCACTTTCAGGATCTCCGGATTCTCCGCTGTCAGCGTGACCTTTTTGTTTTTCACACTCTTCGGCATCACGGACACCGGAATCCGGAAGGTTTTCTTTACCGGGATCACCAGCACGGGCAGCTCCTCCGTGTTTTCGCTGACCAGTCCGTTGAGGAACGGATCGCTGCTTTCATAGACCGGAAGTTTCGCAGTGTTCACTTCCAGCCGAAGCTCTTCGTTTCCCTCTGCCCCTGCGGACAATCCGGTACAGATGAGCAGCAGCACCAGCAATGGAATCAGTATTTTCTTCATTCCTTCAGCCTCCTCTTTGCGGACCGGTTCTTCAACCCCCCAGCTGTTTTCTGCCGGCCGCATGTATATACGTAACAGAACAACTCATGGCAGCATTTTGTTTATATTCTGTTTTTACTTGTTTCGGGTAATCCGTTTACCACCCGGCAGAATGGCCTTCTGCGGGCAGACCAGTACGCACAGATGGCAGCCAACACAGTTCTTCCCGTTCAGCACAGGGCGGCGCTCTTCATCCATCCGGATTGCCTGATGTCCGCCGTCATCACAGGAAATCTGACACCGGCCGCAGCCGATGCAGTTTTCGCGGACAAACCGGGGAAACAGCACCGTATCCCTCTCCAGGGTATCGGTTGTATGGCTTAGCGTATCCAGCGCCAGTCCGCTGACTTCCTTCACACTGCTGAAGCCCTTCTCTGCCAGATACAGATTCAGTCCTGACTTCAGGTCTTCCACAATCCGGTATCCATACTGCATCACGGCAGTAGTCACCTGGATGGAACCGCCGCCCAGCAGGATAAACTCCAGTGCGTCCTGCCAGGTTTCCACACCGCCCATGGCGGACAGGTGTATTCCCTTCAGATCCGGATGCTGCCCCAGCTCCGCAATAAACCGCAGGGCAATGGGTTTCACGGCATTGCCGCTGTATCCGCCCACTGCGCTCTGTCCGTGGACGGAGGGTGCGGCCACATAAGTGTGCATGTTCACCCCGGTTATCGATTTGATTGTGTTAATAGCCGCTATTCCGTCCGCTCCGCCCCGCTTTGCGGCCTCCGCCGCCGGGCTCATGTTCGCCACATTCGGGGTCAGCTTTGCGAGCACGGGAATATGGCAGGCTTGTTTCGCAGCCCGTGTGAACCGCTCCACCAGTTCCGGTACCTGGCCGATATCGCTGCCCAGGCCGCCCTCCGCCATGTTGGGGCAGGAGAAATTCAGTTCCACCGCATCCGCGCCGTTCTCTTCGCACAGCCGGGCAAGCTCGCCCCATTCCGCTTCATCTTTTCCCATAATGGATGCCAGGATGAACTTGGTGGGATACTTCGCCTTCAGCCGGCGGAATATCTCCATGTTTTCCGCCACGCTGTGGTCAGAAAGCTGCTCGATATTTTTGAAACCGATAATGCTTCCGTCATTCCCTGTGATTGCGGAAAACCGCGGGGACGCCTCATGGATATCCAGGGAGCAGATCGTCTTGAAGCAGATGCCGGCCCATCCTGCCTCAAATGCCCGGGCACACATGTCGTATGTGCTGGCCACCACGGAGGAAGACAGCAGGAAAGGATTCTCCAGCGGAATCCCGCACAGGTCACACTTCAGCCGGCTCTCGTTTTCAGGAAGAGGCGTCTCACATTCCGGCTTCACCTGATAATGCAGCCGGTTCATCAGATCCCGGATCGGCACCTCTCCCGGCCGCACGCACGACTGCTCACAGGGAGCTTTGCAGGTCAGGCACGGGTTTTCTTCCGGCAGGTGCTGCGCCGCGGTCTGTTCATTTCCGAACCAGATATTCCGCAGCAGTTCCGCCGGTTTCAGTTTTCCGCATGCGTCATCGCAGAGCGCGTTTTTGCACAATACGCATCTGATCATATCCGCCCTGGCAATACCGGGAGTCGTCCGGATCATTCTGTATTCCCTCCTCTGGTTTCAGTTCCTCAGCTTATTCCTTTCTTTCTCTTCTTATCCTCATACATAGCCTGATCCGCCCGGGCAAGGATCTCTTCCAGATCGTATCCTTTTTCCCCGAAAGCAAATCCGCACGCTACCGTGCAGGGAACACCATCCTCCGCCTCATTCAGCTCCGCCAGTGCCTTCTCCCAGGCCTGCCGGATCTTTTCCGCACCTGCCTTGTCCACATGAATCGCGGCTAAAACAAACTCATCCCCGCCTGTACGGAAGGGAATCACATTCCGGGCTTCAATCCGTTTCAGGCTCTCCGCTGCTTTCCGGATCAGCCGGTCTCCAGCCTCATGGCCGAGTGTGTCATTCACCTGTTTCAGGTTGTTCACGTCCATATTGAATATGGCAATTGCGTCCTGGTTCCGGAACAAAGTCCGCTTCATCTCCATAAACTTGCCCCGGTTATACAGCCTGGTCAGCCCGTCATATTCCTTTTCATTGCGGAGCATCCGGGAATAGTCGCTCATATTCCGGTACAGTTCTGTATATTCACTGGTGTCCGCCAGATGGTGGATTTGCTTCAGCCCGTCTCCGTCCGTAAAGGTTGAGGTAGTCACCATATAGGTTTTTCCGTTTTCAGAGCGCACCAGGTCCCATCGTTCGCCCTTCTGTCCGTCCCGCGGTGCGGGGCAGGCTCCCTCCCAGTTGGTCTTCTCCGTCCGGATAAACGTCGTCTTTTCATCCTCGTAAAGGATTTCTCCATTCTCACCGGTTATAAGGATGCCGCCGATATCCTCCTTGAAAAACCGAAGAATCAGCTCATCCGTTTTCATGTCTGTCATTCGTCAAACCCTTTCTGGCATGATATAATCCCAAACCCCTGCGTAAGCGCAGGCGCCTGAACACTCGTATGTTTAACCCGTTCCGGGTGTGCCCTGCCGGTTTCTTCCGGCAAAATGCCTTGTATCGCGATGTTAAATAAACCATTATTGGTGATTTGTCTGTATTATACCATATAATTCACCGAATCGTTCATGAAACTTTTCCATCATCAGAAAACCCCTGACGGTTTTACCCGTCAGGGGAAAACACAGGCATAGATACAGTCTGTTTTTTCATGCAGATCATCATGATATGCATGGATTAAACAATGGTGTTCATCAGCATTCTTTTCAGAGTCTGACATCTTCTTCTGTAAATTCGCTGATTTCACCTTTCTCAACCCGATGAATTGTACCAATGATGTCCACCTTGCCGTTTCTGATAAAGATGGCGCTTTCATCCTCCATAGCACAGACAGGCCGCTCCATGGAAACCGCCTTCATGAACCGCAGCCGTCCCGTATCATCATAATCAAAATGACTGATCACGGTAATATCGGCAAAGCCCAGTCCTTCATACGGTTCAAGGGGTTCCCAGTCTCCCGTCCAGTCTACCGTCGTTTTTCCCATGTTCATGGATCCGGCGCTGACGCCCAAAACCATCCCCGGGCCATCCCGGACAATATCAAAGATCCCTTTATCCCGCATCAGCTGCATCTGCTCGGTGCAGACTCCTCCGCCCATCAGGAAGAAGCAGTCTGCCTCCCGGGCCCATTTCTGCGCGTCGGCAGGATCCATTCTGGCATCCACCACACAGAACCGTTCAAAGCCGATTCCGTATTCCTTAAACATCCCGTGCATTCCGGCTGAGTCTTCATCATTCTGCTGATATTCCACCGGACAGGCTGTGATAAACACTATGCATCTGCGCACAGGCAGTTCCTTTTCCAGCCGCCTGGCAATTTCATCTGTAAACCGGCGTTCCGGAAATCCGCTGAAAAAAGCGATTGCTTTATTACGGTTCATCTTTTATATCCTCCATATCAATCATTCGTTTGTATCGTTTCTTTTCCCTGCCGGTCCAGTTCCCTGTAAACCGGCTTGCGCAGCCGCGTAAAGCTGATCAGTATCCCTGGTATTCCGACAATAAAGAACATCAGGCCGATGCCTGCTCCTTTTCCCGTGCCGAATAATCCGGACAGGATCTGTTGCGTCGGGGAATCCGCCAGCATAAACGGTTCAAATACCGTATCTGCCAGCAGGCCGCCCAGCAGAAGTGCAATCGGAATCGTGAAATTCTGAAGCGTACTCTTCGCGGAAAAAACCCGTCCCTGCATTTCCAGTGGAACCTTTTCCCGCATCATGGTATCCATGTTCACATTCATCACCGCTGCAAACAGGTAGCTTCCAAAGGCCGCCACGCACCAGAGCCAGGGCCTGGAAGTCATACTCTGGATAATGTTTCCTAAAAAGATCAGGCCGGTAGTGATGAAGATCAGCGGAATCCGCTTCTTCGCCGGTTTCATCAGGGTCACAAGCAGGCTTCCGGCCAGCACACCCAAAGCTGTAAAGCTCTCCACCGCGCCCAGTACCGGCTGGTTATTTCCTGTCCGGCCCAGGATAAAGGGCGAGAGCATCCCGTCGTTACCCAGCTTCGCCAAAAAGTTGATCACCGCCAGGAACAGGGTAATCCGAAGAATCGCGGTGTGCTCCTTCAGATACCGGATCCCGGCCAGGCAGGTTTGGGAGAATGGTTCCTCTTCCGTTTCCGTCTTTTCAACCTCCGGAATCCGGATCAGGAAAAGTAATACCAGGAAAGCAATGGCAAAGGTCACAAGGTCAACGATCAGCACCAGTTCCAGCCCGCCGTATGCCAGCAGCAGTGCGCCCAGTGCAGGCGCCAGGATGGATATCGCAGCTCCGCCGAATCCCTGCAGGCCGCCGGCCCGGGCATAGTGTTCTTTCGGCACCAGCATGCTGACTGCAACAAAGGAAGCCGGCTCCTGGAAAGCATTCATAAGGCTCAGCAGGAAGTTGATCACATACAGATGCCAGATCTCCAGAACCTCCGCGGAATGCAGCACAAACACAGCCAGTGTACCGCAGGCTGCCAGCAGATCCGCGATCAGCATTATGCGCTTTTTGTTCCATCGATCCACCATGCTTCCCGCCAGGAAGCGCAGAAAGATTGTAGGCAGAAAACTGCATACTGTCAGCAGGGTCACACTGGACGCGGTTCCTTTCTGGCTGTACACCCAGATTATAATCGCATAATCCGTCATGGCCGTCCCGAGCTGGGATACGGTCTGTGATCCCCATAGCAAAAGAAAACTGTGAAGTTGTTTGATAGAATGTCTATTCATGGCTTTGCTCCTTACATGTATTTATAATCCATGCGGCGCAAAGCCTGATCGGACGAATGGTTCCGACCGCTCCGTGCAGGCTCGTCCTGTCTCAGGCCTTGCGCGGAGCAGAAACATCTGCGGCTAACGAAATCCCCCACCTGGTGTGTTTCACGGTTTTATCCTCCGTTGTATCAAACAGTTCTGTTAAGAACCTGATATCCTGATTGATTCTCTGTTAATTTACACCCTTTTCTCTCCGTTGGCAAGGTTGCAAGGTTTTATCCTTGCCAGAACGCAGCAGCATTGGTGGTTATTTTGTCTCCCCCGCGCCTGTGCCTTGCCGGAATATCATACCCCGGCGGAACAAGGTGAACATATGTATCAGGGATGATGCGAAGCCCTTCCAGGTCATAACCATAGGTCATATGAACGCTGAACCAGTAAAGGTTCTTTGCCCAGTATCCCTGTAGGAACTCCCGGCAGTCCGGTCCGGAATACTGGCAGATGTTCAGTTCTCCCCCGGCAATAAGTTCCGTGCGCATTTCTTCCAGGGACAGCGGAACACCTTCCGGACCCGTCACATATTCCCGCTGGTCACAGTCGATCATAGCCCATTTATTCATTTCCGGCAGCCATACCAGGTTAACTACATGGCAGTCCTGGTCATCCTTGTCTTCAGGCATGCAGGTAACAAAACGGTTTTTGATGTCAATGGAAAGCAGCAGTTCACTCAGCAAAATGGCATGCCAGCGGCAGTTGAAACCCGTAGGAACGCGCTGTGCGTATTCCCAGAGTTGGATCGCATTGAGCCATTTAATTGGCTTCTTTTGATTGTCATGCGGAATATGATCAGAGATAAACTGGCTGATCGTCAGCGTCTTTTCCCAGGTGGATAACCTGGAGTCTGCTATTTTGTCCAGGTTCAGCCTGGCCTTACGTCTGAAATACCGGCGGATTTCCCCGGAACGGGTCGGCCCGACCAGAACTCTCGATTTGAACGGAAAGGGTTCATCCGTGTAAGGCGCGCAAATCTGTAGTTTCCGGATCATTTCTTCCGCATTGTTCGCCATCTTGCTTCCCTCCTGAACACACAATAAAAGAGCGATTTATTATCTCCGACACGTTTCATCTGCTGTTTTCTGTCTTCCCGAATGCATCCAGTGCCTTCAGGACATACTCTACGCAGCCTTTCCCACATGATTTTTCAATAAGAGCAACGTGTTGTTCATTCATGGTTTCCAGCGCTTCCTTTGCGTTTTGGGCAAATCCAGAGGCCGTTTCCGCCTTCAGGAAGCTTTTATCCGCGTGGGCATTCGCATGCGCAAAAATCCTTTGGAGCGTTTCCTGGGCAGTAGGTCCTTCAGGCGGTTCCTTTCCCTGTAAAAGCGAAATATAGAAAAGCGCTCCAAGCTCTATTTCTACTGCAGGATCCAGTTCATCAATCGGTCCCAGCACTTCCTCCGCCTCTTCCATTTTCGTATTGTACTGATCCATCTCATTTTTCATCCCGCCGGCTTTCTCCAGGACCGCCGCGATTCCCAGTTTCTTGAATACCAGCTCCGACAGACGTCCTGCTTCAGCACTCTGCTGTGCCTTTTTGATGTATCTGATATATCCGTTGAGTTTTTTGACTTTCTGGCATAGCCTTTCTTCGCAAGCCTTATAGGTTTCCGTTATGCTAAACTGATCGCCGCTGTCAAGAATCTTCTTTATTTCTTCCAGTGTATACCCGGATTCTTTCAGGATGGTTATTAAGCTTGCACGGCCCAGGCTTTCATCGTCATATTCCCAGTAACCGGACTCTGTCCTGGAAGCAGGTTTCAGCAGTCCCTTCTTTTCATATAGCTGTAATGCCGTCCTCTTAATTCCGGTTATTCTGGAAAACTCACTCATTTTCATCCTGCTGTCACCTCCGTGAGAAGATAATAAACCTGCCATCAAGTGGCAGGTCAATAGGTTTTTTGATATTTTTTTCTCTTTTTTTCTTTGAGATAAGCAAGTCACTAAACAGTCATCTTTTCCCTGTTCTGATAAAATCAATCAGCTTGTCCAGGTCGTCAAAGCCGTCATAGTCTCCCGTGAAGTCTTCCCGGTGATAAACAATCCCGGCTTGTTCGTTCCGTTCCAGGCAGTCCAGAAGTTCTTCAATGCCATATCTCCGGGCGAATTCCGCAAACCCGCGAACGGATAGTTTCTCGGCATAGAGTCCTTTGCGGCAGTCAGCAGGGGTGCATTCATAACAGCCGTTAATACCCTTCGCAATCCCGCAATTACGGTTTTCGCACCATTGTGCGTCTTTGCACCAGGAAAGTTCCAGGAAGCCCTCTTTTCTGCATCCTTTACACGTGATGTTTTCACAGCACAGGCAGCAGGCCATCCCGCAGCGTGCAATCCCCAGTTCCCGCTTCATTTCCAATCCTCCGTTCAGCCTCACCGCGCCATGTAAGCATAAAGGGTTACCCACTTGTTTTCTTCACCCACGTTACCGACCTTGAATGCCGGTACGCTTTTGGACGCAGTCAGTACATACCTTCCGTTTTCCAGCCGGTGCTGGTTCAGTACTTTATATCCGGCCTGCATCGCTTCAGATTCCGGTTCGCACCCCAGGGCTCTCAAAGCATAGACAATCTGATGCGCGCCGATCTTGATCGGATCCGGCGGATAGAACGTCCCCAGCATCACGTCCACCATGGGCGTCTTCATATCATCGGTTCTGTAAAAGATGTTTCGTTTTGTGAAATAATGCACCAGTGCACTCTCACATTCCATCCGGCTGCCCGCCAGGTGCAGTTCCGCAACCAGCAGAAGATATTCCACTGTCAGCCTCGCACAGCTCTTATGAGGTTTCCTTGGATCATTGGTCTTTTTGTTTGTGCTGATGCATCCAAAGCCCCCGTCTTCCTTGATCAGTCTGAGCATACTGTCAACTTCGTTTTTCACGAACTCTTCCTGATAGTATCCCAGCTTTACTAGATTCCTGAGCAAAAGCGGTTCCCCGCACAGCATCTTAAAACCTGTGCTCTCAATCAGGGCAAAGACCTCATCGTCAATATCGCTGCCGATATCTTCCCGTGTCAGTCCCCACTCCGCAAAGGCCAAAATCGCATCATACTTCGCCCATGGCTTGTCTGTCCGGAGCTTCTTCAGTCCGCGTTCGTATACCTTGCTTTGCAGCAGCCGTCTTTTACACTCAATGACTCTTTCGTCATTTTCCGGCAGTTTCTCATACTCCTTCAGCATCCGGAGTTTAACCTCCGGCGTTTCGTCTTCCAGCAGCCACTCCCGAATAGAATGATCCATCTTTTCCGCCTCCCGATTTACACCGTTCATGCTTTTCTTTTGATGGGGAAACAGATTTCACTCACATAATTCTTTGACGACGGGTCTCCGGGCAGATAATTCTCAATATCATAGTCAGGAATGAGCTCATAATCCGCCACAGGCAGCCATTCCCGGTAGATTTTGCCCCACATGTCCTGGATCGCGTTCGGCATGGGACCCACGCACTTGAAAACTGCCCAGGTATGCTCCGGAATATGCAGGATTTCAAATCCATCCGGAACGACAGCCACATCTGAGGCCTTGCATCCGATTCCATAGGTGAATTCGTCGCTGTCTGTTTTCTGCTGTGCGCACACCCCGAGATAGCCCGGGATCTTTCTTAATTTCTCATCGGCATAATACGCATCCCAGAATGCCGGGATTTCCTGCTCGCTGGTTTCCGCGTGAAAACTGCCTGCATGCACGATCAGATCCATCGCGTCCCATTTTTCAATTTTGTATTCCATGATACAGCCTCCGTCAATCATAATCCGGACAGTATAACGATTCATGAAACGGATGGAGCTCCCGTTCTTCACCTGCATCGGTGAAACGCCGTGAAATCTCGTAAAGGCTTTGCTGAAGCTTTCCGGAGAATCATAGTCGTATTTCAGTGCAACGTCGATGACCTTGTTCTTTCCTTCTGTCAGTTCCGCCCCGGCCTGCGAAAGGCGCCTTTTCCGCAGGTATTCCGCGGGCGACATTTCCGTCAGCAATGAAAACGCCCGCTGAAAATGGAACGCGGAAAGATTCACACTCTTCGCAATATCCGCCAGCGTGATGTCATCTGTCAGGTGTTCTTCCATGTATTCTATGGCATGATTGATCGCTCTCACCCAATCCATCGTTATCCCTCCTTTCACGTTTGATTATAGAGACTGTATCATTTGTTTTCCTGTTCCGGCTTGCTCCGTTTTGTCCTGTATAACGATCTTTCAGGACGGATTAAAACCGGTCCCAAAGCTGGACCTCAACATAAGGCCTTCCTTCCAGTATCTTTTCAAGGAAAGCCTCCGCCGATCCGCCGCAGTCCCTGATTCCGTTCATGAGCATCCCTTTTGTCAGCACAGCCGGCTCAATCCCCTGCTGGAGAAGTGCGCAGCTGTCACCGGGCGTGAAGCTTACCTGATCGTCAGGAATATCTGAAAGGTCAAGCACTATTTTGTCTTTGCTGTCGAACCAGGATTTCAGATAATCACTTTCCGCAAGCACGAATGAATAAGGGTGTTGCAGCTTTGGTTTCCCTCCGAGCCGGATAAACGCTTCCCGCACATACTCATCTGCTCTTTTTCGCAGGGGATAGTAATTCTTAAAATCTGCAAACCGGTAAAAACTGGTCGTTTCGGGATGGGCAGCCGCAAGTTCGGCAGCCACCCTGAAAGCTTCCTGTTCCGGCTGGTTCATGATGTTTTTCCAGGGATCCGTCCCCGGATAATAGTAATGTGTTAATAAAAGTTTATCCATATTCATTCCTCTTGTCTGAAAAACTCTGCGCACTGAATTACTGCCGTTTCTTTTCGATCATGTAGGATTGAAAGCCCTTCGGGCATCCATTCTTCTCATAGAATTTCTCCGCTGTCGGCTGCGCTCCGAAATACAGCATCGTCGGGGTATTTTCCTTAGCCAGCTGAAGCAACCTGCTTCCGATTCCCTGTTTTTGATATTCCGGCAGCACCAGCATTTCAGTAATCGTACCGAAGAAATAACCATCTGTCAGAATGCGCAGGCAGCCCACCAGTGTTTCGCCGTCATAGGCAGTGATGTTCAGTGTCCTGGATAACGCCTCCGCCGTCCTGCCTTCATCATACTTTCCGGGCCAGACTTTGTTGACAAATGCGATAAATTTTCCTGCATCAAGCTGCTTGTCGTCAATCCTGTATTCCATCTTCTGCCTCCGCGTATCCCGTTTTCAATCGACAGTTGTCTTTTTTATGATGCCAAAAAAACAGGTATATTTCAACCTGTTTATGCTGCCTTACGGTTATCGAATCAAAAACAACACCCTGGCGGTTAATACCGCCAAGGCATCATTTTGTTCTGTTCAGTCAATCCGTTCCAGTGTCTTATATCCTCTGGCCTGAAGGAAACCTTCCACTTCCATCAGGTCGGTCGCCCGCAGGATCGCCACCGGCAGGCGGCTCAGGGTGTTGTAGGTCACATAGAGGTAATCCAGGTTGATGTTGCCGTCATTGATCACCGTGAGCAGGTCGTTCAGGCTGCCGCACTCGTCTCCGATCTCCACCGCGGCCACGTAGTCCGCATGGCACATGTACCCGGCGGCCTGCAGTTCCTGCGCGGCCTGTTCCGTATCGGATACCAGCATGCGGATAATCCCGAATTCCGCGCTGTCATTGGTGATCAGGGTATTCATATTGATCCCAGTGTCCGCCAGGATCTGAGTAATCCGGTTCATGGCACCCTTTTTGTTTTCCGCGAAAATAGACAACTGCCGAATCATTGCATTTCCTCCTGATGAATAATGCACCTATCTGGTTATAACAAACTATCATTATTCATTTTTTAAGTTTTCAGTTGATTGCTTCCTTCATACTCTTCACATATTCCCCAATGTGTTCCGGTGCCTCTTTCCCATACTGCGCCAGGATTTTCTCAATCGCGGATCCCACAATAGCGCCATCGGAAATGGCCGCCATAGCCTTCGCCTGCTCTGGCTTGGAAATACCGAAGCCGATGGCCACCGGCACCTTCGCGTTTTCCCGGATCGTCCGGATAATGGGCTGCAGATCTGTGGTAATTTCACTGCGGGTGCCTGTCACACCCAGGCTGGACACCAGGTAGATGAATCCTTCCGCCTCCCGGGCAATCATCGCCACCCGGTTTTCGGATGTCGGCGCAATCAGGGAAACCAGGTCCACATGATACTGCCGGCACAAAGGCAAAAATTCTTCCTTCTCCTCAAAAGGCAGGTCCGGCAGGATCAGTCCGTCAATGCCGATCTGCTCGCAGGTGGAGATAAACTTCTCCGCCCCGTAGGAAAAGATTACGTTGGCATAGGTCATAAAGACCATGGGGACGGTCACGTCTTTGCGCAGGTCTTTCACAAAATCAAAAATCTTATCCGTGGTGGTTCCCGCCTGCAGGGCTCGCAGGTTAGCTTCCTGAATCACCGGTCCTTCTGCCGTGGGGTCGGAAAAGGGAATGCCCAGTTCAATCAGGTCTGCGCCGTTCTCCACGGCAGCCCGTACCGCTTTACCCGTGGTTTCCAGATCCGGATCACCGCAGGTGATAAAGGCGATAAACGCCTTGCCATGGTCAAAAGCCTTTGCGATCTTACTCATGGAGATCCTCCCCTCTGTAGCGGGCGATGGCGGCGCAGTCCTTGTCGCCCCGGCCGGAAACGGTAATCACGATGATCTGGTCCGGTTTCATTTCCGGCGCGATCTTCTGGGCATACGCCACCGCATGCGCGGACTCAATCGCCGGAATGATACCTTCCGTCTTTGCCAGGTACTCAAAGGCGCACACAGCCTCTTCATCGGTCACCGGCACATATTCAGCCCGTCCGGTATCATGCAGCCAGGCGTGTTCCGGACCCACACCCGGATAGTCCAGCCCGGCGGAGATGGAGTACACCGGCGCAATCTGGCCGTACTCATCCTGACAGAAATAGCTCTTCATTCCGTGGAAGATGCCCAGGCGGCCCGTATTCATGGTTGCCGCCGTCTCAAAGGTATCAATCCCCCGGCCTGCAGCTTCGCAGCCGATCAGCCGGACGTCCTTATCCTCAATAAAGTGATAGAAGCTTCCGATGGCATTGCTGCCTCCGCCGACGCAGGCAATCACCGCATCCGGCAGCCGGCCTTCCTTCTCCAGGATCTGTTCCTTGATTTCCTTGGAGATCACCGCCTGGAAGTCCCGTACAATCGTCGGGAAGGGATGCGGCCCCATCACAGAGCCCAGGCAGTAATGGGTGTCGTCAATCCGGCGGGTCCATTCCCGCATGGCCTCGCTTACAGCGTCCTTCAGGGTGGCGGTGCCGGTCTTCACCGGGATTACCTCCGCGCCCAGCAGCCGCATCCGGTATACGTTCAGCGCCTGGCGGATCGTATCTTCCTCGCCCATGAACACCACACATTCCATACCCATCAGGGCCGCGGCTGTAGCGGTGGCCACGCCGTGCTGTCCGGCACCGGTCTCGGCAATCAGGCGGGTTTTGCCCATTTTCTTTGCCAGCAGTGCCTGTCCCAGCACGTTGTTGATCTTGTGGGCGCCGGTATGGTTCAGGTCTTCCCGTTTCAGGTAGATCTTCGCGCCGCCCAGGTCCTTCGTCATTTTTTCGGCATAATACAGCCGGGAAGGCCGTCCGGCGTAATCGTTCAGCAGGGCGGTCAGTTCCCGGTTAAACTCCGGGTCCGCCTTATAGTGATTGTAGGCCTCCTCCAGCTCGATCACAGCATTCATCAGCGTTTCAGGAATATACTGTCCGCCGTGGATACCGAAGCGTCCGTTCTGATTGCTCATACCTGCTCCTCCCTGACTGCCCGCACAAACGCGCGCATCTTGTTGATATCCTTGTATCCTTCTGTTTCTATTCCGGAGGAAACGTCCACCGCGTATGGCTTCAGCTTCTTCACCGCCTCGCCGGCGTTTTCCGGATTCAGCCCGCCGGCCAGGAAATAGGGTCTTGTCACTTCTTTCAGCCAGCTCCAGTCGAAGGTTTTCCCGTCCCCGGCTCCCGCGTCCAGCAGGATCTGCTCCGCGGTGGATGCCTGCGCTTGCTGTGCGTCTTCCGCACTCCGGATCCGGAAGGCCCGGATCAGCGGCTTGTCCGTTTTCTTCCGCAGTTCTGCCAGGTAGGTTTCATCTTCGTGCCCGTGTAGCTGGGCAATGTCAATTACGCCTTCCTCCAGCAGCCGGGCGACCGTTTCCGGATCCTCGTCCACAAAGACGCCCACCGCCTTGATCCCCGGGTTCAATCCGTCCCGCAGCGCCTTCGCCGTCTCCGGCGTCACGTACCTCTTGCTTCCGGGAAAGAACACGAACCCGATGTATTCCGGCTTGAGCTCATTAACCGCCTTAATGTCCTCCGGCCTTCGCAGCCCGCACATCTTGATCTGCGTCATGCTGTTTCTCCTTTCAGCAGCCGGAGCATGGTTCCCGGATCCTCCGCCCTCATCAGCGTTTCACCAATCAGTGCGGCATCCGCGCCGATCTGCTTCAGCCGCTGTACGTCTTCCGGTGTTTTGACGCCGCTTTCCGCTACATAAACACAATCAGCCGGGATCCGGTCCCGCAGCCTTGCCGCATTCTCAAAGTCCACGGAAAAGTCTTTCAGGTTCCGGTTGTTCACGCCGATGATCTTCGCCCCGGCGGATACTGCCCTGCGGATCTCTTCTTCGTCGTGGGTCTCCACCAGCGCTGCGATTCCCAGTTCCCCGCATCGTTCCAGATAAGCTTCCAGCGTCTTTTCGTCCAGCAGGGAAACGATGAGCAGGGCCGCGTTCGCACCCATCACCCGGGCCTGATCCAGTTGGTAGGCACTGACTGTGAAGTCCTTGCGCAGCATCGGCAGGCTCACCTTTGCCCGCACTTCCCGGAAGATCCCGTCCGATCCCAGGAAGTACTCCGGCTCGGTCAGGCAGGAGATACAGTCTGCTCCGCCCCGTTCATAGGCTTTCGCGATCTTCAGGTAAGGAAAATCCGGAGAAATCAGTCCCTTGGAGGGAGACGCCTTCTTGATCTCACAGATAAAGGAGATTCCCGGCTTTTTCAGGGCGGAAAGAAACGCCTCCCCGTTTCCTTTGCCCAGCGCTTTTGCCTGCTCCCGCAGTTCCGCTTCCGGTATTTTCTCCTGTTCTCTCTTTGCCCGCTCCCGTGAAAGATCGGCAAGCTTATCCAGTATAGTCATCCGTAACCTCCAAATGTTATCCTGAACGAAGGGAAGAATCTCCCCGTCGCAGCGACAGTGTCATTCCGACCGGAGCGCAGCGGAGTGGAGGAATCCCTTACTATGCCCGAAGGGCACTGATCCTGATTTATTCGTTGGAAACGCTGATCAGCTTTTCCAGTGTCGTCATAGCCTTTCCGCTGTCAATAATCTCCTCCGCCAGTTTGACACCCTCTGCCAGGCTTTCAGCCTTCCCGCCGATGTACAGGGCTGCGCCTGCGTTCATCAGCACCGCATCCCGCTTCGGTCCCTTTTCGCCGGAAAGAATCGCTTTGGTGATCTCCGCGTTCTCCGCAGGAGTCCCGCCCACCAGATCCTGCTTCGTGCAGCGCTGCAGGCCGAACTGTTCGGGAGTGATCACATAGTTCTTCATCCAGCCGTCCTTGAATTCGCATACCGTGGTCGGCGCACTCAGGGAGATCTCGTCCAGCTTGTCCTGTCCGTAAACCACCATGCCCCGCTTCACCCCCAGGTTCATCAGCACCTGTGCCAGGGGCTGTACCAGATACTCGTCATACACGCCCAGCAGCTGCATGGAGGGATGACCGGGGTTGGTCAACGGTCCCAGGATGTTGAACACCGTGCGGAAGCCCAGTTCCCTCCGGATGGCACCCACATACTTCATGGAAGTATGATACTTCTGGGCAAAGAAGAAGCACATGCCCACTTCGTCCAGCAGCTGACGGCACTTATCCGGATCCTGGTCAATGTTCACGCCCAGCGCTTCCAGGCAGTCTGCCGTACCGCTCTTGCTGGAGGCTGCCCGGTTGCCGTGTTTTGCCACCCGCATGCCGCCCGCCGCAGCCACCAGCGCTGAAGTGGTGGAAATGTTGAAGCTGTGGGCATTGTCTCCGCCGGTGCCGACGATCTCAAACAGATCGGGACCCGCATCCACAGGCGTTGCCTTTTCCCGCATAGCCGCCGCGCAGCCCGCAATTTCAGCCGTGGTCTCCGCCCGGGCGCTCTTGGTGGACAGGGATGCCAGAAAAGCCGCGTTCTGGGTCGGCGTGGTCTCCCCGCTCATGATTTCATTCATCACGGTATAAGCTTCTTCATAGGTCAGGTCTTCCTTGCTGACAATCTTCACGATAGCTTCCTTAATCATGATTCAATCCTCCGTTCTAAGTTTTAATTTTTCATTTTTCATTTTTCATTCCGGAAGGCCATAAAATTCTCCAGCATTTTATGGCCTTCCGGAGTCAGTATGCTTTCCGGATGAAACTGCACCCCGTACACCGGATATTCCTTATGCTGCACTGCCATGACCTCGCCGTCCTCTGTCCGGGCAGTCACTTCCAGGCACTCCGGCATGGTTTCCGGTGCCGCGGCCAGGGAGTGATACCGAGCCACGGGAAAGGTCTCCGGCAGTCCCTCAAACAGCAGGCTGCTCCCCTCCTGCCGTACCACGGACTGCTTTCCATGCATCAGGGCCTTGGCGTAGGTCACCGTTGCTCCGAAAGCTGCGCAGATCGCCTGGTGTCCCAGACACACACCCAGCAGCGGGATATCTTTCCCCAGCTCTTTGGCTGCCTCGATGATGATTCCCGCATCCTCCGGCCGTCCCGGACCGGGGGAAAGGATGATCCTGTCCGGTTTCAGTTCCCGGATCTCCTCAATGGTCATCTCGTCGTTCCGGATTACCTTGATATCCGGATTCAGCTCTCCGATCAGCTGATACAGGTTGTAGGAAAAGCTGTCATAGTTGTCGATCAGCAGCGTCATCCGTCTATCTCCTTTCCGGCCTTTTCCAGGGAGTTCAGCACTGCCCGGGCTTTGTTCAGGCATTCTTCATGTTCCTTTTCCGGTACGGAATCATAAACAATTCCGGCTCCGGAGCGGACAAACACCTTACCGTTTTTCTTGTATGCGATCCGGATCGCAATGCAGGTATCCATGTTTCCGGCAAAGTCGATATAGCCGATCGCTCCGCCGTAGATGCCCCGCTTGTTGTTCTCCAGCTCTCCGATCAGCTGGCAGGCCCGGATCTTCGGTGCTCCGGACAGGGTGCCCGCCGGCAGGACTGCCTCAATGGCATCCAGCGCGTCCTTGTCTTCCCGGATATCCCCGCGCACTGTGGAGCCGATATGCATCACGTGGGAGAACCGCAGGACCTCGTGGAACTTTTCCACCTGCACGCTGCCGAATTTTGAGATCTTTCCCAGGTCATTCCGTCCCAGATCCACCAGCATGTTATGCTCTGCCAGTTCCTTCTCGTCCTGCAGCAGCTCTTCTTCCAGTTTCCGGTCCTCTTCCGGTGTTGTTCCTCTCGGCCTGGTACCCGCCAGCGGGAAAGTGTGCAGGACGCCGTTTTCCAGCTTCACCAGCGTCTCCGGGCTGGCCCCCGCAACCTCCACATCCGTGCCGGAGAAGTAAAACATATAGGGAGAAGGGTTCACCGTCCGCAGCGTCCGGTACATGTTCAGCAGGCTGCCTTCATAGGGAGCGCTCAACCGGTTGGAAAGCACAATCTGGAAAATGTCCCCTTCCTTGATGTAGTGCCGGGCTTTTTCCACCATGGCGCAGTATTCTGCCTTGTTGAACAGCGGCGTTACCTCTCCTGTCAGTCGTCCGGGCTCATCCTTAGCCTCAGCGCCTTCGGTGATCAGCTTCTTCAGCTCCGCCAGTTCCATCTCCGCCCGGTGATATCCGGCTTCTCCCTCGTCCAGCCGGACGTTCGCGATCAGGATGATCTTCTGCCGCAGGTTGTCAAAGGCAATCACCTTGTCGAAGAGCATCAGGTCCACGTCCTGGAAATGCTCTGTGTCCTCTGTCTCCCGGCGAACCGTCGGTTCTGAATAGTTCAGGTAATCATAGGAGAAGTAGCCGGTCAGGCCGCCGGTAAAAGGCGGCAGTCCGGGAATCCGGGGGCTTTTATACTCCGCCAGGATCTGCCGTAATACTGCGGAAGGATCCTTCGTCTGCATTTTCAGCTCGTTCACCCGCATTTCTCCGTCCGCACAGGTGATGCTCATCTTCGGGTCATAACCCAGGAAGGTGTAGCGTCCCCAGGTTTCCTGCGGTTCAGCGGACTCCAGCAGGAAGCAGTGGGAGGAAACATTCTTCAGTTTCCGCACCGCCTGGATCGGTGTACAGATATCCGCAAACAGCTCACAGCTGACCGGAACCACTTTATACTCTCCCGTCTCCCTGTAGCGGGCCACTTCCTCCAAACCGGGTATAATCTTCATAAAAGCTGCCTCCTTGGGTTCTCTGCGTTCCGTTGGTCTTTGCTTTACCGGACAACCATTAATTCTTCATTCTTCATTTTTCATTCTTCATTTGGAATGAAAAAGTCCCTGACAGATATGCTCTGTCAGGGACGAATATACTTCGCGGTGCCACCCTGTTTCACGGTTTCCCGTGCGCTCTGCGGAATACGATCATATTCCCGGCAACTGACGTATGCCTCACGTCGCAGAATACTCAGCCTCCCGGCTTTTGACTGCGCCCTCCGCGGTCCATTTGGCGGTTTGTTTCCTGCCCGGCTTTCACCATCCCGGACTCTCTGTAAGGGCATTGCCGCTTTGATCTCCGCTTCAACGGTTTGCTATGAAATTACACGTATTGTATCCATCCCCTTCACAGGTGTCAAGCATGTCATGATATCGAATACAGGAGAAGAACAATTTTGTTCCTGACGGCAGCCGCCATTGTCACGTATCCATCAAGCTTGAATCCGTTATCCTGATTCAGTATAATATATAAAAGCAATAAAACTGAAAGATTACCGGCTGAGCCTGTTCCGACATGGTGCCATCTCTGCATCGATACAGTTTCCCATCATATGTCGTCATGACATTCAACAACAGAGGAGGAAAAAGAATGACCGTCCGTAAAGCCATTTCCCTTATTCTGGTCTGTACACTTGCGCTTTCTATAGCCAGTATTCCTGCTGTTTCGGCAGAAAACAGTATTCCGGATGGTACAAAACGTATCCTCGTGGTTGAAACCACGGATATCCATGGCTACATCATGGATGTATCCGCAGGCAGCGAGGATAAATTCCAGTATCGGATGGCCCGGATTGCTCACCTTATCAATGAAGCAAGAAACTCCGGCAAATATGATGATGTTATGCTGCTTGACGGTGGCGATCTTTATCAGGGAACGCCGGTTTCCTATATGACCGGCGGTGCCGTAATCCGGGCGATGCTGGATACCATGCATTATGACGCGGTCGGCCTGGGTAATCACGAATTTGACTGGGACGTTGAAGAATACGCGGGAGACGCGGATGGAACCGTAGCGCCCTATGTGTTGGGCGATTATTTCGGAGACCCGAAAATCCCGGTTCTTACATCCAACCTGTATGATGCCGTTTCCGGTGAGCGCGTTCCCTTCACAAAAGATTACGCGGTCATCGAAAAAGCCGGACTGCGGATCGCTGTCATCGGTTATATCCCGGATTATCGGGAAACCATCATGACCTCCAAAATCGCTCCTTATTCCATCAACCCCAGCCTGTCAAATCTGGACGCGCTGGTCCGGGATGTCCGGGAAAAGGAAAAGCCGGACGCTGTCATCCTGATCGTTCATGACAAGCCTGTCCAGGTGGCCGAAGCCATGGATCCGACGCAGGTGAACCTGGTATGCGGAGGCCACACCAATCATATCCTTGCGGAAACGGCCAACAGCGGTGTTCCCTATATACAGGGATATTATTACGCCAACGGTTTTGCCTCCGCTGAACTGCTGATCGGCACAGACGGCAGCGTAACTGTGGAAAACATGCAGTATACAGACATTACATCCGATAAAGAATCCCTCTATGACACAGAGGAAAACCGGCCGTCGCTGGATCCGGAAATCACAGCCATCTCCCATGCAGGCTGGGATGCTATCCGGGACGAAATGAGCGAAGTCCTGGGTTGGATTGACACACCGGTTCTGAAAACAAAAACTGTAGGTGCCAACAATGCCGGCAACTTTATCACCGGCCTGATGATGAAGATAACCCGGAATCAGGGAACCCTGGCAGCGTTTTACAACAACGGCGGTATCCGGACCAGCTTCCTGATCCCGGAGGGTCAGACAACCCGTGAAGTTACCGTAAATGATATTTATTCCATTGCACCATTCGGAAATACGCTTCTGGTTTTTGACATCACCGGGCCGGAGCTTGTGAAGCAACTGGCGGATGGTCTGAAAACGCCGAACTATGGTGATCAAATGAGCGGTCTGTCGTTTACTTATTCGGCAACTGGCGATGAGACCATGGATCGTGCAGACAGGGAATACACCATCCTCAGTGTCACCCTGGACGACGGTACGGAAGTAGACCTGGATGATGCGAATAAAACGTATCGTGTCTGCACCACTGATTTCAATGCCACTGTACCCGGTTCTGTTTTTGAGGAAAAAACGCCGGTCGTTCCGCAGGCAGATGCGCCGATAGATAATGAATCCATTGTCCGTTTTCTCAGGGAAGAGAAGGCCGCGGGCGACGGATATATCTCCGTGGATACCCGACCCAGGAGTATTGAGGTGCCGCGGGAATAAGCCCATAATCTCATTTCAAAAGGGGACTGTCTCAGTGAGGCCGTCCCCTTTTTGACATATTCTTTTATGTAAAAACGTATTACGAACGTATCCAGCCATCGATTTCTTTTGCCGCGTTACGTCCGTCCGCCAGTGCACGTACCACCAGGGACTGGCCGTTGCGCATATCCCCGGCACTGAAGATCTTTCCTGCCAGGCGATGGCTTCCGTCTTCCGGCAGCAGCCGTCCCCGTCCGTCCGCCTTCAGTTCGAAGCTCTCCAGCGTCTTCTCCTCGCAGCCTACAAAGCCCGCTGCAATCAGCAGCAACTCGCATTCCAGTGTCTGTTCACTGCCGGCAACCTGTTCAAATCTGCCTTCAGGCGTCCGTTGCAGTTTCACGGTTTCAAGCCCGTTAATCCTGCCCGCCTCGTCTATCAGGATCTGCTTCACAGTGGTCTCATAGATCCGTGGATCGCTTCCCTGGCGATAGATGGCCTCCATCTGGCCGTAGTCCGTCCGCAGGATCCGCGGCCATTCCGGCCAGGGGTTGTTCGTGGTCCGGTCCACAGGCGGTGCGGGCATCATTTCCAGCTGCGTTACACTGACGCATCCCTGCCGCAGGGCAGTACCCACACAGTCATTGCCCGTATCGCCGCCGCCGACCACAATCACGTGCTTTCCTTCTGCGCTTGCTTCGGATACAGCGCCTTTCAGCACCGCCTTCGTTGCCGCTGTCAGGAAGTCCACTGCAAACATCACGCCCTGGGCATCCATATGCTCCACGTTCAGGGAGCGGGGCTTCCGCGCGCCGCCGCACAGCAGCACCGCGTCATAATCCTGGAGTTCTTCAGCCTTCGCTTCGGTATTCAGTTCAAACCGGATACCCTCCGCCTCCATCAGGCGGATCCGGCGTTCCACAATGCCCTTTGGCAGCTTCATGTTCGGAATGCCGTACATCAGCAGTCCGCCGGGGCGGTCTGCTTTTTCAATCACAGTCACTTCATGACCCAGCTGGTTCAGCAGGTCTGCCGCCGCCAGTCCGGAAGGGCCGCTGCCGACCACGGCCACACGTTTTCCCGTGCGCGCCGCCGGGATCCTCGGCTGAATCCAGCCCTTGGCAAACCCGGTCTCGATCAGATACAGCTCATTGTCTTTATTGGTTGTCGCATCATTCTCCAGGTTGCATGCCTTTTCGCACAGTGCCGGACACACATGTCCTGTAAATTCCGGGAAGGGTGCCGTCCGCAGCAGGCGGCGCAGCGCCTCCTGCTCCTGACCCCGGTAAAGCAGGTCGTTCCACTCAGGAATCAGGTTATGCAGCGGGCAGCCGAAGTCTGACTGGCAGAAGGGCACGCCGCAGTTCATGCACCGGGACGCCTGTTCATGCCGGACCTTCGGCGGATTCGGCATATGCAGGTCTTCAAAGTCGCCCAGCCGTGCTCCCTCTTCACGGAAAGGGTTTTCGATTCTCAGGATTTCCAGAAAACCTTTTGCGCTTCCCATGATCTCACGCTCCTTTCAGCCAGGCGAGGTATTCGTCGGAGATTACTGCCTTGAACTTCGGCAGATAATCGCTGAAGTGTTCCAGAATCTCTCTGGCTTTCTCAGAGCCTGTCGCCTTCACATGCATTTCCAGCAGCCGGTTCAGTTCATCCGCCTGCTGTGCGGAGACTTCATAAAGCTTCACATGTCCGGTGTTCAACCGGTTCTGAAGCTGGCCGTCCTCGTCCAGCACCCAGGCCACGCCGCCGCTCATGCCTGCCGCGAAGTTGTCGCCCACAGGACCCAGCACTGCCACCCGGCCGCCGGTCATATATTCGCATCCATGGTCTCCCACGCCTTCAACCACGGCCCATGCGCCGGAATTGCGTACTGCAAAACGCTCACCCGCCATACCGGCCACAAAGGCATAGCCGCTGGTCGCGCCGTACAGAGCCACGTTGCCGATCAGGGTGTCTTCCTTCTTCCAGATGCTGTCCGCGGGCGGGCATACCGCCAGCGTTCCGCCGGAAAGGCCTTTGCCCAGGTAGTCGTTTGCCACACCGTAAAGGGTGATCTCCTGTCCATGGGGCAGGAAGGCTCCGAAGGACTGACCGCCGCAGCCCTGGGCCTGGATATGCCGGTTGCCTTTCAGCATTGTGCCGAAAGCCCGGTCTGTTGTCATCAGATGCACATGATCCTGGTACAGCCGCACGTCCGCACGTTCAGCCAGGTGGAAATCAAACTTCGCCGCCGGCTGGAAGTGCGTGTTCCGGGCGAATCCGGTCAGGTCACTCAGATCCATGGCTGCGTCGTCTTTCATCACCAGCAGGTCGCTGCGGCCCACCAGTTCATCCACAGTGCGCGCGCCGAGCTTTGCCATGATCTCCCGCATCTGCTCCGCAATAAAGAGCATAAAGCGTTCCACGTATTCCGGCTTGCCCTTGAAGCGTTTGCGCAGTTCCGGATTCTGAGTCGCGATACCGAAGGGGCAGGTACCCAGCTGGCAGACCCGCATCATCCGGCAGCCCATGGTAACCAGGGGCGCCGTCGCGAAGCCGAACTGTTCTGCACCCAGCAGCAATGCCACCATCACGTCATGTCCGGTCATCAGCTTACCGTCTGTTTCCAGCGTAACCGTCTGGCGCAGCCGGTTGCGGCAAAGCACCTGATGAGCTTCCGCCAGGCCGATCTCCCAGGGCAGGCCCGCATGATGCACGCTGCTCATAGGTGCGGCACCGGTACCGCCTTCACCGCCGGAAATCAGGATGCCGCCGGCGCCGGCCTTGGCCACGCCGCTGGCAATGGTACCCACACCGGCGGAAGACACCAGCTTCACGGTAATCTTCGCGTCCTCGTTGGCACACTGCAGGTCATAAATCAGTTCAGCCAGATCCTCGATGGAATAAATATCATGATGCGGCGGCGGGGAAATCAGGGAGATTCCCGGGGTGGAGCAGCGGGTCTTCGCCACGCTGTCGGTCACCTTCGCGCCGGGCAGGTGTCCGCCCTCGCCGGGCTTGGCGCCCTGCGCCATCTTGATCTGTATTTCTTTTGCTGAGAGCAGGTATTCCCGCGTCACGCCAAAGCGGCCGGATGCTACCTGCTTGATAGCGGAGTTCAGTTCTGTGCCGAAGCGTTCCGGCAGTTCGCCGCCTTCTCCGCTGTTTGAGCGGCCGCCCAGGTGGTTCATTGCCTTGGCCATGCACTCATGGGCTTCCTGGGAAATGGAACCGTAGCTCATAGCGCCGGTCCGGAAGCGCTTCACAATTTCGGATGCGGCTTCCACTTCCTCCAGCGGAACAGGACGGCAGGAATCGTAATTGAAGGAAAGCATGGAGCGGATGGTCCGCGGTCCTTCGTTCTCAATCCGCGCCGCATATTTATCAAAGGCAGCCCGGTCATCCGTCCATACCGCCTGTTGCAGCAGATGGATGGTTTCCGGGGCATACAGATGTTCTTCTGCTGCCTCGCCGCTTCTGTACTTGTGCTTGCCTTCACTGACCAGTCCTTCTGCGCCGGCTGCGGCAAACGCGGCTTCATGATGATACCGGCTGTCTGCTTCAATCCGGTTCAGGTCTGTTCCGCCCAGGGAGCAGGGTGTATTGGTGAAATAGGTCTTAACCAGGCCCTGATCCAGACCCACAGCCTCAAACAGCTGAGCGCTCTGGTATGCCTGGAGTACGGATACACCCATCTTGGAAGCGATCTTCAGCACACCAGCGGTCAGCGCCTTGTTGTAATCCCGGATTGCTTCTTCCGGAGTCTTGTCAATCTGTCCATCCGCGCAGAGGGCTCGTACGCAGGCATGAGCCAGGTACGGGTTTACCGCCCGGGCACCGAAGCCGATCAGCATGGCCAGCTGGTGCACGTCCCGGGGCTCACCGCTTTCAAGGATCACGGAAACCGCAGTACGCTTTTTCTTTCCGATCAGGTGCTGTTCCAGGGCGGACACCGCCAGCAGCGAAGGAATCGCGATGGCGTCCGGTCCGACGCCCTGGTCAGACAGGATCAGGATATTGATATGGTCACGGCATGCCTGGTCGCAGACGGCAAAGAAATGTTCCAGTGCGTCCCGCAGGCTGCCTTTCTTATCATAGAGTAAGGAGACTGTGCGTACAGAGAAATCCGGATGATCCATCTCCCGAATCCGCTGCAGTTCCTCCTCGGTCAGTACCGGGGAGGGCAGCTCCAGCACGGCGCTGTTTCCCGCCTCCCGGGAAAGCAGGTTGCCGTCGTCGCCGACGTAGATGGAGCAGTCGGTCTTCACTTCTTCCCGCAGCGCGTCAATCGGCGGGTTGGTCACCTGTGCGAAACGCTGGCGGAAGTAGTCATACAAGGAAGGATGGGTTTTCGACAGCGCCGCCACCGGCACGTCCGCGCCCATGGAAACGATAGGTTCCGTGCCCTTCGCCGCCATCGGCAGTACGATGTCCTGCACGTCTTCCCATGTATAATGGAATGCCTTGCAGAGCTTTTCCCGCTCCGCTTCCGGCAGAATATCCTCTTTAACTTCAGCTGTTGGCAGGTCCTCCAGCCGGACCAGTTTCTGCATCCACTCCGTATAGGGATGCTCCTGGGCAAAGCGGGTCTTCAGGGCCTCGCTTTCCGTCAGCCGGCCTGTCTTCAGATCTGCTTCCAGCACGTCTCCGGCTTTCAGCTTCCAGCGCCGCAGAATATGGGCATTTTCTTCAAACAGCACGCCTGCCTCGGAAGTCAGGATCAACCGCCGGTCATCCGTCAGTGCGCAGCGCAGCGGACGCAGGCCGTTCCGGTCCAGGGACGCGCACACTGTGTCGCCGTCGGAATACAGGATTGCCGCGGGGCCGTCCCAGGGCTCCATCATTGTGGCATAGTAGCGGTACAGATCCCGCCAGGCTGTTTCTTTCTTCAGCCCCTGCCAGGGTTCCGGCAGCAGAATCATTCCGGCCAGCGGCAGCGGGAATCCGTTCATCGCCAGGAACTCCAGGGTATTATCCAGCATCTGGCTGTCGCTTCCGTCCGGATCAACCACCGGCAGTACGCGCTTCATTTCCGCGCCCATCACGTCGGAACGCATGGTTTCTTCACGCGCCTTCATCCGGTCATGGTTGCCGCGGATGGTATTGATTTCCCCGTTATGCAGCAGCATCCGCTGGGGATGTGCCTTGCTCCAGGACGGGAAAGTATTGGTAGAAAAACGGGAGTGCACCATCGCCATACTGCTGGCATAGCGCACGTCCTGCAGATCGTCATAGAAAGAACGCAGCTGGTTCACCAGCATCATGCCCTTGTAGACGATCGTACGGCTGGACAGGGAGCATACATATGCGTCCGTGTCCTGGTGTTCAAAAACACGCCGTAATATAAAAAGCCGCCGGTCAAAGTCCTGACCGGCACCGGTCTCCTTCGGCCTTTTTAAAAAGCACTGTCGGATGCACGGCATCGTCCGCCGTGCTCCTGCGCCCAGCTGGGCCGGGTGGCAGGGTACCTCCCGCCACCCGAGCACCTGAATCCCCTCGGATTCCGCCAGCTGTTCAAAGATTCTTGCTGTATTCTGAGCTCCGACTTCATCCTCCGGCAGGAAGAACATACCCACGCCGTAATCTCCGGGGTTGCCCAGGGCGATTCCTTCTTCCCTGGCCCAGGCGGCAAACAGGGTATGGGGCAGCTGGGTCATAATGCCCACGCCGTCTCCGGTAGTTCCTTCCGCATCGCTGCCCGCGCGGTGCGCCAGGCGTTCCACAATACACAGTGCCTGATCCACCGTCCGGTGGGTTGCCTTCGCGTTCAGATCCACCACGGCGCCGACGCCGCAGCTGTCATGTTCCAATTCTTTATGATAAAGAGGATACTGTCGGTCAGTCATCTTAACTCCCTCCGGAAGGATGGGAGTTGAGAACTCTACACTCTCAACTCTGCACTCTTCACTCTTCACTCAGACTTGTCGAGAATTTGCTGAGCAAATTCCGCCATCTTCATGCCGTGGTTCATGGCGTACTGCTGCATTGCGCGGTGCGCTTCCGGTTCGGTCAGTCCTTTCTGTTTCATCAGGACAGCCTTTGCCCGGTCCACTATATCCTTGCTCTCCCCGGTCCGTCGGGGCAGCCGCATCCGGTGCAGCTGGGACAGCATCTCCACCGCGCCGATCACAGCCTGTCCGGAAGCCGGCATCGCCAGCCGGAAAATCTCCGGCGATTCGATGTTCTCCAGTACAGCCTGTTTTGCAATCAGCAGAATCTGGATACTGTCCTTATAGTCCCATATCAGTTCATCCGGTTTGCAATCCGGAGTGAAACCGATCATAACCACAACACAATCTTCGCTTTCGCTCAGTGCCCGGCGCAGCTCACTGCCTGATGAGCAGCTTCGGAACACCTGCAATCCGGAGGAGGCAAGAAGCCTGACGAGCTTTGAACGGCTGTCTTCCGACTGGCTGACAACAACGATCCTGGCCACGGTTCCACCTCCATTAATCTAATTCACAATTCATGATTCACAATGCTTATTTTGATATAGTTCGCCCTATGTTCCCGGTGCTCTCAGAACCCTTTTCTTCTGTGTTCTGAAAGCATCCGGCAACATGCGGAACCTTTATTTCATTGTGCATTATGCATTGTGCATTAAAACATCACCAGATAGCGGTCGATTTCCCACTTGCTCACATGCGTACGGTAGGCGTCCCACTCTTTTTCCTTGCCTTCCACATACTGATCAAGCACGTGCTCGCCCAGGGCAGTGCAGATCACTGCGTCTTCCTTCAGGCAGTCCACGGCTTCCTTCAGTGTGCCGGGCAGAGACTTGATGCCCTTTGCTTCGCGGGTGGCAGCATCCATAGCGAAGATGTTTTCAGTGATTTCATCCGGCGGGGTCATACCCTTTTCAATACCGTCCAGGCCGGCAGCCAGGCAGACAGCCATGTTCAGGTAGGGGTTCGCGCTCGGATCGGGACAGCGCAGTTCAACGCGGGTTCCGTTGCCGCGGGCAGCGGGAATACGGATCAGGGCGCTGCGGTTGCTGGCGCTCCAGGCCAGGTAGCAGGGAGCTTCGTAGCCGGGTACCAGGCGCTTGTAGCTGTTAACCAGCGGGTTGGTGATCGCCGCCATGCCGCGGATGTGGGTCAGGATACCGGCGATGAAGGAATAAGCTTCCTTGCTCAGGCCGCGCTTATCGGAAGGATCGGCAAATACGTTCTTGCCATCCTTGAAAAGGCTCATATTGGTGTGCATGCCGCTGCCGTTGATACCGAACACAGGCTTGGGCATAAAGGTTGCATGCAGGCCGTTCTTCTGGGCCAGCGTTTTCACAGCCAGTTTGAAGGTCATGATATTGTCGGCAGCCGTCAGCGCGTCAGCGTAACGGAAGTCGATCTCGTGCTGGCCGGCAGCCACTTCATGATGGCTGGCTTCGATTTCGAAGCCCATCTGCTCCAGCGCCAGGCAGATCTCGCGGCGAGTGCTCTCACCATGATCCAGCGGTCCCAGGTCGAAGTAGCCGGCTTCGTCAGAAGTGGTGGTGGTGGGCTTTCCTTCTTCATCAGTCTGGAAGAGGAAGAACTCGCACTCCGGTCCTACATTGAAGGAGTAGCCCATGTCGGCCGCCCGCTTCAGCACTTTCTTCAGCACTCCGCGGGGATCACCGGCAAAGGGTGTTCCGTCGGGATTGTAAACATCACAGATCAGTCTGGCGACTTTACCGTGCTGGGGACGCCAGGGCAGAATAGTGAAGGTGTCCAGGTCGGGGCGCAGATACTGGTCGCTCTCATTGATGCGGACAAAGCCCTCAATGCTGCTGCCGTCGATCATAATTTCATTGTTAACGGCTTTTTCGATCTGGCTGGCTGTAATAGCCACGTTCTTCAGCTGACCGAAAATATCGGTGAACTGCATGCGGATGAACTCCACGTCGCCTTCCCGTACCAGGCGGATAATGTCTTCCTTCGTGTACTTACTCATAATACTGACCCCCTCAGCGTCATAATAAAAGAAAGAGAGCAAGGTGCATCGTCAGCACGACACCCTTGCCCTGATGCGCGTATCCTATCACCGGTCCGGAAAGCTGTCAATCCCCCGGATTGTATTCCCTTTGTATTCGCTGTTTCCTTTCCCTGTTTCTTCCTTGACAAGGCTTTCACGGAATGATACCATACCTCCCAACAAGGCAAAGGCGTCCTGCTTCAGGATGCCTTGCCTTTTTTTCTAGTTCTATTGGAGGTGATCCCATGCTGACACCCAACCTCAGCTACGCGAATCTGAAAGAATCCTATCTTTTCTATCATATTGCCCAGAAGACCAAGTCCTATCTGGCAGAGCATCCGGGTACCCATCTTTACCGGATGGGCATTGGGGATGTTTCCCTGCCGCTGGTTCCCGCGGTCATTAAGGCACTGCATGAGGGTGTGGATGATCAGAGTGTAAAGGATCGCTTCCATGGCTATATGCCGGAGTGCGGCGCGCCCTCCCTCCGGGAGACCATCGCAAAGCACTATGAAAAGCGGGATGTTTTCCTTTCTCCTGAGGAAGTCTTCGTTTCCAGCGGCGCCAGTGATGAACTGGGCGACCTGCTGGACCTCTTTGACCGGTCAAACAAGGCTTTGATCATGGAGCCGGCTTATCCCGCCTATGTGGACGCCAACACCATGGCCGGCCGGGAGATTATTCATCTTCCCTCCGGCCCGGATAATCATTTCCTGCCCCTGCCGAAGCCGGGGCTGGATGCGGATCTGATCTATCTGTGCTCCCCGAACAATCCCACCGGTGCCGCTTACAACCGGGAACAACTGACCCAGTGGGTCAACTGGGCCAATGAACGTGGTGCGGTGATCCTCTTCGATGCCGCCTATGAAGCCTTTATAGAGGAAGATCTTCCCCACAGCATTTTTGAGATTCCCGGTGCGGAAACCTGCGCCATCGAGATCTGCTCCCTGTCCAAGACCGCCGGTTTTACCGGCACCCGCCTCGGCTACACGGTCATTCCGAAGGCGCTGGAACGCTGCGGCATGAATCTCAATGCCATGTGGGTCCGGAACCGCACCACCAAGACCAACGGCGTTTCCTATATCCTGCAGCACGGCGGTGCCGCCGTCTTCACGGATGAAGGACAAAAGCAGATCCATGACAACATCCGGATCTATAAGCAGAACGCCAAGGTGCTTATGGCCGCACTGGACAAAGCCGGGATCCGTTACTGGGGCGGCAAAAATGCCCCCTACATCTGGATGCAGTGCCCGAACGGCATGGGCAGCTGGGAATTCTTCGACAAGCTGCTCAATGAGATCCAGGTTGTCGGCACCCCCGGCGAAGGCTTCGGTGCCTGCGGTGAAGGCTTCTTCCGCTTCTCCACCTTCGGCGATCCCGCTGATACAGTTGAAGCCGCCGATCGTCTGTTGAAGCTGCTGACTGACCATTAATTCTTCATTTTTCATTTTTCATTCTTCATTTTGGAGGAATACGCTATGTGTTCAATTTTCGGCATGACCGGTGCCCGTTTTCCCCGGGACCTGATCAAAACCTGTTTTGACCGGACCATCTCCCGCGGTCCGGATATGAGCCGCCTGGTGGATATTCCCGGCGGCATCCTTGGTTTTCACCGTCTGGCTATCATGGGCCTGCACGAGGAAGGTATGCAGCCCTTCCGGCTGGACGACGACTATGTGGTCTGCAACGGCGAGCTGTACGGCTTCCGTCCCCTGCGGGCCCGTCTCATGGAAACCTATGACCTGAAAAGCGAATGTGACTGTGAAATCCTGCTTCCCCTCTACCGGGAATATGGCGTGGAAATGTTCAAAACCCTGGATGCGGAGTTCGCCCTGATCCTCTGGGACGGCAAACAGCAGAAACTGATTGCTGCAAGGGATCCCATCGGTATCCGTCCTCTCTATTACGGAGAGGTTCGCGGCGGCGGTATGGCCTTCGCCAGCGAGCCGAAAAACCTGATCGGCATGTGCGATAAGATTCTTCCCTTCCCGCCCGGCCACTACTGGATCGACGGTGAGTTCGTCCAGTATGCGGACCCCGCCTACGTCGGATATTTCACCATGAAAACAGAAGCGGAAGTCTGTCCCAAGCTGCGCCGCCTGCTGATGGACGGCGTGGAAAAGCGTCTGGATGCGGATGCCCCGGTCGGTTTCCTGCTCTCCGGCGGCCTCGACTCTTCTCTCGTCTGCGCCATCGCACAAAAGATGCTGGACAAACCTATCCGCACTTTCGCCATCGGTATGGACATTGATGCCATCGACCTGAAGTATGCCCGCATGGTTGCGGATTATATCGGCAGCGACCATACGGAAGTGATCATTAATGAGAAGGATGTGCTGGAAGCGCTGCCCACGGTTGTGGAGCTGCTCGGCACCTGGGATATCACCACCATCCGCGCTTCCATCGGCATGTACCTGGTCTGTAAATGGATCCATGAGAACACAGACGTCCGGGTGCTGCTGACCGGTGAAATTTCCGATGAACTGTTCGGTTATAAGTACACGGACTTCGCTCCTTCCGCCGCCGCCTTCCAGGAGGAAGCGGAAAAGCGTATCCGGGAACTGCATGTTTACGATGTGCTCCGCGCCGACCGCTGTATTTCCTACAACTCCCTGGAAGCCCGGGTTCCCTTCGGCGACCTGAAGTTCGTGCGCTATGCCATGAGCATTGATCCGGAACTGAAGATGAACAATCACAACATGGGCAAATACCTGATCCGCAAAGCCTTCGCGGATGATCATATCCTGCCGGATGAAATCCTCTGGCGCCAGAAGGCTGCCTTCTCCGACGCAGTAGGCCACAGCATGGTGGACGATCTGAAAGCCTATGCCGAGAAGACCTATACGGATCAGGAATTTGAGGAAAAAGCAGCGAAATACGACTACTGCCGTCCCTTCACAAAGGAAAGCCTCCTTTACCGGGAACTGTTCGAGCAGTATTATCCCGGCCAGGCTCATATGATTCCTGACTTCTGGATGCCCAACAAAACCTGGCCCGGCTGCAATGTCAATGATCCTTCTGCACGGGTATTGGCCAATTATGGCCAAAGCGGCCAATAATTGGCCAATGCCTGTGCAACTCTTCACTCTTCACTCTTCAGTTGAGCAGCTGTCCAAATCTTTGATTTGGGTAACGGCTGCCATGCTACAGCCGTCAAAGTACCATCGGTACTTTGGTAACGGCGATCGCACTTCACACTTCACAAAGAGGCGGAAACGCCTCTTTGTTATTCCGGTTTCGTTGGTTTATGGTATAATTATTATTGCGCAAATCTGGATTTGCGTTCATAATAACTCGGATTCATCATTGTGAATCACGATTCGATCCAATCTCTTCGGAGGGAACCTATGCAGCAAAAAGAAACCATCATTATCCTGGACTTTGGCGGCCAGTATACCCAGCTGATCGCCCGCCGTGTCCGCGAATGTCACGTCTATTCCGAAGTCGTTCCGTGGAACATGCCCCTGGCGGATATCCTGGCCCGCAAGCCCATCGGTATTATTCTTTCCGGCGGTCCTTCCAGCGTCCATGATGCTGATGCTCCCCGGATTGATCCCGCCCTTTATGAGGCGGGCATCCCGGTACTGGGTATCTGCTACGGTATGCAGCTGACAGCCCTGCTTCTGGGCGGCGCGGTTGAAAAAGCCAAAGAGCGGGAATACGGCCGTGTCACCGTCCGCATGAAGGAACAGACCGGTCTCTTCGGAGGTATGCAGTCCGCGTCCAACTGCTGGATGAGCCATACCTGGCAGGTCAGCGCCTGCCCGCCCGGTTTCCGGGTGATCGCAGAAACGGACAACTGCCCCGTTGCCGCCATGGTCAACGAGGATAAGAAGATCTGCTGCGTGCAGTTCCATCCGGAAGTGACCCATACCGAGGAAGGAACCATGCTGATCCGTAACTTCCTCTTCCGCTTCTGCGGCTGCTCCGGCGACTGGACCATGAGTACCTACGCCGAGACCGCCATTAAGCAGATCCGTGAAACCGTCGGCGAAGACGGAACCGTACTGCTGGCCCTGTCCGGCGGTGTGGACTCTTCTGTTGTTGCCGCCCTGATCTATAAAGCCATCGGCAAACGCCTCACCTGCGTTTTTGTGGACCACGGCCTCCTCCGCAAGGGTGAAAGTGACCAGGTATGCCATGTTTTCAGCCATCTGTTCCCGGTTCGGTTCATCCGTTCCGATGCCGCCGACCGCTTCTTCGGGGACCTGAAGGGTGTCACGGAGCCGGAGGAAAAGCGGCACATCATCGGCCGGGATTTCATTGAAGTCTTCAAGAAGGAAGCAACTGCGCTGGGCAAGCTGGACTATTTTGCCCAGGGTACCATCTATCCGGATGTGATCGAGAGCGGCCAGGGCACCAACGCCGCCGTCATCAAGAGCCACCACAACGTGGGCGGCCTGCCGAAGGAACTTGGTTTCACAGAGCTCATCGAGCCCCTGCGCATGCTCTTCAAGGACGAAGTCCGCGCCCTGGGTGAAACCTTGGGCCTGCCCAAGGAGCTGGTCTGGCGCCAGCCCTTCCCCGGCCCCGGCCTGGCCATCCGTATTATCGGGGAAGTCACTCCGGAAAAGGCGGAAATTGTTCGGGAAAGCGACGCCATCTTCCGTGAGGAGATCGTCGCCGCCGGCCTGGACCGCCATGTCAATCAGTATTTCACCGTGCTGACCGGCATCCAGAGCGTCGGCGTTATGGGTGACGAGCGCACCTATGATTACACCATCGCCCTCCGTGCCGTCACCACCGACGACTTTATGACCGCCGACTGGGCCCGTCTCCCCTATGACCTCATTGCCCGGGTTTCCGCCCGCATTGTCAATGAGGTTCCGCATGCAAGCAGAGTAGTAATGGATGTGACGACGAAGCCTCCGGCGAGCATTGAGTGGGAATAAATTCCCATTCAATGCTCAACTCTTCACTCTTCACTCTCAACTCTTCACTCTACACTCTTCACTCCTCACTGATCCAACTGGAGGTACCACCCATGAAGCCCAGCCCGCTCCGTGACAAATCAGCCTCCTTCGCAAAATCCGTCATCCTGGCCACTCGCGCCATGCACGAAAATCACATTGAATCCGCACTTACAAACCAGCTGCTCCGTTGCGGTACATCCGTTGGAGCCAACATTCATGAAGCTCAGTTTGCTCAAGGTAAACGTGACTTCATTGCGAAGTTGGAGATTGCCCTGAAAGAGTGTAACGAGTGCGATTACTGGTTGAATCTCCTGAAGGAAACAGACAGTATTGATGAGTTCTCATTCAAGGATTTATATAACCAGTGCATGGAACTCCGCCGTATGCTTGTTTCCTCCATCACCACAGCGAAATCCTCGCAATCATAATTCAGTTATACAGCACTAAAGCCCGTCTTCCGGGCTTTTTTCTTATATCTGAGTATCTGTTTTTTTACATAAAGCAGAAGAGCCTGCCTTCCGGCAGGCTCCCTGTAAAAAAAAGGAGGTTGTAAACCCTGGTTCTCATTTTCCAAAGGGGTAGATGATCTCAACCCCGTTCCGCTCGGCCATGTCGTACCCGAGCTCCATATACTTTGTCAGGACCTCCGGATCATGGGCATCGGAGTTGATCACTGCCTGGACCCCGTGCCTGGCCGCCACCCGCCAGAATTCATCCAGCGGATACGGCCGCGGGCAGGAAATTCCATCCGCAATGGCTTTCTCCGCAGAAATATAACCGTGCTTGTTCGCGTCCTGCTCCTGCTTCAGCCATCCGCTGACGTTAATCTCCAGCGGCATTTTCAGCCGTGCCGCCGTCTCGCAGATCCTTTCCGCCGTTTCCTCGCAGTCCTCGTTCCATGTATCGATGGCCGCCCCGAAAAGATCCGGATGTGCGCCGAAGAAGAAATGGCCGCTCTCCAGCATCTGGGTATAGGCATCCGCGTAGCTCTGCAGCGCCTCCCGGTCCATGACGAAGCCGTTCCAGAAGCCCTTGGGTTTCCCCTTGTACATGTAAAAATGCACGCTGCCGATCAGGTAGTCCATTTTCTTTTCTTCCCGGAGCATCCGGTAAAAATCGTCAAACTCCGGAAAATATTCGCATTCCAGTCCCAGCAGGATCTTCAGTTTCGGATACGCCGCCTGGGCTTCCCGGACTTCGCGGATATAATCATTCAGCTCCGCGATGCCCATCCGGATCATGATCACCCGGTCATCCGGAAACGGCGTATGGTCCGTCATGCCAAGGACCCGGATTCCCTTCTCCTCCGCGGCCTTTGCGTAGTCGGCCGGAATTCCCCTGGCATGTTTGCATCTGCGGGTATGGGTATGCAGGTTGACTGTTGTTATTCTTTCACTCATTCTTTTCTCCTGTTCAGCTCATCCCTTGATGGATCCGATCATAACCCCGGTCACAAAGTACTTTTGGATGAACGGATACAGGAACAGCATCGGGATAATGGACAGCATAATCACACAGTAGCGGATAATTGCGTGGAGCTGATTCAGCTCGCTGGTGGCTTCCCCGGCATCCGAAGCCTGGGAAGTATTCTGTAGCACAATCTCACGCAGCACGATCTGCAACGGATACAGTTCGCGTTTCCGGACGTAGATGGCTGTATGGAACCAGCTGTTCCAGATCTGTACCGCGCTGAAGAGCGTAATCACCGCGATAATCGCCTTGGAAACCGGAATCACTATGGAAACCAGGATCCGGATATGGCCGGCCCCGTCAATTCTCGCCGCATCCATCAGACCTTCCGGTATACTCTTGAACGAGGTTCGCGTAATCATAATATTGAACACCGACAGCGCTGTCGGAAGGACAATGGCCGCGCGGGTGTCAAGCATGCCCAGGGACCGAACCACCATGTAGGTTGGGATAATTCCGCCGTTGAACATCATCGTGAAGGTCAGGAACAGAGCGATCGCCCCGCCGAACAGCAGGTTCCGGCTCAGGCCGTATCCGGCGAAGATGGTCATCAGTACCCCGAAGCCCGTGCCCAGGATCACGTACAGGATCGTATTGACATAGCCCCGCAGCAGGCTCTCATTCTGCAGGGATTTCGCGTAGCCGATCGTGGTCACCCCGCCCTTCGGCCACAGGATCAGGCCCCGGGTTTTGGAAACCGTGATCGGATCACTGATGGACGCGCACAGGCAGTGCCAGACCGGAATCAGGCAGGCCAGCCCGATCAGGCTGAGAAGGATCACATTGAATACGGCGAAGATCTTTTCGCCCCTTGTCCGTTTGATCATTTTCTTCCCACCTCCTCAGAACAGGCTGGTTTCCGATTTGCGGCGGCTGATCCAGTTGACCGTCACCAGCAGAATCGTGTTGATCACCGAGTTGAACAGGTCAACTGCCGCGGCATAGGCGTAGTCCCCGTCCAGCAGGCCTTTGCGATAGACAAAGGTGGAAATGGTGTCCGCTGTCTCATAAGTGGCCGGGCTGTAGAGCAGGATAATCTTCTGGTAGTTGACGCTCATCAGGTGTCCGACCCGCATGATTAGCATGATAATAATGGTTGGCATAATGCCCGGGATGGTGACGTGCAGCGTCTGCTGCCAGCGGTTCGCACCATCCAGCTTCGCAGAATCATACAGCTCATGATCAACCGCCGTCAGGGCGGAAATATAGACCACGCTGCCGTATCCCAATCCCTGCCAGATGCCGCTGGTAATCATGATCCCGTGGAAGGATCCCGGGTTGGAAATCAGTTCCTTGGGCCCGCCCAGCGCCTGGCTGATCTGGCTGAATATCCCCGTTGATTCCGTAAAGGTTTTCACCATACCGCAGACCACCACCATCGAGATGAAATACGGCAGGTAGGAAATCGTCTGGATCGACTTCTTGAATTTCCGGCTGCGCAGCTCATTGAGCATCAGTGCAAAGATAATCGGCGCCGGGAAAGCAATAATCAGGTCCTTGATACTCAGCGTCAGGGTGTTCCGCAGCAGGCGCCAGAAATAATAGCTGGAAAAGAATTTCTGAAAATTCTTGAATCCAACCCACGCGCTGCCGAAAAGGCCCTTCGCGAATTTGAAGTTTTCGAAAGCCATCACAATACCGAACATCGGCAGATAGCAGAAGATAATGTACCAGATGATCACCGGCAGCAGCAGCAGGTAAACCACCCAGTTCTCCCGCATATCCCGCCGGAGCCGCTGTCTGAAAGGCTTTTTTCTGGCGGTTATTTCCACAGGCATTCTCCCCGTTCCTTGCAAAAATCATCCCCGGGTCTTTGGAAAAACCGGGGCTGCGGTGCGCAGACCGCGGCCCCGGAGAAACACGCTGCGAAAATTATCTCGCGTTGAAACGATCCACAGCAGCCTGCTTGAGCTCAATCGCCCGGTCGATGTTCATTGACTTCAGCTGGGCACGGAATTCGTCAAAGGTCTGGCTGGCGTTGCCCATGACATAGTTGACCGTGAACTCCGTCGCGTAGGTGGTGATATCGCCCATGATATCGCTGAACTCTTCCTGTTCGGCTTCCGTCATGGTAATGGAGTCGGAGATATAGGCGGAGTAGTCGCTTTCCATCAGGCGGGCCTGGGTCTCACGCTGGATGTCTGTCCACGTGCCCATCACGCGGTTGTAATCCTCATAAGGCGCGTTGTTGGTGGTGTAGCGCTGGCGGGCCTGGCCCTGGGTCAGTCCGTCGGGGTTGTTGGTGATCAGTCCGCCCCAGTGGGGACCGTTGTCATCGAAGTAGTAGGAACCGTCTTCCTTGCCTTCCGTCACACCGTAGTTCATCACGAAAGCAACTTCCTCGCTGTACTGGGCATCCATCCATTTGATGGCTTCTTCCAGGTGCTTGCTCTGCGCGTTGACCGCGATGCAGTAGGTGTTCGTCAGCATGTCGGGCATCCGGTAATGGGCTTCTCCGCCCTCCTTCACCGGGATCTTGGTACCGACCAGGTTGAAGTCGGGGTTCGTGGCGCCCTGCTTGGCATAGTAGTCATGGCCGGTCCAGGAGGTGTAAACCGGGAAGGCGCCGACCTTGTCGTTCAGCAGCAGGTCGTTTTCAGGCCAGCGGCCGTCATGCACGGAGAAGCTCTGGTCAATCAGGCCTTCCTTGTACCACTGCTGCATCATGTCCAGGTATTCGCCGTAGCCGTCCTCGCAGGGTCCGTAAATGACCTTGCCCTCGGTGTTCAGGGACCAGTCCTTGGTGACGCCGTAACCCGCGGCAAATTCGCTGTACCACATGAAGGTATCCTTATTCACATACAGCGGGATTTCAATGCCCAGCTGCTCTTTGAAGGCAGTCAGCACTTCGTGCCAGTCATCATAGGTTTCGGGCAGGTCCATACCGACCTTGTCCAGGAAGTCCTTACGGATGGTCGGTCCGAAGTTCGGGCCGCGACCGTCCTTATAAATATAGAAGAAGCACCAACGGTTTCCTTCGTCCGTCACGGATTCCCGCTTCAGGATTTCGTTGGAATTGACGATGGCCATGTAGTTGGGCATCAGATCTTCATAATCCTTCAGGTTTGCGTACACGCCGTCCGCAATGGCCATGTCATGGCCGGAAGGATAAACGAAACCGTTGGGGATGGAGTTGTAGATCAGGTCCGGCATGTCATCGGACGCGAAGAGCAGGTTGAAAGCTTCACGGCTTGTGCCGCTCGCGGGATGGATCCATTCAATATGGATGCCCGTCTGTTCCTCCAGCCACTTATACGCGTCGCTGTCGTTATAGTTCTGCATTCCGGGAACGTTTGCCGCCAGATCCAGGTCAAAGAAGAACCGCAGCGTCACGTCATCCGCGATATGCAGGTCATTTTTTTCCTCCGCGACGCCGCTGACCGCGACGGTCATCAGCATCATGATTCCGAGAACCAGGGCAATGAGTTTTTTGGCCATTGTTTGTGCACCTCACCTTTCTGAATTATGTGGTTTTTGCGGACGTCCGCACTCGGCCGGCCCGTTCGCTTTGTCTGGCTGCATTTTATATACGATCCTTTCCGCCCCGCAACCATCAGATTTTTCCCCCCTGTCAAAATCTGCACAAAAAGGTCGTTTTTTGCCCTTTCTGTCCATCTATCATCTTTTTCCTGTCTATCAGAATCAGTCCTGGGTCAATTGACAAAGCCCCCTGAAACCGCTAAACTGATCCTACTTTGAAGGCAGGAGAAGTCAATATGAAAGATCAGGAGAACCGTGGGAAGCTTTTCTTTTGGAAAAAAGGTCCCGTTGCCAAAACAATATTATACTCTTATCTGATCGTATTGCTCCTGCCCCTCATCCTGACCGTCCTGATGACAACCACCGCGGTGCTGCAGCTGCAGAAGGAAAACGCCCGTCATGTGGAATCCACTTCCACTGAACTTTCCCGGGTGTTTTCCGCTTATGTGGAGGAAATCCAGTCCACCAATACCCGCCTGCTGATTTCCGAAAATACCAGGCAGCTTTCCCTGGTCAATCCGGATTCCTTCTCCACCTCTGATATCCTGCTCCTGCGGGATTTGCAGAAGCAGCTTCCCAAAGCCACCGTCACTTCCGAATATATCCAGTCCATCTATCTCTGTTTCCTCCGCAGCGGCACCATGATGGATCCCCGTAGCGTCTATTATAACTATAATGCGGCCTATATGCTCAAGGATCGGCTGGGTATGTCCCTCCCGGCCTGGAAATCCTTCCTGGCCTCCGTTCCCAAGGAAATCGTAACGCTCATTACGGGGGACCTGGACAACAAGCCCCATATCCTGATTGCCAATCGCCTGTCCTCCCATGGCGGTATCTCGGACGTCATTGTAGTCACCGAGTTCCGGAGTGAAACCGCAGTCCGCCTGATGGATGAATTTTCCGAAAACGGCGGCCTGTATCATACCCTGGTCGGTGAAAACGGCGCCATGCTTTCCGCCTCCTCCGTTCCCCCCGAAAGCGGCGCCATGCAGGAGATGCTCCTGCCCATCGGCAACAGCACCAAAATTGATTTCCAGCTGAAAACAGAAACACCGAAGGACCGCTTCCTCCGCCAGACCCTGTCCCTCTTCTTTGGATACCTGGTCTGCGCGCTGCTTTTCGCGGTTTTCGGCTGGTTCCTGATCCGCTATTTCACCCGGAGGCAGTATTCCCCGATTGAAAAGCTCAACGCCTCCCTGCTTTCCAGCCTCAGCCGTTCCGGTGCCGAAGCCGTGCACGCAGCAAACCGGAATGAATATGAGATGATGTCCGAGGCCATTTCCGTCATCCTGCAGAACCACGCCACCTCCAACCTGGAGAACGAGCGCCTGCAGGAACGGGTCCGCACCCAGCTGCTGCAGGGCATTCTTTTCGGCAACGTTCGGAAGGAGGAGATCATCCTCCGCCATACGGAGAACAATGGCATCCGTTTTGTTGGCAAACGCTTCCTGGTCGTGCTCTACGCTGTGGAGGATGTCCGGCGGGAAGATCAGTCTCCCCTGCTGATGCAGAACGCGGAAGCCCTCAGCCGCCTGGATGAGATCATCCGCACTGCCATTGACCGCCTGGCGGATAACGGCAGCACCCGCTACGCGGTGGAGGTTGAGGAAAATGTTGCCTGCATCATTTCCCTGCCGGATTCCCTGCCTGAGGAGCAGATCTGGAAGGACACGCTCACCAACGTTATGCAGGTCCGGGATTTCTTCCGTGACACCTTCGGCGTGATCCTGACTGCAGCCGTCAGCAGCCTGCACAGCGGCGTCGTTTCCATCACCACCTGCTTCCGCGAATGCCGGGAGGCAGCGGATTATATGGAACTGATCGGCACGGACGTCTCCGTCTGCCGTTATGACCAGATTCCCGCCGCAGCCAGTGACACCCTGTCCTTCCCGGAGCTGCTGGAAAAAGAGAAAAAGCTTTGCCGCAACCTGTCCACCGGTGATTATCTCTCCGCTGAATCAACCTGGCCGGAGGTTGTGGATGCCCTTTCGCTCCGTAAATGCTCCCCCGAGGAAGGCAGGATCCGCCTGTTGGGCGTTGTGAACCTGATGGCCTCCTCCCTGGGCGACCTGCCCTCCGGTGTGGAGGACAGTGTCCGTCATGCTTTTGATATCCATTCGCTCCGGACGGTGCCCAACCTGGACAACATGCTGGCCCGGATCCGGTCCGCCCTTTCCTCCCTCGCCTCCGATGCTTCAGGGGAAAAGGACCTGTCCTCCGTAACGAAGGACCTGCAGTTTGTGGATTATGTCAACGCCAACATCACCGATCCTTCCCTTTCCATCTCCGTCATTGCCGATCATTTTGACATGAGTCCTTCCTACTTCTCCAAGCGGTTTAAGAAAGCCTCTGGTGAAAACCTGCTGGATTATATCCACCGGGAGCGGCTCCGTCTTGCCAAAGAGATCATGTCGGAGCGGCCGGATGCAACCCTGAAAGAAATCTGCGATCTCGTCGGTTATGCCTCTCCCCTGACCATCAACCGGGCCTTCCGGAAATATGAGGGCATTACCCCCTCCGATTACCGTTCCCTGCTGATCCGCTGATAAATATTGAATGGGAATAAGCTTACACTTATTCCCATTCAATACTTCACTGTTCACTGTCCACTTTTCACTCATCACTCTTCACTCATCACTCTTCACTTTTCACTTCTCACGCTGAAGGAGGAACACCCATGAAACCCCTCCCGCTCCATGACAGATCAGCCGCCTTTAGAAAATCCACACAATCATAATTCATCAGCAATAAAGCCCACCTTCGGGCTTTATTTTTTTATTGTATCTGATTACAATATTTTTGATTATCTCCACAGGAGGATTCTCCGGATGAAAATACTGTTTATTGGCAACAGCCATACCTATATGAACGATATGCCCGAACTGGTGCGTGAAATGGTGGAAAGCGCCACCGGTGATGTTTGTGAAGTATTCATGCTGGCGTATTCAGGCAGATCGTTAAAGTGGCATATGAACGAAGAGTATTTCTCGGAACGATTTGCTATTCTTTACGGCGGGTACGATTTCTGCGTTATTCAGGAACAGGCACATCCAATGCCTCCGGAAGTGGATACTCTCACATATGCATCCAAAGTGATTGGGCTATGCAAAAAAACAAACACTGTGCCTGTGATCTTCGAAACCTGGGCTGAAAAAGACAAACCGGAAGACCAGCAAGAGATGAACCGCAGATACCGGAATATCGCCAGGGATCACGGAGCGTTGCTGGCGCCCATAGGTGAAATCTGGAGTGCGGCCAAGGCAGAGCTTCAGAATCTCTTCGGAGTAGATCTGTACTATGCCGATGGGGCGCATGCATCAGCAACAGGCGACTACCTGATTGCAATGACTCTCACCAAAGTGATAACTGGAAAACTGCCCTCTGCTGATTTTCTGAAAACTTTTGATTATTCTTTACCTGGCAGCGAGTGGCGGCATATCAATGAATATATCGATGATGAAGTCGTTCACGTATCTCTTCAGGTTGCTGAAACGATCAGAAAACATATCGCTACGCACTGATTTGTAAAAGCGTTTTCATGCATGAAAATGCTCTTCTCCCGGGACGGAAGGAACTTCCTTCCGTTCTTTGTTTTCGGATTATAATCCGCCTCTCCTCTGCGTCTGAACTGAAAAAAAATGAAAAAGGTTGATATAATTTCAACCTTGTAGCAAACGTTTGCGGATTTTATAATCAAATTATCAAATGACGGAAGGCATTATCCGTCAAAAAGTCAACAGGAGGACTCAGTATGAAAAAGTTTCTGGCACTCGTTTTGGCAGCACTGATGGTTCTCTCCGCTGTTTCTGCCCTGGCGGAAAGCGAAAAGAACATCCCCGAGCTGACCACTGAACCCATGACGATTCTGCTCTGGGACATCGCCACTGAAGGCGTTGGCAGAACGGCTCAGGAAGATGCGGTTAACCGTTTCATGGCGGATTATCCGAACATCCACGTTGAGCAGATCCACAAGCAGAACGACACCTACAAGCAGGACCTTCAGGTCGGCTTCTCCGCTAAGGAAGGCCAGCCCGATATGTACATCCACTGGGGCGGCGGTCCCATGGCTGAATACTACAAGTCCGGCTGCGTGAATGATATCACCGAACTGTTCAACACCTATGATCACCCGGACTTCATTGATGCCGCTGTGGCACAGTCCACCTATGACGGCAAAGTTCTGGCCATCCCCTTCGGCGGCCTGTCCGGCTGTGACATCTTCTACAACAAGGCCATCTTCGATGAACTCGGAATCGAAGTTCCCCAGACCATCGCCGAACTGGAAGCTGCCTGCGACAAGATCAAGGAAGCCGGCTACTATCCCTTCTCCCTGGCAAACCTGCCCCGCTGGACCGGCTCCATGTACTATATGTACCTGGTCGCCCGTCATTCCGGCAATGCTGAATTCGACGCTGCTTATGACGGAACCGGTTCCTTCACTTCTCCCGCCTTCATCTATGCCGGCGAGAAGATCCAGGACTGGGTCAACAAGGGCTACTTCAACGATGGATTCAACTCCATGGCTCCCGATAACAACGATGACCGTGCCCTGCTGATCCAGGGTGCTGCCGCGATGATGCTGCATGGTTCCTGGCAGGTTGCCGGCATCAAGAACGATGATGAAGAGTTCTACAATGACAACCTTGGCGTCTTCCGCTTCCCGATCGATGAAGAAGCACAGGCCGCCGGTGTACCCCAGGATGTTGAAATTGGTACTGCTATCGGCAACGGCTTCTCCTTCAACTGCTGGCTCGACGCTGAGCACACCCAGGTTGACGAAGAAAAGCTGAAGGCTTGCTATGTGCTGGCAACCCAGTACTACAACGATGAAACCTACAACGCGATCCAGGTTGAAGGCGGTAACACCCCCTCCATCAAGGGCTATGAAAATGTTGACGATCCGAACAACAAGGTCGTTATCGATGTGTTCTTCAGCGCTTCCAACGTCCAGCTGTGGTATGACCAGTATCTGCCGGCTTCCGTGACGGAAGTTCACAAGGATATGATGGGCGCCCTCTTCGGACTAGAAAAGACCCCCGAAGAAGTCGGTCAGGCTCAGGATGCCGCAATGGCAGCTGCCCGCGCTGAGTAATCTCGCAAACGGTTAACCTATAATGGAATACCCGCAGGTTTTTCTCCTGCGGGTATTCCTTGATTCAACTCATGCACCACACTCCCAAAAGGAGGAAACACAAATGGCTAAGCTGCAGGGCATGGCGAAAAGAGACGCACGCAGTACCGCTATTGCGGCAACGATCTTCCTTTTCCCGGCTGTCGCGCTGCTGATCGTCTATATGGTCTATCCGATCATAGACACCTTCCTGATCAGCCGGCTGAAGTGGAACGGATTCTACACAGCTGAAAAAATCAATGTCGGATGGGATAACTGGAAGACATTGATCCAGGATGAACTTTTCTGGAATTCGTTCCTGCATAATGTGATCCTGATGGTTTGCTCCATCCTGATCCAGATTCCTCTGGGCATGGCGCTGGCCACCTTCCTGGATGCCAGCGGCAGAAAATCCAATATCTTTAAAATCCTTTGGTTCCTTCCGTACCTGATGAGCTCCGTTGCGGTCGGCTTCCTGTTCTACTATCTGCTTGCAACCAACGGAGGCCTGATCTCCGGCATTGCCACCCTTGTCAACGGAAAGCGGACAATGGTGGATTTGCTGGGTAAAAACCCGCATGCCCTCTATGCGGTGATCGGTGTTGTCGCCTGGCAGTATACGCCTTTCTATATGGTGTACTTCATCGCGGGGTATTCCAATATTGACACCTCCCTGTATGAAGCGGCCGTGATCGATGGTGCGAACCGGCGGCAATACATCTTTAAAGTTGCGATTCCTCTTCTCGGACCGATTTTCAAGACGGCATGCACCATGTCCCTGATCGGTTCCCTGAAGTATTTCGACCTGATCTGGAATATGACGCAGGGCGGTCCCAACCATGGAACGGAACTGATGGCAACGTACATGTACAAGACGTCGTTCCAGAAGTTCAACATGGGATACGGTTCTGCTATTGCGGGCGGTATGTTCATCCTGATCACCGTGATTGCGCTGCTCTTCCAGAAGGTCTTTGTTGTAAAGGAGGATTACTGATATGAATAAAATCATTAATCCTCAGCGGGAAAAAACAAAAAGCCGTATCGCCTGGACGGTTGCGATTACCCTCGCGGTAATCTGGGTCGTTGTTACGGTAGGACCATTCATTTTCATGGTTGTGAACTCCTTCCGCGACAAGAAGATGATGGGCCGCCAGGGCGTGCTCCATTTCCCGGATCCCTGGTATTTCCAGAACTATCCGGATGTCATCAGCAACGGTTTCTTCGGTTATTTCTTCCGCTCCCTGTTCATCGTGAGCATTTCCCTGATCCTGATGCTGATCATCTCCTCCTTTGCGGCCTATCCGCTGGCCCGGATGAAGTTCAAGCTTCGCGGATTCCTGTACGCCGGTATCGTGGCCATGATGTCCGTGCCGATGCACGTAACGCTGATCCCGGTGTATCAGATGACCAACCAGATGGGACTCATCAACAACCTGTTCTCACTGTTGGGCCCGTATGTTGCCTTCGCTCTTCCCATGTCGGTCTTTATTCTGACAGGCTTCATGATGACAATTCCGTCCGAAATGGAGGAAGCAGCCAGAATTGACGGATGCAACAAATACAATATGTTCTTCCGGATAATCCTGCCCCTTTCAAAAGCCGGTTTGTCCACCCTGGCAATCTATAACGCGGTCGGCATGTGGAATGAATTCGCCTTTGCGAATACCTTCCTGAATGATATCCGTGTGAAAACCCTTCCCCTGGCGCTTGGTGCTTTCAAGGGAGAGCATTCCCAGGATACACCGCTGATCCTGACGGTACTGACACTGTCGGCTCTGCCTACCGTTGTGATGTTCATCATCTTCCAGGACAAGCTGGTCAAAGGCATGATGGCCGGTGCTGTCAAAGGGTAACCTGTTTTACAATGAAAACCCCGGATCCAGACGGATCCGGGGTTCTGTTTACTTTGTGATCATTCCGATCGCTTCATCAAAGGATATACATTCCGCAAACCGTCCCGGCCACATAAACTCGTTGTAGTACCGGCAAGTGGTTTCTCCGCTCATGTAGTCATTTTCAAAGGTGGAGTTGGTTCCTTCGGGAATGATTACCCGGTATCCTCTTTCAAAAGCGGATTTCACCGTAGCGTCAATGCAGAAGTTCGTCTGCAAGCCGATGATCATCAGGCGCTTATCTTTCTGCTGCTCCATATATTCTGCGAATTCCTTGTTCCCGAAGCAGCTGTTGATTGTCTTGATAAAGACCTTCTCTCCCTTTTCCGGGGTGACCTGCCCGGCGATTTCAAAGGCTTCGTCTCCGATGGAAAAACCGGTTCCGGGGCCGTCGTCATGCTGGAAGTAAACCACCTCCGTCCCGTTTTCCCTGGCGGCTTTAATCAGTCGTGTTGTCCTGTCAATAAAGGTGTTAAAGGCATACAGCCTCTCATCGGTTATGCCCTTCTGAACGTCAACCACCAGTACAATCATCGTTCTCTTCGCTCCTGTAAATTATTCATCATCCAGCATCGCCCGGATGCATCCGTCGATGTCCCTGGCCCGTTTTAACAGGCGTTTGCGCCGGATATCGCCCTCGCTCGGCCACTCCATCAACTTTTTGATTCTCCCCAATGCTGTCACCGGATCGAATCTTTGCTCCCAGCCTTCATAAAGAGCGGCATACCAGGCGGCCAGTTCATCTTTGCTTGCTTCCGCCCCGCCCCGCAGCTGCCGGGCCAGGGCCGGATTGGCCAGCAAGCCGCGGCCGATCATCACAGCCTCCGTTTCCGGACAGCGGGCCTGCAAAGCTGACACGTCCTCCGTCGTCCGCAGGCTTCCGTTATAGACAGGATGCGGAATCCCTTTCCGTACTGCTTCCTCGAAAGCTTCCGGATGAAAAGCCTCCGTATATAGTTCCTTCATCGTCCGCACATGGATCGTCACATGCTCAAAGGGGTATTTCGCCAGGATATCCAGGATCTTTCCCCATTCATCCGGCTGTTCATATCCGATCCGGGTCTTGACGGACAATCCTGTCGGAAGCGTTTTTGAAAACACACTGTCAAGAAATGATTCCAGGAATTCAGGATCCCGCAGCATTCCGCTGCCTCTTCCCCGTTTTGTCACCGTTGCAGACGGGCATCCCAGGTTCAGGTCCGCGCAGGAATATCCAAGCCCTTTGACGTATTCCAGCCAGGCCAGCAGCTGCTCCGGATCCCTCGTCAGTGCCTGGGGCAGCACATTCAATCCTTTGTTTTCCTCCGGATCAATGTCCCTTTTTTCCCGTGTCAGCAGTGACATGGTTTGTGTCAGTTTATGAAAAGGCAGGCAGTATACATCCACACCCCCGAACATCTTCTGATGAACGGAGCGCAGGATTCCATCTGTCATTCCTTCCATGGGTGCAAAATAGATCTTCATCTTCATTCCTGTCCTGATTTCAGATAACCTTCATCAATCAGCATGCCCAGCACTTTTGCTTCCCGCTGGAACATCATCGGGTTATAGGGGCCGTGGATATCCCTGCTGTTCTTCTCAATAGCCGCATCAGGATCCACAAACTCCAGCCGGTAGTCTTCTTTGGATTCATACCCGTCCAGATGCTGGGAAACCACCGTTTCCTCCGCGTCACAAAGGTAATAGTAGTTATCCTGGATAAAAACTTCCGTCGGATCGCTGTCGCTCTTCTGGATCCTGTGAACCAGTCCATACTCTTTGACTGTTTCCGGAATCACAACCAGTCCCGTTTCTTCCCGGGTTTCCCGGATCATCGCTTCCGCGGGATCTTCTCCCTGCTCGATCCCTCCGCCCGGGAACTTATAGTAGTCATATTTCATGCTGTGAATCATTGCCACTTTTCCATCCCGGATGATGATGCTCCGTGCGGACGGCCGGGAAAAAGAATGAGTGCATTCATCATAGTCATGTTTGTCCATTTCAAAAAGCAATCTCATTTTTCGTAACCTCCAACGTATTCCGCAGACACCAGCATTATAAGTCCTGCATTTCAAAACCACAACTGCCGGTGCTTTACAACACCTGATCATATATTTAATTCCTGATTACTGTTTCTTCTTTCGGTATATTATGAGCATAGATCCTGTGTCTGAATTACAGAGGAGGAAAAAAGATAAAAACCGTCCTAATTACCGGCGCTGCCGGCGGTCTCGGCATCTGTCTGGCTCGTGAATACCTTTCCAGGGGCTGCATGGTTTTCGGTGTGGATGTAGTACAGCATCCCGAAACAGACAGCCTGCTTGAGGAAGCAAACGGGCAGTTCGATTTTTTCCGCGCGGATGTATCTGACTCAGCTTCAGTTCAGCACATGGCTGAGTACGTCGGTGCAAAAACTGAAGCACTGGATATTCTTGTGAACTGTGCCGGAATCATCCAGCCCGAAAGTGAATACCTGCTTGAGGACTTTGATATTGACGGTTCAATGAAACTGTTCAATGTCAACGCTCTCGGCCCGTTGCGCGTAACAAAAGCATGTATCGGCCTTTTGCGGAAGGGGCAGGATAAACTCCTGGTCAATATCTCTTCCGAGGCTGGCAGCATGACCTCCCACGCCGATTACATCAATCGTTATGATTACTGTATGTCCAAAGCTGCTTTAAATATCCAGTCTGTTATTCTGCAGCGTTACCTGAAACCGGAAGGAATCAGGGTATTGCTGTTTAACCCTGGCTGGATGCATACCCCCATGGGCGGTCCGGAGGCCCCGGTCGATCCGGCTGTTTCCGCACGGGGAATCGCTGATCTGGCCGAATCCCTGCGCACCAGGCCTGACAGCTACATGTATTGGAACTATAACGGAATGGAGCGCCCCTGGTAATCCCCGCTGAACCCCTTTATCCGTTAAATTAGCCCGCGGCCATATAGCCGCGGGCTTTTCAGCAATTCTTAAACAGTTGCTGAGAATTCATTATCTTTCAACACGTTGGCAGTACAGGTCGTCTTTATTCTTTCCTCATATGTCTCCAGATAACCATATACATTGTCGTAAAGCAGGCGGTCGCGCCGATCACCTGGCTGGCGAACTCCGCCCAGAAGACGCCGTGTACCCCCAGGCCGATGTTCGGCAGCAGCAGCGTCAGCGGCGCCACCAGTACAATCTTTCTCAGCAGGGAGAAGAAAAGCGCATACCGGGGATAGTTCAGCGAAACAAAAGTTGACTGTCCCGCCTGCTGCATAGCCATGAACGGGAAAGCCCCGAAGTAGATCCTGGCACAGACTACGGCTGTCCGGATCAGCTGTTCATCGGATGTAAAAATGCGGATCAATGGCTCGGGAATAATCATGACGAGCAGCCACATGACAATGTTCACAAACAATCCGCTCAGGAAGATAAAGCGAATGCTCTTTGATACACGTGGATATAGCTTCGCACCGTAATTGTAACTCATGACGCTCTGGCCGCCCATAACAATCCCGCTGTTGGGCAGACTCATAATCTCCCGCTGGGAGTTGATCAGGCTCATGGCGCCCACATAGATTGTGCTGAGCGGTCCGCCCCAGGTCTTGAGCATGATGTTTACGATCGCCTGCGTAATGCTGTTCGTCACCCGGAAGGTGAACCCGGTCACGCCCAGGCTAACAATTCTCTTCAGTTCCTTCCAATCCAGGTGCAGTCCTGTCAGGCGCAGTACCGCCCTCCTGCTCCTGAGGAAGCCCAGCACCCATATTGCACTGGCCGTCTGGGAAACAACCGTTGCCAGCGCCGCCCCGCGGATGCCCATGTTCATCGTATAGATCATCAGCGGATCCAGCGCAATATTCAGAATCGCACCAATGAGAATCGTTCCCATACCATTCTTCGGAAAACCCTGGGCACTGATGAAGGGATTCATTCCCAGGCTGATCAAAACAGGTACCGTACCCAGCACATAGATCCGGAAATATCCCATCGCGGCGGGAATGGTCTCGTCATCCCCACCCAGCCACCGCAGCGTCACAGGCGCCGTCAGGTACAGCAGTCCGGTCAGGAGCAGTCCAATCAGCAAAAGCATCGTAAAGGAGGTGCCCATGATTCTTTCCGCTTTCCGGTCTTCCTTTGCGCCCCGGGCTATGGTGGCCAGGGTGGCTCCGCCGGTGGAAAAGAGATTGGCAAAGGCTCCGATCAGCGTAATCAGTGGAAAACAGATCCCCAGGCCGGTCAGCGCCAGTGTTCCGCCTTCCGGCATATGACCGATGTACATTCTGTCCACAATGTTGTAAAGCACGTGAACAAGCTCAGCCAGCATCATGGGCAGGCCGAGTTTCAGGATGACCATGGAAACCTTCCCTTTGGAAAAGTCGCCGGTTACCGAAGCCATGCTTTCACCTCTGTGGACAGAGTCCATCACGTTTTCTTAGCTGCATATTCTATACGATTCGTTAACAAAAGTCCATATTCTGATCCACCTTACAAAACTGTAAGCTGAAAGTCACCTGAAAGTAAGATTCGTTTGCTATTCTTGTTGGCGAGGAGGGATGAATCAATGGAAACTTACGATAACATCATCTTGAAACGAATCGGTTATATTCTGTTCCTGGTCGTACTCGCCGTACATATCTTTAATATCGGAGGCGGCAGTGCGGAAGCTGCGAACGTTGACAATACAGCCCGTAAAACTGTAACCTTTGGCGCTTATGACCAGGACAACAATCCTGACAACGGTCAGGAGCCCATCGAATGGATCGTTCTGGAAGAGAAAGACGGAAAATGCCTGCTGCTCAGCAAGTGCGGCCTGGACGCCGTTCCTTACCATAATGAAGACGGTACATCCACGTGGGAACAGTGCTCCCTGCGCCGCTGGATGAATAATGAATTCCTGCAAAAGTCCTTTACTGATGAAGAACAGGCCGCTATCCAGACTACAAAAGTGGTCAACGGTTCCAATCAGGGAGCAAAATTCAGTGTCGACGGAGGCCCCGACACTGAAGACAAAATCTTTCTGCTCAGCTACCGCGAAGTCTTCGTAACCTATTTCCCCGAACTGGAGGACAGACTGTGTGAGCCCTCCCAGACTGCCATCGCCAATGGTGTCTTTTACACCCAGGCCGGCGGTGCCTGGTGGCTCCGGTCTCCCTCTGACGATCTGATCAACGCAATGCTGGTTGATTATGATGGCAGTGAGATGTTCTCCAACATCCACTTCAACAATACCGCCTTCCGCCCGGCGCTTTGGGTAAACGCGGAAGCCGTCGTATTGAAGTAATATCTTCATGAAAAGCAGGAGCCTTTCACCGTAATGGGTGAAAGGCTCCTGTCTTTATTGCTCATCTTGTTCAGGGTTTCACAAACCGGATCACGTTCCAGCTCAGTGCCGGCAGTTTGATTTCCGCTCTGCCGCCGTCGACGGTACCGCCGGGACCCGCCACGGGCGTGACGTTGCCGGGATTCTCCTCAGTATTCACAGCCTTCACGTCATCATGATGCAGCAGGATATGCTCTTCCAGGCGCAGATCGCCGAAGGAGCGCAGGTCCAGATCCAGGCAGAAGTCTTCCTTCATATCCCGGTTCACGCAGAAAACCGTCACGCTTCCGTCATCACCCTGCGTGGCTGTGGCGTCAATCATCGGAACGCCTTCATAGTCCGAGCAGTCATAAACCGGCGTATCCACGATCGCCTTCAGGGCTGTGCCGCGGCCGTACCGGCTCACATGCAGATAGGGATAGAAGATCGTCTGCGCCCAGCATCCGCCGCCCTTCCGGGTCATAATCGGCGCAATCACGTTTACCAGCTGTGCCAGGCACGCCACTTTCACCCGGTCCGCGTTGCGCAGGAAGGTAATCAGCATGCTGCCTGCCAGCAAGGCATCCTCAAAGTTGTAGACGTCTTCAAGCAGCGGCAGGGCGGGGCCCCACTTCTCCTGCTTCCAGATCTCCTGGTCCTGCTGGTTGGAGTGATACCATACGTTCCACTCGTCAAAGGACAGATTCACCTGCTTCTTCTGGTGCTTCTTGCCCTTTACCGCGTCGCAGATGGAAATCACTGTATGGATAAAGTCATCCAGGTCCATGCTCCGGGCCAAGAAGCCGGGGGTATCGTTTGTGGGATTGCCGTAGTAGCGGTGCAGGGAGACGTAGTCGATGTTCTCATAGCACTCATTCAGCACCGTCAGCTCCCAGTCGCCGAAGGTGGGCATCTGGGAAGAAGAGGAACCGCACGCCACCAGCTCGATGGAGGGGTCCACCCACTTCATCATCTTGGCGGCTTCATTGGCGATGCGTCCGTATTCCGTGGCAGTCTTGTGTCCCATCTGCCACGGGCCGTCCATCTCGTTGCCCAGGCACCACATCTTGATGCCCAGTGGATCTTTTCTTCCGTTTTTGATCCGCATGTCGCTGAACTTGCTGCCGCCCTTATGGTTCGCGTATTCAACAATGTCCCGGGCATTTTCCGGTCCCCGGGTACCCAGGTTGATAGCATACATGATTTCGCTGCCGACCTTTTCAGACCAGTCGGCAAACTCATGCAGGCCCACTTCATTGCTCTCCGTCGTGAACCACGCCAGGTCCAGCCGTTTCGGCCGCAGTTCCCGCGGGCCGACAGAATCTTCCCAGTTGAAACCGGAAACAAAGTTACCGCCGGGATATCGGACGATCGGAACACCGATTTCCCGAACCTTTTCGATCACGTCTTTCCGGAATCCCGCTTCGTCAGCCGTCGGATGGCCTGGTTCATAGATACCGCCGTAAACAGCGCGTCCCAGATGCTCGATAAACGAGCCGAAGATACGCGGATCCACTTGGCCAATCCGGTAATCCCTGTCCAGAATCATGGATGCTTTTTTCATAGCTTTTTCTCCTTCCCCGGCTCAGCCCTTCACGCTGCCGGCAGTCAGTCCGGCAATGAAGGTTTTCTGGGCACACAGGTAAATAATGATAATCGGTACAACCGCCATCACCGCGCCTGGCATCAGCACATCGTATGCGTTTCCGTAGGGAGTGATGGTCGTTCCCATACCGATGGGGATCGTAAACTTTTCATTGGTACTCAGCACAATCATCGGCCAGAGCAGGTTGTTCCAGCTGTTCATGCCGCTCAGGATGGTCATGGCGCCGAAGGCAGGAATCATAATCGGTACCATAATCCGGAAGAATACACCGTAATCGGTGCAGCCGTCAATTCTTCCGGCTTCCAGCAGTTCTTTGGGCAGGCCGAGCACATATTGCCGGAAGAAGAAGATCATAAAAGGCGGAACCAGGTACGGCAGGATAACGCCGAAATAGTTGTCCACCAGCTTTGCGCGGATCAGCATCCGGTACAGCGGCAGCAGCAGGATCTCAAACGGAATCATCATCACCACCAGGACCAGGGTAAAAATCAGGTTCCGGCCCTTGAAGTTATACATTGCCAGGCCATATCCTACCATGGAACCGAAGAACAGGCCGATCACGGTCTGGAGCACCATGATAATGACGCTGGATTTGTACCACTGCCAGTAAATACCGTCCCGGTAGGTATTCAGCGCGTTGTAGTTGCTGAAGGAGGAGACGCCCGGCTCAATGGACAGGCTCAAGCCCTTGCGCAGCATTTCCTCGCCGGGTTTCAGCGAGCTGCAGAACATGAAGACAAAGGGCAGCATGGCCACGCATGCCCAGATAATCATCAGGGCTGTTGCCAGGAAGGAGAGGGTGGCTTTCCGCTTGTTAATGTGCTTTCTCATTTTCATTTTCAAGCGTCCTCCTTCCTGAAGAATCCCATCAGCACCAGCTGGATCAGGTTCACAACCAGCACCAGTGCCAGGAGCGTCAGGCCGACGGCGGATGCCATACCCATGTTAGCCTTGGTAATACCCACCTGGTACAGATAGCCGACAATCGTACGGCCGATTCCGCCGGGATTGCTCTGCTGCCAGAGGGCCACAGATTCCGTGAACATGGCGAAACCGCCAAGCACGGTAATGGTAATCACGTATATCAGGACCGGCCGGATGCCGGGAAGTGTCACTTTGAAGAATTTCTGTATGGGATTGGCGCCGTCGATTTCAGCGGCTTCATACAGGTCGTTCGGAATCGCCTGGATTCCGGACAGGTAGTAGATAATATTAACGCCCATCCAGCGCCAGAGGGTCATCACAATCAGGACAAAGTTACCGCTGTCTGCAAACATCAGCCACTGCCGCGGCTGCCCGCCCAATGCTGTCATCAGTACATTCACCGGTGCGGTATCCTGGGTGCCGAAGGCAAGGCGGAACACAATACCTGCCACGATAATGGATGTCAGGGCAGGAATAAAAAACAGGGATTTAAAGAAGGCAGATCCTTTGACAAGTCCGGAATGCAGGAGCACCGCAAAAAGCAGCGGCACAATCGTCAGCACGATCACGTCCCAGATCGCATAGCGGGTACTGGTTTCCAGCGCCTGGATAAAATTCCGAGAAAACAGCTTCTGGTAGTTTTTCAGTCCGATCCATTCACTTGTTGTAGGACCGTCAATCCGCTGGAAGCTCATCATAACAGTGGAAACCGTCGGATAAAGGTAAATCAGGAGAAAATAGATCACAAAGGGTGCGACAAACACATAGGGCACCACTTTCCTGCTGGTCAGGAAAGCCGCCGCCCTGTTCGGTCTTCTTTGGGATACCTGCTGCATATCATCAGCCTCCGTCAGAGAAAACTGAAATAACCGGAAGAAGCCGACCGGAGGATTCCCTCCGGCCGGCCCGTATCGGGAAGTGATTACTCAATCGCGTCTCTCAGTTCCTGCGCGCAATTCTTGGCAATGGTTTCGGGATCGCCGCCGCCGATCACCAGGTCATAGGCCATCTGGCTCTTGACGATATCGCTGGCGGTCGGGAAGTATTCGGAGATGCAGGTGTCCGGAATATCATCCAGCACGGTCTTCAGCATATCAAAGATGTCATCACCGTAGTAGTCGAAGAACTTGTTCGGCTCCTTCATTTCGGGTGCGCCGTAAACTTCGGTCATGATGGGATCGAAGCCCAGGATGGTCCAGGTCTTGACGCAGCCTTCGAAGCTCAGGGTGGCATAGGCCAGCCACTGCTTGGCGATGTCCACATTGGCGCTGGTCTTCACAACTGCGGTGCCGGTACCGCCCATCTGCGCGGATTTATGTCCTCCGTCAGGCCACAGGGGCATCGGGGCAACCTTCATCTTGCCGGACAGGTCAGGCATATAGTCGGTGAACCGGTTCAGGTACCAGAACGGCATGCTCACGGAAGCGAAGGCACCGCTGCCCATCGCGCCGTAGTATTCTTCGGAATGGTGGTTGCCGCCGGGGCAAGCAACAGCCGTTCCGTCATCCAGCATGCTCTTCATGAAGGCCAGGGTGTTCACAACCACGGGCTCGTCCATCCGGACTTCGCCTTCGGGGGTCAGCCAGTCGCCGCCGTGCTGGTTAACCAGGGGATAGATGCTCCAGCAGTCAGCGGATTCCCAGGTGCACATCGGCTTGCCGGTCTTTTCCAGCACAACCTTGCCGGCTTCATGATAGTCGTCCCAGGTCTTGATATCCTGATAGTTGATACCAGCCGCCTCAAGGATCTCGGTGTTGTAGAACATGATGGTGGCGCCGATATGATGGTCAATGCCGTAGTACTTGCCGTCCTTGGCGTAGTTGTTGAAGCGGCTCATAACCAGCTTGTCCTTGATGGGCTCAACGATGTCGTTGATGTCCGCCAGCTGGATATCGCCCTTCAGGTAGTTCGCGAACTGGTTGATTTCGATGTCCACGATATCAGGAGCCCCTTCGCCGCTCTGCAGGGCAAGGGTCAGCTTGCTGTGCATATCGTCGTAGGGATAAACCTGCATGTCGATCTCAATCTTCGGATTGTCCGGGTTCGCGTTCCAGGATGCTTCCATCTCTTTATAGAGCTGGGTATGCAGTTCCTGGAATGTCCACAGGGTCAGCTTGATGGGTTCTTCTTCCGCCAGGGCGCTGCACATGCCCAGCATCAGGGCCAGCGTCAGCAGAACAGCCAACAGTTTCTTCATGGTTCGTTTCCTCCTCTGTTTTATTCCCTTTTTTGCAGGATTATCGTTAATCCTGTCCGTTGATTTAATGATATAGGTTATTTGGTCAATTGTCAAGCGTTTTTTGACAAATTTAATATAAATCTTTTTTAATTGATTGTTTATAAAGAAGTAAGATTGGCAGAAATTGTCTTTGTATACCGTTTTATGATATAATATTTGTAATAACGTTAATCTTATTCATGGAGGGATTTGTATGGCTGTCAACCGCATTACCCTCAGGGATGTCGCCGGTGCATGCGGCTATACCGTCAACACGGTTTCCCGGGCGCTCCGCGGGGATCCGCGGCTTCCGGAATCCACCCGGGTGAAAATCCGGGAAGCTGCTGTCCGGATGGGATATATCCGCAATTCCCTCGCCTCCACCCTTCGCTCAGGAAGAAGCGGTAATATCGCGGTTATCGTCAATGACGTTCACAATCTTCACTTCTGTAATATGCTTACCGTCATGGACAGCGAACTGCGCCAGGCCGGATACAACATCATGGTGCTGTGCATGGGCCTCAATGAAGAATTGGGCGAGCACCTGATCCGCTCCGCCATCTCCCAGTCCGTGGACGGCATCCTGTATTTCCCTTACATGAACAATCGCAGCCACATCGAGATCATGCAAAAGAACAACATGCCCTTTGTGCTGCTGGATCGCCGGATCCAGGATATCGTGACAGACAATGTCCGCTGCGATGACCGCCAGGGCGGTTTCCTCGCCGGTGTTCATCTTGCAGGGCTCGGTCATAAAAAATACCTCTTCATGTCCGGTGAAAACCGTTCCAGTTCCCAGATTGACCGTCTCGAAGGCTTCATGCAGGCCATGCGTGAATACGGAATCCCCGAGAGTAATATCCGGGTCGTTCCGGGTGAAAAGGTGGAAGCTGCCCTGGCGGATTCCACCCTTCGGGAGCTGCTGTTCCCCCTGGACTATACCGCTCTTGTTTCCTTCCGTGATGAGGTTTCCTATCCCGTCATGCTAGAGCTGGCCGACATGGGGCTGGAAATTCCCAGGGATATTTCCATTGTCAGCTTTGATCATCTCCGCGGAGATATCCCGTATCTGCCAAAGCTCACCAGCATCTTCTCTGAAGGACAGAGCGTCGCGTCCAACGGTGTACGCCTGTTGCTGAACCGTATTGAGCATCCCGATCTGCCGCCGCAGGTGATTGTCCTTCCTGTCCGCCTGTTTGACGAGGGCACCGCCGCGCCCCCCGTAAAATAACTTTATATCCGCTTATTCGGTCTTTATTCAAAACTCCTGCCTTCAACGCAGGAGTTTTTCTGTTTTTCTTCATTTTTCATTCTTCATTGTCATCGCATTAAACGATGACGTAGCCCCCCTTACGAAACCGTAAGGTAAAAGTCACCTGAAAGTAAGACTTGTTTGCTATGCTGGTATCGTGGAAGGAGGTATGCAGTAATGGAAACTCATGATGTGACTGTTATGAAACGTATTGGTTATGTCCTGTTTCTGATCGTTATCCTTCTTTATATGTTCGGTGGCAGCGGCGAAGCTGAAATCCTGGATGCCGCGGAAAATGCCCGGACAGTCCTCACCTTTGGGAAATATGAACAGGATAACAATCCGGATAACGGTCCGGAGGAAATAGAATGGATTGTACTGGAGGAACACGATGGCAATCTCCTGCTCCTCAGCCGCTATGGCCTGGACGCTGTTCCGTATAACGATGAAGGTGCGGAAACCACCTGGGAGGAAAGCACCCTGCGCAGCTGGATGAACGGCGACTTTCTCGAAGCTGCCTTCACACCTGAGGAACAGTCTGCAATCCTGTTTACTGAGGTAAATAACGGCCCGGATCAGGGACGTAAAACAGATCTTCCCGGCGGTGCTGATACCCTGGACCGGGTTTTCCTGCTGAGCTACAGGGAAGCCTTCGCAAAATATCTGCTTGGCGACGGAACAAGGATGTGCGCACCGACCAGTATCGCAGCTTCCCATGGCGCTTACCGCTGGAAAGAATACATGACAGATAACCGTCCGGGCGGCACCTGGTGGCTTCGTTCCCCCGGAAAAGCCCAGGGCAAAGCCCTCATTGTGGATTATGACGGCAGCCTGGCAAGCAGTAATGTGCAGCTGGTTAACCATTCCGTACGTCCCGCCCTCTGGCTGGATCCGGGTATGGAAGGCCTGGCCCTCCGGGAAGTGGAAACACCCGCTCCGGAAGCCGTCATGCCGGCAATCTGAAAAAACTGCTTGACATGGCAGCAACTCCGGGAGTATACTCGCTCCAATCTTTTTCGGAAAGGAGCTCTTCTCATGGCGAAGTACGCAGTCACTACCATGACTAAGAAGACCGCAGCTTATACTGGCTACGGTTATTACGCGTACACCCGTTTGAAGAGCAGAGAAAAGTAGATTCCGGAAAATGCGGCCGCATTGATCAAGATCACTTATCTCGCTCGGGATAAGTGATCTTTTTTTATCCGGAATCTTATCAGAAAAAAAGTGAGGAGGAGTACCATGGATCTGCACGATTTCAGGGATGTTGCCGAGAACTACGACCGATATCTGGAGGTCATGTACACTCAGGGAACGGATCATCACGAGGGGTTTCAGGAGTTTTACCTGGATCTGGCCCGGAAATACGGTTCCGGCGGCGTGGTGGACGTTGCCTGCGGCACGGGTGCCGTGCTGCTTTACCTGGCGGAGCGCGGTATCAGCGTCGACGGTACGGATCTTTCTGAGGAGATGTGTAAGGTTGCTTCTGCCAAAGCGGAAGCTCTCGGTCTTTCCCTGAACATTATCCCCGCGGATATGACAAAATTCAGCTCCGGTAAAAAGTATTCCCTGGCCATCATCGCCCGCAGCGGTTTCATGCACCTGCCGGATCAGGCCCTGCAGATTGCCGCCCTGAAAAACCTGCGGGAGCAGCTGCTTCCCAGAGGCATCCTGACGCTCAATACCTTCGACCCCTGGCCGCCGATACAGGCAGCCCAGATGCAGACGTCTCCCGATGATTATTCCTTCCGTCTGGAATACGTCAACCATGACGGAAACCGGGAAAAGATTTATAATGCGATCAGTTATAATCCTTATACGCAGCAGATGAGCGGCAACTGGAAATTCGTTGAATACAACGATAAGGACGAAATTATCGGCGAAAGGATCCGTCCCCTGATGATGCGTCAGACAACGCGGTGGGAAATGTTCCTCCTGGCGCAGCTCTGCGGTTTTGAAGTGTTGGATATTTATCGCGGTTATAAAGGAGACAAGGAGGATCTGAAAGATCCTGCCTCTGCTTCCCGGTACCAGAGCAACCTGATCTGGATTTTAAAGAGAAAGGAACAGTGATTCAAATGATCCGGAAAGTTGAACGAGCAGATATTACCGAATGTGTCCGGGTAATCCGGGAGAGTTTCCGGACAGTTGCGGATGAATTTGGTTTTACAAAAGAAAATGCTCCCCGGTTCACCGCTTTTGCCATGACAGAGGAATGGCTGCTCTGGCAGATGGAGGGTGAGCACCGGCTGATGTTTGCAGATGTGGAAGACGGCATTATCCGCGGATATTATTCCCTGAAGCTTCTTGATTCCGGTGAGTGTGAACTGAGCAACCTGGCGGTTCTTCCGAAATACAGGCATCAGGGAATCGGGGAGAAACTGCTGAAACATGCGATGGATACAGCCAGGGAACAGCATTGCAAAGTGATCAACCTGGGCATTGTGGAAGAGAACACTGTCCTCCGGCAATGGTATGAACGCAACGGAGCGGTTCATACGGGCACGGAGAAATATGATTTCTTTCCGTTCACCTGCGGATATATGAAGTTCTGCCTGTAAACAGGAGCCTGAAGTCAAAATACTGAATTGATCTCCCGTTTCACGCTGCTAAAAAAGAGAAAGGAAGGATATTCCCTATGAATAAAACCGGAACACAGACCCTGGAAACCCATCGGCTGATCCTTCGGCCGTTTAAAATCGAAGATGCTGAAGATATGTTCAATAACTGGGCTTCCGACCCGGAAGTCACCCGTTTCCTGACCTGGCCCACACATTCCAGCGTGGATATTACCCGCATGGTATTGAATGACTGGATTTCTCACTATGAGGACGGCGATTTCTTTCAGTGGGCAATAGTCCTGAAGGAGACCGGCAGCGTTATCGGCAATATTGCTGTTGTGCACTTAATTGAGCAGCTTGAGGAAGCAGAAATCGGCTACTGCATGGGCAAAGCTTTCTGGGGCCGGGGGATCATGCCGGAAGCCCTGCGGGCTGTTATGGATTACCTTTTCGACACCGTCAGCCTCCATCGCATCACTGCCCATCATGATGTAAACAACCCCAAATCCGGACGTGTCATGGCAAAAGCCGGTATGCTGAAAGAAGGCATTCAACGCGGAGCCGGAAGAAACAATCAGGGCATCTGTGATGTCTGCTGCTACGCCTTGCTGCAGAGCGACCGCACCCCGGTGGAACGCCATACGTCTCCCGCTCCGGTCATTGTCCGTTTTGCCCGGGAAGAGGATCTGGAAGCAGTAAATAAACTGCGCAAAGTGGTTAATGATTTACATGTGAAAGGTAAACCCGATGTCTTTAAACCCGGTTTCTGCGACGAGCTGCGGGATTACCTTTTCACAATCTGGAAGGATCCCGATCAGGAAATTGTCGTGGCGGAAGCAGAAGGAAAAGTCTGCAGCTTTGCCATTCTGCACCATATCAACCGTCCGGAAAACCCCTTCATGTTTGAGCGGGATTTCCTGGATATCGATGAATTCTGCGTGGATGAAAACTTCCGGCGGCAGGGTGTCGCCAGCGCCATGATCCGTTTCATTCTTGATTTTGTAAAGGAAAAAGGGTTCAAGCGGCTTGAGCTGAACATGTGGGAGTTCAACCGCGGTGCCCTGGCTTTCTACGAAGCTGCAGGTTTCAAAACCTTCCGAAGATATATGGAGATTATGGAATGACAATCCTCGAAAGTGCTGTCAGGAATCTCCTGGCACAGTACCCGGATATCCTTTATGGGTTTGCGGATATATCCTACAGTCCTCTTGCACAGGAATACCCTTCTGCCCTTGTCCTGGCGGTACCTCACGGAAAACAGCTGACGCCCGGGATCTATACGGAGCCGGATTTTGATGCGGCAATCTGCTCATCCCGGGACCGGCTTGAAGCGTTTCTGGAAAAACTTGAAGCACTGCTGAAAGAGCAGAAAGTCGTATATTATATCCCGCCGATGGCCCAGAATAATGAAACCGACCTTCTGGCGGAATTCTCTTACAAATATGCGGCAACCCGTGCCGGCATCGGTTGGATCGGCCGGAACGATGTGATCATTACTGAGCGTTACGGGCCTCGGGTACGGCTGTCTGCCGTGCTGATCAACGCACCCTTTACCTATGGGGAGCCGATCACTGAAAGCCGTTGTCCGGAAAACTGCCGCCGCTGCGTGGATATTTGCCCCTGCAAAGCGCTTAAGAACGTCCGGTGGGATGCCAGCAAACTGCGGGAAGAGATCATTGATTTCCATCGCTGCAATAAAATGCGCAGCGCCTTTATCCGCAAGCTCGGCCGGAAGAGTGCCTGCGGGCTCTGTATGGCTGCCTGTCCCTTTGGTACTCCGGAAAAAGCTGAATAAACAAAAACCAGACAAGGGGACGGTTCTCTTGTCTGGTTTTTCATTGTCTCAACAACATTCATTATGAATTATGAATTGTTTTTATATTTCCCTCAGATCCTTTACGATCCTGTCTTCCTGCCCCGTTGCCTCAACGCAGGTATCCGGTGCCAGGTAAAGCAGTGCCTTCACACCGGCGTCTTTCGCGCAGAGAACGTCCAGCGTCCGGTCTCCCACATACCAGGTCTGTTCCGGATCCAGGCCGTATTTCTCCACCAGGAATTTCACTCCTTCACCCGAGGGCTTGGGCGCAAATCCATACATGGAGGTTACCACTTCCCTGAAGCACTTCAGGACTCCCACCCGCTCCAGGATCGGTTCGGAGGAACTTCCCCGGTGTGTATAGACAAAATGAACAGCCCCGGCTTCCTGCAGCCTTTCCAGCGTTTCCTTCGCTCCGTCAATCAGGGTGATCAGGTCATCCAGTGCGTGTGTATGCTTCTGGTACTGGGCAAACACCTCCCGCACCGTCTTTCCGCACTGACTGCCGATCTCCTCCATGTAGGCAGTGCAGGATTTCTGCTTCACAACTTTCAGGATATAATCTTTCGGATCATTTATTCCTTCATCAGCTGCCGTTCTGGCGGCTGCCTCAACAATCACGCCATAGGAATCCAGCAATGTACCGTCCAGATCCCAGATATACGCTGTCATTTCCGGTCACTCTCCTCCGCCGGCGTCAGTACCGGTCTTTGTCATTATACAGAAACCCGACCGGATTGCAAACATATGACCGCACACTTGTATTCCCGCCATCCTGATGTATAATCTCCATATACTGTTTTGCAGGGAGGGTTGCTCATGGCGCCGTATTCCCATCGGGTTCAGTACTATGAAACCGATATGATGGGTGTTGTTCATCATGCCAACTATATCCACTGGATGGAGGAAGCCCGGATCCAATGGATGGATCAGCTGGGGTTCCCGTACACGGCTATGGAGGAAAAAGGAATCGTCTCCCCGGTCAAAGCCATCTCCTGTGAATATAAGACTCCCTGCACCTTCGGGGATACGGTCAGCGTGGACATATCGGTCGAATCTTTCAACGGCGTCGTGATGACCATCCGCTATGTCATGCGAAAGAACCCGGACGATATCGTCTGTGAAGCCCGGTCTGAGCATGTCTTCCTGACCCGGGAAGGCCGTTTTGTCCGGCTGAAGCGGGAGATGCCGGATTTCTGCGAGACAATCGAAAGCTCTATGAACACTGTAGCAGGAAAGGAACAGGAATCATGAAAACCATTTATCTTGCCGGCGGCTGCTTCTGGGGAATGCAGAAGTTCTTTGATCAGTTTGACGGCGTTCTCTGCACAGAAGTCGGTTATGCCAACGGTCCGGACAAAGCTCCCTCCTATGAGGATGTCTGCGCTGACAGCGGCCATGCCGAAACCCTCCGTATCGACTATGACGAAATCCGTATCACACTGGCGGAACTGCTGAAGTACTATTTCATGGTCATTGATCCCCTGTCCGTCAACCGCCAGGGACATGATGAAGGCATTCAGTACCGTACCGGTATCTACTATACGGATGAATCCCTCCTTCCGGAGATTCAGGCCTTTTATCAGGCGGAAGAGAAAAAAGCCGGCGCAAAGCTGGCTGTGGAACTGGAGCCCCTCCGGAATTTCTTCTCTGCCGAGGAGTATCACCAGAAATACCTGGACAAAAACCCCGGCGGCTACTGCCATATCCCGAATCAGTATTTCAACCTGAAAAAATAACCCGGTTCTTACGAACCAGGTCATCTTTCAAACGTATTTGCGCAGGCTGACCCACAGCCTGCTCTTTTTTGTTTCATATTCTATTCCGTCATATACTGCCTTGCCGAAGCCTCGCACCGACAGGATATCCCCTTCCTTCAGCCTCGTGCTCTTATCCGTTATAACCCGTCCGTTCACAAATACTTTTTCCGCGCCGAACAGTTTTTCCGCCTGTCCCCGGGACAGTCCCGTGAAGGCCGCCGTTATGGCGTCCAGCCGTTCCGAAATCACATTCAGCCGCAGGGGGGCGTACTCGGGTTGGACTTCTGGAATGTCTGTTCCGCATACCTCTGCGGTTACCGCCGTTTTGCGGACCTGCGTCAGGGAAGCTGCCAGCATTTCCGCCGCGGAGGACAGACAGAAGAACCAGGCTTTCTTGTCCTTTACCAGGATATCTCCCGTCAGGCTCCTGTCAATGCCCAGGTTCATAATCGCGCCCAGGTAATCCCGGTGGGTCAGTTTCTCCGCGTATTTCATGGACTTTGGCGTCACCGCCACCACACTGATCGGCGGTTCCGCCAGTCCCGCGTCCCTTTCATCCCCCGCTACCAGGATTTTCCGTTCTGCCGCCTCGTATCCGCCTGTCAGGATAAAGGCATATCGGGCTGCTTCCGGACTGCGCAGCAGTTCGTCCTGTTCCGCCGGGGACAAAAAGCCGGAATACTGCCAGTTCCCGGTTCGTTCGCTTCTCCGGCACAGGTCCAGCAGATGCCGGAGCGTTGCTTCATTCTCGTTCATATAGCCTCGTTTAACTGATAGAATGATCTTCAGGCCCGGATCAGATCCGGCTTTTTCTTTTCACTGTTTTATTCTATCCTCCCGGATATTGTATGGCAAGATAAAAACAACCAGAAATAAGTATTGTTTAATCATTTGTTGGTACAACTTATTGACATAATGTACGTACAACGGTGTATAATTAATCAACAAAAATGATTAAGGAAGGGGATCTTGGATGAGCGAAATTCTTTCTCTGGCCAAGGCTTACGAAAAGTATTTCAAAATCGGAGCAGCGGTTTCCCCTATGCAGGTCAAAAAGCATCACGACCTGCTTCTGCAGCAGTTCAACAGTCTGACGGCAGAAAACGAAATGAAGTATGAACCGACCGAGCCGGAGGAAGGGAAATTCTGTTTTGATCTGGCAGATCCCATTGTGGCTATGGCACGGGAGATGAGCGTGAAAATCCGTGCCCATGCGCCTGTCTGGCATAACCAGACGCCCGCCTGGATGTATCTTGACGGTGACCGTCCCGCCGCGCCGGAGTTGATTTATGAGCGCATTGATGCCCACAGCAAAGCCCTGTGTGAGCACTTCAACCAGGATGTATATGCCTGGGATGTGGTGAATGAAGCCACCCGGGATGACGTACCCGATCCGGAAAAGAATCCGGGAGAAAGCCCCGTTTATCGCAACAGTGAGTACTATAAACTCTGCGGCACCGGCTTCATCGAAGCAGCCTTCCGCTCCATGTCCAAATATGCCGCCCCTGATGCCCAGCTCTTTTATAACGACTATAGCGAAACTGTCCCGGATAAACGGGATCGTATCGTTTCCCTGATCCGTAACCTGCAGGAAAAAGGCTGCCGCGTCGACGGTATCGGTATGCAGCAGCACCATATGGCAGTTCCCGATTATGACGAAATCAAACGCTCCATCGAAATCTACGCAAATATGGGCCTGCGTATCCATGTGACCGAGCTGGATATCTCCATGATGGCCACCTTCAATCAGGGTAATTACCGCCTTAAGCCGGGAGACCCGGGATTTGAGGAATATATTAAGGAAGCACTGAAAGCAACTCCCGAAAAGCTCGCAAAGATCAACGAAATCTACGTCAAACTCTTCGAGATCTATCGCAGCTATGCCGATGTGATCGACTGCGTCACCACCTGGGGTATTGCGGACGATTATACCTGGCTGGATTTCTTCGGAATGAAGCCTGGTTCACCGATCATCAAGCAGCATCCTCTTCTCTTTGATGTCAATGGCGAACCGAAGCCTTGCGTCGCGCAGCTCATCGATGCCGTCAAAAACTGACCCAAACCAGACAAGGGGACGGTTCTTTTGTCTGGTTCGAACAATTTGTCATCCATGAAACACAGCAGCCGTCCGGACTTTCCGGACGGCCGTCTTCTTATGCCTGCTTATCTTTTTTCTGTTCAGCCTGATACGCCTTCAGTTTCTCTGTGAAGAAGTTCAGCTTCCAGGTCACCTTGTCCAGGTGCTCCTGCATTTCTGCCATACGTTCCAGCACCCGTTCCCTGTGCTCCCTCAGAAGCTCCACCCGTTCCTCCAGCGTGTGATCTCCTTCATGGGTCAGCTGCACAAACCGGGCGATTTCCTGGATGGACATGCCGGTGTTCTTCAGGCAGCGGATCAGTCCCAGCCTTTCCAGGTCCTCGTCCGTATACTGACGGAATCCCCCCTGGCTCCGCTCCACGCCGGAGATCAGGCCTTCCTTCTCATAATACCGCAGGGTATGGGTTGAAAGTCCCGTTTTATTGCTTACATCCTGAATCGAATACATATTGAACCTCCCGGTTATCACCTTAGAGTAAACTTCAACTTCATGTCAATTCTACCCGATTAACTCCTGTCTGTAAAGATCAGGAGTTTACATCATGTCGCGAAGCGATACTTCATATTGGCCGGAACGGCCAATATTTCACAAATCAGCGTAGCTGATTTATTTCACATCCGTCGCAGACGGTATTTCATTTTCAAGTCAAACCTTTCCGGCCTGTCAACTGATCATCAATATCCGATTTCCCTCAGTATCCTGTCCGTAACCCGTGCAACCAGCAGTGAGAAGTCCTTGGACACATGCGGCTTTTCTCCAGTCAGGATACAGCGGCTCAGCTGTTCCGATTCCAGGGCATAGTTGTTCGGCGCCGTCACCGTCTTTGTTTCCTTCACCCCATTCTTGATGATGGTATAAGGAATCTCACCACACTGGTTGAACTCCACCGGGGATACGATCTCACCCAGGGTTCCGTGGATATGGAACCGGTCCAGCCGTCCGGTCGGCAGCAACATGCCGCAGTCCAGGTTTGCCACCGCTTCATTTTCATACAGCAGCAGGGCTGAAGTGAACAGGTCAATCTTTTTGTCAGAGAACTGTGCTGTCGCCCGTACAGTATCCGGCTCCTTCCCCAGCATCCACATTGCCATGCTGATTGCATAGCAGCCGAGGTCATACAGGGCTCCGCCGTATGTTTCCTTCCGCAGGCGGATATCCGTATCCGGTCTCCTGCCGGTGATGAATGCAGACTCCAGGTACCGGATTTCTCCGATCACGCCGGCGTCCAGCTCTGCCTTCACAGCTTTCACAAACGGGCTGTGCAGATAGGCAAAGGCCTCCATCAACATAACGCCGTTTTCCTCCGCCGCCTGGAACATCTCTTTAGCCTGCGCTTCTGAAACCGCCAGCGGCTTTTCACACAGCACATGTTTCTTTGCCTTCAGGGCTTTAACCGTCCACTCACAGTGAATATCATTGGGCAGCGGAATATAAACCGCTTCCACCTCCGGATCTGCCAGCAGTTCATCATAGCTGCCGTAAGCCTTCTGAAAGCCAAACTCTTCCTGATATAGTTTTGCTTTTTCCAGTTTTCTGCCCGCAATGGCATACAGCTCGCAGTGCTCCGCCAGCTGCATGCCCGGTATTGTCTGTCCCCTGGCAATATCTGCTGTTCCCAGTACGCCCCATCTGACTTTTCGCATATCATAATCCTCCTGTAAGTATTCAACGTTTTTTCTGTGACCCAATCATAAACCTTAAAGTTTACTCTAAGTCAACAGCCGCAAATGATAAAGTCATATCCATCATTCACAATGTGAATACCATTCCCCCGCTTCGCCCGATTTATGTGCGTCAGTGTCTTTGCGGACAAAGGCGCAGCGCAATCGGAGGATGTGGTTCAGTTTTTCAGCTACTCTCCGCCGCAGCGGATAATTCTGAATTATGAATTTTGAATTGGAAACTGCCACTTGTTTACTATTGACTTAGAGCTAGCTCTAAGGTCTATCATATCCTTACACCAGAAATTTTTCTCCCCTGACACATTAGGAAGGAGGATCTTTATATGAAATACCGCACCATGGGTAAACTCGGCATCAAATCCTCTGCCTTCGGCCTGGGCTGCATGCGTTTCAATGGCGCCGCCTCCGGAGACAGCGTCATTGACGAACAGAAAGCCGTCTCCCTGATTCGCCGGGCCATCGACGGCGGCGTCACCTACATCGACACCGCCTATGTCTATCTGGACAAAACATCCGAAATTGTCCTGGGTAAAGCCCTGCAGGACGGTTACCGCGACAAGGTCACCATCGCTACCAAAGTCCCGCCGGATGCGGTCAACAGCCGTGCGGATATGGAAGCCATCCTGGCGGAAGAGCTGAAAAAGCTGCAGACAGACCATATCGACTTCTACCTCATGCATGCCATGAACAAGCAGAAGTGGGAGCATATGAAAGCCATCGGCGCGCCTCAGTTCTTTGATGATATGAAAAAGGAAGGAAAGATCCGCTACAAGTGCTTCTCCTTCCACGGCCCCTACGAGGAATTCGAGTATATCCTCAATGACTGGGACTGGGATATGTGCCAGATTCAGTATAACTTCATGGACATCAACAATCAGGCCGGCACCAAAGGCCTGGAGCTTGCCGGAAGCAAGGGCATCCCGGTAGTCATCATGGAAGGCCTCCTCGGCGGCCGTCTGGCCAATGCACCGGACAACGTGCAGGCGCTCTACGATGCCTTCCCGGTAAAACGTTCTCCCGTGGAATGGGCTTTCCGCTGGCTCTGCAACCATCCGGAAGTATCCGTAGTCCTGTCCGGCTGCAACGAAGCGGAACAGATTGATGAAAACCTGCGGATCTTCGATACTGTGGATACCGGCATCATGAGTGAGGAAGAACTGAAGCTCATGGACGATGTTCGTGCTGCCTACATCAGCCGCACCAAGATCGGCTGCACCGGCTGCCGCTACTGCATGCCCTGTCCCAACGGCGTCAACATTCCCGGTCTGTTCTCCGTCTGGAACAATGTGTCCCTCTACGGTATTGACCCAAAGGAAGATTGGGGGTTCAGGATGATCATGAAGAATGATGCCGGTGCAGATAAGTGTCTCGCCTGCGGTGCCTGTGAAGCCGCATGCCCCCAGCACCTGAACATTATCGACAGCCTGAGCACCGCCTGGAGCGAGTTGAATCCTTAAATATCTGAAAGGAGATTTCTGCCAGTATGAATAATTTTACCTTCTATTCTCCCACCTGTTTTGTCTTCGGTAAGGATTCTGAAAGCCAGGTCGGTGCGCTGGTCAGGCGTTTCGGCGGAAGCCGTGTCCTCATCCACTTCGGCGGCGGCAGCGCCCTGCGTTCCGGTTTGATCGACCGGGTGGAAGCCTCCCTGGAAGCTGCGGGCATCACCAGTTTCCGCCTCGGCGGCGTAAAACCCAATCCCCGCAGCGGTCTGGTTTATGAAGGCATAGAACTCTGCCGCAGGGAAAAGATCGATTTCATTCTCGCCGTCGGCGGTGGTTCTTCCATTGACTCTGCCAAGGCAATTGCTGCCGGTACTGTCTATGACGGAGACTTCTGGGATTTCTACAGCGGCAAGCCGATTACTGAAGCACTTCCCGTCGGTACTGTGCTGACCATCTCCGCCGCGGGCAGCGAAGGCAGCCCGGACAGCGTCATCACGCTGGAAAACGGCATGTATAAACGGGGTGCCAGCGGTGATGCCATCCGTCCGAAGTTCTCTATCCTGAATCCCGCCCTAACCCAGACGCTGCCGGCTTTCCAGACAGCCGCCGGCATCACGGACATCATGGCCCACCTGTATGAGCGCTACCTCACCAACACCAAAGAGGTGGAAGTCACCGACCGGATGATCGAAGCGCTGCTGCTGACCATGATTCACGAAGGTCCGCGGGTCATCGCTGATCCGAATAACTATGAAGCCCGTGCAAACATCATGTGGGCCGGTATGATGGCACATAACAACTCCTGCGGTGTCGGCCGCAGCCAGGACTGGAACAGCCATAACATTGAGCATGAGCTCTCCGCCCTGTATGACTGCGCTCACGGTGCCGGCCTGGCAGTGACCCTGCCCGCCGTCTTCACCTATGTCATGAATCATGACATTATGCGCTTTGCCCAGGTTGCCGTCCGGGTCTGGGGCTGCCAGATGGACTTTGCCCATCCGGAAGTTACTGCCAAAGAGGGCATTGAGAAGCTGCGTCAGTTCTTCATCTCCATCGGTATGCCCCGCAACTTTGCGGAACTCGGCGCCCGTGAGGAAGATATTCCCGTGCTGGTCGAGAACCTCTGCCGCGGCGACGGCCGTCCCGGAACCATCTCCGGTTTCGTCACCCTGAATGAGGATGATTGTGCTAACATTTACAGATTGATGCTGTAAGCATCAATCTGTAAATGTTCACTCTTCACTTTTCACTCTTCACTCATCACCGCAGACCGGAGGTCTCCCTCCGGTCTGTATACTCTTCACTGGAGAATTCTCCCGAGGTTTTTATGCGCAAGCAATTTGCCTGGTTGTGGAAGAATATGGACGCGCCCTTCCGCCGCCGTCACGTCATCGCCCTGTGCGTATGCGCCTTCACCTGTCTTTTGCTGCTGGTGAACCCTGCACTTTCCCAGCGTCTCATTGATGACGTCATTGTTGCAGGCAATCCGGAACCCCTGTTTTCCATCCTGGCTGTCATGCTGGTGGTCAAGCTCGGCCGGGAAGGCCTGCGGTATATGATGGTCATCTTTCTGGAAAAAGATTCCCAGAATGTGGTCTTCAATCTTCGCCGCCGTCTGTTCAGCAAAATGCAATATAACGATATGGCCTTCTTTGATACCCACCGCACCGGCGACCTCATGACCCGTATGAGTGCCGACCTGGACTGGTGCCGTCATTTCCTGAGCTATATTGATTACCGCATCATCGACGCGGTATGCACTTTCCTCTTTGCTACAATTTATCTCCTGCTGGTCAACTGGAAGCTGACCCTGCTTCTGATTGTCATTACACCCATCCTGCTCCTGATCACCAAATTCTTTTCCCGTCACGTCCGTCCCCGCTTTGTTTTTATGCGTGAAAAGCTGTCGGAGATGAACACCGCGGCACAGGAAAACATTGCCGGCAACCGGGTCGTGAAAGCCTTTGCCCGGGAGGAGTATGAGAAGGAGCGGTTTGAGCAGAAGAACCAGGCTTTCATGGACAGTCATCTGCGCATCAATAAGCTCTGGCTCACTTTCTTCCCCATTATCGAGCTGCTGGTCAACGCCATTCAGCTGGTCACGGTCTTCGTGGGCGGCCTGTTCATCATCAGGGGTGAACTGACTCCCGGCGAACTGGCCATCTTTACAGGACTCAGCTGGGCTGTCTCCAACCCCATGCGGGAGCTTGGCAACCTGATCAACGACCTGCAGCGTTTCTCCACCTCCGCCGCGAAGGTCATGGAGCTGTATTACGGCACACCCTCCATTGTGGATGCCCCGGATGCGGTTGCCCATGAACGTATGCAGGGAAAGATCGAGTTTGATCACGTTTCCTTCCGTTTCGATACCAAGCCGGTCCTCACAGACGTATCCTTCTCGGTTCAGCCCGGTCAGACCGTGGCCGTCATGGGTCCCACAGGAAGCGGCAAAACCACGCTCATTCACCTGCTGGCCCGGTTTTATGATGTCTCCGAAGGCGCCATCCGGGTGGATGACTGTGATGTAAAACAATGGAAGCTCAGTGAGCTCCGGGGCGGCATCGGCACCGCCACCCAGGACGTCTTCCTCTTCTCGGATACCGTGGAAGGCAATATCGCCTTCGGCGATCAGTCCCTGACCCAGGAAGATGTTATGGATTTCGCCCGTCGGGCGGATGCCGCTGAATTTGCCGAAAAGCTTCCGGAAGGCTATGACACCATCATCGGCGAGCGCGGCGTCGGTCTCTCCGGCGGCCAGCGCCAGCGGATTGCCCTGGCCCGTGCCATGGCAGTTCGTCCCGGTATCCTCATCATGGATGACACCACCTCCGCCGTGGACAGCGAGACAGAGCAGTATATCCAGGATCAGCTGCGCCACCTCCCCTATGAGTGCACCAAGTTCATCATTGCCCAGCGGATTTCTTCCATGCGGGACGCTGATCTGATCCTTGTCCTGCAGGATGGTAAAATCACCGAGCGCGGAACCCACAGTGAACTGCTGGCTATGAGGGGTTATTACTGGCAGACCTACTGCCTGCAATATGGCATCCCCATGGATGAAGAACAATCTGCAGCCTCCGGCAGCAACAGTGCTGTCGGCGCCCCGGCTGCCGGAATGGGGGTGTAAGAGATGGCAAGGAATAAATTCGACGTTGACGAGCGTCTGGAATCCCCTTTCCGCTGGCAGCACCTGAAGCGGGCAGGCAAATACATTGCCCGGCATAAATACAAAATGCTGGCCGCGCTGCTGCTCAGCGCCATGGCCAGCGTTGCCTCCCTCTTTATCCCCAAGATCACCCAGTGGGTGCTGGATGAAGCCGTTCCCAACAAGGATACCGCCATGATCGGCCGGATGGCGCTCCTCTTTGTGGGCATCATCGCCCTGGGCATCGTGTTTACCACCATCCGTTCCCGGATGATGGCCCACGTCAGCCAGCGGATCATTCATGATATCCGCAGCGACCTGTTTGCCCACCTGCAGAAACTGCCCTTCAGCTATTACGACTCCCGGCCCGCCGGCAAAATCCTGGTCCGGGTCATCAACTACGTCAACTCCGTTTCGGATATCCTGTCAAACGGTATCATCAACATGATCCTGGAGATCATTAACCTGGTCTTCATTGTGGTCTTCATGTTCTCCACCAATACCACCCTGGCACTGGTCATCATCGCCGGCCTGCCGTTCTTCATCGGCATCATCATTCTTATCAAGCCCCGTCAGCGCCGTGCCTGGCAGAACCAGAGTAACAAGAACAGCAATTATAATGCCTATCTCGCGGAATCCATCGACGGCGTCCGCGTCAGTCAGCTCTTTGACCGTCAGGAGGTTAACATCTCCATCATGGAACGGCTGGCCAACGCTTGCCGTGACGCCTGGCTGCGTGCCATAAAAATCAGCAACACCGTCTGGCTCTCCAGCGAAACCATGACCCAGCTGGTTCTGACCTTCCTTTATATCGCCGGCGTCTACTGGATGGGTGGCGGTAAGATGGTTTCCTTCGGCGTGATCCTCGCCATGGGACAGTATGTCAGCCGTTTCTGGCAGCCCATTACCAACCTGGCAAATATCTATAATTCCTTTGTCAATAATATCGCTTACCTGGAGCGGATCTTTGAAACCATGGACGAGCCTGTCATCGTGGATGACGTACCGGATGCAGAAGAGCTTCCGCCCATCACCGGTGAAGTGGATTATCAGGATGTCACCTTCGCCTATGAGGAAAACATCAACGTCCTGGAGCACATGAATCTCCACGTCCATGCCGGTGAAAGCATCGCCCTCGTTGGTCCTACCGGAGCGGGAAAGAGCACCGTCATCAATCTGCTTTGCCGCTTCTATAACCTGAACGGCGGAAAAATCCTCCTGCACGATCAGGATGGCAAAGCGCACGATATCAACCAGGTAACGCTCCATTCCCTGCGCAGCCAGCTGGGTATCATGCTGCAGGACAGCTTCATCTTCTCCGGCACCATCATGGACAACATCCGCTATGGTCGTCTGGATGCCACGGACTGTGAAGTCATCCAGGCCGCCCGCCGTGTCCGGGCAGATGAACTCATCCGGAAGATGCCCCAGGGCTATCAGACGGAAATCAAGGAACGCGGCGGCAACCTCAGCCAGGGAGAAAAGCAGTTGATTGCCTTCGCCCGGACACTCCTGTCCGACCCGGCGATCCTCATTCTGGATGAAGCCACCTCTTCCATTGATACGCAGACAGAAAAACTCCTTCAGGAAGGCATCCGGGAGATGCTCCGGGGCCGGACCAGCATCATCGTTGCCCACCGGCTCAGCACCATCAAAAACTGTGACCGGATCCTGTATATCAGCAACAAAGGCATCGCTGAAATGGGATCCCATGATGAACTGATGGCGAAAAAAGGCCTCTACTATCAGCTGTATACAGCACAAGTAGATCCGTCAGCTTAAGCTGGCGGATCTTTTTTATCTTCATATATTCTTTTCAATATCATTCTCATCGGCAAGCCGATTTCTTGCGCGGCCTCTGCTGTTAATCCTTCATCAGTTCGTTGAATTTCTGTTTGAACATGTCGCTTGTGATCTCTTTGTTTTCATCCATCGCCCTTCTCAGGCTTTCCAGCGCGGTTGGCCCTCCGTTGTCATATACATTTGATACACGTACATGGTCCGCAAAAACGATGTTCTCCAGCGTCCTCAGCGGATTCGCATCAAACTCCCTGGCCATCCTCACAGCTTCCCGCATGCTGTCTTCTGCCTCCCTGCCTTTGCCGCTTCTATCCTCTCCAAAGGCCCGTACCAGATAATAAAGGCTGATAATCTTGTCCAGGTAACACACTTTTTCCGGGTCATCCTTCAGGTTCTTCAGGTAATCGATTGTCCACTGGGCAGCCCGGATGCCCTTTTCTACCTCTTTTGTTTCCCTGTAGTAGATAATATAACCGCTGATAACACTTATCATCTGGCTGATACTGTTCAGGAAAGCGGTTTCCGTGTATTTGATGCCTTCCTTCAGCTGCTTTTCTTTCTCAATCAGGATCAGTCCGATCTCGGCGTCATTGTTGCCGCACACGTTATTTTTCTTATATTCTTCAACGGCTTTCTTATAGTCTTCCAGCGAGGAATAGCATTCGGCTATATAGTTACGCAGTTCAACTTCATTGATCTCCGGATCTTTGTTCTGGGAAAACAGGTCAATCGCGTGCCGGAGCAGCTCAATGGCCCGTTTCAGTTCGTCATGTTGGCGATAAACGACGCCGATCTGCATATGGCATTTTGCCGCTCCGAGGACTATGTCGAAATGATTGGGAAATTTAATCAGCAAACTGTCATATTCCTTTGCGGTTTCCTCAATCGTATGTTCCTTGTAAAAGGCTTTAAGTCTCTCTACTTCTGTTTCCGCGTTGTTTCCGTGCATCGTGAACCCGATCAGAGCATCGACCGATACATGAAAGAGTTCGGCAATCTGCATGACATACAGGAGATCTGGTTCAGAAGCTCCTCGCTCCCATTTCGAGATGGTACCCAGCGTGATTCCGAGCCTCTCTGCAAGCTGTTCCTGGCTGAGGCCCATGTTTTTCCGATAAATGCGGATATTTTCTGCCAGTTTATTTTCCATGTCTTTCCTCCGGAAATGATCATATTGTGATTGACGGAAATCGTGTTTGTCATGATTGCTTCCTCCTTATCAGCTTTCGCCGTTTCCCTTGGTTCGCAATCATCATACCCGATTCATTTTCCCTATTGAACACCCAATTCGTGTAAATTGTCAAATATTATTTCTACGTTACGTAGAATTTCTATGGTTCTTTCAGGATCAGCCATTCCGTAACAATATCATTCCCGTTATGCATAAATAACGAGCAAACCCCTGTGCACGCACAGGGGTTTGCTCGTTTCTATCTATTCACTTCCGCTGCATCCGCGCTGCCTTTGCCGTTCCCGGATTTACCACTTGCCATGAACGCCTCCGCCAGTCACCCCACAGCCTCATTGGACTTCCTGTATCCTTTTTACGGGTCTCCCTTTCTTCCTCTCACCTCCTGTTATTTTACTGTCCTTCTTCTTTGTGACTACATTATTACATACTTTATTTCGATTGTCAACACTTTTTTAACAATTTTGTAAAATATTTTTTATTTTGAATATCAATCTCCTGTGTGAATCGCAATTGCTTCAAACGGAGCTTTCAGTTCCACCGTCAGCCTGCCGTTTTCCAATGCAATCTTATTGTCTTCGCTGTTCATCACCCTCAGGATCCGTTTCCCGGATACCGGCAGGGTGACCTTCTCCGGCAGATTCCCGCCAAAGGTATGGACGACTGTCAGCGTTTCCCCGCCTGCTGTCCGGCAGACCGCCTGCCAGCCTTCCGGGTGCCGCCAGCTTTGGGAAACGTTACCATGGAAGATGGACACTCCGTCCCGGATGATGCCCCTCACTTCCTTGAAGAAGCTGATCCCCTCATCCACCTTGGCCCACTGCTCTTCAGACAGCTCCCACACATCGCCGGAAATACACATCACTCCCAGGAAAGTGTTGATCAGTGAATAATTGATCCTGCGGATACTGTCACTCGCCCGCAGTGCCGCCCAGATCTGGGACTGGCCGGGCAGGATCAGACGCTGCAGCTGTGCCGCGATAATCGGGATCTCCTCACACTCATGTGCGTCCGAGAAGGATGCCATATCCGTCACGCCCATCAGTGAAGGCTCCAGCCGGTGGCCGCCGGAGGAGCAGTTTTCAATCCACAGTTCCGGGATTTCCCTCCGCATCCGGCAGAAGAATTCCAGCATAGCCTGCATGTTCTGCCGCAGACCTTCACCCAGGCTGTCCGGATCATCGCAGCCTGCGCCGATACAGTCGTTATAGTCAATCTTCGTATATCCGAAACCGCATTTTTGCAGCAGGCCGATTACCCGCTCATCCAGGTAGGCCTGCACCTCCGGCTTACGCAGATCCAGGAACCGGCGGTTGTCTGTATCGATCACCGTACCCCTGCGGGTCAGCAGCATTTCTTCCTTCCGGAAGATATCCGCACCCTTTGCGCATGTCTCCGGCTCAAACCAGATTCCGGGAATCATGCCGTGCGCCCGGATCATGTCCGCCGTTGCCTTCAGGCCTTGCGGGAACATGGTTTTTTCTTCAGGTATCCAGTCTCCACCGCACTCATGCCATACCACGCCTTCCCGGCGGTACCAGCCCGCGTCAATCACCAGGAAATCGATCCCGTGTCCCTGGATACGGTCCGCGATCTTTGTCAGGTTTTCGTGGCTCGGATCACCCCAGGTGGTGCAGTATTCGTTGAACAGCACCGGCAGTTCCGCATCCGGCCGGGGCATATTGGCCCGGTGGACTGTCAGCAGCCGCTGGCTCACCCGGTCAATGCCGCCGCGTCCCACCGTCACATAAGCTTCAGGTGTTTCAAAGCTTTCTCCCGGTGCGACAGTCTTCGCCCACTGGCCGAAATCATCATCCGGCAGGGACGCCATCATATTCAGCCGGTCATCTTTCCGGCGGATTTCCATCTGCCAGGAGGAAGGACAGGCTATCTGCATAGCCCAGGTCACGTCGTTTGCCGTGTCCTCAACTGCCGCAAAGGGAAACCAGCCCCGCACAGGCATGGAACCAATCTGGCCGAACTTTACGACCCGCAGGGCATGCCCCGTCCAGGACCGTTCCAGCATCGCTTCCTCAATGGTATCCGTGATCAGCCTGCCCTCTGCGCTCCAGGCGCTTCCGGCCCGGTGCAGCAGCAGGGTACCGTGGGCATCTCCGTCCGCAAAGGGTGTAATCCCGCCAAAGTTCAGACTGGAAAGCAGGTCCAGTGTCACCGGTTTTTCCGTCCGGTTTTCAAACCGGACAGAAACCCGCAGGGCTTCCAGTCCTTCTTCCCATTTCAGGGTATGAAAAACCGTGCGGCCGGTCTCGTCCGCAAGCTCGGTCACCACCGTATTGCCTTCCTTTACCTGATTCACAAAACGCATACGGTCGGTGGCCGTTGTTGTGGCCATCGTATGGCCGTTTCCGTAACCATTCGGCAGCTGGTCACCCCTTGCGTGTATCTGTACCAGGTTCTCCAAAGCATACTGATGCTCCCGCAACTGATCCTTCATCCCGGCCGGGATCAGGGTCATCCCCATATGGTTCTGTTCGTCCAGCCACCAGGTCACCAGGATATCCCCAAACCGGTATTCGCTGTATTGTTTCATTTTTTCTCCTCCGGGTGTTTTCCGTTTAGCCAAAAGCATAAAGGAAAAGGCCCTGCGATGCAAGGTCTTTTCCTCTTCTCTTATGGATTCATTTTTGCATATTTATCCGCTCGTTCTGAACAAATCCATGTGCCTCATCAGTAATAATTCTGAATTCTTAATTCTGAATTCTGAATTATATTTATTCCTCTTCCGGTACTTCCGGCACGTAGTCAGAAAGGTAGGCGCCGATGGAAGCTTCCGGCCAGGAGATATTCGCTGCAATGTTATATTCGTGCAGTACCTGCGGATAGAAGTCGAAGTATACGTTGGAATACATCGGCAGCAGCGGCAGCTGTTCAGCGAAGCGCTTCTGGAATGCCAGCCACTTCGTACAGTAGCCAAGCAGATCATCCGGCTCAGTGCGGCGCATGGATACTGCCAGTTCCCAAAGCTCGTCATCCGCCAGTCCGGAAGTTTTCCAGACGTGATGTCCTTCTTCATCCACCGTAAAACTAAGGGAAGGATCATACAGCAGGTCGAAGTTTGTCGCGAGGAAGTACATGTCATACTTCGTCTCGCTCATTCTGTAAAACTGGCACAGCATAGCGTCTGCGTCCATGGCTTCAACGATCAGCTCAATGCCGATCTCCGTCAGGGACTGTACCAGTGCGCCTTCCAGCGCTTCCCCGGCCGCACTTCCGGCCCCGTATGCCATCGTCAGCCGCAGCGGCACCAGGCCTTCTTCTGTCTGCTTATAGCGCAGCTTGTCAGATCCCTGGACAAAGCCGTCACCGTCTGCATTCCGGTTCCATCCGGCATTGTCCAGCAGCTCCGCGGCCTTTTCCAGGTCACGGTCATAGGGTTCTATACCGTCCAGTGTCAACTCTTCCCATTGTTCAATGGCCTTCTCGTATTCTGCCTTTTCTTTTTCAGTGGCATTCTCTTCCGGCTCTTCCACGGGATACTGTACGATACCGTTCAGCAGCAGGTACATCCACTGACCCATGCCGAAGTAGCCCAGGCCCTTCATGCCGTAGCTGTCCAGGGCTTCCTTCACCACTTCATCCCGGTCCGCGGCATACGCGATAGCCTGTCTGACCGCCAGGTCATCCAGCGGTGCACGGTCTGTATTGAAGCTGATGAAACTCAGGCCGGTTCTGGCATAGTTGGCGGAAGTGTACATTTCATCCTCGGCTGCTTCGCCCAGCAGCTGCGTGATCGTCTCACCGTCGCTGACTTTGTTCAGCAGCGTTACCTTACCGTCATGGTAAGCGTCGATCATTTCATTCGAAGGCATCGAAATCATCGTGACCTTCTTGATCACAGGCTTCTGGCCTTTGGAATTGCCCTTGTACTGCGGGTTGATTTCAAACTTGGCCACGCCGTCCTCATAGGAAGTCAGCACATACGGTCCGCTTGTCACGGACGGGTGAGTCCGGTAGCCGCTTGTTTCGTCCAGGATCGTACCCTTCAGCAGATCCGCTGTAAATACAGCTTCATCTCCGCCCTCCGCGTTGGTCAAATAGATGCCCTTTCCATCATCTGCTACCTTCACGCCGGGAGCAATCACAGCGATCGGATAAGGCGTGCAGTCCAGCAATCCCAGTTCATAGAAGAAGGGCAGGTACGCGTGATCAATTGTGATGTGAATCAGATGATCATTCAGCACCCTCACACCGGTCAGTCGCTTGCTCTTTCCGCTGATGTAGTTGCTGTAGCCAGCTATGTACTCCGGCTGGTGTACGTTTGCACCCAGTTCCTTCATTTCCGGAGACATGGTCAGCAGGATAGAGAAGGCATAGTCCCAGGCGGTCACCGGTGTTCCGTCGCTGTAGAACAGATCTTCGTACAGCGCGATGATAAAGGTGATATCACCGTTATCCGCAGCCTGTACATTCACGCCGCTGACTACGGATTCATCCGGAACAAACATGCCATCTTCCGTGTCCCACTCAATCAGGTTGTACCCGTGGATCATGGCACGCACGTCCATATCGCTGCTGCCGTTTTCCCACAAATTGGTGAAGAAGCTTCCGGTCAGCGGCGTTGTGACAGCCACTGTCAGTTCTTCATAATCATATGTGACCTGCGGCGCTTCCTCAGCGGCAGGTTCCTCAGCCGTTTCTGCCAGTCCGGCCGTAACAGCTGTCAGTGCCATCACGAATATGAGCAGATATGCCAGCAATTTCTTCATTCAATCGTCCCCCTTGTTCACCTTTAGGCCCGACACGCCGAAACGGCGTGTCGGGGAAAATAAGTATCTCGGGTGATTTTTTACTCGATGGTTTCGCCGACATTGATACCGCCCAGACCAAGGCCCAGAGGAGTCTCAAAGTCGTCAATCGTGATGATCACCGGGGTCTTTACGTAGATAACTGTGACGGTCACATCCCTTGCGGGCATTGTGCCTTCAACCTTCTTCTTGTTGGTGTAGTAGCCGTTGATCACGGGAGATTCAACGCTGTACTCATCTCCGAAGTGGAGCACTTCTGTATAGGTCTCAGCGGCTTCCGTGCCGTCCTGGTACACATACAGGATTGTCAGCGTGTAGTCTTCCGCTGTGTAAACCACGTCGTATTCCATGTCCTTATCCAGGACGCCCTTAACTCTCTCTGTATCAGCAGTATAACCCTCCATCGGCGGAGTTGCAACATCATATTCAGTGCCGGCCTTTTCAACACGGGTCACTGTATTGATGAGTTCGCCGTCCTTGCTGCCGATCCAGTAGCGGATAGTTAGGGTGAACTTGATTTCATACGTGGGTTCAGGATCCTCACCGGGTGTTACAGGCACTTCAGGATTCTTCGGATCCGGGCTGGTACCCTTCGCCGTTGCCACGTTCAGCACTTTGCCGGCCGCCGCGTCTGCTGCGGTTACGGTGTAGGTGGTCTCGAATTCCTTTGCTGCGCCTGGTGCCAGGCTCTCAATCGTCCACTTGTCTCCGGTCAAATCGTCTGTCACGGTGATGCCGGTGATTGTCAGGTTACCGTCATTCGTAGCGGTGATCTTGTAGCTGATCTTTTCGCCTTCCGTATAACCCTTTTCATCCTTAGGTGTGGAAGTCGTTACCTTCTCGATCGTGATGTGACCGTTCGGTTTGTCCGTATAATCCTCAGTTTCACCGGGATCAGCCGGTACATCGGGTTTGTCCGGATCGGGACTGGTGCCCGTAGCCGTTGCTACATTTCTCACCTTGCCCGCCAGGACATCTTCCTCGGTCACAACATACTCTGCCTTGAATTCCTCGCTTGCTCCGGGTGCCAGGCTAGTGATCGTCCACTTATCTCCTGTCAGATCGTCTGTCACGGTGATACCGGTGATTGTCAGGTTACCGTCATTCATAGCGGTAATCTTGTACTCGATCTTCTCACCCAGTGCGTAGGTCTCACCGTTCGCAGGCTTAGAAGTCGTAGCCTTTTTGATCGCGATGTGTCCGTTCGGTTTATCCGTATCGTCCTCAGTATCGCCGGGATCCACCGGTACGTCAGGATTATCCGGATCGGGGCTGGTGCCTGTGGCGGTTGCCTCATTAACCACCTTGCCCGCCAGGATGTCTTCCTCGGTCACAACATACTCTGCCGGGAAGTCCTTGCTTGCTCCGGGCGCTAGGCTGTCAATCGTCCACTCGTCACCGGTCAGCTCGTCTGTTACGGTGATGTCGGTGATCGTCAGGTTACCGTCGTTGATCACGTTGACCTTATAGGTGATTGTTTCACCCAGTGCATAGGTTGCACCGTTCTCAGGATCGCTGGTCGTCTCCTTTTCGATCGTGAGGTGTCCGTTCGGAGCTTCGACAGCCGCTGTCGCTTCAGCCGTCTTGTCGAGATCCTGCACTGTTGCCGTTACTGTGTTAGTGAAACTGCCTGCCAGGATATCCGCTTCTGTGATGGTGTAGGTTGCTGTGGTATTTACTGTCTTTCCAGCTTCTACACCCTCGAATTTGCTCTGTGCAAGTGTTACACCATCAATTTCACTCAGCAGGATCGTTACCGGGTGATCATAGATGTTTGTTACCTCGATATTGAAGGTTACTGTCGCACCCAGTGCGTATTCCTTGCTATCCACAGTCTTCTTCACAACATGTTCCGGCTTCACCTTATCATCGGTCACCGTCAATGTGCCTTCGATCTGTGTGATGTCGTAGTTACCCGCCTTGGTACCTTCATTCAGCGTATAGGTGAAGGTATTCTTGCTATTGCCAACCAGGGTCTGGGTACCCGTGATGTCGTACGTTGCGCCTTCACCAGTAACGAAGCCGTCTCCTCCGACTGTCACATCGGTCTGTGCGTTCTTTGTCAGTGCCGTGCCGTCATATGTCTTTTCGCCATCTGCACTCGTCAGAGTTACGCTCCGCTTCCTAATAATCAGCTTCGCGGTCGTTGTCGCTTCGTTCTGGTAGTTCGGGTTCGTACCCTTCACATAGATCGTGTACTCGCCCGCGTCAACCTTCGTCAGACTGGTCAGGTCGTTTACGTATGTTCCGTTCTCTTCGAAGCTGTAGCTG
>JAFRQX010000045.1 GCA_017428385.1 Clostridia bacterium | reverse complement strand
TTGAGGAAGCAGCCAGGACAATCGTGAACTTCATTGAGATGTACTACAATGCGGATCGCCTCCATTCAGGTATTAACTACATGTCGCCAAATGATTTTTTCAGTCTTTAATGTGTCCGCTAATCTGTACAAGTTTCCTTAAGAATGGTGGAAGAAACAGCTCAGCAGAGCTGTTTCTTTTTATTTCAAGGTCGTGAATCCGGACAAGGGATCTGCAAAATAACGACCTGTAATTTGCGCAAAAAGATGTATACAGTTTTTGTTTTTTCATATAGGATAGGAACATAGAAAAAAAGTCCCTAACAGATACCCCTGTATAAGGAGGCATAAAATGATGAAGAAACTGATGTCCTTTCTGCTCTGCATTGCGCTGCTGTGCACCACACTGCCCGCCCTGGCGGATCTGGACACGGCCTTTGAGGCCGGTAATCTGAAGCTGGTGGAAACAGACAGCGTCTGCACCCCCGCAGTCTCAGACTTCGAGCTGACGGAGGATATGCTCACCGTCATCGCAGAACTCGCACCGGAGATGGATGTCCCCGCAATGGTTGAGGAAGCTCTGAAAGCCGGCCCGCCGACTGTCCTCTCCCTGGCGCCTTCCGGCAATGCCGCCATCCTGGAACTGGCCGGCTACGGCATCTGCTTCTTCGAGGGAAAATACCATGTGATTTATCCCGGCGCCTCCCGGGGTGTGGAGGATACCTGCGGCAACCGGAAGGACTTTTTCATGCGGTTCGCGGGTAATTACCGCACGAGCATAGACGATTACTCCGGCATGATCTGGTCTCCGGACGGACAGTATGTTACCGTCAGCAACATGTATGTGCTGTTTGGAGGCGCGAAGGTCGGGATCCTCGCCCCGATGATCATCGATGTTTCCACCGGCGAGATAATCCTGCTGGACGCCTTCCCGACGGACAAAGGTTTCGGACAGACCGTCTCTGCGGCGTGCTTCTCCCGGGACGGCAGATACCTTTACTATATCCTCTACGGCAGATTTGAAGACGCCCGCATCTGCCTGTGCCGCTGTGACCTGGCCACCGGCGAAACGGAAGCCCTGCTGAAGTCTGAAGAGCGCGCTTTCATCCCGCCGCTGCGGGCGCTGGCCGACGGAAGCCTGCTGCTCAACGATAACAACCAGACAAGAACCAGTGAGTTCGGTTCAGTCTTCCGCTTTGCTGAAAAGGACGGGGAATGGATCCTTGAACATATTGAAGGAACCGCCACCACCCGCTATGCTTCGCCGTCCAGGCTGTTTTATTCCGAAAAATCCGGATACGTGGTTACCCTTGACAACACCCTGCTTGTCAGGCCTTATTCCTTCCAGGTCTTCCGTCCGGAAGAAGATTTCGTCAGCCTTGACCGTTACCTCTGTCTCTCTGAAGAGAAGGATGAAGTGATCTCCCTGACAGGAGCGGAACTGGAAGCCGCAGCAACCGCCGCCCAGGAGCTGTGCAAAGATATCGAACCGAAGTCCCGGGATAATGCCGTTAACGCACTGCCCTTCCGATGCATAGAGTATGCGGTCATGTCCCCGGATGGCAACTACCTCCTGGCTGTAACAGTCAGCACTGATGGTCCGATTGCAGACTACATCAGGGACCTCTTCCTCATCCGTCTGACCGACCTGGCTGTCCGCAGGGTCGACGGGCCGGATGCCAGATCAATCGCCCTGGGCACCTATCTCAACTGGCGCAGGGCCATCGAGTGGAACACCGATACCCTGATCATCGTCACCGATACCGGCGTCAAAACCTATCAGTTTGAATAAACGCCGGAATGTTCCTGCTGCCTGAAGGTTTACTTCTCCGGAGGAGATCCTTCGACTCCGCTCACGTTGTTCGCTGCGCTCAGGATGACACCTATACGCAATGAATAACCCCATACGCCAACATTGTCATTTCGACCAAGGGGCCCGAAGGGATCCGCGTGGAGAAATCTCCTCTCCCGTTAACGTTCGGGAACGCTATCGGAACAACGGAATGTGACAGCAGGGACAGCACTACTGTCAGCATTCGTAAGAACGTGACAGTAGGGCTGTCCCTCTGTCACATAGTGAAGAAAAAGCATATATCATTTTTAAGTCTTAAGTTTTAAGTTTTAAGTATTCATTCCCAAAACAAAATCAGGACTGCCTCGAAAGGCAGTCCTGATATTTGTTTTGGGATTAGTTCTGTCCCGCCATCTTCTTGTAGGATTCGCGGCGCACCTTGGCGTCCTCTTCCTGCTGGACAAAGAGCTTGGCGGCGGCATCCGGGAACTGCTGAGCCAGGGAGGTGTAACGAACCTCGCCCTTCAGGAATTCCTGATAATCGCCGGTGGGATCCTTGCTGTCGATGGTCATCGGGTTCTCAGCTTCCGGATTGTACCGGTACAGCTGCCAGTAACCGCACTCAACGGCCTTCTTGATTTCAGCCTGAGCCTTGCCCATGCCGCCCTTGGCCTTGAGGCCGTGGTTGATGCAGGGTGCGTAGGCGATGATCAGGGACGGGCCGTGATAAGCTTCCGCTTCCAGCATGGCCTTGATGACCTGCTGCGGGTTGCTCATAGCCACCTGGGCAACGTACACATAGCCGTAGCTCATGGCCATCATGCCCAGATCCTTCTTCTTGGTGCGCTTACCGGAGGCAGCGAACTTTGCAACGGAACCGGTGGGGGTAGCCTTGGAGGCCTGGCCGCCGGTGTTGGAGTACACTTCGGTGTCCAGAACGAGGATGTTGACATCCTGGTTCTGAGCCAGCACGTGGTCAACTCCGCCGTAGCCGATGTCGTAGGCCCAGCCGTCGCCGCCGAAGATCCAGATGGACTTCTTGGTCAGCAGGTCCTTGTTGGCCAGGATGAAGGCCTTCTTGTCGGCGCCGCCGTCCTTGGCTTCCAGAGCAGCAACCAGCTTTTCGCCGGCCTTGCGGGAGCCTTCAGCGTCGTCCATGTTCTCGAGCCATTCCTTGGCAGCAGCCACGATGGCTTCGTCCTTGCCGACTTCGACCACTTCCGCGATCACTTCAGCCAGCTTGGCGCGGCGCTGGGTGGTGGCCAGGTTCATACCAAAGCCGAACTCAGCGTTGTCTTCGAACAGGCTGTTGGACCAGGCAGGTCCGAAGCCCTTCTCGTTGGTGGTGTAGGGGCAGGTCGGGGCGGAACCGCCGTAGATGGAGGAGCAGCCCGTCGCATTGGCGATCATCATGCGGTCGCCGAACAGCTGTGTAACCAGCTTGACGTAAGGAGTCTCGCCGCAGCCGGCGCAGGCGCCGGAGAACTCGAACAGGGGCTTGAGGGCCTGGCTGTTCTTGACGGAAGCCTTGTTCTCAATCTTGGAAGCAACTTCCGGAACAGTCATGGCGTACTCCCAGTTGGCCTCTTCCTTACGCTGGCTGTCCAGGGGCTTCATAACCAGGGCCTGCTTGCCTTCCTTGTCCTTCAGCGGGCAGACGTCAACGCAGTTGCCGCAGCCGGTACAGTCGAGCGGGCTGACCTGCAGGCGGTACTTCATGCCGGCAAATTCCTTACCGGTAGCGTTCTTGGTGGCGAAGCCTTCCGGCACTTCCGCATCACCCTCAACATAGATGGGACGGATGCAGGCGTGCGGGCAGACGATGGAGCAGGTGCCGCACTGGATACAGTTGTCGATCTGCCACTCGGGCACGAACACGGCAATACCGCGCTTCTCGAACTTGGTGGTGCCGGTGGGCACGATACCGCGGGGATCCAGCTTGGATACGGGCAGCTTGTTGCCTTCCTGGGCCAGGACCGGAGCGATGAACTCATCGTAGTACTCGTTGGTTCCCGGAACCTTGGCGGGCACAGCGCCTTCAGTGGTGGTCGCCCAGTCGGCGGGAATGTCAACCTTGACCAGACCGGTCAGGGCAGCGTCGATCGCGGCGAAGTTCATGTTGACGACATCCTGGCCCTTCTTGCCGTAGGAAGCGACAACCTTTTCCTTCATGTACTTGTCGGCATCTTCGTAGGGGATGATGTCGGCCAGTTTGAAGAAGGCAGCCTGCATGGTGGTGTTGGTACGTCCGCCCATACCGACCTTGCGGGCCAGGTCAATAGCGTTGATGATGTAGAAGTTCGCCTTCTTGGCAGCCAGCTTGTTCTTCATGGAAGCGGGCAGGCGCTCGTTGAGCTCCTCAACGCTCCACTGGCAGTTCAGCAGGAAGGTGCCGCCTTCGCGCAGGGGGCTGACCATGTCATACATGGTGACGTAGGCGGGGTTGGAGCAGCTGATGAAGTCGGCCACGTCGATCAGATAAGGGCTCTGGATCGGGGTGTCACCAAAGCGCAGGTGGCTGACGGTCAGACCGCCGGACTTCTTGGAGTCATAGAAGAAGTAAGCCTGGGCGTACTTCTCGGTGTGGTCGCCGATGATCTTGATGCTGTTCTTGTTGGCGCCGACGGTACCATCGGAACCGAGGCCGTAGAACATGCAGGCAGCAGTGCCGGCGGGAGCCGCGGCGAAGGTTTCGCCCAGCTTCAGGCTGGTGTTGCTGACGTCATCGTCGATACCCACGGTGAAGTGGTTCTTCATTTCACCGTCCAGGTTGGCAAACACGGCCTTCACCATGGTGGGGGTGAATTCCTTGCTGCCCAGACCGTAACGGCCGCCCACGACCTTGATGTCGCCGCGTCCGGCTTCCGCCAGGGCAGAAACAACATCCAGGTACAGAGGCTCGCCCAGGGAACCGGATTCCTTGGTGCGGTCCAGCACGGCGATCTTCTTCACGGTCTTCGGGAGCACCTTCATCAGGTATTCCACAGAGAAGGGACGGTACAGGTGGCACTTCACGATACCGACCTTTTCGCCGCTCTCGAGCATCTTGTTGATGGTCTCGTGGGCAACGTCGCAGCTGGAGCCCATGGAGATGATGACCTTTTCGGCATCCGGAGCGCCTTCATACTGGAAGGGCTTGTAAACCCGACCGGTCAGCTTGGCGACTTCGTCCATGCACTCTTCCACGATGGCGGGAACGGCAGCGTAGAAGTTGTTGGCAGCTTCACGGCCCTGGAAGTAGATATCACTGTTCTGGGCGGTACCGGCCTGATGCGGATGTTCCGGATTCAGGGCGCGGGCGCGGAACTCTTCTACCTTGTCCCACGGCACGAGAGCCTTGATCTCTTCGTAGTTGTTCTTGGTGTCGATGGCGTCGATCTTCTGGATTTCGTGGCTGGTGCGGAAACCGTCGAAGAAGTGGAGGAACGGCACGGAGCTCTTCAGCGTTGCCAGATGGGCAACCAGAGCCATGTCGTGAGCTTCCTGGACGGAGTTGCTGGCCAGCATGGCGAAACCGGTCTGGCGGCAGGCCATAACGTCGCTGTGATCACCGAAGATGTTCAGCGCGTGATACGCAAGAGCACGGGCGCTGACATGGAAGACTGCGGGCGTGAGTTCGCCGGCGATCTTGTACATGTTGGGGATCATCAGCAGCAGACCCTGGGAAGCGGTGAATGTGGTGGTCAGAGCACCGGCGGACAGGGAGCCGTGCACAGCGCCGGCGGCGCCGGCTTCGGACTGCATCTCCGCGATGCGCACCGTCTGGCCGAACAGGTTCTTCCTGTCATGGGCGGCCCATTCATCCGCAACTTCCGCCATGGGGGAAGAGGGGGTAATGGGGTAGATGGCTGCCACATCGCTGAACGCATACGCAACGTGGCTGACAGCAGTATTGCCGTCAATGGTCAGTTTGATGGACATGAACTTACCTCCTGACTTGATGTGGGCGGGGCGGTTGCCCGCCCGTTATAAAAGACCGCCCTTCCGTGAAAAAATGCACACGAAATAAGGCGGTTCGCCTCTGAGGTTAATTATATGCATTATATAGGTAGATGTCAATGAAACTTCATCCGTAAACGGATGAAGTTTCATAATGCACAATGCATAATGCACAATGCACAATGATATGCTTTTCCAGCCTTTCCTCCGTCGTATCCGGTTTTCTCCCGCCGCAGGATGTCAGTGTGAGACAAGACAAATAGCAATTCATAATTGCGGTCTGTTTATCCCTGTATCAATGCCCCTCAGGATTCGGGATTTTGGTATTGCGGAAAAACCTGTAAACCCTGTATAATATTATTTTGTACAATGCCTTTGCCGGAAAACTTCCGGGGGGTTGAGTATATATAATTATGAATTATGAATTATGAATTGTGAATTGAGGGATTAATCGTGGACATGATGACCAGAATCGCCGAACTGATCGCTGAGAATATCAAGGCTGTATGGCCCGACGCCGAAGGCCTGCCCGTCGCGGATGAAATCCGCGGCCTGCTGGCTGTGCCGCCGGATCCGGCCCTGGGCGACTATGCCTTCCCCTGCTTCCGCCTGGCCAAGCCCCTGCGCTCCGCCCCGCCGAAGATCGCGGAAGCCCTCTGCGCCGCCTGGAAGAATGAGGACACCGCCTCCGTGCAGCCCGTGAACGGCTACATGAACTTCTTCCTCAACCGGGCCAACTTTGCCGCCGGCATCATGGCTGAGCTGCAGGAGAAGAAGGACCGCTTCGGCTCCGGCGAGGAAGGCAAAGGCAAGACCGTATGCCTGGACTACTCCTCCATCAATATCGCCAAGCGTTTCCACATCGGCCACCTGTCCACAACCATGATCGGTAACAGCCTGAAGCGGATCTTCGACTTCCTGGGCTACGAGACCGTAGGCATCAACCACCTGGGCGACTGGGGCACCCAGTTCGGCAAGATGGTCTGTGCCTACAAGAAGTGGGGCAAAAAGGAAGACGTGGAAGAGCGCGGCATCGACGCGATGACTGAACTCTACGTCCGTTTCCATAAAGAAGCTGAAACCAACCCTGCCCTGGAAGACGAAGGCCGCGCCTGGTTCAAGAAGATCGAGGATAACGATCCCGAAGCCATGGAAATCTTCCGCTGGTTCAAGGAAGTGACCCTGAAGGACGCCGCCCGGGTGTACGACATTCTCGGCGTTTCCTTCGACAGCTATGCCGGCGAGAGCTTCTACAATGACAAGATGGAACCCGTGGTGCAGGAACTGCGGGACAAGAACCTGCTGGTGGAAAGCCAGGGAGCCCAGGTCGTGGACCTGAGCGAGGACAACATGCCTCCCTGCCTGATCCTGAAGAGCGACGGTGCCACCATCTATGCTACCCGCGACCTGGCCGCTGCCATCTACCGCCAGAACACCTACCACTTTGATAAGTGCCTGTACGTGGTTGCCTACCAGCAGGACCTGCACTTCCGTCAGGTCTTCCGCGTACTGGAAAAAATGGGCTATCCCTGGGCAAAAGACTGCGTCCACGTTGCCTTCGGTATGGTCAGCTTCGAGGGTGAAGCCCTCTCCACCCGGAAGGGCAACATGGTCCTGCTGGAGGACCTGCTGAACCAGGCCGTCACCAAGGCCCGGGATATCATCGAGGAAAAGTCCCCCAACCTGGAGAACAAGGACGAGGTTGCCCGCCAGGTGGGTATCGGCGCCGTGGTCTACACCGACCTGAGCAACAACCGCATCAAGGATATCGACTTCCGCTGGGACCGCGCCCTCAACTTTGACGGTGAGTCCGGCCCCTACGTCCAGTACACCCACGCCCGTTGCTGCAGCGTGCTGCGCAAGGCTCCGGACTTCTCCGGCGTGACTCCGGACTGGTCTGCCCTGACCGACGACGAGGCCCAGGCCCTGCTGCGGCTGATCAGCCGCTTCCCGGACGTGATCCGCGAAGCCGCCGCCAAGTATGAGCCCAGCATGATTACCCGCGCCGTGACCGACATCGCCCAGGCGTATAACAAGTACTACTACGAGCACCGGATCCTGGATGGCGAACCTGCCCAGGCCGCCGCGAGGGTTGCCCTGACCGACGCCGCGAAGACCGTCATCAAGACGGGCCTGTACCTGATTGGGATCGAAGCGCCCGAACGTATGTAATGCAAAGGCATTACATGCTTAATGAATACTGAAAACATAAAATATAAGTGTTCATCCGCAACGCATTGGAGAAATCCAATGCGTTTTTGTATGGCTTGTAAAAGGACTATATCATTGTTCATTGTTCATTATTCATTGTTCATTGGGGGCAGGAAGAACGGTGAAACCTTTCTTCCTGCCCCTTTATGCTTGCGTTTTTACATTGATTCCATTATAATGTGAAGGAAATGTAACTTTATGTAACGAATTGTTTAAGGAACGAATCGATTCCCTTTGTTATTCAGTTTTGTAGACTATCTATCATTATGCATTGTGCATTGAAGAAGGTTGGTGTGATTCATGAGTAGAACAAAGAAGAGCAAGGCCGTCCCGGTTGTCATCGTCCTGACGATCCTGATTGCCGCACTGGCCATCCTCTGCTTTCTGATCAAGCCCCTGGTGATTGAGCCCCAGAAGGCCGCCATCGCCAAGGCCAACGCCGATGCCAAGGCTGCCGTTGAGGAACGGAACAAGCAGGCTGAAGCGGAATACAAAGCCCTGATCGCCGAGCTGGAAGCCAAGGCCAATGAGCCCACCAACCCCAGCTGGCCGGAGCATGACCCGGATGCCGCCTGGCAGATCCTGGATCTGTCCGATATCCCGCTGGAAAGCCAGACCGCCGAAACCAAGACCCGTGCGGATCTGTTCAAATACGGCAACGAGATGCTGCTGGTGAACGCCTGGCATTCCCGCCCGGAAAACGACTTCGACGAGAGCGAACTCAAAAGCGTCTCCAAGTACAACCAGGGAGACCAGAAGATCCAGGCCAAGGACAACAACGTCCTCCTCTTCCCGAAGGCCATCCAGGCCCTGACTGCTGCCCTGGCCGACGCGAAAGCTGCCGGCTACACCCATTACCTGGTGGACGGCGGCTACCGCAGCTATAAGACCCAGGAAGAATTCTTCAACAACAAGGTCAACAAGCTCTCTTCCAAATACACCGGCGATGCCCTGATCGAAGCCGCGAAGAAGGAAGTTAACTATCCCGGTACCAGCGAATACAACTCCGGTTTCGGTTTCGACCTCCGTCTGTATGACCGGAACGATCCCGACGTCGGCGCCCCGAAGTACTCCACCACGCCGGAAGGCAAGTGGATGAACGAGAACTGCTGGAAGTACGGCTTCGTTTTCCGCTTCCCGCAGAATGCCTGGCCGCTGGAAACCTCTTCCGACAAGAGCTTCAAGACCGGCGTCTCCGTCCATCTGAACCTGTACCGCTATGTTGGCAAGGGCAACGCCGCCATCATGCACTACAAGGATTTCACCCTGGAAGAGTACATCGAATACCTGGAGGAGCATCCCCATATCGCCCTGTTCGAGAACGGCGTGCTGAAGTATGAAATCTACCGCCAGTACGTGGGTGAGGCTCCCAGCTTCGACGTCCAGCTGACCCGCAAAACCAACAGCTGGGAAACCTCCCTGGACAACATGGGTGCGTTGATCACCGTGTTCAACTTCTGATGAGTACCATCCTGATTACCGGCGCCTCCAATGGCGTGGGCAAAGCATTTGCCGTTGCCTGCGCACAGTCCGGGCGCTTCTCAAAGATCATCCTGAACGGCGGCAGTGATACAGCCGCCCTGGAGGATACCGCCCGCCGCGTTTCCGCAGCGGGCGATCTTGTCTGCCTTTCTGACGTCGGCGACGTCAGCGACCTCAGTTATGTGCAAAGCCTGCGGGAACGCTTCGGCCCCGTGGATACCCTGGTCAACAACGCCGGCATCTCCCGCGTCGGCCTGCTGACAGACATGTCCCCGGAGGAATGGGACCGGGTGCTGAAGGTCAACGTGACCTCCCTGTACAACACCTGCCACACCTATGTGCCGGACATGGTTTCGAACGGCGGCGGGCAGATCCTGAACGTTTCCTCCGTCTGGGGTCTGTGCGGTGCTTCCTGCGAGGTAGCCTACAGCGCCTCCAAGGGCGCGGTGAACGCCTTCACCAAAGCCCTGGCAAAAGAACTGGCGCCCTCCCATATCCGGGTGAACGCCATTGCCCTGGGCATCATCGGCACGCGCATGAACGCGCACCTGACAGAAACAGAAACCGCGGAGATCCGTGACCAGATCCCCGCGGGCTATATTGCTTCTCCTGAAGAGGCAGCACAGGCCATGCTCCGCCTGCTGGATATGCCGGAATACTTCAACGGTGAGATCGTCCGTTTCGACGGATGCTGGATATAACCGGCGAAAGCTGGGCCAGGATCACCGCAAAAAACATAAGCACACAACCGACGGTCTCACGGACCGTCATTTTTTCGCCTATCAGCAGGGCGCCTGTCAGCACGGCGAACACCGCTTCCATGCACATGATCAGCGAAGCCACCGTGGGATCCGTATCCCGCTGGCCCAGCACCTGCAGGGTGTAGCCCACCGCGCCGGACATAATGCCGGCATACAGGATGGGAATCAGTGCTTCCCGGAGGCCTTCGCAGGTGATGGGTTCCGTAGCCAGGGCAATCAGCATGGACAGCCCGCCGGTCACCAGGAATTCGTCCCGGGCCAGTTTCACCCCGCTGACCCGCGGCGCGTAATGATCCACGCACAGGATCTGGAAGGTAAAACATACGGCGCAGCCCAGCACCAGCAGGTCTCCGCCCTGGAGTTCAAAGCCGCCGCCCGCGGGCATGCACAGCAGCCACAGGGCGACCACGGCAATGAGCACGCCCAGCCAGATCACCTTGCCCGGGTTCTTCCGGAACAGGAACCAGGCCGCCACCGGTACCAGCACCACGTACAGAGCCGTAATGAACCCTGCCTTGCCCGCGCTGGTGGACACCAGGCCCATCTGCTGCAGGGAGGAGGCAATAAACAGCAGCGCGCCGCAGATTACTCCGCTGAGCCGCTGCTCTTTCGGATCCGGAGCCTTGTAATCAGGGCTCTTTTTGTTTTTCCGCTCAAAAAGGAGCGTGACCGGAATCATCACCAGCCACGCCAGCAGCATCCTTATCCCATTGAAGGTGAAGGGCCCCATGTGATCCATGCCCACGCGCTGCGCCACAAACGCCGCGCCCCAGATCACGGAGCCAAGGAGCAGCAGAAGGCTGCCCCGTAGAGACTTGTTGCTCAATTGATACTATCCCCTGATAATAGATTAATTCATAATTCACAATTCATAATTCATAATTATGACTACTTTTCGCCAAGGAGTTTTCAGCCATGACTTCTTCCCGGCTTTCAATACCAGCTGTCATTCCGAGCGTTTCGAACCCCGCGACTCCAATCATCGCGACTGTCTCCCGGACATCTACCCGTTTCAACCCCATATTATCTTACGCTGGGAATTATCCCATGCTCTTGGTTGCTGAACACTTTTAATTGTGAATTATGAATTATGAACTGTGAATTCACTTGTCTTTAAACTGTTCCTTATCGAAAACGTACAGTTCTTCGCTCGTTCCCGGCAGCTCATAACCGAAAAGCTCACTCACGGTGACCATTTCAAAGCCCCGCTCTTTCAGTTCCGGAATCAGCTTTTCCATGAACAGGGTATCCTTTTTCTTCGTATGGAAGAGCAGGATGCTGCCGTTCTGGATCTTGTCCAGCGCTTTATTCAGATCTTTGGTTTCGCTGATGTCCCAGCGCACCACATGATCATATCCGCATCTTTTTACCGCGTTGATAACCCGGCTGTTTCCGTTGCTGTGGCTCTTGATATCCTCAATGCTTCCATAGGGCGGACGCAGCCAGCGGGTTTCATAGTGATATCCCAGGGTTTTGTCCAGCGCTTCCTGCCAGCGTCCCAGGGCGCCGTAGATGGACTGATTGTCCCGGCCGCCCAGCTGCACATGCCGGTTGGTATGCGTACCGATTTCGCAGCCCGCGTCCAGTACGCTCTGCCACATCTCCCGGTATTTTTCCTCCAGGCAGCCCGTATACACCAGCGGGAAGAAGGTCATCGTGATACCGTGCTCCTTGCACAGTTCCACGTCCCGCTTGATCCATTCCGTAGCGCTCTTGTAGCAGTCATCCACTGTGATGGCAATCTTCTTGACATTCCGGTCCGCATGGTTCAGGACGAACTCCTGCAGCAGCTCTTCATTGCTTTCCGCGCAGGCATATCCTGCGATCGCGCACAGGCACAGCAGCAGTGCCAGGATCCTTTGCAGGTTCCTCATACTTCTCCCTCCCGGAAGGTGACAACAGTGCCCGGCTCCACAGAGTGGGTCAGCCAGGTATTACCGCCGATCACACAGTTATCCCCGATGCGGGTATTGCCGCCGAGGATGGTGGCGTTGGCGTAGATCACCACGTGGTTTCCGATATCCGGATGCCGCTTGATCTTCTTCACCGGGTTGCCGTTGGCGTCCAGTTCGAAGCTCTTGGCGCCCAGGGTCACGCCCTGGTACAGCTTCACATGGTTTCCGATGGTGGTGGTTTCACCGATGACAATACCGGTGCCGTGGTCAATGAAGAAATACTCCCCGACCGTGGCGCCGGGATGGATGTCGATTCCCGTCCGCTCATGGGCGTACTCCGTCATGATCCGGGGAATCAGCGGCGCGTCCAGCACATACAGCTCATGGGCAATGCGGAAGATGGAAATCGCCCGGAAACCCGGATAGGTGACCATCACCTCTTCCCGGCTGCCCGCGGCAGGATCTCCCTCATACAGGGCTTCCACGTCCAGCAGCAGCAGGCGTTTGACTTCCGGCAGCCGCGCGGAAAGCTTTTCGCAGATCCTGTCCGCCTCGGCCATGGGGTCTCCCTCCAGGCCGTTGCGGAAACGCAGGGCCGCCGTCAGCTGGTCCCGCAGGCGGTACAGGGCCCGGCTCAGCAGCGTTTCATCCGCCATATCCGGATATTCCCGCCGGAAGGCCATGGGAAACAGCAGGGCCTGCAGCTCGTGGATCACCTTGACGATCTCCTGCCGGTCCGGCGGGGGACAGGCATGAGCGTTGCAGTGGATCTGTTCCACCGTGATCTGTTTCAGCTCTTTGACCGTCTTTCTGATTACTTCCTTCATGCTGTCCCCTCCGGAAATGAATAATTCATAATTCATAATGATGATTGCCCTGCCCCATCCCTGAAATACATATGGGCCAAGGACATTCACAATAAATTATTATACCTTTTTATATAATATATCTGCAAGTTTTTTGGTGTTCTTTTATGATTCCCCAAAGCCGGCTTTTCAGGTATATTAATTCTGAATTATGAACTGTGAATTAATTATACTTTTCATCAATCCACAAGGCGCCACTGGCTTTTCCCTTTGGCGCCGTATACCCAGTATTCCATGATAATGTATTTCTCAACACCGTCTTCCCGGACTTCACTGGCCTTAGGTTCTTTCAGATTATCATAGCAATAGTGACCCATATCATCCAGCACGTCGAAAGGGCAGACATTCACACCCTCCAGCTGCTCATGTGAATTGTGCTCTTTCAGGTATTCCCGGAATTCGTCCAGTCCCTGTTCATAGCGGACCACTTTCTCCACAACGCAATGATTCCAGCAGATATCGTTAGCCACGATCCTCGTTCCCAGGAAACCCGTTGCCCCTTCCGGCAGCTGAAGCCAGTCCAGTTTTGTCCGATAATAACCCCGGACAAGAACCAGGACCGCGATAATCAATAAGACAATCACACCCCGCCTGAAGTCTTTATCAGCTTTCATTTTCTCCTCCCTTTCTGCTTCCATGATTCATTATATTTTACGCTTTCCGGCACGTTTTTCTTCCCCGCTGCTCATTCGGTGCTCCGAATGATTGACATCCTCAATCTTCTGTATACAATATGACCTGTACGGACAAAAGCTCTGACACTACATCATTCTTCATTCTTCATTGCATATTCCCCCGGAGGTTTCTATGCCGAACATTGCCCTGACCTTTGACGACGGCCCGAATACCGTCATCACGCCCCAGGTGCTGGATATCCTGGAAGAAAACGGCGCCGTCGGCACCTTCTTCCTCATCGCGCAGAACATCACGCCCGAATCGGCGGAAATGGTCCGCCGGGCCGTTGCCCAGGGCTGCGATATTGAAAACCATTCCCTCACCCACGGCTTCATGGATAAGATGACCGCTGAGGAAATCCGCGCTGAAGTGAAAGCCTGCACGGAGCAGATCGTGGCCATTACCGGCCGGGAGCCCCAGTTCTTCCGTCCGCCCTTCATCGCCGTGAACCAGACCATGTATGACAACATCGACTACACCTTCATCTGCGGCGCCGGCTGTGAGGACTGGGTGCCCACCGTCTCCGCCGAGGAGCGTGCCGAGCGGGTTCTGGCCAACGCCGAGGACGGCCAGATCGTTCTCCTCCATGATATGCAGTGGAACGTCAACACCGTGGAAGCGCTGAAGACCATCGTACCGGAACTGAAAAAGCGGGGCTACCGTTTCGTCACCTGCGCCCAGCTTTTCGCTGAAGCCGGCGTTACGCCCGTTCATGGCCGCTTGTACTCCAATGTCTACCAGACGGTTGATAAGCCATAAATGGCTTTAATGAATACTGAAAACTTAAGACTTAAAACTTAAAAATAATTGTGTTTAACCCACAATTGAGAAATCAGATCAAAGAAAACTGTTTCCGGTTTTTTCCGGAAGCAGTTTTTCCACCATTTTTAAGTTTTAAGTTATTGAGCAGTTGTCCAAATCTTTGATTTGTGTAACAACTGCCATGCTACAGCCGTCCATTTCTGCAAGCCGGAGGCGCTGTAGAAATGGAATACGGCGATCGCAAAGTTTTAAGTATTAATTGGAGGAATCATTATCAGAAGATAATGATTCCGAGTATTGCTGATATTCCTATCAGCAGTATTGGCGATATTCCCTTTTTGAGTTTCTTGATCTTCCTGGATCCGAAGTAGATCACCGCCAGGACAACGGCCAGGGCCAGGGGACGCCAGTCTGCTTCCGCACCGGTCAGGGGGATGATCGCGTTCTTATACAGCATGTGGACGCCTACCGCCGTGATTACGCCGATGACGCAGCTCTGCAGACCCCGCATGACCGCCTGGGCATACTTGTTGTTCAGCGTATGCTTCATGACTTCCATGATCAGCAGGATGATCACAAAAGCGGGCAGGATGGAAGCCAGCGTGGCGATAATCGCGCCGGGGATGCCCGCCTGGCTGGTACCCACATAGGTTGCCAGGTTGACCATGATCGGGCCGGGGGTACTCTCGCTGACAGCGATCATGTCTGTCAGCATTTCTTCCGATACCCAGCCATAGGAAAGCACAACTTCACGGATCAGCGGAATCGCGGCATAGGCGCCGCCGAAGGAGAACAGGCCCACCTTCAGGAAGCCGATCAGCAGTTCCAGATAAATCATGCCTGCTCACCGTCCTTTCCCTTGCGGTCCTGGACAAAGAACACAGCCACACTGATTGCCGCGGCTGCCAGCAGCAGCGTAATCGTGGAGATCTTCCAGGAGAAGACGCTGATCAGCACCGTCAGGATCAGGGCCGCGACCAGCAGGATGATCCGGATGGGCTCCTTCGGCATCTTCTTTGCCATCCGGATCCCCACGTCCAGGATCAGCAGACCCACCGCCACCCGGATGCCCCGGAAGGCGCTGGCCACCCAGGCGATCTCCAGGAACTTATCCAGGAACATGGAAATAACCCAGATGATAATGAAGGACGGCAGCACCACGCCCAGCGTGGCCGCGATGGAACCCCAGATGCCCTTCTGCTTGAAGCCCACAAACGTGGCGCAGTTGATGGCCACCGGCCCCGGTGTGCTTTCCGCGATAACTGTCACGTTCACCAGGTCTTCATGGGTGATCCAGTGCTTCTTTTCCACGCAGATGTTCTCGATGACGGAGATCATCGCGTACCCTCCGCCGAAGGTAAATGCCCCGATCCTGAAAAAGGTCAGGAACAAGTTCCAAAGCATAATATCCTCTCCCGTCCCGAATAGTACGTACAGCTTCTTTTGACATTATATCATAACATTCACCGCAGGCGAATATATCACATTTGACGTCAGTCAAATATATCGCATTCGGCAAAGCCGAATATATCGCATTGATCGAAGATCAACATATCGCTGCCGTAAAACGGCTATTTTTTCCTTCCCCTGCGTCCCGTTTCGTGCTATCATGATTCTCAACATTTCAAGTCTAATTCCAAATCAAAGGAGATGAGTGTTCCATGGGCACCAACAACATCTGGTCCGACAACATCCAGGGCGTGATGACACTGTACCTGAGCCGCCAGCTGAGATTCGACGACAGGTTCCTGGACCAGTACCAGAAAGCCTTCCGGCTGGAAAGGCACGCCGACCTGAAAATCCTGGAAATCGGCTGCGGCCCCGGAGCCCTCGCCGCCGCCCTCCACAGGTGGTATCCCAACGCGAAGATTACCGCCATAGACCGGGACAGCCGGTTCGTGGCCTTCGGCCGGGAAAACATCCCCGGGGTTGAATTCCTGGAAGGCGATGCCACCGCTCTCCCCTTTGATGACAATACTTTTGACGTCACCATCTCCAACACCGTGCAGGAGCATGTGGAACCCTCCGCCTTCTGGGGAGAACAGCGGCGGGTCCTGAAGCCCGGCGGCGTCTGTCTGTGTCTCTCCGCCCGGAAAGGCCTGCACAGCACAGCTCCCTGCCTGGAAACCACCGCCGCCGAGGAAGCCTTCTGGAACAGTCTTCCGGAGGACGAGGATCCCCGGGAAAAGTACGGTGTCTGCAAGTATCCCATGTCTGAAGCCGGCATTCCCGCCTCCGCGGAACAGCACGGTTTCCGCAATGTTTCCACCGGATACGCGGTTATCGATCTCACACCGGATGATCCGAAGTATCCCGCCGAAATGGCGGAGCGGATGATCGAAGCCAATCGCCAGGGCGACCTGGAAGCAATCGCCTCCGCCCACGCGGAAAACGACCGGGAAGCTGTTGCCGCCATCAATGCCAAATACAACGAGCGCCTCCGCCTGTACCGGGAAGGTCTCCGCCAGTGGGACACCTCCGTTTCCGTCACCATGATCGTCCGCGGGGAAAAATAAACAGACAAGGAGCAAAGCCGCTGTGAAAGAACTGCATTTCGACCGGATCAGCGTCCTGGGTCAGGAGCCTGTTCCCAACGGGGATATGGCCGCCTTCTCTGATGAAAAGGCAGCGGAGACCCTCCGTTTCCACCGAAGCATCCCGGTTTACGCCGAAACCCGGCTTGTCTCCATGCAGAGCCTGGCGAAGCAGGCACAGGTGAAGGCGGTATTCGTCAAGGACGAATCCTCCCGTTTCGGCCTCAAGGCCTTCAAGGGACTGGGCGGAAGCTACTGCATGTTCCGCATCCTCTGCGAGCGTTTCGGCCTGAACCCGGCGGAAGCGGACTATACTTCCTTCCTCCGGGAGGATATCCGGAAGGCCTGCGGGGAAATCACCTTTGCCACCGCCACGGACGGCAACCACGGCAAGGGCGTCTCCTGGGCGGCGAAGCTGTTCGGCTGCAAGGCCCGGGTATTCATGCCGAAGGGAACCGTGGAGGCCAGGCGCCGGGCCATTGAGGAAGCCGGTTCCGCCATCGCGGAAATCACAGAATGGAACTATGACCGCACAGTGCGGTATGCTGCCTCCCTGGCGGAACAGAACGGCTGGATCCTGATCCAGGATACCGCCTGGGACGGTTACGAGCAGTATCCGGCCTGGATCATTGAAGGCTACCTGACCCTGGCGGCGGAAGCCGTCAGCCAGATGAACGGCCTTTCCCCGACACACATTTTCCTGCAGGCCGGCGTCGGCTCCATGGCTGCCGGAATCGAGGCTTATTTCATCAACCGCAGTCAGGAAAACCCGCCGCTGGTCTCCATCGTGGAGCCCAAAGCATCCGCCTGCATCTATGAGTCCGCGCTGGCCGGGGACGGAAAAGCGCATACCGTCACCGGGAATCCCGTCACCATCATGGCCGGGCTGAACTGCGGAACGCCCTGCAGCACCATCTGGCCCATTCTCCGGGACTGCTCCGCTTATTTCTGCGCCTGTGATGACGCGGTTACGGAGCAGGGCATGCGCGCCTACGCGCACCCTGCCGGAACGGACGCCGCCGTCATTTCCGGGGAGTCCGGCGCCGTCACCTACGGATTGCTTTTGTCCATCCTGGAGTCGGATGAACTCCGTTCCCTGTTCCGGATCAACAAAGATTCCGTCGTGCTCCTGATCAGCACCGAAGGCGATACGGATCCTGACGGATACAGGAGGGTTGTGGAATGATAAAGCAAGCCAGACAGTACGGCATTTTCCTGATCGGCCTGTTCATCGCCGCCCTGGGCGTCGCGTTTTCCACCAAAGCCGGGCTCGGCACCTCGCCGGTGGCTTCCGTACCTTATACCGTATCACTGGTTCTTATGCAGCTTTCCTTCGGCTGGTGGATGATCATCATGAGCCTCATCCAGATCCTGGTGCAGGTGCTTCTGCTCCGGAAAAAGTGCAAACCCTTTGAGATTCTGGTACAGGTTATTGTCGCCTTTGTTTACGGTTCCCTGACCGACTTCTGCTGCGGCCTGCTGCAGGGCCTGAACCCGGTTTCCTATCCGGCCCGCTTTGCCCTGATGCTTGTCGGCTGCGTGGTGCTTGGCCTGGGTATCTGGATCCAGTACAAGGGCGGCGCAGCCATGCTGGCCGGTGAAGCCATGAACCGGGCGATCAGCCAGGTTACCGGCAAGCGCTATGAGAATATCAAGATTTTCTTTGACGTGTTCTATATTGTGGTCTCCGGGATCCTCTCCCTGGTCTTCCTCGGAAAGTTCGCCGGAGTCCGGGAAGGCAGCATCATCGCGGCATTGCTGATTGGGAATATCATCCGGTTCTATAATCGAACCTGGGATAAATATGTCAAAAAACCCGATTAAACAATTCTTTAGCATGACTGCACTTTAGTTTTCAGCATATAAATTTTTCATTGTTCATTTTTCATTATTCATTGCAGACTGAAAGAAGCGGAGAATAATCTCCGCTTCTTTCAGTCTGTCACATCATATCCGGCCGCACTCAGCGCAGCCAGGGCTTTTTCATAGTTCTCTTCTTTCACAAGCACATAATCCGTATTGTAGGTGGAAACGGCGAAGATGCCGATTTTGTTTTCCGCCAGAATGACGGTAATCGGGGCCAGGATACCGATCAGGGAAAAGTCCAGCGTCCCTTCAATCCGGAATCCCCGCCATCCATCCTCCCGGGCAATGGTATTCTCCGGTGTGCTTTCCGTCCTGCATACCAGGGAAAGTTCTTCATCCGTCCTGCCGATAAAATAGAAATCCGCGTTCAGGTCAATATGCTCTGTGGAATCCAGTTTGCACACCGTCAGCGCCCAGGGCAGTTTCTTCAGCTTCATGTTTGTTCCCGCTTCCTTCTTTGATTAAAGGTATTATACGCCAGGCAGGGCAAAAAAGGAACGGAGGGAATCATTCCCTCCGTTCTTCCTGTTCAGTTACCTGTGATCAGTTCCACATCCGGATCAACATACATCATAGCGTCAATGACATCCCATCCGTTACTCTGCCTCCTCAGTTTTCGCCACCCTGTTCCCCAGACACCCGTTTCACATTCAGTGTCTCTCACCAGTTCTACAAGTGCGGAGCAAGAGCTGATGTCCAGCTTTGTCAGCTGATTGCCGCAGCAAGTCAGGTAATGAATACCGCCATGCTTACTCAGATCCAGTTCTGTCAGCTGGTTATCGCTGCAGTCAAGCGTATGAAGATTGAGATTGTTGCTTATATCCAGTTCTGTCAGTCCACATTCTCTGCATTCCAGGGCTGTCAGGCGGGGATACAGGCTGAGATCGAGGTTTTCTGCCCGGCAATTCGAAATCTCCAGGGTTGTCAGACGGGTAAGCATGCTGATGTCTTTCAGATTAACATTGCTGCACTCCAGACTCCTGAGCGCGGTATTATGGCTCAGGTCCAGTTCCTTCAACCTGTTTTCGCGGCAGGATAAAGACTTCAGGTTTGTATTCCGGCTCAGATCCAGTTCTGTCAGCCGGTTCTTCACGCAATACAGTTCCTCCAGTTTTACATTCCGGTGCACGTCCAGCTCTGTCAGTTGATTGCTGTGGCAGTATAAAACCTCCAGTTTTTTGTTTCGGCTCACGTCCAGATCTTTCAACTGGTTCAGGGAGCAGTACAGTTTCTTCACTTCGGTCAGGTATTCAATACCCTGAAGGTTTTCGATGCCCTTTGAATCGAGCCGAACCTCCTCAACATTCGCCACCTCATCGTTCCTGAGAACGCCATCCTTATCCAGGTCATAATCCCTCACCGCTTCCCGGAAAACACTGTCCGGAAAATGGATTTCATCGATCGCAATGCCGGTATTAAACAGCACGCTCTGCTGTTTTCCGTCAGTCTCTGTCGGATCAATTCCGGTAATCAGCTTCATCGCCGGGTCTATGGACAGTATGGTCTTAATCAGGCCGCCCCCTTCTGTTTTTTCGTGATATTGAATCCAGGTCAGCTTGCCATCTTTCTCCTCAGGATCGTTATCCCGTACCATTTCCACAAGGGCCGGACAATAGCTGATATTTACCCTATTCATAGGATTACCGTCACAGGATAAATATTCGATATAGGGATTATTGCGGAGATCCAGGTATTCCAGCTGGTTTCCGGCGCAATAGAGCACACGAAGCACAGGATTGCCGCTTACATCCAGTTTCGTCAATCCGCAGTTTTCACAATTCAGCCAGTCCAGATCAGGATAGACGCTAAGATCCAGCCGGATCATCGGGCAGCTATTGATTTCAATAAACGTCAGGTTTGTATTATTGCTCAGATCCAGGTTTTCGATCCTGTTATTCCCGCATTCCAGGTGATCAAGTTTTGTAATTCCGCTGACATCCAACCCTGTGAGCTGATTATAGGCGCAATCAAGATCTTTCAGGTTTATGTTCCGGCTTACATCCAGTTCTGTCAGCTGATTATGCTCACAGTCCAGTGTCTCCAGTTTCGGATTATGACTCAAATCCAGTTTCGTCAGGCAATTATGTCTGGCTCGAAGTTCCTCCAGTTCTGTACACCGGCTCACATCCACTTCCGTCAGATCGCATATCTGAATATCCAGGGACTTCAGCTTTGTGTTCCGGCTCACGTCCAGTCCGTTCAGGCTGTTCACAGAACATCTCAAAAATGTCAGTTCTCTATTTCGCGATACGTCCAGTTCCTTCAGCCCGCAATATGAACAATCCAGCACCTTCAGCTTCAGATTCCCGCTCACGTCCAGTTCTGTCAACCGGTTTCCCCTGCACCACAGTTCTCTCATTTCCGTATTCCGGTTCAGATCCAACTCCGTCAGCTGGTTATTCCCACAGCTTAAGGCTTCCAGCTTCAGGTTTCGGCTCACATCCAGTTCAGTCAGCTGGTTATCCTGACAATACAGTGCCTGAAGCGACGTCAGATATTCAATGCCCTTCAGTGATGCAATGCCTTTATTTTCTATCTTTAGAGTATAGACTTTCTCCGCTTCATTCCCGTTGAGCATACCGTCCTGATTACTGTCATATCCTTTTACTACTTCCCGGAAAGCTTCATCCGGAAAATGCTCTGCGTCAATCCGTACTCCTGTTTCCTCCGCGCAGGCACAGCCGCACAGCAACAGCAGACACATAAGCAGTGTCACAAGACCAGCGACGGTCTTTTTCATAGAGACGCAATGATCCCGGTAAGTATAGCGGAACATAAACGAACACCCCTTTCGATACAAGAATATCAAAAGGGGTGTATCAATGTCATCACCGCAATGTAACAACCGTGTAAATTAACATTTCACAGACCCTGGCTGCCGTTTCCCTTGCTTTCCCTCAGTCACACGCATCCACACGCTGCACGTTTCCAGACAGCTGTTCTATAGGCCGAAACACTAATGATCACATTCGTCGAAGACGAATATATCATATTTGACATCAGTCAAATATATCATATTGCGAAGCAATATATCATGTTGACGCAGTCAACATATCATTGCTGCGAAGCAGCACAATTTCACCCTTACGGCAGGAATTTACCCGACGCCAAGTATAACCGGTACCATTCCTGGTGTATCAGTTCCACATTCGCCGCGGCACAGATCTCTTTCAGGTGCTGCGGGTTCATGGTGCCCGCGATGGCCTGCATCTTTGCCGGGTGCCGCAGGATCCACGCGATGGCAATGGCGGTCTTCGTCACGCCGTATTTTTCTCCCAGTTTGCCCAGTACCTTGTTTAGTTCCGGGAAGTCCGGATGATCCACGAAGCAGCCGCCGAACATGCCGAACTGCAGCGGAGACCAGGCCTGGATGGTGATATCGTTCAGGCGGCAGTAATCCAGCACACCGTTGTCCCGGCTGATGGACCGGTCGGTGGTCAGATTGTTCAGGTACAGGCCGCCGTCAATCAGCTGGCTCTGGTCCAGGGAGAACTGCAGCTGGTTGAACACCAGGGGCTGCTTCACATACTTCTTCAGCAGTTCCAGCTGTCCGGGCGTCACGTTGCTCACGCCGAAGTACCGCACCTTGCCGCTTGCCGCCAGCTTGTCGAAGGCTTCCGCCACCTCTTCCGGATCAAACAGCAGGTCCGGGCGGTGGAGCAGCAGGGCATCCAGGTAGTCGGTCTTCAGCCGGCGCAGGCTCGCCTCGGCGTTTTCCACGATATAGTCCCTGCTCCAGTTGAATTCTCTCGGATCCCTGCTGATACCGCACTTGCTCTGCAGGTATACGTCCTCCCGCTTCAGGCCGGTCAGCGGGAACGCGTCGCCGAAGCGCTTTTCCGCCTCGCCGTCCTTGCCGTAGCAGGTGGCGTGGTCAAAGAAGTTGACGCCCTCTTCCACCGCGGTGCGGATCATGTCCGCCGCCTTCTGCGTGTCCAGTGCGGGCATGCGCATGCAGCCCAGGATGATGGCCGAGGCATTCTGCGGTCCGTTCTTCACGTTGTAATATTTCATTTTACTTCCCTCCTCCGGCTGTCCACGGGCGCGTAGCTTTCCAGCAGTTCAATAATGCATTTCAGGTCCGGGGCTTCCAGGTAATTATACTCCCCGTTTCCGTCCCCGTAGGTTCCGTGCTGCACCAGCCGCAGGCCCGCCGCCTCAGCATTGGCCACCTGTGCCGCGGAATCCTTTACCTGGAAGGCCAGGTGGTGCATGCCTTCGCCATGCTCGTTCAGGAAATTCCGCCAGGTGGACGGCTCCTCATTGGGCTGGATCAGCTCAATCTGCAGGCCGGGGTTCACGTCAATAAACGCCAGCAGGGAGTTTGCCTTCGGTGCGGGCTTTCCCTCAAAGACGGTCTGCATGATTTCATAATCGCCGCAGGGCTGCGTTTCCGGCACGTCCACGCCGAGGAACTCCGCCCACTTTTTCTTCGTTTCCTCAATATCCTTAACGATAAATCCAACCTGGGCTACCAGATGGGTTCCAACTACACCGGCCATTTTCTGTTCCTCCGTTTTTCTAATATTTTACCAGGGATAAGGCGCGCCTTCATAGGTGACGAATACCGGGCCTTCCTTGTCATGCCGTTTGGTTTCAAACAGGTTCCGCAGGGTCTCCGCGTGCTCGTAGGGATCCAGGGGCGCCTCGGTGTTGCCCGGGTTCGTGCGGATCCAGCCGGGATGAATGCAGATGATGTTCAGGTTCGGCTCGTTCTTGAAATAGTTATGCACGGTCATGGTCAGCATATTCAGGGCGGCCTTCTCCGTGCCGTAATCCAGGTAGAAGGTCCGGTAGCACTTGCCGATGCTGCCCGCCTCGGAAGAAATGTTCACCACCAGCCCGCCGATCGCGCTCTTCTTCAGCAGCGGCAGGAAGGCCTTCAGGACCCGGATGGGGCCTACCGCGCCCACGTTCACCGCCGGGGCGATCAGGTCCAGGTCAAAGTCCGGCAGTTCCTTCATGGTATCCGCGGAAGCCGTCGTGGCGTTGTTGATGATCAGGTCCAGGTGATCCGTCAGCTTTTCCGCTTCCGCAGCCGCGGCATTCACGGATTCCGTCACCGCGATGTCCATGGTCAGGATATGCAGCTGCTCCGGATATTCCTCCCGCAGGGCCTCCAGGGCTTCCGACGGGCGGCGGATGGAAGCAAACACGGTATCCCCGTGCTCCAGGTAACGCCTCACCATATTGAATCCAAGGGCATAAGGCCTGCCCGTGCCGGTAATCAATACTGTCTGTGCCATCTTTTCTGCCCCCTTTTTTGGTTTCCGGGAAAAGTATACCGAACCGATCCTGTCCGCCGCTTTCCATTTTTTGACCGGGTGCCGTTCATTTTTTGCGGCTTTTTTGATGCAAAACAAAAACTTGACATGGAGTACGCTCCAAGGCATAGCATAGGGTGAAATCGCGGAGCGGAAATCCTGTCCCTCCGCCGAAAGGAACCTGACCTTCGGATGAAAACAGTCAGAGCCGCTTTTATCAAATCCCTGCCGGTGATGGGAGGATACCTCATCCTGGGTACCGGCTTCGGCATCCTCGCCTGGAACAACGGGTACGGCCTGCCCTGGACCTTTGCCATGAGCCTGCTGGTTTATGCCGGCTCCATGCAGTTTGTGGGCGTCGGCCTGCTTTCCGGCGGCGCCTCTGTGCTCACCGTGATTCTTACCACGATCATGGTCAACGCCCGGCATCTGTTCTACAGCATTTCCATGTTCGGCCACTACAAAGACGCCGGACGGTACAAGCCTTATCTCATTTTCGGCCTGACGGACGAAACCTATTCCCTGCTCTGCGACGGGAAGACGCCGGAGGGCATGGATCCGCACCGTTTCCGCTTCCTGGTTTCCCTCTTCAACCAGTCCTACTGGGTGCTGGGCAGCGTCCTGGGAAGCCTCGCGGGCAGCGTGCTTCCCTTCTCCGCCGCGGGCATTGAGTTTTCCATGACTGCCCTGTTCATCGCGTCCTTCACGGAGCAGTGGATCGAAACAAAGGATCACCTGCCTGCCCTCACCGGCCTGCTGGGCACCCTGCTGTGCCTGCTGGTCTTCGGGCCGGAAGGCTTCCTGATCCCCGCCATGTGCCTGATCACCCTGCTGCTGACCCTGTTCAGGAGCACCATCTCCGCCAGAAGGAAGGTGAGCGAATGAGCGTCTCCCATTCCGCCGTCCTGGTGGCGGTCATGTCCCTGGTAACCATCCTGCTCCGGGCACTTCCCTTCCTGGTCTTCCGGAAGAAAACCCCGGACTATATTGCCTACCTGGGCAAGGTGCTTCCCCCGGCCATCATCGGCATGCTGGTGATCTACTGCCTCAAGGATACAAAAATCAGCTCCGCGCCTTTCGGCGTTCCGGAGCTGATCTCTGCCCTGCTGGTGGTTCTCCTGCAGGCCTGGAAAAGGAATGTGCTGGTGAGTATTTTAGCGGGAACGGTGTGCTATATGGCACTGATACACTTCGTGTTTTAATGCACAATGCACAATGTACAATGCACAATGATCTAGTGGTTTCCTGTGCGCAATCGTCTCACGTCACAGTGCGGCTTCGACCGCTGCCTTCACATCTTTCATGTCGGTGGTGGGCTCAAACCGGGCGATAACCTGGCCTTCCCGGTTCACCAGGAACTTGGTGAAATTCCACTTGATATACGCCTTGTCGCCGAAGGACTTGTTGTTCATATCGGCAAACTTGTTCAGGGCTGCGTTCTTCAGTCCTTTGCCGAAACCGGTGAAGGGCTTTTCTGTTGCCAGGAAAGCAAACAGCGGATCAGCGTTCTCCCCGTTCACGTCAATCTTGGCGAACTGCGGGAAATCGGTACCGTACTTCAGGGTGCAGAACTGGTGAATCTCCTCCTCGCTGCCGGGTGCCTGGTTGGCGAACTGGTTGCAGGGGAAGTCCAGGATCTCCAGTCCCTTCTCCTTCAGTTCCTTATACATCGCTTCCAGGGGCTCATAATGCGGGGTGAAGCCGCAGCCGGTGGCCGTGTTCACGATCAGCAGCACCTTGCCCTCATAGTCCTTCAGGCTGACAGCCTGTCCCTGCCGATCCTTCACGGTGAAATCATATACAGTCTTCATAAGCATGATTGCTCCTTTCGCTATCTTTGATACGATTGTATTTTATCAAATATATTTCAAATGTCAACCCTCAATCTTCCAAAAAGTGAATTTTGGACAAATAAAGACCGGGAGAATGCTCTCCCGGCCGCTTTCCGGTTCATTAATAGTTTTCCGCGTGGATCTCGAAATAGCTCTGGGGATGGGCGCAGACCGGGCAGATTTCCGGTGCCTTGGTGCCCACCACGATGTGGCCGCAGTTCCGGCACTCCCAGACCTTGACCTCGCTCTTCGCGAAGACTTCCTGGGCTTCCACATTCCGCAGCAGGGCGCGGTAGCGCTCCTCATGGTGCTTCTCGATAGCCGCCACCATGCGGAACTTGGCCGCCAGCTCGGTAAAGCCTTCCTTCTCCGCGGTCACGGCAAAGCCTTCATACATATCGGTCCACTCATAGTTCTCCCCGTCCGCCGCGGCGGCCAGGTTCTCGGCGGTGTTGCCGATGCCGTTCAGCTCCTTGAACCAGATCTTCGCGTGCTCCTTCTCGTTCTCCGCGGTCTGCAGGAACAGGGCGGCAATCTGTTCAAAGCCTTCCTTCTTTGCCTTGGAGGCGAAGTAGGTATATTTGTTCCGGGCCTGGGACTCACCGGCAAAAGCCGCTTCCAGGTTCTTCTCAGTCTGCGTGCCCGCGTAGGGGTTGCTCTTCGCCGCTTCCACCTTCACAAACACAGAGCCGGGCTGTTTGCACACCGGGCAGGTGAATCCTTCCGGCAGGGGTCCTTCATGTACGTATCCGCAGATCGGGCATTTCCATTTTTCCATTTTTATATCCTCCTTTTTATGATCAGGTTCATTGAACGGCAGTTTCGCCAGCAGCGTTTTCACCGCCTCCGCGGGGAAGCCGTCCCCTTCCCGGGACAGCAGCTCCTGCAGGAACTGCTTCACATTGCCGCTCTGGGGCAGCATATAGCCTGCCTCCCGCAGCAGATCCTCCGCCATGATGCGGTTGGATCTCTCCAGCGCTTTTGCCAGCTTTCCGGGCAGCAAGGCCGCCAGCTGCTCCTGCTCCGACTTGGATGAAACCAGGCCCCGGAGCGCCGCGATCACCGCTTCCTTCTTTTCCTGCTGCGGCGGGTACTCCTTCGGCACCATGCTGATGGCTCCGGCCGGGCAGGCGTCCGCGCAGGCGCCGCAGCCGATGCACTTTTCAGCGTCAATCACGCTGTTTTCCGTGTCCGACGCGCCGGTAGGGCAGACGTAGAGGCACAGGCAGTCTTTTTCGCATTTCCGGACGTTCCGGACCGCTATCCGATCACTCATCGCTTACCCTCCGATCTTTTCAAATTTGAAGTTCGGCACCTTGCAGACCGGGCAGACGTCGGGAAGATCATTCCCCACATAGACGAAGCCGCAGATTGTGCAGACGTACACCTGCGTATCCGCCAGCATCGCCTCTCCCTCCTGCGCGTACCGGGTCAGCAGGGACTTGAGGATGCGCGTCACCTTCTCGCTCCAGGTGAGGGCCCGCAGCGCGCCCCGGTCTCCCTCCTGGCGGGAAACGGCGTTCACCGCCGGGAAGCCGGATTCCAGGTCGGCATTCACCTTCTCCAGCAGCTTTTCAAAGGACGCGTCCGTCACCGTCCGCTCCTGGCCGCCAAACCAGGCCGCCAGGCCGGTAAAGGCTTCCGCCAGCTCCGCCTTGTACTGCTTTTCGCAGCCCTTGGCCAGGTTGGAGCACAGGGCGCTGACCTCTGCTGCCGTCAGGGGCTTCAGCTCGGTTTCAGCCGCCGGGGCAGCCGCTTCCGCGCTGCCGGAAGCTTGTCCTTCCGGCACAAAGTCCGACTTGGCCGCGCCGCACAGGGGACATTTCCAGTCCTCCGGCAGCTCCGCCCAGGGGATTTTCTCTTTTGCCTCATCATATACATAGCCGCAGACGGAACAGATATACCTCACCTAATCCTCACTCCCTTTCGTCATTTCTTATTCCGCAGCTTTTTCTCACAGTTCCATACTACACATTGGAGTATACTCTAAGTCAACAACAAAAAAGGACGATGAGCAAACTCTCATCGTCCGTCTTTGACTTTATTTGTTTTCCTTTGCTTTCCTGTTCAGCAGCACCAGCGCGATGATCAGTACCAGCGGGAAGATGCTTCCGGCCAGCATGCCGGTCTGCAGGTTGTCCCCGGCCTGCTGCGTCACGGTGCCCACCAGGCTGGGGCCGAAGGCGCCGCCCAGGTCGCCCGCCATGGCCAGCAGGGCAAACAGCGCCGTACCGCCCGTAGGAATCCGGGGCGATGTAATGCTGATCGTTCCCGGCCACATGATGCCCACGGAGAAACCGCAGCATACGCATCCGACCAGGCCCAGCACCGGGCTGGAGGACAGGCAGGCCAGCAGGTAGCAGCACAGGCACAGGACGCCGGAGCCGATCATGAACTTTGTCAGGTCCATCTTCGGGCCGAACTTCCCGTAGATCACCCGGCAGATACCCATGGTAACGGCGAACAGGCAGGGGCCGATCAGGTCACCCACAGTTTTGGAAAAGCCCAGGGCCGCCTCCGTGAAGGCGGACGCCCACTGGGCCATGGCCAGCTCGGAAGCCCCGGCGCAGACCATCAGCACAATGGCGATCCAGAAGATCCGCAGTTTGAACAGCCCGCGGATGGTCATGCCCTTTCCTTCCTCCGTCAGCCGCTCAATGGGACAGGTGGCAAAGTTGAAGATATTATACAGCGGCACCAGGGCCCAGATGCAGGCCAGCCATTTCCAGTTGTCGATGCCGAACACCGCGAAAAAGGCCGTGGACAGCAGGATCACGCCCACGCAGCCCCAGCAGTAGAAGGAGTGCAGCAGGCTCATCACCGCGTCCTTGTGGTCAAAGGGACAGGCCTCCACGATGGGGCTCACCAGGACCTCAATCAGGCCGCTGCCGATAGCGTAGATCACCACACAGATCAGGATGCCGATGAAGGGGTCCCCGAGCAGGTCCGGGATAAAGGCCAGGCCTGCCAGGCCCAGGCAGGAGGTAACCTCAGACATGACGATACTGCGCCGGTAGCCGATGGAGTCCACAAACTTCGCGCAGAGCACGTCCACCAGCAGCTGGGTCAGGAAGAACGCCGTGGGGATCAGGGCAATCTTGCCCAGCGGGATCGCGTAGTCCGTATGCAGCTTCAGGAACAGAAGCGGCGCAAAATTGGCGGCAATCGCCTGGGTGATAAAGCCCAGGTAGCACGCCAGCAGGGTCTTCCGGTAATTCTTTTCCATGCTTATTCCTCTTCCTCATTTTTCCACCGGGTCTCGCTGTTCAGCCAGCGGGTATAGCCCCACTGGGCTTCCTGGCTTTCCTTTTTCTTCTTCCAGGCTTCTATATCCGAGCAGATGGCCAGCATCTCATCCACCACCATTTCCACACTGCGGGGACGGACGTGATACAGCCAGTCCGTCATCCGGTCGATGGCTTTGGGGCTTCCCAGCTGCTTTGCCAGCAGGTCCGCGAACTCTTCCGGAAAGCCGAGGGATTTAATCGTCCCCGCCAGCCGGTCCCGGGCCTGGGCCCACATTCTCTGATTCGGTGTCGCCATACATTATTCTCCCTATCAAACTTAACCGGATTATAACTGAATAATTCATAATTCACAATTCATAATTCATAATTAACATTGCGTCCTTCGGACGTAGTAAGGGATTCCTCCACTCCGGCTGCGCCTCCGGTCGGAATGACAGCCTCTGACCATCTATAATTGTTAATTATAAATTGTTAATTGTTAATTGGGAACGGAGTTTCCCTCCGTTCCCCGGCAGGACTTAACCCTCTCTTTATCGAAAAAGAAAAAGCATTACCCTTCAGGAGAAACAGAACCATGAACTACAGGATTATTGAAAACGCAGAAAACATGAAGCTGGAGGATATCGTCCGGCTTTTGAGAATGAGCTACTGGGCGGACAAGCGGCCCGAAGAAACCATCGCCAAATCCATCCGTGAATCTGACTGCTTCGGCATCTGTGCCGACGGTTCAGACAAACTCATCGGCTTCGCCCGGGTGATCACCGACCACGCCACGGCCTACTATCTCTGCGACGTGATCATCGATCCGGAGTACCGGGGCAGCGGCCTGGGCAAAGCCCTGGTTTCCCACATCGTCTCCCGTCCGGAGTACGCGGGCCTGCATGGCTTCCTGTTCACCCGGGACGCCCACGGCCTGTATGAGCAGTACGGTTTCCAGCTGGCTGTCGGCCGGTCCATGGAAAGAAGATAATGAAGGAGGCACTAACATGAAGAAGCTGACAACCATCGCCCTGGTACTGGTCATGGTATTCACCCTGATGGTCTCCGGCGCCCACGCGGATCCGGAAGCCATGTACGGGAAAACCTTCCCGGATTTCACGGTGAAAACCATCTCCGGTGAGGACTTTACCCTGTCTGAATCCCTGAAAACCCATGACCTGGTTGTAATCAACTTCTGGGCCACCTGGTGCGGACCCTGCTGCATGGAGTTCCCCTTCCTCCAGGAAGCCTGGGAAAAATACGCTGACCGGGTAGACGTCATCGCCATGAGCGTTGAGAGAAGCGATACCGACAAAGTGCTCAAAAACTTTGCGAAAGAATACGGCCTCACCTTCTCCATCGGCCGGGACGAGAAAAAGCTGCTGGATAAGATGAGGGGTGACGCCATCCCCACCACCCTGATCGTGGACCGGACCGGAAAGGTTGTCTCCGTGGACGTCGGGGCGAAAATGTCCGTCGAGGAATTCACCGAACTCTTCGACAGCCTGCTGGCCGACATTCCGGTGGAAATCTGAGCATCCCGTACCTGTGAGGAAACCAAATGATCAAATGTTATCAACCGGCCCTGGAAGACCTGGGATTCCGGGAAAGCCTGCTGGCCGATCCGGACACCATGTCCTACAACAACGCCTGGGGCGGAACCATTCCCTTTCCCCGGGAAAAATGGGAAAGCTGGTATCAATACTGGATCGGAAACCCGGAAGGAAAGCGGTTTTACCGCTACTTGCAGGATGAAGAGACCGGGGAATTTGTAGGCGAGATTGCCTGGCACCTGGATGAAAAGCGGAACATCCATATCTGCGACGTGATCATCCTCGCCAGATACAGAAACCGCGGCTACGGCTCGGAAGGCATCCGGCTGCTCTGCGAAGCGGCGAAAAGGAGCGGGATCGCCATCCTGTATGACGACATCGCCGCGGACAATCCCTCCTGGAAGCTGTTCCTCAAAAACGGATTTGAGATCAGTTCCCGGGACGATGAAGTGGTCATGGTCCGCAAAGTGCTGTAAACATATGAAACCGGGAGACGAAAAATCAGTCTCCCGGTTCTTTTGTCTGTGAATACCGTTCCGTTATTATTTTTCCGGAGCGAAGAAGCTGATCGGGGTTGCGCCGGTCAGGGCGTCCTGCGCCAGCAGGGTGATCGGAGCCACCTCGATGTGCAGGGTTTCGAACTTCGCTTCATAGCCGCCCTCGGTTTTGAAAGCAACCGTCATGCTGTAGCCGGCTTCAATTTCTTCCGCGGATACGGTGCGGGTCACCACGTAGGTGGCGTCGGCAGCAAAACCGTTCACCGCGTAGTTGGGACCCTTTTCGCCGGTCAGGTTGTCGATCAGGTACAGCTCCGTGACCGTCTCGCCGGTCTTGTTGCAGAAGGTGTAGGTGCCGGTCTGGGCTTTCGCGGCCTTGGCAGCGGCCACAATGCCCCGCATGTAGCCCCAGGTGTCGGCGGTGGTGGCGCCGGTGACGGCGTCAATGAACTCCGCCTTGGTTTCCTCGGTATATCCGTTCACAGCGGCTTCCAGCTCCGCGATGGTCTTGCCCTTCGCGTAGGCTTCGATCGCGTTGAAGTTCGCGGCGATCTGCACAGTGGAACCGGCACGCTGCATGTTCAGGCTGTACAGGTCGCTGTTCGCCCGCTTGGAGCCCAGCACCTGGCCTTCCGGATAGCTCTGGCCGAAACCGCCGTCGCTGTTCGGCACGCCGACAGCCTTCAGGTCCTCACGGTCAGCCATGAACTGGAATTCATCGATCTTCGCAGCCAGGATCACGTCATCCTGCACCGCTACGGTAATCACGGCAAAGGCCTTGTCGCCATGGGCGGCATAGTCCACCTGGCCCATCAGGATCTCACCCTCCGCGAGGGCGGCAGCCGCGGTCAGCAGGAGCACCAGGGAAAGAAACAGGGCAGTAATCTTCTTCATGGGTTTTTCCCTCCTTTTCACGGGACCTCGTCCCGGCTTCATTCTATCCGAACGCACACAAAAAATCAATAGAAATATTTCTATATTTCTATTGAGAAACGGATCCGGTATACAGTTTTACAACCCTTGATATTCCTCAGTCGCCGCAGTCCGCCTTCACCATGTTCTGCAGCTTGATATTCATCTTTTCCAGGGCTTTCCGGTCCAGGGAATAAATGGTCTTTTTCCCGTCCCGCCGGCTGGTCACAATCCCGGCCTCCGTCAGCACCTTCATATCGTGGGCCAGGGTGGGCTGGGTAATCTCAAAGCATTTCAGCAGGACGCAGCCGCACATATCCCCGCAGGAAAGCATGTCCACAATCTTGACCCGCTTCGGGTCAGACAGGGCCTTAAACATCTTCGCCATCTTTGCGTACTGGCTTTCCATTGCCGCGTCCCTCCGTTCTGTCTCCGGCGATTATCCGCGCCGCCTGTTTTCTGTTACCTTCATTGTACCAGAAACTGTCCCGCCGCTCAATCCTGCCGCATTCTCCTGTTCCAAACGCCGAAAGTATGTTACAATCTGACGGTAACATGACATATCAATCCGGGGATATTCCCCGTCCGGAGGAACAGAATATGAAGAAGCTCATCAGTGCCGTTTTATCCCTTTTGCTGCTTTTTTCTGCCTGCAGTGTTTTCGCCGGAGACGTTTCCGGCAGCCATACGCTTTATTACCAGGGACATGCCAGCCTCCGGATCACCACGGCGGAAGGCAAAGTCATTTACGTTGATCCCTATTCCGGCGATGGATATGACGTTCCCGCAGACCTGATCCTGGTCACCCACCGGCATGATGACCACAACGCTGTCCACAAAATCAAAAACCGGAATGAAGGCTGCCAGGTCATCACCTGGAAAGAAGGCCTTGTCGACGGGGAATACCAGACCTTTGACCTGGGCTATGCCACCGTGGAAGCGGTTCAGGCCGGCAACAACCGGAATCATGACATCAAGGAATGCGTCGGCTGGGTCATCACGCTTTCCGGCGGAGTCACCGTCTACGCGGCCGGCGATACCTCCACAACAGAGCAGATGGCCGAACTGGGAGAACGGGATCTGCATTATGCCTTCTTCCCGGTGGACGGCATCTTCAATATGGAAATGGACGAAGCGATCGCCTGCGTGGAGCTGGTGAACGCCCGGCACAATATTCCCTATCATACGATCCCCAGCGCCCGGTTTGACCAGGCCCGGGCAGAGCTTTTCCAGGCTCCGAACCTGCTGATCATCCCCGCCGGGGAAGAAATCGTACTGGAGTAAAAAAATCTTCCCGGATGGCCGGGAAACCGCGAAAAATCAACAATTGCAACTGCCGGTTGCGGAATTTCCAGCTCCGTTTGATAGCCTGCAACAGCCGGATCAGGTAATCTGGGCTTGCCCGAAAGGGACAAAGCCAAGGAGGAAAACTTAAATGATCTTTGCGGACAAATTAGTAGATCTCAGAAAGAAGAACGGCTGGTCTCAGGAAGAGCTGGCCGAGAAACTGAACGTCAGCCGGCAGGCTGTTTCCAAATGGGAAGGCGCCCAGTCCATCCCGGATATGGCGCGGATTATCCAGCTGTCTGAGCTGTTCGGCGTCAGCACCGATTACCTGCTGAAGGATAACCTGGAGCAGACGGAAGCCTCCGCCAGCACCGACCTGGCCCAGGACGCCGTGCCGGACGTTCCTGCCCGGACCATCGGCATGGAAGAAGCCAACGCCTTCCTGAAGATTAAGGAAGAAAACTCCCGCCGGGTGGCGCTGGGCGTACTGCTCTGCATCCTTTCCCCGGTGGCCCTGATCCTGCTGGGCGGCCTTCGTGAATTTAAGCTCTGGAACTGGTCTGAGGAAGCAGTAGGCGGCGTCGGCCTCCTGGTTATGCTGCTGATGATTCTCCCGGCAGTCGGCCTGTTCATCACCGCCGGACTCCGGATCGCTCCCTATGAGCGGTTGGAAAAGGAGCCCCTGGAAACCCTGTACGGCGTCACCGGCATGGTGAAATCCCGCCAGGAGAAGTTCCTGCCCCTGCGCAATCGCTACCTGATCATCGGCGTCCTGCTCTGCATCGCGTCCCTCATCCCGCTGTTCGTCAGCCTGGTTTTCTCCAAGGGTGAATCCTTCCTGCAGGTCATCGGCATTGCCGCCATCCTGGTGCTTGCCGCCATCGGCGTCATGCTGATCGTCCGGGTATCCATCATCTGGGGCAGCTACCAGATCCTGCTGGAAGAAGGGGATTATACCCGCGAAAGCAAGGAAAGCAACAAGCATACCAGCCTCCTCACCACCGCTTACTGGTGCCTGGTTGTCGCCATCTTCCTCCTCTGGAGCTTCCTGACCAATGACTGGAGGAACACCTGGATCATCTGGCCCGTCGCCGCCGTCGGCTATGTCGCCGTCGCGGGAATCATCAAAGCGCTGGAACGGAAATAAGGATTGGATAAAATAGCGCGGAGCGCATATTTCCCGATAGTCCATCTATTGGCCGAAACACTATTGATCACATTCGCCGAAGGCGAATATATCATATTGCAAAGCAATCTATCATATTTGACGTCAGTCAAATATATCATGTTGATCGGAGATCAACATATCATTGCTGCGAAGCAGCACCAACGAAAAAGAGCGCCATTCCGGCGCTCTTTTCATTGGCCTAATCCCTTATTTCTTACTTTCTTCTGCCTCTCACAACCACATTCAGGATGGTTCCAAGTGCTACGGCGATCATTCCGGCTGTCATCACCGAGCGCGGCGCGTCTTCCACGAACACCGAGATCAGGATCAGGGTCAGTCCCGCGATACCCAGCAGCAGCGTCACAATCATGATCAGCTTATCCAGGGTTTTCTTTTCCATCGTCTTATTCCGCCTTTCCTTTTCCGATCAGCCGCATCTTGAAGGCATAGACCTTCCTCAGCGCTCCCGTCGCGTACAGGATGCCCATGATCATGGCGGCGATGGCCAGCCCGATCGTACCGCCTTCCAGGAATCCGGCCCAGAAGGTTTCCTGCATGTCCATAAAAAGATCCATGATGATGTTCACAATCAGGGCGATAATGCCGACGATAAAGTAGATGCATACTACCTTAGCGCCCCGCTCTTTTTCCGCGTTGCTGTATTCCGCAACCTGCAATACTGTTTCCTGCATTTCCTTGTTCATTTTGTCCTCACTTTTCCTTTCTCCGTTGAGCATTTCCCGCAGATCCACCGCATAGAGATCCGAAAGCTCCATCAGCAGATCCAGGTCCGGCATGTTCATCCCCGTTTCCCAGCGGGATACTGTTCTCCTGGAAACGTTCAGGGATTCCGCCAGCTGTTCCTGTGTTAATCCTTTTTCCTTCCGCAGGTCTTTCAGGAATGTTCCGATCTTCTGCAGATCCATGTCGGTGTCTCCTTTCGATGGCGAGTGTACCTGAATCCGCTCCCGGTGAACAGGACATAAAGTGAGCAAAAGCCCTTATTTCACCGATGGGACACACCTTGTCCCATGAGAAACCGATGTCCCGAAGCATGTTCCATTATATCCTCCACGGCCTTAAAAAGAAACAAATAAACGGCTTTTCCGGGGCATTCTGTATACAAAATTTGACTTATTTGGCCTCTCTTCCTATAATAATCGTCGAATATATATGAACAGGAAAGAAATCCTGCGGAAAAAAATCAGGAGGATTAAAAAGATGAAAAAGTTACTTGCTCTGCTCATGAGCCTCATGCTGCTGTGCGGTATTGCCACTGCCACTGCGGAAGCTGAACTGCCTTACCTGGAGACCGTCGATCAGGATATGTATATCAACCAGACCCTGCTGACGGCTGAATCCTATCCCCAGGTCTGCATTTCTCCCTTCTCCGCCTACTCCCTGTTTGAGAGCACCTATGATGAGCCCTGGTATGTTACCTTCCCCTGCCCCGAAGGCGCCCAGTGCAACGAGTTCAGCGTGGACAGCGCCACCTTCCTGGATGTGAACAACGCCTATCAGTATTACTACCAGGCCACTGATTCCTACAGCTACGAAACCTTCCTGAACAAGTGCGAGGATGAAAGCAACATCATCCTGGACGGTTCCGACAAGGCTGCCGCCTACATCAGCCCCGACCGCGGCAACGCCTACGCCCTGCTGGGCCTGGACGAGATCAAGCGCGGCGCCAAGCTGTATGTCAGCGTCTCCATGGACATGTACCGGAAGCTGCCGGAAGACAGCCGCGCCCAGACGCTGACCGACTTCATCAAGGCTGAAGTGGAACGTCTCCAGGCCAATATGACCTGCGCTGTCAATAACAAGTTCTGGACCGTGGACGCCTGCAAGGGTGTGAAGCTGTACAGCGTTTCCATCCCCGGCATGACCCTGGTGCAGGATCTGCCCGCTTCCATCGATTTCCACTTTGACGGCGAGACCTTCACCGCCAAGCCCTTCATCACCCGGGTTGACGGTCAGGAATTCACCGTTTACGCCGCCGCGGAAGACCGCAGCAAGTCCGTCCGCATCCAAGCGGAAATCAATTCCTACTCCTACGTGTTCTACAACCGGGAGGCGTCCGAATACACCATGGTTACCCTGGATGACGGCAGCGAATGGGGCCTGTACGTTGCCAACGACAAGGAAGGCAAGCCCTACTCCGTGTACGCTTCCCGCGTGCTGACCGGCAGCGAAGACAAGACCCTTTACTTCACCTATCAGCTCACTGTTGGCCAGGGAGGCATGGTCTGGGCTGACCTGGACGCCTTCAAGGGCGATCTGAACACCCTCGCCCAGACGCTCCAGTTCCCCGGCCTGCCGGAATAAGTTTTTAGAGCGCAAAAGAGAACCGTTGCACTCAACGGTTCTCTTTTTTGTGCACTAAAAGCTTCAGTAACTATCACATTCGACGAAGTCGAATATTTCACAAATCAGCGAAGCTGATTTATTTCACATTGGCTGAAAGCCAATATTTCACATCGATCTCCGATCGATATTTCATTGTCGCGCGGCAGCTTATCCCCTTGTCACATCGATATTTCATTGTCGCGCAGCAGTCGTCCCCCTTGTCACATCGATCTGCGATCGATTGTATACAAAATTTGACAGTTACGGAACCCCTCCATATAATTAACGTCGTATACAGTGAACAGAAAAGATTCCTGCGAAAAAGATGAACGGGAGGATTATGATGAAAAAGTTGCTCGCTTTACTCATGGGACTCATGCTGCTGTGCGGCATCGCCGCCGCCAGTGCGGAAGCTGAACTGCCTTACCTGGAGACCGTCGATCAGAATATGTATTTCAACAAGACCCTGCTGACGAGTGAGTCTTATCCTCAGGTCTGCATTTCTCCTTTCTCCGCCTACTCCCTGTTTGAAAGCACATATGAAGAACCCTGGTATGTTACCTTCCCCGGCCCCGAAGGCGCCCAGTGCTGCGAGTTCGGCGTGAACAACTGCGTCTTTCTGGACGTCAGCAATGCTTATTCGTATTCATACCATGGTGCTGATTCCTACAGCTATGAAACCTTCCTGAACAAATGCCCGGATGAGAACAACATCCTCCTGGACGGTTCGGACAAGATTGCCGCCTATATTGTTCCCGATTACGGCAACGCATTCGCGCTGTTCGGTCTGGATGAGATCAAACGCGGCGCCAAGCTGTATGTCAGCGTCTCCATGGACTTGTACCGGAAGCTGCCGGAAGACAGCCGCGCACAGACGCTGACCGACCTCCTCATGGCTGAAATCGAACGCATCAAAACCAATATGACCTGCGTCGTCAAGGATAAGTTCTGGACCGTAGACGCCTGCAAGGGTGCGAAGCTCTACAGCGTTTCCATCCCCGGCATGACTATTGTTCAGGATCTGCCCGCTTCCATCGACTTCCACTTCGACAGCGAAACCTTCACCGCCAAGCCCTTCATTTCCCATGTTGATTGTGAAAAATACTCCATTTATGCCGCCGCGGAAGACCGCAGCAAGTCCGTCCGCATTGAAGCGGAAATCAATTCCTTCTCCTACGTGTTCTATGACCGGGATGCGTCTGAATACACCATGGTTACCCTGGATGACGGCAGCGAATGGGGCCTGTACGTCGCCAACGACAAGGACGGCAAGCCCTACTCCGTGTACGCTTCCCGCGTGCTGTCCTCCAAAGATGACAAGACCCTCTACTTCACCTACCAGCTCACTGTTGGCCAGGGAGGCATGGTCTGGGCTGACCTGGACGCCTTCAAGGCCGATCTGAACACCCTGGCTCAGACTGTCCAGTTCCCCGGCCTGCCGGAATAATCCAACTAAGAAATAAAAAGAGAACCGCTGATACTAGCGGTTCTTTTTTATGTCCACAAGGTTTCAGTAACTGTCACATTCGACGAAGTCGAATATTTCACAAATCAGCGCAGCTGATTTATTTCACATTGGCTGAAAGCCAATATTTCACCTCGCGAAGCGATATTTCACCTCGCGAAGCGATATTTCATTGCGTCACAGCCGCCAACGCCTCGCCCATTTTCCTTGCATGCTCCATTCCCCCTGTCCCGGCCACATCGCCCTTCTCCTTCACGCCGGGCACCAGGACCATGCCCGCGTCCTCCAGCTTGAAGAACCGCAGGATCATTTTGTACTGCAGTATGATCGGGTCAAACAGATCCGGGATCTCCGCCCTCTTTATGTCGTTTTTTCTTTGATAACAAAAACAGAGGATTTTGCTTCCTCCGGTGGCTGTATATTACCATATTTTGGTTCAAAATTCAAGTCTTGTAATCTTTCCGCGCAAGGTGTATTAAGCATCCATCACCGATGAAGGAGGCCTTGTGTATGGATCACATGACAGCAAAAGTCAGCTGCTTCGCAAGGGCATATCATTACCTGAACACCCTCGTACCCGTCTTTGCGGACAGCGCCGCAGAACAGCTCCTGGGAGAAGACTATCAGCAGATCGCGCAGAGCATGGCCCGGGGAATCCCTTTCTTCCTGCCGGACTTTCACGGCAGTCCGGAGGAGGGCCTGCGCCGGATCGTGGACAGGCAGCTTTCCCCTTCCGTGCTCGGCCGGAGCGCGTACTGCGAAAAGATGCTTGCCGGTGAGCAGCGGCTCGGCTGCCGCCAGGTTGTCCTCTTTGCCTCCGGGTACGACACCTTCGCCATCCGGAACAAAAGCGCCGCCCTTTCCGTGTATGAACTGGACCTGCCGGACATGCTGGCCGACAAGCAGGCCCGCATCGCCAAAGCGGGCCTGGAATCAAGCGCGGTATACGTCCCCTGCGACCTGGCGGATCCCGCGTGGAAAGACCGGCTCACAGAAAGCGGCTTCGATCCCGGGCAGAAGGCCTTCTGCAGCCTGCTGGGCATCAGCTACTACCTGGATAAAGACGCCTTCCGGAGCCTGCTCACCGCCCTGTCCAGCCTGTTGTGTGACGGTTCCGCCCTCTGCCTGGACTATCCCTCCACGGAAGACGGCCATGAAACCCGGACCAACCAGACCCTGGCCCAGGGCGCCGGGGAACAGATGAAGGCGCAATACACTTCCCGGGAAATGGAGACCCTCCTGACGGAATGCGGCTTCCTGGTTTATGAACACCTGGACCATACAGCCATGACCGGACAGTACTTCACGGAATACAACCGTTCCTGCCCGGATCATCCCCTGGAAGCCCCGAAGGGTGTCTGCTATCTCCTTGCCGTCAGAAAAAGCACTTGAAGATTTCCCGGCTCCCTGTACAATAAGGGTATCGGCATCCAGCCGGTGATCCTTTGGAAAAAGAGGCTTACTGTGAAAACGATCAGGAAAAAGCACATGGACCGGCGGGAATGGTTTGCCGCTTCCGATTATGAATATACCTGCATTTATCACCGGGACGACTGTTTCCGGGGCAGCATCGGCCTGCTCACCTTTACCGGGCTGAAGGAGCCGGAGTCCGTGGACTCCCCGGAGGGCCCGCTGTGCATTGCGGCCAACGGCTATCAGTGGCTGGAGCTGGTGCCGGAGGGCGGACATTTCGCCCTCACCGCCATGTTCCATGACGGCACCCTCTTCGAGCAGTATACGGACATCACCCTCCGCAATGAGGTGGCTGAAAACGGAGACGCCGTCTTCTATGACCTGCTGCTGGACGTGGTTGTCCTGAGCGACGGCACGCCCCGCATCCTGGACCGGGAAGAGCTGGAAGAAGCCCTCTCCGGCGGCGTCATCACCCGGGAGGAGTATGACCTGGCCCTCAACACAGCCGGCCAGGTGGTGGATTTCTTCACCAGCCACAAAGCCCTCATCGAGCAAAAGCTCTTTGAATACAAAGCGCTGTTTGAGAAAAAATAAGCAAGCAGTATAACAAACAGAAAAAAGCGCGGAGCGCATGACAGGGGGACAGACCCTCAGTCACATTCTTTTCAAGAACAGTGACAGAGGTTCAGTCCCCAGCAGTCATACGCTCCGCGTTTCAGTTACTATCACATTCGATAAAATCGAATATTTCACATCGATCTTTGATCGATATTTCATTGCTGCGAAGCAGCTTACTTCTCTTCCACCTTCACCAGCACCAGCTCATGGCTTTCAAAGATGGTGTCCGCGCTCTCCTCGCCTTCGTTTTCCCACACGCCGCAGGAAACCAGCGCCCACAGCCCGTCCTCCATGGGGATCAGCTGCACGCCGTAAACAGAAGGCGTCCGGGTCGTTCCGGGATCCTTCGGGGTCAGGTATTCCTTCAGTGCGGTCAGCTCTTCGGGGTTCAGCTTCAGTTCCGTCGTACCCCGTTCCGTTCCCTCATCGCCGAACCAGCGGATCACCTGGGGCTTATTCATGTCGTCATAGGCGTCGTCGCCCTTGGTTACGCACAGCACGGCAATCTTTCCGTTATAAGCAAAGATCTTGCCGATATACTGGTTATCCTTCTTGAAGCTGTCGCCGCTCGTCCACTTGAGCTTGCCGTCCGCGTCAAACTTCACCAGGATATCCACGTCCTCATATCCGTTCTCGCCCTGGGTAAAGCAGGATTCCCGCAGCCAGGCCGCGTATCCGCCGTCATTGGTCTTCACGGCTTCGCACAGGGTGGCGGTGTCCGTTTCATCCATCTGGAAATCCAGCACGGTTTCCCAGACCGCCTTGTTCTCCATGCCGTACAGCTTTATGATTTTTGCGCTGCCGTCCGTCGCGGCATTCGTGCCGTATACCACGGGATCCGCCTCGCCCTTTACCTTGAAGCCGTATCCGTTGGGCAGGCATACGCCGTCATACCGGAGCAGTTCCTTGCCTTCATAGTCAATCACGGTGGTCGATTCGTTTCCGTCCTCCGCACCGGTCAGCATCAGGTAGTTCGCTTCCGCCGCTTCCACAATCGCGTTCGGGGACAGCACCAGGTCTTCCCGGGCCTGGTCTCCGTCCTTGGTATAGAACTTAATGACTTCGCTTTCCGTATGCTCGCCGACATTGATCGCGATGGTGCCGTCTTCCAGCACCGCCGCCCGTCCGGCAGAGACGCTGCCGTCCTGCTGCCGGTCAATCAGTTCCCAGCTTGTCGTCCGGTCGGCATTCAGGCAGACAATCCACGGGACAAAGTTCCCGTCTTTTCCGTTTTCCATCTTTCCGCCGGTCAGCAGGATCCGGCCGTCCGGGAGCGTGCACTCATAGTTCAGCCAGTCCTCCGCGCCGGAGGAAAGAACCGTCATATTCTCCGCGCAGGCGGCCCCGGCCAGCAGCACCAGGCACAGGCCAAGCGCCAGCGTGCGTCTGATCATCTTCATTCCGTTCGTCTTCGTCTTGTTTGTCATTGTACCAACTCCTTTCCGGGGCGTTCCCCGTTGTCAATACAACGACTTTCAAGGCGGTTTTGTTCCAAAAAATGACAGTTGAACCATGTCCTCGGCTGCCGGCAGCCATCATCACATTCAGCTCAGGCGTGTATTTCACAAATCAGCAGGGCATATAAAAAACAGGGACGTCTGTCGTCCCTGTTTACTTCACTTTATGCCTTCCCCGATCACCAGATACGCGAACGGGATCGTGACGGTTTTCCCGTCTTCCGTTTTGTACGGATAATCATACGGCAGCCGGGTCCAGGTTCTTCCCCCATCGGTTTACTCCCCGGTATCGAACCGCTCGATAATGGTTTCGGTCACATATTCCGCCTTGATTTCCTTCAGCCTCGCGTAGTGCGGCTGATGGCCATGTTCAGTCAGCGCGTCCGCATCCTGCCATTTTTCAACCAGCAGCAGTTCATCCTTTTCGGCTGCCGGCAGGAAATAGTCATACCGGATATTCCCTTTCTCTCCCCGGGAAGCGGCGTCGATCCCCTCCGCGGTAATCTGTTCCAGGAACCGGTTCCTCATGCCGGGCCTGCACTGATAGGTTACGTTCAATACAATCATGCTTTTTCTCCTTTGATATCTGGCAAACCCTTACATTTCCATTCCGGAAACGCAGGGCATGAAGCGTTCCAGCTTCCAGTTTTTCAGCTCCACGGTGCCTTCAAACACGTTATACTGCGGATTGGAAATCACAAAGATCCAGTTCCGGTAGTATTCGGCGTCCTGGTGATCGCTGAAGTCAAACAGCAGTTCTGTTTCTCCCCCGGTGTAAAGATTGACTGTTCCGGTTTCGTCCCCGACGAGTGCCAGCACGGGATTCAGCACCTGCACAACCTGCACGACCATATAACAGTCGCCGCATTCTCCCTTGGCGTCCAGCCATTCGTTGATCGTCACGAAACGCGCTTCTTCCGCAAGCGCACAGACACAGGCTGCCAGAAGAACGATCGTGATCAAAAGAGCGATTGTCTTTTTCATTTTGTCTGCCCTGCCTTTCGTTTTGTCAGTGAGTTCTGTCGGACGGTGGTAGCGCATATTGTTCTGTCTTGATTGGCCGCTTTACAGTCATTATACATGATTCCCGCCATTCAGCAATACGCATAGCTGCGATCACCCTGCTCTTCGGCTGTAAACAAACTATCATATTCGTCGCAGACGAATATTTCACATTGACCCGAAGGGACAATATTTCACATCGATCGCTGATCGATATTTCATTTTCTTGCACTGCTTCCGCCCTTTCAGTACAAGCATTGTACTTGCCCCCGTTCCTTTCTTGTAGTAGAATATGCAGAAAGTGAGTACGGAAGGATGACGTGTGTCATGGCTGATCAGAAACAGATTATTCTTACCGGTGACCGTCCCACTGGACGGCTGCACCTGGGTCATTATGTAGGTTCCCTGAAGCGTCGGGTGGAGCTGCAGAACTCCGGCCTGTACGATGAGATCAACATCCTCATCGCCGACGACCAGGCCCTGACGGATAACGCGGACAACCCCGCCAAGATCCGGGATAACATCATCAACGTCGTGCTGGACTACCTCTCCGTGGGTCTCGACCCGGAGAAGGTCACCATCTGCGTCCAGTCCGCCCTGCCGGCGCTCCACGCGCTGACCTTCTATTACCTGAACCTGGTCACCACGGCCCGCCTTTCCCGCAATCCCACCGTCAAGGCTGAAATCCAGATGCGCGGTTTCGCGGATGAAGGCCTCCCGGCCGGTTTCTTCTGCTATCCCGTATCCCAGGCCGCGGACATCACCGCCTTTGACGCCAACGTGGTTCCCGTCGGCGAGGATCAGCTGCCCATGATCGAACAGACCCGGGAAATCGTGGAAAAGTTCAACAAAGTCTACGGTGAAACCCTGGTGCTGCCCAAGGCCGTGATTCCGGAAAATGAAACCCAGCGCCGCCTGCCCGGCGTGGACGGCAAGGCCAAGATGAGCAAGTCCCTGGGCAACTGCATCTACCTGTCCGATGACCCCAAGACCGTGAAAAAGCAGGTCAACGGCCATATGTTCACGGACCCGCAGCACCTGCAGATCTCCGATCCCGGCCATATCGAAGGCAACGTGGTGTTCACCTACCTGGACGCCCTCTGCACCGACGCACACTTTGCCGAATTCCTGCCGGACTACGCCAACCTGGAGGAAATGAAGGATCATTACCGCCGCGGCGGTCTCGGAGACGGCACCTGCAAGAAGTTCCTCATCAACATCCTGGAAGAAACCCTGAGCCCCATCCGTGCGGAGCGGGCTAAGTGGGAAAATGATATCGGCGCCGTCTATGACATCCTGCAGGCCGGCACCGCCAAGGCCGTGGAAACCACCAACGCCACCCTGGCTCGTGTCCGGAAAGCCATGCGGATCAACTACTTCGAAGACCGTTCCATCATCAAGGAATGGGACAAGCTGCTGAAAGCCGCAAAGCAGTAATTCAGCCACATAACAACCGCCGGCAGAAATGCCGGCGGTTTTCCTTTTCCTCATTTTAATAGAGTAATCATCACATTCGCCGTAAGGCGGATATTTCACAAATCAGCGAAGCTGATTTATTTCATATTGATCGAAGATCAATATTTCACATCGCGACAGCGATATTTCATTTTTAAAACAGATCCAGCATGCTGTCCAGGTAGATCTCTTCCCTGACCTTCAGCTGGTATTCCGGCTTCGTCATGTAGTACAGCAGGAACTCCAGCACGATGGCGCTTCCCAGGCCCCGTCCCTCAATCTTGAAATGACGAAAACCCTTCGGAAGGTAAGTCTCCTGAATCTCCCGGATTCCGATGAATCCGGGATTTTTCATTGCGTCCGAAAACCGGTATCCCTTCGCCGCGTCCGGAGAAACGCAGACATGATCCGCCACGTCTTCCCCCAGGCTCTTGCGGCTGACATTTTCATAACAGTTCTTCCGGTCATAGCAGTCGAACCAGCAGCATTCATTGCACAGGAACTCAACCTTGGCCTTCTGCGCATCGGTCAGTCCGCACTCCGGGAGCACCTTGTTCAGCCGGAAGTCCGGCACCACATAGGTAAACTCCTCCCGGTCCAGTTCCTCCACACAGTCCCGCACGTCCGTCAGCACCTTCGTTGTGGAAGAAACGAAGTCAAACCCCGGGTACTTTTTCCGGAGATATTCCAGCAGCAGGTCTGAAGTGACGATGATCCCGTTCCGCACGTCCCCGCTGTTTTCAAACATGGCGCAGAGGGCGTTGCATTTCCTGTCCGCCAGGTGTTCCTCCCTCAGCAGGGAGTTGCTGAAGGTCAGCCTTGCGGAAACGGCATGCTCCTTCATCAGGGCCAGCACTTCTTCCGCCTCCGCGTCCCCGAAACCCACGCGCCCGCCGCCCCAGATGCAGTCGCAGGGCGCGCCGTAGATTGATCCGATCTCACACCAGTCATAGAAGTATTCCCGGTGTTCCCGGAAAAGGGGCAGAAACACCTTATAAAGATCATAAAACTCAAACAGCCCCGGCAGATGATAATACGCCTTCTGTTCCATCAGTGCCTCTTCCCTCCTGAAAACGCTGTACCCGTTGTACTGTATTGTACCGGACTTGATCCGGGAAAGGCAAGCGTGTAAAATATGGCCATACAGACAGAACGTTTTCCGCATTCACCGCAAAAAAATTCCATCATGCCGGTCCTTGTCACGCCCTATCCCTTGCCACGCACCGGCTGGCGCTGCAAAATGTATTTCGGGAACAATACAGCCTTTTGTTTCGTTATATAGTTGTATCAAAGAACAAGGAGGTACCTTAACCATGAAGAAACTTACCAAGACGATTGCGATGCTCGTGCTGGCTTCCCTGCTGATGCTCATGCTCAGCAGCTGCAGCAGCGCTCAGGATACTACCACCGTACCCGCAGAGCCCATTGTAAATGAAGCCGCCCCCATCCAGGGCGAGCCGGAACTGATTCCGATTCCCGACAATTCCGCCACCCAGGCCGAGCCGGAAATCCTGCCGATGCCCGACGCTTCCGACGACCAGTTTGAAACCGGAACCGCCCCTGAAGTGGAGAGCTACGCCACTTCAGGCCGTCCGGAAGGCGAGCGTTTTGAAGGCACAATCATGATGGAAGGCATGGAAGAGACCGTCAAATACGAGCATATCAAGAGCCCTGCCATCGGCATCGAAATGGACTACGACTATGAAAGCTTCACCCGCCAGAGCGGACCGGCCAGCGAATCCTTCATTTCCGTATATGACAACGCTGATTCTCCCGAGAATTTCCTCGAGCTGATCTACAGCGATGAAAATGCCGATTCCGCCGCTGCTTCCATCGCAGAATCCCTTTCCATGAGCTACAACATCCACCAGGATACCCGTACGCTGGATAAGGCGGGCACCTGCGCCCACATCGACGCTTCCGCCGATAAGAACAACCAGACCCCCGATCAGCTGCAGTCTGTGTACGTGATCCCGCTGAGCAACGGCTGCGTGATCGCTACCATGCATTACAGCTTTGAAGCCGCCGAAGGCTTTGGCAGGCGTTTCGACGCGATGCTGAACACCCTCGAGATTATTCAATAATCCTGCAATTCCCCAAAGCAGGCGCCTCTCCGGAGGCGCCTGTTTTTTTTCGTCTGTCACAGAAAATGTGATAAAAAAGCCCCTTTCTGTCACAAAAAATGTGACAACAGAACCGTCCCCCCTGTCACACATGAACTTTTCCCGGAATTGTGCTATGATTGAAAAAAACAATTGTACAAACCAGGAGGTACGGAAAATGCGTATCACAAAGCAAATTCTGTCCATCGTCTGTATCACGGCACTGCTGCTCTGTGCCTGTTTCCCCACGTCCGCGGAAGATCTCTCCCCCGCGCAGGAGATGATTGAGCGGATGGTGGTTTCCCACGCCGCATACGGCGGCCGGGACGCGGAGGCACTGGAGGAACTGAAGGCGGCGGATCCCGACCTGGCCGGAAAATGGGAGCAGATCATGGACCTGTGGGAAGCCCCGGTGGAAGTCCATGCGGAGCTCCCGGATGATCTGCCCGATGATGATACCCTCTGCCTGGTTGTGCTGGGCTTCCAGCTGAATCCGGACGGCACCGTCCGGGAGGAACTGGTGGAACGGCTGAAGGTCGCCCTGGCCGCCTCGCAGCAGTACCCGCAGGCCTTCATTGCCTGCACCGGCGGCGGCACAGCGGCGGATAACCCCGACGCCACCGAGGCAGGCAAAATGGCGGAATGGCTGGAGGAAAACGGCGTCGATCCCGCCCGGATCCTGGTGGAGGACCGCTCCCTGACCACCGCGCAGAACGCCATTTACACCTTCGATATCCTGTCCGCGACCTGTCCGCAGGTGAACCGGATCGCGATTATCTCCAGCGATTACCACATTGCCACCGGCGTACTCCTGTTCGGCGCCGAAGCCATCCTCCGGGACAGCCCTGTGACCATCGTAAGCAACGCGGCCTGGCAGGCGCCAAGCGGATCCCTGTCCGCCATGTTCCAGGCCGGCGCCCTGATTGAACTGTCCGGAGACGTGGAGACCGCCTTTGAGATCTACTACGAAACCTACGATATCCACGAGCTTCCGCCGCTGAAGTAAAAAAAGTTTTTGTTCCCCTTGCCTCCTGTTCGCCTGTGGTTTATCCTTTCAGTGACGGCCGTCACATACACAACTGAAACCCACGGAAAACAGAAAGGATACTCCATGAACAAGGCAGAACTGTACAAAGCTTTTGAAACAAAATACGAAGAACTGAAGGCAGCACTGGCCGGGGACGACCTGGAGAAGATGAAACAGCTGACGCTGGAAGTGCACGCCATGGTGCATCCGGCGGAAGTTTCCGGCGCGTCCGAAAAGACAGTTGCCGATTATGTGCTGGATTATATGCTGGCCGGAAACCAGAACAAGCTGGTTCCCCGGCAGATCTGGGATACGGATTTACACTACGCCGGAACGGATATGGTGCCGCTCTGCTGGCAGTTCTGGCACACCTACCGCATTGAGGACCTGGTCAGCAACATCCTGATGGCCAACCGGGACCAGATCTTCAATGACGAATGGCAGAAGAAAATCGGCGCCACGATTACGGACACCGGCAACGCCCTGGAGCCGGACGAAGTGAAGGACTTCGGCGAAAAGATCAACGCGGAAGCCCTGCGGGACTACATGATCACCGTGGGCAAAAACACCCGTACCATCCTGGAGAAGCTGACCCTGGACGAGATCAAGTCCATGGTGCCCGAAGAGTGGGTCATGCGGATCCTGGAAGTCGGCGGCGTTACCACAGACTTCCGCTCCGTTTGGCTGCTGGTCTTCTGGGGCAGGCTGACCCGCGCCGGCATGATCCTGACTCCCATGACCTATCATCATATGATGCACCTTCCCGCCTGCATTGATCATCTCTCCATCATCGAGTGATGAAAAAAACAAGCATTTCTTCAGAAGTGCTTGTTTTTTTGTTGCGTGGAAACACGCGACGGAAAACAATGTGACCGCAGCGCTGGCGCGTGACCAGGGGACGGCTTCTGTTGTACCATTTCCGCTTTTTTATCTCAGATAATCAGTTCGGAAGTGTGACAACAGAACCGTCCCCTTGTCACGCGCTGATAATCTGCTATTATGATAAAAAACCATTTCCCCCACTGAACCTTTCCCATTATTCTGCGACTATCAGGTGAAGCTTCAAAAAACACTGTCAGAGGGACCTCAGATGAGAACGGAAGAATTACTGGAACATGCGGATTACCTGCTGGGCGTAGCGGCCGGCAAGTGCGACTCCTGGGATGACGCCCAGGACCTGGTACAGGCTGCGCTTCTGGAAGGTCTTCTGGCCATCCGGAAAGGAAAGCAGATCGACAACGCCCGGAACTGGCTTGTCACGGTGCTGAACCGGCGCTTTTATGACATGCTGCGCAGTAAATACCGGAAACCCCTGGTGTTCTGCGGCGTGGACTATGCCCTGGCCCGCGATACTGTCGAAGCTCCGGATCTTCCGGAGGCCGGAGACCTGACGGAAGAGGAAAACCTCCGCCGCCTGGTCGCGCGCATGACGAAGCAGTACCGGGAAGTGCTGACACGGCATTATTTCCGGGGACAGGGCGTCCGGGAAATCGCGGAAAAGCTCTCCCTCCCGGAAAACACCGTAAAGAGCCGCCTTCGCCTTGGCAGGGACATACTGAGAAAGGATTTAACCATGGAAAAATATCAAAAGCAAAGCTTTGAGCCGGAGACTCTGTGGATGGCAACCACCGGGATTCCCGGATTAGAAGATGAACCGTACACCCTGGTCAAAGACGACAAAATCGCCATGAACCTCCTGATCCTGGCCTATGAAAAGCCGGTCACCCTGCCCGAGCTGGCGGACGCCATCGGCATCTCCACAGCCTATGTGGAACCCATTGTGGAGCGCCTTGTGAATGGGGAACTGATGAAGCGGACAGGCGACAAAGTCTTCACGGATTTCATCATCTACACGGAGGAGGACCGCCTCGCCACCCTGGACATCCAGAAAGGACTGGCAGCGGAACTGTTTGACGGCATCTGGCAGCAGGTGGAGGAAGGCCTGAATACCCTGCGCGGCACAAAATACTACCAGGAACAGAATGCTTCCGCCCGCCTGAAGCTGGAAGGGTATTTCGCCCTCCGGTCCGTCTACATGTCTGTGCTGAGGGCGCGGGACGAAGTCGCCGGCCTGCTGTCCATCAAGGAGTATCCGGACCGGAAGAACGGCGGCAAATGGTATGCCATGGGCAACCGGTATCCCGCGGATTATGATTATGATCACAGCCCCTATGCCCTGTACAACATCAGCGGCGAAGCGAGCAGAATGATCGAGCATCTCCCGGGAGCCAAGTACGTCGTGCTCTGTGATTATGACGTGGACGACGAAATCCTGGGCAAAGCGCACCGGGTCTATCAGGAAGCGGTGGATTCCCCCGAGTCGGCAGAATTTGTGATGAAGCTCCTGTACGCCGTCTACCGTGACGATGAAAGCCTGCTTTCCGGCATTCCCGGCAAGATGCTGGAGAACGTGGACGTCTTCCTGAACCTGGATTTCCTGGAGCGTTCTCCTGAAGGAAAACTGAAGCTGAAGGTTCCTGTCCTGAATGAAGAGAACCGGAACGCCTTCTTCAGCCTGACGAATGAATACGCGGACAAGCTGCTGGCTTCCTTCCGCGGGGACTATGCCCGGATGATCCGGAATCCCGTGGAGGTTCCGAAGCAGATCCAGGGCGACGTGCCGGGCTTCCTCCGCTACCTGAACACCTGCTGCTACTTCCCCACCGCCCTGCTCTATGAAGCCAGGACCCGGGGCCGCTTCCTGAAAGGCTGTGACGGCCCCGTCCCCGCCGTGCTGATGGTCGTCGCAGAGGAGTAAGCCGTTTTCCTCATTTGTCTTTTCCCGACAGTGGACACTGGGGACTGTCCCCGGTGTCCACTGTCCCCGGTGTCCACTTTTGTGTTGAATTCACCTCTCATTTGTGATAGGATAACGCAACTCAAGCAACCCAAATTTCGATGTTCCTGAAGGGAGGTCCGGTAGCCATGTCAGCATACGAAACCACATCTCTCTATATCGAACGTCTGGATGATCTGTGTTGTCACAAGGCATGGAAGGCCGGAGAATGTTCGATTGACAGGAACTGCTGTTGTTGCCGCCTTTAATTTACGGTGATAATCGGCAAATCGGAATATAACTGGTCTTTCTGACTGTTCATATATCAAAATTACATAATGAGGTGAATGCAGAATGATTCGTGAGGCCACCATTCATGATGCAGTCCGGACTGCTGAGATCGATGTGATCAGCAGCCGGTATGCTTATCAGAATATTCTTTCGGAAGAACTCTTAAAAGACTTAACCGTGGAGAGCCGCGTCCCGGTCCACACCCGCTAGATCTCCGAAAAACGGTTTGATATGTACGTGTACGAAGATCCTGATACCGGGATCGTCAAGGCCATGATGGGCATCGGCATGAATGAGGATGAGGATAAGGAGAATGCCTTTGAACTCCATTTCATTTATGTCGATCCCGCCTATGTGAGACAGGGCATCGGTTCCGAAATGATCCGGTTCTTTGAGGAAAAAGGCAGGGAAAAAGGCTGCAGGGAGTTTGTGATCTGGGTCCTGGAAGAAAACGGAATGGGCCGGAACTGCTATGAAAAGAACCACTACCATTTCGACGGCAGGGACAAGATCTTCAAGCGCTGGGGTAAGCGTGAAATCAGATACGTAAAAACCATCTGATACCCCTAATACAGCTGTATCCCGATTTGCCATTCACAGCCGTGCGCCGGAAAACGGTGCGCGGCTTTTTACGTCCTGTTTTTCCTGATTTTAAGATTTTTCTTGAAAACAATTTTTAATTCATTTAGCATCTTATCAGGACGTCCGGAAACATCATCATGGAGGCTGAAATGAACAAGGAAGCGTTTTACAGGCTCGTTTCCGAAAGCACAGGAAACGAAAGCAACATCTGCCAGATTTATGCGATCAAAGACGGCCGGACTGCCTATGAAGCCAGCTGGCGCGGCTTCCGGACGGAGGATCCCGTCAACGTCAATTCCGTAACCAAGGGCGTCATGGCTTTACTGGCCGGAATTGCGGTGGACAAGGGCTTTATCAAAAGCCTTGATGAGAAGGTCATCAGTTTCTTTCCGGATTACCAGGTGAAAAAGGGCGAGAAAACCATCTACGACGTTACGCTGAAGCACCTGCTCACCATGACGGCACCATATAAAGGAAAATCCGAGCCCTGGAAAAAGGTATGCACTTCGGAGGACTGGACAAAGGCGGCGCTGGATTTCCTGGGCGGCCGCAAAGGCATCACCAGGGAATTCAGGTATGCCACCCTCGGCATCCAGATCCTTGCCGGGATCATTGAACGCGCCACAGGAGAAAAGTGTATCGATTTTGCCAACAGGAACCTGTTCCTTCCCCTGGAGATTCCCGAACACACGCTCCACGGCGACAGCAGCAAGGAAGACCAGTTCAACTTTTTCATGAACAAGGGTCCCCGGAAAAACGAGTGGTATTCGGACCCACAGGACACGGTGACCGCCGGCTGGGGGCTTTGCCTGACCGGAAGGGACCTGGCAAAGCTCGGCGACCTGGTTCTGCACGAAGGACAATATGGCGGAAAACAGATTGTCTCAGATACCTGGATCCGGCAGATGACCACGCCGTATCTCAAGCTCGGACAGATGTTCGGCAACATGGAATACGGATATTTATGGTATAAGCCTTATGAGAACAGACCCGTATATGCCGCCATCGGCGACTGCGGAAACATTATCTATGTCAGCAAAGAATGCAATGTTGCCGTAGGGATAACCGGCACATTCAAGCCCAGGATATTCGACAGGGTCGAGTTTATCGAAAAGCAGGTGCTTCCGCTGATCGTGTGACAGGTTTCTCTTTCTTCCTTTCCTGTTTGACTGGAAATCCGTGCTTTGGTATGATCGTTTTACAGCGTTCACTATTTGAAACAACCATATGGAGGAAATATGAATAAGCAGTGGTCTGAACTGAATAAGGCAATGCAGACGCAGATCAAAAAAGAAGCGACCTGGCCGGAAGGGCTCCGCACGCTTGCCGGCCTGCGGAATCAGCTCATGGATACCCTTTATACGCTGAAAAAAGAGCTGTCCAGGGAGGATTTCAACGCCATTCCCTTTATCAACGCCGACGGGTACCACAGCAAAACGATCGCCTACTCCATCTGGCATATTTTCCGGATTGAGGACATTGTGGCCCATACCCTGATTGCCGGGGATGACCAGGTTTTCTTCTCCGGAAAATATCAGCAGCGAATCCACTCCCCCATCATTACCACCGGCAACGAGCTTGTGAAGCAACAGATCGCCGATTTTTCAAAACAGCTGGACCTGGAGGAACTGTATGCCTATATCGCGGAAGTGAAAACCGGTACAGAGAAGATCCTTGAGGATCTGCCGTACAGTATGCTGAAACAGAAGCCGTCGGAAGAAAGGAAAGAAATCCTGAAATCATTGAAAACCGTCAGCACGGACGAAGAAGCATACTGGCTGATTGATTACTGGTGCGGGAAGGATATCCGGGGGCTGATCCAGATGCCTTTTTCCCGGCATTGGATTATGCATATTGAGGCCATCCTGCGGATACGGGACAGGATAAAACCGGCCTGAATACATGCAGAGTATAGAGAGGTGTGAATCGTGAGACTGAGACCTTATATTCCGGAAAAGGATTTTGATACAATCAAAAACTGGATCACAGACCCGAAAACACATGCTTTTTGGTGCGCCAACCGGTTTGCTTATCCGCTGTCCGGGGACAACTTTGATGAGATCCTGCAGAGTATCCGCGTCCGGAATGGTGACAGCCCGTTTGTTGCTCTCGACGACGACGGCAGACCGGCAGGTTTCTTTTGCTACTCCCTTCAGCCGGACACAAAAGAGGGCTTGTTCAAATTCGTGGTGGTTGATCCGGCCAGACGCGGGCAGGGCGTCGGGAAAACCATGCTTCGGCTGGCAGTGGAATATGCTTTCAGAATCAGCAAAGCGGACGCGGTTTATCTGCGGGTCTTCTCAGAAAACACACAGGCTGTCAGGTGTTATGAAAGCGTTGGATTTACAGAAGAGAAGACTGACAGGAACGCCTTCACCTATCAGGAGGAATCCTGGGGACGGACCAGTATGGTCATCAGACGCCCGGGTTCCGAAACGCATGCATGCGGCCGGTATACTGTCAGGTATAATGATCTGACCGCTGAGCAGTTTATCGAATTGTGGGAAAGCGTTTGGGGAGACGGCCCGTCTCCGGAACAAACCGCTCTTGCGATGGAAAACACGCTTTTCCGTGTGTCAGTCTTTGACGGGGACAGGATCATAGCCATGGCCCGGATGATCGGGGATCTTGGCCTGGATTACTATATCAAAGACGTTGTCGTCAGGCCGGAATACCAGCGCCGGGGCGTCGGGAAACTGCTGATCCGTGAACTGCTTTCTTTTGTCCGGCAGAACGGGATCCGTGATACGGAGATTTTTACCGAGCTGTGCGCAATGCCCGACAAGATTCCCTTTTATGAACAGTTCGGGTTTTTCGCAAATGAAGCCCAAAGGCTGAAACAAATGGTTCGCGCGGAATAATAAACATGCTTGCCGGAACGATTGACAGTCAGCAATCCCGGAAAAAATCGCAGCATGGAAACTGATCTGCCATTTGGAGGACAAAGCATGAAGGAAATACACTATATTCAGCAGCCGACAGAATACCTGTGCGGGCAGGCGTGCGTCGCCATGATTGCCAGCGTGTCCGTGGATGATGTGATCCGGGTCATGAAAAATGATAAAGCAACCGGGAAAAAAGATATTGAGCGGGCATTGGAGCATTACGGGATCAGGCAGGCCAAGACGATGACAAAGGCAGATAACAATACGCCGCTGCCGCCGGTATGCATATTGAAGGTCCTGCTCCCCGGGTACAGCCACTGGGTATTATACTGTCATGGAAAATATTACGATCCGGAGTTCGGCCTTACAGACAAGCTGTACGGCAAGGCAAAAATCCAGTCCTACCTGGAGCTGTTCACAGATTGACATGGATTGCCGTCCTGCGGTTTTCCGCTTCATTGAGGATGATAACCGGTTTGCATCCCGTTTTGTATGCAATGGACATATCGGAGGTGTATTGTAATGAAAAAGAGCGTTTGCGTTATTCTTGCCGCCGCATTGCTTGCCGGCTCTCTCCTGCTCTGCGGTACAGCCTCCGCCAACAGCTGGGGACTGAAGGGAAAGCTGCTGGCGGCTGTCATGGCGGACCACACCTGGGATGATTATTCAACGCTCAGCAATCAGGAAGATCCCTTCGCGGTGATGAAATCACGCTATCATCACGCACTGTTTTTTGCGGACAGCCGGGAGCGTCTCCACGTCTATACAACAGCGGTCTATCAGCCGGAAGCGAAAAGAAAAGCACCGAAGCTGTATTGGGACGGACACTACCTGACCATCGAATACGATGAATTTGAGTATTATACGTTCTGTGAATGGAATGAGGGCAGCGGAGAATTCCAGCTGTCAGACGCGGTCATAAACGGATTCGAGCTGACCGGTATCCCCGGTGAATACGGCTTTTCCTGGCAGTATCAGGCGACGGACGACGATCATGATGAAGCCGTGGTCTGGCCTGAAAAAATCATGCTCGCTGATTTCAACATCGATCTGTTTCCGCGTTCCGTGGATGAAGTATGCCGCCTGAATTATATGCGTGCCCGGTTTGACAGCGGACTGAATGTGCCGGGAACCGCCGCAGGTTCCGGTGACGTATATAATCCTGACCACCCGGAAGAACTCCTTCAGCCGAAAAAGAAAGGGACAGCCGCTGTATACAGCGCTCCTTACGGTAAATCCGCATGGCGTGCCGGAAAGGGAAAAGCGGCTGTCGGTCTGAACGGTGATCTGTGGGTGCTTTCGCAGTATAAAAACGAAGACGGACAATCCTATGCCTGCATCCGGTACAATGTCAGCGAACGCACGCAGAGAATCGGCTATGCGCTGTGTAAGGATCTCGGCCTGCCGGAAATCAGCGAGCAGAGCAGCGAGCCCGGCCGGTCCTTTGTCCATATCGATGTAGAAGCGACTACAGACACCTTCCTGACAGACGATCCCGACGTCGGCCAATTCCGCCAGTTTTCTGTTCCGAAGGGAACACAGTTTTCCTGCCTGGGATTGTATAACTACAACTATGCTTATGTTACCGCAGAAGTAAAGAACGGAAAGTTTGCGGACGGAGGTGCCATTGTATGGGGCTTTGTCCCGGTCCGGGACCTGGAACCCATGGAACAGGAAAAAGCGCCGGAAGCAATGGAAAAACTTGCCGGAGCATGGCAGTTCGATGCCGGCGGCAACCTGGCTCCGGATATTCTGAATCTGGAAGCTGACGGCTCGTTTACCGCGCCGGGAATGATGGACGAGGTCGCGGAAGAAGGCGCCTCCTCCGGAACATGGTATGTGACGAAATACAATCCATTCATGAATCTTTACTGGAATGAACCGTCTTATGAGCTGACCCTGCTGTTCGGCAACGGCCGCGCAATCGTATGCGGGCTGGAACTGACGGACGAAGGCTTCGGCCTGACCTGTTGGGAAGGCGGCGCAGGATATGTTCCGTATGACAGATCGCAGAATCCGGAAGCGGATCACGGATAAACCGGCAATCCCGGAAGTTTTCTGCAGGCTGCCGCCCCGATATCTGTGATCACGGCGGCGAAACTTAATTCTGCAAGGCATATAACCTTGAAAATAAAAACGCAGGAGAAAACACATGGCAGACAGGAAGGATTACGAAACACTGTTTGGAGAGATGCATCCTGGATTTTTTGAAAGGGAATACATCCGTTCCATAAACGAAGAGTGGAGCTATGAAGAGATGATCCTCCCGCTGGATGAATTTGATCCAGACGCGTATCAGAAAACATTTGACAGCGATATTTCATTCGGCCTTTTCCAAGGCAGCATGGATGAACTGCACGCGGCTGTGAACCAGGTGATCCCGGACTGGGTGAAACTGTATGACGGAAAAAGCAGAGTATACTGCGGGTTTGTCAATGGAAATATCGCCAGCTTCTGTATGATTGAGGACATGGGCGAACACCTGCTGGAGGGACAGAAGATAAAGATCGGCGGTCCCGGATGTGTGGGAACCGTGCCTGAATACCGGAACAGGGGCCTCGGCCTGGTGATGGTCAGGGACGTAACCAGGATCCTGAAAGAAGAAGGATACGATCTCAGCTATATTCATTACACGGGAGTCGCCCCCTGGTATGCCAAGCTCGGCTACAAAACCATCCTGAAATGGAATAAACACGGGATTCTGTAAAGCGGGCCAGGTGCAGGAGGGGAATCAAAGAGCCGGAAGATATGCTCTCCAGATACACACAGAAGCTTTCCAACATTTCTTTTCTGCCGGCAAATCTGAATTCAACAAAGGAGAATGATTGTATGAAGAAAACATGGGCAGGCGGGTTTTTGGCACTGTTAGGCACTATTTGGTCTGTAGCGATTATTTGTATCGCGGGAAACAATCTCCCCGACTCCTGGTATACCAATCTTGGAAAATTCTGGTCAAATGTAGTTGATCTGAAATTAATGCCTCTGTTTGTCATCACCACCCTGATCACAGTACTTGGCCTGGTCCTGGTGCTTATTGATCTGTTCCGCAAAGAAAAATAAGCCGGGGCTCACTTTATCGATGTCAGACATGAACGATTGTTCTGTCAGGCAAACACAACAACCCGCCCGCCAGGGGCGGGTTTTATTCTTGCCGGCAGCAAAATAAACTGCCAAATTTGCCAATGATATGCTATCATTGGAGCTGGAATACGATACAAGCTGACAGGCATATAGGATCTCATCAAAAAAGGAGAGATTCAAATGAAAAAGTTCTCGTTGAAGCTGCTGCCTTTCCTGGCAGTGATCGTTCTGTTCATCACAGGCAATGCGTATGCCCTTCAGGACTTAAGGGAAGATGCTGACAACTTCTTTGCCAATCCGGATGAACGGTATGAGAAGATCATTGAACGTGTGGAGAAGTCTGCTCACAGCGACAGCTATCGGGGAGCGGTTCTGCTTGCAACGGACGATGAAATCATCCTTTTCGGCGGGCCTAAGGTTAAGACAAGAGAAGGTCTGCCAGTAGACCAATATACGACCTACAACATTGGTTCCTGTTCAAAAGTATTTACGGCTGTAGCTGTTTTTCAGCTGATTGAGGCAGGGCAGCTCACGCTGGAGGATCCGGTCAGCAGCTTCTTCCCGGAATATGAAACCGGCAAAGCAATTACAATACGGCACCTGCTGCATATGCAGTCGGGAATCGTCGACTATGTCAACAATCCCAGGGACTTCTGGGTCAATGTCAGCGATGAGGATCTGGAGCCATTCATACGCCGTTCCTTCCGGGATGAAGTATCAGACGAGGAATTCCTGGATAATCTTTATGCCGCCCCGCTGGAATTTACGCCGGGCACTCAGCAGGAATACAGTAATACCAATTATCATCTTCTGGGTATGATCGTCGAGCAGGTATCCGGGATACCGCTGGGTGACTATCTGCAGGAACACATTTTCGATCCGTGTGGAATGGAACATACAACAGCCTTGATTGTTGGCAATGAGACCAGCGTTCCCACGGTCTTCGGGGATCTTCTTGCAGACGGAATGGTCGACGAGAACGGTTATACCATGGCGCCGAATTATGAACGCGGAGCCGGCGGTGTCCACACATGCGTCGCGGATCTCTGGGCCTTTGATAAAGCCCTGGTTTCCTGCCGGCTGACGTCCCGCAGTTCTTTTGAAGAAATGACCCTTTTTGAAATGGATTACGGATGCGGCCTGTATCCTTATCAAAAGCATGCATACGGTCATTCCGGAAGAGACGGTACCTATACCACGGAGAACGTCATCATTGAATCCGAGCAGTTTGGCAGGATCTATTTCATCGCTTCCTGTTCTTCTGACGCTGGTACCTACGGACAGGGTTCCATTCTGCAGGTTGCATTATCTGCGTTAGGTGCGTTTTAAACTCAATAATGATAAAGATGATTCACTGACAACAGGGGAAACCGGAGAATGATTCGAGAACTGCTCAAAGAAGATATGGATTATGTCCGGGAGGGAAACGTCTTCCACTTTGTGACAGACGAAGCCACCCGTCCCGCCTGGTCAAAGGCGCTGGACGAGTATCTGACCGGCAACCAGGTCAACCTGATGATGAAAAGAAGATATTCCGGCCAGAAGCGGAGAATGAATTCAAACGACGCCCTCCGGCATTTTGTTGAATTTGTTTCCGCGTCCGGCGGTATCAAGGTGGACCTGGCCAGCGGCCCCTCCGGGTATTTCGCACCGTTCCTGGACACCTTAAAGGATGACGACTGCCTGATCATTACAGACGCCTGCCCCGCCATTATCAAGGCGCACGCGGACGCCTGCAAAAAAGACAATTTCTATATCTTTGACGTGGACCTGGATAAAGGGCTCCCCTTCAAAGATGAATCCGTGAATCTTTTCACGGGAAACCTGCTGAACAATGTGGAGAATTACCCCGGGCTGATCAGAGAAGCCTGCCGGTGCCTGAAGCCCGGCGGCAGACTGGCCGTGATTGAAATGTTCTTTGACCAGGGTTCGAAAACACAGGCAGCTCTGGCGAAGCAGGAAAAGATCTGGGCGTCATACGAAGACTTCGTCCGGTTTTGTGAATCGGTTGGTTTTACCTGCACCGGCAGTGAAACCGTGGCCACAAGAAAAGGTCCCATCTCCCCCGGCGACCTATACCCGCTGGACAAGGATGACTGCTCAACTGACAAAACAATTTATCTCACGAAGAAAGGATCACCGTAAAGGTGATCCTTTTTTCCCTGAAGCCGCGGTTCAGGCGCATGACAGAAGAACCGTCCCCCTGTCACGCTAGCGAGCCTTTCCCGCAAATAAAAGCCTGGTTTTCATTCGATTCCAGTCCGGCATAAGGTTCGCCTCTTCATTCCTGCCCGGTCAGTGCCATAATCTCTGGGCTCTGGTATACGCGGACATAGTCCACTTCAAGCTTTGCCGGAAGGCATTTCTTGTCTGTCCCTTCGCGGCCGCCCCAGGTCCCGCCCCAGGCAAGATTCATCAGCAGATGCATGCGCTGGTCAAACGGCCACACGTTTGAGACCTTTTCGTCTTCAGCCGCCTCCGGCTTTTCATATACATGCGTCTGTTCCCCGTCGATGGTAAAGATGAGCCGGTCCGGCAGCCATTCCAGTCCGTAAACATGGAATTCTTCCCTCGCTCCGGGAACGAGCGTGCTCTTGCTGACTGCTGAACCTCCGTTCGTTTTCTTTGTGTGGACGCTCTGTACAACCACGTCGGGATCATATCCCACGTGTTCCATAATGTCGATCTCTCCGGAAGCCGGCCAGTCTCCGTAAACCCGGTCCGTCGGCAGCATCCAGATGGCGGGCCAGGTTCCCCTGCCGGAAGGCAGTTTCGCGCGGACCTCAATTTTGCCGTACAACCAGTCCCCGAGGTTTTTGGTAATCATCCGGGCGGAAGTATAATAGCTGCTTTTTTCTTCCCTCAGTTCAATGGTCAGGATTCCGTTTTCAATGGCCGCGTTTCCTTCGGCCATATAGTATTGCTGTTCACCGTTTCCCCAGCCGTTTCCCCCGGTGTTATAGGCCCAGCGGGCAGGATCCGGCAGTCCGTCAGTATCAAACTCGTCTGCCCAGACCAGTTCATAGTTCAGGCTGCCGGGATCATATTCCGGAACGGCAGTTTCAGCGGCGGAAGGCAGAACCGGAACACACAGAACCAGGACCGACAGCAGAACAGATATCCATTTGAACTCATATTTGAATTGCATGTGTCTTCTCCTTTATAAATCATATATGCACCAAAGATTCTCCTGATGGGGTGATTATAGCATTCCTGCGGCCTGTGCGTAAAGCAAGCAAAGGGATCATTCGCCGCAATGAAAAGCCTCTGGCATTCTTCTGTTGATGTATGCCGGCGGCAGAAATTCCCTGCCAAAAAGCAGGAAGATATGCTATGATTGGGTCAGGTACCAATACCGGATAAATGACAAGCAACAACTCAGAATTGCAGGATTATAAGTGTCAAAAAAATGAGCGAACAGAAATACGCAAGCTGGAACCCCTGGCATGGCTGCACGAAGTATTCCGAAGGCTGCCGTTACTGCTATGTTTACCGGCAGGATGAAGCATACGGCAGCACGGTATCGTCAGAGCAATGCCGCAAAACACAGAATTTCAATCTGCCGGTCAAAACAAAGCGGGACGGAACGCCGAAGATCGCGTCCGGTTCTGTCGTCATGACCTGCTTTACCTCGGATTTTCTGCTGAAGGACGCGGATGAATGGCGTGATGAATGCTGGAAAATGATCAAAGCCCGCAGCGATTGTATGTTTTACTTTTTCACAAAGCGCATCGAACGCTTTGTGGAATGTATGCCCCCTGACTGGGGCGACGGCTATGGTAATGTGATCGTAGGCTGCACCTGTGAAAACCAGGACCGGGCGGATTTCCGGCTGCCGATCTTCGCGGAGCTCCCGATCCGGTACAAAACGATTATCCTCGGCCCCATGCTCGGCCCAATCAACCTTGAGAAGTATCTTAACGGCAGTATCTGCGAGGTAGCCTGCTCCGGCGAATCGGGCATCAACGTGCGGCCGCTTGATTACGAATGGGTGCTGGACGTCCGCCGCCAGTGTATGAACAAAGGCGTCCCTTTTCAGTTTCACCAGACAGGAGCGTATTTTATCAAAGACGGCAAACTGCACCGGGTCCCCCGCCGCTTCCAGACGTCCCAGGCCCGCAAAGCGGGGATCGACTACAAAATCGTGGATGGGTTTATACCGGATATTGAGGCGCAGGATACTTTATGACAACAGCGTTAAGGATGAAAGGCATAATACTTTGGAAATAAAGCTTGTTGACAGTAATAACTTCACCCGGGATTCGCTGAAAGGCTTTCAGCGGTATCAGGAAGTCAAAAATGTGTATCGCCTGCAGGATGGGAATCTGACACTGGTTTACAATCCCTTCACTGAGGATTGGGATGCTGTGCGTCTTATCGAAAAAGCGGAAGAGATTCTCAGCGGGCGGTACGTGACATATTGCGCTTATGAAGGAAATCGTGTGGTTGGCGAAATCATGCTGATTCCCAGGCTGAACAAAGGCCGGCTCATCATTGACAGCTTCCATGTTTCCAGGGATTACCGCCGTCATGGAATCGGCAGGGCCTTGTTTGAAGCCGCCAGACAGGAAGCCCTGAAGAGGGGAGCTCATGCTTTGTATGCATCCTGCTGCTCTTCTGAAGAAACAATAAACTTCTACTCCGCCCTGGGGTTCCGCCTCAGTTCCGACCCTGTTCCTTCCCTTGCTGAGGCAGAGCCTTATGATCTGCAGATGGAATGTATGATTACCCATGAAAAACAATGAGCTTCCTTCAAGGATACGAAAAAAGGATCACCACGAAGGTGATCCTTATTCCGTGTGGTCTGTACCGGACTCGAGGACGTGACTGCAGGGACAGTCCGTTCTGTCATCGTCCGAACTCAAATCTATGTCCAGTGGACTCGAACCAGTGTTCCGTTCGTTCAATGGTTGCCTGAATCCTTTGGAGCAGGCTTCATTCTTCCTTTCACGCCAACAAACTCAAGTCACTTGTCTTCGACACTCCCCACTGGGGAGACGTTTCCTTCGTTTGCCCCGTCGATGTGAACGATGTGCTCTGGGCTACCGGTCAAGTTGTCAAACTGAAATGTGGACGTGAACACACCTGAAAAGCCTTTAAAATAAAGGCTTTTTCTATTTTCGGAGGTGTTCAATGAAAAGGTGTTCAGGGGTGTTCAGGGGGTGTTCACGGGCCAGGAGTGTAAAATACTCCCCATAGAATGGACAGATGAATTTAACCCGATCCCGGTTTGTGGACAGATAAAATAGCCGAAATCCTCAAAAATGGACAAGACTATTAACACAGAGTCCTCATACCTGGACAATGGAAATAGCACACTAACAAGAAAAGCAATGCAGAATGCTTGCTGGACAAAGGATGGAGGTGATATACCAAACGAAAGGAAGGATAGTTGACAATGGCTAGAGATTCAAAGTTTACAGAGGAAGAGATATCTATTGTAAAGAGTTCTAAGATTAGCCCCCTGTATTCATTTACGGTTTCATTATATACATTCTTCTTGTCAATACATACATCGCCATAAGTGATTGCTGCTTAAACCCAAAGATGACGAAAACCCGCAGAGCAGATTGTGATAAGCTCTGCGGGTTTTCACATGACACTCGAAGGGCAATTATTTACCCCGATTTATCCATACCGTTCATCTCAAAAAGGGAAGGGAACGGTACAGGATCATATGTATTCCCTTTGGCGACTCTCGGACAAGATTATATTCCGAGAAATATTTTGGTCTCTGAATGCGGAGACGCATCCTGTTTTTGATGAAGAATTTTTGTTCTAGAGGATGCCTTTATTTCCTGTGAGATTTTTCAATGCGGTTCGTGATCTCCTCCCCCGCCACGGCGTCGGCCAGGCCGATGCCGTACAGGTAGGCCGTGCATTTTCTGGCGTCCCGTTTATCCAGCAGTGTTTTAAAGGTATAGTCTTTTTCATCCCAGGGAAATTCATCCCGGAAATGAGCTTCCAGTTGTTCCGGGCTGTCCGAATAATTATCCCGGGTTTTCCGGAAGGATTCATCCAGGTAATACCCGCTATCCAGAACGATGATCAAATCCGGGCCCATCAGAAGGTTGGCGCTTATCATTTCCTCCCGCCTTGTGGCGGAAGTGCAGATAATCACGGTATCGCAGGCGTTAAGATGAATCATATCCTCCGTGTCATCCACTTTCGTTTTTCCGTTAACCAGCAGGAAATCCCCGATGTTCTTGTCGACGTTCCTTTTGCTTCCGCGGATTACGATTCCCAAGGGAGAGAAGCGCTCGCAGATTCCGATGCAGTTCGCTAGGTTCGTGCGGCCTGTCCCGATGAATCCCACGTTTTTCGGTTTTTTTCGCATCAGCTGTTCCATCGCGAAAACCGTCATCAGGGAACAGCGGTATCTCGTCAGCGCCAGATCCCTGTATTCGTGTTCACTTCCATCCCGCTCCCGAATATCAAGAATTTCCTCTGTTTTTCCGTTTACGTCATTTGTGTAGATTTTCTTCAGACTGCTGACGCCGTCGATCGTCAGCCCCCGAAGAAATCCCGTAGAAGCAGTCACGATGCCCGCCGCGTCCCGCTCGTCCACTTCCACATCTTTGATTGGACACATCTCCGTGTCGTATTTTCCCCCGAAGGCACGGATGTAATTTTCCCGCATCATCTTCAGTGAGTCAATAAAAAATCGATTCATAAGGCTGCCTCTCAAGAGTGTGAATCAGAATAAAAGGCCAACCGGACGGTCTTTCGATTCCGCTGAATCATTATACTTCTTTTCTCTGAAAAGGAAAGAAGGAAATATATTCCTCAGAGGTCAATTGCAAAAGGAAGTTTTGATTTGTCGACAGTTCTTTGAATTCAAAGTTAAGTGGTTTTTCAGATCCCGAGTTGTCGAACCGATGTTCCTAACCAGTATTCTGCCATCTTTCCCGAATCTCCTGCAATCAAAGTGAAACTTTATGGCTGAAACCCTGCGCGAACTGGTAGTCGCGCTGTCGCTGGACTCCAGCAATTTCTCGCGCAATATGCGCACCATCAACCAGCAGATCAAGGAAGCCGAGCCCACCTTCCGTCTGGCCGGGGCTGGCGTTGAAAACTATGAAAAGACCATCGCGGGCACGGAAGCCAAGCTGTCCATGCTGGGCAACAAGCTCACCCAGCAGCAGCGAGCTGGACGTCATGTTTTCATGACGGAAAGCCGCTGGCATTCTTCTGTTGATGAATGCCAGCGGCGAAAATTTTCTGAAAAATTCACCAGGATATGCTATCATTGGAACCGGGAACCATTGTTAGGCATAAACAGACAACCTTGACTTCCGGTTAAGGAGGAGCGCCATCATGAATGCGACAGGCACAATGCTGATAGATCTTGTTCTTCTGTTTTTCATTTATTCTCTTACGGGATGGTGTATTGAGGTTTGTCTAAAATATATCCAGTATCACCGTTTTATCAACCGTGGATTCCTTACAGGGCCGATCTGCCCTATCTATGGAACCGGGGCAGTACTGATCACCGTTGCGGTACACCTCTTGACTCCCTTTGAAGAAGCCTTTGGTACAACCTTTGTCATATCATTTCTATTGTGCGGTGGAGTAGAGTATTTTACAAGCTGGTATTTGGAGAAACGCTTTCATGCCCGTTGGTGGGATTATAGTCAAAAGCCCATGAATCTGCATGGTCGGGTATGGATAGGAAATTTGATTCTGTTTGGATTGGGTGGTGTTGCGATCGTCCATTTCTTTAATCCGGTACTTTTTACAATACTGGATAGGATTGCTCTGCTGACAAAAGAAATTGCAGTTGGAGTGCTGGCCGCGGTCTGTGCTTCGGACTATGCCATGACTCACTTTATCCTGAAACTGGTGAAAACGAGCGTTGAGTGTAGTCAGGCAGACAATACAGAGGAAATAAGTTTGGAGATCAGACGTACGCTCACAGATAAATCTGTTTTTTATCGCCGCTTTGCTGAAGCCTATCCAGACGTGATTTATAGGACTGACCGCATAAAGGCGCGGTTGGCTGAAATAAAAGCAGAGACAGAAATGCTTAAGAAGGAGGCAGAACAAAGAGCACAGGACCTGACGAAAAAGGTTGAGCAAATCGCTGAGCCAACAGCTTTGGTTAAAGCCAGTCTGATTGAGCGACAGGGAAATTTGATTGCATTGTTATACGATGAAAAAACGGCGAACGAGGAAGTAAAAGCTCTGAAAGCAACAATAGATGCGGATCTGGAAAGGCTGGAGAACAGACCCATTACTAAGATCGAGAATATTATAAGGAAATAGAAGCATCAATCAGTAACAATATTTGCATTATATAATTAATACGCTTTCTTTTATAGAAAAAGGGCTCACCATGTTTCCATGATGAGCCATGCGGTTGGTTTAGCTTGCTTGGGATGAGAGCCCATTATCCTTCAATCGCGATCAGCTTCTTTTCAGGAAGCTTTTTCTCGTTTTTCTTCGGGATGTTCAAGCTCAGCACACCATGCTCCAGCTTTGCGGTGATATCTTCCTCCGTAAGCGCATCGCCCACATAGAAGCTCCGCTGCAGCGTTCCGTCGTAACGCTCCTGACGTATGGTCTTGCCCTTCTTCGTCTTATCCTTCTCGACCTCTTTCGTGGCCGTGATGGTCAGATAACCATTCTCAAGACTCAACTGAATCTGATCCTTCTGGAAGCCGGGCAGGTCAATGTCCACTTCGTAATGGTCATCATGCTCATGCACATCGGTCTTCATCTCACGGGCAAAGTGCCTGCCGTAGAGCTGACGATCCATGTTCCGGAAAGACGGGAAATCGAACCAGTCATCGAACAAATTCTCAGCAATAATACTCGGTATCAACATAACTCTTACCTCCTCGGGTGTTGGGCTGCTGTGGCAGCCACGCCATGTTGATTTTGAGCATTGGGACGGTGGTTTATTGGATCGCTGTTCCTTTGTTCGACACATATTGTAGTACTTTTGTTAGCACTGTCAAGAGGTGAGTGCTAGTTTTCTAAAATTTTTTCTGTTTTTTCTGTGTGGCGACCTTAGAGTGCCATCGTGCTACGACAAATGTCATCACCTCAAAAGATATGCAAGAAAAAGAGATGTCGGGTTACAGAAACGGCGAGATGTCAAGCGAAATCCCATGCCCCTCCTGTAAGGCCAAGCTGTTATTCACAGAGTTTATCAACTGGGATTGAAACGTGTATTTTTACACGGAACTCGGGAGAATCGTGTAAAGATACATGTTTCCGGGTCAGAATCGTGTAAATGTACACGATTCCAAAGGACAATCGTGTACATTTACACGGCTTGCAACTGGGGGAGAAAAGAAAAAACCGGCCACCGGGACTTCCCTCCGGAAGAGCCTGATGGCCGGAAACCCTTTATTTCTGGGCACTTTGGGGCAAAAGGAAGGACGCTGACATCGTATCAATATCAGCGTCCTTTTGTGGCAAATCACGCTAATATGGATACCACTGCACCCCACCTTGCTTCCCGGGGTGCGCTTTGCTTGAAAAAAAGCGATCTTGTGATATATAAAATATTAGTTAAGCAAAGCAGCTGACCGCATGCACGGATTATTACATGGTACGTCGATTATCTGATCACTAACGAGGCCCGGGAGAACATTGAGGAATTTGATCGGTTGTTTCAGGAATATGCATGGGTCAGCGACACCAAGAAAAACGACTGCTTGCTGTGGAGCAAGCGGTAACAAGCAGACAAATCGGGATTTGTGGAGAAAACAGAAATGAAATACGAAATGATACCCTGCTCAGGAGACGACACAGAGTTTATCGAAGAACAGTCTGACAATGCTTTCAACGCAATTGCACAACCGGAAGAAGATGCGGAGGAAGAATTTGTTTATAAAGTCACCGATGAAAGCGGTAACCTCCTCGGTGGATGCATTTTGTCTGTAGACGGTCTGAAGACGGCTTCGATCTATGACCTGTGGGTGGAAGAAGCGTTTCGCAGACAGGGTATGGCCTCTGCACTCATCTGGGAGGCTGAGCGGAAAGCAAGGGAATACGGCTGCTATCTCGCAATGGTCGGAACCTTTGACTGGCAGGCAAAGCCGTTCTATATGAAACATGGCTATATGCTCAATGACACGATGTCGGGTGCGCCGAAGGGGCATGAACACTATTTTTTGACAAAGCGGCTTGACTGTTCTTCCGCAGAATATATACCGTCAAATTGCCAACAATATGAGATCAAGCGTGGTGACGAAAAGGACGCAGAAATCTTTTCAGGCAAATTGCGCGGATATGACAGTGCCATTGCTCCTCGCGAGCATGAATACATCCCTCTGAGCAAAAAAATCGTGGACGAAAACGGAAGAATCATTGCAGGATTTGTCGGAGGCATCAATGGCTGGAATGACACGGACATTGCCGTCTGGGTCGAAGAAACGCACCGCAACAGGGGGATCGGTTCTCGGCTCCTCGGTGAGTTTGAGAGGGAGGCAAAGGAAAACGGCGCCGGTACCGTTTTTCTTGAGGCATATGATTGGAATGTGGGGTTTTTCAAAAAGAATGGCTATGAAAGAGTAACCGGCATGCTTGAAGATTATCCGAGAGGGCATGTAATGTATTGCATGCAGAAGTCGCTTTGATATGGATTTCTGCAAATTTCGGCTGCTTCCGGAATATACATGGGTCAGCGATACAAAGAAGATAGATTGCCTGCTTTGGAGCAAGCGGTAACAGATAGACAATACGGAGGTTTGAGTTGCACATATGCCATATGAAGAGGAATCCGTTGTGGCCGAATGGATGGATCGTCTCAAAGATCTGAACGTCAGCACGAAAAAGATGTTCGGCTGCTATTGCCTGTATTGTGACGGGCAGGCTGTCGGCTGGATTCACGACAGTGTTCTTTCCCTGCGTGAGGTTGGACTTACGTTCCTTCCC
>JAFRQX010000044.1 GCA_017428385.1 Clostridia bacterium | reverse complement strand
TGAATTGTAATGCAGCAGTTCCTGCTGCATTACAGCAGCTCGTCTTGCTTGATCGGTTTGAACTTATCAAACTCTTCCAGCTTCTGCACAACCTCTTCGCGCAGCACCAGTGCCGGACGTTCCTTGGGAATATCCGTATCCTCCGGAATTGTCAGCAGGTCTGCGTAAGTATCCCAGATGCCTCCGTCCGGCAGGGAGTGGAAGGTCATCAGCTCGTTCTGGGTGGGATGGTGGAAAGTCAGCTTGTAGCCCCACAGGGCGATCTGCTGTCCCGGGATGCCTTTGCCGTAGCGGTTGTCTCCCCACAGCGGCGCCCCGATATTGCTCATCTGTGCCCGGATCTGATGCTTCCGTCCGGTTTCCAGGCGGATCGCGCACAGGGCGGTTCCGTTCCGGCGGTCAATACAGCGGCCATGGAGTATGGCCATCTTGCCGCCCTTTTCATCCGCCTCGCACACCACTTCCCGGTTCTTGATCTCGTCGTGGATCAGGTAATCGGTCAGGGTGAATTCATTCGGCACGTCGCCGGTCACCACGCACAGATACTGCCGGCCGATATCATGCTCCCGGAGCTGGGCGTCCAGTCGTGCTGCCGCCTTGCTCGTCCGGGCAAAGACCATCAGTCCGCCGACCGGCCGGTCCAGCCGGTGCACCAGGCCCAGATAGACATTGCCGGGCTTGTGATACTTCTCTTTAATATAGTTCTTCAGCACGCTCAGGATATCCGGATCCCCGGTCCTGTCTGCCTGGGACAGCATGTTCGGCGGTTTGACAGCCACCAGCACCTGGTTATCCTCGTACAGGATATCCCCGATCAGGTCAATCACGCTGCCACCTCCCGCTGGCGCCGCAGGGCAGCACACCGCCCGCGGTCACGGGCAGGCACAGCTCCTCGCTGTCCACCTTCCCGCCGAAGCGGCTCACCACGCACTTCTCCAGCATGTTGCTCAGCACACTTGCCTGGAAGCCGGTGGTATAGCTGTTGATCAGGAAGAACAGGGGCTCCTTGCTCAGCGCCTGCGCGCAGGTTTCAATCAGCCCGTACAGTTCGTTTTCCAGTTTCCATACTTCGCCGGAAGGTCCCCGGCCGTAGCTGGGCGGATCCATCAGGATACCGTCATAGCTGTTGCCGCGCCGCAGCTCCCGCTGCACAAAGCGCAGGGCGTCTTCCACAATCCAGCGGAACCTGTCTTCCGGCAGCTTGCTCAGCTCCCGGTTTTCCTTGGCCCACTGCACCATGCCCTTGGCCGCGTCCACATGGGTCACATGCGCGCCCGCGGCAGCGCAGGCCAGCGTGGCGCCGCCGGTATAGCCGAACAGGTTCAGTACCTTGATATCTTTCCGTCCGTCCTTCCGGATCAGGTCGCTCATCCAGATCCAGTTAGCCGCCTGTTCCGGGAACAGGCCTGTATGTTTGAAGCCCGTGGGCCGCACATAGAAGGAAAGATCCCCGTGCTTCACGGTCCAGCGTTCCGGCAGTTTCTTCAGGAACTCCCATTCGCCGCCGCCCCGTTCACTCCGGTGATAATGGGCCTGGGCGCTCTTCCAGAGCTTTTCCTGTGCTTTCGGCCAGATCGTCTGAGGATCCGGTCTGCGCAGGATAATATCGCCCCAGCGCTCAAGCTTTTCGCCGTCGCCGGTATCCAACACTTCATAGTCCTTCCAGCTGTCAGCTAAGAACATAGGGGCTCCTTTCAAAATCTCGTCAATACGTCTTCGTGCATCCGGATCAGCGCGTCCACAACGTCACGGCAGTACAGCCGGTCCAGGCCGTCCAGCGCCGGATCTGTTTCCACATACTCCCGCAAGGCTTCCCGGTCGCCGAAGGCAGCCTTCGCCGCCAGCCGGTTCGCATTGTCCACTTCGCACAGGATATCCGCCAGCGCTTCCGGCACCCGGATCGCAGGCATCTCCTGCTTTCCGTCCTTCAGGATCAGGGCGGTCTCGATGATCGCTTCCGGAGACAGCTGCGGCATGGTGCCGCCATTCTTCCTCGCTACCGCGGGAATCTCCGCAGTTTCGTTACGCAGCAGCGCCAGCGCCAGCTTCATCGGCCGTACCGGCGGCACCTTGGAAAGCAGCAGCAGCTGGGCCATTGCGCCCTCGCGGCTGTCCGCTCCCTGATCCCGCACGGTGTTCATATACAGGATGCGTTCCTTGCGCTTTTCCACGGTCTCCCCGAATTCGGGGCGTTCATCCGGGATAAAGCCTTCCTGGGCGGGCAGGAACTCCGCGTGGTCCGTCACGTCCCCAACCGGGATCGCGTCCCACCATCCCAGCCAGCGCCTGGCCAGGCTGCCCAGTTCGCCGTTGTCCGCGGCTTTCTTCAGCTTTGTCAGCAGATCCGTCTTTCCATCCTTCATCTCGATCAGGAAAGCGAATCCCGGCAGGCCGGCAGTCACCGCCTGCACGTTTTCCGGGCGGATCTGCAGCCGCTTGGCATAGTTGTCTATACCGTTGGCGCCCCGCATAGGCGTCCGGCCCATGCCGTAGCAGCGGTATCCCCGGTCTTCAAACACCGCGGTGGTCCGCGCCACAGGCTGGCCCAGGTTGATCACCAGCGCCTTGGGGCAGTATTTGTCCATATCGTCGCAGAGCTTCAGGATCACTTCGCCGGCCCGCAGCGCGTGCAGCAGGCCTTCGATGCCGCCGTTCACCCGCGCCTGGTCCGTCAGGCCGGGATCTTCCTCCTCGTCGGAGTCCAGGGCGCTGCGGTCCTGGAAGAAACGGCTGGCAGCCTGGCAGTCGCCGGCGTAGATCACGCAGTCAGCGCCTTCCAGTACTTTTTCGCGCTCGGAAAAGACCTGAAAGGTTCCTCCCTTTCCGGCCTTTGCAAAGATCTTTTCCCCGTAGCCCTGCAGCAGCTCCTGCATCGCAGGATTGCCTTCCTCCACCGTCACTTCTGCGTTCGCTTCAGCTCCGGCAAAAAGCAGGTCAGTTAAAAGGGCGGGCAGGAGCGTCGGTACGTCCTGCCCGATCATGGCGATCCTCATGCTTTCGCGATCCCCAGTTCAGCTTTCTTTCCGTTGATATCCCACTTCTGGCTTACGCTGCCTTCCGGCGCGGTTCCCCGTGCCATGGAGGTGGCCAGTGTGGTCCGGCCGATCATTTCGGCGTAGGCTTCCAGTGCGGCGGCCAGCTCGTCATCGCCTTCGTAGTACAGGCTGATGCGGTCGGTCACTTCGAAGCCGGCATCCTTACGCATGGTCTGCACCTTGGAGATGACCTCGCGGGCGTAGCCTTCGCGGATCAGCTCGTCATTCAGGTTGGTGTCCAGCACCACGGTCACGCCGCGGTCTTCCGCTGCGATGAATCCGGGCTTGTTCATGGGCGTGGTCAGCACGTCGTCCTTGTTCAGCTTCACTTCAGTGTCATCGATCATGAAGGAAACTTCCTCGCCGCGGGCGAAGGCGTCCACCACGTCGTTGCCGTCCATCTGGCCCAGGTACTGGCCGATCTTGCCCAGCAGCTTGCCGTACTTCGGTCCCAGGGTCCGCATCTGCGGCTTCAGCAGGTAGGTGGTGAAGGCGCGGGCGTCGTCGGTGAAGATCACTTCCTTCACGTTCAGCTCGTCTTCGCACAGTTCCTGGTAGGCCTTCTCGAATTTCGCGCCCTTGACGTACAGCTTCTGCACGGGCTGGCGCACCTTCAGGTTCGCGGTGTTGCGGCAGGCGCGGCCCAGCTGGATGGCTTCCACCAGGGCATCCATCTGCTCTTCGATATCGGTGTTCACGGCAGCCTTGTCAGCCACCGGGAAGTCGCACAGGTGTACGCTTTCCGGAGCGCCGGGCACGTTGTTCACCACCAGGTTCTGGTAGATCTCTTCTGCCAGGAACGGGATGAAGGGCGCGCACAGCTTGCTCAGGGTCACCAGCACATGATACAGGGTGGCGAAAGCGGCTTCCTTGTCTCCGCCCATGCCCTTGCCCCAGAACCGTTCACGGCCGCGGCGCACGTACCAGTTGCTCAGCTCGTCCACGAAGGCAGCCAGCTTGTTGGCGCTCTCGGTCACCCGGTAGTTGGCCAGGTCATCGTCCACCTGGTCGATCAGGGTGTTCAGCTTGGACAGGATCCAGCGATCCATCAGGGTCAGCTCGGTCTTCTCCAGCGGGTGGGCCACAGGATCAAATCCGTCGATCTGGGCATACATGGCGAAGAACGCGTAGGTGTTCTGCAGGGTAGCCAGGAACTTCCGCTGTCCTTCCTGCACGGCCTCTTCGCTGAAGCGGCTGGGCAGCCACGGAGCGGAGGTGGTGTAGAAGTACCAGCGCAGCGCGTCGGCGCCGAACTTATCCAGCATTACGAAGGGATCCACCACGTTGCCCAGGTGCTTGGACATCTTGCGGCCTTCGGCGTCCTGCACGTGACCCAGCACGATACAGTTCTTGAAGGGCGCCCGGTCAAACAGCAGGGTGGAGATCGCTTCCAGGGTGTAGAACCATCCGCGGGTCTGGTCGATGGCTTCGGAGATGAAGTCCGCGGGGAAGTTCGCTTCAAACTCTTCCTTGTGTTCAAAGGGATAGTGCCACTGGGCAAAAGGCATGGAGCCGGAGTCGTACCAGCAGTCGATAACTTCCTTCACCCGGTGCATTTCCTTGCCGCACTCGGGGCAGCGGATGGTCACCGCGTCGATGAAGGGACGGTGCAGTTCGATGTCCGGACCCGGATCGTTGATGGCCATTTCGCGCAGCTCCTTGATGGAACCGATCACGTGCAGGTGGCCTTCTTCGCACTTCCATACCGGCAGGGGCGTTCCCCAGTACCGTTCACGGCTGAGGCCCCAGTCGATGACGTTCTCCAGGAAGTTGCCCATACGGCCTTCCTTGATGTTGTCCGGCATCCAGTTGATGGTCCGGTTGTTGCGCACCAGGTTGTCCCGCAGCGCGGTCATCTTGATGAACCAGGTGGGCCGTGCGTAATACAGCAGGGGCGTGTCGCAGCGCCAGCAGAAGGGATAGTCGTGGGCGAAGGGCACAGCCGCGAACAGCAGGCCGCGGTCCTTCAGGTCCTGCAGGATCAGGGGATCCGCATCCTTCACGAAGGTACCGGCCCAGGTGGTTTCGGCAATGAACTTACCCTGGGTGTCCACCAGGTTCACAAAGGGCACGTTGTTCTCGCGGCAGACCCGGTTGTCGTCTTCACCGAAGGCGGGAGCGATATGAACGATACCGGTACCGTCTTCCATGGTGACGTAGTCGTCGCAGACCACGAACCAGGCTTTCTTGTCCGGCTCCACAAAGCGGTACAGGGGTTCATACTCCATACCCTTCAGGTCGGTGCCGACGAATTCGGCTTCAAAGGCCAGTTCCTGTCCCTCGAACACCTTCTCGGTCAGGGCCTTGGCCATGATGTATTTCTTTCCGTCCGGCGCGGTGAACTTGCAGTAGGTGTCGCGGGGGTTCACGCACAGCGCCAGGTTGCTCGGCAGGGTCCAGGGGGTGGTCGTCCAGGCCAGCAGGTAGGTGTTCTCCTCGCCCTTCACGGCAAAGCGGACAAAGGCGGAAGTTTCCTTCACGTTCTTGTAGCCCTGGGCCACTTCGTGGCTGGACAGGGCGGTTCCGCAGCGGGGGCAGTAAGGCACAATCTTGTGACCCTGGTACAGCAGTCCCTTTTCGTGGATCTGCTTCAGGCTCCACCACTCGGACTCGATGTAGTAGTTCTCATAGGTGATATAGGGATGCTCCATGTCGACCCAGTAGCCGACCTTTTCGGACATCTTTTCCCACTCGTGCAGGTACTTCCACACGCTCTTTTTGCACTCACCGATGAAGGGCTCGATGCCGTATTTCTCGATCTGGGGCTTGCCGTCCAGGCCCAGGGCCTTTTCCACTTCCAGTTCAACGGGCAGGCCGTGGGTATCCCAGCCGGCCTTGCGCAGCACGCTCTTGCCCTTCATGGTCTGGTAGCGCGGGATCAGATCCTTGATAACGCGGGTTTCGATATGGCCGATATGGGGCTTGCCGTTCGCGGTAGGCGGTCCGTCAAAGAAGGTAAAGCGTTCGCTTCCATCCCGGTGATGATAGGACTTGCGGATGATGTCCTTCTCATTCCACATCTTCGCGATAGCCTGCTCCCGGGAAACAAAATTCATGTCAGTCGCAACTTTAGTGTACATCGTTCATTTCCTCTTCCAGTTATATTTTCAATGTCATTCTGAGCAAAGCGCAGCGGAGTCGACGAATCTCCCCCGCCACAGCGGATCATTATGCATTATGCATTGTGCATTGTGCATTGATTCGCGGAGCGAATCAGTATCCTCCGCTCATCTCTTTGAGATCTTCAATCTCCTTCAGTGTGCCTTCCGCATACCGCTTTTCGGCTTCCGCCATGATCTTCTCCGTGGCGCTCACACCGCAGCGGCTTGCTCCGACGGCCCGTGCGGACAGGACCGTATCAAGGTCCCGGATGCCGCCGGAGCCCTTAATTCGGATTGCCTCCGACACATTGGCCCGCATCAGCTTCAGATCCTCAATCGTACATCCGGCGGAGCCGTAACCCGTGCTGGTCTTGACGAAGTCCGCACCGGCTTTCTCGCTCAGATGGCAGGCAAGGATCTTTTCCTCTTCTGTCAGGTAGCAGGTTTCGAGAATGACCTTCAGGATGGCGCCGGCCGCGTGGGCGGTCTCAGCCAGCTGACGGATCTCATTCTCCACATAGTCGGCGTCGCCGTGCTTCAGCTTGCCGATATTGAGGACCATGTCCAGCTCCTCGCAGCCTTCAGCCAGCGCCTGCTTTGCCTCAGCCACCTTGACGGCGGTCTGGTGCGCGCCGTGGGGGAAGCCGATTACGGTGCAGACCTTCACAGGGCTGCCCTTCAGCATTTCACTCAGGATCGGCACGTCGCAGGGGCGCGCGCACACGCTTGCTGTCTGATATTTCAGGGCGACCTCGCAGCCGCGCCGTATATCGTCTTCTGTCAGCCAGGGCTGAAGCGTTGAATGATCAAGCATCGCGGCGATATCTTTCGGGGTCAGAGCCATGGATACATCCTCCTTCATGCGATAAAAATCCGCATAATATACTAAATAGTTTTATTTCGTTGTCAATGACTTTTTTTCCTTCATTTATATAGGAAAAGATAAATTAGTCGTCCAGGATGATGATTCTCGTGTGATACGGCAGGTGGATCCAGAGCCAGTACATGTTGATCGGACTGTCTTCCCGGAGGAAAAGACTGACCCGTGTGCAGCCATGGGAAGCCTTCTGTCCCAGCAGCTGCTCGTTGTTGGAATAGTCCCGTGAGCGGCCGTTCCGGACGTAGCCCACGCCGTGGATATAGTTGCCGCCGTCATACCGCAGCGGGTACTCATACCGGTATCCTTCCTGGGCAAAGCTGGCGCCCGTATGCACGTCCGTCAGGAAGGCCCCGGGCGGTGTCTCCCGGTAGGAGTTGCCCAGCGTCACCAGTCCGGTGGAAACCGGCACAGTGCCAATCCGCTTCCCGTCCTCAAACACCGTCAGCGTCTGTTCCTTCTTGTCGATCAGCACTCCGTAGTGCGGATTCGGCTGATAAACTGTCAGGTTTTTCACCAGGTAATACCCTTCCGTCATCTGGCCGTCCTCGTGGCGTGCCGCCCGGACGTGAGCCCACACGCCGTCCGTGTCCAGGATCTCCAGTCCCTGCAGGGCGCACCGCAGCGTGCCCACCGGCCGGGTGCCCGTCTTCGGCACCCCGTACAAGTTAAAGCGGCGGAAGGTTCCGTTGTCGTTGATGACCACGGAGGGTTTCATCATGATTTCCCATATTTCTTCGTCGCTCATGCCCCGTTCCGGCATCACCGGGCCAGTGGCCGCGATTGCCGGCTTCTCCGGCGCTTTTTCCACAATCGTCAGCGGGAAGGTGTGGTCATAGGCCGGATTCAGCTTGCTCCACATCCGGACCGTGTATTCTCCGGGGCTGAGCTTGTGCCTTGTATCGATCGATCCGCGCCAGTTGATGCAGACGCCGTCCGGATCCCGCACGCTTTCATCCCGGGTATAGACGATGTTGCCTTCGGAATCCTTGACCTCCATGGCCACCAGGCAGCTTGCGGACACATAGCACTCCACAAACCATTTATCCCCGCCCTCCAGGTACATCGTGTCCGAGGAAGGCAGCGCGTAAACCAGTGTCTCTGTCGTTCCGCTGATGTTGAATTTCTTCTCTTTCGCCAGTTCCCTGCCGTCCGGCGTCTTCACCTTCACCACAAAACGGTAGGGCCCGGCAAACATCCGCTCGCCGTATTCTCCCAGTCCGTCCCAGGGCAGAATGTTTTCTCCTTCCTTCAGCTTTTCCTTCCGGATCATCCACAGGTTCTGCGTCCCGTCAAACAGCTTCAGTTCCGCCTCTCCGGCCACCGGGGACTGGATCACAATCTCGCAGGGCGTATATCCCTTCACCGTCTCCGGTAGCGAAATACTCAGCTCCCCCGCCTCCGCTGAAACAGGCAAAATAAAAAAGAGCAGGCATGCTATACACAACCCAAGAAGCCAGGCCCGCATCCGCACAGCCATCTCCCTCTCTCCTTCACATTCATCTGTAATCCGGATTATACCGAAAACAAAGCCCTCCGTCAAAAATCCCTTGCCTTTTCTTCCCAACTGTGATATACTTCCGCACGCAGTCGAAAGACTGAGTCGTCTCCAGACCCGCAGACGTAAAACGCGGGAGACTTCCCGGAAGACCGGACAACCCCATGGGGCATTAGCCAGTTGGGGAACGAAGGAAGCGTCAGCCCGGTGGGCTGTCCTGCGAAAGCAGGAAGCGACCTGAGTGAGTCAACCGAAACGAGCAGAAGACCGAAGCGAAAGCGAGGCCGGCTGCGACGATTGAGGTTGCGGAAGCGCGCGATAAGCGCTTCAATGGTCATCGACCACGTCCCAGACCTCTGGACGTTAAAGTCGAGGAAGCTGACCCGGACTGATCCGGGTACCTATATGGGGCATTAGCACAGTTGGTAGAACGAATATGATCTAACTCACTGCTGGTGACCACGAGTTTGCCTCATCACCGACCAATGGGGCAGATGGAAAATCTGGTCGGAAATATTACCAAATGGGGCATTAGCACAGTTGGTAGCGCGCGACATTCGCATTGTCGAGGTCAGGGGTTCGACTCCCCTATGCTCCACACCCGGAACCCGTTGAAAATACTACGTTTCAACGGGTTCTCTTTTGTTTTTTGAAAAGCTAAAAATCGCAATTTATGAGCAAATATAGAGCAAAAACAACGAAGGTGCATTTTCTCACTTACATTTTTCTTCTTGAAAGTCTAATTGTTACGGGCATGTAACATTTAGTATGCCGGAAATCAACCCTGCTGACAAATGCATGAGTCTTTACAGTTTACTCTTTACGTACCGAGAGACGGGTATGTTTTTCTTTTATTTTGACCATGTTTATGGTAAAATTTCAATAATTGTAAGCGTTTTTGAATTAAGGTGGGATGGTTTGTGATTGGCGAGAAGTTTACCTTGATGCAGTACTCGGTGAGCGCAATACTCGGTCTAATTGATGCTGAACAGTTTGTCATTCCAGAGATTCAGCGTCCGTTTGTTTGGAAAAGGAGCCAAGTACGCGATTTGATTGACTCGCTATACTACGGATATCCTACAGGTTATATCATCACATGGAAAAATCCGGATGTGAGAACCAAAGAAGGAAAAGTAGCTAACGGAAAGCACGTATTAATTGATGGCCAACAGCGTGTTACTGCTCTTATGGCTGCTATATCCGGCATTGAGGTTATGGACGACGATTTCCATAAGGATCGAATAAAGATAGCATTTAACCCACTGGCCACTGATCCGACAAAACGATTCGAAGTCCAAGACGTTTCTCATCTCAGAGATAAAAAATGGATACCTGATATTTCTGAATTGTTCAAGCCCGATTTCAAACAGAGGGCTTTTGAAAATGCTTATGCAGAAGTCAATGAAGGAGTGGATCTTGACGAACTCTCGGAAACACTTACTAAACTGAAAGGTATAGCAAATCGTCAGGTTGGAGTAATTGAGCTGGATCATTCTCTTGACATTGACGAAGTAACAGAAATCTTTATACGGATCAATTCCAAGGGAACTGCACTCAGCCAATCTGACTTTGTTATGTCCAAGATGGCTGCTGATACAGCCCACGGCGGAAACATGATGCGGAAAGTTGTTGATTATTTCTGCCACATGGCTGTGAAGCCAGAATTCTATTCTACAGTCGCGAAAGATGCGGAGTTTGCTCAAACCAAATACGCATCGAAAATCAAATGGCTGGCTCAAGACAATGAAGATATCTATGACCCTGATTACGGAGATATGCTCCGTGTTGCCTTTATGTACAGTTTCAGCCGTGGTCGTATGACTGAACTTGTCAGTTTGCTGTCAGGGCGTGATTTCGTAACGCGGGAATTCAAAGAAGAGATAGTGGAAGATTCATATAAGAAACTGGATGATGGTCTGCAAGCGTTCATAAATGAGTACAATTTCGCTCAATATGTTCTCGCGATCAAAGGTGCAGGCTTCAAGTCTGGAAAACTTCTTACATCAAAGATGACACTGGATTTCGGATATATGCTCTATCTGAAGCTGCTGAAAGATCAGTCGATTCCAAATGCTCAAATAAAGCATTACGTACAAAAATGGTTTGTGTTATCGACTCTGACGGGACGTTATGCAAGTTCTCCTGAAACTACAATGAGTCGGGACATCCGTCTTATTGAAGAAAAAGGATTTATTGGTTTCTTTGAAGAAGCAGAACGCTCCGCTTTAGCAGATACTTTCTGGGAGGTAACGCTTCCACAGAATCTGGAAACCACATCGGTGAACAGTCCGGCTTTCAATACTTTCTTGGCAGCACAGATCAATCTGAACAAAAACTCATTGTTCATGCACGGAACGATGATTTCGGATCTGTTGAACATTTCCGGTGATGTGCATCATATCTTCCCCAAAGCTTATTTGAAAAAGAGCGGGATTGATGCTAAGAGTCGGTATAACCAGGTTGCAAACTACACGTATCTCGATACACAGGTGAATAAAGCTATCAGTGATGATGCGCCAATTGACTATTTCTCTCGGGCTGTTCATCAGTGCACGACTAGAGAACCTGAGATCGGAAATATCACTGATATTGAAACGCTGAAACAGAACATTGCAGAAAATGCACTGCCTGGAGAGATCATCAACATGACAGTAAATGATTATGATGATTTTCTGAATAAACGTCGTCACCTGATGGCAAAGATGATCGAAACGTATTATAAACAATTGTGATTATTCAAGGTAAAGGAGAATCTGATAATGGCTGACAACACAAGCCTTGGTGCCGCAAAGATAGCGAAGAACGATGAGTTTTACACTCAATATAGCGATATTGAAGCGGAAATGAATGCTTATGTGGAATACAATCCGGATGTGTTCCGTGATAAGACAATCTTGTTGCCTTGTGATGATCCCGAATGGAGCAATTTTACGAGGTATTTTGCATCGAACTTTGAACGTTTCGGCTTAAAGAAGCTGATTTCTACTTCGTACGCGAAGAGTTCAGGAAGCCAGCAACTAACGATGTTTGAGTCCAGCTCTCCTTTATTTGATGTGGACAAGCATGATACTCATGGAAAACTGTTTACTTTGACCCGTGATATTAACGGATCTGGGAATATTGATCTGGATGATGTAGAATTCTCCGGATACCTGGATGGTGATGGGGACTTTCGCTCGAAAGAGGTTTGCGCTTTGCGGGATGAAGCGGATATCATTATTACGAATCCGCCGTTTTCTTTGTTAAGAGAGTTTTTGGCATGGATTTTGGGAGCCGGGAAGCAGTTTATTATTATCGGAAATATACATGCAATTTCGTATAAAGAGGTTTTTCCTCTTTTGAAGAATAATAAGATATGGCTTGGGCCTGGGTTTCCGGGCGGCAATGCCTATTTCCGTATTTCGGAAAAGGATATTCGTGCTTTTGCATCTGGCGTTTATGATGAAAGTACTGGACTGGTAAAGTTTAGAAATGTTGGTTGGTTTACTAACATTGATCATGGTGGACGTCATGAAGAATTGCAACTTGATACCATGGCTCATAATCTTAAGTTCAATAAAAAACTTAGAAAGAAGTTGGAAACTGATTTTGGAATTGTTGAGTATCCGCATTATGATAATTATGATGCCATTGAGGTTCCTATGGTGGATGCTATTCCTTCAGATTATGACGGAATGATGGGAGTTCCCACTACGTTTATGGGTAAATATAATCCAGATCAGTTTGAAATTCTTGGGATACCTATGGCGAGCAGCAATGATGGTTCATTAAATCTTGGAATTGATTATTCAAAACATATTGGTTATAAGCAGGATGGAACAAAAACAGGCAGAACCGGTAGTACTTTTGGTGCCTGTCCTGTTTTTGAAAGAAATGATAAAAAGAATATAATATATACTAATGGAACACAAACTGTTCAAGCAGGAAGCTGTGAGAGAGTCTTTATCCGTCATAAGAAAGGAGCCAGCGCAGAATGAAGACCACGCTTCATACAGATTGGACCGTAGGTGACGTCTGTAAGGGATTTATCTACGATAAGAATGAAGGCAAGGGCCTCTTTGGTCTGAATGGTAAGCTGATTATTCAACCGGAATATCAGCGCAATTATATCTACGGCGATGGAAAGAAAGACGTTGCTGTTGTTGAGTCTCTGCTTAAAGGTTATCCGCTTGGCCTGATCTATTTTGTGTTGAACAATGATGGTCAGTATGAAGTGCTGGACGGTCAGCAGCGGATTACATCCTTTGCCCGGTTTGTCAATCAATCTTGGCCGTTTGCAGTGGAGCGAAACGGGAAACCACGCTACTTCAGTAGCCTGGATTCGGATGATCAGAAGAAAATTACGGAAGCACCTTTGACCATTTATGTTTGTGAAGGCAAACCTTCTGAAATACAGGAATGGTTTGAAACGATTAATATTGCCGGCGTTCCGCTAGCAAAACAGGAGCTCCGGAATGCAACTTATCACGGTCCTTTTGTCACAAAAGCTCGTGCTGTGTTTTCTAACACCGGAAACGCCAATATGAATCGTTGGCAGACATATGTCAAAGGCGATCCAAAGCGTCAGGCAATCCTTGAAACTGCACTGGACTGGGTCAGTGATGGTGATATTGACGGCTATATGGCTAAACATCGTCAGGATTCGGATATCACAGAACTGAAGAACCATTTCGACACAGTAATCGACTGGGCTGATGCTGTCTTCGAGTATACCGGGAATGAAGTATGCGGCCTTGAATGGGGTCGGTTATATCGTCAGTATCATTTAAATGCTTATTCCAAGGATGACGTTGCAAAGCGCGTGGATGAATTATTGGGCGATCCGCAGGTTACGAGTAAACGCGGCGTGTTCGAATACATCCTCAGCGGAGAGCATGATCCTTCTCTATTGAACGTCCGGGTTTTTGATGAAAAAACAAAGAGAGCTGTTTATGATAAACAGACAAAGGATGCTCAGGCAAAGGATCGGTCCAATTGCCCGCTGTGCGCTATCGGTCATGATAACAATGCAAAACGCATCTATAAGCTGAATGAAATGGATGCTGATCATGTTACAGCGTGGTCTCGCGGTGGTGCAACGGATGCTTCTAACTGTCAGATGCTTTGCAAAACGCATAATCGTGCCAAAGGGAATAGATAAGTATGGACGGAAAGTATAAGGTAAATACACTTATGGGAGGATTAAAGAGATGATTGCAAGAAAAATCATTGCCTGCGTGATACTTGTTTGCTTGACCATGTGTTCAGTGGCCTATGCCGATATTGAATTGGATTCGATGACTTTGGATGAACTGAATCAACTGTATATCTCTCTTATATCTAGAATTCAAATTCATAAACAAGGTGATACTGTTTATGATCAAAATGGAATTTCCATTGTGTGGAAAGGTGTGGGGAAAGAATCCCTTTCTTTCATTATTTCAAACACATCCGGGAAGGATTATAAAATCAAAGTACAGGACTATGCTCTGAACGGTATGCTGCTTGGAACTCATTGGAACATGGACGAGGTTGATTTGAAGGACGGATTCAGCTATTTATCATCTTCCGCTCATCTATGGCTATACGATGAAGAAACGATTGGCATATTAGGAATCGACCATGTAGAATCAGTTGCGATTATGATCGAGCTTACAGATATTAACACAGGGGCTACAGAGGTATTGACAATATCTTTTGCAGTGGATGATGATGTTCAGTAACCAGATTATCACACTTATCAGCAAGTCAACATTATGTAGGAGTGTTGTATGGAAAGAAGATTGATTGCTTTAGTGATAATGGCTGTAGTGCTGTTTTCCTCTGTTTCTATGGCGGAACAATCCAGCCTTGAGCTTGGCATGCAAAAGGAGGATATTATCGCAATACTGGGTGAAGATTATATCGAATCGACCATTAATGTTTCTTCCAAGTATGAAGGCATATTTTATTCTGATCAAAAAATCAGTAAGTTTGATGGCTTTGGATTGAATCTGTATTTTGCAGAAGATATTCTGATTGCCAAAGAATATTGCTTGGGAAAGGAACCGAATGCCGACAAATATGAATATCTTAAGAGTGCTCTGATAAAAAAATACGGCGATTCTAGTGAGGATAATGATGTATTCCGGAGATACGAGGCAGTAAAAGGCCATAAAGAACCGAATGATGAATCCATTGCGAGTATCGTGTCGGATGATTCCGCTTTTGCAACCTGGAAATTGGATGATGGTACAGAGATCTTCCTGTTTGTTTTCAATCTTTCGTATTCTTATCATATCAATTATGAGATTACCTTGGCTTATTACGCCCCGGATTCGTTGATTCCGGAGATCGCGTATGATGATACTGGCCTGTGATGTATTCATTCAGATAAGGACGGTTGGGATAAGGGAGGCAATGTCGATGAAAAAGTTGATGCTGTTTTTGATTGCCATAATAATGCTTTTTCCCTGTTGCATATCCATCGGCAGCGCGGAATCCCTTTTTGATCAGATTATGTCCCAGCCGGATGCAGAGAAAGAAGAAACGGCTGGGTTGCTTGACTTTGATGATTTCATGGCGGATTTCACATATTATTGTGATGCCTGGGGCGCAACGTTTGATCCGACGAAGAAAAAAACTGTCAAAAATGATGGAGATGAAGTAACAGTTATTCTAGACAGTGTGATGTTTGTCGTTGGAAATGGTGCTAACGGAAAGCATCCCCTGAAGCAGGTATCTGTCTTATACGGATCGGAAGACGGTCAAATTACTTATAATGAAACAGTAAAGATCATTTCTGTGATTGCTTCTTTGGATTATGAAAGACCAGGAACCGCTGCAGAAAGGTCGTCACTACTAACACAGATTACAGATTCTTTGTCTGCAGAAATGGACAGTGCGGTTAGGCTGGCGCAAATGGGTATCTCTTTGCCGCTGCTTATGTCTACAAAGGAGCATTCCTATTTGTACAGTTATTCCGAAGAAACTGGTTATGCTTTTGTGGCGGTAATTAATACTGAACAGGAGAATGATGCTTCCGAAGAAGAGAGCGAGGCCAAAGAAGATATAAAAGATGAGGATAAGATTCCTGTCGAGATTGTGGATGTCGCCGTCGGAAAAAATGCAGGCATTACTGTAAAAAACAATCGAGACTGGATAGTAACAGAGGTGTCATTCCGGATTCGTTACTATGATAAGGACGGAAAGTATATCCTTACAGATAATGCTGACGATCCGGTGAACAACGATATCGCCACCTTAACAATTCCCATTGACGATGGAGGCTTAATTCATAGACAAAGCATTGAAGCAAATGCAACAGGCGTCCCGCCCTTGGTTGCTGCTGATAGAGTAGATCTTGCTGTTTCAGGATTTAAAACCGATGAGGGTTTGTTTTACTATACTCCAGAATCAGATCTTGATTGGTATTCATCTGAAAGCGGTTATCTAAGCAAATGGAAAGGGCATATTACTCAGAAAAACTATTTTGATGAATGGTTTGCTGATGGCAAGCAGTTTTCATTGGGAATTATTGTAGATTATGTATACCCGGAATTTGAAGAGTTTTATGGGGTTGATCAGTGTGGGTATCTGATTACCAAGGTGACAGAAGGAAGCATACTTGATCAAAAAGGTGTTCAGCCAGGTGATGTACTGTATAAGTGCAATGACTGGCTATGGTCTGATGATCCCCTGACAATTGACAGGGCAAAGCATGAGTTGATCGGAGGAAAAGACATGACCTTGTTGTTTGCACGGGGAAAAGAAACAATTACCGTTATTGTTACGCCGGAGGATATTAGAGCTGGATCGTGAAACCGATACTGTCAATAACATAGGAGGAAGTCTGTATGTCGAATAGAATATTATGTTTTTTACTGATTGTTGCATTGGTGATCCCGACTTGGTCGTTTGCTGATACGGAAATTGACTTGCGCTTATATGAAGGCAAGGATTTTCCGCAATATACAGTTGAGTTGCCAGAAGGTGGAACATTATACATCAGAGACGATGCAGTCGTCAGACTGGTCAAATCAGACGGCGTCATTTTTGAATAAATTGGCGGATACATGAGAATCTTGTTGTAATTGGTGGCGGATACGCATGGAAGCCTATCAAAACAGCAAATGAAGCACAGAAATAAAAATATCGGAATGCTTAATACAAAATTATGGTACTGAGCTGCAAGAGCGTACAGAACACTGGTCAGGAGGAATTGTCATTATGAAACGGTTTTTTTCGATCGCTTTGGCCTGTTTGATTCTTGCTCTATTAACACTTGGATCTGTTCAGGCTGAGGAATCCAATGCTGCACTTTCAAATTATGGGTATCTTTCTTCTACTAATGCGAACTTTCGCTCAATGCCGAACACAAAAAGCGAAAGGATCGCCAAGCTGGAAAAGTATGCCTTGATGAAATGCTCATGTACGGTAAGGAAGCAAGCAACCGAAAACAAGAGATAGACCGCCAGCACTACACTATTCCGAACCAAAGACCAAAAGATAAGCATTGTGGGAAAATCTAAACTTTTGGATTTTCCTACAATGCCGACTACGGCGGAATCCCTCCCACTCCTTATATCTTTCTTTCCGTATACATTGAATTTGTATTTAGTAAATGCTATAATGTCCCTATTCAAATTATAAATGTGTTGAATTAGTTACATGTACATATTTTTTGTGCCGGAGGAAGTGAAATGAAACAAAAAATTTATCTCATTACAGGCTTAATGGCTTCTGGAAAATCTACAGTTTCCGATTTACTGGCAAAATCAATAGAAAAATGCGTCCATCTTCGTGGTGATGTGTTCCGAAAAATGATTATTTCAGGCAGAGAAAATATGTCAGCTACCCCATCAGCGGAAGCAGTCCGCCAGCTGTACCTTCGATACAAATTGACTGCTGATGCGGCAAGGTCATACTTTGACAACGGCTTTTCTGTAGTGATCCAAGATAACTACTACGGTGATGAATTAAACCGAATGATAAATTATCTGCATAAATACCCTGTTGAGGTTGTCGTTCTTTGTCCAGATGTGGAAACAATAAAAGAAAGGGAACGATACAGGGAGAAAACAGGCTATTCCGGCTTTACGGTTGAAACCTTATACGATACATTTATGCAGACAACACCACGGATCGGCTTTTGGCTGGACAATTCCAATCAAACACCACAGCAGACAGCAGAAACCATTCTGAACACCAGGAAGCCGGTATGATTGTTACATATAAGGGGAAGAAAAATTTCTTTTAGGTACTTGCTTTCCTAAAACTGATGTGATATAATAGCTTCATTCCAGAAAAGGAGTAAAAAATATGCGGCAAGGTATTCTTAAATAAAACTATAATCAAATAGTGGGAACAAAGAATTATGATAGCTCCTTTTGTGGGGGCTTGGTTTTTTGTACCCAATTTAAGAATACTTTTGCCTTATCAATTTTGACATATTCAAAAAACAGCAATCACAAATAGGTGTATGCTGTATATGTGTATGTCCGCAAATTATAATCCCCAGTGGTAAAAGTATTTTACTGCTGGGGATTTTTGTGCCCTTTCGGGCTGTAAAAGGAGGACAATCACATGAAAATAATCAATATTGGCATTCTTGCCCACGTAGACGCTGGAAAGACGACCTTGACGGAGAGCCTGCTATATGCCAGCGGAGCCATTTCAGAACCGGGGAGCGTCGAAAAAGGGACAACGAGGACGGACACCATGTTTTTGGAGCG
>JAFRQX010000043.1 GCA_017428385.1 Clostridia bacterium | reverse complement strand
TCCCGAGATCCGGGCTGCCATTACCATGGACGGAAAGATTTATGGCCTGCCTGCCGGCGAGCAGATGACTACCCTGGGTATCGGCCGGGAAAAGAGCTACTCCATTTTCTGTGTGCCGGAGTTCTCCATGATCAATAAGGCGTGGCTGGACGATCTGGGACTCGCCATGCCCACGACCCTGGACGAACTGCATGATGTGCTGGTCGCTTTCAAGGAAAACGACATGTCTGCCAAGTACTACGGAAACGAAGCCGGGTCCACGATTCCCATGAGCACCGGTTTCGATCAGTGGTGCTGGGGCCAGAACATCTTCTATGCCGGCTTCGGATTCACCAACTTCTACATGGACAACCCGCTGACCCAGGACCTGACAGTCAACAAGGACGGCAAAGTGAACTTTGTCTCCGACGATGATAATTACCGTGCTGCCATGACCTATTTCCATGACTGGTATGCAGATGGCCTGATGGATCTCGAAATGTTCTCCCAGGACACCAACCAGCTGATCGCCAAGTGCAGCGGTGGTCGCGTGGGAGTTACCACCTGGTGGGAAATTCCCGAAATTACGGGACAGTATGCGAAGGATTATGTTTACCTGCCCGTTCTGAAGGGGCCCGACGGCACTTGCAACGTGACGCTGCGTACCGGCGGCCAGGTCAATGCAGGCCAGCTTTCCATCACCCGCGAGTGCAAGGATCCCGCCAAACTGCTGACCTTCTATGATCAGTGGTATGAGGGCGAGAACGTGATGCAGCTGCAGTACGGCCCCATCGATGTGTTCTTCACCGGCAAGACCGAAAGCGGCCTGTGGAAGTCCATCACCGACGATGAGGCCCGTGAGAAATTCAACAAGTCTGCCGGCGAGCTGAAATCCTCGTCCGAAGTGGCGGGCCCCAAGCTGATCCTGGCAGAATACTACAACGAAGTGTTCGAGATGGAACCCCGTGCCCAGGAGCGTCTGGCTGACCTGTACGATTTCTGGATGACTTTCGTGGAAGATGATACCCGGTATCCGCTGGACGTCGTGCTGACCCAGTCTGAGCTGGATGACATCGACTACTACAAGCCTGATCTGGAGAAAGCCCAGTCTGAGTACGAAGCGAACTGGATTAAGAACGGCGGACCGACCGATGAGGAGTGGGAAGCATACAAAGCCTTCCTCGAACGGTGCGGCCTGAGCGAACTGGAACGGATTTACCAGGACGCCTACGATCGCTATATGGCAGTGCAGTGATCTTCTTCATTCTCCTTTTCCGGGAGCCGTTCTGCGGCTCCCGGTTTTAAACGATAACAATAACCGGAGGTAATCTATGAACAGGATCCCGGAACCGCTTCAGCGGGTGCGCGAATATGAACGGGAGAGAGCAATCAGGCTGAATGCGGACGAACGGCCTTTGTTTCACCTGACTCCTTTGGTTGGCTGGATGAATGATCCCAACGGGTTTTGCTTTTATCAGGGACAGTATCATTTATTTTACCAGTACCATCCGTTTTCCCGCCGGTGGGGGCCGATGCACTGGGGACATGCCGTCAGCTCCGATCTGCTCCACTGGACCTATTTACCCTGCGCGCTGGCTCCGGATACGGAAGCGGACGCCGGCGGATGCTTTTCCGGAAGCGCGGTGGAAATGCCGGACGGCAGGCTGATGCTTTGTTATACAGGCGTCCAGCCGGCGAGTACCTTCCGGCGGGAAACACAGGCGCAGTGTATCGCGGTCGGAGACGGAACAGATTTTGAAAAATCTCTTCTGAATCCGGTGGTCCGCCATGCCCATCTGCCGCAGGGATACAATGAGTTTGATTTCAGGGATCCCCATATCTGGCTTGAAAAAGACGGAACCTATCGGATGGTCGTGGCAAATCTGCATGAGGAGAGGAAAGGCGCGATCGTACTGCTGGAAAGCCGGGACGGTTTGGACTGGCGTTTCACGGGCGAGATTGACGCGAGCTGCGGGGAATACGGCCGGATGTGGGAATGCCCGGACTTCTTTGAGCTGGACGGATCACAGGTCTTGCTTGTCAGCCCGCAGGAAATGCACGCAAGGGAAGAATTCCATGCAGGTTTCGGAACCGTGGCGATCCTCGGGGTCTTTGATGAAAAAGACTGCAGGTTTGAAAGAAAATACATTCAGCCTGTGGATCACGGCCTGAATTATTATGCTTCCCAGACCGTTGCGGCTCCGGACGGACGTCGCATTATGATCGGCTGGATGGATAACTGGGAAACCTGTAAGGAAGCGCCGCGCAGGCATCCGTGGTATGGCCAGATGAGCGTTCCGCGGGAACTCTTCATCCGGGGAAACCGGCTCTGCCAGCGTCCTGTCCGTGAGATTGAAAGCCTTTGGCAGGATTCGGTGATCCATGAACGGGTGAGCGTGCGGGAATCGGTATCCCTTGAGGGGGTTCAGGGCAGGCTGATGGACATGACTGTGGAACTGTATCCGGAAGGTTCATCCTGCCGCCGCTTTACGCTGCATGTGGCCAGGGACGCGAATCATTATGTGCAGATCCGCTGCGATCTGGCCCGGGGCGAGCTGGTGTTTGACCGCAGCCACGGCGGGTCCCGCCGGGATATTGCCCATACGAGGCATGTCCCGGCAGAAGTGCAGGATGGAAAGCTGACCCTGCGCCTGCTGATGGACAAGGAGAGCGTCGAGTTGTTCGTGAATGACGGGGAACGGGTAATCACCTCCCTGATTCCTACTCCGCCGGAAGCGGATCAGATCACCTTTGCCGCGGACGCCGCAATTACACTTTCAGTCAAAGCACATCATTTGAAATGATTTTTTGCCGGCGGAACAATGATTCTGCCGGCATTGCTTTATGGAGGAAAAACCATGAGGAAGGCTTTGCTTCTGGTCCTGGTTCTGTTCATCCTGACGATATCCTCTTCCCTTGCAGAACCGGCACGGAATGATATGCTGCTGTACCTTTCCTTTGACGAAGGAGCCGGTTCCGTCATCCGGGATGCTTCAGGGCGCCTGCCGGACGGAAATGTCCGGTATCAGTTCCTGACATCTGCTGATCCAATGGACCCGCAGTGGCGTGATACAGGCGTGGAGAACGGGTCTTTGCTTTTTGACGGATGCTCTACGTGCATTGCATGGCCGGCTTCCGATCTTTGCCTGGCCGGAAACGCACTGACTGTCAGCGCCTGGATTGCGCCAAGAGCTTTTGAGTGGGATGATCCCGACGCTGCGGAGCAGGGAAACGCGCATCTGACGGCGATCCTGGGCCAGTATTATAAAGCGGGAAATCAGGGCTTGATTCTTGGTTATCAGCGCTTTGGCCGCCCCTGCGTGGAGGTGGGGACCGGGGACGGCTGGTATACGCTCTGGGCAGATGATGAGAGACTGGCCCGGAATGAATGGAACCATATCGCTGCGGTTTTCGATGGGAAAGCAGGGAAGCTGTCGCTTTACTTGAACGGAGCGGAAGCTTCATCCATGGATGTTCCGGCAGGATCCGAAATTGCACCGGCACGGAATGAAAGCCTGCTTATCGGGAAAAATGCTTACGGGGAACAAATCGGCGCAGGAAATTACCGGATGTTCTGCGGCTTGATGGACGAACTGAAAGTATTTGACCGGGCGCTGGATATGCATGAGATTGAAGCTCTTGCGGACGCGGATACGCCGTCGGTCAGCTATTCGGATATAGGACCGGAGAATATCCTGACCGGTGACGCTTATAAAACCCAATACCATGGCGGACCTTACCAGCACTGGATGAATGAACCGCACGCACCGCTGTATTATAACGGCGTGTATCATCTGTTTTTCCAGAGCAACAGCATCGGGACCTATTGGCGGAATATCTGCTGGGGACACCTTGTCAGCAACGACACCGTTCACTGGCGGCCGGTTCAGGACGCCATTGTGCCAACAGAAAACTCTGTCGTTCCGGATGGCGTGTGGTCCGGAGGGGCAACCCTGGACCGGAATGGGATTCCTGTTCTGTTCTTTACTGCGGGAAATGACAGTTTCCGGAGGGAAGGCCTGATTTCCAATCAGAATATCGGCGCGGCCCGGCCGGCAGACCTGAATGATCCGGAGCTGACGGAATGGATTGTTTATGATCAGCTGGCCATCGCGCAGCAGCCGGGACAGGGAAGGGCCGGGGAATTCAGGGATCCGCATATCTGGAAGGAAGGAGACCGGTGGTATATGCTGATCTGCTCCGGAAGCGGCGAGGGCACCGGCGGCAGCGCGCTGCTTTATGTGACGGACCGGCTTGAAGTGAAGGCGGACGGAACGATTGATATGGCCTGGGAGTATAAAGGACCGGTTTATGAAATGCAGGATCAGTCGGTGATCTACGGGACAAGCTGGGAGCTTCCGATTCTGCTGCCGCTTCAGAATAAAGCCGGGACGATCACGAAATATGCTTTCTTTATTTCGCCGGCGCCGGCGGGAATTGCGGATAACAAAGTCTACTACTGGATTGGTCTTTTTGATCGGGAAAGCGGTCGTTTTACTCCTGAGGAATCGATGGGCAGTCTGCCGCGGATGCTGGATTATGGTAGTAATGTCTTCACAGGTCCCAGCGTTCTGGCTGATCCGGTAACCGGCAGGACCTGTATGTTCAGTATTATGCAGGATCAACGAACCGGACCGGAGGAAGGAGCCGCCGGATGGGCGCACTGCGTCGGCCTGACCCGGAATATCTTCCTGAATGATGAAGGAACCGATGTCTGTATTGAACCGGATCCGCGCCTGTATGAATTGCTGGGTGAAGAACTGGTTTCCCTGAAGGATGCTGATCTCGGAAAAGCCAATGAGACGCTGAGCCGGATTAACGGTGATATGCTGTACATCAAAGCCGTTGTTGCACCGCAGGAAAGCCGGACCTTTGGTCTGACCTGCAAGGCGGAAGGAAGAAGAAACCAGACAACGTTTACCTATTATGCAGACAAAGGGTTAATTGACGGCTTTACAGGCAACCGCGGGAAGGCTGCTGCTGTCACAGTGGTAAACGGTCCGCTGCCACTGAAAGACGGGCTGCTGATGATGGAGATCTTTATTGACAGATCTCTTGTCGAAGGATTTTTCAATGGTGATAAGGCAATCAGTATACGTTCCTATGCCCCTGAAAATGCACAGGGGATTCAGCTTTTTGCCGACGGCGATATTCAGGTTAAAGAGTTGTCTGTCTATACAGTATCATCTATATATCAATGATTAAATATAGCCTGCAGAACGTGACAGGGATACTGAGGTCGCCGCTTGCGCGACGACACACCGGCCCTTGATTTATAACCGATCTTACGGTATAATGCGCAGGCGCCTTACGCGCGGTGAGTTCGAGACCTTCCTCACCTAAAACAAAACTAAAGGATGGGAAACTGAAATGAATAACATCAAAACGAAGCAACTGGTAACCGGCGGTATGATTGCCGCTATCTATGTGGTGCTGACGGTGCTCGCGGCCCAGTTCAACCTGGCCAGCGGAGCAATCCAGGTCCGCTTTTCCGAAGCCCTGACGATCCTGCCGGTGTTCACCGTCGCGGCGGTGCCCGGCTTGGCGATCGGCTGCGTGCTGGCAAACCTGCTGACAGGCTGTGCCGTCTGGGACGTGGTGTTCGGCAGCGTGGCCACGCTGATCGGCGCGGTCGGAACCCGCCTTCTGAAGAATAAGCCCCTGCTGGCCTGGATTCCCCCGGTGCTCAGCAATATGGCGATCATCCCGATCATCCTGATCAAGGTGTATGCCGTGCCGGACGCCTGGTGGTTCCTGGTGCTGACGGTCGGCGCCGGAGAAGTGCTCTCCTGCGGCGTGCTGGGTCTGCTCCTGTGGAGATCCCTGAAGAACATCCCGGCGCTGAAAGAAATGAAATAAGTTTACTGAAACAAAAACCCCGCTTTTTCCCTAAGGTCTCGGGAAAGGCGGGGGTTTTTTTCTTTTACTGTTGAGGCAATGGAGAACGGGAAAATGACAGAGGGACAGACTTACGGTCACAGCCTGACGGCCGTGACGGATAAATCTGTCCCGCAGTCACATTCCCGCATTGCGCGACGGGGAAGACACTATATCATTGTTCATTGTGCATTATTAATTGTTCATTGCTGTATCACAAATATTATTTGTGATACAGCTTGTGGCTCTGATACCCCGGATCACAGGTTAGGGTGACGCCCAGGCGGCGGAAGGTATTGTCGTCCACCGCGGGGAGGATGACCGTTGAATGGGCTTCGCAGTTTTTCAGCTTCGGAAGCTTGCTCAGGGCCCGGGCCGCGTTGTAGTTGGTGGCGGCGGAAACGGACAGGGCAACGAGCACCTCATCGGAGTGCAGGCGCGGGTTGTGGTTGCCCAGGTACTTGCACTTCAGATCCTGTACGGGCTCGATAACCTCGGGAGAGATCAGGTGAGCCTTCTTCGGGATCCGGGCCAGCTTCTTCAGCGCGTTCAGGATGACCGCGGCGGAAGGCCCGAGCAGATCCGTGGTCTTGCCGGTGACGATCTCGCCGTTGGGCAGCTCAATCGCCAGGGCCGGATGACCGGTGGTTTCCGCCTTGGCACGGGCGGCGGCCATCACGGGACGGAGTTCATCCTCATTCAGGTTCAGCTGCTTCATGAGCAGGAGGATCTTTTCAGCTTCTTCCTTAGCGGCATGACCCTGCAGGAAGGAGCAGCGGGCGGTGTAGTACCGGCGGATGATTTCCTTCTCGGCAGCCTCACGGCAGGCATCGTCATCGGTGATGCAGTAGCCTACCATGTTCACGCCCATGTCAGTCGGGCTCTTGTAGGGGGACTTGCCCCACACATGCTCGAACAGCGCATTCAGCACCGGGAAGATTTCGATGTCCCGGTTATAGTTGACGGTCGTCTGACCGTAGGCTTCCAGGTGGAAGGGGTCGATCATGTTCACATCGCTCAGGTCTGCGGTGGCGGCTTCATAGGCTACGTTCACCGGATGCTTGAGCGGCAGGTTCCAGATAGGGAAGGTTTCAAACTTGGCATAGCCGGCTTTGATGCCCCGGCGGTTTTCCTGGTACAGCTGGCTGAGGCAGGTGGCCATCTTGCCGCTGCCGGGTCCGGGAGCGGTTACCAGCACCAGGGGACGGGTGGTTTCCACATAATCGTTCCGGCCGAAACCGTCATCGCTGACGATGTGTTCAATATTGGTGGGATATCCTTCAATGGGGTAGTGACGGTAGGTTTTGATGCCCAGGGAATTCAGCCGCTGCTCAAAGGCGACGGCGGCGGGCTGCCCTGCCCAGCGGGTCAGCACCACGGAGCCCACATACAGGCCGATGCTCCGGAAGGCGTCAATCAGCCGCAGGGTGTCCAGGTCGTAGGTGATGCCCAGGTCCCCGCGGATTTTGCTGGTTTCGATGTCGTTGGCGTTGACCGCGATCAGGATTTCTTCCTTGTCCTTCATCTTCAGCAGCATCTGCACCTTGCTGTCCGGCTTGAAACCGGGAAGGACGCGGCTGGCGTGGAAGTCGTCAAACAGCTTGCCGCCCAGCTCCAGGTAGAGCTTTCCGCCGAACTCGTCGATGCGCTGCATAATGCGCTCCGACTGCATCCTGGTATATTTGTCATGGTCAAAACCCAGCTTCATCTTCCGTCTTTCCCCCTTGTTCAGATCGAATAAAACAACAAAAGTTATTTTACGCTTTCAGAGCGTTTCCGGTCAAGGTGTATACGAATCATCAGACAAAAAAATACAATGTAACCCTCCCGGCAAAGAAATACAAAATCCGTCAGGGAAAGGGGCTGCCGGCTCTTGCTTTTCATGGCGGAAAACGGTATACTATGCATTGCCGTTTGCGCGATGAGGATTGGGTCCTGTGCGATCCTCCGGTGTGAACCCTGTCAGGTCCTGACGGAAGCAGCAGTAAGCGCTTGCGAGGATGTGCTGCAGGGCTGCCCGGTCTGAGCGCAGGCGGTTTTTTTTCTGTTCCGGGCATTGTATGCATATGGAAATATTGCTATACTTGCTTGGTGCAATTTTCTAGAGAGAAGGGTGATTTGCAATGGAACTGGAACTGATCCGTCAGGCTGATCCTGAAGTAGCCGAGGCCATCGGGCTGGAGCTGAACCGTCAGCGGACCCATGTGGAACTGATTGCCAGTGAGAACTTTGTTTCTCCGGCGGTTATGGCGGCCATGGGTACCTGCCTCACTAACAAATACGCGGAAGGCTATCCGGGAAAACGCTATTACGGCGGATGCGAGTGCGTGGATATTATCGAAGACCTGGCCCGCACGAGGGCCTGCAAGCTCTTCGGCGCTGAACACGCCAATGTCCAGCCCCACAGCGGCGCCCAGGCAAATATGGCTGTCTACTTCGCCATGCTGAAGCCCGGCGATACGGTCATGGGTATGGGCCTGTCCAACGGCGGTCACCTGACCCACGGCAGCCCCGTGAATATGTCCGGTTCCTATTTCAATTTCGTTCCCTACGGCGTTTCTTCCGAAACCGAGATGATCGATTATGAAGATGTCCGCCGCATTGCCCTGGAGTGCAAGCCGAAGATGATCGTCGCCGGCGCCTCCGCTTATCCCCGCGTCATTGATTTCCCGAAGCTGCGTTCCATCGCGGATGAAGTCGGCGCCCTGCTGATGGTCGACATGGCGCACATCGCCGGTCTCGTGGCCGCCGGTGAGCATCCCAGCCCCGTCCCCTTCGCTGATTTCGTGACCACCACCACCCACAAGACCCTGCGCGGTCCCCGCGGCGGCATGATCCTCTGCCGGGAAGAATATGCCAAGGCCATCGACAAGGCTATCTTCCCCGGAACCCAGGGCGGCCCCCTGGAGCATGTGATCGCCGGCAAGGCTGTCTGCTTCGGCGAAGCGCTGAAGGAAGACTTCCGCACCTATCAGCACCAGATCATCCTGAACGCGAAGGCCATGGAAAAGACCTTCCGTGAAGAAGGCGTCCGCATGGTGTCCGGCGGAACGGACAACCACCTGCTGCTGCTGGACTTCACCGGTACGGAAATGACCGGCAAGCAGATGGAAAACCTGCTGGAAGCGGCCAACATCACGGTGAACAAGAACACCGTGCCCAATGAGACCCGCAGCCCCTTCGTGACCAGCGGTATCCGCGTGGGTACTCCCGCTGCCACCTCCAGGGGTCTGAAGGAAGCGGAATTTGCCAAGGTTGCCAGCTGGATCGCCAAGGTCCTGCGCGAGGGCGAAGCCGCCGTTCCGGAAATCAAAAAGCAGGTCGAAGCCATGATGGCCAACTACCCGCTGTACGCGTAAGAAAGACATCCTCACGGACTGCCGAAAGGCAGTCCGTTTTTTATTTGTACTTTATGAATAAGTTCGTACTTTTGTTGCACAAATGCAGCTTGTACGAAAACAGGCTGCGGCCCTGAGATGTAGATATTGTCTCGTTTTTTGCCGTAAAAGACAGGGGAAAAATCCCTGAAACCTTTTTATTGTAAGGGGTAGCGCTTTTCCAAAAACTGTGATATAATGTGTCAAAGTGTGAGCTTCATAACAGCGAACCATTGAAGACACTAGGCTATCTTTATGCCTGCGGTGTTTTCTGAAATTGTTGAATATTTGTACGTACGAAAGGAGGTTCACTGTGGGCACGAAGAGTCAGGAAAAGGAAGCCTCACGGCTGCGGATTGTCTCTCTCGGTGGTGTGGACGAAATAGGCAAAAACATGTATGTTTTTGAATATGAAGACGACATCGTCGTTGTGGACTGCGGCAGCGTGTTTCCGAAGGAAGACATGCTGGGCGTGGACCTGGTGATTCCGGACATCACCTACCTGATGGGAAAGCGGGATCATATCCGCGGCTATCTCTTTACCCATGGCCATGAAGACCATATCGGCGCTACGCCATACATCTTAAAACAGGCGCCTTCGCATATATACGGCACCAAGCTGACGATGGCGCTGGTGGATCTGAAACTGAAGGAATACCGGGTGGAAGGCATCCCGATGCACGTGGTGCAGCCCCGGGATACCGTCCAGCTGGGCCAGTTCACCTGCCAGTTCATCCACGTCAGCCACTCCATTGCCGGCGCGTGTGCCATTGCAATCACCTGCCCGGCGGGCACGGTCATCTGCAGCGGCGACTTTAAGGTGGACTATACGCCCATTGACGGACAGATTACAGACCTGCAGACCTTCGCCAAATACGGTGAGCAGGGCGTACTGGCCTTCCTGTGCGAGTCCACCAACGTGGAACGCTCCGGCTACACCATGAGCGAACTGAAGGTCGGCGAGACCTTTGACAACCTGTTTGCGCAGGCCGGCGGCCGCGTAATCGTCGCCATGTTCGCCAGCAACATCCACCGTATGCAGATGATCATCGACAACGCGATCCGTTACGGGCGCCGCGTCTGCTTCATCGGCCGCAGTATGGTCAACGTCAGCCGCGTGGCCATGAGCATCGGGGAACTGCGGATTCCCGAAGGCTGGCTGATTGATATGGACGTGCTGGATGATTATCCGGATAACGAAGTCCTGGTCATGACCACCGGCAGCCAGGGCGAGCCGATGGCCGGCCTGACCCGTATGGCTTATGCCGAACACCGGAAGCTGCAGATCCGCCAGAGCGACATGGTCATCATCTCCTCCACGCCGATCCCCGGCAACGAGAAGTTCATCTCCCGCGTGATCAACCAGCTGTACCGGCTCGGTGCGCAGGTGATTTACAGCCGCATGGCTGAGGTCCACGTTTCCGGTCACGCCTGCCAGGAGGAAATCAAGCTCCTGCATGCGCTGGTCCGGCCGAAGTACTTCATCCCGGTCCACGGCGAATACCGCATGATGTGGCAGCACGCCATCCTGGCGGAAGCCATGGGCGTTCCCAGCCAGAATATCGTCATTCCGGAGCTGGGCCAGGTGATTGAGATGAACCAGGATGTCCTGGCCCTGGGCGAACAGGTGCCCGTGGGCGGCGTGCTGGTGGACGGCCTGGGCGTCGGCGACGTCGGAAACGTGGTGCTCCGCGACCGGAAGCACCTGTCCCAGGACGGTCTGCTCATCGTGGTCCTGGCCATCGACCGGGACGAGCAGAAGCTGGTCTCCGGCCCGGATATCGTTTCCCGCGGCTTCATCTATGTCAAGGAAAATGAAGACATCATCGACAGCACCCAGGAACTGGTCCGTCAGATCCTGGCCAAGAGCAGCCTGGAAGGCGACAACTGGCCGGAACTGAAGAACAACATCAAGGACGAAGTGCACCGCTACATCTTCGACAAGATCAAGCGGAACCCGATGATCCTGCCGATCATCCTGGACGTGTAAGCACCGTCCGGAGCGCCGGTTCGTTGCGCTTTAAAGGAAAAATGGATATAATAACGGTCAGGAGGAAGCGAAACGCTCCCCTGACCGTTGTTTATTACGAGGAGGATGAGGAGCATGGATTATTCATCGACGTACCGCCTGGCGCAGGACATCCGCGACAGTGAAGAATATAAAACCTATCATGAGCTGAAGGAACAGGTCATGGCGGAAGAAACCACCGCCGCCCTGGTGAAGGAATACCGGAAGCTGCAGATGACCATCCAGATGTCCGCCATGAGCGGAAAGGCAGCGGATGAGGAGGATATGCAGCGGTTTTCCGGCATATCCAGCCTGCTGTTCTCCAAACCGGAGGTCAGCCGCTTCCTGCTGTCCGAAATGCAGTTGCAGCAGGCGCTGGCGGATATCTTCAAAATCGTGACCGAAGCGGCGGACCTGGACATCGCCGTTCCCGGAGTCGAGGGCTGAGCATTGAGTAAAAGGGACACATACCGCAGCGTGCGGGATGAACGGGAATACGGACTCTACTGGTACAGCGGGCTGTGGCACATTCTCCGCCCGATCCTGGTGGGGCTGACGGTTCTCATTCTGGTAGTGGGCATCGGAATGACCGTATGGAATAAGCTGTACGGCAGTTTTCTTGCGCCTGTGGATCCGGACGATCCCACGGAATACAGCTTTGAGATCAGCAGCGGCGACAGCCTGAACAAGGTAGCCACCAACCTGGAAAAAGCCGGACTGATCCGGAGCAAGAGCCTGTTCAAATACTACTGTGACTTTGCCGGTATGGGCCAGAAGATCCAGGTGGGCAGCTATACCATGACCAAAGGGATGCAGATGACGGAGATCGCTGATCTGCTGACCACCGGCGACGGCAACCCGCTGGTCCGCAACATTACATTGATCCCCGGCGAGACGATCGAGGATTTCGCGGCACGGCTGGTGAAGAACGGCGTGCTGGAGAACGCGGACAAGCTGCTGGCCATCTGTAAGGACGGCAAAGCGTTCCAGGATTATTACTACGTCAAGGACGTGCTGGTTACCGGCCAGCCGGAAAAACGCAAATACGTGCTGGAGGGCTACCTGGCTCCCAACACTTACGAAGTATACGTTTCCGCCACGGAAGAGGAGATCGTCAAAAAGCTGCTGAGCCAGACCGAGACAGTCTTCACGGAAGAAAACCAGGCGCGGGCGGAAGAACTGGGCCTGAACATGGACCAGGTGCTGACCCTGGCCAGCCTGATCGAAAAAGAAGCAAAGGCCAGCGACTTTACCAAGGTCAGCGCGGTGTTCCACAACCGCCTGAAGGAAAACATGAAGCTGGAAAGCGACGTTACGGTTCATTACATTACCGGCGTCCGGAAGATGTCCCTGTCTGACAGCGACCTGAACACAGACAGCCCCTACAACACCTACCGGGTGACGGGACTGCCGCTGGGACCGATCTGCAACCCCTCTGCCGACGCTATCCGCGCGGCGCTCTATCCGGATGAAAGCATGGTGAATGAAAAGTACCTGTTCTTCTGTGCCAAGGAACCGGAGAGCGGGGAACTGTATTTCTCCAAGACGCTGGACCAGCACCGCCGCGCGGTGGAAATCTACGCGCCTTACTGGAAGAAGTATGACGAGGAGAGGGGGATCCAGTAATGAGGATCCCGGAACTGCTCGCTCCTGCGGGAAATATGGACTCGCTGCGCGCGGCACTGCACTTCGGTGCGGACGCCGTCTACGGCGGGATGAAAAAATACGGCCTGCGGGCCTTTGCGGGGAACTTTGATCCGGATGCCCTGAAGGAAGCGGTGACGCTGACCCATCAGGCGGGGAAAAAGTTCTACGTGACCATGAACAGCTATCCCTTTGACGATGAGCTGGAGGGATTCGCACAGGCGGCCGCCCAGGCCGCGGAGATTGGCGTGGACGCCGCTATTGTGGCGGATCCCGGCGCGATTGTGACCCTGCGCAAAAAGGTGCCGCAGCTGCCGGTGCACGTCAGCACCCAGGCGAATACGGTGAACGCTCCCGCGGCAGAATTGTACCGGGAACTGGGATGTGAACGGGTGATCCTAGCCCGGGAAATGAGCCTGGAAAGGATCCGTGCCCTGCGGAAGATCCTGGGGGACAGCATTCAGATTGAGACCTTTGTGCATGGCGCCAGCTGCATGGCCTATTCCGGCCGGTGCATGCTGTCCGCCTACCTGACCGGCCGCAGCGGCAACCGGGGGGAATGTGCCCAGCCCTGCCGCTGGCAGTACGCGGTGGTGGAGGAAAAACGGCCGGGTGAATACCTGCCGGTGGCGGAGGATGAAAAGGGAACCTACCTGTTCTCCGCCCGGGATCTTTGCCTGATGCCCCTGCTTCCCGATCTGTGTGAAGCAGGCGTATCCAGCCTGAAGATCGAAGGCCGGATGAAGACGGAATACTATGTGGCTGTGGTGACCGGCGCGTACCGGCGGGCTCTGGACCTGCTGGCGCAGGGACGGGAAGCCTTTCTGGAAAAACTGCCGGAACTGACAGAGGAACTGCAGTGCGCCAGCCACCGGAAGAGCGATACGGGCTTCCTGGAAGGAAACCCGGAGATTCCCGGAGAGGCGGAGGGCTTCTGGCAGGCCCGGGAATACGTGGGCCGCGTTACGGAAGACGCCGGGGAGGACGGCACGGCCAGGATCCTCTTAAAGAACCGGTTCTTTGCCGGGGATGAGCTTGAGCTGATGACACCTTCCGGAGTCCGGAAGATTACGGCAAAACCGTTTATCCGTGAAAAGACCGGAGAGACCCTGGACACGCTGGGCGTGGCCGGGGAAATCATCCGGATGGAGCTGCCGGGAAGCCGCTGCGGGGATATGCTGCGGGGACCGGTCCGCAACCACCGGAAAGAATAACAAGGAACACTGGAGAAGAGTACTGAAATGGCGAAACTGAAACGGTATGACCTGTACGAGGGCGACGATGATATCATCTCCGATCCTCTGCCGGGGAAAAAACCGCTGGGCCGGGATGAAGGACTGAAGGCCCGGGATGCGTATGACCGCCGGGTGGAAGAGGAAGCCCGCAAGCGGCGCTATTTTGCGTCCAATGAAAAGGACGACGGTCTTGGCGCGCCTTCCACGCTCTTCGATGATTTCGATCGCTTTGAATCCCATACGCCGGTGAAAAATACCCGGCCGAAATATAAGAGAAAAGAAAAACACCGCGGCGCCTGGGCGGCGGTGATTGTCTTCTGCCTGCTTCTGCTGGCAGGCATGGCCATTGCCATAGTGCCCCAGATGACCGGCGTCCGTTACAAGTTCCTGCCGAACCTGGCGTTTGTGAACGGCAACCTGATCATCCAGGACGGCGGACGGGAAGACTTCTTCGACGAATGCCGGAAAGAGGTTTACACCGGCAAGATCTATCCCGGAGTCTATATCGATGACGAGCATGTGGGCGGCCTGACCAAAGAGGAAGCCATCCGCAAAATCTCCAGCCTTCACAACGATGCTGCCGGTGCTTTTGACATCACCGTGTCGGTAGGCAATGAAAGCTGGCATGTGAACAGCGAACGTGTTCCGGTTTCCCGGAACACGGAGGAAATTGTGGAAAAGGCATGGGCGGTAGGCAGGAGCAACACCTCCGGCTTGAAGGGCGGGGCGGTTACCCCCTTCCAGGAACACGTCAATCAGGTGGCGGATCTCCGGACCCATCCTTCGACCTTTGCCACGAAGCAGGATTATGACCATGAGGCACTGCGGAACCTGACTGACGGTATTGTAAACTATGTGAACCGGGAACCGGTCAACAGCATGGTTTACTCCTTTGACTTCAACACCAAGGCCTTCACCTTCACGGACGACCAGCCCGGAGCGAAGATTGATCCGGACCAGCTGTACGCGCAGCTGACGGAAGTGCTGGATTCCGGCACCACGCAGAAAGAACTGCGGGTAGTGCCCGAAAAGGTGATTGCGGATCTGACCAAGGCTGAGCTGATGAACTCTTTCGGCCTGATCTCTGCCTATACCACCAATACCACAAAGGATAAAAACCGGAACACCAACATCGAGCTGAGCGCCCGGGCAATCAGCGGCATCACCGTCCAGCCGGGAGAAATCTTCTCCTTCAACGGTGCCACCGGCGAGCGGACGGCTGCCAAGGGATACAAGGAAGCCCCTGCCATCTCCGGCGGCCAGAGCAAGGACGAGGTCGGCGGCGGTGTCTGCCAGACCAGTTCCACCCTGTTCAACGCCGTTGTGCGGGCGGATCTGGAGATTATCGAGCGTAACGCTCATGCCTGGCCTTCCAGCTATATTGAGAAAGGCTTTGACGCCACGGTCAACTGGCCGGGCCTCGACTTCAAGTTCAGGAACAATACGAATCAGCCGATCTTTATCGTTGCCGGATACAGCAACCGCCAGGTAACCGTGAACATTTACGGCATGAGCCTCGGACCGGGCGTGAAGATCGACCTGGAAAGCGAACTGATCCGGACGCTTCCCCAGCCGGAAGGCATCAACTACGTAATCAACACCAGCCTGGCTCCCGGTGAAACCAAGAAAACCGTCACCGGCCGGAAGGGCTATGAGGTGGACACCTGGAAAGTCTGGTACCAGGGCAACCGGGAAATCAAACGGGAAGTCCTGTTCAAGACCACCTACAAGGCCTACCAGGAAACCGTGGAATATAACCCGCAGTAAGTATAAACACTCATTGCATCGAAAAAGGGATTATGCTATAATCCCCTCGATGCCGAAGTGGCGGAATGGCAGACGCCGCGGATTCAAAATCCGTTGCCCTCAAAAGCGTGCGGGTTCAAGTCCCGCCTTCGGCACTTAAATGGACACTGGGGACAGTCCCCAGTGTCCGTTTTTTGCTGTCGGAACATTAAGGTTGGAATGTGACAATAGGGACAGACCAACTGTCATCATTCCAAAGGAACGTGACAGTTGGTCTGTCCCTTTGTCACGTTCCTGATTCTACGCTCCGTAGCCTCCACGCTGTCATCCTCCGAATGCTTCCCATGCTACAGCTGTCAAAAGGCTTTTAAGCCTTTTGGTAACAGCGATCGCAGAATTCTGAATTATCTTTTTTCCCCTTCTTCCCGTAAAACATGTAACGTTTGAGTAACGTTTTCCTCCAAAGTGTGGCGCCCGTCTTCCCTTCTGTTTATAATAGCAGTAACATGACCGATCAGCAGCGGCAGAGAGGGTAAACTCATGAATCAAGATCTGGCTGATATCCGTTCACTGGATCATCTTCTGCGTAGTTTATACACGATCCTCAAAAACGAGAAGGATCCGGAGACCCGATATGCGGAACGGACAATAGGCCGTATGGGAAACAATATCGGAATTGCCTTATCAGATGAACTGGCTGACTTATGTGAATTATATACGATTCTGAAAGCGGACTATAAAAGTCTGTTTCCGCCAAGATCCGGCCTGACAGATTTTTATATCCGGAGAGAGGATGCTTTTCTTCAATGCAGGCTCAATGCTGATTATAAAAACATCCTGTCTCAGATTAAAGAAATTCTGGACAGGCACTGATAAGATCAAACCACAGATCGGGAAAGGCGAAAGCGGAGAAGAAAAGAACACCGCGGACACCTGAACCGGCTGATTCATACAGGAGGGAAGAAGCGATGGAAAAGAAAACGACTCCGCTGGGCACCATCATCAGTGGATTTGCTGTGCTTATTATTGGGATTATCATTACTGCAAGAACAAGCAGCTATACTTATTATCCCTATTCTCCCTTCTCAAGGAGCGATTCCGGAAGAACCCTTGGCATTGTGATTATTATAGGGGCTCTGATAACCATAGCTGTTGGAGCTTTTCGTATGTCGAATCAGGACGAGGAAAACGATGGTTTGGGGCCTGTGGAGGATTTCTCAGAAAGGTTTGCGCATGAAGAGAAGCCGGCTCCGGCTCCCGCTCCGACTCCTGTAGTGGTAAAGGTGGAAAAGCCTGCCGAAAAGAAATTCGTATTCTGCCCGTACTGCGGTACCGCACAGAAAGAAGACTATACGACTTGTGAAAGCTGCGGCGCGGGACGGAAAAAATAACGGTTGTGTGATTCACACAGGAGATAAAAACAACATGAGCAGAAAGCCCTTTACCCCGAAAGAGGATATAGCCGTCGGCTTTATTGGGATTGCTGGTTCCATCTATGTATTCGTAAGAGCATTCACCCAGATGAAGGATCATTGGCAGCAGCCGATGGTATTATCGGTCCTGTTTGGGCTCTTTTCCATAAGCATGATTTACAGTGGATTCAACCAACTGAAAAGAGAAAAAGCGAAGAAAGCTGCTGAAGAGGAACCGCCGGTTCTGGACAAGCAGATGATGATCGACCAGGTCCGGAAAGTACTCAATATTTTCCGGCAGAAGGAAGAGGTCCGGAACATCGGGGTTTACAAAGATTATATCTACCGGTATGAGCAGCAGCTGCTGGCGCTGGAGCAGGATCTCAATTACAACTGTATCAGCGGAACCGGGCATATTTATATGGATAGTGACGCATATGGCCTTAATGATCCGTTTATCGATGAGATCAGTAAAGCGGAACAAATGGTTCATGACTACCTGCGGCGGGAAAAACTCCGGCTGAAAAAGCCGGAGGAGATGCGGGCGGATCTTTCAGCTTTTTCCTTGAAATATCCTTCACAAATGGAAGTTATCATTGACGGATCAAAGATCAGCAACTATAAAGATTTCATCGATGTGGTCCAAAGGGAACTCCTGTTTCCCGGAGACTGTGAGGGCATGACTGAACGGTATCTGGACAGGATCCGTGATCTGTCCTGGCTGCCCTATATTACCTATGTCTTTACAATCATAAACAGTGAAGAACTGAAACGCCGGAATGAAGCGCTCCTGAAGGAGATCGTCCGTGATTTTGACGAGATCATTATTCCATTCTGGGATCATGAGTTCGTGCATTGTATCGTCGGCGGAGAACGGAAGGACATTCACCTGAACCTGATAGACCGGGATGAAAACAAGATGCTGACGGCACTGGAAAGCCAGATTATTGATCTGCTGGCATCAGAACTGGAGAAGAATCACTGTCCACACAGTGAATTGATCAGAAAAGAGAATATTGTATCGAAGGAGAGTAATCCGTATTATTCCTTCCTGTTCCTGCCGAAAACCGTAGAATACTCTGTGGGAAGACCGGGTAATAGTTATATGGATCTGGAAGTGCTCCGGGATCAAGGTTATCCTGCTTTGGTTGTTCTGTATGAAAAGGATGATACCTACACGATGATCGAGATCTATATGGCTGATTCCAGTGTGCTTCCGGAAGATGTGACGATAACAGGATATAAAAGTTACTATAAAACAAACTGATCCAGCCGTGGCTCTGCCGCGGACAATACAAATGAAGTGAGGTTACCAAAATGGGTGCGTCGTTTTGCAACCTGTATTGCAAAAATGAACATGTTGAAAGCCTGAGGGAGAAGCTTCCCAAGGGAAGCCGTCTGCTGACCGGATACGGGGACTGGTCTGTGCTGCTCCTGCAGGAGTTCAACACCCGGAAACTCATGTACCTGGCCCGGTTCATTCCCGGCGACGTCCTGATCTTCTATCTCTATGATGAAGAAGCCTTCGGCCTGTATTACTACCGGGACGGAAAAAAGCTTTCCTATCTGGACTGCGGTGAGTATAACTCAAAGGTCAGGATCATGGCGGAGAACCTTTTCCCGGATGATCCCCTGGCCCTGAAGAAGCTGTGGGCCATCAAACGCGGCATGTCAGTGGATGAAAAACTCGCCCTGCTTGAGGAGACCTTCGGGCTGCCTTTTGACGCTGCCTATGAACAGGAAGAGATTCCTCCGGTGGCAAAGAGCTCCGAAACCTACGACCGGATGAACGCGCGGGCCAAGGCCCTGCGCAGCCGGCCGAACCGGTATGAACCGGAACTGCTGCCCCGGGAAGAGTGGCCGGTGAGCCTGCAGGGCAGGGAAGGCAAATTCTTTCCGGACAGAGAGTTTGTTGAGCTCCGGAGAGTCCGGCCTGTCGGACAATATCTCTATACATCCCATGAAACAAAAGACCATGGCTGGGAGATTGTCCGCACGGATCCTGCTCGCTGCGAAGAAAGCAGGATCCGGCTGGAGCTTCCGATCTATCCCTTGTATATGATTCTTTCGGGGGCATGCCTCTGCTGTGGTGTGGCAGGCTTCACCTTGGATTCGGTTGTTTTCTTTGGCTGGGACGGCAAGGTAATTTCCCGGCATCACCTGGAGCATATCTGGCATGTCTGGGAAGAGGCCGGAAAGCTGTATGGCGTAGCGAGGGATGATCAGACCCATCACATCACCGGCGTCTACCTCTTCCGTGAAAAAGCAAAGCTCCGGGGATAAATCCTCGGAGCTTCTTTTATACGAACCCTAATTGTTAATTGTTAATTCTTAATTGTTCATTTGGGCTTCGCCCACTGTCTCCTCGCCCGTTCACATTCGGGAACGAAATATGGAACACCATCGCTTATAACTGTCATTTCGACCGGAGCCGTTAGGCGTAGTGGAGAAATCTGATATGTAATGACCTTTGTCAACCCCAAAAGTTGATAACCAGGCCAAAACAAACTATTCAGTTGCGGGGAAGCACCCGGATAGGGTTATGATATCAGATCCCGGCATTGGCCACTCTGATATACG
>JAFRQX010000042.1 GCA_017428385.1 Clostridia bacterium | reverse complement strand
TCCAACGTAAACTGTGGTATACTTCATGTGATGACCTCCTTTTGTATGCGGTAAACCCTGTTACCACTTTTGTTCATCCATTTGTAGTATACAGGTAAATCCACGAACCTACAAAATGGAGGTCATTACATATTGTCTCCTTCGGAACAGGGATCTGAGCGCCGAAGGAACAATCAGGAGTATTTGAATATGAGCATTGCAAGATTTACGCATGTTTCTGAAGCTCAATACGCTGAGGCCATGCAGGGACAGGCATGCCTGCCGCTAAACGAAATCACCTTGCCAAAGCGTGCAACGACAGGCAGCGCAGGATATGATTTTGTGTCGCCGATTGAGGTGACCGTTGAGCCGGGAGAGACCGCCCTGATTCCTACGGGGATCCGGGCGGAGATGGAACAGGGCTGGGTGCTGCTGCTGTTTCCCCGGAGCTCATTCGGGTTCAAATACAGTATGCGGCTGGCCAACACGGTCGGGGTCATTGACAGCGACTACGCGTTCGCGAAGAACGAGGGACATATTATGGTCAAACTCCGCAATCCGCTCTCTGAGCCGGTGACAATCGGCAAGGGAGAGCGGTTCTGCCAGGGCGTGTTCCTGCCCTACGGCACAGCGGAGGAAGACGAAGTCACCGCCGGACGGGTCGGCGGGTTTGGCTCAACAGATCGTTGAGGAGGAGTTATTAACCATGGAACTGATTCAGGCAACAGAGCAGGAGCTGGAAGGACTGCTTGCCTTTTATCAGCGTGTGGCGCAAAGCATGGCGGAGAGCGGCCTGCGGCAATGGCACTGGGGCGTGTATCCGACTGAGGATATGATCCGGGAGGACGTCCGGAAGGGTGAATTGTATATCCTTCCCGGCAACGCGGGTACGATTGACGCGGCGGTGGTGGTGACCCCGGGACAGGATCCGGAGTATGAAGCGCTGGACTGGTCCTGCGGCATCCGCCCCGGCATGATTCACCGGCTGGGCGTGGATCCTGTGCTGCAGGGACACGGCCTGGCAGGCCTGGTACTGGATGACGCCCAGAAGCTGCTGCGCATGGCGGGCTGCGACTGCGTCCGCTGCGATACGGCGGTGGACAACCGGAACGCGATCCGGCTGTATGAGAAGATGGGCTTCCGCCGCTGCTGCAAGCTGGACTGGCCGGATACCGACTGCGGCTTTATTGCCTTTGACAAGCCCCTGAAGCGGGAAACCCCGCTGTGGCCGATCCGGATGAAGCCGTCTTTCCGGGACGGGGAAGAGACCCCCTGGGGCGGCACCCGGCTGCATGACCTGTTTGGAAAAGAAACGAAGGATCCGCATACCGGCGAAAGCCTGGAGGTCAGCTGCATTCCCGGCCTGGAGAGCTCGGATCCCCAGGGACGGAAGCTGCCGGACCTGATTACCGAGTTCGGCGAAAAGCTGGTGGGCGGATACGCGGGAAGGCCTTTCCCGCTGCTGCTGAAACTGCTGGAGGCCCGGGAACGCCTGAGCGTCCAGGTGCACCCGGATGACGCGTACGCCGCGGCCCGGGAGAACGGAAAGTTCGGCAAGACCGAGGCCTGGCTGGTGCTGGATACGCCTCCGGATGGCGGAAAGCTGGTTTACGGCCTCCGGCCGGGAACGACCCTGAAGGAACTGAAGGAAGCCTGTGAGTCAGGCGAAGAAATGAAAAAGCTGCTGAACCGGGTCAAGGTGTTCCCCGGGGACGTGTGCTATATCCCCGCCGGCTGCGTGCATGCCATCGGCGAGGGCGTGCTGCTGTACGAAGTGCAGCAGTCTTCGGACATCACCTACCGCTTCTATGACTGGGAACGGCAGGATGAGAAGGGAAGAAAGCGGAAACTGCACCTGGACAAGGCGCTGGACGTGGTGAAGGTGAAGTGCTCTCCCTCCCCGATGCGGGTGGAAAAAGCCTTCGGCATCCGCCGGGTGCTGACGGAGGAGTATTTCTCCCTGGACCTGATCCGGACGGACAGCATGGTGATGCTGCCCCCGATGGAAGAGTTCGGCATGCTGACCGTGACCGAAGGGAAAACGGAGCTGCGCTTCCCCGGCGCCTCAATGAAGCTGAAAGCCGGCGAAACCGTGCTGCTGCCGAAACAGTCTCCGGAAATGGCCCTGGTGGGCTGCGGCGCCGCGGCGCTGGCGATGCCGGTGAGCGCACCGCTGTTTGTGGACGAACCCATACTGGCTGACGAATCATTTGGAGAAGACTGATCATCTATGTTAAAGCATAATGTAAACGGTAATATCGAAGGCGTGCGGGATGCGATGCTCGCACGCCTGGACAGCTTATATACCTATGAGCTGGAAGAGGATGAATTCCTGCCCCGGGAGCTGATGAAGCTGCTGGCGGAATGCTCCTGCGCCCTGAACCGGGAGATCGCGGTCTATATTACCCGGGACGGGGAGATCGTGAACGTGGCCATCGGCACGGACTGCGACGTGGAGCTGACGGACTTCCGGCTGCGGCGGAACACGAGCCGCCTCAGCTGCGTGCGCTGCGTGCACACCCATCCGGACGGAGACGGCCGGCTGAGCGACGTGGACCTGAGCGCCCTGAAGATATTCCGCTACGACGCCATGACGGCGGTGGGCGTGAGGGACAATGAGCCCGTGAACGTCCAGACCGCGTTCCTTGGGGAGAACACGGAGGTGCTCCTGTCACCGGTGGAACGCTGGTATAAGCTGCCGGAAAAGGAATGGCTGAACCAGATCCTAGAGAGCGACCAGCTGGTGGGCCGGGAAGAGACCGAAGAAAATAAGGACGGCCGGGAAAAGGCCGTGCTGATGGGCATTGAAAGCAAGGAGTCCCTGGAAGAGCTGGCCCGCCTGGCGGAAACCGCCGGGGCGGAGGTAGTCGGCAGCTTCCTGCAGAAGCGGGACAAGCCGGACAGTGCCATGTTCATCGGTAAGGGCCGGGCGGAGGAACTGGCCCGGGAATGCCAGGCCCTGGAAGCGGACGTATGCATTTTTGATGAAGAACTGACCGGCATTCAGGTCCGGAACCTGGAGGAAGTCCTCCGGGTGAAGGTGATTGACCGGACGGCACTGATCCTGGACATCTTCGCCCAGCGCGCCTCCAGCGCGGAGGGTAAGCTCCAGGTGGAACTGGCCCAGCTGCAGTACCGCTCCGCGAGACTGATCGGCCAGGGCCTGGCCCTGAGCCGGCTGGCCGGTGGTATTGGTACCCGGGGCCCCGGTGAAAGCAAACTGGAAATGAACCGGCGGCGCATCCGGGAGAGGATGACGGAACTGAGGCGGCGGCTGGACGAGCTGGAAAAACAACGCAGCATCCGCCGGAAGAGCCGGGAACGCAACGAGATACCCGTGGTAGCGCTGGTGGGTTATACCAACGCCGGAAAGTCCACCCTGCTCAACGCCCTGACCGGATCGGACGTCTACGTGCAGGATCAGCTGTTCGCGACCCTGGACGCGGTTTCCCGCCGGATGACGACCCCGGAGAATACGGAATACCTGCTGACGGACACCGTCGGCTTTATCCGCAAGCTGCCCCATACGCTGGTCAGCGCTTTCCGCTCCACGCTGGAGGAAGCGGCGCTGGCGGACGTGCTGGTGATTGTTTCCGACGGTTCCAGCCAGGAGATGTTCGCCCAGCATGACACGGTGGAAGAGGTGCTGGCGGAACTGGGCGCCACGGAACAGAAGCGGATTGAAGTCATCAACAAGTGCGACGAGGGAGACCCGGATCCGGTGTTCCCCGGCGCAATCCTGATTTCCGCGAAGACCGGGGAAGGCCTGGAAGACCTGAAGGCGAAGATCGCCGAAACCCTGCAGGTATCCCACCGGCCGGTGACTTTCAACATTCCCTTCAGCCGCTACGGCATTCTTTCCGAAATCCGGCCTATGGGGAGGGTGATCATGGAAAACCATACGGACACCGGCACGGAGATCACCCTGATGATCGCGGAGGAAGACGCGGAAAGGATCATCAAAAAGTACGGGACAGAAATCGTTGTTCAGAAATGAACAACGATTTCTGCCAATTCATAATTCACAATTCATAATTCATAATTATTTTGAACTGCAAACACGTTGGATAAATCCGGCGTGTTTTGCTTTTTCAAGAGCGCATAATCCAGGCGTTTCCCTGGAATAAACAAAGAGCGTTGAGTTTTTCAATACGTCCTGTTATCGGTATTTAATTATGAATTATGAATTATGAATTGTGAATTGTGAATTACAAACACGTGATTCTGATATCAGAATCACGTGTTTGTATAGAAGTGTTTATCCAGCCGGGTTTCGAACTCCTTTACCGGCAGGGGTTTGTCATAGTAGAAGCCCTGAGCAAGGTCACAGCCGCACTTGCGCAGGATGTTGACCTGGTCGATGGTTTCCACGCCCTCGGCCACGCAGATGAGGCCGATTTCCTTGGCCATGCTGACCACATGGCGGAACATGATATTCTGCCGCTCGCCCTCGGCGTTTTCGTCGGCGGGCAGGAAGTTCTTGTCCACCTTCAGGATATTCCAGGGGATTTCCCGGATCAGGTTCAGGGAGCTGTAGCCGATACCGAAATCGTCCACGGAAGTGTAGATACCGGCTTCCTGCAGGGCGCCGGCGACGCGCTTGAGGTCGCGGAATTCCACGTCCGTGACGGTTTCCGTCAGCTCGATCTCGATCAGTTCATGGGGGATACGGTACCGATCCACAACCTCCAGGATGCTCTCCGTCAGGGTCAGGTTGATCAGGTGCCGGCGGGAGAAGTTCACGGAGATGCGGACGGCGTGGCGGCCTTCGTCCAGCCAGCGCCGCAGGTCACGGCATACCTGTTCCAGGACGTAGAAGTCCAGCTTGCAGATATCCATGGTTTGCTCCAGGTCGGAGATATATTCCGTGGGCATCATCAGGGTGCCGTTGCGGTACCACCGGCTCAGGGCTTCCGCCCCGGCGATGGAGTTGTCCTTCAGGTTGATTTTCGGCTGGTAGAAAACCAGGAACTCCCGGTTTTTCAGGCCGACAGGGAACTGGGACCGGATCTGCATGAAGCGATCTTTTTCCGCCATCAGCTGTTCGCTTGCGTAAACAATATCACCGGTATCTCCGCGCCAGGCGGCGTTGTAGGCGCCGGTGACCCGGTCCATGATGTCCTCGGGCTGGTAGTAATAGAAGTCATCGGGAATCAAAAAGATCCCGGCACGGGAGGAGATCATCACACGGTCTCCATCGTTGTAGGAAATCGGGATGCCTTCAAAACGCGCCAGGACTTCATTCAGTTTTTCTTTCAGGAATACCGCCACGAAGTTGTCTCCCCCCAGACGGCTGACAATGCCGTCCGGGCTGACGGCCTCCTCAATAGTATCGATATATTTCCTCATGGCCAGGTCGCTGACTTCCCGTCCGAGCTGGCGGTTGATCAGGGCGAAGTGACGAAGGTTGAAGCGGGCAAAAGCATATCGATTGATATGGCCTGAGGTTCCGATCTGATCAATTGTGGAATGGAGGAAACGATAGTTGCTGTAGCCTGCGTCGTCAAACAGGGTAGCCTGCTCCACCAGGCCGCAGGCGCGCAGGCGGCCGACAACCGTGAGCATCAGGCGCTCCACCATTTCGATCCGTTTCCGTTCCGTTTCAGTCCATGGTTTGACGCCTTTGGCACGGTAAGCTTTGCAGTCGGCCACGACAATATCGCTGAGCACTGTGCGGCAGGAGATGACTTCAGCTGTTTCCTCCCCGCTGTCATAGCAGGTGAGCACAGTGCCGCGGCCCATGCGCTCCTCTTCCGCATTATTGTAGTACTCAGTAACGCCTTTGCACACACGGAACGCAATGCACAGCTGTCTCAGGATTTCATAGGTTTTTTCAATATTGAAATGATCCAGATCCGTGATTGTATCCGTCAGTTCCTCGAGATACTGCGAAAACAAGACGTCCTGATTCATGGCAAGCGCTCCGTTTTCTTCTGTAGTTTTGAACACCAGTTACATGATACAGTAAGCCAATACGAAAAACAACCCCCTTGTACGGACAATTTTGTACAAAATATTTCGGGAAAAGTTAGTAAACCTATGTTTTTGATGAGTTTTGTATCTTTTGGCCCACTAAAATATGGAAATTGTTTTTTTTCTGCTCTGAGTATACGGTATTATTACGCTGCCATTTGGATCCGGTAAAAGAAAAACAGGAGCCCTTCCGGACTCCTGTCAAAGTGGATCAAAGTTTTCCGATGAAGAAAGAATTCAGAATTTTTCATTCTTCATTTTTCATTCCGGCAATCTGGTTTGCTTTGCAAATCAGATTGCGGCCAATGCCTGCGCGATGTCCTCAATCAGGTCATCCTTGTTCTCCAGGCCGACGCTGAAACGTACCAGGTCCGGGGAAACGCCTGCGGCGATCAGTTCCTCATCGCTCATCTGGCGATGGGTGGCGCTGGCGGGATGCAGGCAGCAGCTCCGCGCATCCGCCACGTGGGTTTCAATGGCAGCAACTTTCAGGTGCTTCATGAAGGCTTCCGCGGCTTTCCGGCCGCCCTTCACGCCAAAGGAAACCACGCCGCAGGAACCGTTGGGCAGGTACTTCTGTGCCCGCTCGTAATACTTGTCTCCCGGGAGGCCGCAGTAGGTGACCCAGGCGACTTTTTCATGACCGGCCAGGAACTCGGCCACGGCCTGTCCGTTTTCGCAGTGGCGCTTCATGCGCACGTGCAGGCTTTCCAGGCCCAGGCCCAGCAGGAAGGCGTTCTGGGGGCTCTGGATAGAACCGAAGTCCCGCATCAGCTGGGCGGTTGCCTTGGTGATGAAGGCGCCGCCGAGACCGAATTTCTTCGTATAGGTTACGCCGTGATAGCTTTCATCCGGTGTGGTCAGTCCGGGGAACTTGTCCGCGTACTTTTCCCAGTCGAATTTACCGCTGTCCACGATGGCACCGCCGACGCCGCTGCCGTGGCCGTCCATGTACTTGGTGGTGGAGTGGGTTACGATGTCCGCGCCCCATTCAATGGGCCGGCAGTTGACCGGGGTGGCAAAGGTGTTGTCGATGATCAGCGGGACGCCATGGGCGTGGGCGGCCTTCGCGAACTGCTCGATATCCAGCACGCTCAGGGCCGGGTTGGCGATGGTTTCGCCGAAGAGGGCCTTGGTGTTGGGCCGGAAGGCAGCGTTCAGATCTTCGTCTGTGCAGTCCGGGCTGATGAAGGTGAAGTCAATGCCCATCTTCTTCATCGTGACGGCAAAAAGGTTGTAGGTGCCGCCGTAGATGGCGGAGCAGGCTACCACGTGATCACCCGCGTTGGCAATGTTGAAAACGGCGTAGAAGTTGGCCGCCTGGCCGGAAGAGGTCAGCATGGCCGCGGTGCCGCCCTCCAGGGCGCAGATGCGGGCTGCTACCGTGTCGTTGGTGGGATTCTGCAGGCGGGTATAGAAATAACCGGAGGCTTCCAGGTCAAACAGTTTGCCCATATCCTCGCTGGTATCATATTTGAAGGTGGTGGACTGGATAATCGGGATCTGGCGGGGTTCGCCGTTCTTGGGCGTATAGCCGCCCTGGACGCAAAGGGTCTCGATTCTTGACATATGAAAGGCCTCCTCTTTAACAATGCATAATGTACAATGCACAATGCACAATGATTATATGCTGAGCGCAGAACACCGCGTACTGCGTCCCGAATAATATATCAGCTTTTTGGAGGGAATGTGTGCGCTTTTCGTGTTTTCAGGGGGAAACTATATTTTATAGCGAGTTATAGAAATAATCTATAGCTGCTGAAAAACGGGGTTGAAACCCAAAAAACAGGCTGGTTTTGATGAACGAAGCGGAAGAAATCGGAACCGTTTTCATAGTCACGGTATGTCCGGGGGAACGAAAAAATATACCGGAGGGACAAAAAAAGCATAAAATGAGGAAAGATTAATCAATAATGAACAATCTGGACTAAAAATACACCAAATATACCAAATTGTGCTTGAAAATGGTACGTACCGGCGAGTATAATAACCTCAATCGCTGCGCATCGGGCGCAGTAGTTTTCACAAACCGAAAGGAGAAAAGGAAGATGAAGAAACTGTTGGCTGTTGTACTGGCTCTGGCTATGCTGCTGAGCATGGTTTCCCTCGCCGGTGCCGAAGAAGTGCAGGAAATCACCTGGATGTTCTGGGATGACCTGGAGGCTTCCTCCGACCTGATCACACAGGGCTTTAAGCAGGTGATCGATCGCTTCAACGAGGATTATGCCGGTAAGTACCATGTGACTCCCATCACCACCCAGCTGGAGCCCTACTACACCGACCTGAACGCCCTGGTGGACGCTCAGAAGACCCCCGACGTGTTCATCGTCAGCCCCGGCCCGAACCTGACTGACTATGTCGCGCCCGGAATCGCTGCTCCCCTGGATGAGTATCTGGCGGACGGCTGGAAAGACACCTTCGCCGGCGACGCTGTGTTCGCGCAGCAGACCTACGACGGAAAGATCTACGCTATCCCGCTGAACACCGCTGCGGCTTGCGTGTTCTACAACAAGGAAATCTTTGAAGCGGCTGGTGCCACCGTGCCCACCACCTACACCGAACTGCTGGATGCCTGCGAAAAGATCAAGGCTTACGGCAAGACCCCCATCACCATCAGCGCCGGTACTGCCTGGTGCCTGTCCATGCTGGCTGGCTACCTGTGCGACCGTGAAGGCGTTGACCTGAAGGCCCTGAACAACAACGAGGCCAGCTGGGTCAATGAAAAGACCATCGCTGCCGGCGAAAAGCTGGTTGAGCTGTCCCAATACTTCCAGGAAACCGCGGCCGGCGACTCCAACGATGACGCCACCACCGCCCTGTACATGGAAGACGCTGCGATCCTGATCCAGGGTTCCTGGGCGATCGGCCAGATGAACGGCGGCAACCCCGACTTCGAAGCGAAGTGCGGCGTGTTCCAGTTCCCGGCCATCGAAGGCGCAAACGACCCCAACCGTATTATCGCGAAGTCTGACTCCCTGGCGATGAGCTCCACCACCAAGTATCCGGAAGCCTGTATCGCCCTGATGAAGTACTTCACCGATGATACCGCCCAGAAGTACACCGCTGAAGTCGGCGGCAAGATCCCGGTGACCAAGGTTGAATACGATGCGAGCAAGGCTCCCGCCCAGCTGGCTGACGTTATGAAGATCTTCGGCAACGCTTCCGCCACCTTCGGATTCTACAATGAATCCCTGGTGTCCTCTGACGCCGGTTCCTACTTCGATGATCAGATGGTTGCTATCTTCCAGAAGGAAAAGACTCCTGAAGAAGCATTCCAGGCTGTTCAGGACTGGTACCAGGAATATTTCGCCAAGCAGGCTGAAAAAGCAGAATAAGATTATTCTGTACTGGGCGGGGCTGTCTCGGCAGCCCCGCCTTTTTGAAAAGCAGCCCGCGTAACACTGACACAGATCAAAGGGGAAAACTATGGAGAAACTGCTGAGAAACAAAACCGCCATTATCCTGTTTATGGCGCCTACGCTGATCCTGTTTACAGCGATTCTGCTTGTCCCGATAGTCACGTCCTTCTATTACGCACTGTGCGATTATGACAAGGCGACCCGCGCATATTCCTTCATTGGCTTTGAGAATTTCAGCAAAATGTTCAAGGATCCGATTTTCTGGATCTCGATCAAAAACTCGCTGTTTTTCCTCGTCTTTTCCTGTATTTCCCAGCTGATATTCGGTATGCTGTATGCGGCGCTCCTGACCAACATCAACAAAGGACGCAACTTCTTCAAAAATACCATTTATATGCCCTGCGTGCTTTCATCCGCGGCCCTGGGTCTTCTGTGGGCGTTTGTGTTCCACGCCAAGGTCGGTATCAATACGCTGCTGGCCGGAGTGGGCATCAAGGGTCCCGGATGGCTGTATGACATCAAGGGATTCATTACGCTGCCTATGTGGGTGATCGCGTTTGTAGCCCTGTGGCAGTATGTGGGCCAGTCCATGATGCTGTACATGGCCCAGATTTCCGGCATCAGCAAGTCCCTGTATGAAGCGTCTTATATAGACGGCGCGACCAAGACAAAATCTTTCTGGCATATTACGCTGCCGCTGATCAAGCCCATGGTGGGTACCGCTATGAGCCTGAACGCGATCGGCTCCCTGAAATTTTTCGACCTGATTTACTCCATGCTGGGAGACAAAACAACGAACCTGAAGATGGACGTGCTTGCCACGTTCCTGTACCGCTCCGGATTCTCCTCCAAGGGCGGCAACCATTACGGCTATGCCAGTGCCATCGGCGTTGTCCTTGTGGCGCTGTGCCTGCTGTCCACGTTCGTTATCAACAAAGTCTTTAAAACTGAGAATTACGAGATGTAAGAAAGGAGGTAGTCTGCAATGACCGCTGTTACCGCTAAAACAAAGATCAAAGAAAGCAAACCGAAATTGAAGACTTCCACCGTCCTGATTTACGTCTTGTTTGCGTTTCTGGTGATCCTGTATATCGCCCCGATCGTATGGATCGGTATAACGTCCCTGAAAACCCGGCCCGAGATCTATAAGGATCCCTTCGGCCTGCCGGGTGAGCTTCAGTGGGAAAACTATTCCTTTGCATGGAATGCCGGTAAGCTGGGAACAGCCATGCTGAATTCCCTTTTTGTCTGCGTGGTTACCCTGATCGGCACCATGCTGTTCGGTTCCATGGCAGCCTTTGCTATCGGCCGCATGAAATGGAAATTGTCCGGGGCAGCAATGATGTATATCCTGGTGGGTATGATGATCCCCGTCCACTGCGTGCTGATTCCGCTGTTTGTGCGGTTTGCCGGTATGGGGCTGGACAATAACCTGTGGGGACTGATCCTGCCGTACCTGACGTTTTCGCTGCCAACCTGCGTATACATCATGACGGGATTCTTCCGAAGTATTCCAAACGAACTGCTGGAGTCCGCCTGTATCGACGGCTGCTCGATCTACAAGACGTTCTATTCCATCTGCCTGCCGCTGTCCAAGACGGGCTTGTTTGTCACGGGACTGATGACCTTCATCGGCAACTGGAACGAGCTGCTGCTGGCGATGGTGTTCATCCACGACGATACGAAGAAGACGCTGCCTGTGGCGGTGACCAAGTTTGTTTCACCCTATCAGACCAACTATGAAAAGATGTTTCCGGCGATCCTGATCGCCATTATTCCCTCGATTATCGTCTACAGTCTGTTCAGCAACCAGATTGTTGACGGTCTGACGCAGGGAGCTGTAAAGGGCTAAAGGGAAAGGGCCTCCAAAAACGCAAGGGGACGATTCGAAAGAACCGTCCCCTTGTCAGTTTTTAACCAGGATCAGAATGCTGACTGGTTTGTAATCCGCCCGCGGAGCGCTTCGAAATGCTCCGAGGGCAGGCAGCCCAGTTCCGCCTGGAAGGCCCGGCGGAAGGTGCGCATATTGGTATATCCACAGGCATCGCTGATTTCCGTCAGGGTCAGGTTCGGATCCCGCATAAGCAGGCGGGCCTTGCTGATCCGGATCGCGTTGATGAACCGGCGGAAGTTGGTATGCATGCGTTCAGAGAAGAAATGGGACAGGTGGGATATGCTGATGCCCAGCGCCCGGGAGGCACTTTCCAGGGTGATTTCCTCGAAGGCGTGCTCGGAAATATACTGGATGATCCGGTGACCCAGGTCTTTTTCACTGTAATCGTAGACCGGGCGGTAGGAAAGGTTGTGGAGCAGGCCGGCCAGGATGATATGCAGATAGGCGACGCACAGGGGAAGATCATCTTCCATGGTCAGGCATTCCAGCCGGCTTACGGCCAGGCGGAGATCCACACAGGTGCGTGCCGCGCGCAGCACAGGACATTCCGGCTGCAGGCCGTGGAAGGTGCCGGCATATTCCGGGATGATGTCCGGCGGGAAGATGGCGGTGACGCCGCGTGCGTCATCGCTCAGGACGTCATAGCTGTGCGGCACCAGGGGGAAGACGATGGCGGCGTCTCCCGTATTCAGCGTGTAATGCATTTCATCGATGGTCATCTCGACTGAACCGCATGTCACGACCACCAGCTCCGCCACAGAGTGCACATGGGCAGGGAAGACATGGTCTGTCATGCCACCGATAAACAGCTGTTCCGGTCTTTGCTCGTAGAATGTACTCACGGAAAAAGGCCTCCGTTCCTGCTTGCATTCTTTGTCCTGTATGATACAACATACGCAGTACGTTTTGACTTATTGTAAACCAAATCGAACAAAAAGGAAATGATTTTTAACTGCCAAAAGCAAATTTTGTCCCATCGAAGAACGGAAAAAGCGTTGTGGCGTGCTTATATGGATGATAAACTATTCGTACTTCATAATCGACAAACAGAAAAGAACTGGCATCAAAAACCATTTATTCAGAGAATAGAAACCGAAACGATTCGCGGAAGGAAGTGAGAAGATGAGCAAGAAAACCAGGTCCTATGTGGAGTTTCTGTATATCCTTCCGTTTCTGATTCTTGCGGCATTCATGTTCTACTATCCACTGTACGGATGGGTCTATGCGTTCCATGACTATATGCCGCCCAAGCCTATCTCATCTGAAACCTTTGTGGGACTGAAATGGTTCCAGTTCATCGTCAGCAATCCTGTCCGCCTGGCGGACGTAGGCCGCGTGCTGGTGAACACTTTCGCCATGAGCGGTATTTCCCTGGCTTTCAGCTGGTTCCCGATGATTTTCGCGGTATTTCTTAATGAAATCCGCTGCAAACCCTACCGCAAGTTTGTCCAGACAGTGACGACCCTGCCGAACTTCATCAGCTGGGTGCTGGTGTTCTCGGTGGCCTTCAACGTGCTCAGCTCCACCGGCGCGGTGAACACCGTGCTGACGAGCCTTGGGGTGATCGATAAGCCCATTGCCTTCCTGAGCTCCAAGGAGCATGTCTGGTTCAGGATGTGGCTGTGGCTGACCTGGAAGAACGCCGGCTGGGCAGCCATCATGTACCTGGCCGCGATTTCCGCCATCGACGAGCAGATGATCGAGGCGGCCAAGGTGGACGGTGCCACCCGGATGCAGATTATCTGGCGGATCACCATTCCCTGCTTGCTGCCCACCTATTTCGTCATCGTGATGCTGAACCTGGCCAACTTCCTGTCCAACGGCATGGAACAGTATTACGTGTTCATGAACAACTTCAACAAGAAGTCCATTGAGGTGCTGGACCTGTATGTGTATAACATCGCCACCTCAGGACGCGGCAACTATCCGCTGTCCACCGCCATCAGCATGCTCAAGAGTATTGTGAGCGTGGCGCTGCTCTTCGTCACCAATACTGTTTCCCGCCTAGTCCGCGGGGAAGGCTTCGTGTAAGCGGAAGGGGGAAGAAGAGTATGACAACGAGAACAGCCGCAAGACCGGTGAAGCACCGCAATCCCATGGACCGGCAGGGCTTAGGCGACAAGGTTATCAGCGTTATTACCTACATCGTATACGCGTTCTTCGCCTTTGTCTGCGCCTATCCGTTCTATTACATTATCATCAACTCCATCAGCGCCAACAACCTCTCCGAGCGCGGCAAGGTCCTGTTCTGGCCAATGGAGATGCACTTCAAGAATTATACACGGCTTGCCAGCATTCCCGGCCTGCTGGATGCGGCAAAGATATCCGTGCTGCGTACCGTGATCGGTATGGCCCTTACGGTGCTCATTGCCGCTTTCCTGGGCTATATGTTTACCCGGGAAACCATGTGGAAACGGAAACTGTGGTTCCGCTTCGTCGCCGTGACCATGTACTTCAACGCCGGTATCATTCCCTGGGTGCTGTGCATGCGGAACCTGGGACTGAACAACAACTTCTGGGGCTATATCCTCCCGATGGTGATCCAGCCCTTCTATATCATCCTGTGCAAGACCTATTGTGAATCGGTTCCCCGGGAACTCCAGGAGGCTGCCGAAATAGACGGCGCCGGGACATTGAAGGTGTTCTTCCGGATTATGCTCCCGGTCATCAAGCCAATCCTGGCCACCATCGCGATTTTCGCGGCGGTGAACCAGTGGAATGCCTTCCAGGATAACCTGCTTCTGATGCCCAACCGCCGTGACCTGGATACCCTGCAGTATAAGCTGTGGCAGTATATCACCCAGGCCAACAGCCTGAAGGCACTGGTCAGCAACACCACCAACTCCAATGCGATTATGGCCGGTATGGCTACCGCCGCCACAGCCACCGCTATCCGGATGTCCGTTACGGTTGTGGTTGTGCTCCCCGTGATGATGATTTACCCCTTCTTCCAGCGGTACTTCACGAAGGGAATTATGATCGGAGCGGTGAAGGGCTAAAGCCCTTAACCGCCCGATCAAATGAACAATTAACAATTAACAATGAACAATGAGAATGTGTATCAACAAATAATGAAACGTTACGAGTAAATGAGACAGATCTTTGATCTGGCGAATAAAGTATTAATTCTGAATTATGAATTATGAATTATGAATTCGGAATAAAGACCAGTGGGTCTTTATTATAAAAGTAAGGAGGGTACTACTTATGAAACGGTTTCTGTCTGTTCTGCTGACAATTGCCATGCTCCTGAGCCTGGTAACCATCAGCGCGGTGGCTGAGGAAGAAGCACCCCTCGTCATCGATGTGTACGATGATGCCGCTAACTACAACGGCACCCAGACCGGCTGGTTCGCCAAGGTGATCAAGGATCGGTTCAACATCGAACTGAACATCATCGCGTCCCAGGTGGTTGGTAACACTGTCTACGCCACCCGTTCCGAAGAAGGCAACCTGGGTGACATCCTGGTCGTAGACAAATCCAAGTTCCCGGAAATCGTGGAAGCCGGCCTGGCCAAGGACATCAGCGATAAGCTGCCCGGCTGCGAGAACATCATGAAGTTCAAGAACCAGATCGACGTTTACAACAAGGGCCTGACCGGTGAAGAAGGCAAGTACTACGGCATTCCTACCGAAATGACCGATACTTCCCCCAGCACCCTGACTGATGACGTGATCTATTCCAGCCCCATGCTCCGCTGGGATCTGTATAAAGAGATCGGCGCTCCGAAACTGGAGACCCTGGATGACCTGCTCGACGCCCTGGTGAAGATCCATGAGATCCATCCTGAGAACGACGACAAGGATCCCGCTTATCCCTTCTCCCTGTGGCCCGACTGGGACGGCAACGACAACATGGTCGGTCCGGCCAACGTTGTGCAGCTGACCACCTGGTACGGCGAAAAGCTGAAGGGCAGCGCCATGCTGAAGCCCGACAACACCTTCGGCAAGCTCTATGAACGCGACAGCGCCTACTACAAAATCACCAAGTTCCTGAACAAGGCCTATCAGCTGGGTCTGGTGGATCCGGACTCCGGCACCCAGAACTGGGACAATGCCTGCGCCAAGATGTCCTCCGGCCGTGTGGACGTGATGTGGTACAGCTGGCAGGTTGGTTTCTGGAACAGCGTGGACCGTCTGAACGCCGGTACCGCTTTCCGCTTCATCCCCGTTGGCGATATGCAGTTCTATGCTGACGCTGACCGTTACTACGGTTCCGACCGTATGTTCGGTATCGGCGCCGGTGTGGAAGGCGAGAAGTATGACCGGATCATGGAATTCCTTGACTGGTATGCCGGCCCCGAAGGCGTAACCTTCCAGCACAACGGTATCGAAGGCCTGAACTACACCATCGGCGAAGACGGCAAGTTCGTGCCCTACAAGGACAACGCCCTGATGGACAACCTGCCCGTGCCGGACGAATTCGGCGGCGGCGGATTCAGCGACGGTAACAACGCCATCAACCAGTGGATCGTTTCCTCCATCTGCGTGAACCCCGCCACTGGCGAGCGCTTCGCCCAGAAGTACTGGCAGTCCTACAAGGACATGACCATGACCGAGATGAAGAAGGAATGGTCCGAAATGTTCGACGCTGAGGACGATGTTGACTGGATGAAGAAGAACGGCAAGCTGCTGGCCAGCCCGAGCGTTGACTTCACCCCTGCTGCGGATGACAACACCATCGCGGCTATCCGTACCGACGTCAACAAGTGCCTGTGCGAATACACCTGGAACCTGTTCTTCTGCAATTCTGACGAGGAATTCGAAGCCATGTGGGACGAAATGGTCACCCAGCTGGACGGCTTCGACTACCAGACCCTGTTCGATTATGACTGCGCTCTGTGGCAGCCTGAAATCGACGCGAAGGTTGCTGCTGCGGCTGCCGCGGAATAATCAATCAAAACAAACATGATCTTTTAACCCCTATGGGGCGCTCCTCACGGGGCGCCCCTTGTAATTCACAATTCACAATTCATAATTCACAATTGATTATGGATTGTGAACTTCACCGGTATAATCCCGGCCGGGATCGGAAAATGTGCCTTTGAAAATGCTCCTGACGGTTGTGCTTTTTCCTGTTACTGAACGACAGATTATTATGAATTGTGAATTATGAATTATGAATTAAATTCTGCTCTTCTGCCGGACGGCAGCAGCTACGGGTTCTGGGAGACAGAGCCTGTATGGGAACGGGAGCTCTTTGTGAACGGTTCAGATCCGGCTGCTTCGGATGATAATGACGGCAGCGAGGCTCATCCTTTCCGGACGATCAGCCGGGCGGCGGCGGAAGCGACGCCGGGTACCCGGGTGCGGATCCATGCGGGCCTGTACCGGGAATGCGTGAAGCCTGCCCGGGGCGGTACGGATCCGGAGCATATGATCTCCTATGAGGCTTTCGGCGACGGCGACGTGGTCATCAGCGCCTCGGAGGAAGTGAAAGACTTCATTCCCAGCGAGGGTTGGATGCTGAACCGGGTCTGGGGAGCGGAACAGCCGGAGGGAGTCCGCGTCTGGGAATATGACCTGGATCCGGATCTGTTCCGGGGCTACAACCCCTTCTGCGCGGTGAACATCCTGCATGACCGGCTGTTCATTGAGTATGACAAGACGGATATGACCACTTACCTGAACCGGCGTGGCTGCGTCTTTTGTGACGGCAAGCCGCTGAAGCAGGTGCCGCTGTACGGCGGCATGGCGCAGGAGGACAATACATACTGGGTGGAGGCCAACGGCCAGAAGGTTCACTTCCGCCTGGAGTATGATGAGGATCCGAAGGATCACCGGATTGAGGTGACGGTGCGGGAACAGTGCTTCGCGCCGGACAAGCCTTTTCTGAACTATATCCGGGTCAAAGACCTGGTCTGCGAGCATGCGGCCACCGGCGCGCCGGTACCGCAGCGCGGGGCGATTTCCGCCTACCGGGGACATCACTGGATCATCGAGGGCTGCACGGTTTACTGGACCAACGGTGTGGCCATTGATGTGGGCAACGAGTGCTGGCATCATACCCACCGGCCGGACGAGGTCATCGGATACAGCGTGATCCGGAACTGCACCATCCAGGACGCGGGCGTCTGCGGCATTGCCGGGATGTTCGCGGAGCGGATGCTGATTGAGGGCAACGTCATTGACGGCACCGGCTGGCAGAAGATGGAGCTGAGCTGGGAAGCGGGGGCCATCAAGCTGCACAACAGCGTGAACGGCCTGATCCGGAACAACGTTTTCCGGAACACCTTCCGGGCGGATCATCTCTGGCTGGACTGCGGAAACGAGAACAACCGGATTACCGGAAACCTGTTCCTGAACGGCATTGAGCAGCGGGAAGCGATTTTTATCGAGTGCACCCGGGAGGGCGTAAACCTCATTGACCATAACGTCATCTGGGATGTGCCGGGGCGCTTTGATCCGGCAAAGGTGCCGGCGGAGCCCGGTTCCTCGGGCTGGTATAAGCTTCGGGAGCTGGACGTTATCAATGGGTACGGCGTCTACGGAGAAGGAACGGATCGCCTGCATGTGAGCCATAACCTGATCGGCCGCTGCCGTCACAGCGGGTATTACCTGAAACCGGTGTCTTTCCGGATGCACGGCCTGGAGCGGGGCGGCACCTCCCGGAACGCGAAGATCCGGAACAACATCTTCTATGAATGCGGGGAGGCGGCCATCGACTTCCCGACAAAGGACAACGAGGCGGAGGGCAACCTGTATGTGAAGATGCAGGGCGGCTACCTGCGGGTGATGTATCCGGAACCGGAGAACTGCCTGAATCTGCCGGCATGGCAGGAATTCTTCGGTTTTGACCTGGAGGGACAGAACGCCTGGTTTGACATTGACCTGGATGAGGAAACGGGAGAGGCGGAATTCCGTTCCGCGGAGCAGGGACCGTTTGGCTTCGGAAAACAGATCGAAAGGCTGAAGATGATCCTGGATCCTGAAAAGGTCCGGAAGGTAAAAGCAGATCCGGATATGCCGGGAGAGACTGAAGAACTTGTATTCCCGTGACATTTTCAGTAATTCACAATTCTTAATTCATAATTCATAATTCATAATGATATAGTGTCCGGCCGGATACTATATGGGTGAATAATGAATCATGGTATTGGTTTTCCAGGACGTTAAACAATTCCGGAACATCATCATGCAAGAGTTTTCCCGGGTTGTTCAGTATCTGTAATTATGAATTATGAATTATGAATTAT
>JAFRQX010000041.1 GCA_017428385.1 Clostridia bacterium | reverse complement strand
TCTTCAGCAGGATCTTCGGGCTCTTCAGCGGGAGCTTCGGGCTCTTCGGCAGGAGCTTCGGGCTCCTCAGCAGGAACTTCGGGCTCTTCAGCGGGAGCTTCAGGCTCCTCGGCAGGAGCTTCGGGTTCTTCAGCGGGAGTTTCGGGCTCCTCGGCAGGAGCTTCGGGCTCCTCGGCAGGAGCTTCGGGTTCTTCAGCGGGAGCTTCGGGCTCCTCGGCAGGAGCTTCGGGCTCCTCGGCAGGAGCTTCGGGTTCTTCAGCGGGAGCTTCGGGTTCTTCAGCGGGAGCTTCGGGTTCTTCAGCGGGAGCAGTGCCCGCCAGAGGTTCTTCATTGGTAGTTTCAGGTTCGGTAGCGGGAGCAGCTTCCTGTTCCTTTACCTTAACCGGAGCGGAGCTGTACAGCACTGTGCCGTCTTCCGCCCGCAGGGCGCAGCGAATCGGATAACTTCCGGAAGTTTTATTTACAGTGAACTTGTAAATCTCTCCGGTCGCTCCTTCAATCCTCTGCCATTTCTTTTCCACGTCCTGGATTTCCCACCAGATGGAATAACCCATATTGGCATTGGAAACAACAGCTCTCAGGGAAGCTTCTGCACCGGTCGCTACGGGCATCGGAATGTTGACAGACAGGCTGCCGGTGAAGGAAACCTGGGCAGCAGGCTCCTCTGCCGGTTCTTCAGCAGGCTCCGCGGGAGCTTCTGCCGGTTCTGCAGGAGCCTCAGCGGGTTCAGCGGGAACTTCGACCGGTTCTGCAGGAACTTCCGCCGGTGCTTCTGCAGGCTCTGCGGGAGCTTCTGCCGGTTCAACAGGAACTTCGGCAGGTACCTCAGCAGGCTCAGCGGGAGCTTCTGCGGGCTCAGCGGGAGCTTCCGCCGGTTCAGCAGGAACTTCGGCAGGAGCTTCTGCCGGTTCAGCAGGAACTTCGGCAGGAGCTTCTGCCGGTTCAGCAGGAACTTCGGCAGGTGCCTCAGCAGGCTCGGCAGGAGCTTCTGCCGGTTCAGCGGGAACTTCGGCAGCTTCCACCGGAGCTTCAGCATTTTCAATTTCTTCAGCCATCACCAGCGGCATGATACCAGCCAGCAGGGTAACAGCCAACAGAATGGATAAAAATTTCTTCATTACGTTTCTCCTCCTGAATTCGTTTGCAACTGAGTTTTCGTCATCCTCTGCAAGAGGGTTTCTTAGTATGTCGTTTTGGTCAAATCCTTGTTTTTCAAAGGATTTTGTTAACTGTCTCTGTCTGATAGAGAGGTTTTCCAATTGAGGAATAGTAACATAGTCTCTATCTTTCAGCCGTATATTAACATATCAATAGTTACATATCGGTTATATTTTGCAAAATTTTGCATTTTTCTTGCTCGAATTTTGCTATTTTGTTTTGTTGCAATTCTTTGTTTCTTTAGTAAAATAAAGCGTTTCACGGTTTTGGCTTGCAAATTGTTCGTTCCTATTTGTTACTTTGCATATGTAACTATTATTCATGTAACTTATGCATACAAAATAAATACAATTTATTTATACAAAAATAAACAAGCTGTTCGATCATCGCGAACAGCCTGTTAGATGTCCTGTTTATGATGTTGTTTGGTTAGTTTTCCTCGTTTGATCTCATATATTCATTGCTAAGATCCTTGATCACTTCACCGGCAATAATCAGCCCTGCGGCAGCCGGAACAAACGCGGTGGATCCCGGGATGTCCCTGCGCACTGTACACTTCCGGGTATCCGGAGGACAGATGCAGTGTTTCCGGCAGCTGATCGACGGATCCTCCAGCGGCCTGACCGGTTTTTCTGTGGAATAGACAACCTTCAGGTGCTTGATGCGTCTCTTCCGGCATTCCGTACGCATCACCCGTGCCAGGGGACATACGGAAGTCTTATAGATATCCGCCACTTTGAAAGCGGTGGGATCCAGTTTGTTGCCGGCACCCATGGCACAGATAATAGGTGTGCCTGCTGCATTTGCCTGTTCCACCAGCGCCAGCTTGCCCTTCACTGTATCAATGGCATCCACTACATAGTCGTATTGGGTGAAATCAAACTGATCCTGCGTCTCCGGCAGGTAGAAGGTTTTGTATGTTGTAACCTTGCAGTCCGGGTTAATATCTTTAATCCGTTCCTCCGCCACGTCCACTTTATACTTCCCCACTGTGCTGCGGGTGGCATAAATCTGGCGGTTCAGGTTAGTCAGGCAGACTTTGTCATCATCAATCAGATCCAGGGCGCCGATACCGGAACGGGCCAGCGCCTCCACCGTATAGCCGCCGACGCCGCCGACGCCAAACACCGCCACGCGGCATTGCGCGAGGTGCTCCATGGCCTCCGGTCCAAGCAGCAATTGTGTCCGGGAAAACTGATTCAGCATAAAGGCACTCCGTTCTGTCTGAAAAATCGACTCATTATCTCATGTTTCCCCTTTTGTTTCAACTGAATACAGTCTGTCAATTTTACGCACTAAATTGTCCGTACTACTTTCTTTTCCAGGGGCTTTGTTATATAATAACCGCAACAATCCAAAAAGGAGTGCTTCTTCATGAGTGAACAGCGCAAGCCTCTGGTCTCCCATATCTTTACCGCGGATCCTTCCGCCCACGTCTTCAATGGCAAAATCTACGTATACCCCTCCCATGACATTCCCCACGACGGCGAGGACAATGACGATGGCGATGAGTACCGCATGGAAGACTACCACATCCTGTCCATGGACAGTGTGGATGCGCCCTGTGTGGACAACGGTTGTGCCCTGCACATGAAGGATGTCCCCTGGGTCAGCAAGCAGATGTGGGCTCCCGATGCCGCGTACAAGGACGGAAAGTATTACCTCTACTTCCCGGCACGCGACAAGGACGGTATCTTCCGCATCGGCGTTGCGGTTTCCGATGACCCCGCCGGTCCCTTCACTCCTGAAGATGACTATATGCCCGGCAGCTACAGCATCGACCCGGCCGTTCTCGTAGATGATGACGGACGCGCCTATATGTACAACGGCGGCCTGTGGGGCGGCCAGCTGGAAATGTGGCAGAGCGGCAGCTTTGATCCCGATGCACACCGTCCGGAAGGCGATGAACCCGCCCTCGGACCGATCTTCGGTGAACTGGATGCTGACATGAAGCACTATAAAGGCCAGCCGAAGCAGCTGCAGATCCTGGACGAGAACGGCAAACCCCTCACCGCCGGTGATGAGGACCGCCGCTATTTCGAAGGTCCCTGGATGCATAAGTTTAACGGAAAGTACTATCTCTCCTACTCCACCGGTACCACCCACTACCTGGTATACGCTGAAGGTGATCGCCCGGACGGACCCTTCACCTATAAGGGAAGAATCATGGAGCCTGTGCTTGGCTGGACCACGCATCACTCCATCGTGGAATACCAGGGCAAATGGTACCTGTTCTATCATGACTGTGAGCTGTCCAACGGCATCAACCACCGCCGCTGCGTCAAGTTCACCGAGCTGACCATTCACGAGGACGGCACCATCGATACAATCCGTCCTTACGAAAAGTAATGTTCTCCGTGATTAATGCCGCCCGCGGCCGGAAATCTCCGGTTCGCCGGGCGGCCATTCTCTTGTCCGTCCTGATGCTTTTTACCTGCGCCAAAGGAGAAACAACAGATATGAACACCGTACCGGTCACCCTGCAGAATTCCTATAAAAAAGCCGGAGAAAACAATCCGCTGTATACCCAGCGTTTCGGCGCCGATCCCGGTGTAATGGAATACGACGGCCGGCTGTATGTATACATGACCGACGATATCCTGGAGTATGACACAAAAGGAAAGGTCAAGGAAAACTCCTACAGCCAGATCCGGACCATCAACTGCATTTCCTCAGATGATATGGTCAACTGGACCGATCATGGCCGGATCCGGGTCGCCGGCCCCGGCGGCGTTGCCAAGTGGGCCAACAATTCCTGGGCTCCCTGTGCCGCGCACAAAACCATCGACGGCCATGAAAAGTTCTTTCTGTACTTCTGCAACGGCGGCAACGGCATCGGCGTACTTTCCGCCGACAGTCCCGTCGGTCCCTGGCGGGACGAGCGGGGCAGCCTGCTGATTACCCGCGGTGTCAAAAACTGCGCTGACGTCACCTGGCTCTTCGATCCCGCCGTTATGGTGGACGAGGACGGCACCGGCTATCTTGCCTTTGGCGGCGGTGTACCGGAAGGCAAATGGGCCGCCCCCGGCACCGCGCGGATCGTCCGTCTTGGTGAGGATATGATCAGCCTGGCAGGTGATCCCGTACGTCTGGATGTACCGTGGCTCTTTGAGGACTCCGGCATCAACAAAATCGGAGATAAATACTTCTATACCTACTGCTCCAACTTCCAGACCAAAGGCAACAGCCTGAAGCTGACAGACGGTGCCATCCAGTATATGATCTCAGATAATCCCCTGGGGCCGTACACCTATATGGGTGAGCTTTTCCCCAACGAAGGGCACTTCTTCGGCATGTACGGCAACAACCACCACTCCATCGCCAGCCTGAACGGTGAATGGTTCCTGTTCTACCATAACCGTCCCGTGGAAAAAGCCATGGGCGTCACCGGAAACTACCGCAGCCCGCAGGCGGATAAAATCTTCTTTGGTGAGGACGGCCTGCCGAAGCAGGTCAAGGGCACCATGAAGGGACTTGATCAGCTGAAGTCGCTGAATCCCTTCCGCATCGTTTCCGCCGCCACCATGTCCCGCCAGGCAGGCATCACCGTAGAGGGTGCCAACGGCCAGTCCTGGATCAACGGCGAAACGGGCAGCTGGCTTCAGGTTTCCGGAGTGGACTTTGGAACCGGCGCTTCTTCCCTGGTGGTCACCGCCATGGCACCTACCGACTGCACCCTCTATGCCGTGCTGGATGATCCGGAAGGTCCTGTGGTTTCCCAGGTGCGTATCGAGCTTCCGGGCGACGTGAAACCCGCCGCCTTCCGCGCGCCGATCCAGGCGGAAGGAGTCCATGACCTGTACCTGATCACAGACGGGGTCATGAAGCTGTATTCCTGGCAGGTCAAGTAAAGATATAAAGCAATCCGACCGCCGCGGCAGCCGCCGCGGTTTTTTCTTGCCTGCGCATAGGAAAACGGGGAAGAAAAGCCGAATCTTATACGTAGAATAAGCGGTGTGCTTTCACAAAAACTGTACATCAGGAGGAAACGAATGGACTACAGGAGATTCGGAAACACTTATCTTGTCCGGATGGACGTTGGAGAGGAAATCGTTGAGGAGCTGAAATCCCTTTGCAGGAATGAGAATATCCGCCTGGCACAGGTGGATGCCATCGGCGCCGTCCGTCAGGCGGTTATCGGTGTATATAATCTGGAAGAACAAGCCTATCACCGGGAAGATCTGGAAGGCCTGATGGAAATTGCCGGCCTCCAGGGCAGCGTCACAAGGATGAATGGAGAAGTTTATCCGCACCTGCACGTGACCCTGGCCGGGCAGGATAACAAAGTACACGCCGGACACGTCATCGGGCTCATCGTCGGTGCCACCTGTGAGATGTTCGTCCGGGTGCTGGATGGAGAGGTCAGCCGGGAACGGGACGAGGAGATCGGCATCAACATCATCCGGTTCTGATACATACGTAAAAAAGTGCCCTTCGGGAAACAGTTCCCGAAGGGCTTCTTTATGCTTCTTACAGGTATTTGATCAATTCATTCCGGACGCCGTCCATCCGTGCGTCGCTCAAGCCGAAATCCATCTCACGGTAGGACCAGGCGCTGCGGGCGATTCCGTACTTTTCAAACACGGCGTTGATGGTTTTAAACCACTTGACAGTATCTTCCGGTGTAGCCCGGTCGATCACGCCATACTCGCCGCAGTACAGGGCCGTCCCGCGGGCTTCTGCCGTCTCAATGGCGGAAGCGAACTGCTTTTCAAAGTATTCCGGGGTGATATCCGCTTCCTCAAAAGCCACCCGCCTGTTGATATCGAAGGCCGGATCCGGAATCCAGGTCGCCCCCTGGTGAGTGAAATCCAGCGGATCATAGCAGTGGAAATTGTAGATCACCCGGTTATCCGCCGGCAGGTCCAGATCCTTCACCGCGTCCGGGCTGTTGTTCCAGTAGCTGCCGACCAGGATCAGGCTGGTGGGGGCAATTTTCCGGATCCGGCGGATGCATTCCGCCGCAATCCGGTTCCACTCGCCGATCACGGAAGCGTCTGTCACCTCATTCAGCAGTTCAAAGGCGATGTTTTCCGGATCGTTGAAGCGGGCCGCCAGTCCTTCCCACAGCTTGTAAAAGCGCTCCTGGTACGGCAGGCTGCCGAAGAAGCCGCTTTCCTGATGGGCTGCGTCAAAGGAATAGCCGGCCGTCTTGTGCAGATCCAGCACAACCTTCAGGTTCCGTTTCAGGCACCATTCAACCGCCTTCGCAATCCGGCCGAAGCCTTCCTCGCTCAGGCCGCCCTCCGCCGTTTCCAGCACGTCATAGTCCATGGGAATCCGGACGTGGTCCAGTCCCCATCCGGCAATCACGTCCATATCCTTTTCGGTGATAAAATGATCCAGGCGTTCTTTGGAATAGTCGCACTGGGAGAACCAGCCGCCCAGGTTTACGCCCCGGTAAAACCCGAAATCTTTCATCTTCATTCAAACACGTCCTTTCTTTTGTATCAGTATACACAAACAACCCCTTTCGGAAAAGGGGTCTTTTTATTTCATTTAAAATCAAAGGAACAGCTTCCGATTCCGAAAGCTGTTCCCTCAGCCATTTTTAAGTTTTAAGTTTTCAGTTTTAAATATTCATTCTCAATGTGCGCCCCGCGCATTGAGCTCACGCCAGTTCCGAATAGCTGCCCAGGTAGGCGCATTTTTCCAGCGTTACGTCCAGTTCTTCAATCAGTCGGGCAAATGCCGGCGAATAAACGGACGCGTCAATATCAAAGCAGAACATGAATTCGAAGTCCCTGCCGGGTACAGGACGGCTTTCCAGCTTGGACAGGTTGATTCCCTGGGCATAGAACCGTCCCAGCAGCTGATACAGTGCACCGGGCTTGTTGGGCAGCGCCAGCATCAGGCTGGTATGATCCGCGCCGGGATAGATCTCCGGTTTCCGCGAGATGCAGATGAACCGGGTATGGTTGTTGCTGTTATTCTGGATATCGGTTTTCAGGATCTCCAGGCCGTACAGCGGCGCACAGTGTGCGGAGGAAATGGCTGCCACGTCATTCCGTTTGCTTTCCGCCACCATCTGGGCTGCAGCGGCAGTGTTGGTGCTGATGTTCACCCGCCACTGCTTGTTCTCTGCCAGCAGTCTTGAGCACTGCTGAATTGCCTGCTCATGGGACCAGACTTCCCGGATATCCTCCAGCTTCGTGCCGGGCTTCACCAGCAGCGTATGATCAATCTTTACCCGGGCGGAGCGCACAATATAGCACTTCCGGCTGATCAGCTGGTCATACACGCTGTTCACGGATCCGGCCAGGCTGTTTTCAATCGGCAGGATACCGTAGTCGCACAAGCCCTTTTCAATGGCGGAAAAAACGTTCTCGAAGGTCTTGCAGTACATGATGGAAGGAGACCGGAAGATCTTCTCGCAGGCCTGCTGGGAATAGGCGCCTTCAACGCCCTGGCAGGCCACCGTTGCCTTTTCGGGAAACAGTTCCGGTGTCTCCTTCAGGCTTTTGCGGATCAGCTGGCCCAGTTCGCTCATTTCCCGGTCTTCCAGCAGCTGGTTGGTCCGGCTCTGGGCCATCAGGAAACCGAACAGGGCCCGGACGCCGTTCTCATTCTTTTCCCCGGCTTCCGCGCCCACCTTGTTCAGCACATCCCGTTCCCGGGCAGGATCTGACACCGGCAGGTGGTGTTCCTGCTTGTAGCGGCCGATCTGGCTCGCTGTTTCCAGCCGTTCTCCGTACAGCCGGATAATATCGCTGTCGATCCGGTCAATTTCCGCTCTCAGTTCTTCGATGGTCATTTCAATCATCCTTTCCGGGATCGGTTATTTCTTATCCTTCCACTCCGTGTCAATCGCTTCCTTGCGCTCGCGGCCGTCCTTCAGGAGCTTCTTCAGTGTCTCCGCGTCTCCGGCAGCAATCGCGTCGCGGTACTCCTGCAGGGATTTGATCAGGCAGTCCAGTTCAAAGCCCAGATGCTCCGCATTGTCCAGGAAGAGCTCAGTCCACATGGTTTCGTTCAGCTTGGCCACCCGGGTCAGATCCCGGTAGCTGCCCGCTGAGAAGGACAGGTGCTCTGCCGCCGTGGGAGATTTGATATAGGCGTTTGAAACCACATGGGCCAGCTGGGAGGTAAAGGCGATCATTTCGTCATGCTTCTCCGCTGTGGTCACGGTTACGGACTTGAAGCCCGTTTCCCGCAGCAGCTCGCTCAGCCGGCTGACCAGGAACAGATCCTCCTGCTTCCGGGGCACCAGGATCATGGTCGCGTTCTGGAACAGGTTTCCGTCCGCGTATTTGATGCCGGAGAACTGTTTACCGGCCATCGGGTGACCGCCAATAAAGGTGAAGCCGTATTCCTCCGCCAGGGCAAAGCAGGGCTCGCATACTGCCTTCTTCACACCGCACAGATCGCTTACCACCGTATCCTTGCGAATCTTCGGCGCCACCTGTTTCAGCGTTTCCACCGCCGTGCCCGGATACGTTGCCAGGAACAGGTAATCGCATTCCGGGATATTGTCTTCTGTCAGTTCGCCCTGGATGGTTTCCGTCAGCAGGGCATATTTCTGCACATGCTCGTCCGTGTCCCTGCCCAGGATCCTGTGGCCCTGCGCCCCCAATGCCTTGCACAGGGAAGCCCCCATCAGGCCCAGGCCGACCACGCCGATTGTTTTGCTTTCCATCTCTTTCTTCCTCCGGCGTCAGTCTTACACCAGTGCTTTGCGGATCTTCATGACCGCCTTTGCCACGTCGTCAAACTGTTCCGGCGTCAGGCTCTGGGGCCCGTCACACAGGGCGTGTTTCGGATCGTTGTGTACTTCAATCATCAGGCCGTCCGCGCCGCAGGCCGCTGCGGCCATGGCCATGGGTTTCACATACCGTGCCGCGCCGGTCGCGTGGCTCGGGTCCACCACCACCGGCAGGTGGCTCAGTTCATGCAGCACCGCCACCGCGGACAGGTCCAGCGTGTTCCGGGTATAGGTTTCGAAGGTCCGGACGCCGCGCTCGCAGAGGATGATCTGCTCGTTGCCGCCGGCCATGATGTACTCGGCGCTCATCAGCAGCTCCTTGATGTTGTTCGCCAGGCCGCGCTTGAGGAGCACAGGCTTCCTGATCCGGCCCAGCTCCTTCAGCAGTTCAAAGTTCTGCATGTTCCGGGCGCCGACCTGGATCACGTCCACCTGCTCAAACAGGGGCAGATGACCGATGTCCATGATCTCGGTGATGATCGGCATACCGGTCCGCTTTTTAACCTCCAGCAGGATCCGGATACCTTCCCCGTGAAGGCCCTGGAAATCATAGGGAGAAGTACGGGGCTTGAAAGCGCCGCCCCGGAGCATACCCGCTCCGCTCTCCTTCACCGCCTTGGCGATGGTTTCCACCTGGTCTTCAGTTTCCACGGAGCAGGGGCCGGCAATGATCTGGAAGTTGCCGCCGCCAAAAGCCACCTGATCCGTCACCCGGACCACTGTGTCGTCCGGATGGAACTTCCGGTTAGCCTTCTTGAAGGGTTCGGAAATCCGGGTTACGCTCTGGACAATGTCCAGTCCGCTGATCAGGTCCGTATCGATCCGTGTGGTATCGCCCACCAGGCCGATCACTGTCTGGTATTCACCCTCGGAAACATGGGTCCGTACGCCATAGCTTTCCAGCCAGGAAATCAGGTGCTCTTTTTCTTCCTGCCGGATATCCTTCTTCAGTGCGATAATCATTTTTCTTCTGCTCCTTCCTCAATGAAACAGGGCCCGCAGTAATTCTGCGAGCCCTGATGTTTACCCTCATGGGAAAACCTGCGCGGCAAAATTACCTTACCTCAGACTGTCTTCGTAAAGGTAAAGTAATAGTAATAGTACCCGTAAGCCTGCCGCATGGTCTGCCCTTTCCGCGCGTATTGCGCAGTGATTGAATTCACGGGTATTCTATCACCAGTCCCCGTGTCTGGCAAGAAAAGCTTTTTCAGATGCAGAAGAAATACAGTCTTGCTTATTCCTGCACTGCTTCGGGTGTGGTTACCACCACAGGCATGCCGAAGTACACGTTCTCATCCGGCTTGAAGTCAATCACAGCCTTGTAGGTGGTCTCTTCCGTATCTTCTTCAGGCATTTCGGTAATATACCGGACAGTGCCTTCATAGGAGATACTCTCGTCCGATTCCAGTTCGATAATCACTTTGTCGCCGGCCTTCAGCGCCTGCCGGTCGTCCGCCGTAATGGCCGCTTCCACCCGCATGCCGCTGACCGGGGCAATCTGCACCACAATGTCTCCCTTGGTGACGGTGGTTCCGGCATCCGCGGAAGTGGAGACAATGACGCCTTCTTCCTCCGCCGTCACAGACGTGCCGGTCATTTCATAGCCTTCAAAGGTGCCGCTCAGGGTTTCCATCAGCAGGTCGCCGCGTTTCACCTCGTCTCCGTCCTGCACAGCCACGCTGACCACCGCGCCGGTCCCGGTCACAGCCGTCGGATTTACCCGGGAAACCGAGCCGCGGCCCAGCCTTTGTTTTTCCGTATAGGCGCTGTCCCGGAACACGGTAACCGAGTCGCCGATGATGAAGTTGCCTTCCGTCACATGCACGGTATAGCTGGTGCCATCCACCGTGGTAATGATGCCCGTGCCATAGCGCTTCGCGTCCGTCCGGCAGAGCAGATACACTGTTTCACCCGTGTGTACAATGGTCGTTTCCGCGGAGCTGTAGGCTTTGGAAGTGCTGGCGCTGACAGAGTAAATAGTGGTACCTTCAATATACAGATCCGCGCCATACTGCTCCGTCACGATCTCAGCATCGTCTCCGGCCTTGGCGAATACGCCCGTCACAACGCCATCCCCGGAGGCATAGGTCTTTTCCGTCCGGTAGCTGAACAGGATATCCCCTGCGGAAACATGCATTCCCTTTTCCACGCATACTTCATCCACCGTGCCGCCGATAGGGGCATAAACCGGTATGGTCAGGCCGGCTTCCACCGTCCCGTTCAGGGTCAGGGTATCTGCACAGGCAGCGCCTGCCACCAGCATCAGAGCAAAAACAACAGCCGCAAATCGTTTCATAGTCTTCATTGTTGGTTTTCTCCTTATCCGTAGAATCACTTTTAATTGTTCATTGTTAATTATTCATTGTTAATTGATCTTTATACCGCGCGCAGCGCGTCAATGGGATTCAGCCGGCTTGCCTTTCTGGCGGGTGCCCAGCCGAAGATGATACCGACCGCTGCTGAGAAACCCACGCCCAGGATAATGGCGCCGACGTTCAGCACGAAGCTCGTACCCAGCATCCGGCACAATCCGAAGGACAGCGCCAGGCCGAAAACAACCCCCAGCAGGCCTCCGATCATCGAAAGCAGGAAGCTTTCCAGCAGGAACTGCATCTGAATCTGGCCCGGCACGGCGCCCAGCGCCTTCTTCAGGCCGATCTCGCCCGTCCGTTCCGTCACGGTGGTCAGCATCATGTTCATGATGCCGATACCGCCCACCAGCAGTGCGATGGAGGCAATACCTGCCAGCAGCGAACTCAGCATCGTGGTCATCGTGTTCATGGTTTCTTCAATGCTTTCCATGGAGGAAACCGTGAAGCAATCTTCTTCAAAGTCGAACAGCACGTCCATGGCGTCTTCAATTTCCTGCTTTGCCTCGGTTGAATCTGCTCCTTCCTTCAGGTATACGGTGAAGGAGTTGATATCGGTGGAGTTATTCACCTTCATGGCCGTGGTGTAAGGAATCATGACCGCCGGCGAACCGCTGAAGATGGAGGCGACGCCTCCGCCGCTGTCTTCTTCGTACCGGCCCACAATCGTGAAGGGCAGTCCTGAGACATACAGGGTTTCACCGATGGGATTCACGCCCAGGAAGAATTCATCCACAATCTCCTGGCTGATCACGCAGACATAGCTGCTGTTGTCGTCGTCAATAAAGTTCAGGCTCCGTCCCTGGATGATCATCTCCTCATTCAGGATGAAGTAATATGCGTTCCGGCCTGAAACGGAAATACCGGTCTGCACGTCGTTCCCGTAGGAGACCCGGCCGTTCAGGCTGATGCTCGGCACCACACCGTCCACATTCTCCAGGTCCGTAATCACCTGCAGGTCTTCCGGCGTCATGCCGCTCTTCAGGTCGCTGCCCGATACGCTCACCGTCAGGGTACCGACGCCCATGCTCGAGAAGGAAGAGGAAATGGTACCGGATACGCCGGATACCGTGGAAATCAGCGTAATAACCGCCATAACGCCGATCATGATACCCAGCAGGGTCAGGAAGGAACGCACCTTGTTGCTCCGGATGTTATCCAGCGCCATTACAATGCTTTCCCGGATCATTACCATTCGTTTTCGGAAGGATTTAAGCATCCTGCAGACCTCCTTCCGTAATTTCACCATCTATAATGTGCACTACCCGCCGGGCATTGGAGGCAATCTTAAGGTCGTGGGTAATCATAATGACCGTACGATTCTCCTCGTTCAGTTCCCGGAACAGCTGCATAATCTGTGCGCCTGTTTTCTGGTCCAGGGCGCCGGTGGGTTCGTCCGCCAGCAGAATGGAGGGATTGCCTACCATTGCCCTCGCGATAGCCACGCGCTGCTGCTGGCCGCCGGAAAGCTGGCTGGGCAGATGATCCATTCGGTCTTTCAGCCCAACGCGTTCCAGCATAGCTTCTGCCCGTTCCCGACGTTCTTTCGGCCGGATGCCGGCATAAATCAGGGGCAGTTCCACATTCTTACGGGCTGTCAGCCTGGGCAGCAGCTGGGAATTCTGGAAGATAAAACCGATCTCCCGGTTCCTTAGTTCCGCCAGTTCCTGCTCGTCCATATCCTCCACTTCCCGTCCCCGCAGGGTATATTCACCGGAGGTGGGGGTATCCAGGCACCCGATAATATTCATCAATGTGGTCTTTCCGCTGCCGGAAGGGCCCAGCACGGACAGGTATTCCCCTTCTTCCAGGCTCAGGGATACCTTTTTCAGTGCGTGGACGTTCTCCCCCTCCAGCGGATAGATCTTGTCAATCTCCCGCATACGGAAGAATACTTCTTCTGCCATCGTCAGTTCCCCCGTGATCCGCCGCCCGGGAATCCGCTGCCGCCGCTGCCACCGCTGCTGCCACCGCCGGGGAATCCGCTCCCGCCGCCCGGGAAGCTGCTCATATCCGGCATGTTGCTGAAGTCAAATTCATTGGTACCGCCCTGGCTGTTCCGGTTCCGGTTGGGACGGTTCACCTGGCGGTTGGTGAATATGCCGGAGAACAGGGCCGCCAGGCCGGTGGCTTCTTCTTCCTTCTCAGCGATCTTATACACAGTTTCGCCGGCTGTTACGCCGTCTTTGATTTCCACATAGTTGCCGTTGCTCACGCCGACGGTTACCGTCACTTCTTCCATCTCGCCGTTCTCGTTTTCCTTATAAACATAGGCAGTGTTATTCCGTGCGGTGCTCAGCGCGTCCATCTTCAGCACGGTCACGTTCTGCGCCTCTTCCAGCGGTACGGTAACGGTTGCCTGCATACCCGGCCAGATATTGTCGGCTGTCGATGTGTCCACGTTCACCGTGCCTGTGTAATAGGCCACGTTGTTGCCGGTATAGGACACATAATCGATCTTATCAATCACGGCGTCGAAAGTCGCGCCGGCAGAGGAAACCGCCACACGGCAGTTCTGTCCCTTGGCCACCTGGCCGATGTTGCTTTCACCAATGCGGACGGAAACCTTCATGTGGTCAAAATCCGCCACCGTCAGCAGGCTGTCGCCGGATTTCACTTCGTCGCCCTTCGCCACGTCGATGGAGCTGACGGTTCCGTCAAATTCCGCCTCAATCGTTTCCCCGCCGTACAGGCGCATCAGCTTGTCTCCCTCGCTGACCTTGTCACCTTCAGCCACATAGATCTCACGGACCTTGGTGTCTTCGGAAGACGTATAGTTCGCGCTGTTGATCAGCTGCATGCTGCCGGTAAAGGACAGCGAATTGGAGATACTGCCGGTGGTGGCAGTATACGGATCGAAAGTGATTCTGTATTCTGACTGCAGCTTGCTGATCACAGACCAGAGTGCCACACCCAGCACCAGAAGGATAATCACCAGCCAGATCAGCCGCTTTATGATCTTCTTTTTCCGGCTTTTCTTTTTCTTTTTTCCTTCCGGCTTCTCAGCGGCAGCCTTCACTTCTTCATTTTCCGCTGCCGTACTTTTTTCGAGTATTTCTGTCATTTCTCGGTCATCCTTTCCATAAACGTGCCTTGGTTCCGTAAAGCACTATATCGGACAAACTTAAAATGAACCTTAAGAATTGATCAGATTTCACAATAACCCTCCGCCGGAGAAACCGTCGTTTGGACAGGTATAAGATCATTATGAAAAACTTTTTCCAAAAGCTTGACAAGTATACTTGGCAGTGGTATGCTTACATCGTGCCAAGTATACTTGGCAAATCAAAGGAGGTCTTCACTGATGAATAAGGAAGAGATTCTTGCAAAGAGCAAACTTGAAAACCGTGGTATGGATATGGTCAACCTGGAAATATCAAAAAACAGCATGCAGGTTGGCTGGGTCGTCATCATCCTGCTGCTGTCCGCCGCGATGGTAATCACCGCCATCACAAAGGGAATCATGAGCTACGATATCTGCTTTTCTATTCTTGCTGGGTCTGCTGCTGTCTTCGGTTATAAGTACATGAAGCTGCATAAAAAGCACGAGCTGATTTTCACAATCCTCTACGGGCTGGGTGCCCTGGCTTGCCTGGCCGGCTGGATCATCCAGCTGACAAAATAAGGAGGCCGTTTATGAACGAGCAGCTGATCCTGAAAAACAAGCTCAAGGAAATCCGCACGGAAAAAGGCCTCTCCCAGGCCGGTCTGGCTGAACTGGTCGGCGTTTCCCGCAACACCATCAGTTCCATCGAAACCGGCCAGTTCTGCCCGACGGCAAAGCTGGCGTTGATCCTGTGCGTCGCCCTGGATAAGAAATTTGAAGATATCTTCTATTTCTGAAAAAGACAGGGAACGATTCCCTGCCTCTCACCATAACAAATCCGGATATTATAAGAAAAAACCTCCGGCTTTCACTGTCGAAAGCCGGAGGTTTCTTTATCTGTTATTATTCCTGCGGATTCTCTTCCGGAGCGCCTTCCACGGTTCCTTCTGTTTCAGGCTTTTCAGCGGCTTCCGCGGCTTCAGCCGTTTCCGTCACTTCAGTGCCTTCAACGAGTGCTTCTTCTTCCGTGGCTTCCTCTTCCTTCTCCGCGCGGCAGACGCCGACCACGGTGCTGCCTTCAGCCAGCCTCATGATCCGGACACCCTGGGTGGAACGGCCGCACAGGCGGACGTCAGCAGCCCTTGCACGGATAATGGTGCCGTCATCGGTGATCAGCAGGATATCCTCGTCCTCGTGGACAAACATCAGGGCAGCCAGGTCGCCGGTCTTGTCGGTCAGCTGCATGGCCTTTACGCCCATACCGCCGCGGCCCTGCTCACGGTATTCTTCCGGATCGGTCCGCTTGCCGTAACCCTTTGTGGTAATTGCCAGCACGGTCGTTTCCGGTTCAACCGCTGCGATGTCGATCACTTCATCGCCTTCCGCGATCCTCATGGAGCGCACGCCGATGGAGTTGCGGCCCACATTGCGCACGTGCCGCTCGTTGAAGCGGATGCACTTACCCTTGCGAGTGGAAACCAGCATCTCATCGTCACCGTTGCTCAGCCGGACGCCGATCAGCTCATCACCCTCCCGCAGCGCAATAGCGATCAGGCCGTTCTTGCGCAGGTTGCGGAACTCTTCCAGGGCGGTCTTCTTGATCATACCGTTCCGGGTTGCCATCACCAGGTTGTGCTCTTCCTCGGTCTCCTTCGGCATGGGCAGCATGGTGGAAACCTTCTCCCCGCTCACAATGTGCAGCAGGTTGATAATTGCCGTGCCGCGTGCCTGGCGTCCGGCTTCCGGAATCTGGTAGCACTTCAGGCTGTACACCCGGCCCATGTTCGTGAAGAACATGATCTCCTGGTGTGTGCTGACCACGAACATCTGGGTCGTGTAGTCGGTTTCCTTCACGTTCATGCCGGAGACGCCGCGTCCGCCGCGGTGCTGCGCACGGTACACAGAGGAGGAAACACGCTTCACATACCCTTCATGGGTCAGGGTAACCACCATGTTTTCTTCCTGGATCAGGTCTTCAATATCAATGTCGTCCTCAGCGATGGTCATCTCGCTGCGGCGTTCATCACCGAACTTGTCCCGGATTTCGCTGATTTCGGTCTTGATCACGTCCATCAGCAGGTGTTCGTCACCCAGGATCGCGGTCAGCCGTTCAATGGTTCTTTCCAGTTCCTCGTATTCCTCCTGCAGGCGTTCCCGTTCCAAGCCGGTCAGGCGGGCCAGGCGCATGTCCAGAATGGCCTGGGCCTGCTTTTCGCTGAACTCGAAGCGCATCATCAGGGCGTCCCTGGCGGTGTTGGTATCCTTGCTGGCCCGGATAATCGCAACGATCTCATTGATATGATCCAGGGCCTTCAGCAGGCCTTCCAAGATGTGCGCGCGGTTCTGCGCCTTGTTCAGTTCAAATCTGGTCCGGCGGGTTACTACGTCTTTCTGGTGCTCCAGGTAGTAGTAGATCATCTCCCGCAGGTTCAGCACCTGGGGCTTGCCATCCACCAGCGCCAGCATGTTCGCACCGAAGTTTTCCTGCATGGGGGTATGCTTGTACAGCATGTTCAGCACCACCTGGGGCTGAACGTCCCGCTTCAGTTCAATCACGATGCGCATACCCTGGCGGTCGTTGGACTCATCCCGGATGTCGCTGATGCCTTCGATCTTCTTCTCGTGCACCAGGTCCGCAATCTTCTTGACCAGGACGGACTTGTTCACCTGGTAGGGAATCTCAGTCACGATGATGCGGCTGCGGTTGCCTCCCATTTCCTCCACGTTGGTCTTAGCCCGGACGGTAATCCGGCCGTGGCCGGTATGATAGGCTGCCCGGATGCCGCTGCGGCCCATGATCAGGCCGCCCGTTGGGAAATCAGGTCCCTTGATATGCTGCATCAGGTCGTCAATCGTGCATTCCGGATTGTCGATCATGCAGATAACGCCGTTGATCACCTCGGTGAGGTTGTGCGGCGGGATGTTTGTCGCCATACCGACGGCAATACCGCTGGAACCGTTCACCAGCAGGTTCGGGAACCGGGCCGGCAGAACAGAGGGCTGCTGCAGGGTTTCGTCAAAGTTGGGGTAGAAGTCCACGGTATCCTTATCGATACCGTCCAGCAGGTGCATGGTCAGCTTCTGCAGGCGGGCTTCCGTATAACGCATAGCCGCGGCGCCGTCGCCGTCGACGGAACCGAAGTTACCCTGGCCTTCAATCAGCGGATAGCGGATGTTGAAGGGCTGGGCCAGGCGGACCATGGCGTCGTACACGGAGGAGTCTCCGTGGGGGTGGAATTTACCCAGAACGTCGCCAACCACACGGGCGCTCTTACGGGTCGGTTTGTCCGGCGTCATGCCCAGTTCTTCGGACATGTCGTACAGGATCCGGCGATGGACCGGCTTCAGACCGTCCCGGACATCCGGGAGTGCCCGGTCCACAATCACCGCCATGGCGTAGGCGATGAAGCTCTTTTTCATTTCCTGTTCCAGATTGACGGGAATCAGCTTGTCTTGAATCATTTCACAATCCTCATATATTCATAAATCAAGTGCATTCCATGATGGTTTTTTTCGCTGTTGAAGTATTAATTCTGAATTCTGAATTCTTAATTCTGAATTTGGATTAAACGTCGAGATCTTTTACCAGGTCGCTGTTTTCCTGTATGAAAAGCTTTCTGGGCTCCACATCATCACCCATCAGCAGTGTGAACAGCCGGTCGGCTTCCATGGCGTCTTCCGGTGTAATCTGCATCATCATGCGGGTTTCCGGATTCATCGTGGTATCCCACAGCTGCTGGGCGCTCATTTCACCCAGACCTTTGTAGCGCTGGATATCCGGCTTCGGATCCCGGCCGATTTCATCCAGCACGCGGTTCAATTCATCGTCATCATACACATAGCGGGAGGTCTTGCCCTTGGTCACCTTGTACAGCGGCGGCATGGCGGCATAAACATATCCCTTTTCAACCAGCGGCCGCATGAAGCGGTAGAAGAACGTCAGCAGCAGGATCCGGATATGGGCGCCGTCCACGTCAGCATCCGTCATACATACGATCCGGTGATACCGCAGTTTGCTCTCGTCAAACTGATCGCCGAAGCCGCAGCCAAAGGCTGTGATCATCGCTCGGATTTCAGCGTTCTCCAGGGCCCGGTCCAGCCGAACCTTCTCCACGTTCAGGATCTTGCCGCGCAGGGGCAGGATTGCCTGCGTCTTGCTGTCGCGGCCGCCCTTGGCGCTGCCGCCTGCGGAGTCACCCTCCACCATGAAGATCTCGCACTTGGCGGGGTCCCGTTCGGAGCAGTCTGCCAGTTTGCCGGGCAGGGAGGCACTTTCCAGCACGGTCTTGCGCCGTGTGGCCTCTCTTGCCTTCCGGGCCGCTTCACGGGCACGCTGGGCGTCTACGCAGCGGGTAACGATGGCTTTTGCCACCGTGGGATTCTCTTCCAGGTAGGTGGTCAGTTCCTCGCTCACCAGGCTGTCCACCACGCCGCGGACCTGGCCGGAACCGAGCTTGGACTTGGTCTGGCTCTCGAACTGGGGATCCTCCATCTTGATGGAAACAATCGCCGTCAGGCTCTCGCGCACATCCTCGCCCTTCAGGTTAGGCTCATTATCCTTCAGGATCTTGTACCGCCGGCCGTAGTCGTTGATGGCGCGGGTTACCGCGGTGTTGAAGCCCTGCAGGTGGGTACCGCCGTCCGGTGTGGCAATGTTGTTGGCAAAGGTATAAACGTTCTCCGCGTAGGAGTCGTTGTACTGCATGGCCATTTCCACCAGGATGCCGTCCTTGATACCCTCGGTGTAGATGGGTTCGGGGAAGAGCACCTGTTTGTGCTGGTTCAGGAACTTGACGAATTCCCGCAGGCCGCCTTCAAAGCAGAAGTCATTCTCCTTTGCTTCTTCCGGCCGTTCATCCCGGAAGACGATGCGGACGCCCTTGTTCAGGAAAGCCATTTCCCGCAGGCGGTTCCGCAGTGTATCGTACTCAAAATCCCCGGTTTCAAAGATACCTTCGGGATTCTCTTCGGAACGGACGTCCGGCCAGAACTGGATGGTGGTGCCGGTACGGTCCGTGGTGCCGATCACTTTCAGGTCATACAGGTATTTGCCCCGTGCATATTCCTGCTGGTAGATCTGGCCGTTCTGGTAGACCGTAACGGTGAAGTGTTTGCTCAGCGCGTTAACCACGCTGGCGCCCACGCCGTGCAGGCCGCCGGATACCTTGTATCCTCCGCCGCCGAACTTGCCGCCGGCATGCAGCACGGTCAGGCAGACTTCTACTGCGGGGCGTCCCATCTTCGGATGCAGGCCCACGGGGAAACCGCGGCCGTCATCCATAACAGTCACGGAGCCGTCAGCGTTCAGTGTTACGTTAATCTGTTTGCAGTAGCCGGCCAGCGCTTCGTCCACGGAGTTGTCCACAATCTCGTAAACCAGATGATGCAGACCCCGGGCGTCCGTTGAGCCGATATACATACCCGGCCGCTTACGGACAGCTTCCAGGCCTTCCAGAACCTGGATCTGCTCCTCTCCGTAATCGGCGGTCACAGCGGTTACCTGTTCCATTTCAAGATCTTTTTCTTCTGCCATGGTGCACCTCGTTTTTTCTCTCTTTCGCGTGCTTTGGAATATCAGTCATTTTCGGGGGCTTTTCCGGCTGTGCGCAAAGTCCCTCAACGCATTGAAAAATCAAGCATTCCAAATCAATTTATTATACCACTTTTTGCCCCAAAAAGGAAGCTTTTTTCGAAACTTTTCTTTCCTATATATATAGACGGTCCCGTACAAATTTGACAGATTTGTCCCCTTTCGGATTGAATTTCCCTCCCTGCTCTGCTATACTTGCCTCAGGGCAAATTTACATATCTATCCATTACCCGAAGGAGGAAATGCTATGAAAAAACTGCTTGCTCTTCTGTTGACTTTTTGCCTGCTCCTGGGCTGCTGCGCCGCGTTTGCGGAAGAAGCTGCCGCCCCGGCGCTGGAAAAGAACCTGGTTATCCTGTTCACCAGTGACGTGCACTGCGGCATTGATCAGGGCTGGGGTTATGCCGGCCTTTACGCGGTGAAGGAAAGCCTGTCCGCTGACAACTATGTCATGCTGGTGGATGACGGCGACGCCATTCAGGGTGAACCCATCGGTACCATGACCACCGGTGAGGGCATCATCGATATCATGAATGCTGTCGGCTACGATCTCGCCGTTCCCGGCAACCATGAGTTCGATTACGGCATGGACCGCTTCCTGGAGCTGACGAAGAAGGCTAATTTCCCCTACCTCAGCTGCAACTTCAACAAGGAAGGCGAACTGGTCTTCCAGCCCTACGTCATCAAGGAATTCGACGGTGTGAAAATCGCGTTCGTGGGCGTATGTACTCCCATGACCCTGCGTTCCTCCACGCCCCGTTACTTTATGAATGACCAGGGCGAATTCATCTACGGTTTCCTGCAGGACGACACCGGCGAAGCCCTTTACGCCGCCGTGCAGAAGTCTGTCGATGACGCCCGCGCTGAAGGTGCAAACTATGTTGTCGTTCTGGCTCACCTGGGCAATGAAGCTGAGTGCTCTCCCTGGATGTACAGCGACGTCATTGCCAACACCACGGGTATTGATGCCTGGCTCGACGGCCACAGCCATGACACAGAGCAGACCGTTGAAAAGAACAAGGACGGCGCTGACGTGGTCCGCTCCGCCTGCGGCACCAAGCTGGCCAACATCGGCGCGCTGACCATTGCCAAGGACGGCACCATCTCCTCCCAGCTCTTCGGTTGGGATTCTTCCATTGCTGCTCCGAAACTGCTGGCCCTGAATAATGCCGGCAGCGAAGCTGTTGCCGCTGCTTCCGATGTGCTGAACGCGAAGCTGCAGGAAGTGGTCGCCAAGACCGCTGTGGATCTGTACATCAACGATCCCGAAGCCACCACCGATGAAGGCAAGCCCGTCCGTATCATCCGTCGGGCCGAAACCAACCTGGGTGACCTGTGTGCCGATGCTTACCGCGACCAGGGCGGCAACACGGATATCGCTTTCGTTAACGGCGGCGGCATCCGCGTACAGCTGAACGCCGGCGATCTGACCCTGAACAACATCCTGAGCGTGCATCCCTTCGGCAACAGCCTGACCGTTATCGAAGTGACCGGCCAGCAGGTGCTGGACGCCCTGGAATGGTCCGTGCATTCCCTGCCCGGCGAGTTCGGCGGCTTTGATCAGGTTTCCGGTATCACCTTCGAGTATGATTCCGAAATCGAATCTCCTGTCATTCAGGATGAAAGCAAGATGTTCGCCGGCATCGACGACACCAAGGAACGCCGCGTCCGCAACGTCCTGGTCGGCGGAGAACCGCTGGATCCTGAAAAGACCTACACCCTGGCCTCCCATGACTATCAGCTGCTGAACAACGGCGACGGCTACACCATGTTCAATGGCTGCAAGGTCCTGCAGGAGTCCGTCAAGCTGGACAACCAGGTCCTGATCGACTATATCACCCAGACTCTGGGCGGTGTGGTTGGCGAAGGTTATGACCAGCCCTACGGCCAGGGCCGTATTGTCTCCGTTCACGCGGAATAATTCTTTCCCCTGAAACCTTTTACAGCCGGGCATTTGCCCGGCTGTTTTCCTTATGTTGTATGGTCTGGCTGGTCTTGCTTTTTCCTCCTCTCTGCTATAAAATGGCACTGTTGATTATTTATTCTTTTATACTATATGTCCTGAAGGAGGAACCGCCATGGAACAGAACTACGTTTTTATGACCGACAGCGACAGTGACCTGCCGTTTCACCTGAAACAGCAGTATGATATTCCCGTCGTATACATGCCCTACGCCCTGGATGGAAGGGAATTCTTCGATGACCTCGGTCAGATGCTCGATCACAAGAGCTATTTCACCGCTATGCGCAACGGTGCTGTTCCTGTCACCTCCGCGCTGAATGAAGCGTCCTACATGGATTATTTCGAACCGATCCTCAAAGAAGGCAAGGATCTGCTCTTTGTCGCCTTCTCCAGCAAGCTCAGCTGCACCCTGCAGGCCGTTTACAGTGCCCGTGAAAAGCTGCTGGAAGAGTATCCGGAGCGGAAATTCATCGTCGTGGATACCCTGCGGATTTCCGGCCCCATGACCCTGCTGGTCCTGAAGGCTCATGAGCTGTACCGTGCCGGCAAATCCATTGAGGAAGTCGCCGGCTGGCTGGAGGAGAACAAGCTTCGCGCCCAGGCTTACTTCATCGTTGATGACCTGAAGTACCTCAAGCGCGGCGGACGCATCTCCGCCACTGCTGCCACCGTCGGCACCATGCTGGACCTCAAGCCCATCATTTCCGAAGCGGCAGACGGCACCCTCGCTGCCAGCGATAAGATCCGCGGCCACAAGAAAGCCATCGCCTTCATCGTGGACAAGATGCTGGAGTATGCTCCCGATCCGGAAGAAAGCCCCATCATCGTCCTGAACGCCGATTGCATTGAAGACGCCCAGCGCACCAAGGCCCTGGTAGAGCAGAAGCTCCCCGGCGCCAATGTGATGATCGAGAACGTCGGTCCGGTTATCGGCGCCCATGCCGGCCCCGGCACCATCGCCCTGTGCTTCATCGGCACCAAAACACAGGCCTGATCAATTTAACAAACCAAAGCCAGCGGAGCATTCGCTCCGCTGGCTTTTTCATACTCACAATTCAAATGGAAAACTATCTGTCACATTCGGCGAAGCCGAATATTTCACATCCCGCATCAGCGGGATATTTCACATTGGCCGAAGGCCAATATTTCATGTTTTCCTTTGGAAAACATTTCATTTACCCCTATGGGTAATCCCTCACTGTAAAAATCCATTAATGATTTGTTCTTCTGCTTCCGCTGCTGTCAGTCCCAGGCTCATCAGCTTGATCAGCTGCTCACCGGCGATCTTGCCGATGGCCGCTTCATGCACCAGTTCCGCGTCCACATTGTTTGCTTCCAGTGCGGGCACAGCCAGGATCCGTCCCTCATCCATGATGATGGAATCGCATTCCGTATGGCCGTGGCAGGCAGCATTTCCGGCAATCTTCGCGTCAAACTTCTGGAAGGAGTGGTCCCGGGCTACTGAACGGGAAACCACGTCCGCGCTGGAGCCTTCGCCGTTCAGGTTCACCACATAGTTGCTGATCGCCCGTTGATCCCCATGGGTCATCAGGCGTTCCCGAACCACCAGTTTGGCACCGGCCGCCAGTTCCGCCGTGGTGGTGCGTTCCGTGTCATCCACGCCCTTGATCTGCACCATTTCCATTTCGGCATAGCTGCCTTCTTCCATGTACACTTCCGTACCGGGATTCAGGATGCGCTTGCCGCTTCCCGTGCCGGATCCGTAGTGTTTTTCAACGTACCTGATTCTGGCGTTCTTTCCCACATAGAAGCGGTGAATACCGTCATGCTGGGAGTCCTGGTTGCCGCAGTTGTCAATGCCGCAGCCGGCAACGATCACCACGTCCGCGCCCTCGCCGATGAAGAAGTCATTATACACCACTTCCTTCAGTCCGCTCTGGGTCATCACAACGGGAATATGCACGCTTTCGTTCTTGGTTCCGGGCTTGATCCGGATCTCCAGTCCGCTGACTTCTTCCTTGGGTACAATTTCAATATTGGCTGTGGACTGTCTTCCTGCGGAAGCGCTGTTGGAACGGATGTTGTAAGCGCCTTCCGGTACTCCGTGCAGGTCCGCCACTTCACGCAGCAGCCGCTTCTGAATTTCATCCAGCTTCAGCATTCCGTTCCCTCCTTTGCAGTCATTTTGAACGGGCCTTCACACACGGCCGCTTTTTCGTTAATCATCAGGTTCGGGTAAACCTCATTCCGGGTTCCCTGTTTCTCCACCTGGCCGTCCTTCAGCACAATAATTTCATCCGCAATTTCCAGGATCCGCTCCTGATGGGAAATAATCAGGATAGAGCTGTCGTGGATATCCTCGCGCATCTGCTGGAACACTTCAGTCAGGTTCCGGAAGCTCCACAGGTCGATACCGGCTTCCGGCTCGTCAAACACAGACAGCACAGCCTTCCGTGCAAGCACGGTGGCAATCTCGATCCGCTTCAGTTCGCCGCCGGACAGGCTGGCGTTCACTTCCCGGTCCACATAATCCCGGGCACACATACCCACAGCGGACAGGTATTCGCAGGCGTCGGAAATCGAAAGCGTTTTCCCCGCCGCAATACGGATCAGGTCCAGCACCCGGATTCCCTTGAACCGTACCGGCTGCTGGAACGCATAGGCAATACCCTTCTGTGCCCGTTCTGTCACGCCCAGTTCCGTAATGTCTTCACCGTTGAAAAAAATACGGCCGCCGGTGGGCTTTTCAATACCGGCAATCAGCTTTGCCAGCGTGGATTTCCCGCCCCCGTTCGGTCCTGTTACCACAACCAGTTTCCGGTCCGGAATCGTCAGGCTGATATTCCGGATAATCTCTTTATCCTTTCCTTCCGCGTCTACCTGGAAGGAGATGTTTTTAAGCTCGAGCATATTTCTCTCCCAAATCAATAAGATAATCTATATCAATCAAAACGCATTATCTCAACGCATCCTGAGGATTTCCAGTCTTTGTATCACACTAAATCATTATGCATTGTGCATTGTGCATTATGCATTTCACAAAGAATTACGGCAGTAATTCTTTGTGATGTAGCCATCGAGGTTCCCCCATTCGCTGACCGTAATCCGGTCCATACCGAGCCGGCCCATCACACCCAGCAAAATGCAGATTCCGTGAACCACAATATCCGCGCGGCTGGGCTGGAGTCCAGGCAGCTGTTTCCGTTCTTCCACATTCATCCCGGCAAGTTTTTCGCCGATTTCCCGGATCTTTTCACAGGTGATCACCGTCCCCTGCACGTTTGTACGGTTTGTCCAGGGCTGGCCGAGCGCCATTGCCGCCAGTGTAGTAAATGTTCCGCCTGTACCGACCCAGGTTTCCGGCAGTACCAGTCCGGGATACTCCCGGAGCTTTTCATCCAGGATTTCCGCCGCTGCCACCTCTACCGGTTTCATATCCTCTTTCCGGTCCAGGCGAAGCCGCCGATAAAGTCTTACCGCACCCATCTGGCAGGAAAACGCGCTCTCAATTCCTGCCGGTGTGCCAATCGCGATTTCTGTGCTGCCTCCGCCGATGTCAATCATCCCGCAGCGTTCTGCTTTCACCGCTGCCGAGGCGCCCAGAAAACTCAGTTCCGCTTCTTCCTCCCCGCTGATAATCCTGAGCGGAATTCCGGTCTCCCGCTCCACTGTTGCCATGAATTCGGCTCCGTTTGCCGCGTCCCGGGCGGCGCTGGTCGCAAAGATCGCCAGCTTTTCGGCTCCCTGATGTGCCGCATCGGATGCCATTCGCCGGACCGCAGCCACGGTTTTCTCCATGCTTTCCCGGTCCAGGTTGCCTGCCTCGTCCAGTCCGGCGAACAGGCGCGTCCCCTCACGATCCCGCCGGAGGCGTTTAAATTCCGTCCCGGCAACATCCACCAGAAGACTCCTTACCGAATTGGATCCGATCCCGATCACGGCAGCTCTCATGGTTATCCTCCTTAGTTGTTCATTTCATCCATCAGAATCTGCAGTTCTTCATCCGTGTAGGCATAAAGCGCCTCCGGATTGGTAAACTCAAAACGGATTGCGTCCTGCCGGACGTAAGCGTAGTCCTTAACCGCACTGGACATAATATATGCTTCTGTTCCGACCACATCCAGCCGGTTGCTCAGGTCTTTATTCTCTTCCTCAAGGCGGGTTTTCTGAATCCTCAGCAGCTTCTCCTCTTCAGCCTTGTTGTTCACGGCGCCGCGCAATACAGCATGAAGGACCAGGAAAAGCAGCACCATAACTCCCAGGATGGCCAGAAAACCCTTCAGGTTCATTGAGCGATACATTCCTGTCTTCCCTCCTTCTCCGTTACCTTATACATTTCGCTTTTTCTTCCGTTTTTTCCTTCTCACTCAGGCGGTGCAGCCGCCTGCAACCATTAATTATGCATTGTGCATTGTGAATTATGCATTGATCAGCATGTTCTGAATCAGTTCCTGATTCAGAACATGCTGATTTGATTGGTCTCGCTCAATCCCTGTAGCGATCCATGGGTGCGGAGTGTTTCGATCACGGATGATCCAACCTTGCCCCGGTTCTGCAGATCCTCAATACTGATGAACGGGCCGTCTTTCCGTGCTTCAACGATCGGAATCGCCGCGCTTTCTCCCAGGCCCGGCAGGCTGATAAACGGGCAGCGGATATTGCCGTCTTCAATCAGGAAGCGCCGGATATCGCTCTTGTACAGATCCACAGGCAGGAATCGGATACCGCGCATGTTCATTTCCAGGATCAGTTCCAGGCAGGTTGCGATATCCTTATCCCTTGCGGTCGGTGAATCCATGTTCCGGATTTCCTTGATCTTCTTCCGGGAATCCGCCGGCGGCAGGAGCATGGTTGACGCGTCAAAGCCATCGCCGCGCACCGTGAAATAGGCACAGTAGTATGCCAGCGGTTCATGGAGTTTGAACCAGGCCACACGCAGGCTCATCGTCACGTAAGCCACCGCGTGTCCCTTCGGGAACATGTACTTGATCTTTTTACAGCTGTCCATAAACCAGTCAGGCACATTCTGGTCAATCATCGCCTGTTCCATCTCAGGCTTCAGGCCCTTACCTTTACGGACGCTTTCCATGGTAGTGAAAGCCAGTTTCGGCTTCACGCCCTTGTCGATCAGGTAGTTCATAATATCGTCACGACAGCAGACGCATTCGCTCAGCGTCGCGACGCCGGACGCGATAATCTCCTGGGCATTACCCAGCCACACGTCCGTACCATGGCTCAGACCGGAAATTCGCAGCAGTTCCTCCATGGTATGGGGTTTTGTTTCTTCCAGCATACCCCGTACGAAGCCGGTGCCGAATTCCGGAACGCCGTAGGTTCCGGTGTTGCACAGGATATCCTCCGTCGTCACACCCAGCGCTTCAGGAGAAGCGAACAGGCTGCGCACACCGGGATCATCCAGCGGTACGTCCTTGAAGTTGATGCCTGTCAGCAGTTCCAGCTCATGCAGCATCGTCGGGTCATCATGACCCAGGCAGTCCAGCTTCACCAGGATGTCATGCATACTGTTGAAGTCGAAGTGCGTGGTCGTGAAGTCGCTTTCCAGGTCGTCCGCCGGATGCTGTACAGCGGTAAAGTCGTAGATCTCGTATTCCAGCGGCACAACAACCATGCCACCCGGGTGCTGACCGGTGGTTCGTTTGACGCCGGTACAGGTCAGGGCCAGCCGTTCCTTTTCAGCATTGCCCGCCTGGATTCCGCGTTCTTCCAGGTATTTCAGCACATAGCCGTATGCGGTCTTGTCCGCCAGACCGGAGATGGTACCCGCGCGGAACACGTGATCGTGTCCGAACAGTTCTTCCACGTAATGGTGAGCCCGGTTCTGGTATTCGCCCGAGAAGTTCAGGTCGATATCAGGCACCTTGTCTCCTTCGAAGCCCAGGAACACTTCGAAAGGAATATCAAATCCGTCCTTGGTCAGCGGCTGGCCGCACTCCGGGCAGTTCTTGTCCGGCAGGTCCACACCCACGTGGTACTGGCTCTTGTCCACGTCGAAGAAGCCCTTGCGGCAGTGGGTACAACGGTAATGCGGCGGGAGTGCGTTCACCTCTGTGATTCCGCACATCCGGGCCACAAGGCTGGAGCCGACGCTGCCGCGGCTGCCGACCAGGTAACCGTCCTGCAGGGAGCGGGAAACCAGCTTCTGGGCAATAGAATACAGCGTGCAGTAGCCGTATCCCACAATGGATTTCAGTTCTTTCTTCAGCCGTGCTTCCACGATCTCCGGCAGCGGGGAACCGTACAGTTCCTCTGCCGTGTCCCAGGTCATCTGCTGGATTCTGTCCTCCGCGTCGTCCCAGAACGGCTGGAATGTATCCTCACCCTTCGGATGTTTCGGGAACAGCTTGATTTCCTCCACCTGCTCCGCGATCTTCCTGGGATTGTCAATGACGATCTCTTTTGCTTTTTCCGCGCCGAGATAGGAGAATTCCTCCAGCATCTCGTTTGTCGTTTTGAAGTACAGCGGCGGCTGCAGATCCGCGTCGGCAAACTTCATGCCGGCCTGGATAATCGCCCGGCCGACGGCATCCTTCGGATCCATGAAGTGCACGTCTCCTGTAGCAACGACCGGGATATTCAGTTCTTCCCCGAGTTTGACAATCTCCCGGTTCAGGTCCCGCAGTTCCTCTTCGGAAGAGGCCTGTCCGTCCCGCAGCATGAAGGCGTTGTTGCCGATGGGCTGAACCTCCAGGTAGTCGTAGAAGGAGGCTATCTGCTTGATCCGCTCATGGTCTTCCCTGTTCACCACTGCCCGGAACAGTTCGCCTGCTTCACAGGCGCTGCCCAGGATCAGGCCCTCCCGGTACTTCTGGATCATATGCCGGGGCATATGCGGCACGCGTTTGAAATACTCCAGGTGGCTGATGGATACCAGCCGGTTCAGGTTCACCAGGCCGGTCCGGTTTTTCGCCAGCAGGATGATGTGCCAGCTTTCACCAATAGCACCTCCGGTCAGCGCAGCGTTCAGGTCCTTTTCGCTCGCGACTTCAGGATGCTTCTCCCGCGTTTCCTCAAACATCCGCTGCAGGCAGTGAGCAGTGGCCGTCGCGTCATGTACTGCCCGGTGGGCGTTTTTCAGGCTGACCCCCAGGTGTTTGCAAAGTGCTCCCAGTCGGAAGGACTTCAGATCCGGATACAGTTTCCGCGCATAGCTAAGCGTATCCATTACCGGCACGTCCAGGGTCCTGCCCAGGCGCTTCAGTTCCGCCTTCAGCAGGCTTGCGTCAAAGTGGGCGTTATGCGCCGCAATAGGCAGGTCGCCGATAAACTCCATCAGTTTAGGCAGTGCCTCCGCTGCCTTCGGCTGTCCCTGCAGCATAACGTCGTTAATGCCGGTAATGTTAGTGATTTCCGGTCCCAGCGGTTCGCCTGGATCCACCAGCTGTTCAAAGCTGTCAATCACCGTACCGTCCTGCAGTTTCACGGCGCCGATTTCGATTATCCTCGCCTTGCCGGTGTTCAGGCCTGTGCTTTCAAAGTCCAGTACTACCACCGGTCCGTCATACGGCCGGTCATCCGGATCCTCAAAAACAGGCTTCTCGTCGATCAGGTAGCCTTCGCAGCCGGGGATCAGCTTGATCTTTCCCTTGGCTGCCCGGAAGGCCGCCGGGTAGGACTGCAGCACGCCGTGATCCGTCACGGCTACTGCCGGGTGTCCCCAGTCCGCCGCCCGCTTGATCAGCTTATCAACCGGCGTCAGCGCATCCATGGTGGACATATTGGTATGCATATGGAGCTCGACACGCTTCTCTTCCGCAGTGTCCTTCCGCTCCTCTTTTTCTGTTTCCACCAGGTCCCGCACGGAGATGCTCAGGTCCCTGGCAAAATTGTCATACAGACATTCGCCGCGCACCTTGACGCACATGCCTTCCTTGATCCGGTCCACTTTTTCCCGGACGGCGGCACGCTCCTCGTCGGTGATCGGCGTAGCTTCAGCTTCTTCCTTCTTCATGTAGCGGCTGCGGTAGCGGAAGAATACCTTGCACAGGATGGAGCTGGTATAGTCGGTCACCGCGAAGGTTACCAGCAGCATCTCGCCGCCCTTCAGTTCCTTCTGCTCCAGTTTGAAAACCTCACCCTGGACCACCACCAGGCCGCTGTCGCTTTTCAGCTCCTTGATCTCCACCGGCTTGTCCGCCACACTGCGGCCGATAATCGGCTTGCCGACAGACTTCGCGTCCGGGCTCACCGGAGAAATCTTTACCTCCGCCTTTTCCGCCGGAGCGTCCTTCTTTACAGGCTTTTTCTCACCGGCAGGTTTCTTCGGCGCTGCTTCCTTTTCTGTTGTGATGCCGGTTCCGTACCGTTCCGCCATTTCTTCCGCGGTCACAGTCAGTGTCGTGTTCTGGCGTTCTTCCTTCATCCGCCGCAGGCGTTCCTCCCGGGTTCCTTCCACAGTCATTTCCACCCGGAGGTTGGCCGCGAAAATCTCCTTGATCGCCTTGGCCAGGCGGGGTCCCACGTCGCTTTTCCGCATTACCTGCAGGCTGATGTCATCAGGAAAAACCAGCGTCAGAAGGCCTTCTCCATTTTCTCCGCCGGGAAGGTCTGCTGTCTCGGTCAGCTGGTTCTTTTCCATCCGCCAGCCGATCTTGCCGATCCAGCCCCGGGCCATGGGATAGTTTCTCCGCAGGAAGTCATCCAGCACCTGGCGGTAAGGCGTCGGATCCTCCAGGAAGTCCGCCTTCAGCCCAGGCGAAATAATCCGTACCGCCAGCGGACGTCCGGGGAACATCTCCCGCAGGATTGTCCCCAGCTTCAGGAATTCCTTTTCCCCTGCCAGTACGGAGCTTTCAAAGGTGATATAGGTTTTTTTCAAAGATTTGACATAGACAATTCTGGGAGATGACAGTTTCCCTGCCAGTTCCGGAATATCCCGCGCAACGCGCGCCATCAGATCTTCGTAGCTCATTGTTTTTCCGCAATAATCCTTTTTACTTCGGCAATCAGGATTTCCGCCAGATCGCCTTGTACTTTTCTCGGTTCCTGTCCCTTCACAAACAGCGCGCCGCCATCCTTGCCGCCGGCAATACCCACGTCCGCTTCTTTGCCTTCGCCCAGGCCGTTTACAATACAGCCCATTACGGCCACCTTCAGCGGAATGGTCACGTCGGAAAGTTCTGCTTCCACCCGGCGCGCAATCTGTTCCACCGGGATACAGGTCCGTCCGCAGGTGGGGCAGGCGATCAGCTGAACGCCCCTCGTCCGCAGGTTCAGGGCCCGCAGGATATCCCAGGCCGCCTTGGCTTCCGGCAGCGGATCGCCGCTCAGGCTCACCCGGATCGTATCACCGATACCGTCCGCCAGCAGCGCACCGATACCGATGGCACCCTTGATCGTACCCTGTCCCGGCAGACCCGCTTCCGTTACGCCCAGATGCAGGGGATAATCGCAGCGTTCATGCGCCAGCCTGTAAGCGTCAATCGTCAGCTTCACGTCGCTGCTCTTCATACTCAGCACAATGTCGTAAAATCCGGCTTTTTCCAGCATTCTCGCGTGTCCCAGGGCGCTTTCCACCAGGCACTCCGCAGTCGGTCCGCCGTATTTTGCCAGCAGGCCTTTTTCCACTGATCCGCTGTTCACGCCGATCCGGATCGGAATGCCGTGTGCCTTGGCACAATCCGCCAGTTCCCGCACCCGGGCTTCCCCGCCGATATTTCCGGGGTTAATCCGCAGTTTCGCAATGCCATTTTCCGCGGAGCGTATAGCCAGCTTGTAGTCAAAATGAATATCCGCCACCAGCGGCACAGGGCTCTTTGCGGCCAGTGTTTTCACTGCCTCCGCGCAGGCTTCGTCATAAACGCTGACCCGTACGATATCGCAGCCCGCCTCATGCAGCGCGCAGATCTGCTTCAGTGTTGCTTCCGCATCCCGGGTATCCGTGTTCGTCATACTCTGAACCAGTACCGGGTTGCCGCCACCGAGCAGGAGTTCTCCAACCTTAACCGTTTTCGTCACTTTACTTCCTCCCTGCCGCCGCCTTGGCGGCAACTCTTCACTCTACACTCTTCACTCTGCACTTATCACTCTGATTTCTTCTCTGCACATTCGTCCATATAATTCTGAATTTGCTTTACCCAAATATCCTCATCACGTCTTTGAATGTGAAAAAGATCATAAGGCCGAACAGGAACACCATACCGATCAGGTGGACCATCGCTTCCTTCTCCGGCGGCACCGGCCTGCGCCGTACAACTTCGACCAGTCCGAAAACCAGCCGGCTTCCGTCCAGGCCCGGGATCGGCAGCAGGTTCATCAGCCCCAGGTTAATGGAAAGAATCACCAGCAGCGAGATAAACGCTTCCATTCCTTCATTCCGCACCTGTTTCGAAACCTCGCTGACAATACCCACCGGTCCCATGGTGTCCTCTATTCCCTCGCCGGTAGTCACCAGGTTCTTCAATGCATTTATGATCGTTCCTGATGCATTGACACATAATTCGAATGAATGCCTGAAACCTCCCAGGAAAGTATCAGGAGTTTTTTCAGTCAACGCTTTGTTGGCAATCACTACGCCGATTCGCATTTTCTCTGCCTGCTCATCCCAGACCGGTGTCATCTCTGTTTCAAAGGTTTCTTTATCCCGGCGGATGATCATCTTCAGCGGAGCATCTCCTTCTTTCCAGCTGCCGATGGTTTTCAGCACCGTATCATAGGTACCATCCAGCATATTCGCACCATTGATTTCCGTGATCACATCTCCCGCCTGCAAACCGGCTGAATACGCCGATCCGCCCGCCGTCACTTGGGAAATATAGTGCTCATATCCCACAATCGTGTTGATACCGTTTGCCCAGAAAAAGATCGTTGCGACAATAAAAGCCAGCACAAAATTCATCAGCGGGCCGGCAAAAATCACGCACAGCCGTTTCCATACATTCTGCTTTGGGAATGCGCGGGGATCATCTTTTGATTCTCCTGTTGTATCATCCTCACCGTAAAATGCGCAGAATCCGCCCAGTGGAATCGCACGGATACTGAAGTCCGTATCATATTTCCGGCTTTTCCAGCCCACAATCTTCGGACCCATTCCGACGGAAAACTCCCGCACCTCGATCTTCATCGCCCGGGCCGCCAGGAAATGCCCGAATTCATGTACTGTGATCAATATCGCCAGCAACAATAACGCTAATATAATATACACTTGGGTAATTACCTCTCTGAAAACACTTAATTATTCATTCTTCATTTTTCATTGCTGATCACGCTTGCTCTGGCAAGCTGATCAGCATGATAGATGTCCTCAATGCAGTTTGCCGGCAGGCCTGCCAGCTTCTCCAGGGCCTTTTCCACGCGTACCGCAATCTGGCCAAAGGGGATTTCTTCCCGCAGGAACGCAGCTACCGCTTCTTCGTTTGCCCCGTTGAACACGGTGCAAGCCGCGCCGCCGGCACGCAGGCACTCTCGTGCCAGACGCAGGGCGGGGAACTTCTCTTCATCCGGTTTTTCAAAAGTCAGGCTGCCCAGCTTGAACAGGTCCGGTGCGGGTACGCCCGTTTCAATGCGTTCCGGATAGGCCATCGCGTAGCCGATCGGCACGCGCATATCAGGTTCACCCAGCTGTGCCAGCACCGCGCCGTCCTTAAACACCACCGCACTGTGCACAATGCTCTGGGGATGGACCACAACCTCGATCCGGTCCTCCGGCATGTCAAACAGCCACCGGGCTTCCATGATTTCCAGTCCCTTGTTGAACATGCTGGCGCTGTCCACGGTAATCTTCGCGCCCATGTTCCAGTTGGGATGCTTCAGCGCTTCCGCCTTGGTGGCCTTTTCAATTCTTTCTTTGTCCCAGGTACGGAAAGGTCCGCCGGAAGCTGTCAGGAGGATCTTCTCCGCTTTGTTGTGTCCGTCTGCCTGCAGGCACTGGAAAATAGCGCTGTGTTCACTGTCCACCGGCAGCAGGGGCTTTCCAATCTTCCGAGCCAGTTCCGTCACCAGGTGACCGCCGGTCACCAGCGCCTCCTTGTTGGCCAGCAGCACCTGTTTTCCGGCTTTCAGCGCATCCATAACGCCCTGCAGTCCGGCAATGCCCACGATACTGACCAGCACCATTTCCGCGTCCGTTTCAGCTGCCGCGGCATGCAGCGCTTCCTTACCGGAAAGGAAATTGCAGAACTTCAGGTCTTCCGGAATCTCCGCCGGATCAAAGCCGTCTGTCAGGCCTGCAATTTCCGGCCGGAACTCCCGTACCTGCTCAAACAGCTTTTCCTTGCTTTCCCGGGCAGTCAGTGCAACCACACGGTAACGATCCGGATGCCGTCTGCACAGATCCAGCGCCTGCGTTCCAATCGACCCCGTCGATCCCAGTATCGCAATCTTCTTCTTCATACTGCCTTTCTTCTCACCATACTTAATCCTGATAGTATTCAGTAACTGTCATTCTTCATTCTTCATTTTTCATTCTTCATTATGTACTGTTATTTGAACATCAAATAACAGTACATAAGTACTGCCATAAACAGTACGCTGTCCAGCCGGTCCAGCATTCCGCCGTGTCCCGGGAACAGGTTGGAGAAATCCTTGATTCCGCTGTGACGTTTCACCAGGCTGGCAAACAGGTCGCCGATCTGTCCGGCAATGCCGCCCAGGAAGCCCAGGATCAGGTAATGCCACCATACAGGCAGCTTGGCCAGGGTCGGCGCGTCGCAGAACGCGACACTCAGGCCGTACACTGCCATTGCCCCAATCACGCTGCCTGCCATACCGCCGATGCTGCCGGCGATCGTCTTCTTCGGGCTGACAGCCGGGCAGAACTTCGGTCCGCCGATCGCGCTGCCCACAAACAGGGCCATCACGTCTCCGAGCAGCGGTACCGCAAAGGTCAGGCACAGCAGCACAACTTCGACCGCCTTCTGGTCCGGAATCAGACTCAGGGCCACCAGGCTCAGTCCGGGCAGCGCCACCGTCAGCAGCGGCAGCGCACTCATGCTCAGGTCCGTCAGCTCAGGTTCCTGCCCCTTCCGGAACAGGATCACCGTAATCATCATAAACAGGCCTGCAGCCAGCAGCGGTACAATGACCTTCACGCCGAACAGCCAGGTCATCGGGAATGATATGCCCACAATAACCCATGTCGGCCAGGAAACCACATGATGTCCCGCGGTCACCAGCGCGTGGTATTCTTCCCAGATTGCAAAGCAGATACAAACAAGCGTCGCCAGTGCCATGCACCAGTTCGGCAGCCACAGATTAATCGCCAGGAATGCACTCAGCAGCAAACCCGTAATAATTCGTTGTTTCATCCTTCGTCCTCACAAAGTGTACATTCGGTATTACACCATTACATTTTTAAGTTTTCAGTTTTAAGTTTTAAGTATTAATTGAATTTATTACCGTCCCCCGAACCTTCTGTTCCGATGCGCAAACGCGTCCAGCGCCTGGTCATAATCGTGCACGGTAAAGTCCGGCCACAGCACCGTCGGGAAAATAAATTCCGCGTATGCGTTCTGGTAAAGCAGGAAATTGCTCAGCCGCTGTTCTCCACTGGTCCGGATCAGCAGATCCACGTCCGGCTGCCCCCGGGTATACAGATGATCGGCAATCGTCTGTTCCGTAATCTCTTCTTCCCGGATGTCGCCGTTCCGTACCAGTGTGGCTATCTCCTTCGTCGCCATGACCAGTTCAGCCCGGCCGCCGTAGTTCACAGCAATATTCAGCCGGAGTCCCGTGTTTTTCCGGGTCCGGTTTTCCGCCTCAATCAGCGTTTCCCGCTGTTTTTCCGGCAGCCGGCTCTTGTCGCCCAGAATCAGGATCCGGACATTTTTCGCGTCCAGCTCATCAATCTCGGAGGCAAAGAAGTCCAGGATCAGCTGCATCAGTGCAGCCACTTCCTCTTTGGAGCGGTTCCAGTTTTCCGTGGAAAAAGCATACAGACTCAGTGCTCCGATTCCCAGATCATCCGTATGGCGGATAATCTCCCGCAGGGTTTCCGTACCCTGCCGATGGCCCCGGGACACGTTCAGCTTATGCTTCTTGGCCCAGCGGCCGTTTCCGTCCATGATAATGGCCACGTGCTTCGGCAGCTTTTCAAATTCATCCGATGTCCTCGGCGGCTTCTTCAGTGCCAGGGACAATGCAGTCTTCAGCTTCATGCTTTTTCCCTTTCCCATATACTGCCAAAACCCGCCTCTCGGCGGGTTTTGATCGATATCGTGCGCTTTTATGAACCGCTTGCGTCCGCGGTGTGCGCATGATCCCGCTTCAGCGTCAGACTTCCATGATTTCCTTTTCTTTCTTGGCGAAGATCTCGTCGACTTCCTTGACCGCCTTGTCCGTCAGCTTCTGCATATCTTCTTCGGCGTCCCGCTGATCATCCTCGGTGATCTCGCTGTTCTTCTTCAGCTTCTTGATCTGTTCAATTGCGTCGCGGCGGATGGAGCGGATGGCCACCTTGGTGTCTTCCGCACCCTTGGAAGCGACCTTTGTCAGATCCTTACGGCGTTCCTCGTTCAGTTCCGGGAAGACCAGGCGGATCAGCTTGCCGTCGTTGGACGGATTCAGTCCCAGGTCGCTCTTCTGGATGGCTTTCTCAACCTGGGGAATCATCTTGGCTTCCCAGGGAGCAATCACCAGCAGCCGGGGTTCCGGAGAGGAGATATTGCCGATCTGGTTAATGGGGGTGGGCGTTCCGTAGTAGTCCACCAGAATCCGGTCCAGCAGCTGCGGATTTGCACGGCCGGCGCGCAGACTCATCATATCCCGCTCGTACACCTCGCAGGATTTCTTCATTTTCTCTTTTGCTGTATTGATAACGTCCTGAAGCATGGGTTTCCCTCCTCGTTTCAGTATCAGAAAATGTCTGCGAATATTATACTGTTTTTTGCCTTCTCTGGCAACTGATTTTTCGTTGCTGCACAGGGCGGTTCAGTATCTGAAACTTTCGCCCGGAGGGCGAAAATATCACATTCCGCGTTAGCGGAATATATCATATTGGGCGGGACGCCCAATATATCATATTTGCCCACCGGGCAAATATATCATTTCATGGCTTATGGAGAATATCCATAAGCCATGATCAGCTTCCTGTAGACCGGTAAAACTTCAGTGCTTTCCGGAACAGCATGTACATGATAAAAAACAGCACCAGCCCTGCCAGGGGCGTCACAAACCCGGTCCATACCGGCCAGCCGAACAGCGGCTTGTCCAGGATAATGGAAGCCGGCACATGCATCACCAGCGCAAAGGGCGCCACCACCGTAAACAGGATCCGCAGCGGCCGGGGATAGATATCGCTGGGATACTCGCAGGCGCTGCGTCCGCCGTAAGTCAGCGTATTGGCCAGCTCAATGGACTTCACGCTGTGGATCGTCAGGATCGCCTCCACCATGAACAGCCCCAGGATCAGCCAGAAGCTGAAGAAGATGGATTCCGCCATCATCAGCACTTTCAACGGCGACCAGGCAATCGCGGAAATCCTGCTGCCCATGATCAGGCTCACGGTACCCACCGCAATGCAGGCAATCCGCCGGGGATCCGCCCCGCTGCACAACACCTGGGTCAGGATTCCCCTGGGCCGAAGCATCAGTGTGTCCAGCTGCCCGTTCCGTACCATGGAGGGGAAATTGCCCGTCAGCCCCCGTCCGAAGATCTCCGTCAGGTAAAAGGAAACCGACATCAGGCCGAAAAAGAAATACAGGTCTCCGGGGCCCCACTGGTTCACCCGGTCAAACCGGTCAATCAGCAGGATCACCGCCAGCAGCTCGCCGCCTTCCATCACCAGCTGTGCCAGGGTCTGCATCAGGAAGGAAAGCGGATACTGCAGCTGGCTTTTGATCAGCATCGCCATGGACCGGCAGTACAAACGAAGGGTATTCATCTTCTCAACCTCCCTGCACAATCATTTTCTTCTGATTCGCGCGCCACAGCAGGCATCCGCCCGCCACCAGCAGCACCGTCCAGCAGAGCTGGATTATCATCACAGCCGGTGCCTGTCCCAGTGCATATTCTCCGGTGTACAGCCGGATCGGCGCGTCCAGCATCTGGGCATAGGGCAGCAGGGTGATTGCCCGCTGCCAGCTGTCCGGAAACAGCGTCAGCGGCAGGATATTACCGCTGAACGTCATCAACAACAGGTTCAGCAGGGCCTGCACGCCCCGGGGATCCAGCGTGCGCATGGTCAGTCCCATCGTGACATTTTCCAGCGCGCAGATACAGAACATGCCCAGGATCAGGGCTGCCAACGCAGCCAGCAGCGCCGGTACGGAAGCCGGCAGGCACATTCCCCATCCCGCCGGCAGCAGCGCCGCGATCACCAGCATCGGCAGCGCCCGCAGGATGCTCCCGGTCATCTTCATTGCCAGCACCCGGGAATAGTAATAACCGTACAGGTGCAGCGGCCGGCACAGGTCATAGGCGATTGCTCCTGTCCGAATCCGGTCCAGCAGGTCTGTGTCCGTGCTCAGCAGCATCCGGAAGAATGCCTGCTGTAGCCATACATAGGTGGTGATATTGCTCAGCGGCATGTCCTGCGGCTTCCCCGCATACATCGCCCGGTAGATCGCTACCAGCACCAGTCCGAAAAACGTCTGGCAGATCAGTCCGCCCAGCACCGCTCCCCGGTACTGTGTCTCCATCTTTCTCCTCATCCTGAATATCGATAAATATGCTTTCATTTTTTCCTCACATACACATTCAAACAGGTCAAAGTAACTTTCACATCCGTCGCAGACGGATATTTCATACAGGCTGAAAGCTTGTATGAAATATTTGACGAAGTCAAATATTTCATTTATATGCTTTTATAATCCCAGGTTCTTATACATAGAAGCAATGACCTGATCAATATTCTGGTGTTCTTCCACCTGCACTGTCTTTGTCGTGTCGTACTGCGTAAGCAGTTCCTGCAGACCGCCGTCATACAGCTTGCTGCCGTGTCCCAGTACCATAACCCGGGAACACAGGGCCACGATATCTTCCATGTCGTGCGTTGTCAGCAGGATAGTAGTTCCTTTTTCTGCGTTCTCCCACCGCAGGAAGTCCCGCAGGGCCAGTTTGCTCACCGCATCCAGGCCGATGGTCGGCTCATCCAGGTACAGCAGTTCCGGGCTGTGCAGAAGACTGCCGCACAGTTCCGCCCGCATCCGTTGGCCCAGACTCAGCAGCCGCAGCGGTGTCCGTAAAAGATCTCCCAGCTGCAGTGCTTCCGTCAGTTCATCCAGCCGCTTGCGGTACTTTTCCTCCGGCACCCTGTAGATGTCCTTCAGCAGGGAATAGCTGTCCAGCAGCGGCACATCCCACCACAATTGTGTCCGCTGGCCGAACACCACACCGATGTGGCTCACATGCTCCTTCCGGTTTTCCCAGGGCGTCCTGCCGCCGACGCGCACCGTCCCGCTGTCCGGCACCAGGATGCCGGACAGGATCTTGACCGTGGTGGATTTCCCGGCTCCGTTCGGTCCGATATAGCCCACCAGTTCCCCTCTTTCGATCTCAAAAGAGACGTCCTGCAGCGCGTGAACAGTCTCTTTTTCCCGCAGCAAAACACCCTTCTCACGCTTTTTCCGGACAACAAAAGACTTACAAAGATGGTCGACAAAAATATAGCTCATGACAAATCCTCCGGCTTTTTTATCCCATTTCTGATCGGGCATTATTTCGCAGCGGATTATCCTGAATTCTTTTTTGAATCCTGAATTATCAATACGACGGTGAGCAGGAATATATCATATCCCTCCCGGGAAGTCAATCATAGATATTACTTTTTTGCACTTTTTTATATTTCCCGTCTTTCAGATACACAAATTGACTTCCCGTTTGTAGTAATGATAAGATTTATACGGCCGGAAGATCCGGCAGGATTATTGTTTATAGAAAGGCGTCCTGAAGCATGCGTTTCCGTTCTTTCAGTTTCAAAAACTTTCTGCTGTATTTGCTTGCAGCTTTGATTTATCCGGTCTATGCCTACATTTCTGCCGAGCAGAAGATGCTGAAGTTCATTGACGCCCTGACGATCACCGGGCTGGTTTTTTTACTCATAGGTGTCATTTACACTTTTATTCGGCACGGTGATTTTGACATCAGTGAATATGTGACAAGGCGCAGCATCCGGAAAGGTAACTTCAAACCCTTCAGCGCTTTTAAAGAAGATAAAAAAGAAAGCAGAAAGGATACTATAAACTATCCTTTCTGCATTGCAGCCCTTCTGCTTCTGGCCGCCGGTATAATGACGGCTTTTTACTGATTCATGGAAGTATTGTAGTATTCAATTCCCTGTTCGGGAGTACAGTAGACATAATGGCCAGGCCGGATTTCACGCATTTCGTAATCCGGGCCGGTTTTTTCTGCCACTGTTTCGGTATAAACAATCGGTTCCCGCTGCTTTTCAATGATCGGATCCGGCATAGGCACCGCGCTCAGCAAGGAAATCGTATAGGGGTGCAGCGGATGGGCAAACAGTTCTTCTGTTTCCGCAATTTCCACAATACGTCCAAGGTGAATAACCGCCACCCGGTCCGCAATAAAGCGGACAACGGACAGGTCGTGGGCAATGAACAGGTAGGTCAGGGATTTCTCCGCCTTCAGCTTGTTCATCAGGTTCAGCACCTGGGCTCGGATGGATACATCCAGGGCGGAAATCGGTTCATCCGCAACAATCAGCTTGGGCTCCATAATCAGGGCCCGGGCAATGCCAACACGCTGCCGCTGGCCGCCGGAGAACTCGTGCGGATACCGTGATTTGTGCTCCGGAAGAAGGCCGACCTCTTCCAGTGCCTTGTCCACCTTGGCTATACGGTCTTCTTCGTTCTCATACAGATGGAAATTGTACAGACCTTCGGAGATAATGTATTCAATAGTAGCACGCTCATTCAGCGAGGCGGCAGGATCCTGGAAAATCATCTGGATGTTCCGGATCACGTTCATGTCTTCCTGCTTGCTGAGCTTGCCGGAGATCCGATTCCCTTCAAACGTAATCTCACCGTTGCTCAGCGGATTGATACGCATGATAGCGCGGCCAATGGTTGTTTTGCCGCTGCCGGATTCTCCCACCAGGGCAAAGGTTTCGCCCTTGTAGATATCAAAATTAGCATCCTGTACTGCCTTGAATTTCTCTTTCCCGCCGTTATCAAAGGAAATCTCCACATTCCGCAGGGAAAGCAGTACTTCCCTGTTAGTCATGTCCGACATGGAATGCTCCTCCTTTCGATGTCATACGGGTAATTTTCTCGTGCAGGTTCTGGATCGCTTCAGGTTTCTCCAGCTTGGGAGCCCGGGGATCCAGCAGCCAGGTCTTTGCATAGTGGGTATCGCTGACTCTGAAGAAGGGCGGTTCTTGCTCAAAATCAATTTTCAGCGCATGCGGATTCCGCGGTGCGAAAGCGTCTCCCTTGATTTTGTTATACAGGGACGGCGGTGTTCCCGTAATGTAATACAGGTCTTCACCCTTCACGCCCAGCTGCGGCAGGGCGGACAGCAGTGCCCAGGTATAGGGATGTTTGGGATCGTAGAAGATCTCTTCCACTGTACCATACTCGATAATCTGGCCGCCGTACATTACACCGACCCGGTCCGCCACATTCGCGACAACGCCCAGGTCATGCGTAATATAAATCGTCGTAAATCCCAGTTCCTTCTGCAGGTCTTTGATCAGCTTGATAATCTGTGCCTGAATAGTCACGTCCAGGGCTGTGGTCGGCTCATCGCAGATCAGGATTTCCGGATGGCAGGACAGGGCGATGGCGATAACAATACGCTGCCGCATACCGCCGGAATACTGGAAGGGATAATTGTCAAAGCGTTCGGCCGCGTTGGTGATTCCAACGCGTTCCATAATCTCGATTGCCTGCTTCTTAGCATCCGCTTTGGAAAGCTTCTGGTGCTTTTCAATAACCTCGGTAATCTGGGAACCGATCGTCCGGATCGGGTTCAGGGACGTCATGGGATCCTGGAAAATGGTGGCGATCTTCACGCCGCGGATACCGGCCCAGTCCTTTTCCTTGGTCAGCTTTGTCAGATCCTGTCCATGATACATCACAGATCCGTTCGTGATCTTACCGTTGGACTCAAGCATGCCGGTAAAAGTTTTTGTAAAAACGGATTTGCCGCTGCCGGACTCACCGACAATTGCAAAGGTTTCTCCTTCATACAGGTCCAGTGATACATTCCGGATTGCGGTCAGGTAATTGTCGCGAACCCGGAACTGAACCTCTATATCCTTTGCGGAAATAACAATATTCTTCATGTCTGCCTCCTACCTATGCGTACGCGGATCCGTCGCGTCTGCCAGTTTCTGTCCGACAACATACAGCGACATTGAGAGTACTGCCAGCGTAAGCACCGGAATCCAGAACAGATGAGGATAGCCCTGCATGAAAGACACATACTGGCTGATCGTCCGTCCCAGTGAAGCGTAATTGGATCCAAGTCCCAGTCCCAGGTAAGAAAGGAATACCTCGTACGAAATCAGGCTGGGAATCAGACGTGCAATATACGTTACAATAACAGACACAAGATAGGGCAGGATGTTCTTCAGGATCATTGTAATCGTCTTGGTACCCAGGCATTTACTGGCCATGTTGTACTCCCGGTCACGGATAATCATAACCTGTGTACGGATGAAATAGGCCAGGAATAGCCAGTCAATACAGGAGAAAACAATAATCAGCGTTCCCAGTCCGGGACCGAGAACATAGGAAAGAACCATAACAAGGAGCAAATAAGGAACATTGGCGAAGATGTTGTATACCTCTATCATCCATTTGTCCATCTTTTTGCTGAATCCCCAGACCGCGCCCACCAGGATGCCAATCACCAGGATAACGGCAGCACTGACAAAGCTGACGATAATGGAGTTCCTTGCGCCTGCCCAGACCACATCCCACACTTCATTGCCGATATTGTCCGTTCCGAAAATGTGTTCACCGCTGGGAGCCAGATACTTCATTTCCTGATTATTAATGTTCGGGGCAACCGTAGGGGTATACCCGGATTGCAGCGGCTGGACCAGCGAAAAAACAACCAGTGCAATCACGAATATCGTGAGTGGAATGGTGACCCAACTGCGCACAAAAGTACGCCACACGGATTTCCAGTAGGAATACCGCGGTGCAGCAATATGTTCCGATTCTTTCTCGTCGAATGCTGCGAATTCAAACAGATTATCTTGCATCTTTTCCATTATGATCTACCAGCCTTACCTGTCAATGATATACGGGGATCAACCTTGGTCAGGATAATATCTCCGAGGAGAACAGAGAGCACGGAGATCGTGGAGAAAATAAACGTCAGGGCAATAATGATTACATTGTTGTACTGGTTGATGGCATTCGGCAGCATCTTGCCCATGCCGCCGACAGAGTAAATCGCTTCAGTAACAATTGCACCCGTAATACAACCTGCCAGGGCCGTCGGAACACCATGTGCGATCGGAATGCTTGCGTTCTTGAAGATATGTTTGCGGAAAATCTCTTTTCTGTTCAAACCTTTCGCCTTGGCGAATTTGACATAGTCCGAATTCATCTGGTCTACCACATATCGCCTGATCCACATCATATTACCGGCGATGGAAGGCAGCGCCAGGGAGATTGTAGGCAAAATCCAGCTCCGGATATCGGAAGGACCGAAGGTGGTAAACAGGGACGGCAGTCCAAAGAGCGTGGTTCCGAGGTGCCGGAAGATGAATATATAGGCTACTGACGGTACGGAGGTAATAAAGATTATATAGAACATGCCCGCGATATCAATCAGGCCGTCCTTCCGTCTGGCCATCAGCACACCTATCGGCAGGCCGACGCCGTACATCAGCAGCAGGGCGAAGAAACCCATAATGAACGAAGTTCCGACCATGGAAGACTGGTCTTTGAACGTCGTGTAATTTGCGTAATGGTCAACAAATTTTTTCTTGTCCATACGGTCAAGATTTTCTTTATAGGTAAGCGATCCGAAATTGATCGCGGATTTTCCGGTTTCACCCGTCTCAAAGGTTACTTCCCGCTTGACCTCTGAGCCCTGGGAGCTGAACATGACATTCAGGGCCTCTATGCCCTGGTATGTCGGATAGGATTCACCCATATTCAGGGTGATAAAATTCTGGTGAATAAACGGGAACTTAGAATCGGTATACAGCAGGTATTTGTGGTATGTACCGCTGCCGATCAGGGCCAGTCCGCCCGTAGGTGTCCGGCCAAAATAGATTTTCCGTTCCAGATCCGGATTGTTGGGATCCTGTACTCTGTTCACATGGTCAATCTGGACCAGGTTGCTGAACCAGTTCCACAGCCGCTGAAAAATGGGTACATCCCTGTAGGCAAAAGGACGCTTACTGACAGAAAAATAGCCTATATTATAACCCCTGGACTGATAAAGCTCGACAAATTGCGCTGCTTCCGGGGAATCCGGCTGCACCGCTTTCTGGATTTCCTCACTGCCGGCTTCATACAGCTCAAGGCAATAGTCATTGAGCCTGACATAATCCAGATAGCCAAGCTTCTTCCAGGTGTTATAGACATATTCCGTCTTCTCATCCGGCTTACCGCCCAGTTTGCGGTAAACGCTGTCCTCAAAAAAGATGTTCTCCCTCGGAATGCTCGTAAAAATAAGGGTGAACACAATAAACATGATAACCAGAATGGATATCACGGACCGGAGAAGACGCTTCAGGATATACCCTTTCATCATAAAAACAAAACCTTCCATTGGGCAAGGCGAAAGCCGGGAGACTTCTCTTCCGGCTTCCGCCCTGAAAAATAATCACTTGTTCAGATTATGAGTTGCGGTACCTGTTCCGTTGATTATTCACCGGCGAGCCAGGCAGCCTTGGCAGCTTCATAATCAGCAGCCAGCACAGGTTCACTCTGCAGCTTCATGTACTTGAAGTAGGGAACCGAGTTGTAGGAAGCCTGACCATACAGGCCGTAAGCAGCGGAGAAAGGAACAACCTTGCTCACAATCAGGTTTGCGCCGCTGGTGGTGAAGGGACGCAGGATGCCGTTGGTCAGCAGCATGGCTTCGCACTTGGCAAACAGGTCAATACGCTCATCACCCACAGCCACCATCGCTTCATCCAGTACCTTCTGGAAGTCATACAGGCCGATGGCTTCCTTGGCAGCCTTACCAGAGTCGCTCTCGGTTTCGCTGGCCAGGTTCAGGCCGGAGTAGTTCAGCATGTCGCCGTTGGAGGTGTTGTAGCAGTTGATGTAGGTCAGCGGATCGCCGTAGTCAGGACCCCAGCCGGCAGCGAAGGCAAAGTCGATGGCGTTGTCTTCACCGGTAGGAATGCTGTAGAAGGCGGAATAGTAGGTGGAGGAGTTGCCCTCGAGGTATACCAGGTTCACCTGCACATAATCGCCGATGGCCTTTTCAATGGAATCCTTCATAGCCAGGGCGGCGTTCTTCTGATTCTCATTGGCAGCGTAGACCGGATAGTCCAGGATGATCGGCCAGGAGCTGATGGTGTCGCCCAGCTCTTCCTTGGCTTTCTCAGCGAACATCTTGGCGCGTTCCGGGTTGTACCAGCCGTCCTGACCGTCGTTCAGGTCGATGCCGGCAAACGCGGGTTCCATTTCTTCCACATACTTGGTCAGGATGGTGCCGTAGTTGGTTCCGTCGGAGGTAACAGCAAAGGTGTAGGGCACCAGCGTGTTACGGGCAGCGTCCAGGGCGCGTTCTACACCCTTGGTCACAGTCTGGGTGGCTTTGGTGGAATAGCCGGCATACACAGCCAGGCGGAAATACTTGTTCAGGATCGCAGCCTTGGCATCCGCCTTCTGGGCGTCATCCTTCGTGGTGGTCACGACGGACGGGTCATTGTACAGGGCATAGGACTGACGGTCGAAGTTGAAAGCTCCCCAGTAGGAGGTGGCCGTAGTCATGCTCTTGTACTGGTTGTCGGCATACAGCTCGTCAGCCTTCTTCACAACGTCAGGCAGGTTGGAGTTGATGGCGGTAGCGGTCACTTCGCCGTTGACGAACATATTGAAGTTCTGGGCGGGATCCTTACCGTCGGTGTAGGAAACGACCACGTGCTGCACGAAGACGTTGTCCTTGTCATAATAGTTGGGGTTGGCGTCGAAACGCACTTCCTGGGCAGAAACCAGGGAGCTCAGGATGTAGCAGCCGTTGTACAGGATGCTGGACGGATCCACAGCACCGAAATCAGCGCCCTTGGAGTCGAGGAACTCGCCGTTGATGGGCCACAGGATGGAGTAGGTGGTCATACCATCGAAGTAGGCGCAGCCCTGGGTCAGGGTGTAGGTCAGGGTGTTACCGTCAGCCTTGATGCCAACGTCATCCCATGTGCCGGTGCCGTCGATGTAGTCCTGCAGGCCGACAATCAGTCCCTGGACCAGGGACAGGGTCTCGGACTGGGTGGCAACAGCGTGCTGCATACCGGTGACAAAGTCTTCGGCCTTCACGTTGTCATATTCTTCACCCTCATTGGTGGACCAGACAGCGTCATCACGGATGATGAAGGTCCACTCGGAAGCGTCTTCGTTATGGCTCCATTCTTTCGCCATACCGGGGATCAGCTTGCCGTGGGAATCCTGGGTCAGCAGGCCTTCGATGAAGTTGGACAGATAGTCACCGTTGGAGGACTTGTTGTTGAAGACATAGTCCAGGGTGGTAACGTCGAAATTATCGATCATGGAATAGGTGTCAGGTGCGGTTTCCTCTGCCGCGGCGAAGCTGAAGCAGCTCAGCACCAGCGCCAGCGCCAGAACCAGAGACAGGATCTTGGCAAATTTGGTCATTGTGGATCTATCCTTTCTATTTTTGTATATTATCGATCAGGGTGCGCCCCTGATGAATAACCTAACACATCACAAAAAAATGGTATAAACCTAGTCTATGAATTTGTATTAACGGGGTTCTCCCCAAATCATCCGTGGTAAAAGATGCCACTCAGGCAAGACTCCCCTTCTAGATCAAAAATCGTGGGATTATTCTAACATACCGTTGTATAAATTGCAATCCGCACAGCTTGTGTTTCTGGCAGAGTACAACTACCATAAATTGGGATTTCGTAAAATGTTGTGAATTCAGCATTTTCAATGGCTGTAAAGCATTGACCGCAATCCGCACCTCAACAACTGCTTCATAACCCGATCTGTGCTTTCTCTGTCTTCCGGATACTGTCTTTTGTATACTGTCCACAGTATTCATATGCTTAAGCTGATTTTAATTTGACTTCCCTTTCACCCCTTTGTACAATGCTTTTGTCGCAATATATGAGAAAAGGAGAACTTTCATGAAAGCACCTTTTTCTTCTTATCTGAATGGGATCGCTCCCGGACTGAAGGAACTGATCGCCCTGCTCCGCGGGAGGTACGATTACGTGTCTGTCCTGTCCACGGACTCCGTCGGTTTTACCGTTGCCATTTCACAGCGGTCCAAGTCTGTATCCCGTGAAACCATTGCCACCGAGCGCGGCACGGTTGTCCGGGTGTACAAAAACGGCCTCTATGCCGAGTCTGCCTTCACCGGTTTTGATCCGGCCAATGCAAAGGAAACCTTTGAAAGCATCACCCGGGAACTTGACGCTCAGCTGCGCCTGATGAATGCCGCCGGTGTCAAGGCCTATGAAACCGGCATCCTGCCGGACGAACCCCGCACCATCTTCACGGAGATGGAAACCGGCCGCCTGCCGGAGGAAGAGAGTATTTCTTCCATGGTGGACAAGCTGTCCGCCGTATCGGACCAGGGCATGAAAGCCGGGGCGGATCAAGGCCTGAAGCTCATTGACTTCCAGGTCCGGGCCTGTTCCACTCACGTCTGCAAGATGTTCCTGACCGAACATCAGGATCTGCGCCAGTCCTACACCTTCAGTGAAGGAATGACTTACGCCCTGGTAGCCGGAGAAGAGCGCACGGATTTTGCCTATACCTCTCTGTCCGGCCGAAAGGGACCGGAACTGTTCGATCATGTGGAGGACAAAATCCCCGAAGTCCTTCGAATCGCGAAAGATCTGGTCTCCGCCGAGCGCATTGTTCCCGGGGAATATGACGTCATCACCGCGCCGGAAGTCACCGGCTTGATTGCGCATGAAGCCTTCGGTCATGGCGTGGAGATGGACATGTTCGTCAAGGGGCGTGCCCTGGGCGCGGATTACATCGGCAAACGCGTCGGTTCAGACATGGTCACCATGCACGAGGGCGCCCTTTGCGTGGAGGATGTCACTTCTTACGCCTTTGACGATGAAGGCACTCCTGCGGGAGATGTCACGGAAATCGATCGGGGCATCCTGCGCAGCGGTATCTGCGACGCGCTCAGCGCCCTGCGTCTGGGCGTTCAGCCCACCGGCAACGGCAAACGGGAAAGCTTCTCTCATAAAGTCTATACCCGCATGACCAACACCATGTTCGATTCCGGCACCAGTACTCTGGACGAGATGATTGCCTCCATCGAAAAAGGCTACCTGCTGGAGGGGATGCAGTCCGGCATGGAGGATCCCAAACACTGGGGCATCCAGTGCATCCTGGACCGGGGTTATGAGATCATCAACGGCAAGCTGACCGGCAAAGTGGTCTCTCCCCTGGTTATGACCGGCTATGTGCCGGATCTGCTGGGTTCTGTTTCCATGGTATCCACCGACCGGGAAAGCTTCGGCTCCGGCGCCTGCGGCAAAGGTCATAAGGAATGGGTCAAAGTTGCCGACGGCGGCCCCTATCTGAAAGCGAAAGTGAGGCTGGGATAATGGCTGATATGAAAAAAACAGCGCTTGATACGCTGCTGAATGTGTTGAAAACTTCCGGGGCTGATGCCTGGGAAGTCGCGGATGAAGAAGAAAAGGGCTGGGAGTTTTACTTCATCCGTCATAGCCTGGACCAGCACCGGGCCAAGGATGTGCGCACTTTCAACGTCAAAGTGTATAAAAAGTTTGACGATTGTCTCGGTTCCGCGAGCGCGTCCATCCCTTCTGATGCCACAGAAGAAGAAATGCGCCGGGCCGTGGAAGGTCTGTGCAGTGACGCTTCCTATGTGCGCAATCCCTTCTATACGCTGAATAAGCCCTGCCAGGCGGAAACCAAAGGCCAGGCGGAAAATATTGACCTGGAAGCTATCAGCGGTGATTTCATCCGCACCCTCGCCTCTATACCGGAAACTGTCACGGAAGACCTGAACAGCTATGAAATCTATGTCAATAAAATCACCCGCCATTTCCTGAACAGCGAAGGCATTGACGTAACCACCGTCCATCCGTCTTCCATGGTGGAAGCGGTCATCAACGCCCGGAAAGACGGTCACGAAATCGAGCTGTATCGTATGCTCAAAGCCGGCACCTGTGACCGGGAGCAGCTGACCCGGGAACTGAAGGAAACCCTCACCTATGGCCGGGACCGGCTGATTACCGTCCCCACCCCCGCGCTGGACAAACCGGATGTGGTTTTTGCGACCGATCCGTCTGTGGAGCTGTACCGCTTCTTTGCTTCGAAGCTGTATGCGTCCATGGTATACCGCGGCATGTCCGACTGGAAGATCGGGGATATGGTCGCGCCGGAAAACCTGACCATGTGCTCCGTGCGTTCCCTGCCCAACTCTTCCCGCAATGTGGCTTATGACGAAGAAGGCGCTCCCATCCGGGACCTCACCCTGATCGACCACGGCAAGGCTGTCAGTTATATGGGCGGCCGCCAGTTCAGCCAGTACCTGGGCATGGAATCGTCCTTCATTCCTTCCAATATTGAGGTGATCGGCGGAACGGAATCCGAAGCGGATCTCCGCACCGGCGACTTCCTGGAGGTTGTGGAGTTTTCCGATTTTCAGGTGGACAGCATCACAGGCGACATTGCCGGTGAAATCCGTCTGGCCTATCTGCACCAGGGCGGCAAAGTTACCCCTGTCTGCGGCGGTTCCGTCTCCGGCAGCTTCCCTGAACTGCTGAAAACCATGCGTTTCTCGAAGGAATCCCGGCAGTATAACACCATGCTGATTCCTTCCGTCACCCGCCTGCAGGGCGTCACCGTCACCGGCGTGGATAACGCCTGATTATTTTCGGTTATAGTAAAAACCCGCCCGTTCATCCCGAACGGGCGGGTTTCTTCATACGGTTTTCCGGCTCAGTTGTCCGCCAGGTTATAGCCGTTCTTCATCTTTTCGCTGGCTGTCAGCAGCACCTTGTTCAGGGTGGAGATCGTCTCCTCCTTCGCCATGGCGCTGAGCTTCTCATTGGCTTCTTCCGTCAGGGAGAAATTGCCGGATTCCGTCATCTTCCGGTCGTATTCCCGGATCAGCGTCCGGGCTTTTGTCATCACGGTCAGTTCATACCGTTCGATATTCTGTACGGTGGAAGCATAGCAGGGATCCGCCAGCGCGCCGATCAGCCGGCTGCTCCAGTAGTAGTTCTCCGTGGAAGTATCCAGCGTCACCTTGCTCAGGTAGTCCGGCATCACGCTGACGTTCGTGTACACCGGCAGGGCGGCTCCGAAGGTCGTGGAACCGAATACAATCCATTCGATTCCCTTAATAGCGTCCGGAACGTCCGGCCGGATCTGGCAGATGCTGGTCACCCCGGTCCGGTTGATGCCGATGGACCGGTACATCCCCCGGCAGCCAGTGTCCCGTCCGATATAGGGATCGTAGGGAGTTCCCTGGTAGTGGCTGGACAGCATGTATTTCACGTCCTCCGCCGCCACCTTCCGGTCCGGCTTCAGGCTCCAGGGAATATTATCGCTTTCCGGGGTGAATTCCGCGTTCGGTCCGTCCCAGCTGTAGCCCGTCGGGGTCAGGTACCGGCCCATGAACCAGGCCCGGGGTGTATTGTAGATATGATCCATATCCCGGCGGCTGCCGAAGATATTCCGCGGATTGAACTTTCCGTCCTGGTTCAGGTCCAGGTGATTATCCCGGATGAACTCCTTCAGGTCTGCGGAGCACAGATGCGCTTCCTGCTTGTCGAAGGCGTCCTTCAGGTCAAACTCATCCATGCCGAACTGGTTCGGCATAATGACCACCCGGTCTTCCGGAATCCGCCGGGCCATCCAGTGATGTCCGCCGATGGTTTCCAGCCACCAGACCTCATGCTCGTCGTTGAAGGCGATGCCGTTGGATTCATAGGTTCCGTACTGCTCCAGCAGTTTTCCCAGCCGCTCCACGCCTTCCCGGGCTGTGCGGATATAGGGCAGCACCAGCACCACAATGTCTTCTTCCCCGATACCGCCGGGAACGTCCTTTTCCTTCCGGCTTTTTGCCTTCCGGTATACCACCAGCGGATCCGCTGCCAGCACCCGGGGATTGGAGGTGATGGTCTCCGTGGCGGTCATGCCTACGTTAGCCTCGTTGATCCCCGTGGCCGCCCAGATTCCTTCTTTCGGATCCACGCTGGGGCAGGAAGTGTAGCCCAGCGGATTCTCCGGCAGGTCAATCTCCACGTGGGAAATCTTGCTCTTGTATTTCTTCGGCTGATCCTTGGGGTTCACCTTGATCAGCTTCTTCACGTCAAAGTGGCCGTCGTCCGTCCGGGCGATCATTGTGGAACCGTCGTTGCTGGCTTTCCGTCCCACCAGCACTGTTGTACAGGGCATTATTTTCTTCCTCCGTTTTCTTTTCTGAATACCGCATCACGGTATTCAGAAAAACATTTAATTCTTCATTTTTCATTTTTCATTCTTCATTATCTTAAGACCGCGCTCGTCTGTCCACCCAGCGTCAGCACCGTTCCGTCCAGCTCCGCGTATCCTTCGAAAGGATCCACAGACAGGAACGCGGTGATTTCCGTGAAGCGCTGATCTGTTGCTTCCGCCAGGTCCACCTTCAGCGTCTTCTCCGTTGTGTTGTGGAACACGCCGACTGTGCTGCCGTCCAGCGTGCACAGGAAGCCGCCCAGCTTTGTGTTTTTGAAGTTCAGGGCCGTGTATTCGCCCCTGGCAATCTCCGGATTGGCCTTCCGGAGCGCAATCAGCTTCCGGTAGTGCCACAGGATCGAGGAGCTGTTCTTTTCCCGGTCTGCCACCGAGGAGAACTTGGACTTGTCGTAGTTGCTTCCCACCGGATCCTGTACTGTATCATCGTCTCCCCAGAACATGGCCAGCCGCCGGTTTGCGTCAGTGTTGGCTCCGCCCCTGGAGCCCCGCAGGCCGATTTCCTCACCGTAGTAGATGAAGGGAGATCCGGGCATCAGGATATACAGGTTCGCCGCCATATGCATACTGCCGCTGGCTACGGTCAGGAATCCCGCCGCCCGGTCTGTGTCATGGTTTGCAATAAACGGAATGTTCATCGCCTCAGGATTGATGGCGTGGATGTTATCCAGATAGGACTGGGTGGCCTGCACAAACCGGTTCACGTCTCCGCCCAGGGCGGTTTCCGCGATCAGGCCCTCCACCATGGCCGTGGAGAAATGGAAGCAGTTGAAAGCTTTCAGGTAACGGTCCGTAATGGCGTCCCCGTCCCAGACCTCCGCCACGGTATAGATATCCGGATTGATCTTCTTCAGTTCATCCATGTACCATACCCAGAACTCGGCATTCTTTTCATGTTCGCCGTAGTAGGGATATTTCGCGGCGTCAAACCGGAATCCATCCACGCCCAGATTCAGCCAGTAGGCCGCAACGTCCAGCACCGCCTGCCGTACCTGCTCATTGTCGAAGTTCAGTTCCGGCATCTGGTCGGAGAAATTGGCCTCCACCTTCAGCGACAGACTGCTCATGTTCCGAAAGCGCCTGCCGGCGGGCGCCGGTTCCTCGGAAGGCATCCATGTATAGAAGTTGTAGAAGGGATCATCGATATCCCCTGCCTGGTGCGCCTTCCGGAAGTTGATGAACCACTCATTGTTTTCGCCCGTGTGGTTCAGCGGCAGGTCCAGGATCAGTTTCACGCCCCGCTCATGGCACAGGGAAATCAGTTCCTTCAGGTCCTCCTCCGTGCCGAAAGCCGGATCAATCTGATAATAATTGGTCACGTCGTATTTATGATAGGACGGAGAGGCGAAAACCGGCGTCAGCCAGATTCCCTCTATTCCCAGGCTCTTGCCTGAAACCGGATCCCCATCGTTCAGGTAGTCCATCCGGTTGATAACGCCCCGCAGATCTCCGGTGCCGTCCCCGTTGGAATCTGAAAAGGAACCGACAAAGATTTCATAGAACACCCGATAATTATCTGTCATATCCAGACCCTTTTCCTCAGCGGCGGAAACACCGCTCAACAGTACCAGAACCAAAAGCAGGATGACCAGTCGTTTCACAGTTATTCCTCCTCTTTCCGCAGCTTTCCCTTGTATCATGAACCAAAGCAGACCGGTTGTCAAGGAAGGGAAAAAATGCTATATTGCGGTTAATCAAGCGAAAAAAGGATGTACCGTATATATGGAATGGTTTAGTACGGAAGCGGAACTGTCCGCATGGAAAACCCGTGATAAACGGCTGACCGTCGCCTTCCGGATTCTGATTGTTTTAGCCCTCATCGCGTTCATCGTGCTGTGCCTGCTCGTACGCACGGAAAACGCCAATACGCTTCACCTGGTCCTCATGGCTGTCACTGTCGTCATGGGATGGATCTGCATTGTCGTTTATCAGCTGGGTATAAAGGAAGCCCGCACCCAGGCCGGACACCTGGATATGCTCCTGAAGGGCGAAAAGGATTTCCGGGAAGGGCGGATCACCCTGACCCGGGAATCCATCCGGATTCCGAAAAGCATCCGGATCCGCAAGATCCTGCTGGATACCGGAGAGGCAGAACCAGCCCGGCTGAACCTGGATGAGCGTTGGATTTCCCGGATGCCTCCGGACGGAAGCCTGGTGCGCCTGGCATTGGCTCACAGCTATATCGCCGGTGTGGAGACGCTGGAACAGGTTCCTGTGGAAACAGCGAAGGACAATGCAGCCCGCCGTCCTGCCAGGATGCAGCTGGGAAAGCTTCTGCCCCTGCTGGGCCTCTGGGCGCTGGTTGCTGTTTTCTTCTCCAGTTTTGTGTTCTATCAGATTACAGATACTGTCCCGGCCAATAAACTGACCCTCTATGTGGACGGGGAAGTGCAAAATGAAATCCAGCTGGCATCCCTGCTTGAAAAGGGCCTGTCCTCCCCCATCCGTATGGTGCAGGTTCATCCCTTCACCTACGCCATGTTCGGCTCGGACGCGCTCCGGGCTGCCGATCTCTATATCGTTCCGGACAGCGACCTGGAACAGTTTGCGGACTGGTTTGCTCCCGGGGAGGAAAGCGTTACCGTCCATGATCCGGAAACCGGGGTTTCCGTTGCTAATACATGGATCCTTTACACCCCGGAAAACACCTACCGTCTGTATCTTGGCGCAAATTCTGCCCATCTGGAGGATGGACTGGCCCGGCAGGGCGCTGAGCTGCTGATAAACCTGAAAACAGAGGAGGAAACCAGATGAACGCGCGCATGTTCCTGATCCTGGCCCTGATTCTTTTCCTGCTTCTGCCCTGCCTGTCCGCCGGGGCGGAGTCTTCTTCCGACACGCTGTATGTAAAGAAGGTGGAAAACCTGCCGGATGACTTCATTTTCGGCATGGATATCTCCAGCGTGCTCGCCGAAGAGAAAAGCGGCGTAAAGTATTACGACTTTGACGGCAAAGAAGCCGATTTGTTCAGCCTGCTGGCGGAAAACGGGATCAACTATATCCGCGTCCGTGTCTGGAATAATCCCTATGATAATGAAGGCCGCGGCTTCGGCGGCGGCAACTGCGACATCCTCAATGCCGTGGAAATCGGCAAACGGGCGACTGCCTGCGGCATGAAGCTGCTGGTGGACTTCCACTATTCCGATTTCTGGGCTGATCCGGGCAAGCAGATGGTTCCCCGTGCCTGGGCAAAGCTGGATATCGATGAAAAGGAAGAAGAATTATATAAATATACCCTTGACTGCATGAAGCAGCTGAAGGATGCCGGTGTGGATGTGGGCATGGTTCAGCTGGGCAATGAAACCAACGGCGCTCTCTGCGGGGAAAAGATCTGGCGGGACATCGCCCATCTCATGGACGCCGGTTCCCGTGCCGTGAAGGAAGTTTATCCGGAAGCCCTGATTGCCCTGCATTTTGCCAATCCCGAGAAGCCGGACAGCTACCGGACCTATGCTTCCAAGATGGCTTATTATGAACAGTACGGCCTGATCCAGTATGACGTCTTCGCCACTTCCTATTATCCTTACTGGCACGGCACGCTGGACAATCTTGCTGAAATCCTGACGGAGATTGCCGAAACTTACGGCAAAAAAGTCATGGTTATGGAAACCTCCTACGCCTTTACTGCGGAGGATACGGATTTCTCCGCCAATACCATCGGTGACGGCGGTGGAATCGTCAAGGATTATCCCTTCACCGTCCAGGGCCAGGCCAACTGTATCCGGAACATCACGGATACCATCGTAAACCACACGCCCTCCGGCATCGGCGTCTGCTACTGGGAAGGCGCCTGGATCACCGTGGGAACGGACAGCTGGGAAGAGAACCATGAAATCTGGGAGCAGTACGGCTCCGGCTGGGCTTCCAGTTATGCCTCTGTATATGATCCCAAGGATGCCGGGAAATATTACGGCGGCAGCGCCGTGGACAACCAGGCTTTCTTTGACGCGAAAGGAAACGCTCTGGAATCCCTGAAGGTTTTCAGCCTGATGCGCACCGGCAATGAAATTGCGCCTGTTCCGGACGCGCTGGAAGAGCCGTCTGTCATCTGCGACCTGAATATGCCCCTGGTTCTTCCGGAAACAGTCAATGCCGTCATGACGGATGACAGCCGCCAGGCCATCCCTGTTACCTGGAATCTTTCGGAGGAAGAAGATCAGGCAATGCACACTTCCGGCCCCGCGCAGTATGTGATCACCGGAGAGGCCGGCGGTATGGAGGCAAAGTGCTTCGTTTCCATGGTTGAATATAACTACCTGAAGGATTACAGCTTTGAGGAAGGCAGCGATGCCTGGGTCATCACTGATCTGAAGAAAGCGGATGAACTGTATATAGAGGATAAAAAAACAGATTCCCTCACCGGTTCAAAACACATGCATTTCTGGAGTGCCGCCCAGGACAGTGTGGAATTCACCCTGGAGCAGACAGTCAGCGACCTGCCGGAAGGAAAGTTCAGGTTCACCCTGTCCGTCATGGGCGGCGACTGCGGCACGACTGATATTTACGCCTATGCCAAAGTGGACGGTGCAAAAGTCGCCAGGTCAGAGCAGATCCCCATCACCGGCTGGAACAGCTGGAACCAGGGGATCATTCCGGAATTTGATCATCCTGCCGGTATGGAAGTGACGGTCGGTCTCTATGTAAAGTGCCAGGGAGCCGGTAACGGGGCCTGGGGAAAAATCGACGACGCAATGCTCAATTCTTTACGGTAAAAGGGCTCCGGGTTTTCGAATCATCGGAAACGATACCAATTACGTAAAATAAGGGCTTCCAGAAAATTTGTTGTTGACAAAAAAAGGACTCTGCTATAAAATATGCACACAGTCGAAACGGCATAAATTCTCCCAAAAGTCACATGGCTCTTTGGAGAATTTGTCGTCCGGCAAAAAAGAATGAAAAAAAATATTGAAAGGATGATCACTCCATGAAAAAATTCCTCGCCATCGTATTGGCTGCTGTAATGGCACTTTCCATGGTCTCTTTCGCTTCTGCGTCCAGCCTGGCCGGAGAATACGAAATCAAAGTCTGGGTGGCTGACGCCATCGTTGACCTGACCGAAGCTCAGATCAAGCGTTTCAATGAAACCAACGAAGACGGCATCACCTTCAAAGCCACCATCGAAAAGATGGGTGAAGGCGACGCTGCCAGCAACATGGTGCAGGACGTTGAAGCCGGCGCTGACATCTACTGCTTCGCGCAGGACCAGCTGTCCCGCCTGCTGACCGCCAAGGCCCTGGCCAAGCTGGGAACCAAGGCTGCCGAATTCGTCACCGCGAATTATGACGCTGACTCCGCCAAGTCCGTCACCGTGGATGGCACCATGTACGCCTACCCGCTGACCGCGGACAACGGCTACTTCATGTACTATGACAAGAGCGTCATCCCGGACGAGGATGTTGACTCTCTTGAAAAGCTGATCGAAGACTGCGAGAAGGCCGGTAAGTACTTCTCCTTCGATCTGAAGAACGTCTGGTATTCCGCCGGCTTCTTCTTCGGCGATGCCGGCTGCACCTCCACCTGGGTTATGGACGCCGACGGCAATGCCAAGGGCGTTGTGGATAACTTCAACAGCGACAAGGGCCTGATCGCCCTGAAGGGCATGAAGAAACTGCTGGATTCCGACTGCTGGAACAGCAGCTCCGAAGTTTCCGCTTTCGAAAGCAATTCCGCCATCGTGGTCTCCGGCACCTGGGGTTCCTCCACTGCCAAGCAGATCCTGGGCGACAACCTGGGCGTTGCTGATCTGCCTTCCTATGACATCGACGGTACCGCCTATCACATCGGCAGCTTCTTCGGCTTCAAGCTCATGGGTATTAAGCCGCAGGAAGATCCGGTGAAGAACGCCGCCCTGAACAAGCTGGCCCAGTTCCTGACCGGCAAGGAATGCTCCCTGGAGCGTCATGCCTCCAACGGCTGGGGCCCCGCCAACCTGGAAGCCCAGGCTGATGAAGCTGTTCTGAATGACCCGATCCTGGCTGCTGTGTATGCTCAGAAGGCATACGGACAGGTTCAGCTCGCAATCAGCGGTGCCTGGTGGAACATCGGCAATGTTATTGCTGACGAAGCCAAGGATGCCACGGATGAAGAAGGCCTGAAGCAGGTCCTCGTAAACTACGAGAACAAGATCAACGAATCCCTGAAGCTGGATGCCAACGCCCTGCTGTTCGTAGGTGCCTGGAACGGCTGGAACAACGCTGACGAAGCTGACACCTACTACTTCAAGGATGGCGCCCTGACGCTGGACGTTCCGGAAAGCGACTACATGGGCGGCCGTATTGTCAAACCCGCTGACTGGGGCACTGACAAGGGCTTCGCTCAGGTTACCACCGGTGCTGAACTGATCAAGGATCTGGGTGCTGACAACCCCGACAACAACATCGTGTTCGCAGAGCCCGGCAACTACACCGTGACCTGGGACGGCACTGCCATCACCATCGTGAAGAACTGATAACAACATAATCAGAATCTGACTCGATCATTTTCGGCCGGAGCTGAAGAACATTTCGGCTCCGGCCGATTTCGGATTTTCCATGCACAGGAGAGGAGTGGATCACGGATATGGCACAGCTCAGTGACCTGGAATACCTGAAGCTGTCCAAAGGACGGAGACTCGGGTATAAGGTGGGGCGCTTCTTCGCCAAAATCCCCCAGGCAACCCTGAATGCATTTCAGAGGATTGGGGGAGCGCTGAAGTCAGGCGTCACCGCCATCGGCCGGGAGGCAAAGGATATCGTAACCACCTTTGTCAACGGCGACTGGAAAACCAAACTCAGTTACCTGGTCATGGGCTTTGGCTGCCTGGCCAGGGGACAGATCCTGCGGGGACTGCTGTTCCTGCTGTTTGAAATTGTATTTATCGGATACATGATCCTGTCCGGAGCATACTGGCTGTCCATGATGCCCTCCCTGGGCAAGGTCGGCCCCACAGAGACATATGACGAGATCTACGATGCATATGTCCATACATACAACGACAACTCCTTCCAGATCCTGCTCTACAGTGTGCTGACCATCTTCTTCATCATCGCCTTCATCTACACCTGGCGGGTCAACATCCGCCAGAACAAGGAGGCGGAGCGGATCCTGGCCGCCGGCAAAAGGCTGAAAAGCTCAAAGGAAGACCTGCATTCCATGGTGGATGAGTCTTTCCATAAGACGTTGCTGTCGCTGCCCCTGACCGGCATCATCATCTTTACTGTTCTGCCGCTCATCTTCATGATCCTGGTTGCCTTTACCAACTATGACGGGGCTCATGACGGATACATCAGCAACCTGTTCCACTGGGTGGGGTTGGATAACTTCAACACCCTGTTCTCCTGGAAGAGTGCCAGCGGAACCCAGAGCTATGCGGCCACATTCGGTGAAATCCTGTCCTGGACGCTGATGTGGGCTTTCTTCGCCACCTTCACCAACTACTTCCTGGGCATGTTCGTGGCTATGGCCATCAACAAGAAGGGCATCAAGGGCAAAAAGCTCTGGCGGACGATCCTGGTCATGACCATCGCCATTCCGCAGTTCATCTCCCTGCTGTATGTGTCCAAGATGTTCGCCAAGGACGGTATCGTGAACGGTGCCCTGATGAGCCTGGGCTGGATTGATAAAGCCCTTCCCTTCTGGGAAGACGCCACCTGGGCCCGGGTCAGCGTCATTCTCATCAACATCTGGATCGGTATTCCGTACCTGATGCTGATGGCCACCGGTATCCTGATGAACATTCCGGCGGACCTGTATGAATCCGCCCGTATTGACGGCGCCAATCCCTGGCAGCAGTATACGAAAATCACGCTTCCATATATGCTGTTCATCACAGGACCGTACCTGCTGACCAGTTTTATAGGCAACATCAACAACTTCAACGTGATCTTCCTGCTCACGGGAGGCGCGCCGACGAACCCGGCAGCATCGTCGGCTTCAGGCTCCGTGGGTTATACGGATCTGCTGATCACCTGGCTGTTCAAGATCAGTACCGGTGCGGAGTCCAAATATTACCTGGCTTCTGTGATCGGTATCATGGTCTTCGTTGTGGTATCGATCATTGCACTGATCGTCTACAACCTGCTGCCGAGTATTAAGAATGAGGAGGACTTCCAGTGATGAGTGAATCAAGTATGAAGCGTCACATGGGACTGCGGGCCTCCAGAACGCTGGGCAACACGCTGATCTATATTCTTCTGATCACCATCAGCGCCATCTGGCTGATCCCCTTCTTCTGCATTGTGCTGCAGTCCTTCCGGGTGGAAAGCACCTGGCAGGTGGGCTACGTGATGCCCAAAGTCTGGGGCCTGGACAACTACCGGAAGCTGTTCTCCTCAGACTTTACCCGCTGGTATACAAACACCTTCATTATTTCCGTCTTTACCGCACTCTTCCAGACGGTCATCGTGCTGTGCATGAGCTACACGCTCAGCCGTTTCCGTTTCAAGATGCGTAAACCCCTGATGAGGTTCATGCTTATCCTGGGCTTCTTCCCCGGCATGCTGACCATGATTATCCTGTACCGCGTGCTGAAGGACCTGGGCCTTACCCAGGCCAACGCAGTTCCCGGTCTGATCCTGGTCTACATCGCCTCCTCCGGTATGGGCTACTATGTGTCCAAAGGTTTCTTTGACACCATCCCCAAATCGCTGGATGAAGCCGCCCGTGTCGACGGGGCGACCCGTTTCCAGGTCTTGAAAAAGATCATCCTGCCGCTCTCCAAGCCCATCGTCATCTACACAGTCCTGACGGCATTCATGGGCCCCTGGGGTGACTACGTCTTTGCCCGCTACATTTCCTTCGGCGCATCCGCCGGTATGAACGTGGCGGTCGGTCTGTACAACTGGCTGACGCCGGACCAGATCAACAACAACTACACCATGTTCTGCGCAGGCGGCGTGCTGGTCGCGATTCCCGTTACGCTTCTGTTCCTGTTCTTACAGAAGTACTATGTGGAAGGCGTAACGGGTGGAGCTGTAAAGGGATAAAGGAGGAAGAGAGAATATGGCAAGCGTAAAATTGACTGACGTCAAAAAGATTTACGATAACAAAGTCACGGCAGTTCATGACTTTAACCTGGAAATCGCGGACAAGGAGTTCGTGGTCTTCGTCGGACCTTCCGGCTGCGGCAAGTCCACCACCCTGCGGATGATCGCCGGCCTGGAGGACATCTCCGAAGGCACCCTGGAAATCGACGGCGAGGTCGTCAATGACCTGCAGCCCAAGGACAGGAATATCGCCATGGTTTTCCAGAACTACGCCCTGTATCCGCATATGACGGTATACGACAACATCGCTTTCAGCCTTCGGCTGAAGAAGATGCCCGAAGATGAGATCTACGAGCGCGTCACCAACGCGGCGCAGATTCTGGGTATCACCGAATACCTGACCCGGAAACCCCGCGCCCTGTCCGGCGGCCAGCGCCAGCGCGTGGCCATCGGCCGCGCCATGGTCCGGAACGCCAAGGTCTTCCTGATGGACGAACCGCTGTCCAACCTGGACGCCAAGCTGCGCAACCAGATGCGCGCCGAAATCATTCTTCTGCGCCAGAAGCTGGATACCACCTTCATCTACGTTACCCATGACCAGACGGAAGCCATGACCCTGGGCGACCGGATCGTCATCATGAAGGATGGCTTCATTGAGCAGGTCGGTACACCCCAGGAAGTGTTCGACACCCCTGTGAACCTGTTCGTAGCCGGCTTCATCGGCAGCCCCCAGATGAACTTCCTGAAGGCAAACCTGGAAAAGGCAGCCGGCGGATACGTTGTGGATATTCTTGGCGTAAAGCTGCCCCTGAATGAAGAACAGAATGCGGTTCTGGAGCAGAAGGGCATTGGTTCCCAGGAAATCATCCTGGGCGTTCGTCCGGAACACACTGCCGTGCTGTTTGACAACGCGGAAGGCGCCATTGAGTGCACCATCGACGTCAATGAAATGATGGGCAGCGAGCTGCATCTGCACCTGTCCAGCCAGAACAATGACAAGATCATTGTCCGTCTCCCCACTGTGGATCTGACGAAGGAACAGCGTGAAAGCCTGACCTTTGGCAACAAGCTGTACATCACCTTCCCCGCGAAGGTCATGCACCTCTTCGATCCCGCCACAGAAAAGAGCCTCATTGACGGCTAATCCAATCCAAATCAAAAACCCAGCGGCCTGCACACAGGCCGCTGGGTTTTTTAGTATCTGTCACATGCGCCTTTGGCGCATATTTCATATCGCGTAAGCGATATTTCACATCCTGCGAAGCAGGATATTTCACATTGGCCGAAAGCCAATATTTCATTGTTCTGATTTCCTTTGCCCTGCAAAGAAAATCAGAACAACTTCCCGTTCATAATCGCCAGTATCAGGTTCCCGCTGTTAAACAGCGGTGCCAGGGCACTGGCTTCCACCAGCTGGTTCAGGTTATTAACCGGCAGCAGGGTCTGGACCAGGGGCAGCAGGGCAAAAGCCACAAAGCACAGCAGTGCGCCGCGGATCAACCCGAAGGCACCGCCGGCCAGGGAGTTCAGCTGCTTCAGCACCGGAAACTTGAAGACCACTTTCAGGAAGTTGATCACAAAGTGAATCACCAGCAGCAGCGCCAGGAAGCATACAATAAAGCAGATTACATTCAGGATAGCGCCGACAATCGTCTGGGAAACATAGGTTCCCACGTCTGCGGCCGTACCGTAAACCTGGTTTGTCAGGTTGTTCTGCAGCAGGGTGTTCAGCGGAGCAGGCAGGGATACCTTATTCAGGATCTCCGTAATGCTGTTCTCAGTCAGGGACGTAACGCTGCTTCCTGCCAGGGTCTGGTCGCCCAGCTTCGTTGCCGCGTCAGTATAGGACGCCAGGGTACGCAGAATTTCAGGATTGTTCTGGATCACTCCTGCCAGCTTCGGGCTCAGCCAGAAGCTGAGGCCAAGGGAAAGCAGGCATCCACCCATGGACGCCACAGAAGAGATAAATCCACGGTACAGTCCTACCAGTATACTCAGTCCCAGGATTGCCAGGATCACAATATCCACAACATTCATGTAATCTCTTTTCCTCCCGTTTTCCTCGGGCAGTTTTCCCGAATGATATCCGGAACACCCATGTTCCGAAATGTCATCTCGACCAAAGGCGCTTCGCGCCTGCGTGGAGAGATCTCGTTTCTTTTCCCCGTCTCAGCGGAGCACTCTGTCATTATGCATTATGAATTATGAATTATGCATTGGAGGAATTTATTAATTCCATTAATAAATTCCTCCCAGCGCCTGCGTCAGGGTCTGCATGGCGCTCATCACATCGGACTGATTCGCCCCGCCTCCGCCGATCAGCATCCGCAGGTAATCCGCCGCGTTCTGGATCGCACGGTACTGCTCGCTGTTCGGGTCCATGGAGGCCATCATGGTCTCCGCCATCGTCAGCACCTGTCTGGCGTCAGCAAAAGACTGATCGCTGCCGCCCTGATCATAGCTGCCCTGGTCGTAACCGCCCTGATAGCCGCCCTGGTCATATCCGGGGAACTGATCAGGCATCGTGGGCTGCTGATAGAATCCGCTGTGCAGGGTACAGACCGTATTGCTTGTCACAGCCGTCGATCCCAGGTATTCCTCAATGACTGACTGGTACTGTCCCAGCAGGTTATACAGGGGATGTCCTGTCGGGATCGTTACTACGCCGCGTGTCACAGTATACGGACAATTGGGAGAAGGCGGCATTCCGGACTCAGCACAGACTGTCATGTTGGTATGCATCTGGCAGTTCACAGTCGGTTCGGTTCCCTTGGCCCACCAGTCGGTCACCACACCGTATCCCATCGCGTCGTTCCGGCAGGCATCTGTTGCCAGCTGGCCGCTCACCGCACAGGTGGTTACCTTCACCAGGCCGTAGTCGGAAGGATTACCGTCCAGGATGTCCTTCTTGTCCAGGCCCTGGTGGATCTTGCTCATATAGGCCTGCCACAGCGGTGCAGCCGCACCGGAACCTGTGGACTTTGAGGACAACGCCTTATAGTTGTCATGACCCACCCACAGAGCGGAAGCATAGTATCCGGTCATGCCTGAGAAGAATACGCCCTTCTGGTCGGAGTTTGTACCCGTCTTGCCGCCGACGATCTGTCCGCTGATCTTCGCGCTTGTACCGGTACCGCTCTGTACCGCGGTCTTCAGCATGTCTACAATCAGCCAGGAAGTACTGGGAGAGAAAACCTTGCGGCGGTCCTGGTGCTGGTGTCCATCCCAAATCACATTATTTGCTGAATCGGAAATCCCCAGTACGGAGATGGGCTCCTGGTAAACACCGCCGTTGGCCAGTACACCGAAGGCAACCGTCATCTGCAGCGGGGTAATACCGGAGGAACCGAGGCTCAGGCCGAAGGGAGTCGCGTCTATATGGCCGTCATCAATACCCAACCGGTGCAGGAAGTCCACGCTGCGTTCCACGCCCACATAAGACATGAGAGTGGATGCCGCGGATGTGTTATGGGACTTGGCCATAGCAGTACGCAGGGTTTCGGGACCCACATATCCGCCTCCGCCATAGTTCTTCGGCCAGGAATCATTACCCTTGGAATCTTTCCAGCCGGAAATCGGTATCGGCATGTTGTAAACCACCGTGGCCGGGCTGCAGCCCAGTTCCAGGGCAGGCGCGTAAACCGCGATCGGCTTGATGGAAGAACCGACCGGCATCTTCATGTCTGTAGCCCGGTTCAGGGTCTTCCTTGCTGTCACTTCAGTCCGAGAACCGACGATTGCCTTCAGCTCACCCATCCTGTAATCCAGCACCGCACAGGCCGCCTGAGGCTCAATGGTTTCTGTATAGGTACCGTCGGAGTTCTTTGTCCGGAACACCTTATCAGACGGATCCCGCAGGGACGGATACTTGCTCCAGTTCTGCAGCGTGGTTTCCACCGTCTCCTGGATATTTGGATCAATTGCCAGCTTTACCCTGTAACCGCCGGTACGGAGCTTGTTTTCCATGGCTGCCCGGTTCGTTGCGTTATCCTCCAGGCCGTTCAGCTCCAGAAAGATGTTTACAACTTCCTTCACAGCGTACTCCACATAATGGGGATACTTGTACATGCTGTCTCCTGACGACGGAGCCTCCTTCAGCACGTTTGCCGTGGCCGGGTTCAGGGCTTCTTCATACTGTTCCTTAGTGATGAACTGGTTTTCATACATACACCGGAGCACATAATTCGTCCGGTTGTTGGTTACCGCGGCATAGTCCTTTTCGTCACTCTTGCGGGTATACAGATTCCGCCGCGGATTATAGTAGTAAGGGTTGTTGGTCGTACCGGCCAGTATCGCGCATTCCCGGATACTCAGTTCGCCCAGGTTTTTACCGAAATAGCCCTGTGCCGCCACCTGCACGCCGTAATAGTTTTCACCCAGGAAAATCGTGTTCAGATAGGTTTCCAGGATCTGATCCTTGGTGTACCGGTTTTCCAGCTGCAAGGCCAGATAGGCCTCCTGGATTTTCCGCTTATAGCTCTGTTCCGAGGAAAGCAGGGTATTCTTGATCAGCTGCTGGGTAATGGTGGAACCGCCCTGTGTGGAGGAAGAAGTCAGGTTGAACACAAGGGCGCCCACGATACGCTTCAGGTCCACACCATTATGGGAATAGAAACGGGCGTCTTCCACTGCGATAAAAGCATTGCGAAGCATCTTGGGCATCGCGGCCAGCGATACCAGCACCCGGTTTTCTGTTCCTTTGTATTCAGTAATCAGATTACCGTTGCAATCATAAATGAAAGAGGTCTGTGCCTGGGTATCCATTGCTACCAGGTTCAGTTCGGGAGCTGTATCCACATACCCCTTGGCAATTCCGGCCAGTGCACCCAGTCCGGCCACACCGGCAAGCACCACAATCACGATCAGCACCCTGATCGTGTTCAGCAGCACACTGATGACAAAGTTCGGTTTCCGGGTTTCCGGGCGGAAAATACTGCGGGGTTCCGGTTTGTCTTCCGGCTCCTCGTCATAATCCTCGTCGTACTCCTCGTCATCCCGCGCCCAGGAAGATTCCTCTTCGTAAGCCTCGTTGTCGTAGGCCTCTTCTCCGTCGTAGGTTTCCTCGTATTCATCATATCCGGACTCTTCGGGATAATACTCCGCTTCGTCCATCGGCTCGTCATACGCATCAGGATCCCTGTTTTCGGGGAACTGCGGTTCGTAGCCTTCATCGGAAGAATATTCTTCGAATTCTTCGAAGTTATCTTCTTCCCGTTTCTTCTTACCGAACATTCTAACCCTCCGGTTTGACCGTTTGTCATGGCGCGAAAAGCTTATACCAAGACAGTTTATAATATCATAGATCGCTTTCCTTGTCCAAAAACCATCCTTCGAAAAAACAACGATCCCCGGCCGCTTTTCCTTCCGGATAAACAGGCAGGCCACCCAGAGACATGAATCATTCACAGTAACCAGAACCCATCTGGAACATCGCTGACACCACATTGTCATCTCGACTAAAGAGCCCAAAGGGCTCTGCATGGAGAGATTTCCTCCGGAGATATAAACCTTCAACATATCCGGAACACCATTGTATATATATGCCATCCCGACCGAAGTGGAGGGATCTCGTTCTTTTTCCTCCACGTTTCATCCAATTATCCGGAACCCCTTCATCCAGGAAACCCATTAATTTGCATTCTGCATTATGAATTATGAATTTATCTTGACACCGTCCTCAAAACGCGTATAATACTCTTGAAGGTCAAAGTTAGTCAAACAACCTTCGAAGGAGGTAAGCCCTATGAATATGAATCAGTTCACGCAAAAGACAGTCAATGCCCTGCAGCGGGCCCAGTCTCTTGCCATCGAATATCAGCATATGCAGGTGGAGCAGGAGCATCTGATGCTCGCCCTGACCGAGGATGAGAGCGAACTCATCCCCCAGCTTCTGACCAAATGCGGTATTTCCGTACCCGCGTTTGTCAGCGGCCTGAAGGAAAACCTGGACCGTACGCCCCGCGTCTCCGGTTCCGGCCGTGAACCCGGCAAGGTCTACATCGCCAACGATGTGGAGCAGGCCCTGGTGGAAGCGGAAAAGATCGCCCAGCGCATGAAGGACGAATATCTTTCCGTGGAACATGTCTGGATGGGTCTGTGCGCCAAGGCTTCCGCCAATGTGAAACGCCTGCTGAAAGCCCAGGGTTACCGGGACGACGCCTTCCTCAAGGCGCTCAGCGAAGTCCGCGGTGCCGCCCGTGTCACCTCCGACACCCCGGAGGACACCTATGACGCGCTGAAAAAGTACGGTTCCGACCTGGTAGATCTGGCCCGGAAGCAGAAGCTGGATCCGGTTATCGGCCGTGACAGCGAAATCCGGAACGTTATCCGGATCCTGTCCCGTAAAACAAAGAACAACCCTGTCCTCATCGGTGAGCCCGGCGTCGGTAAAACCGCCATCGCTGAAGGCCTGGCCCAGCGGATCGTCCGCGGGGACGTGCCGGACAGCCTGAAGGACAAAACCATCTTCTCCCTGGATATGGGTTCCCTGATCGCCGGCGCCAAATTCCGCGGCGAGTTTGAAGAGCGTCTGAAGGCTGTCCTGGCGGAGATCAAAAAGAGCGACGGCCGCATCATCCTGTTCATCGATGAGCTGCACACCATCGTCGGTGCCGGCAAAGCGGACGGCGCCATGGATGCCGGCAACATCCTCAAGCCTATGCTGGCCCGGGGTGAACTCCACTGTATCGGTGCCACCACCCTGAATGAATACCGTCAGTATATCGAGAAGGACGCCGCCCTGGAACGTCGTTTCCAGCCTGTCATGGTGTCCGAGCCTACCGTGGAGGATACCATCGCCATCCTGCGCGGTCTGAAGGAACGGTATGAAGTCTTCCACGGCGTCAAGATCCAGGACAATGCCCTGATCGCCGCCGCCACCCTTTCCAACCGCTACATCACCGACCGTTTCCTGCCGGACAAGGCCATCGACCTGGTGGATGAAGCCTGCGCCATGATCCGTACGGAGATCGATTCCCTGCCTACCGAGCTGGACGATGTCCGCCGTCATATCATGCAGCTGGAGATTGAGGAAGCTGCCCTGAAGAAGGATGACGATCCCCTCTCCCGCGCACACCTGGATGAAGTGCAGAAGGAGCTGGCGGAGCAGCGGGATCAGTTCAATACCATGAAAGCCCGCTGGGAAGCGGAAAAAGAGGCCATCGGCAAGGTCACCGGCCTGCGCGAGGAAATCGAACGCGTCAATGCCGAGATCGAACAGGCCGAGCGTTCCTATGACCTGAATCGCGCCGCGGAACTGAAGTATGGTGAACTGCCGAAACTGAAGCAGGAGCTGGAAAAGGAAGAAGCCATTGCCGAGGAAAGCAAGGGCGAAAACAGCCTCCTCCGCGACCGGGTAACGGAAGAAGAAATCGCCCGGATCGTCGGCCGCTGGACCGGTATCCCGGTATCCAAGCTGATGGAAGGCGAGCGCGAGAAGCTGCTCCACCTGGAGGACGTCCTGCATGAGCGGGTCATCGGCCAGGATGAAGCCGTGAAGAAAGTTTCCGAAGCCATCCTGCGTTCCCGTGCCGGCATCCAGGATCCGAACCGTCCCCTCGGTTCCTTCCTGTTCCTCGGTCCCACCGGTGTCGGTAAAACCGAGCTGGCCAAAGCCCTGGCTCAGGCCCTGTTTGATGATGAAAAGAACATGGTTCGGATCGATATGTCCGAGTACATGGAAAAGTTCAGCGTCTCCCGTCTCATCGGAGCGCCTCCCGGATATGTGGGCTATGATGAAGGCGGCCAGCTGACCGAAGCGGTCCGCCGCCGTCCCTACTGCGTCGTTCTGTTTGATGAAGTGGAAAAGGCCCACCCGGATGTATTCAACGTCCTCCTGCAGGTGCTGGATGACGGCCGGATTACCGACAGCCAGGGCCGTACCGTAGACTTCAAGAACACCATCCTGATCATGACCAGCAACCTGGGCAGCGAGTTCATCCTCGACGGCATCGCCGATGGTGAAATCACTCCGGAAGCCCGGGAGCAGGTGGACCGCCTGCTGAAGACCCGCTTCCGTCCCGAGTTCCTGAACCGTATTGATGAGATCGTCTGCTACAAGCCTCTGACCCGGAATGAAATCGGCTCCATCGTGGGCCTGATGATCAAAAACCTGAACCGCCGTCTGGAGGACAAGCAGCTGAAGGTCACCCTGACCGACGCCGCCCTGAACGCCGTCATCGACCGGGGCTTCGATCCCGTCTTCGGCGCCCGTCCCCTCAAGCGTTACCTGCAAAGCAAGGTGGAAACCCTCATTGCCCGCAAGGTCATCGCTGCCGACGTGGCTCCCGGCACCGAGCTTGTCGTGGATCTGGATGAAAACGGCGAGATCGTCATCGTTTAATCCCACGTAAGCGCAACACAATTACAAAGCGGATACCGCAGTAGCGGTATCCGCTTTCATGTTTTTTTACATATCCTTTGGAATAATCTTGCGAACGCTCTTAACCAATTCCAGGGTTTCCTCTTTTGTCATATGAACAGTCTCCAGCATAAACCACTTTTCATCATTAGACCATGTGATCCTGTAGAATAGATCTTCCGGATTATCATCCGATATCATAAGTGCCAAACGGTCATTGATCATAATCTCAGTATAATCAGTTTCCTCAATTCCTTGTGTTGCTATTGTATTATAGGAATTTTCATCAAAATGGATTTCTCTTCCATCCTGGGAACTGTACTCTACTGCCGGCATCTCAGGATCTGAATCAATATAAGATATGGAAAAGCCATCAGGAATTCTTGAAAGATAATATTCACCACGCCAATCTGAAGGAACTTCAAACGATTCATCTGTGTTTTCCTCAAAACGGATATCTGCGACACCCTCCTCCTGATCTATGTTAATCAGCAATTGCATAATTGCAGATCGAAAAGAAGCATCTTTGGCAATCGCCACCGTTGTCCCTATGGCCGCAACAAGAATCAGGCAGGCAGCAATTTCCATAATCTTCGGAAGTATTCGAAAGATCTTTGATTTCCTTTTTGCTTTAGCTTTCTGTTGGTCAGCTTTATCTAGTTCTACCTGCATCCGCTCACGGATCCTATCCTTGATTATCTTCTGTTCGGATGTTATCGGTTCCTCACTCTTTTTGATAATCTCCTTTTCTTCACGCAACCTGTCTTGTTTGTATACCAAACGAATCAGGTCATCAATGTATTGCTCTTCGGATCCATAAATCTTATCTTCTGGTTTGCTCATGCCCGCACCTCCTCTCTGAGAAGGGCTTCATGTATATGCTTTCTGGCACGGGAAACATTCTGCCTGACAGCTTCTTGGGATATTCCCAATTCTTCTGCGATCTCCTGATCGTTCAAGCCCATTTCAAATCTTAAGCGGATCACACTTTGCTCTTTTTCAGACAAAGTATTGATAATCCTATGTACTTCATCCAACTGATCTTTGGATTCTGCAATTTTCCCCACATCTTCCGTTGTAGCTATTGTCTCCATGCTATAATCGGACAAATACAAGAAATGGTGATTGAGAAGCTTTAGCTTTCTCAAACGACCAAATGCAGCATTACGAACCGTCGTGATTATATAAGAAGTAAGCGCTTTAGGCTCAAGCCTCCGGATACGATCTATTTTTTCATACAACGCCAGCACACTATCGTTAACTATTTCTTCAACATCCATATAATTATCCAGATAATACTCAGCGGTTACAAGCATCAGCTTGTAATACTGCGTATATATGTCTATCATCCATTCCTGATCCTCAGGATCTTCTATCATCTGGATAAAAACTGGTATAACCATCATACTATTGTTCTCCCTGCTGATCCTTTTTTTCTTTATTGGATCGTTATAAGGCTTCCGTAGGATGAGATTATACCGTCTGCGACGAAATATGTCAAAAATGAGCGTACATATTTTGCACATGTAACATTTTTGTGTACATTCTCATGTAATTAGTAACTGTACGCTTTATATGGCGTATCAACATTACCATTACTACAATCTGTTACAGTCAATATGCCTTTTGCGCGATAAGACCCACTTGTTGCCGTCACACGTGCCGTGGCTTTTTTTGTTCCACTTCCTGTGCCCACTTGTGTCCAATTTCCATTTGCATCCTTTTTTTCTAAAACAACAACAACTGATGGATTGGAGCCTACATTGATTGTAGCTCTGGCAGACGCAGTTATATAACCACCGCTGGCAGAAATACTAACTGTCACACTATTTTTGCCATTTGCACGCAGCATGACAGTAGACGCCATCGACACGCTAGATACAGTCACAAGGATCATCATCAGGAACAGTGCAACAATTCTTTTTTTCATAATTATTCTCCCTTCTTTATCATACCATCATTGATTTCAAAAACTTCATCACAGAGATTTTCAATATCTGCAGCATAATGACTAACAAGTAAGAATGTCTTCCCTTTCTCACGCATGGAACTAAAAAGTGTCCGCATATCTTCCACAGCATGTTTGTCCAGCCCATTAAATGGCTCATCCATGATATAAATATCCGGATTTTCCATAATTGCTTGGGCAATTGCTAACCGTTGCCGCATACCCAGTGAGTATTTCTTCACTTTCTTCTTTTCGTTACCAATCAGTCCGACACATTGCAATGCCTTTCTGATCTGTTCATCCGATATGATCCCCCGGATACCGGCAAGGTACTTTAAATTGTGCCATCCTGACATTGAATCCAGAAATCCCGGATGCTCAATAACAATTCCCAGAATGGGAGGTTTGCCCTTTCCCGGTTTCATGGTTTTTCCGGCTATTCTGATTTCCCCCTTATCACACGGAAGAATACCGCACAGACATTTCAACAAAACAGATTTCCCGGAGCCATTATCACCAACAAGTCCATATATTTTCCCCTTTTCGACCTGTAGCGACACATCATCCAAGACGGTTTGATCGCGAAATCTTTTGCTGATATTCAACGCCTCAATTGCATACATTTCTCCTTCCTCCTTTCATTAATATTGGTTACGCAGAATCTTATCTGCAAAACTTTTGTTCATGTGAGATACTGCAATACACAGAACAGACACCAGAACACTTGAACCTATCAATGCTGTCAGTGCATAAGAAAATGTGGGATAATACGGCATATCAGGCACACAAATAACGCTCAACCTGGTCAGAGAAAGCGGAGAAGCATGATATGCCACATAAGGCAGTTTCCAGGAAATCACAAAATCCAATACTGAAAAAACGCAACCAACTAGCAAAGCTATAATCCTGCCAAAGCTCATAGATAGCAACAACATACAAAGTCCAAGACTAATAGCACAAAGGGCACACATCATAAATGATAATCCAAAGGCCTGAATCGGAGTATATTTCCCCGTTAAGGTAAGTGATAGCTCCAGAAGATCATCTATTTCTTCAAAATGATAACCATTTGCTATCGTATTTAGTATCTTCCCCCACCTATCCGTATCAAATAATTCTCCTCGACTGGTCAACAAACACAAAAGAAACATAATACATGTATAGAAAACACTTACTCCCACAACATACAGAACACGTCCGAAAACCCATACATTACGGGAACAGCGTGTAGATTCAAATAAAGCATTGCCACGAAGAAGTGGCAGATCCGAAAAAAGCATAATAATGCCCATGCCAAATACAATTGTGGAAAGCGGAGTGGAAAACACTCCGGCTGTATATCCCCACGCATTGATTCGAATATCCGTCTCCTCCTGAAAAAGCACTGTCGGAACATTCAGATGATAAAAATATATAAAAAACAGGCACAAGTATGCATAAAAGAGCGGTGTCCGAAATAGCTCTTTCAGATGAACCATGCATAAATACAAAGCGCGCCTCACTGCCATTCAATCACCCGCTTCCTGAAGAGAGTTCGGAAAAGAATATAGGACACCAGAATAAAAGCAAGAAGAATCCCTGCAATCACACAATAAACAAGTCCTGGAGAATCAGTTTCCAAACGAAACACAATCGATGACTGTGCTCCACTTAACCCGACAATGGTGATTTTAGTTGCTATTTCTAGCATTGAAAAAAACAGCATTGGAAACAGATAGATCATTCCGCGTCTGACAGTCAACGTCGCAATAATACAACCCATTCCCGCGCAAACCGCGCCAAGAAGGAACTGCAGACTTGCAAAATAAAGGAAATATAATCCCCACTGATGATTCAGGATAATCGGTTCCATGAAAGGTTCGTAATAAGTACCATCATTATAAGCCGGAACAGAAAATGCCATAGTCCCAAGATAGCACAACACTCCGATTGTCAGGACAATGCCGCCGATAATACACGGTGTAAAAAATTTGACATTACAGTACGTATTGAAACTGCAGCGTGTAGATTGGAAATACAGGCTGTGGTGTTCCCAATCCTCCACTAGCATGCTTCCGGCTGCAAGAACCGCAGGAAAAGGAAGAAGCGAGCGAAATGGATTGAATTCCATCATGAATCCATTATGCCGATGAATCCAAGTAGTACTCGGATGTAGAATAATACTGATCCATCCCTGGTATCCCTCCCCTAGAATATAAATCCCTAAACAGATAAGAATTGCTAAAAGGAACTTCGGTGCCCGTAACCCTCTGGCAAGCTCAACTTTCATATATTGCAACCAAGTCACCTCCTGTATCAGAACAGCGGTTTGCCTGTTACGGCATCATATGCTTCATATGTTATATAAGGATCATCAGATTCTTCATCCGCTATGCTTATCTGGGCCACCCACGCCGGATAAAGCGTATACGGTTTTTCTGAAGCCCAGTCTCCTGTGATCGTCACATATTCCAGAGCCATAGATTGAACCGTCACGCTCTTTACACCCGGAAAAAACATGTTAGCATACTTTTCTTCAATGCAATGAATCGCCTCATCGGCATTCATTGCCGGTTTGCAACCCGTTATTGCCTTCAGTTGACTGCCTGAAAACAGCATACTTTCCACTGCTGAAATCCCGTATCCGGGTGTAACAATCATCCTCATATTCATGTTTGGTACTTCCAGATCGTTACTCATGCTTGTCCAGCAACCTGAAAAAAGCCGCAGACCGTTATAATACACAGGAAACGTCAGATCAGTAAAAGCATAATCAGCCGCTTCTTTCGGATAGTACAATTCACTCCAGCCCATTCGTTTGGTATATAATTTCATTCTTTCAGAAATCGTTTCGGGATCATCGCATTTATTGACCCTAAGTACATCTCCGAGCTGGAATCCGAATTCCGTTGCAATCAATTCCGCATTCCGTATGATCTCTTCCCTGCTTACACCATTGATTTCGAACTGGTTTGGATCATCAATATAATCATCATGCATGCTGTTTTCATACATATAATATGGATCCAGAGTTGCCAGATTTACATTGCAGTATTGATAAAGATGGCACATCGGATAAGAAGAAGATTTCGATATAAATGAATATACCGGATCGGATTTAGTCGGCATTTGCCATTCGCCGGAGCTTGTATCAAAGCCCAGGGCTTCCCAGTTAATCTGTTTTCCCTTTTCAACCACTTCGGCTTTACTTAGCTTTTCCAAATGATACTCGCATACCTCGGCCCCTTCCGGTACTTCTAGCACCTTTGCATGGATCAATAGCGGAAGGCCTTCACAATCTATTTCCCGGTCAATCCGCCACCAGGTCTCTTCTACCCAAACATCGCTGTCCGCAGATGCAGAAGTAAAACATATCAGGACAAGCATAAGGATGATCATTGCTTTTTTCATAATAGAATCTCCTTGTCGGATAAATCCCTGAGGGAACAGAAAAATCCATTCCCTCAGGGGCTGGTTGCATCATAACCAGATCAAATCAAGTCATATATGACCACTTTACGGCGTGAAGTCCACCGTAACCTTGGCAGTACCGTTATTGCAAGAACACTGGCTCCGATGGGCCACGCGAAGTTTGTAATCAGTGTTCTTCTGTCCACGGGAATTTCCGTTTCCGTCGGGCATATAACTCAGAGAAAAACTAGCGTTTCCCTTGGTATTGTGATATTCCGTTGCTTCCCAACCGGTATATTTACGAACCTGATAATACATACTATGTGAACCGGCGCCGCTTGTTGTAACCGATGCGCTGGTCCAATTAGAAGTCAGTTTTGTTTTTGTTCCGGTATAGGTCCCATTCTTCTTTTTAATGGACAGCGTCCAACCGTCTGCCATAGCAAAAGAAGACAGAATCAAAGCAAGAACGAGCAGAATCGCAAAAACCTTTTTCATATTTAAACCTCCACAAAATTGTTCTTAATTGAATAATAGTCACATGTGTTGTATACTAGGCATGTTCCCACAGAACGGTCACCGCTTTTGCGGTGAATGCTTCGCTGGCATTGTTTTGCGGGAACTTTTTCTTTTAATGCCAGGGTCACGTATACGTATGCGCATTTCTTATCCCTCCTTCTTATATAGATTCCATATAACAGCGTTTTCGCTGATCATGGGCGTAATAGAAATGGTTTTTTCATAACCCTTACACTTATATAAATGATCAAGCTGTCCTTTTGTGACAGCTTAAAACATCTTTTTTTGTATTTCGATTGTTTTTTGCTATTGGTTCTCATAGTCAGGTCATAAAAAGCTTTTGAATAATCAATGCATTAAGTAGAAGAAATCATTTTGGCACAGCCGGAACGCCGGTAATTCTTCTTTCGTTATCTATCCGGAACAAAAACTTTTTGAAAAATCGAACCTTTTCCCCGGTGAATGTGTCTATAGGGTGTATCGGCCGATACAGGAAAGGAAAGGGCGCCCATGACTGAATTTGAATTCGAGCAGCAGGTAACCGCGCTTACCCAGAAGATGTACCGGGTATCCGCCAGTCTGCTGCGCAGCCCCCAGGACCGGCAGGATGCTGTGCAGGAATGCGTATGGAAAGCCTGGCGCAAGCTGCCTCAGCTGCGCGATGAAAGCCTTTTTACCGCATGGATCATGCGCATCCTCGTCAACGAATGCAAGCGCCTGTGCCACTCACATTGGCGTGAAGTAACCGTGGAAGAGATTGAGATCGAACAACCGGACGGCATGGACAACCGCCTGCGGGATGAAGCTCTTCACACTGCTGTGATGCAGCTCCCCGAAAAACTGCGGCTCGCCGTTACACTCTACTATATCGACGGCTTTTCCCTGCGCGAAACCGCGCATATACTTCACTGCCCCGAGGGCACCGTCAAACAGCGCCTGCATCGGGCGAGAACCACATTACGCGTTCTGCTGGAAGAGGAGGTGTGAAGGATGAAAGAATTGAATTGGAAAGACTGCTTTGAGCCTGCACCGGAAGCCTTCGAGCGCTCCGTTCAGCGCGCGCTGCAGACAAAAACGGAGGAACATCAAATGAAACGCATCATTCCGCGATCCGTAATAATCGCTTTTGCCCTGATTCTTGTCCTGATGGCCACAGCCCTTGCCTTCGGCGGGGACATCCTGAACTTCCTGCACGCTAAAGACATTGGTGAAGTACAGATTCAGAAACCGGATGTGAAAGTCGATTATGCCAAAACCGGAATTCTGAAAGAGATCCGGGTAGATGAGGCTGTGTGCGACGGTCGCTCCGTTCATATGCTGGTTACCTGTACTGCTGATCCTGAAAAAGGCTCCCTGCTCTGGGGATTTGACTGGGATAAAGATCTGAGTACCCTGCCTTTCGCCGCCGAACGTGCGGCAGCCCCGCAGGTGTATGTCCTCAATCCCTCCCAGATGGTTGTTGAAACCGGCGGACAGCGGTATGAAATGATGGAAAACCTGGTCAAGCGCTATGATTCAGCTTGCTCCATTTCTATGGATATTACTTTCTTTATTGATGAGATGGAACTTGGCGATTCCATGACAATCTCCGCTGGATTCTCGCTTGATGAATTCGTTCTGAATGATGATTTTATCATGCCTGTTGCTGAAACGGTACCCTACAATGTGACTCTGCCCGTCCAGATTGCCAAAGCCCGTATCTATGAAGCAACCAACCTGCCGATCAAATTGGAAAACTACAAGGTTCTTTCCGCACGGATCACCCGTACAGATATGGGCAGCTACTTTGAAATTGAAGTGGAAGATGATTATGATCCGGAAGAATATGAAAACTCCATGGTAGAGGATGAGGAAGGCTGTTCAGTTCCTTCCATCACCCTGCCGCTCCACGGCAGTCCCTGGTTCCACGTGTTGGATCAGGAAGGCAAAGAGCTTCCCTGCATGACAAATGAATGGAAGAATCTGGATAGATTCAGCGATGCTGAAGAATGGATGCATCTGCTGATCAGGGAAATGATTCCTATAACTCAGATTGGCAGTAGTTACACCATCCAGCCGCGGGATTCCGGCACAGGAGAACTCTTTACCCCTTATATCCTGGAGTTTGTGGAACGCTGATCATCAGCAAACTGGAAACAAATATGGCAGGAAACCGGAATGGTTTCCTGCCATACTTCTTTTTAATTCGTTCCTCTGCGTCAGCCGTTGCTGCTCAGGTCCGATTCATATTCCAGATCTTCCACAACACCGGTTTCCACATTGACGGTGACATAATAGATTCCCGCGCCCTCTTCTCCCTCGTATCCGTCATCCTCATAGCCCAGGTAGAACCAGAATTCATAGCACGGAATCTTTTCTTCTCCCAGCAGTCGATACCAGCAGTTTTCCTCCAAACATGCCAGATGATTAATCTGATCCTGATTGAAAGCATACCGGACTGCCACCGCTTCTCTCGCGATTTTATCCATTTCAGGGATGGACAGTTTAGCGGCTTTTTCCGCAGCTTCCGATTCCTTCTGCTGCTGAGCACGCATTTCTTCCTTTTCCTCTTCACTCAGTTCTCTTCCGTCAGTCTTTTCAATACCGTGGGAAGCAGTGATGGCAATCGCTTTGCTCCGGAACGGTTCCAGCCCGAAGGTCTCTTTATTGATCCGCATCATTTCAGCCAGCTGTTCCGGTCCCCAGGCGTCCGCATCAAATCCGCCCACAGTATCTTCACCGTCACGGGACCAGGCAGCTTCAGCTTTTCCGTCTTTGATTGTCACAGTGTATTCACCCAGCACATAGGCAAATTCATTAAATCCCTTATAGGTTACAGTCGCGTTATTTCCTTCACCGGTAATCTGCCTGTCAAAATACGTCTGCATAGCCGGCGTTATCCCGTATTTCTGCTCAAGGGCACTGTCCGCCAACTGTGCAGCATCCACTTTCTTTGAAAAAACCAGTCCCGCTGCCAGCGCAACAACACTGATGCAGAGAATTGCGGCAATAAGGATAAATGTCATAGAAACCTTTTTCATGGGCTTTTCCTCCTCACTGATTGCGTGAAGCACCTTCTGGCGTTCACGCTCATCCCAGGTAAGCCCGGAAAGGTTCCGGTCAACGAGCTCCTGAAAATCATTATTCTTCATCGTAATACCACTCCTTCAGCCTGACCCGCAGTATTTCACCAGCCTTGTTCAGCCGGAATCGTACCTTCCCTTCGGAAAGCTGCAGCGCGCTCGCAACTTCCTTCAGTTTCAACCCTTCATAATAACGGAGAAGGACCACTTCCCTTAATTTGGAGGGCAGGCGCATGACCTCGTTCAGTACCGTGTTGTCCGGGAAAACAAAATCGGCGGCGTTTTCGGGCAGCGTGTCCATATCGATCCGGCTTTGGTGGCGAAACCATGCGGTTCTCAGCATGTCCCGGCAGACGTTAATGCAAATGGACGTCAGCCAGGTTTTTTCAGAGCTTCCCCCGCGATAATCATTCATATGCCGGTATGCCTTGATAAAGGTATCCTGCACGGCGTCCCGCGCAAGATCCGCGTCCTTCAGATACAGGGCGCTCATCCTCAGAAGGCTGCTGCCGTACTGATCCATGAGCCGGTCAATCTCAAGCCGGCTGTCTTCCTCGCTTGCCGCCTGCCGGACGTCAGTCTCAGCAGCGAACAAACGATCCGTTTTTGCTCCCAGGGTCACTGTACCAACTCCTTTCACTCTATTAGACGGAGTGAAAAAACAAAAGTGTTGAAAAAAATAAAACTTTTTCTTATGCGGGAAGAAATCATATTTTCATTCTGGTAAAGTTCCGCAGGATCCACCGGGTCATTTTGAGATTGGTTTCATACAGTTCCCGATGTTTATCCTTGTCTGCAAACCAGGCAGTGGAAATAACCTGGTTGGTCAGAATCATATATGGAATCGCGGCCTTTTCCTCCGCGGTCATATGCACCACAGAATCATACCCGCACATGATTTCCTTCAGGATCCCGGTCCATCTTTCCAGTTTCGCTTCATTTCCGTCCTCAAAGGTCTCTGACAGGATCGCACCTGCTGCATAGCAGGGATCAAAGATCCTCACGTTGCGTTCACTCAGCTCGAAGTCAATGAATCCCCATTTGTCCCTGGAAACAATGATATTGCCCGGATTCGGATCCCGGTGGATAATCTGCCGCGGCAGCGCGTAGTACAGTCTTTCCATCTCCTGCATATCGATCCCGGCGAAGGCGCCTTCGGCAGACAGTACTTCCCGCAGGGCCGGCAATGCCCAATCCCGGGCAATTGCAAAAGTATCCGTGTCTTCCACCGGCACGTCAATCTGCTGCAGTGCCAGATCCAGCTGGCCGATGACTTCACCGATAAACCGGCCTTTCTGTTCATACTCGGCCAGGTAAACTTTGCTGGCAAGGATACGGTCTCCGTTCACCCGCCGGCAGAGGAAGAAAAACAATTCTCCGTTTTTGACATATTCTTTTCCGTCAGTCGTCTGCACTGCAACCGGCGCATAAAGTCCCACGCTGTCCAGCGCTTTGGCAATACTGATAGCCTTGATCACATTGCCCAGATTTCCGGTGTATTTGATCACATAATCCGTTCCCACATATTTGGCGGTATTGCTGATCTCACCGCTTTCTGGATACACAACATCCGTTACAGGTTCATTTTCCATGCCCCATTCAGCCAGGATCTCTGTAATCTTCCTGTGTGTCAGCATAATCTGTTCCTCCTGGATAAGGTTGATTCTGTATGGCTGTCGGGTCCTGAATTCACGGAGGTATTCAGCCGGTGTATAACCCAGTTCCCGAACAAAAGCCTTGTAAAAGCCGGCATAAGTGTTAAACCCGTATTCCAGAACTGTATCGGTCTTCTTCCTGCCGGAGCCGATTTCATGGATAGCATGGAGCAGTTTCCGCCTGAGAATATACTGCATCACCGGCATGCCCACGGTGCTCTGGAAAATCCGGTAGAAATGAAAAACGGAATATCCTGCTTTTTCTGCCGCTTCCGCCGCCGTTATTTCTGTCCGGAGATTGTCCTCGATATAATCGATGGCAGCCTGGATGTTTTCCTTATACACAGCTGTTCCCTCCTTTCTTCCCAAATAGCAGCCGCATGCAGATCATACTCTGTCCACAGGGGAAAAACATTTCCTGTTTTGCTGCTTTTTTGAACAAAAAACGGATCCGGCGCTCATCCGCCGGATCCGTTCTGTCTGCTTTATGCTTTCGGTTCCGCTGCCTTCAGCACCCAGAATCCGCCGGATTTGTCCAGCTTTTCCACGCTGCCGTAGAGCGTCTGCAGGTACTTCATGCAGCTTTCCGCGCCCTGCTGTTTCCGGATCACCAGATACAGCGCGCCGCCGGGGTTCAGGCTCTTCGCCGCGTCTGCGAACATCTTGTAGATCACCTGTTTTCCCGCCCGGATCGGCGGATTGGTCACCACCGCGTCAAAGGTCTGCCCTTCCACGGCCGCCATGCCGTCGCTCTCAATGCAGGTGACCTCCGCCCGGTTCCGCTTCGCGTTTTCCCGGCTCAGGTCCAGAGCCCTGGTATTCACGTCCGCCATGGTCACCCGGGTTTCCGGCCACTTTCGCGCAATCGAAATGCCGATCACGCCCCAGCCGCAGCCCAGGTCCAGGACATCACCCTTCATTTCTTCCGGCAGCGCCTCCAGCAGCAGCCGCGTACCGGTATCCACTTCTCCCTTGGAGAATACTCCCGCATCCGTCTGGAAGCTCAGCGAAATACCCCGGTAGGTATACTCACACCCAACCGGCTTCGATTCGCTCTGCGGTACCCGGGTATAATAATGATCGTTCATGCGTCCCCCATGCCTGCGGCCTGCCGCAGGGTTTTCAGCTCCTCGTCTGTCAGTTCACGCCATTGTCCTTCCGCCAGTTCCGGATCCAGTTCCAGCGGACCGAAAGCACAGCGGTGCAGTTCCAGCACTTCATGCCCCACCGCGGAGAACATCCGTTTCACCTGGTGGAACTTTCCTTCGGAGATAATCACCTCCGCCACGGACGGTCTCAGGATCGTCAGCTTCGCGGGCTGGGCGGTGAAATCTCCCAGATCCATACCGGAAGCAAAGGTTTCAATATCTTTTTCCTCCAGTTCGCCTTCCACCAGCGCCCTGTAGCGCTTGTCCACATGGCGTCCCGGGCTCAGCAGCCGGTGGTTCAGTTCCCCGTCGCAGGTCAGCACCAGCAGTCCGGTAGTGTCCTTGTCCAGCCTGCCCACCGGCATGCATCCAATGCTCCGGTACACCGGCGGCAGCAGGTCCATCACCGTAGGCTGCTTGGCGTCCCGCGCCGCGGTCAGCAGCCCGGCAGGCTTGTGCAGCATCACATGGCGGACGACCCGTCCGTCCAGTGCTTTGCCGTTCAGCGTCAGGCTGTCCTGTTCCGTCTCAAAAGAAAGGGCGGGATCCCGGATGACCCGCCCGTTCACCGCGGCCTGTCCGCCACGGATCCATTGTTTAACCTCACTGCGGCTGCCGACGGAAAGCGTAGCCAGCCAGCGGTCCAGCCTCATTTTCATGATACCGGTATTACTCCTTCTCCAGTCCGTTCACAAACGCCGCGGGAATCAGGGAACGCAGCGGCAGCAGCGGAATAGTCAGTACTCCGCCCACAGCCAGGATAATCAGGGACACCTTGGTGGAGGGCAGGCTGACCGTCTTCATCACCAGACCGTTCAGGTCCTGCAGCACCGGCAGGTAGCGGATGATCACCGCAACAATCGCAATAATGATCGGCAGCAGGGTAATCAGTGAGCACAGCCAGCTCAGGACGATCTTCCCGTGATGGCCGCGCAGCATCTTCGGATTGTTCCGGATAAACGCGTGCCGGTCACCGCTGTGGAAGGCACAGCCGAAGGCCAGCAGGAGCACCGCGGCGACAAAAATGGCAATCAGGTACAGAACGCCGGTCATCAGGTCGCCGCCGCCGAAGTCCTTGATCGCCCGCAGCAGTGTGAAACCATCCATATCTCCGGCGTAATGAATCACCGCAATCACCAGGCAGGCAATCAGCGGGACACTCCAGAACAACAGCATCAGCATCCGCTTCAGTCCGTATGCCAGCTTCTTTCCGTATGCAGAGGGATTAATCAGCTTGTAGCTGAACAGGCTTCCGCCCCTCAGCGAGTCCCGCATACCGTCTGCCGCGTTCACCCGTCCCCAGAAAACCAGCAGGATCCAGAGCGGAACCGCCAGCAGGGCAAACACCATCAGGCTGCTGTCCGTCAGGAACAGCAGCGGCGTCAGGGCCGCCAGGGTGATGCAGGCCTCCACGATCAGGAATTTGACCGTGTTTCCGAAATGCTCCTTGTATGCCCGAAACGCGTCTTTCAACGCTGCGGAAATCGTCATTCAGGTGATCCCTCCCGTCTCTCTTTTCCCGTGTATTATACCGGTTTTGCGGTTTCATTGCAATGAAAACAGGATGCACCGTATATGCGGTGCATCCTGTCATAATCAGGTATATGGGATTTGCCTTGCTCAGCAGCCCTGGATGGAGCTCAGGATGATGCCGACCATCTGAGCAAATCCTTCGTTGGACAGAGGACCACAGGCCACTTCCAGGATATAACCCATCTCGGTGGTGAAGGCCACGACGCCGGTGTCCTTATCCTTGATCGCGTAGCTCAGGGCGGGCAGGCCGTTCACGGTGCCGGCTTCGATGTCGGAAACTTCGCTGTCTTCCTTCAGCTGAGCTTCATATTCTTCCAGGCTCATGCCTTCCATATTCACGTACTGAACAGCAACAGCAGCGTCATCACTTGCGAAGTAGCCAATGTAGCCGCTTTCACGGTCTTCATCGCTCAGTTCAACGGCCTGCAGCACTTCGGGAATCCAGATTTTCACGCTGATTTCATCAAAGGTCTTGAATTCACCGGCGATCTGGGAAGCAGATTCTTCCACGGAAGCCCAGGTCAGCTCATTCGCGAACGCGACAGAGCACAGCATGCAGAGTGCCAGGATCAGTACAACCAGCTTTTTCATTTTGTTTTCCTCTTTCCTTCGGGACCTCGTCCCTTTTTTCGAGCCTTACAGCTCACACAACGGCAAAAATCATACAAAAATCGCTTTCTGAAATCAATAAAAATGGGACGAGTGGCAAAAATCTGGGACGAGTGATATACTGTCTCCCGTGTGTTTATCGGAGAAGGAGGAAACGGAATGCACATTGCGCTCACAGATGACAGGCCGGATGCCCTGGCAAAACTGTCGGAAACCCTGAATGAATACGCCGGCAGGAACGGTCTTCATTTCGATCTGTATCCTTATTCCGGCGGTGAGGAGCTTCTGGAAGCTCTCTCCTCACAGCATTTTTCTCTTATCTTCCTGGACGTCTACATGAATGGAATCTCAGGGATTGAAACCGCCGCCAGAATCCGCGAAATAGACGAGGAGGTCTGCCTGGTTTTCCTGACCACCAGCAATGAGCATCAGGCCGAGGCCATCCACTGGCACGTCTATGACTATATCAACAAGGACGAAGGACCTGAGGCCGTTTTCCGGGTCATGGACCGTCTGCTTCGCGGACATATCCGTGATACGTTCCCGACCCTCCGGTTTACCGCCTGCAAAACGGAAATCAGTCTCCCCTACAGTGACCTGGTCTGTCTTACGGCAGACCGGAACTACCTGGTTATTCACAGCCGCCAGAAAAAAGAATACCGTACCCGGATGACGCTTTCTTCCGTCTGGTCCAAGCTGGAGCAGGATGGCCGCTTCCTCCAGGTCCTCCGCGGAGTCATCGTCAATATGGACTATATCACTGATATTGCCGACAACACCTGCTGCCTGCAGGGAGATCTCCGGCTTCCCGTCAGCGTCCGGAACCGCGCCACAATTGAGCAGCTCTGGACCGACTATACTTTTTCCAGGATTCGCCGTGAAAGCATGGTGGAAGGAGGAATCCGCCCGTGATTGCAGCCCTGCTCTCCTTTGTCATGGTACTCCCGGCCCAGGTTCTGTGCCTCCTGCCTATGCGCCATCAGCTGAAGCCCGGCCAGAAGAAAACCGTCGCCATCCTGGCAGTACTGAACGCGTTCCTTCTTCCCATGGCCGCCTTCGTCACGATCCAGTTCTCGCTGGATATCAACTATGTTCTTTTTCCGATGCTGCTGGTCTTTTTTGTGGTCTATCAGCATATCCTGAAGTGTCCTATCAGCAAGACCCTGGCTGTATTCCTGTCTGTTTCCGCCCTGATGGCCATTCTCTGCAACCTCACCTGCGCCATCGAGGCCTCTTTCGATCCTGCCTCCGGCGCCAACACCCTCAGTCTGAAGTCGGCCCTGATCCAATTGGGCGTCAACACTGTCGCCTTGGGAATACTTTTCATTCCGTTCTTCCGTCACGGCAGCCGGCTCATCGACGAACTGAAACTGGAAAAGATCTGGTATATGACTCTGCCCTTTTCCGGCGTCATGATCATCTGCAATTTGTTCATCCGTCCACTGAAATATGAGACCCTTTTTGTCAACAACGTTTTTCGTTCTTTCCTGTTTTCCATTTTTACCTTCCTTATCCTGTGGAATATGCTCTGTGTCATCTATTACCAGATCGTCATGGGCGTCCTGAATGCTTCCCGTACCCGGGAGCGGATGAGAATGCTGGAAATGCAGGAAAGTCAGTTCGAGTCCCAGCAGCAGTACATGGAATCCTTCGCCCGCACCCGCCATGACTTCCGCCAGAATATCCTGACGATGAAGAACCTTTATCACGAAGGAAACTATGAACAGCTGGGCCAGTATATTGATGAATATTATGACGCGCTTCCCGTTCCGGAAACCCGCCATTACTGTTCAAACCGTGCTCTCAATGCCCTGCTGAACTATTACGCGGGCAAGGCAAAGGAAAATGCTATCCCGATTTCCTTCCGCATTGATATCCCGCAGAAGACTTCCGTCTCGGATGTGGACCTGTGCACCATCATCGGCAACATCCTGGAGAATGCCGTCGCGGCCTCCCTGGAGATTCCCGCCGAAAAACGCAGCCTGCTGCTTTCCGGCCTGGTACAGAATAACCGACTGTATATCGTGGCCACCAATTCCTTCAACGGCTTGGTCAAAGAGCGTAACGGCAAATATCTGTCCCGCCGCCACAGTGGCAGCGGCATCGGTCTGAAGTCCATCCGGACCTCCGCCGAGAAATATCACGGCAAAGCGGAGTTCTCCCATGACGGCTGTGAATTCCACAGCGACGTCATGCTCCTTCTCCAGCCGGCATAATCTACTGAATAAAAAACACGGACAGGAAATTCTCCCGTCCGTGATTTTTATTTGCTTAAAGTATCCATCACATTCGACGAAGTCGAATATTTCATGTGGCGAAGTCACATTTCACACGGCGAAGCCGTATTTCACATGAGCCTTCAGGCTCATATTTCATTTAACCCTTAAACGTCTCCGCATTAAGCATTGGATCTGATGTAGTTGATCAGTCCTCCTGCCAGGATCATGCCCTTCTGGCGCTCGGTCAGCGGCATCTTCACGGCGTAGGTCTCGCCCTTGGTCTCGTTCTTCAGCACCAGGGTTTCCTCGCCCGCTTCGATCTTTTCCCGGACGCCCGGCAGGCTCAGGGTATCGCCCTGATCGATCCGGTCATAGTCCTTCTCGTCCGCGAAGGTCAGGGGCAGGATGCCGTTGTTGATCAGGTTCGCCTGGTGAATGCGGGCAAAGCTCTTGGCCGCCACGGCACGGATGCCCAGGTACAGCGGCACCAGTGCGGCGTGCTCACGGCTGGAGCCCTGGCCGTAGTTGGCGCCGGCTACCAGGATGCCGCCCTTTTCTTCCTTGGCCCGTGCGGGGAAGGTCTCATCCACGGGGGTCAGGCAGAAATCAGCCAGGTGCGGGATGTTGCTGCGGAAGGGCAGCAGCTTCGCATTGCTGGGCATGATATGGTCTGTGGTGATGTTGTCTTCCATCTTCAGCAGTACCTTGCCGGTGACCTCGTTCTCCAGGTCGTGTCCCAGCGGGAAGGGCTTGATGTTCGGGCCGCGGACCACGTCCACAGTGTCTTCCTTGCCCTCCGCCACCGGCGGGATGACCAGGTTGTCGTTCACTTCAAACTGCTTCGGCTGTTCTACCGTCAGGTCCAGGTCCAGCGTCCGGGGATCGGTCAGCACGCCGGTCAGGGCGGTTACCGCCGCGGTTTCGCAGCTGGTCAGGTAGATACCTGCGGAGGCAGTCCCGCTGCGGGCGTAGAAGTTCCGGTTGTTGGTCCGCACGGAAACCGCGTTGGTCTTCGGGCTCTGGCCCATACCGATGCAGGGACCGCAGGCGCTCTCCAGGATCCGGGCGCCGGCGCCGAGCATATCCGCCAGCGCGCCATTGCGGGCCAGCATAGTCAGCACCTGTTTGGATCCGGGTCCGATCACCAGGCTCACGTCCGGATGCACGGTCTTGCCCTTCAGGATCCGGGCAACCCGCATCATATCCTGATAGCTGGAGTTGGTGCAGCTGCCGATGAACACCTGGTCCACCTTGATGGGTCCGATGTTCTTCACGGTGTCCACGTTATCCGGCATATGGGGCTGGGCCACCAGGGGCTCCAGGGTGTTCAGGTCGATATCGACAATTTCATCATATTCGGCGTCCGCGTCCGCGCTCAGTTCCCGGAAATCCGCTTCCCGGCCCTGGGCCTTCAGGAAGGCGCGGGTCACTTCGTCACTGGGGAATACGGAGGTGGTGGCGCCTAGTTCCGCGCCCATGTTCGCGATGGTGGCGCGCTCCGGCACCGTCAGAGTCTTCACGCCCTCGCCGATGTATTCCATCACCTTGCCCACGCCGCCCTTCACGGTCAGCCGGCGGAGCACCTCCAGGATGATATCCTTGGCAGCAACGCCGTAGGGCAGCTTGCCGCTCAGGCGGATACCGACAACCTTCGGATAGGTCAGGTAGTACGCACCGCCGCCCATGGCCACCGCCACGTCCAGGCCGCCTGCGCCGATGGCCAGCATGCCGATGCCGCCGCCGGTGGGGGTGTGGCTGTCGCTGCCCAGCAGGGTCAGTCCCGGTACGCCGAAGCGCTCCAGGTGCACCTGGTGGCAGATGCCGTTGCCGGGCTTGGAGCAGAAGATGCCGTGCTTCTTCGTCACGCTCTGGATGTACTGGTGGTCATCCGCGTTTTCAAAGCCGGTCTGCAGGGTGTTGTGGTCAATATAGGCTACGCTCTTCATGGTTCTGACCCGGCCGATACCCATAGCCTCAAACTGCAGGTAAGCCATGGTTCCCGTGGAGTCCTGCGTCAGGGTCTGGTCAATCCGGATGGAGACCTCTTCGCCTGCCGCGGGTTTTCCGCTGACCAGGTGGGCATTCAGAATCTTCTGAGTTAAATTCATACCATTCCTCCGAAAAAAATAACCAGCCACGGCGCTCTGCCGGAGATGCGGCTGAGCTCTCCGCAACTGTGTTGTTGTTACCATACCATTATCTGCCAGAAACGGTGAAAGTCAACGGATTGAGCACGAAAGAACACAGGAAAAGCAGCCTTGCAAACCGATCCCCTGTTTGCTATAATATTGAAGTTATCGCGCACGTCACGGCGCTCATGCCCGGAAAGGCTGCAGCCCGTGTGGGAAAACGGTTGTATTCTTCATCACCAAAAGGAGAGTTGGGAGTTATGAAAGGAATCACGTCCAAGGAACTGAGAAATGCCTGGATCCGTTTCTATGAAGAACGGGGACATATCAATATCGGAGCCGTCTCGCTGATCGGCGACGGGACCACCGGCGTCATGTTCAACGTGGCTGGCATGCAGCCCCTGATGCCTTATCTGCTGGGCAAGGAGCATCCGTCCGGAAAGAAGCGCCTGTGCAACGTGCAGGGCTGCGTCCGTACGGTGGATATTGAAAGCGTCGGCGACCCCACCCACTTCACCTTCTTTGAGATGATGGGCAACTGGTCCCTGGGCGATTATTTCAAGCAGGAAAAGACCCAGTGGAGCTACGACCTGCTGACCAAGGTTTTCGGCCTGGACAACAAGGAAATTTGCTCCACCGTGTTTGAAGGCAATGACGCCGCTCCCCGTGATGATGAAACCGCAGACCTGCTGAAGAAGGTCGGCATCCTGCCGGAGCACATCTTCTACCTGCCCAAGAGCGATAACTGGTGGGAGCTGGAAGGCACCACCGGCACCCCCTGCGGTCCCGACAACGAGTGGTTCTACCCCCGTCACAACAAGCCCTGCGGCCCGAACTGCGGACCGGCCTGCGGCTGCGGACGGTATGTCGAGATCGGTAACGACGTTTACATGCAGTACGTCAAGAACGCCGACGGCTATGCTCCCCTGGCGAACAAGAACGTGGATACCGGCTTCGGTCTCGACCGTATGCTGGCCTTCCTGAACGGCGTGACCGACGGCTACAAGACCGACCTGTTCATCCCGGTCATCAAGCACCTGGAAGAAAAGTCCGGCAAGAGCTACGACGATGATCCTGAAGCTCAGAAGGCCATGCGTATCATCGCGGACCATATCCGTACCTCCACCATGCTCATCGGCGATGTGAAGGGCATCCTGCCCTCCAACGTGGGCGCCGGCTACATTCTGCGCCGCCTGCTCCGCCGCGCCATCCGCTACACCCGCCAGCTGGGTCTGGAATCCTCCGTCCTGGCCGAGGTCAGCCGGATCTTCATTGAGCAGATCTACGATGAAGCCTATCCGCTGCTGGTGGAAAAGAAAGACTATATCCTGGACGAAATCATGAAGGAAGCCGCCCGCTTCGAAGCGACCCTGGCCACCGGCATGAAGGAGTTCACCAAGTGCATCACCGGCATCCGCCGCAAGAACGAGTTCATGGCCCAGAAGGATCCGTCCTACAAGCCGGAAACCGAAATCAGCGGCAAGCAGGCCTTCCGTCTCTACGACACCTACGGTTTCCCGCTGGAACTGACCGAAGAACTTGCTGCCGAGGAAGGCCTCACCGTGGACGCCAACGGCTTCGCCGAAGCGTTCAAGGAGCACCAGGCCATCAGTAAGCAGGAAGGCGCCGCCAAGGGCGGTCTGACCGAGCGGAACGAAGAAACCGCCAAGCTGCACACCGCAACTCACCTGCTGCAGGCTGCCCTGCGTAAGGTTCTGGGCGACGAGGTTGCCCAGAAGGGTTCCAATATCACCACTGAGCGCCTGCGCTTCGACTTCTCCTTCAGCCGGAAGATGACCCCCGAAGAAATCGCCGAAGTGGAACGCCTGGTCAACGTCGCTATTGACGCTCATGTTCCGGTGGTCATGGAAGAGATGACCGTGCAGGAAGCCAAGGAAAAGGGCGCTATCGGCCTGTTCGAGAGCAAGTACGGCGAGAAGGTCAAGACCTACAAGATGGGCGAGTATTCCTTCGAAATCTGCGGCGGTCCCCACGCTGCCAACACCGGCGACCTGGGCTCCTTCAAGATCCGCAAGGAAGAATCCTCTTCCGCCGGCGTCCGCCGCATCAAGGCCACCATCGCGCCGAAGGCGTAATAGTACTTCATAATTCATAATTCATAATTCATATTATGATTACTTATCGCTTTGATAATTCCGAGCGCTATTGATGTCATTCTGAGCAAGGGCGCTTGCGCCCGCGTCGAAGAATCTCCCCCGCCGCAGCGGATAATTCTGCATTCTGCATTATGCATTCTGCATTTGGGCTTCGCCCACTGTCTCCCCCGCCGCAGCGGATAATTCTTCATTCTTAAGTCTTAAGTTTTCAGTAAAAAGACTTCCTACCTCCTACCTCCTACCTGAATTGCCCCCTGATTAATGTGATTATGCAATTTGATCAAAACACTGAGTGGTCCCGCCTTTCCGAAAAGACCGCCTCTTCCGAGGACATCTTCAACGGCATTGTCCTTCACGTGAAGCGGGACACCGTCACCCTTTCCAACGGCAGCAGCGCCATCCGGGAAGTGATCCGCCATATCGGCGCGGTCTGCGTCATCCCGATCACTGAGAACAACGAAGTGATCATGGAGCGGCAGTACCGTTATCCGCTGGACAAGGTCATCCTGGAGATCCCCGCCGGCAAGCTGGACGCCCCGGATGAGGACCGGCTCTCCGCCATCAAGCGGGAGCTGCGGGAGGAAACCGGCTACACCGCGGACGAGTGGACGGAGATCGGCGATTTTCATCCTGCTCCCGCCTACAGCGACGAGTACATCACCATGTATATGGCCCGGGGACTGCATAAAGGAAAGCAGGACCTGGACGAGGATGAATTCCTGGACGTGTACACCATTCCCCTTTCCGAACTGGTGGAAGACGTCATGGCCGGAAAGATCTCCGACGCCAAAACCCAGGTCTGTATCCTCAAAGCTGCCCGGATCCTGGGTCTGTAAATTATCTCCTGTGCAGGAAAAAAACAGAGCCGTCACTTGTTCCTGTTCGCCGGCTCTGTTATTTTATTTGCATAACAACTTACTTTTGCGAAGCAGTGGAAAGGAAGATTGCAAATGAAGATCGGCTGTGTCAAAGAGATTAAGAACAATGAATACCGGGTTGGCCTGACCCCTGACAACGTCCGCGCCTATATCGCAGCAGGACATCATGTGTATATCGAAATGGGTGCCGGCATCGGCTCCGGTTTCACCGACAATGAATATGTGGACGCAGGCGCTTCCCTGATCGACAACGCCGCGGATGTATGGCACCTGGTGGATATGATGGTTAAGGTCAAGGAGCCGCTGGAATGCGAATATCCCCTCTTCCGGGACGGCCTGATCCTTTACACCTATCTGCACCTGGCTGCCGACAAGCAGCAGACCGACGCCCTGCTCAAGGGCAAGGTCAACGCCGTGGCATATGAAACCCTGCAGGAGAAGGACCGCTCCCTGCCCCTGCTGGCTCCCATGAGCCAGATCGCCGGCCGCCTGTCCATCCAGGAAGGCGCCAAGTACCTGGAAAAGAAGTTCGGCGGTGAAGGCATCCTGCTGGCCGGCGTGCCCGGCACCCCCAAGGCCAACGTGGTCATCCTCGGCGGCGGCACCGTGGGTATGAATGCCTGCAAGATCGCTGTCGGCATGGGCGCCAACGTCACCATCCTGGATATCAGCCTGAAGCGGCTGGAGGAGCTGGACAACATGTTCGGCGCCCATATCCAGACCCTGGTTTCCAACGACAGCAACGTGGAGCGTGTGCTGAAGGACGCGGACCTGGTCATCGGCTCCGTGCTGATCCCCGGCGGCTCCACCCCGAAGCTGTTCAAGCAGAAATACCTGAAGGAAATGAAGGACGGCGCGGTCTTCGTCGATGTGGCCATCGACCAGGGCGGCTGCGGCGAATCCTCCCACGTCACCACCCATGACGATCCGGTTTACAAGCTGGACGGCGTGGTTCACTACTGCGTCGGCAACATGCCCGGCGCCGTGCCGCGGACCAGCACCATCGCCCTGACCAACGCCACCGTGAAATACGGCCTGGAGATCGCTGCCGCCGGCCTGGAAGAAGCCTGCCGGAAGAGCGAAGTGATCCGCTCCGGCGTCAACACCTATGCCGGGAAGCTGACCAACAGGAACGTGGCGGCTGCCCACGGCTATGAATTTACAGAATTGCAGGAACTCATCTGATATATGGAATTTAAAGATCTCGGTTTATCCCCTTCCCTTCTGAAAAACATCCGCGATACCGGTTATGAAACCCCGACCCCCATCCAGCAGGCTACCATCCCGCTGGTCCTGGAGGGAAAGGATGTGCTGGGCTGCGCCCAGACGGGCACCGGCAAAACCGCCGCTTTCGCCCTGCCCATCCTGCAGCGGCTGAAGGAGATTCCCCCGCAGCGGAGCAACGCCAAGGTGATCCGCTGCCTGATCCTCTCCCCCACCCGGGAGCTTGCCATGCAGACCTGGGAGAACTTCCAGCTCTACGGCAAGGGCGAAGGCCTGGACAGCGCCGTCATCTTCGGCGGCGTCGGCCAGGGCGGCCAGGTGGAAGCCCTCCACCGGGGCGCGGAAATTGTCATTGCCTGTCCCGGCCGGCTCCTGGACCTGATGGGCCAGGGACTGGTCCGCCTGGACTGGGTGGATATTTTCGTGCTGGATGAAGCCGACCGCATGCTGGATATGGGCTTCATCCACGATGTGCGCAAGATCGTCCGCACCCTGCCGGAGGAGCGACAGACGCTGCTCTTCTCCGCCACCATGCCGCCGGAAGTGGAAAAGCTGGCCCTGGACCTGCTGACCGATCCGGAAAACGTCAAGGTGGATCCCGTCACCTCTACGGTGGACGCCATTGACCAGTGCCTGTATTACGTGGACAAGATCAACAAAAAGCACCTGCTTGCGCAGCTGCTGGAGGATCCGGACGTGGAAAGCGCCCTGGTCTTCTCCCGCACCAAGCACGGGGTGGACCGCATCGTCCGGGACCTCAAGCGCAAGGGCATCGAAGCCGCCGGTATTCACGGTGACAAGAGCCAGAACGCCCGCCAGACCGCCCTGAACCTGTTCCGCAGCGGTAAGTGCCGGGTGCTGGTCGCCACAGACATTGCCGCCCGCGGCATCGACGTGGCCGGCCTCAGCCATGTGTTCAACTATGACATGCCCATGGAACCGGAAGCCTATATCCACCGGATCGGCCGTACCGGCCGTGCCGGCAGGACCGGCAAAGCCATCTCCTTCTGCTGCATCGACGAGGTGAAGCAGCTGAACCAGGTGGAAAAGCTCATCGGCAAGCGCCTGGCCCTGAAGGAAAGCGACTGGCCCATGGAAGTCACCACGCCCACCCCGCCGAAGGTCCGCGAACCCCAGCCCGCCAGGCTGGATCGTCAGGGCAACGCGCTGGCGGAGCGCCGCGTTGCCGCCGTTTCTGCTGCTAAACCTTCTCGTCCTGCCCATTCCCGTCCCACTGGAAAGGTAACAATTGGCAGAGACGGACAGGTACACTCCCGCCCCACCGGCAAAGTGACTATAGGCAGAGACGGACAGGTGCATTCCCGCCCCTCCGGCCATGGCACCGGCCGTCCCGTCCATCGCGTAAATCGTCAAAAACGCCGCGGTTAACCCGCGACGTTTTTCTTTATCAACTTATCCATTGAGCCACATTCTATAGCTGTCATTTCGAGCAGAGCCGTAGGCGTCGTCGAGAAATCCCTTACTACGGTCAAAGGCCGCATTAATTCAAGAAAACCACTCCCGCCGTTCGGGAGTGGTTTTTTCCACCATTATTCATTTTTAAGTTTTAAGTTTTAATTATTCATTACAGAATAAAAGCATTCCGGCACATCTGCCGGAATACTTTTATTCTGTATATGCTAAGACGTCCACCACCCTCACGCTTCCGCCGGCGAGGGTGTTTATTTTTTTCTTTCCCTGCTTTTTGCTCATCAGGGCATAGCTCTGCCCGCCATCCAGGTTGTAGACCCATTCGGCATTAAAGTTTTCCAGGAAGAACTTCTGTGCCCTGCGCAGGGATACTCCCTTGCCCTTGGATTTGGTCACCGTCAGGATCAGGTAATTGTTCCGGTCCAGCCGGCCGATGATCGTCCTGGAGGCTTTCTGGTCCGCGAATTTCCATTCTTCCGGCAGCAGGTCTTCATTATTCCGCAGCATCGGGCAGCCCACATAGAAGGACCAGGTCTGGCTGGGTTCCGTTGCCAGCACTTCCCCGTTGTCCGCGCCGGTATACATCTGCAGCCCGTCCGCGTCCAGTGCCAGGCCATAATAAGGGACGCCCTCCAGGTTGCGGAAAACCTCCCCGTCTGTGATCGTCAGGGAGCCCAGCGGAGTGTAGTAATAATCCTCGCTGGTTCCCGGATAGTTCTCCGGGATCTCCGGATACAGGGGACTCACAAATCCGCTGCCGTTCACCGCCAGCGCTGCTTCCGGAAGCTTTTTGATGATATTCCCGGGGCGGCTGATGTTTTTCTTCCAGGCCGCCGTGGCTTTCCGGATCTGGCGGGAAGGATCCTGAACCCAGATCCGGCTCAGGTAGCACTTCTCGCCCTCCATGGTAAACCGCTCAATCGTGTATTTCAGCGTCGACGAATCATACCGCCGGACAATCCTGCCGACAGTATCCGCCTCAATCTTTTCAAAGAAGTCTGCCGGCTCCTCTGCTCCGGCTGTGAAAGGAATCAGTGCCAAACACAACAGGAGGCAGAATATCCGTTTTTTCATCCGGAATTCCTCCTTCCAGTCGTTCACGCCTGCTCCTGCATATAGCGTTCCGCCAGGCGTACGGACGCCATCGCGTCCTTTCCGTATCCGTCCGCGCCGATCTCCCGGGCATATTCCTCAGTGAGCACGGCGCCGCCGACCATTACCTTGCACCAGGGTGCCTTCTCATGCACCAGCTTCACGGTTTCCGCCATGGCCGGCACCGTGGTGGTCATCAGGGCGCTCAGGCCGCAGATCGGCGCGTGCAGGCGTTCCACCGCCTCCAGCACCGTTTCCGGCGGCACGTCCTTGCCCAGGTCCGCCACGGTAAATCCGTAGTTCTCCAGCAGCAGCTTCACAATATTTTTGCCGATGTCGTGGATATCGCCCTTCACGGTTGCCAGCACCACGATCCCCTTGGAGGCCTGCGCGTCCTGGTTTGCCGCCTTCTTCTTGATTTCCGCCACGGCTGCCTCCGCGGCTTCCGCGCTCATCATCAGTTGGGGCAGGAAAATCTTCTTGGCTTCAAAGCCCTGGCCCACCTCGTCCAGGGCCGGGATAATCTCTTCCTTCACCAGGTCCAGGCTGTCCCGTCCTTCTTCCAGGGCTGTCCGGGTCAGGTTGGCCGCTTCCTTGCACAGGCCCTTCACCACCGCGCGGCGCAGGCCCTTCGCTTCGGTTTCCTTCGCGCCGCCGGTTGCTCCTGCCGCCGGCGTCACTGCCTGCATGGTGGGCAGATCGTTGGCATACTGGATATAAGCAGCGCAGTTTTCGTCCCGGCCCGTCAGGGTCCGGAAACTGATCATCGCGCCCATCATCCGCTCATTCAGCGGGTTCATAATCGCGCCGGACAGGCCGTTTTCCAGCGCCAGCGTCAGGAAGACGCTTCCCAGCACCTCCCGCACCGGCAGGCCGAAGGAGACGTTGCTGACGCCCAGCACCGTTCCGCATCCGGTCTTTTCCCGGATCATTTTCAGCGCGTCCAGGGTCACCTTCGCGGCGTTCCCGTCCGTGCTGACCGTCATTGTCAGGGTATCAAACAGAATATCCTTCGGGCCGATGCCGTATTTCGCGGCTTCCTTCAGGATCTTTTCGGCAATGGCCAGCCGGCCTTCCGCCGTGCCGGGAATGCCCGCCTCATCCAGTGTCAGGGCAACCACCGCCCCGCCGTATTTCTTCACCAGCGGGAAGATAGCGTCCATGACTTCCTGCTTGCCGTTCACAGAGTTGATCAGGGCTTTGCCGTTATATACGCGCAGCGCGCGCCGCATCGCTTCCGGGTCGGAGGTATCCAGCTGCAGCGGCAGGTCGGTCACTGCCTGCAGCTCCTGCACCGCCTGTTCCAGCAGGGCCGGCTCATCCACGCCTGGTGTGCCTACGTTGACGTCCAGCACTTCCGCCCCGTGTTCTTCCTGCACAATGGCCTCGTTCAGCACATAGGCCATATCGCCCTCTTCCAGGGCTTTGCGCAGCCGCTTCTTGCCCGTGGGATTGATCCGCTCGCCGATGATCACCGGATCCTTCCCCAGTTCAATGGCGTGCCCCCGGGAAGCAATAATCGTCTTTTCTTTCTTTTCCACTGCCGGCGGAACCCTGCCAGCCGAAGCGTTCTTCACCGCCCGGATGAAGTCCGGCGTCGTACCGCAGCAGCCGCCGATGATCCGCAGTCCTTTTTCGATCAGCGGGACGATATCGGCGGAGAATTCCTCCGGTCCCACGTTGTAAACCGTCTTTCCGTCCTTTTCCTGGGGCAGGCCGGCATTTGGCTTCATCAGCACCGGGATTGAAGCCGCCGCCAGGTAGCGTTCCACAATCGGCGCCAGCGCGTCCGGTCCCAGGGAGCAGTTGACGCCCACGGCGTCCGCGCCCAGGCTCTCCAGCATGGCCACCACAGATTCCGGCGTACCGCCGGTCATCAGCTTTCCGTCCGCGCCATAGGCACAGGAAACCAGCACCGGCAGGTCACTGTTTTCCTTCGCCGCCAGCAAGGCCGCCCGGGCTTCCGCCCCGTCATTCATGGTTTCAATAAACACGCAGTCCGCCCCGTATTTGACGCCCAGGCGCACCACTTCCGCAAAGCCCTGTACCGCTTCCTCAAAGTCCAGGTTCCCCAGCGGCTTCAACAGTCTTCCGCAGGGGCCGATATCCAGGGCGACAAACCGTTCCTTCCCGTCAGCGATGGCTTTCCGGGCCTGGTCCGCACAGCCGATGGCCGTCCGGACCATCTCTTCACATTCGGAAAGGCTGTAGCGCAGCGGATGCACGCCGAAGGTGTTGGTCAGCACCATGTCGGTGCCCGCCTCGTAGTAGTTCCGCTGGATATCAGTGATCACATCCGGATGGGTCATGCCCCACTTTTCCGGCGCTTCACCCGGCTTCAGTCCCCTTTCCTGCAGCAGCGTTCCCATGCCGCCGTCCAGGAAGAACGGGCCCTTTTGCAGCAATTCCTTCAGATTCATTCAGGCTTTCTCTCTTTCATTCCGATGATTGCCGTCACGCTCTTGCTCGGCGTCATCAGCAGGCTGTCCGTCAGGGTGATCCCCACCGTCCGCCCGCAGTCCAGGGCAGTCATAACATCCTTCTGCATTTCCAGCGGCAGGTCCCCGTATCCCGGGGAATACCGGTCTGTCAGCTGCTTGTCTGGAAACTGCTCCGCCAGCTGCCTGCACAGCCGGTCGCAGCCGCCTTCCACCTGCTGTGCCCCGATGGCGTGCATCAACAGTCCCTTGGCCGGGGACTGCAGCTTTGCCCGGGCAATCCGGCGGTCCATTTCCGCGCCTGCCGTGCAGGCAAACAGGATTATCTCGTCACAGCCCTCCAGGTGCTCTTTCAGTCCCCGGGAGGTTGTCCGGGCAAAGCCCAGGTCCAGTTCCTCCCCATCCCGCTTCAGGGGATACCGGCACCAGACCGCCCGGCACTGCACCGCGCCTTTGGCCGCCGCCAGGCATTCCTTCATCGGCAGCTCTTCCGGAGCCGGCGCGAAGGAGGGCAGCATCGCGTAACGCAGGATTTCTTTTTCGTCAAAGGGGATTTCCCCCAGTTCGGCCAGCCGCAGTCCTTCCTTCATCAGAAGGTCCTCCCCAGCATGCCGCTCAGGTGGTTCTGGATGGCCGCCGCCACGTCCGGCTTGTTCATTGTGTACACATGCACGTGCCGGATGCCGTTGGCATACAGGTCAATAATCTGGTCACAGGCATAGATGATGCCTGCCCGCTGCATGGCTTCGGGGGAAGAACCGAATTTGTCCACCAGGCTGGTAAACCGCCGGGGCATAAAGCTGCCGGACAGCTTCAGGGCGCGCTTCACCTGGTTGGCTTTCGTAATGGGCATGATGCCCGGCACCACCGGCACGGTGACGCCCGTCTCCCGCAGCTTGTACAGGAAGTTATACAAAAGGTTGTTGTCAAAGAACATCTGGGTGGTCAGGAAGTCTGCGCCCGCGTCCACCTTTTCCTTCAGGTAGCGGAGATCCTCCGCCTGCACGCTGCTTTCAGGATGCACTTCCGGATAGCAGGCCGCGCCGATGCAGAAGTCCCCGGCCTTCCGGATTTCCCGGATCAGGTCGGAAGCATGGGGATAAGGACTGTTCTTCATGTCCTCCGGCGTCATGCCTTCCGGCAGGTCGCCCCGCAGCGCCATGATGTTCCGGATGCCGGCAGCCTTCAGGGTCTGAAGGTAGGAGCTGATGTCTTCCTTTCCCGCACCGACGCAGGTCAGGTGGGCCAGGGTTTCCACCCCGTCCGTGTTCTGCAGCGTCCGGGCGATTTCCAGGGTGTATTTGCCGCCCTTGCCGCCCGCGCCGTAGGTCACGGAGATAAAGGAGGGCTTCAGCGCCGCAATTTCCTCCGTCGCCTTCAGCACTTCCTCAAAGGTCGCGTCCGTCTTCGGCGGAAACACCTCGAAAGAAAGGCTTAAATCCGTACTCCGGACCGTGTCCAGTATTCTCATAGCTCAGCGTCCTCTCGTAATCTTCAATTCAGAATTCAGAATTAACATGATCAAAATGCAATGGATTATTCGCCGCCTCCACACTGTCATTTCGACCAAAGAATCCGGTAGGATTCTGCGTGGAGAAATCTCCCAGCCCGTCCACGTTCGGGAACCCAATCGGAACTACACCGTTTTCAAAGTGACAGGCGAAAACACTATATCATTCTGCATTCTGCATTATGCATTATGCATTTGGCATCGCTTTGCGATGCCACTATCATTGCTATTATATTATACATTGTGAAATGCCGGTGCACAATTCTCCCGGAGGCCGCATCCTGTCTTTCTCTCGTTCCTTCTGCCCATATAAATACCGCCGGAGTATTCACTCCGGCGGCATTTGCCAGTCGTTTGAATGTCTTAGTCCCACAGATCAACGCTGCCGACTTCGTCTCCACGGACCCAGTGGGCTTTGTTCTGGTCCACGCGGACGTACACCTTGTCCACCTTGCCGACCTTCTTCAGGATCTCTTCGGGGGTGATAATGCCGCCCAGAGGAGACTGGATGATCACTTCGGGAGTCTTTGCGGCCTTCTTGGCAGGCGCGGCTTTCTTCGCGGGAGCCTTCTTTGCAGGAGCCTTCTTGGCGGGAGCAGCAGCCTTTACAGCCTTCTCCGCAGCCTTCACGGCGGTCTTGGCGGCCTTCACGGCAGCCTTGGGAGCGGCCTTTGCCGCGGCTTTCTTCACGGTCTTCTTTTCAGCTTCAGTCTTGGGAGCTTCTTTTTTGACGGTTTCTTTCTTCGCGGGCATGAACGTCCCTTCCTTTCCTTTTGTTGTCTGTATCATACCATACAGTTGGCGCGGTGACAACAGTCACCGTCGCAACAACTCTACACTCTTCACTTTTCACTCTTCACTTGCCCGCAGGCAATCATTTTTCAGTTTTAAGTCTTAAGTTTTAAGTTTTCAGTAAAAAGGATACTTCCTACCTCCTACTTCCTACCTCCTACCTTTCCGCGCGGTACCACGCATAAGTCTTTACGTCGCTCAGGTTTACCACCGAAAGCACATATCCGCCGTCGTTCATCACAAACCAGTCGTAGTCCGTTTTCTGCACATGCTCATGCACCGGCGCGTCTTCCGGGTTCACACCCACAATGGAGATAGCCACGCCTCCGTCCGTTGTTGTGCAGCCTTCGTACAGATCCGGGTTTTCATCGATGATCTGCTGGAACCGCTCGCCGAAGAAGGGACTGAGCCCGCAGTGAATGACCAGCGGGTAATCCAGCCATCTGGCAAGTTCCGGTTCGTTCTGCGTATTATAGCCGTAATCCCGGAGGGTTCCGATATACATCATCACATGCCGGGTTTCGGAGTTCTCGTGTTTGATGACCAGCAGGTCGCCCTCCTGCAGGGTGTTTTTCAGTTCCGGATAGGGCGGCGCCTCAAACCCTTCACGGCTGTCAAACAGATGAAACGCCCGCTGGTCCCAGTTGTTCAGGATTTCCGACAGGGGCGGATGCGGCTCCCGTCCGCAGGCTTTGAACACATGCCGGGTAAAGCCGGTGCAGTCCAGGCCGTACAGATACGTCTTTCCCCGCTGGAAATAACCGGTCTTGGTCTCACAGGTAATCACGTGATAATTCGGATAGGACATATAAAAATATCCGTTCCACTTAGTTCCGGACAGTCCGCCGAAGTAATAGGGAACGCCGTCGGTGTACAGGGTGTTGATCACCCGTCCCGTCAGTTGTTCATACCGGGCAACAAAAGGATTCGCCTCTTCCAGCAGTTCAAACGCCGCCTCCAGCATTGCCGATTCCTTTACCACTGCATGCCCGGAACCGGTAAACGTCATCAAAATCACCGTCAGCAGCACTGCGATTCTTCGGACAGTCCTCCTGCCTCGCAGTATTGTTTTTTCTGTCATGGATAGGGAGCCTCCTCAGTTTGTTCTAAAAGAGTATACCACGAATGATTCTGTATACAAAACACTTTGATTTCGATATAATAAACCCTGTATTTTGTAGGGTAATTACCGGAGGTGCAGTTACAATGGTTTATAATACAATTCTTGAAGCGGTCGGCAACACGCCCATGGTTCGGCTGAACCGGATGCCGGAGGAAGGCAGCGCCGAAATCCTGGTCAAGGTGGAAGCCCTGAATGTGGGCGGCTCCATCAAAACCCGCACCGCGCTGAACATGATTGAGCAGGCGGAAAAGGAAGGCAAGCTCTCCCCGGACAGCATCATCGTGGAGCCCACCAGCGGCAACCAGGGCATCGGCCTGGCGCTGGTCGGCGCGGTCAAAGGCTACCGGACGATCATCATCATGCCGGACTCCGTCAGCGAAGAGCGCCGCAAGCTCATCCGCCATTACGGAGCGGAAGTCAAGCTCATCCATGACGCCGGGGACATCGGCAAGTGCATGGAAGAATGCCTCAACTGCGCCATGGAGATGAAGGCGAAGAACCCGAAGGTCTTTGTTCCCCAGCAGTTTGAAAACCCGAACAACACCCTGGCCCACAAAAAGCATACCGCCCTGGAGATCATGGCCCAGGTGGCCGGACCGATCCACGGCTACTGCAGCGGCATCGGCACCGGCGGCACCCTCACCGGCATCGGCGAAGTGCTGAAGGCCCAGTATCCGGATATGGAGATCTGGGCAGTGGAGCCGGAAAACGCCGCCATTCTCGCCGGAGGCACCATCGGCACCCATATCCAGATGGGCATCGGCGACGGCATCATCCCGGATATCCTGAACCGGGAAATCTATGACGATATCTACGTGGTTACCGACGCGGAAGCCCTGGAAACCGCCCGACGCCTGGCCAGGGAAGAAGGCCTGGTCTGCGGCATCTCCAGCGGCACCAACGTGGCCGCCGCCCTGAAGCTGGCCAAGAAGCTCGGGCCCGGCAAAACTGTGGTCACCGTGCTTCCCGACACCGCCGAGCGGTATTATTCCACACCCCTCTTCGGCGTGTAAGCAGTCCATCTGAAATCCCGCCTTCCATTCCGGAAGGCGGGATTTTTTCATTCCTTTTTCTCAGACTGTTCAGCCGTTTACCATTCCCGCAGCGCCTTTTGCAGCCTGCGATCAATATCTTTCCGGGTTTCCCTGCATTCCTTCGGGTATTCTCTTCCGGCCCTGAACATGTATTTCACCAGCAGGCCGGAGCCGACAGGCAGCATACTTTTCAGCAGGGACTCCGGGAATACAAAGTGGGTGCCGTGTTCGTAGAGCAGGGATTCCCATACGCACTCATGCGGAAGGCTGTTCAGCCTTTCCTCCATGCGTCGGATATACTTGCAGGTATCCCACAGCACATCGTCTTCCGCGCCGACAAAGAGAATCCGTCCCCGTATCCGTTCCACTTTGATCTTTTCTTCCTCCTGCACCGGATGAAGCCGTTCCGACTCGTCAAACATCGGCCGGGAAGCGATTTTGTCCCCGCCGGCCTTTGAAGCTTCCTGGATTTTCAGCCAATACTCAGGATGCCGGTACGCGAAGGGAAGATACGGAAGCGGTTTTCCCTGCCAGCTGACAGTGGACTCATGATCCCCCGGTCTCTCCTCCATGCCGTCCTTTCCGTCACGGTAAAACCCTTCCATCACAAAATCAGAGGGCGACATCGCAATGGTCAGGGTGATCTCCGGATAATAGGACGCGGCAATCAAGGCCAGCATCCCGGTCGTGGAAGCTCCGGCGATGCCGATCTTTTCGATTCCTTTTCCCTTCAGGAATTCAATGGCTTTCCCAAACCGTTCCAGCGGATAATTATGGTGACCGTAATCCTTCTTTCCCGCGGACATTGTCAGCGCGTGGCATCCATTCCGGATCATCCATCCGGCACCGCGTTTGGCCATATAATCCGTCGCGGAATCCCCCAGCATCAGGATCACCGCTTTTTTGCTGTCTGCAGGGCCGCCATAATACGCGCCGATAAACCCGTCTTTTTCTGCTGTAAACACCTGCATCTTATTTCACCACCCACGTCATGATTCCGGCCAGTACTGCGCACAGCACCGCATAGCCCACCGTCCCCGCCAGCCATTTCCCGATCTTATCCTGACGGTTGATATACGGCTTCATCTCTTCCGTTCCCGGAATATCCCAGGCCTTTGTGTGGCAGACCCAGTATTCGTCAATCAGCAGCCTGTCAATAACATTGACAATGGACAGGATAGCAAACATCTGCCAGAAGCCCGGCCAGAAGCCCCTCGCGCCGTTAACGGCGTAGGCGCACACAAGAACATAGAGGAAATAGGTCGATAATCCGAGGATTTTGAATACAGCCTGGTTTTTCTTTATCTTTTCTTCCGTAATCAGGCCGCTGCGGACGCTTTTCTCCTGCACGTCCTTATGATACAGGAACACCATGTTCACAGCGCCGTTGCGGATACCAACGGCGCAGTAAAGATACAGCAGCAGGCCCAGGATCAGACCTTCGATCAGGATTTTCAGGAACATATTCTTTTACACCTTTCTCAGATAGAAATCGCAGCAGGCAGCTCCTTTGCCGATGGTGCCTTTGCGTTCAAACTTCAGTCCCGGCAGGTTACCGTATATCCGTTCGTCGTTCTCGCAGAAGATCTTCGTCAGTTCCGGACAGCCCAGCTCTGTTAAATACCGGTTATAAGGACAGGAGGTTACGTCCATGCGGTACGCCCCTTTTTCCTTCGGATAAAATACATTCGAAAATCCGCTGTTCGATCCGAAGATTTTCTTAGTCATGGGATCCCAGAATTTCACAAACAGGCTCCGCATGCCCGGGATTTTCATCATCCTGATCAGGCTCTTTGCGGTTCCGGCGCAGCCCTTCACGGCTGCGTCCTCAACAACCGCATAGGCTTCCTGTTCACCAAGTTCCTCTTTCACGGTCAGGTATACAGCCGCCGCAGGAAAGATCCGGCTGTCCGTATGAATGCGTACGCCATTTTGGCGCGAACCATGCTCATCCAGGATGTGCTCCAGCTTTTCCGTCGCCTTCTTCCACAGTTCATCGCTCTTTCCGGTCCGCAGGTCCAGTTCTGCTTTCATCAAGCCTTTCTTTTCCATGATCTGCTCTGCCGCTGTCATACTCCGTCACCTTTCCTTGCCTTCTGTCTGCCATATATTAGTTATGTCTAATATCGACATGTGTATTATATACCAAGCAGCCCGAAAAGCAATGCTGAAATATCCGAATCCAAATCTAACCCGGCAGGGCATATCAAAAGGCGGCAGGAGTAACCCTGTCGCCTTGTATCCCTTTCCGGCAGGCTTGCCGGAAATCCCTGTCAATCCAGAATCCGGCCATCCCTGGATATCGTAATCACTTGCCAAGGAATAAACTTCCCGCTGCTTTTCAGCGCCGTTTCCGCCGCCCTCTGCAGGCCTCCGCAGCAGGGTACCTCCATCCGGACAATGGTTACGCTTTTGATTTCATTATCCCGGATGATGGCAGTCAGTTTTTCGCTGTAATCCACATCGTCCAGCTTGGGACAACCGATGACGGTAATCTTTCCCCGCATAAATTCCTCATGCATGTTGGCGTAGGCGTAAGCGGTACAGTCGGCAGCGATCAGCAGCTTTGCCCCCTTGAAGAACGGAGCCTGCGCGGGCACCAGCTTAATCTGGCAAGGCCATTGATTCAGCCGGGAAACCGGACGGAAATCCCGGGCAGCGGGTTCTTCATCCTCCGGTCGGTTAAACTGCATCATCCTGGAGCCGGGACAGCCGCCCGCCGGCTGTTCTCCCCCGGCTGCCAGATGCGCCATCATTGCCTCCCTGCGTTTTGCTTCATCCTCGATTTTCATAATTTCTTCCACACCCATCGGTTTTTCTTTCTGTTTTGCGGCTTTTACGGCCGCCTCATCATATTCCGGCGCTTCCCGGTTCTCAAAGGAGATGGCCCCCGTTGGGCAGCCGGGAAGACAATCACCGAAGCCGTCGCAGAAGTTCTCCCGTACCAGCTTTGCCTTCCCGTTCACCATTTCAATAGCGCCTTCATGGCACGCCCTGGCGCAAAGCCCGCAGCCATTGCATTTTCCCTCATCTATCCGTATAATCTGCCTGATCATCTTCATTGCTCCCTTCTTGTTTTCACAGGCACAGTATAGTATGATCAAAGAGAAAAATATGTGGTTATAACCACATTTTGACCTTTTATCCGGAGGACTCCCAATGTTATCTGAACCGTTAATCCGCAGCGCAGTAATTTTTCATGGCATGACTCAGGCTGAAACAGACGAAGCGCTCCGCTGCCTTTGTGCTGAAGAGCGAAAATACCGGAAAGGGCAGGTCATCCTGCAGGCCGGAAACACCACCTCCAGGATGGGGCTTGTTCTGGAAGGAAGCGTCACCATTGAAAGCAATGACCTTTGGGGCAACCGCACCATTCTGAGCCACATAGGCCCCGGTGAATTCTTTGCCGAGACATATGCCTTCCTGCGGACAGAACCTATGCTGGTTGATGTTTCAGCCAACGAAGAAAGCCGGATCCTTTTCCTGGATCTTGCCGTTCCGGACGATTCCGCCCGGAGCGCATGGCAGGCGCTGCTGATCCGGAACCTGCTGATAATCTCATCACGGAAAAACCTTCACCTCTCCGGTCGCAGTTTTCACACTTCGTCCAGGAGTATTCGCGGCAGGGTCATGTCCTACCTCAACACACTGTCGCTTCAAAAAAAGAGCGTTTCCTTCGATATCCCCTTTGACCGCCAGCAGCTTGCCGACTATCTGAATGTGGAAAGAAGCGCCCTGTCCAAGGAACTGGGAAAGATGCAGAAGGAAGGCCTGATCTCCACCAGGAAAAAACATTTTATCCTTCTGAAGCAGCAGGAATAACCAAGCGGGCCGGGATAAATTCCCGGTCCGCTTTGTCGCTTGTCGCTTATACGAAGTTTCAGTCCAATCTTTCCGCGCCGGTCCGGCTTTCCCGAAATGCTTTTCAGCAGTTTCACAGAAAACCACGCCCGGAAATCCGTCACAACGGTCAGCGCCGCCATGCCGAGATAAATCAGCCGGGTTATTTCCGGAAGGCGGCAGGCACCGGTTTGGCGGCCTCCTGCAGTTCCTTTTCCCGGCGGGAAGCGACCTCGTCCGGCATTTTCCGGATATCCCCGGCTTTGGTCAGGGCCCACTTGGTCAGGCTCGGGCCTACCAGTTCATAGACCAGCACGGAGAAAAGCACAATATTCCGGACCAGCGTACCCTCCGTGCCGCCCAGCACCCGGTAGGCTGTGGCGCACATGCCCAGGGCCACGCCGGCCTGTGGCAGCAGGGTGATGCCCAGGTATTTCCGGACCGGTTCGGGACTGTGAACCATGGAGGAGGACAGGCCGGCGCCCAGGTATTTGCCCAGCGACCGGGCAACGATATAGACCACGCCGACCAGGAGCACGGCGGGATCGCCGAAGACCTCAAACTTCAGCGCCGCGCCGCTGAGCACAAAGAACAGGGTCACGGCCGGGCCGGACCAGCGGTCCGCCTGCAGCATCAGGTCCTCGCTGAGGGGGCAGAAGTTGCAGAAAATGGTGCCCAGCATCATGCAGACCAGCAGGGAAGAGAATCCGAAGGTGAAAGGACCCGCCGGGATCTTCAGCTGGCTGACAGCCACCGTCAGGATGACGCTGCCGACAATGAGGGCGTTCCGGTTCCGGTGGGAGTGGAAGAACCGCTCCAGCCAGGTCAGCACCAGGCCCACCAGTCCGCCGAAGGCGAGGGACAGGAGCACCTCCATGAGCGGTTCCAGGATCAGGGCTGCCAGGTTGGTATCCCCGTCTTTCAGGGACTGGGCAATGCCGAAGGAGATGGCGAAGATCACCAGGCCTACCGCGTCGTCCAGGGCAACCACCGGCAGCAGCACGTCCGTCACCGGCCCCTTGGCCTTGTACTGGCGGACCACCATCAGGGTGGCGGCCGGGGCGGTAGCCGCCGCGATCGCGCCCAGGGTTACAGCCACAGGCATCGGCAGCAGGTCCGGCATGATAAAGTGCAGGGCAATCAGCGCCGCGTCCACGCACAGGGTGGCAAAGCAGGCCTGGATGATACCGATCACCGTTGCCTGCTTCCCGGTCTGCTTCAGGGCAGAAAGGCGGAACTCATGGCCGATGGCAAAGGCAATGAAGCCCAGGGCTACGTCCGAAATCATCGAAAGGGAATCCACCTGCTCAAAGGTGTTGAAACCCAGGCACGGAACCCCCAGCCGTCCCAGGACGCAGGGGCCGATCAGCACGCCGGTCACCAGGTAGGCGGTAACATCCGGCAGGTGAAACTTATCAAACAGACGGGTCATCAATAGTCCGGAGAACAGGGCAATCGCAATCAGCAGAAGCGTTTGCATAAGTTTTGATCGCATCCTTTCATATGAAAAGGCCCACCATGTATCCATGATGAGCCGTGATGCCGTTCTGTCTGATCCAGCGATCTGCCGCCCATCCGTTGGTGATGTCTCCTCGAGCACAGGGACGGTAATTGGTTGGATCGCTGTTCCTTTGTTCGGCACTTATTATATTCCCGAAAACGGGACTGTCAAGGGAGTGTATTGCTTTATTCTCCGTAACTCATCCCCCTTCAGATGAAAAAAATATATTGTTTATTTATATAAAAAAGATCGCAAATTGTAAATACACGTTTGCGCCCCACAGGCATTGAATATCAAAACATCCAGCCTGCATGCGCCCCTCTTCCTGGCCGGCACATGGAAAAATAGACGGGTTTATTTATCCTGATTCGATCTGTTTTCTGCTTCGGCTGTCAGTTATGATATGAGCATCGGGAGGCACTTCTCCCCAAGGAGGATACAGTAATGGAATTCTTAGCCGTCATTATTGGTATTGGTATTGGTCTCGCCCTGTACCGGAAAAATCGCAGCAACCGCAATGAAGACTATGACAATGATTATGAGGAAGAAGCCCGGTTTGAGCCCCGGGAACCCGTATACCCGACCCGGACCCTGTCTTATGCAGAGCCCCGGAACACAGATCCCAACGCGGAAATCCGGGAGATCAACGAAGCCATCCGTGCCGGTGAACAGGCCCTGGACAGCCTGCGGGAAGCCAAGAGCCAGCTGAACTCTGCCCGGAACTGGGGCATCTATGACATGCTCGGCGGCGGCGTGATCTCCAGCATGATCAAGCACAGCAAAATCGACCAGGCCAATGAATGGATGGACCAGGCCAACCGTGACCTGCGCCGCTTCGCGAAGGAGCTGCGGGACGTGGACAGCGAAGACCTGCAGGTCGATACCGGATCGCTGGTCACCATGCTGGATATTTTCTGCGACAACTTCTTCAGCGATCTGATGGTGCAGCAGAAAATCAACGACGGCCGCGCCCGGATTGACGCCCTGATCGATAAGATTGAAGGGGTGATGTGGGAACTGAAGCAGAGAGGCAACAGTATTGGGGAAGAGTACGAAATGAATAATGGAGAATACCGCATGCAGAATTAATGGGTTCTCTTCGACACTGCTTTGCATTGCTCGGGATGACACACTATACTGGATAGTGTGGGGTTCCGATTAGGTTCCCGATTACATACAGGCTGGGAGATCCTTCGACTCCGCTGCGCTGCGCTCAGGATGACAGCGTGGAGGCTGCGGAGCGTGGAAACGGGATGTGACAGCAGGGACAGACCAACTGTCATCATTCCAAAGGAACGTGACAGTTGGTCTGTCCCTCTGTCACATTCGTCCTTCGGACGTAGTAAGGGATCCTTCGACGCGCTTTGCTTGCTCAGGATGACATCCTGAATGCGCTGCGGGGTTCCGATAAATATTCGAGAAGACTTGCCCTGACATATCTTCCCGAAAAACCAATGAATGATTCGTCGATATCTGGTTTCCTGTCCGGCAATCCGGCCGGATGGAGATCGGCTGTCTTCGTATAACCGTTTTTCCCGCATCCGGGAAAACGGAAAAACAAAACGGAGGAAGAAAGATGAAACGAATACTGTCCCTGTTCCTTGTGCTGGCGCTGGTAGTCAGCACACTGCCCGCCCTGGCGGAACCGGCTCCGTCAGGCGCTGCCGAAGCGGCCGGCCTGCCGGCCGTGGGCGACGTGGTCGAAGGCTTCGAAGTCAAGGAGCTTCGTCCCTTTGACTTGGTCGGCGCGACCCTGGTGTCCTTTGAGCACCAGAAGACAGGCGCGAAGCTTCTTTACATTGCCAATGAAGATACCAACCGCGCCTTCCAGCTGTCCTTCCTGACCCGGCCGATTGACAACACCGGCCTGCCCCATGTGTTTGAACACAGCACCCTGTCGGGCTCAGAGAAGTATCCCAGCAAAGCCCTGTTTTTCAATCTTCTTTATCAGTCCTATACCACCTTTGTGAACGCTTATACCGACGACTATGTGACCTGTTATCCGGTGGGTTCCCTTTCCGAAAAGCAGCTGCTTGCCATGGCAGATCTTTATACAGACTCCTGCCTGCATCCGATGATCATGACGGATGAAAGCATCTACCGCACGGAATCCTGGCGGTATGAAATGGCGGATATGGAAAGTCCCCTGACGCTGAACGGTACCGTGTACAGTGAAATGACCGGTGCCCTCACGCTGCAGAGAAGCGCCCGTGACAACGCAAGGGCTGCCACCTTCCCTGGTTCCGTGGCGGCTTTTAACTCCGGCGGCATTCCCAAATACATTCCGGATATGACCTGGGATTCCCTGAAGGAATACCACAACCGGTTCTATCATCCGTCCAACTGTCTCGCTTACCTGTACGGCTCCTATGAGGATTACACCGCTTTCCTGAAGCTGCTGAATGAAGCCTTCGCTCCCTATGAAAAGCAGGACTTCACCTTCACCGACAGCGGCTATACCCGGATCACGGAGCCTGTGGTCACCAGCGTTCCCTACGCGGTGGCAGAAGGTACGGATACCACCAATCAGTCTTCCGTATATTACTATATCCTCTGCCCCGGCCTGAGGGAAAACAAGGAAGAACAGCGGATCGTGGATCATGCGGATCTCATGCTGGCCACCACCGGTTCTCTCCTGATTGAAAACCTGAAAAAAGCCTTCCCTGCCGGAAGCTTCACCTGCTCCCGTGACTCCGTCGGACCCGATGACGCTTTGCTCTTTGCAGCAGACAACGTCAACGCGAATGACGCGGAAACCTTCCGCAAAATCGTCAACGACTCCCTGAAGCAGATTGTGCAGGACGGTTTTGATCCTGTGCAGGTGGACGCGACCGCAACCCGCCAGGAGCTGACCAATAAGCTGGCAACGGAAGGCGGCAGCCCGATCATAGGCGTTGTCGCCAAGCTTTCCGACGGCTATGCCCTGACCGGCAATCCCTTTGAATACTGCGAAAACATGGAAGCCCAGACCCATATCCAGGAGGAAAACGAAAAAGGCCTCCTCACCGGCGCTATTGAAAAATGGCTGGTGGATCCGGCACTGTATACCCTGACCACCACCTATCCGGAACCCGGCCTGAAGGAAAAGCAGGAAGCTGACCTGGCTGAAAAGCTGGCAGAGATCAAGGCCGGCATGACGGAAAAGGAAAAGCAGGCCATCATCGACGCCACCAACGCGAAGCCCGAAGAGGAAGACACCACTGAAATGGTCGCCTCCCTGACGGCTGTCACCGTGGCTGACCTTCCCGAAGAAGTCCGTGAGATTCCGTATACGGATGAAACCGGCGCCGACGGCGTCCGCCGTTTGAACATGACAGCCAACGTGGATGAAATCGGACTGATCGACCTGTTCCTGGAGGCCCGCGGTCTTTCCCAGGAAGACCTGCAGTATGCACGCCTTTTCTCCCAGCTGCTGGGTCAGCTGGATACTGACGCCCATACCAAGGAAGAGCTTGCCCTGCTCATGGGCCGTTACCTGACGGGCGGAAGCTACAAAATCCAAACTTTCGATACGGCTGACAAGAGCGACGTTACCGCCTACCTGGCGGCCGAGTGGGTCGCCCTGGACAGGGACCTGCCGGCTGCCTATGACCTCGAGCAGGAAATCCTGTTCCATACGCAGTTTACAGACATCCCGACGATTGCCGAAAAGATCTCAGCCCTGAAATCCACTGCCCGCAGCATCATTTCCGCTGCCCCCTATACGGTGGTTTTAGCCCGCCAGGCCGGGCTTGACGATCCCCAGTCCAGGGTGCAGGACTACCTGAGCTTCACCCCTTATTACACCTTCCTGGAAAACGTGGAGCAGCAGATGGCAACGGATCCGGAAGCAGTTGTTGCCCGCCTGCAGGCGATCCAGTCTTTCCTGGCCAACCGCAGCGGAGCCATGGCCATCTATGCCGGCAATGAGAACTCCATTGCGCTCAACGCGCCCCTGGTGGATGCTTTCTTCGCGGAGCTCCCCGATGAAAAGCGGGAGTATCCCGCCTATGACGTGCCGGCAGCCGACAGGAAGGAAGGCCTTTCCGTGGACGGCAACATCCAGTACAACTGCCTGACTGCTTCCTTCCGGGAGCTCGGCATTGAACCGGATTACACCTTTGACGTCATCGGCTCGATCATCACCGACCAGGTGCTGATTCCCATCCTGCGGGACCAGCTGGGTGCCTACGGTGCCTCCTGCGGCACGAACGGCGACCTCGGCCTGATGATCTACTCCTACCGGGATCCCAACGTGAAGGCCACCTTTGACCTGTATGATTCCATCCCGGAAAAGCTGGCCAACATGGAACTGACCCAGGACCAGATCAACGGCTATATCATGCGCCAGTATTCCTCCATCGCGACGCCTGCCGGCGAACTGACAGAAGCCATCCTTAAGATCAACTCAGTCCTGAATGGCCGTCCCGAGGACGAAACGCTGCAGAAGATGCGCGCCTATAAGAGCGTGACGCCTGAAACCGTGAAAAACGCGGCGGCTGTCTATGCCCAGCTGGTGGAAAAAGGTGCCCGCGGTACTGCCGGCCCCATCGGCGCCCTGCAGGCCAACAGCGATCTGTATGACACGATCCTGAATCCCTTCCATACGGAAGACCTGTCCAAGGTTTCCTTCTCCGACGTGGCGGAAGACAGTGAACAGCATGACGCCATCTATGCCGCCTTTGCCAGCGGCCTCATGCAGCCGAAGGAAGAGGGCCTCTTCGCGCCGGATGAACCCGCCACCGTGGGTGACTTCCTCGGCGGACTGTATATGCTGATCGGCGGCGGAGCCAATGATCCGGAAACCTGCAAGGCAGCCCTGAGCGCCAACGGGATGATCCCCGCAGATCAGGACCTGAACGCAGAGCTGAACGAAAGTTTCATCGGCGGCATCCTGGCAGCCCTGGGCGTCCCCGGCAACACCGAGACCCCCGACAAAGCTGTCACCCGTGCCGACCTAGCCGCGCTGTTCATCCAGCTCACCGGCAAATAAGATACCCCAAGGTACAACCAGGGACTGCCCGCAAGGGCAGTCCTTTTTCGTTGTTCTTACTCCATTGCTTATAAAGCCAACAGAATGTGACAGCAGGGACAGACCAACTGTCATCATTCCAAAGGAACGTGACAGTTGGTCTGTCCCTCTGTCACATTCCGCCGTTGCGCCCGCTTTTCCTGTCTTCTCCTGACAACCAGGTACAGTGCCAGGCTTACAGCACAGATCCCGACCGCTTTCAGGCCGAATTCAAGAAACAGACCGGAATCCCCGATCGGCTCGAGTACTGCCTCACCCCAGGGCCGTGGCAGGTATATCGCCCGATAGGAAACAAGAATAGATAATACCGCAGCAACAACTGTCATTATGACGCCTGCCTTCGCTGCTTTTCTTAATTTCATAGGACCTGTCAGGAACAGCAACGTTAATACCCCGAAGAAGCCAACATCGGCAATCCCATAAGCTGCTACATCCAGAAACGGATCTGAAGTATATGTCGTCATTTCAGCTTCCATGGAAAACGCATAAAAATCGCAAAGCAGGAAAAGAACCGCCAGCATTCCGAAAACCGTGAAGGCCGTTACCCAGAGGGCAGGTCTCCAATACGCACGGATTTGTTTCCGAAAGCCAATCACCAGACCGATGAAGAGCAGTCCCAGCCAGATCCAGAGCGGCTCAATCTGATGAACCAGGCAGAACTGCCTCCAGCGGAATCCGATATTGTGATAGCCTGAAAACAGAAATGACTGATAGGATTCCTGTCCCACAACCTGCCCGTCATAATACTCGGTAAAGATATAGTTTGTATCTTCATCGCAGCAGATGGCATTGCTGTTTTTCCAGGTATAAGCCCTTTTGTATCTCTCAATAAGCGTCTCGTCTGTGATCATCCGTACAGGATCATCCGACTGTCCCTGCGAAAAAGGCGCTATCTCCAGCCTGTCAATGTAATATTCCTTGCTGCCATAGTATCCTGTCAGCGGATCCGGTGTTTCTTCCATCCAGACCCATAAACCGGCAAGCAAAAGAGCGATAACGCAGGAAACGATCAGCAGTATCCTGACGGTTTTCCGTGTCTTCACCTTCACGCCCCCTCTTGCCTTCCCTGTTACTAAACAAACGCTGCGACCCCCCTGCCGCTTCCCAAGGACAAAAAGACGGTGCTGCATGGTGCAGCACCGCTAAAGAGGAGTGGGTGTAAACATCTATCTTCAAAACATCACTGCCGGAAACCGGCGGGATGATGTTCGCTATTGGCGGGAGCCGGCCGCGTCTCCCTTTGACGATGTTATCTTAACCCCTGAACCTTATCTGCACCTTATGGTTATGTGAATAAATCATGAATGATTCGTGTGTTCTTTGGGATCATGCACCCCTGCGCATGAACACTAAAGCATTCTCACACCCGGCAAACGTCTCCTTCCCGTTGATTTTCAAAGCTTCCAGGCACTTTTAGTGTGCATGGCGTGTTTAGTGTTTGAGTGTTTACACGTGCGGCTAAACTGAGACCCGGAAAATGGACACATGTAATTTTGAGGGTGGGGACACATCCCCTGATGTGTGGACGATAAAAAAATTGCAACGTCCCCAAATCATGGACACCCCTCCTTTCAAAAATCTACTGTATGGACAGTTCCG
>JAFRQX010000040.1 GCA_017428385.1 Clostridia bacterium | reverse complement strand
CGTATATCAGAGTGGCCAATGCCGGGATCTGATATCATAACCCTATCCGGGTGCTTCCCCGCAACTGAATAGTTTGTTTTGGCCTGGTTATCAACTTTTGGGGTTGACAAAGGTCATTACATATCAGATTTCTCCACGCGGGCGCATCCGCGCCCTTGGTCGAAATGACAATCTTAACGTGATGCTTTATTCATAACGAAAGGGAATCTCAAAATCTTCCTGCTGTGGAACCGCATTTTACAGCGAGCGTATCAGGGTTTCCGGATGCGCGGGATTGGAGTGCGCCGGTTCTTAGCGACTGGCAAGCCTGCGCCGCCAGAGCTTAGAACCGCTGCAGCACGGAATGAGGCGAACCTCTGTCAACCGCCAGTGGCGGAACTCTTGGCAGAGGTGAGGTCAACCGAAAGGGAGTGAGTTCTCCGGTGGAGAATCACGACCATTGAGGTTGCGTGCCGAACGACCCGCCGCATCGGATACCCTGACAGCGAGATGTTTATTCGATCGCGTCTGCTAATCTTGCCAGCTCTTCCAAAGTCAATTTCTCGCCTCTGACTTTTTCATCCAGGCCGACTTCAGCCACAACCCTCAGTGCGTCTTCCCTGTTCATCCTGAAGCTTGCGCACAGGTTGTTCACCATGGTCTTGCGGCGAAGCGCAAACGCCGCGTTCGCCACCTTGAAGAACATTTCCCGGTTCTTCACCGCTACCGCGGGCTCTTCCCGCAGGGGCAGCACCACAAAAGCGCTGTCCACCTTCGGCGGGGGCGTAAACATTTCAGCCGGCACATCCACCGCCAGCCGCGGCTCACACAGGAACTGGCACAGGATCGACAGCGGACCCCAGCTCTCCTCTCCCGGAGACGCCAGGATCTTATCCGCCACTTCCTTCTGCACCATCAGTGCCAGCCTGCTCACCTGCAGGCCGCCGGTCAGGAGCAGCTTAATCAGCGGGGTGGTGATGTAGTACGGGATATTTGCCACCACGGCAAAGGGCTTTTTCAGCCCTGCTGTAATCTCCTGCAGGTTCAGGGACATCACGTCGCCCTGCACCACGGTCAGGTTCTTTTTCTCATCCAGGAAGGCATTCAACAGCGGGATCAGCCGCTCATCCAGCTCCACGGCCAGCACGCTGTTCGCCGCGTCGCACAGATGCTTCGTCAGGCTGCCGCAGCCCGGTCCGATCTCCAGTACGTCCTCTTCCTTCGTGACCCCGGCCGCCGCTGTCAGCTCTTCCAGCAAGGCTTCATCATAAAGGAAATTCTGTCCCAGGGACTGTTTGTACCGGAGATTGCTCTCCCGGATCCGGTCCTTTGTTTTGCTCATCCGGGCGCCCCTCCTTTACAAACTTTTACATTATATTGTAGCATTTCCAACGCATCAAGACAAGGCTTCCCCTTCATTGACTCATGTAACCCTCATTTGCTATAATATTCAGCGATTATGTCAGCGCGTTCAAACGCTGTGTATAGGAGTCCTGTGTTTTATGATGAAGTTTTTCCGGGCCATGGCCGTGATTGTTCTCTCCTGCCTGCTCTGTGCGGTTTCCGTTCTCCCCGCTTTCGCCGAGGCGGCTGAAAAGAGCCCCCGCCTGACGCCCGGTCCGGCTGATTATGTGATCACCGAAGAGAGCGGCGGCGAATTCCGTCCCCTTCCTATTGATATGACTGGCGGCGCCCCCCTGGGACGTGTTCCCTACTCCGCCGATACCAACATCTACCAGGATCCCACCATCCGCGTGGAACGCCACCGGGTCACAAGTTCCGAATGGAACTGCACCTATTACTACGCCTTTATCGAGATCAAGGATCCTTCCCAGCTGCGTACCGCTGCCGGTGACGATGCCTTCCGCACCACCACCAAGAAGCCGGTAACCCTGATCTCCAAGCACAAGAATGCCGTACTGGCCATCAACGGCGACTACTTCGCGGCCTTCTCCGGCAACAAAGCCAACAACTACGTCCTGCGCCAGGGCACCCTCTGCCGGGATACCATTGCGCCTGAGCTGGATATGCTCCTCATTGATGAGGACGGTGACTTCCACGTCCTGACCTCGGATAACGACCTGGTTGCCGCGGAAAAGGAAACGATCGACGGCAAAAAGGTCATCAACGCCTTCCAGTTCGGACCGGCGCTGGTGATTGACGGTGAAAAGGTCGCCGACGATATCATCCTGAACAGGGATCACGCCCCGAACTATGTGGAAGCGGACCGCCTGGCCCAGCGGATGTGCATCGCGCAGATCGACAAGCTGCACTACATGGTGCTGTGCTGTGCCCACTACGGCATCAACCTGGTTGACCTCCGGGACCTGGCCATGTCCCTTGCGGACTGCAAGGTCGTCTATAACCTGGACGGCGGCGCCTCCACCCAGATGGTTTTCCTGAATCAGCAGGTCAACAACACCACCAGTTCCGAAGGTCCCCGTCCCGTGACGGATATCATCTATTTTGCCAGCGCCTGGTTTAAGTAATCGGCTTCCGCCAATGGAGTATGAAGAATGGATATTAATCTGACAGGCTATCTGCTTATGATGGCTGGAGGCGCGCTGCTGTGCGTCCTCTGGTTCTTCGCCGCATTCCGCCGGCAGGCCGGAACCCGGAAGGCTGCCACCCTCAGCGGGCTGATCCTGCTGCTGGGCATTGTGCTCGGCGTCATCTGCGCCCGGCTTTCCTGGATCCTGATGCGGTTCAACGCCTTCCAGGCGCGGGACCTGTTCAGCCTGCGGTATGATGAGCTTTCCTACTTCGGCGGCATCGCCGGCGTCATCCTTGCCGTCTGGCTTTCCGCAAAGATCACCGGACAGTCCGGCCGCGCAGTATTGAACGCTTTCGCCCCCATGGGCGCCCTGATGGCAGCCGTTGCCCGGTTTGCTGAAGTCTTCCTGGGAGAATACGGCGTAGGCTATATGGAAGAGTGGTTCGAGAAGGGCCTGTTCTTCCCGGTCACCATCGGCATTGCCTGGGACGAATATGAATCCGAGTACTACCTTGCGGTGTTCATGCTTTCCGGCATCTTCTGCCTGATCGCGATGATCGTTTCCCTGTTCCGCTCCGGGGAACACAACCGCCTGACCCGGACCCTGTTCTATATCTGCCTTCCCCAGATCCTGCTCGAAAGCCTGCGAATGATGTCCATCAACTGGCTGTTTGTCCGGGTGGAGATGCTGCTGTGCTTCCTCTTCTGTGAAGCCGTGCTGGTGTTCTACGCCATCAAGGCAAATCCGAAAAAGCTGCGTTCCTGGGTTCCCGCGATCGTCGGTCTCCTCGTCTGCGGCATCGTCATCGTCGGGGAATTCACCCTGGACGGAAAGATCACCCTGGGCGGGCAGTATATCTCCAAGTGGATTGTCTACGGAGTGGAGATCGCTGGATTAGCGGCAATGGCCTTTATGGAGAATAAAGGCTATCGCCGAATGAATAATGAAAACTGAAAACTTAAAACTTGAGAGTTGTATAGTAAAAGTGGACACCTCGAAGACTGAATGATAAAGTAAAGGAAAGAGGTGGACACAAATGCATAGAACATACAGCAAAGAGTTTAAGATCAAAGCATGTGAACTGGTGTTAAAAGATGGACTCAAGTAT
>JAFRQX010000039.1 GCA_017428385.1 Clostridia bacterium | reverse complement strand
TTTTTAACGCGGTGTCGGATCTGACCGCACTGTACCTGGAAGGGAAAAGAGGCAGGATCAATCTGGAGCGGATCAACGACATCCTGGAAGCGCCGGCTGAGCCGGAGGGAACACTGGAAGCGCCGGAAACACCCGCAGCGGTCAGCGTGGAGAATCTCTCTTTCCGTTATGAGAACGGGAACCGGGTGATTCATGATGCCTGTTTTGTGATTCATCCGGGGGAAAAGGTAGCCGTCATGGGGCCGTCGGGCTCCGGGAAAAGTACGTTTGCCGGTGTGCTGGCTGGGCTGCTGGAGCCTGAAAGCGGGAAGATCCTGTTCAACGGAAATCCGCTGGATAGTTATACCGGACAGGCACGGCCCCGGCTGGTTTCAATGATGTCCCAGGCGCCTGTTTTCTGGGGCGAAACCGTAAAGGAGATAATTGCGGGAACGGATGAACCGGATATGACCGGGGTTTATGAGGCTTCTTCCCTGGCTGGCTTTGAGGAAGATGCGGCCGGGCTGCCGGAGCTCTACGATACGAAGCTGAGCGAAAAAGTGGAGCTTTCCGGCGGACAGAGACAGCGCCTGGCGCTGGCTGCACTGTTGTATCTGAATCCGGGGATCATGATCCTGGACGAGCCGACTTCAGCCCTGGATCGCCTGTCAGAACAAAGGCTGCGCGCCCTGCTTCGGGGCCCGCTTGCAGAGCACACGGTGATTATCCTGACCCACAGCCAGGGCCTGGCGGAGGAAGCGGATTCGGTGATCCGGATCAACGGCGGGACAATGATCAAAGAAGTGCAGACCGGGAGTATGGAACGGGACGCAGATGCTTCCGAAGGGAGGGTGTCCTGATGAACAGCAGGAAACAATCGCTTATTCACAAGAACCTGCCCCTGTTGATTGTACGTTGCGCGGCGGGCATTGTGTTTGCGGTGAGCAATATTGCCCTGGGGCAGCTCAGCCGTCGGTTCTACGATGAGGTGATCTTGCCGGGCTCGCCGGGCTCATTGTGGAGCCTGGGCCTGCTGTATCTCCTGGCGCTGGCGGCATTCCTGGCGTTTTACGCCGCCCAGGAAATTGTAAGCGTTCATATTGAGGAACGGAGTGCCGCCATCCTGCGGAAGAAAGTATACTCCGGTTATCTTCGCAAGCCGCTTCGTGAGACCGCGGGAATCAGGAGCGGGGACCTGGTGACCCATATAACCAGCGACGTTGACCAACTCAGGCCGACAGGCGGAACGCTGGCTGTCAACTGCCTGTGCAGCGTGCTCCTGCTGGCTGCGCTGCTTTGGTGGATGTTCTCAACAAGCAGCATGCTGGCCTGGTTCTTACTGCCGGCTCCGCTGCTGTTCTGTGTCGCGATGATCTTTTTCAGCACAAAAATGTGCATGATTGCTGAGAAATACCAGAACTGCCTGGCGGAATCAAATCATCTGATTGCCGGGCTTGTAAGGGCATCGGACACTATCAGGCTGTTTTTTCTCAAAGCGGCGGCGAGGCAGCGGTGTTCAGGAACACTGGCAGGGCTGGCTGAAAAGGCGATTCAGAAGGATGTTGCCAATGCGAAGATGCAGAGTGTATGGAACCTGATTATGACTCCGTACCAGGCGTTGTTCTACCTTTGGGCAGGACTGGCCTATCTGAATCATGGGACGCCGTCCCTGGGAACGATAATTGCTTTCAGCAATTTTGTTTCCTTCCTGATCTATCCGATGATGTCCCTGCTGGGAGGACTTTCAGGCCTGGGACAGATACAGGCGGGCAGGAAACGCCTTTCCACATTGCTGGACTGGCAGGATACGGCTCCAAGCGGGACACCGCAGCAGCCTGCGCGGGGAGATATCCGGATCCGGAACGTCTGCTTCTCCTATGACCAAGGGAAGGAGGTCCTCCGGGATGTCAGCTGTACCATTCCCGGCGGAAAAACAACGGTGCTTTGGGGAGCACCCGGTTCGGGGAAAACAACCCTGGCAAAGCTGATCCTGGGTTTGTATAAACCGGATTCCGGCTCTATTGTCTGGCAGTCGGGAGAGCAGGAATATGACGTGGAGCAGTGCAGGGAAAAGATCGGATTCCTGGAGCAGCATCCGTTCCTGTTTGCCGGAAGCATCCGGGATAATCTTCTGCTGGGGATGAAGAACACTTCCCCGGAAAGGATGAAACTGGCTGCGCAGTACGCGTGGATTGAGGAAAAGATCCTTTCCATGCCGGACCGTTACAATACGGTCCTGGATGAAAAGGTGCAGCTTTCCGGCGGGGAGAAGCAGCGTCTTGCGCTGGCACGCTGCTTTATCCGGGATAATGACGTCCTGCTGCTGGATGAACCCACTTCCGCGCTGAACAGGGACCTGGCGAGGGATCTTCTGTCCGGACTGAAGGATAACTATCCGGACATGACCAGGGTGATTATCTCCCATGATCCGGCTGTGTTGGATTACGCGGACCAGGTGATCCGGCTGTCGGAAGGACATGTATTATCGGAAAAAACAGCGTAACAAGGACGTTGTTTCAATAAAAACGGGAAAGGACCGGGTGGATAACATGAGCAACATGACGACGGTGAAAACAGGATATGAAATGAACAGCTGTCTTGCATATACCGGGGAACCGGTGTTCGAGGAACTGGAGAACGGATCTGGTTATGTCTGCAGGAACGCGGATCATAAAATGATCAAACTGAATCCCCTGACCTTTTTCGTATACAAACTGTGTTGCAATCTGCCGGTCCGCACAGCCCTGAAGGCCTATATCAGGGAGCTGAGGACGAAAGGCGTACAGGCGGATACCCAGACGCTGACGGATCATTTCTTCGCGGCGGTTTCTGTCCTGACGGAAAGGGGACTGGTCAACGTCAGCCGGGGAAAGGATGAGGGCCTGTCCGTTGATTACAGTGCGCTGGATATCCGGATTGTCAACGCGTACCTCGAAATCACTTCCTTATGCAATGCCCATTGCCCTTACTGCTATAACAATTCCGGCTGCGGTGGAGCGCATATGGAGCCGGAGGTGTTGAAGGACCTGTGTGAGCAGGTGGTGGACCTGAAAGCGACCAATGTGATCCTTTCCGGCGGGGAACCGACACTTCATCCGGAATTTTTCCGGACAGTGGCGTTCTTTAAGGAAAAAGGACTGCATACTAGCGTCATCACAAATGCCTGGTTTGGCAGTAATGAGAAATATATCCAGGCGCTGCAGGGATGCGACGTACAGTTCACGTTGGACCATATCCTGCCGGAAATGCATGATGCCATCAAAGGAAAAGGAAGCTACGCGGCAGTGAAAGCGGCGATGCTCGCACTGGCGGAGAGTCCCGATCCGGGCCTGCGGAAACTGCGGGTCAACCTGTCCTACGAAAACGAGCAGGACATTGAGGCCTTTGTCAGGACAGCAGAAGAATTCAAGGCTTCTGTGATTGATTTCCATCTGCTTCACCGCCTGGGAAGGGATAAGGATTACGGCAGCCACATTGATTATGACAGGAATCCGGAACAGGCTGAAAGAATCGTGAAGAAACTGCAGCAAATGAGCATGGAAGCGGCGAAAAAGGGCGGCACGATGATCACTTATAAAGGATGCCTGCCCACCCATTCCTGCAATTTCCTGAATATCAGGGACAATGTCTTTAACTGCCTGCTGCGGGTGACTCCGGCGGGAGAGGTATTCCCGTGCCAGTTCTTTTCCGCACCTTACTTTGCCCTGGGCAATATTCACGATCTGAAACTGAAGGAGATTATTCATTCGGAAAACCTTTCCGATTTGCTGGAAATCCTGAACGGCCGTGCCGCCCATAACGCCTCCTGCCGCTCCTGCGTCTGGGACGGCAAATGCCGGAAAGGATGCCCGGCTAAGGCGTACATGCTCTACAACACCATATGGCAGAAGAGCGGAGAATGCGATATGTGGAAGCACCTGGAATACGCACGCCTGGAGAGCAAGGCCAAAGAACAATAAAGCGCTGGGAGGTGGCCCGGATTATGCGTCAGATGGATTTTGTCGATAAAATCAATACACTGGAAGAACAGTGCCTGCATTTTGAAATGTCGGAGAGCGATTACGATGATCTGTTCTCTTACGTCATTGCCCGTAGGAGAATACGGCATTTCAAATCGCATTACTACGACCAGCCAATGAACTACTTTGACCTGATCGGTGTAGAGGTCAGGTATATCTGCCCGCAGATGGCAGAAATTGTCAGGATCATGAACACCGAAGTCAAGGAGCTGAAGGAGCATGATATCATTATCAGGATCAATCAGCAGACAGATTTCTTCAGCAGGATCAGGCTGGACTGTAGGGAAATCAAGGTGTATGCCCTGCGGAACTTGTATGGCGGCGATACCGTGATGGTGGAGGAAACATTCCCGTTCCCGGAGATGAGGAACACGGGCTGCCAGATTCAGGCCAGGGTGTTTGACCAGTCCCGAAGTGGGATGATCAGATTGTTTGATTTTAATTTTTCAGTGCAGCAGTTTGAGGAAATCCTGAAAAAGTGGAGCGCGGACGGAATTGATACGGTTGTCTTTGATCTTCGCGGGAATATGGGGGGATCGGTTAAGCGGGCCAACAAAGCCCTGGACATGCTGCTTCCGGAGGAAAGCGTAAAGTATTCCTACGTCGACAAAAAGAACACCCATGTGGTAGTTAAAACGGCTTCGGATACGATCTACAGGTTCGGGAAAATCTATATCCTGACAGACCGGTTCACGCTGAGTTCTGCGGAAATATTCACCTCGGCTCTCAGATGCAATCTCGGCGCTGTCGTTGCCGGCGAGACGTCCGGGGGAAAGGGTACGATCATTACCCCGCTGGAAATCAACAGTGAAAGCTATGTCATGTTTCCCAAATATGAATACTTTACTGCCCGGGGAGAAACTGTGGAGGGAGTGGGAATAAAGCCTGATCTGCCCTTGGAAGGGCTGAAGGCGATTTTGCCGGAGGAGCTCTGCGCGGCCCTATTATAAAAAATAGGACGGAGAAAACGGAATAAAAAGGTGGCAATACAGACGTATTGCCGCCTTTGCTTTATCCGGTAAAGGCTTGACTCAAAACCGGAAGTCCCTCCGGTTGGAGGACCGGATGTCCCGGATATGCTGTTCCGCGATTTCCCGGACCTTGTCCTTCGGGATCCGCTTCAGCTCTTCCTCAATCATCTTATAACCGGTTTCTTTGGTTTCCGGAGAGGCATAGTCCTCCAGGTATTCCGCCAGGGTCATCAGGGCGTTGGGGTGGCAGCAGTTCAGGATCTGGCCGTTCTTGCACAGGCTCATGAAGCGGTCGCCGGTGCGGCCTTCCCGGTAGCAGGCGGTACAGAAGGACGGAATATGCCCGGTCTGCATCAGCCAGTGCACCACTTCGTCCAGGGTCCGCTGGTCGGATACGTCGAACTGCTCCGTGTCGTGGGGACGTTCTTCTTCCGTGTAGCCGCCCACGGAGGTGCGGGAAGCGCCGCTGACCTGGGAGATGCCGACCCGCAGCATCCGCCTGCGCACGTCTTCCGATTCCCGGGTGGAAACGATCATGCCGGTGTAGGGAACAGCTAGCCGGATGCAGGCCGCGATCTTGATGAAGGTCTCATCGTCAATGCCGTTGTCGAACATATCCGGATCGATATCGTCCGCCCGCTTGACCCGGGGTACGCTGATGGTGTGCGGTCCCACGCCGTGCACGGCTTCCAGGTGCTCCGCGTGCATGATCAGGCCGGCAAACTCATACTTGTACAGCTCCAGGCCGAAGAGTACGCCGAGGCCTACGTCGTCGATGCCGCCCTCCATGGCCCGGTCCATGGCTTCCGTGTGGTAGTCATAGTCGTGCTTGGGACCGGTGGGATGCAGCTCCAGGTAGCTCTTCTTGTGATAGGTTTCCTGGAACAGGATGTAGGTGCCGATGCCGGCTTCCTTCAGCTTCCGGTAGTTCTCCACGGTGGTGGCGGCGATGTTCACGTTCACCCGGCGGATGTCGCCGTTCTTGTGGTGCACGCTGTAGATGGTGTGGATGCAGTCCAGGATGTACTCGATGGGGTTGTTCACCGGATCCTCGCCGGCTTCAATGGCCAGCCGCTTGTGGCCCATGTCCTGCAGGGCGATGACTTCCGCCCGGACTTCCTCCTGGGTCAGCTTTTTCCGGGCGATATGCTTGTTCTTCATATGATAGGGACAGTACACACAGCCGTTCACGCAGTAGTTGGACAGATACAGGGGCGCGAAGAGGACGATGCGGTTGCCGTAGAAGGCCAGTTTGATTTCTTCCGCGATTTCATACATCCGCTGGATCTTTTCCGGAATTTCGCAGGCCAGCAGCACGGAGGCCTCCCGGTGGGTCAGTCCCCGGCAGGTGCAGCCATTTCCGTTCTTAACCGGCCGGGCTTTCTCCAGGATCTGGTCAATCAGTTCCACATTGTTCTTGTTCTCTTCCGCGTAGGCCAGGGTGGCGCGGATTTCCTCGTCGTTGATGAACTCTTCCGCCTTCAGGGATTTGGGATTGTACACTGCCATGATTCCTTACCTCTTCTTTCTTGCTTTTTCGTCCATCCGGGTGCGTCGCCCCGGTCCACGGCCAGATGATATCCGACGGACCGCATACGGGCTTCCAGGCATCCCCGGCACTGCGCCGATTCTTCTCCGGTGCAGATCTTGTTGTCATACAGTTCATATTTCTTCCGCACGCCAACGGGGGACAGATTGGGCATCACCACGTTGGCGCCGGCCTGGATGCCCATTTCCCGGCCCCTGGGGTGGATGGTCCCCAGCGCCGTGGTGGCGGGCAGCAATACCTCCGGCAGGATCAGCCGGATCACGGAAAGCAGGAACAGGGTCAGTTCCAGCGTTCCCGCCTTTTCCTCCCGGAAGGGTGTGTTCCGGTGGGGGATAAAGGGCCCGATGCCGCACATGGCGGGCCGGAAGGTTTCGATGAATTTCAGGTCCTTCGCCAGCGTCTCCGGCGTCTGGAAGGGAGAACCCACCATGAAACCGCAGCCCACCTGGTAACCGATTTCCTTCAGGTCCCGCAGGCACCGCATCCGGTTCTCAAAGGACATTTCCTTCGGGTGCAGCTTCGCGTAATGACCGGCGTCCGCCGTCTCGTGCCGCAGCAGGTACCGGTCCGCTCCCGCGTCATACAGCGCCTGGTAGCTTTCCCGGCTCCGCTCGCCCACGGACAGGGTCACCGCGCAGTCCGGATGGCGCTGCTTCAGCGTTCGCACAATGCCGCACAGCACGGCGTCCGTGAAGGCGGGATCCTCGCCGCCCTGCAGCACGAAGGTGCGGAATCCCAGTTCATAGCCCTCATCCGCGCAGGAGAGGATTTCCTCCGGCGTCAGCCGGTAGCGCTCCGCCTGCGGGTTATCCCGGCGGATGCCGCAGTACAGGCAGTTGTTTTTGCAGATGCTGCTGATCTCGATCAGCCCGCGGGTATAGACCGCGTCGCCGAAGATGGCCTTCTGTTTCTCCGCTGCCTTCCAGGCCAGCAGGGCGGCGGCTTCCCCGTCCCGGCCGGTGATGAGCTCCGCGTATTCCGCCTCGGTCAGGCTGTGTTGCTTTTCCAGCCGGAGAATCAGTTCCTTGATTCTTTCTGTCATGATCCGCCTCCCGTCAGCAGGCTGTGCAGGGCGGGGAACAGCCGCAGGCTCCGCTCCAGCGCGCCGGTTATGAAAGCGATGGCAATACCGTAGTTGGTGAAGGGGACGCCCTGGCGGATTGCCTGGTGCATCCGGGCCAGGACCGCGTTCTCCGTCAGCATGCATCCGCCGCAGTGGATCACCAGCCGGTAGGGCGTCAGGTCCTCCGGAAACTCCCGGCCGGAGCAGGTGTCCACAGTGAGCTCTTTGCCCGTATACTGCTTCAGCCACCGGGGAATCTTCACCGTGCCGATATCATTGCACTGCCGGTGATGGGTGCAGCCTTCCGCCAGCAGCACCCGGTCGCCGTCCCGCAGGTCTTTTGCCGCACTGATGCCCTTCACAGCGGTTTCCAGGAAGCCCTTGTACCGGGCCATCAGGATGGAGAAGGAGGTCAGGGGGAGCTCGTCCGGCACGATGGCGCTGACGGTCCGGAAGGCCTGGCTGTCGGTGATCACCAGCGCCGGATCGAGTCCGGGCTTTTTCAGCACCGCTTCCAGTTCCGTGTCCCGGCAGACGACGGGGATGGCGCCCCGGTCCATCAGGTCCCGGATGGTCTGCTGCTGGGGCAGGATCAGCCGCCCCTTCGGCGCGGACTCGTCAATGGGACAGACCAGTACGCACAGGTCTCCCGGTGAAACCAGGTCCCCGGCCAGCTTCCGGTCTTCCTTTTCCGGGATCAGCCTGGCCAGCCGCTCCTTCAGTTCGGTAATGCCGGCGCCTGTCAGGCTGCTGGCTTCCGCTGCTCCTTCCGGGGCGGGCTGCGCCGCGGCCAGGTCTGTCTTATTCCAGACTGTGAGGGAAGGGATCTCCCGTTCCCGGATCAGGTCCAGCAGTTCCCGGTCTGTTTGGGACAGTCCGGCGCCCGCGTCCACCACCAGCACAGCAATGTCGCAGGTCCGCAGGATCTCCCGGGTTTTCTTTACCCGCTCCAGCCCCAGGCTGCCCTCGTCGTCAAAGCCCGGGGTATCGATGATTACCACAGGGCCCAGGGGCAGCAGCTCCATGGCCTTGCGGACAGGGTCCGTGGTGGTGCCCTTCACATCCGAGACCACGGCGAGTTCCTGCCCGGTCACCGCGTTGACCAGGCTGGATTTTCCGGCGTTGCGCGCGCCGAAAAAGCCGATGTGTGTCCGTTCGCCGGACGGCGTTTCGTTCAGGCTCATGCTTCCTCCTCTTCAATGAAAAAACCGCTGTCCCTCAGACAAGGGTACAGCGGTACACAAAAAGCGTGCCTTTATGGCTGGTCCATCTTGTCTTTCGCCTCAAGTGTCAGTTTCGGCGTCAGGGGATGTGGGACAGTATTCAGTTAACAACAGGACAAGGGGACGGTTCTTTTGTCTTGTTCCTGCCTTGGGGATCAGACCTTGGAGTATGTGGCCTTGGCCGTGATGCCCCGGATGCGGCCCAGCGCCCCGGTCAGGGCGTTGATTTCATCATTGGGCGCGTCGATGGCGATGCAGATGATGTTTACGTTTTTCTGCCGGTAGGGGAGGCCCATCCGTCCGATAATAAACTTTCCGAAACGGTGGAGCAGCTCGTTCAGTTCGCCGACGGCATCCTCGTTCTCCACAATGATGCTCAGCACAGCCACCCGGGTTTCCATAAGCAACACCTCACGCGCACATCATAAGCCATTTTGGTATGAATAGCAAGAGCGGCAGGAAAACATTTCCCGCCGCTCCGGCATTCTTCATTATTCATTTTTCATTGAATCATTCTGAATATAACTTCAGAATGATTCTCAGAGTTCCTTCATCGACTTGCTTTTCAGGGCCAGGAGCGCGGTTACGGTAAAGCCGAGGGAGCATATGAACAGCAGTACGGAGGAGCCGAGTCCCTGCAGGATAGCGCCGGCCAGCACGGAGGCGAGCGGAGTCATGCCCTGGGATCCCATGCTCATGATACTGTTGACCTTGCTCAGCTTGTCCCGGTCCACAATACGCATCATGGTGGTTGAGATAGGAACGTTGATCCAGGCGATCATCACGCCCAGCACCAGGCAGCCTGCAGAGAAGGTAATCAGGAATACGTTGATGGCATTACCCAGGTCGACCGTCAGCCAGTAAATCAGCGCGGAGGAGATCATCAGCGCCGCGATCACACAGAGACAGACCGCAACGGTATGGCCGCATTTCTCCGTCGGTTTCCGGGTGCTGAGAATAGCAGCTCCGGCCAGGGAACCGATGCCGATGCATACGTTGATGACGGAGGACCAGAGTTCGGGCGTCAGGATCTTATCCAGCAGATAGGATCCGGCTCCGGCAATGTCTGTCCGGACAAAGTAAGGGATGAAGTTGCTTCCCAGGGGGGAGAAGAAGAAATTGATGAACAGCAGGGAGCCCAGCAGTGCCAGGACGGCTTTTTTAGTCTTCAGGTAGTTCAGGCCGTCCCGCATATCATTGAGGGCAACCCGCAGGGTCAGCTGACCTTTGGACGGAGTGTGCTGATAGCGGATTTGGGTTTCAGAGATACCGGAAGCTATGAAACAGGCACCGATGATGAAGAAGAGGGTATGGATCGGTAGGGCGGCATACAGGATGCCGGCCAGCATAACGCCTACAATGCCGTTCAGGGAGTGCTTGATGGAAAAATAGGAGTTGGCCTGCTGCAGCTTCTGCTCCTCCACGATGTGGGGCAGCAGGACGCCGGCTGCCGGGTTGAAGACACCGCTGATGATGCTGCCCAGGATGCCCAGCACAAAAAGGATCACGATTTGGGTGTTTGCTTCCGGGAAGAGGAGCATCAGTGCGGTGGCGAGGATGATGATGGTGCCCTTCAGGAAGTCGCAGATATACATAATCTTTGCGATGTTGAAACGGTCGCCCAGTACGCCGCCCACAGGAGTGAAGAGGAGCAGGGTGACGCCGTTCAGCGCCAGGTACAGGCCCTGCAGGAAGGCGTTGTTGTTGCTGATCTGCAGGATGTAAAAGCCGACGGCGAAGCTGTAAAGCAGCGCGCCGATTTCCGATACCAGTGCGCCGAAGAAAACCAGCCGGAAGTTCCGGTTAAAAAACACATTGTCTTTTTTTGCGGGATTACTGTTCAAGGTTCAGGATCTCCTTCCATTGCTGTGTAAAGAACGGATCGTCCAGCAGGTTCAGTATGTATTCAATGCTTTCGGCTGCCGTGGGGCCCAGTGTATCAAAAGCGTTGGTGTATTCTGCGTGTTCAATGAACCGCATGGATTTAAGGCTGTATTCGGGAGCGGAATCGAAAAGGTTCGTCAGCCTCGCGGCTTCCCGCAGGGCGTCCCGGGCTTCTTCCATCAGTCCTTTTTTCCAGCTGACATAAGCCAGGAGGAACAGCACCTCGGCATGGGTTTTGGTCATGTAGCCCGGCTGATCATCCACTCTCAGTTCGGATACAAGGTTGTTGCAGCAGGTGACGATGTTCAGTGCGGAATCCCAGTCTCCGCGGGAGCAGTAAACAAAAACAAAACCGATTGTCGCGCAAAGCATGTGCGACATACCGAGTATAAGCGCTTCCGACAGATACTGAACCGCTTCTTCCGTCTGGTTCATGAATACCGCCATCGTGGAGCCGATCTCATAGCTGAAATGGCTCAGCACGTTGTGCTGCTTCAGGAGTTCCACCCCTTTTGCCTTTTCATCGAGCTCGTAATAGGCGATGGACATATTGTGGATGATATTGGCTTCGCTGATGCGGGGATTGTCATTCTGGGGAAGCAGCACCCTTGCCTGTTCATCCAGTTCCAGCGCACGGCGGATGAACCGGGAATCCTTGCTGTTGGTGCCGTACGTCAGGAAAAGATCGGCACAGGCAAAGACAACCTTGAAGGAATGCGGATATTTCGCCAGCGCTTTTTCCGCTTCGACGATGCCTGCCGGATCCAGTGTCCTGCTGTATGTGTACAGCCGGCTGACGATGGAATCCAGGCGGTTGTCATTGATTCGGTAGCCCAGCAGTACGTCTACCGAGGTATCGAAGAAGTCAGCCATCTCCACAATCAGATCCAGCTCCGGCACAGACAGTCCGGATTCCCATTTATATACGGCGCCGACTGTCACCCCAAGCACAGTGGCCAGCTGTTCCTGGGTCATTTTTCGCTCTTTCCGGAAAGAACGGATGTTTTCTGACAGCGTCAGTTTCATGGGTGTGTTCCCTCCTTCTCATTTCACACTGACAGTATAAAGAAGTTTCTACTGGAAGTAAAGATACTGACGATACTGATGGAAGAAATATTTTTATACTGACAGTATGGATGTGCCTTAACAGGCAAATGAAATATTGGCCTGCGGCCAATGTGAAATAAATCCGCTCACGCGGATTTGTGAAATATTTGACTTCGTCAAATGTGAAATATCCGGGCTGAATGCCCGGATATGAAAGGAACTGAAACTGGTTTATAGACTGGAAATGAAGTAAATATCACGTTTGTCGAAGACAAACATTTCACGCTGACGAAGTCAGCATTTCACATCGGCTTAAGGCCGATATTTCACATTTGCCGAAGGCAAATATTTCATTCCATTGCGGAAACACTCTGGATTATTTCTGCGATGCTTTCCACAGTGTCTCCAGCCACCATACTGATGCTCCCGTATTTCCTTTGTGCGGCCTCTCCTGCTTTGCCGTTGATCCATGCGGCGGCTGCGGTGCCGAGGAGGGGATCCGCCGCGTAGCCCAGGATGGCTGCCAGGATGCCGCTCAGCACGTCGCCGCTGCCGGCTGTGGCCATGCCCGCACACCCGGTATCCGTGAGGTATGTGGTTTCCCCGTCCGTGATGACGGTGGCGGGGCCTTTCAGCAGCAGGATGACCTTGTTTTCCTTTGCGTATTTTTCCGCTGCGACGATGGGGCTGCTCAGGATTTCCTCCGTGGAAAGCCCTGTCAGCCGGGAGAATTCCTTAATATGGGGCGTCAGGATCAGGGTACAGGCGGCGTTCCGGATCCTGTCCTTGTCCATCCGGGACAGCAGGGTCAGCCCGTCCGCATCCACAATCAGCCGGCCGGTATAGTGCTCCAGCAGGTATTCCAGCGCTTTCCCGGCTTCTTCTCCGGTGCCGATGCCCATGCCGAAGGCGACGGTTTTCACATTGGAAACCAGCTCCGCGATTTCTTTTTCTGCGAAGACCATTTCATTTCCGTCATCGCTCAGCGGGAACAGGGTGCTTTCCAGCACCGCGGGAGCCACCGTGGAAAAGATCACGTCCGGTACAGCCAGCTTTACTACGCCTGCTCCGGCCCGCATGGCGGCATTGGCCATGCCGGCCAGCCGGATGGCGCCGCTGTATCTTTTGGACCCGCCGATCAGGGCGCTGTAGCCGTAGGTGCCCTTGTTGGAATGATTCTTCCGGGGCTGGAAAAGCTCCGCCAGGTCGGAAGATTCGATCAGCGCGTAAGTCCGGTCCACAGGTTCGATCCCGATATCGCAGTTGATTTTCGCCTTCATGACGTCCTTGGCCATGTTCAGGAAATGCCCGGGCTGGAAACTGCCGACGGAAACCGTCAGGTCGGAACGGACACAGGTCTCCGCCATGCCGTTGTCGCCGTTCAATCCGCTGTTGATATCCACCGCGATCACACAGGCGCCGCTCCGGTTGACGGCATCGATGGCCTCCCGGGCGGGTCCCCGGACTTCGCCCCGGAAGCCGGTGCCGAAGAGGCAGTCCACGATGGTGCCGTATTCCGACAGATCCAGGGAAGCGTCCCAGGACAGGGAAGGGATGCCGGCTTCTTCACACAGGCTGTAATAATACGTACCGTCCTCGGAAAACTTTTCGGAAAGCAGGATCAGGCCGCAGGCAATCCCTGCGTCATGCAGCAGTTTCGCGATGACGTATCCGTCTCCCGCGTTGTTGCCGCTGCCGCAGAGGATGGCCACCGGCGGTTTCCAGTTCACGCTGTCAAAGATGGCCCGGCCGGCCCGGAGCATCAGCTCCCGGCCAGGGGTTCCGGCGGCGATGGTTGCCGCGTCGCTTTTCCGCATGTTCTCCACAGACAGGATCCTGATCATGATACCGTCCTCTTTTCGTTCAAGGCTTTGATGGAAGGCCTGCTCAGAACAGGTTCCGGATGATCTGTTCCGCGCATTCCTCAGGGGAATGGATGCTGGTATCCACGCGCAGGCTGTACCGGATATCCGGCGCCATCAGCGCGGCCTGCTCGTCGGACTGGCTTTCATACCGGTCTCCCCGGGCAATGTTGCGCTCCCGGCAGATTTCCGGCGGGCAGTAGACTTCCACCACGTCCAGGGGATTGTCCTTCAGGATGCTGAGCAGCCGTTCATAATGCGGCGCGACGCCTTCCCGCTCCACCAGGATAGCGTCGATCAGCACATTCTTGCCCATATCCGAAAACAACTTCGCCGTATGGTACATCATAATGATCACTTCGCCGAGATATTTCCAGTAATTCTCCCGGAGATAGTCTTCCCCGATCATTTCCTGGAACAGATCGTTGGCTACCACATAGAAGAATACGTCCTTCCGGGCCTGCAGCGCTTCCACAATGGAGGTTTTCCCCGAGCTGGTCACGCCGTTTAAAAAGAGGATGCGTCCCTTTTCCATCTGTCGTCCGGTCTCCTTCATATTGTTCCGCGGTCATTGGTTAACAGAAATTATATCATTAACAGAGACGGTTTGCCAGAAATGTGGTATACTGATTCCAGAGAGAAAAAAAGTATGTGTCAGGACGGCGAAACCGCCGGAGCATTCATAGAAGAAAGGAGGCTGTTGACCGTGAGTGAACTGAAGAGAGATCAGCTGGCGAAGGAATATACGGACGTGATTCCTCCGGATCCCGAAGAGGGAGAATGGCCCGATCCGTATGAGCAGACTTACAGGGACGGCAGCGCAAAGAATGAGTGCGGGCCCGACGGGGACTGACATACGGTTCTGACGACATGACAAAAGGATAAAAACAGCCCGGCGCCGGTATCCGGCGCCGGGCTTTACGGTTCGGTTTACTTTTTCCGGATCAGCCGGACGGGAATGGTGACACGCCAGTTCCCTATGATCGGCGGTTCAGGATGGTGAATTTCAGCTGTGAGAACCTGCTTTTCCGTCAGCCCGGAATCGACCTTGAAGATGAATTCCTGCCATTGTTCGGATTCATTAAGCGGGTTTTTCCATGTGATATAGTTGATACCCTGGGTATACTCATACTTTTCTTGGGAGTCATAACCATATTCCTCATCTGCATCATACAGGGTTATATAAGCATTTTCAGGATGATAATCATAGGGAAAAGAATTTTTGATTTTGTATATAATTTCCTGATAATTCACATTATGGACCTGGACGTGCAGCAAGCCATCCACCATACCGATACCGGAGACGGAGATGTTTTCGTTCAGGGGGATCTCTGTGCTTTTGTTCCAGTCGAGGACATAGGTGCTGCCGGATAGGTCACCGAGTGTATGCCATGAGTCATCGTAAGTGCATTCCGCACTGGAGGGGGCATTGGTCACTGCGGGCTGGTCTTCGTACTTTTCCAGCATCGGCGTCAGATCAATGTAGGTGCTTTCCCCGTCATTCCCGATCCAGGGAACAATTGCGGCGATCGCATTATTCTCCGGTATTGAATCAATTGAATGGAGAACAAGGTGTTCTCCGTAGATAAGCTGCTTGGTATCAGGGTTATACATTCCATATTCATTTGACCATTCGGAATCGGTTGCGCCGGAAATGGTGGTTTTAAAATCCATGTAGGTATGGGAACCCCAACCGATCCTGTCGCCTTCCAGGTCTTCCATGGAGAAAGTGAGATATACCTCATTATTTTCTGCCACGGCGCTGATCAGTGACATCCGGATACCCTGGTCTTCACAGCTCAGGTCCACCGGCATCAGCTTCAGTGCAGCTTCCGGCCAGATCCGGTACAGCCAGGCATTAAAGTCTTCATTGATTGCTCCCGCTACGGCGGTGGCGATGCTGACGATCAGCAGGATCATCGCGAGGATAAACGCGAAGGATATTTTCTTTTTCATAACCGGTTGTTCCGTCCTTTCCTGGTTCATGATCCGCTGCGCCAGGAAGGGATTGCCCTGCATGGATTCAAGGCCGGTATCAATGGAATGCTGCACAAATTCTCTGTCTCTCTGCTCACTCATTGAAATACACCTCCTTCAGCGCGGTACGCAGCTTCTCTTTTGCTCTTTTCAATCTTTCCGAGGCCGAAGAGATTCCGATTCCCAGGGCGTCGGCGACCTCTTCGATCTTCATGTTCTGATAATAGTAAAGCAGCACGGCTTCCCGGAGTTTCACGGGCAGGCGGGCAATCTCCATATTCACGGTCACTGCGTCCTCCGAAAAGCTTTCGGAAGGTTCCGCCAGCTGGTCCAGCGTGACCGTGCGGCTGATATGCTTCAGCCAGGAACCCCGCTGCATATCCCTGCAGGTGTTGATGGCGATCCGCATCAGCCAGGTTTTGGGATCGCTGTCTCCGCGGAATGACGGTAATGCCCGGTAGGCTTTCACAAAGGTCTCCTGTACTGCGTCCTCTGCCAGTCCCGAATCGTGAAGGTTCAGGTAGCACATGCGCAGCAGGGATGTCTGATGGGCATTGACCAGTTCCGTGAATGTTTGTTCCAGGACAGGATCAGGCGCCTTGATCCCCTGCATCTGCTGCTCACCCCTTTCACTATATTGGACGGAAGGACGTCCGGTTTTTTTCGGATAGCTTCGGAAAAAAATTGAAAAGTTTTTTGAACCGGTTATGAAAGAAGAATTCAATGAGTTGCGGATAAAGAAAACTTCGCCGGGGAAGCCCGGCGGAAGGATACACCAGGCAGGCTGCCTCAGGCAGCGGGCTTTGCCACGACGAAGGGCTGGACGTAGGGATCATCCTTGGCGGCGCAGGGGCCTTCCCGCCACATGTCGAAGAAACGGCCGAAGGAGAAGATATAGAAGCCGTCCTGGCAATGGTCGGTGATGTCGTAGGGATCCGCCAGGATCAGCACGTCGTCATACGGGTCTTCCGTGCCGCAGCCGTCCAGGCCGACGATGACCTGCCAGTGGCCGGCCCAGTCCTCCCAGTCCACCATGACCGGGATCCCGGCATCCAGCTGCCCTGTCAGGTAGACCCGCCAGGTTTCGATGTCCTCAAAGCGGTATTCGGTATCCGCGTGATAATCCACGTCCCAGCCGAGGCCGGTAAAGAACTCCACCATGCCCTCCACGGTGGTGCCTTTTTCCGGGTCGGTTTTCATGGCCTCAGCCAGCGCCATTTCATCATAGGTTTCTTCGCCGAAACGGTACAGGACCATCAGGGCGGAAGCGGCGCCGCAGGTGTATTCCGTGGTCTGCTGGTAGGTCCGGAACTGCGGCAGGATCCGCAGGTCATCCTCCGGCTCCAGCCAGAAATAATCCACGATGGTGTAATAGCGGGAGTCCGTATGGTCCAGGGCGCCGTTATACGCGTCCGCGCCTTCGTCATCCAGTGCAGTGGGATATCCGCCCGGGGGCAGGATCGTCCTGTTTTCCGCGGAAGAGGAGAAAACAGCGCATGTCACGCACAGCATCAGGATCAGGAAAAACATAAAGGTTCTTTTCAAATCAATCACCTCCGTATTCAGTTCAGAAAAAGAATGCCGACGGGGTTATTATAGAATAGAACAAAACAGATGAAAATACATATTTGCGGTTTTTACAAATTCTTTTCTTCCCTTTGTTCAGCTTTCCGGCAATGTATGGTATACTTGCCCGGATAAAGCAATATTGGAACAAATCACTGTAAAAGGAAAAGGGAACATGAGTCAGAAAGAAACGAAGAAAAAAAAGATCGGGCAGATCCTGATACCGGTATGCTTTGTGCTGATTGGCGCTGTATGCGGCATCCTGTTTATGAAATACCTGGACAGGCCGGAAACGGCAGGGACATCGGGCGGGGGGAAGATCCTGGCAATCCTGGGGGCGCTCGTTTCCATGTGCGCGGCGCTGATCCTGCAGATTATTATCCATGAGGCGGGGCATCTGGTGTTCGGCCTGCTGACCGGATACAGGTTTATCTCCTTCCGCGTTTACAGTTTTATGTGGATGAAGGACAACGACCGGATCCGGTTCAAGCGGATGTCCATTGCCGGAACCGGCGGACAGTGCCTGATGGCGCCTCCGGACCTGAAAGACGGGAAAATGCCCGTGCAGCTGTACAACTATGGCGGAGCTATCATGAACCTGATTGCTTCGGCGATATCAGGAGGACTGTCCCTGCTGTGTCCGGCCGGTTCGCTCCTCCGGCCGTTCCTGCTGATGATGCTGGTGACGGGCATTGCTTACGCGCTGATGAACGGCCTGCCGCTCAGGATGAGCCTGGCGAACAATGACGGCCGCAACGCATGGGATCTTGCCCGGAGCCCGGAGGCTGTCCGGGCTTTCTGGACGACGATGAAAATGAATGAGCTTTCAGCCCGGGGCGTCTGCCTCAGGGATATGCCGGAAGAGTGGTTTGCTGTTCCCGATGAAGAGGGGATGAAGAACGGAATCACTTCTTCTCTTGGCGCTGTTGCCTGCAGCCGCCTGATGGAACAGGGCAGGTTTGAGGAGGCTGACGCCCTGATGGAGCGCCTGCTTTCACAGAATAACGGCATTCCGGGCGTGCTCCGGAAGATGCTGGTCTGCGACCGGATCTATGTGGAACTGATCAGGGAAAACCGGCCTGAAGCGCTGGAGGCCCTGCGTACGAAGGACCAGTTAAAGTTCATGAAGTCCATGAAAAAGTATCCCTCTGTGCTCCGCACGGAGTATGCTTATGCCCTGCTGGCGGAAAAAGATCCGGAGAAGGCACAGACAGTCATGGAAGCATTTGAAAAAGCCGCCCGCACATATCCGAATCCCAATGATATTACCATTGAGCGTGAATTGATGGAGACTGCCAGGGAGGCAGCTGCTGTATAACAAGGAAAGGATTCCCATGGAACAGGAAAAGAAGTATTCATTCCATCAGAACCTGGCCTACTGTGCCCGGTCCACCAGGCAGGGCTGTCCGAAGCTGCTGTTTTTCTGCCTGCTGGTTATCCTGGTCAACTGCCTGGTGCCGGTGGTCACCGCCTTCCTGCCGAAGGTGGTGATTGAGCAGATCACGGACGGAAAGCCGCTGCGGCAGCTGCTCCTTGTCACAGCCTGTCTGACCGGCGCGCTGGCCCTGCTGGGCGGCCTGCAGAAGTACATGGACCAGCTGATCTACTGGAACAAGTTCACAATGAACACCTTCTTCCTGCGGCTGATTACCCGCAAAGGCCTGACCACCGATTACAGGAACCAGGAGAACGAGCATTTCCGGAAGCTGCAGAGCGAGAGCTTCGGCAGCTGCAACGGCAATTTTTCCTATTACGCCCAGACCTATGACGCCGTCGTGCTGTTCTTTTCCAACCTGCTGGGTTTCCTGGCGTTTGCCGGCATCCTGTTTACCCTGCATCCCCTGCTGATCCTTTTCCTCTGCCTGACCACGCTGGTCAGCTTTTTCCTGAACCGGCGGATCAACAAATGGATCGAGGGAACGGTGGGCGAAAAGTCCGGTTATGAGCAGCGGCTGCGGTACGTTACGGAAGCGTCGGATGATCTCCGGGCCGCAAAGGATATCCGGCTTTACCGGATGGTGGACTGGCTGAACGGCATATATGATAAAAACCTGAAGGGCCTGCTGGGCTGGTACCGGAATTATACGGCCAGGCTCTTCGGCGTATCCGCGGCGGACAGCGCGCTGGGTTTCCTCCGGGAGGCCGTCACCTACGCCTTCCTGCTGTACCTGGCGCTGGAGGGGAAAATCTCCGTAGCGGAGTTTGTGCTGTATTTCAATGTGGTGGCGGGATTCTCCGCCTGGCTGGGCAGCCTGCTGGGCCAAATCACGGATCTGCAGCGGCTGAATCAGGCCATGAACCGCTTCCGCTCCTACCTGGAATACCCGGAAACCTACCGGCGGGAGGGGGGAAAGCCGGTCGGCAGCCTGGCTGCCCCGGAAAGGATTGAACTGAGGAACATCAGCTTCCGCTATGACGCGGAAGGGGAAGACGTGATCCATCACTTCAGCCTGGCGCTGGAGGCGGGAGAGCATCTGGCGGTTGTCGGCCTCAACGGTGCCGGAAAGACCACGCTGGTGAAGCTGCTCTGCGGCCTGACAGAGCCCACGGAAGGCACGGTAACCTATAACGGAACAGATATCCGTGAATATAACCGGGAGGAATACTATCGCCTTTTCGGCGCGGTATTCCAGGATTACTCCCTGCTGCCGGTCACGATTGAGGAGATCGTGGCGGAGGAGGAAGAGCTGAATGTAGATCACGAACGGGTGGAAACCTGCCTGAAACAGGCGGGGTTGTGGGAGAAGGTTTCTTCCCTGCCCGAAGGGGTGAAAAGCAAATACAACCGGGCTTTCTGGGATGACGGCATCAACCTGTCCGGCGGCGAAACCCAGAAGCTGCTGCTGGCCCGGGCTTTGTACCGGAACGCTCCGGTGATTGTCCTGGACGAACCGACGGCTGCGCTGGATCCGGTATCTGAAAACCGCCTGTATGAAACCTATGATGAGGTCATGCAGGGAAAGACCACGATCTTTATTTCCCACCGCCTGGCTTCCACCCGCTTCTGCCACCGCATTGTGCTGATCGATCACGGGCAGATTGCGGAAGAGGGGACCCATGAGGAACTGCTCGCGAAAAAGGGCAGGTACTATGAGCTTTTCGAGACACAGGCAAAATATTACCGTGAGAACCCGGAAGGGGAGGTGGATCACGATGAAGCTTAAGAATCGGATCGCCATCACCCGCCGGGGATACCAAATGCTGGGGAAATACTGTCCCGGACTGATCCGGGGCAAGGTAATCATCGCGGTGCTGGAGGCGCTGGCTCCGCTGGTGACCGTTTGGTTCTCGGCAAGGATTATCAATGAAATCGAGGGGAACCGGGATACCGGCACCCTGATCCTGCTGGTGCTGCTGGCAGTGGGCATCAACTTTGCCTTCTCCATGATCCGGAACGCGATGAACCGGGTTGTCAGTGAGAAGGAATCGAAGATGTGGAACTTCTTTTCAAAGATCTTCTCCGATAAGCAGATGAATATGCCCTACGCGGACCTGGAAGACCAGGAGATCCAGAAGCAGCGGCAGAAGGTGCAGGAAAACCTGTTCATGTTCGGCAACGGGCTGGGCCAGCTGGTCTGGGATACCCCGTCCCTGGTGAAGGTGATTGTCGGCATTGCGGCTTCCGTCGCGCTGACCGCATCCCTCTTTACCGCCGGAACGGGAAATGCCGTGTTGGATTCCCGGCTCTGGATTATCGCCGCCGCGGGGCTCATGATCCTGTCCGGCCTGGTCAATTCACGCCTCCGGAAGAAGGAGGATGAATTCTTTAAGCGCTGGACCGACGGCACCGTCTGGTTCAACCGGGCATTCATGTTCTACGGCCACGCCCTGTATGCGGAAACCGCCCGGGCAAAGGACGTCCGGCTGTACCGCCAGGACCGGATTGCGGACCGGGAAATGCGGAAGATGAATGAGATGAACCTGAACAACAGGGAAACCGGAAGAATGAGCGCCTGCGAAGGCGGAATGGAACTGATCCGGGGCGTCAGCAACGCCCTGTGCTATCTGTACGTCGCTGCCAAGGCCGGCCTGGGAGCCTTCGCGGTTGGCAGCGTGGTGCTGTATGTGGGTGCCCTGATGCAGCTGGTGAAGAGTTTCAGCGACCTCTTCTTCATCATTTCCGAAAACCGGGTCTATACGGGACACCTGGAAAAACTGTTTGAATACCTGGATCTTCCCGACGCCAAACAGCAGGGCAGCCTGCCGGTGAGCGGGACGGAGCATACCATTGAGTTCCGGAACGTCTCCTTCCGGTATCCCGGCAGTGAGACGGATGTGCTGCAGGATGTGAACATCACCCTGCACGCGGGCCGGAAACAGGCCCTGGTGGGGGCAAACGGCGCGGGCAAAACCACCTTCGTGAAGCTGCTCTGCCGCCTGTACGATCCGACGGAAGGACAGATCCTGCTGGACGGTACGGACATCCGGGAATACGACTATGATGATTATATGAAGCTGTTCTCCTTTGTCTTCCAGGATTTTAGATTGTTCGCCTTCTCCCTGGGGGAGAACATTGCGGCCAGTGAAAGCTATGACGCGGCAAAGGCGGAGGAGTGCATCCGGAAAGCCGCCCTGTACGACCGGTACCAGACCATGCCGGAAGGCCTGGAAACCTGCCTCTACCGGGATCTGTCAGAAAAGGGCGTGGAAATCTCCGGCGGCGAAGCGCAGAAGATCGCATTGGCCCGGGCACTGTACAAAGGGTCTCCGGTTATCGTGCTGGACGAGCCCACCGCCGCCCTGGATCCCATAGCCGAAGCCCAGGTGTATGCCGGCTTCAGCGGTATGGTGGAGGACCGGACGGCCGTATATATCAGCCACCGGCTTTCCTCCTGCCAGTTCTGTGATGAGATTACCGTGTTTGATAAAGGCCGGATCGTCCAGCAGGGAACCCACGCGGAGCTGCTGGAGAATCCGGAGGGTAAATACCGGGAACTCTGGGATGCCCAGGCGCAGTATTATATTGAACAGTAAAATCAAGCCCCGCATCGTTGGCTGATGCGGGGCTTTCATTATATCTGTTAAGCGTTCAATATCACGCTGAACGCTGTTCCTTTTCCTTCGCTGCTTTCCACGCTGATCCGGCCCTTGTGCGTTTCCACAATGTTCCGGGCGATGGCAAGCCCCAGTCCGTGGCCGCCGGTCTCCCTGCCGTGAGCGGGATCCGCCCGCCAGAAGCGGTCAAAGATCTTTTCCTGATCCTCCGGGGCAATGGGATCGCCTGTGTTAAACACCCGCAGTTCCCGCTGCTTTCCCCTGGCTTTCAGGCTTACTTCTATCCGTCCGCCTTCGTTGGAATACTTCAGGGCGTTGGAAAGCAGAATCACGGTCAGCTGCTGGATCATTTCCTCGTTTCCGGTGCATTCAATACCCTCCGGAATATCCGTTTCCAGCGTTTTGCCGGCTTCATAGACCGTGCTTTCGAAAGGCAGTACCACGTTCAGCACCGCATGGCTGAGATCGAAGGGCTTCATCTCTGCTGTCCCTTCCTTCCGGTCCAGTCGGGCCAGGGTCAGCAGGTTGTTGACCAGGGCGTCCGTGCGCCGGATCTCAGAACGGATATATCCCAGGTTTTCATTTTCCCCGATCTCCTGTTCCAGTACCTCGGCGTTGGCAGAGATGACGGCCAGTGGCGTTTTCAGTTCATGGCTGGCGTCGGAGACAAACTGTTTCTGCCGGGTGAAGGCTTCCTCCACCGGCTGTACCATCCGCCGGATCAGCAGTGCAGCCAGCAAGGAAAGCAGGACGCAGGCTGCCGCCGCAATCAGGATGGTTGAACGGAGCACGTTGGAGGCGGACAGGTAATCCAGCCGTGCGTCCAGTACGACCAGCATAGTCTGTCCGTTCTGTTCTGTTTTCCGGTAGAATTGGGTGCCGATCCGGCCGCTTTCTTTTCCTTCCGCCAGGATGCTTTCCGCCATGACGGATACCTGCTCGTCGGAATACAGATCCGTCCGGTCCGAAGTCCAGGAGGCGACGGATCCGTCTGCGTTCAGGGAAATGGTATAGGAATTGCTCAGCCCGGCGGCATCGGCTTCGGTACCGCTGCGGAGGGCGGGCGGCTCACCCCGGAAGTCTTTTTTGCCCCGGTTCATCCGTGCGCCGCGGCCCGGGTCGTTCTCATCCGGCTTCATTGCGGGCATATCTTCCCGCCGTCCGGTGTCCGCCGGACGAGAACCGCTGTTTTCCGCCAGCATGGAGAGCGTCGCTTCCGCCTGGGCGGCGATACTGTGTTCATTGGCCAGGTGAATGGCCAGCACGATACCGGCGGAGACCAGGATCAGCACAGCGACCACCATCAGGGTCATGCGCCGGCGCAGTCGTCTGATCATGCTTCCTCCTCCAGGGTGTAACCCAGTCCCCGGGCAGCCCGTATCTTCATCCGGGAACCAATGAAGCCCATTTTTTTCCGCAGGAAGGAAATATATACTTCCAGCGTGTTGTATTCAGCGTCGCTTTCCAGGCCCCAGACCCGTTCGAAAAGGTTTTCCTTTGTCAGAATCTGTGTCGGATTCCGGAGGAGGATTTCCATGAGCTGGTATTCTTTCGCACCGAGCCGGACTTCCTGCGCGTTTTCCGTGTTACGGAGCTTTGCGCTTTTCTGCTCCAGCTCAATATCCCCGAAACACAGGTTCATCACCGGTGTGCTGTCTCCCCGGCGGGTGATGGCCCGCAGGCAGCTGACCAGCTCTGCGGATTCAAAGGGTTTGGGCAGATAGTAGTCCGCGCCGCTGTCCAGGCCGGTCAGCCGGTCTTCCAGCGCGGCACGGGCGGTCAGCATCAGCACGGGGGTGGCAATCTTTTCCTTCCGCATTTCGCGCAGCACGGAAAAACCGTCTATGCCCGGGAGCATGACGTCCAGGATGACGGCGTCATAGCCGCCGCCCAGAGCCCAGTCCAGGCCGTCGGTTCCGTTATAGACCGGATCAACGGTGATCCGCTCCTTCTCCAGCAGCTTGCAGACCGCCGCGGAAAGCTTCCGGTCATCCTCTACCAGCAAAACGCGCATATTTTATTTCCTCCGTGCTTCGATGATATCACAGCCATGCCTGAAACGGCAACAAGGGACTCCCGGATAATCCGGGAGTCCGGTGAAAGGAATGGATCAGGTTCCGGCAGCTCCTGCTTCAGGTGCTTCAGGCATGGAGAAGCGGGCGGCATACTGGTCGTACTGCTCCTGGGTAATCACGCCGCTGTCCAGCATTTCTTTCAGCAGCTGCTCTTCCGGATTGCCTTCCGGAGCGGCCTCTGCGGGGGCTTCGGCGCTTTCCGCGGGTGCGGCGGTGCCGGTCTGGGCTTGTGTGAGCTGTTCCTTCACATGGGTCAGGATCGCATCGGAAACTTCCTGGGTGATGACGCCGTCGGTCACCAGCTGGGTCAGCCACTGCTCAAGCTTCTCGGTCCGGGCTGCAGTATTTTCGCCGCGGAATCCTTTCCGGCCGATCTTACCGGGCAGCTGTTGCTGGTTGTTCTGGTCAGGAATCTGCTGCTGGCCATTCTGGCCGCTCTGATCAGGCATCTGCGGGGGCTGGGCATTCTGTCCGTTCTGGTTTGGCATCTGGGGCATCTGGCTGTTCCGGTTATTCTGTCCGGGCATCTGTCCTTTTCCGCCTCGTCCGCCCCGGGCGGTCTGCATAGTTGCGGATGTGGTCTGGTCCACGGTATTGTTTTCCGCCAGCGCCGGGAGGGCGATGGCACTGATGACCAGGGTAAGGGCCATCAGCAGTGCAAGTGTCTTCTTCATGATCATATACCTCCGTTCATTGATTGCTGTTTTCTTCGGGTTTTTGGCCGGGTGGTTTCTCCCGGCACCTCATATTCTGCACGGGAACCTTAAAGAAACCTTGAAGACAAAATTTTTTTCCGTTGTCTGTTCGGAAGATGTGATATGATGAACTGAAAATTTTTTGAAAAAGTTTGTAACGGTTGATCCGGTGCTGCGACTAACAGGATGAAAGCCGCTTTCAAAACTGCGGAAAGGAGGGGTTCGCCATGGCTGATCTGGAAGACATCTATGCCCGGTACAGCGGGACGGTGACCGCCTACCTGACGCGCCTGAGCGGAAGCAGGGAGCTGGCGGAGGAACTGACGCAGGAAACCTTCTACCAGGCGGTAAAAAATATCGACCGTTTTGATGGAAGAAGCAGCGTGAATACCTGGTTGTGCAGCATCGCGAGGCATCTGTATATCGATACCCTTCGCAAACGGAAACCGGTGGATCCCCTGCCGGAGGAAGTGCCCTCGCCGGATGATTTCGCGGAAACCCTGGTGCGGAAGGACCAAGCGATGATCGCCCACCGGTACCTGCACAGCCTGGAGGAACCCTACCGCGAGGTGTTTACCCTGCGCACTTTCTGTGATTTATCCCATCCGCAGATCGCGGAGCTGTTCAAAAAGAGCGAGGCCTGGTCCCGGGTCACCTATTACCGGGCCCGGCGGATGCTGCAGGAAGCAATGAAGGAGAATGATCATGAAAAAGAATGACTGTAATGTGGTCCGGGACCTGATGCCCCTGGTGCTGGACCGGGTCGCCAGCGATGAAAGCCGGGCGCTGGTGGAGGAACATATGGGCTCCTGCGGGGAATGCAGGAAGCAGTATGAGGAAATGAAGGCGGATATGCCGGCAGAAACCCGGGCGGAATATGAAGCGGAACAGCGGGACATTGTCAGGACGCTCAAGCAGATGAAGCGGCAGAAGAAAATCCGCCGGATCCTGCGGGTGGTGCTGCCTGCTGTTATCAGCCTGGTGGTGCTGATCGGAGGCCTGATGCTGTATGGCTGGTTATGGCAGTGGGATACGGTTCCGCTGGAGAATGATATGTATACATTGAGCCTTGCCCAGCAGAAGGATGGCACCGTCCATGTGATTGCTGAACGGTTTGACACAATTGGTTCGTCATCTGTCATGGAAGAGAGAATGGAAGGCGATCAGCGTATTATATATGTTTATTTCCGGGTTCCGATGATTCACAGCAAAGAGAAGAAACTGGAAGACAGGCGGAAGGGTGACCTGGTGTCTTTTGAAAAGGGTGAGCAGATTGATGAAATCCGCCAGGGCAGCCCGGACAATTACAAGACAATCTGGAAAAAGGGCGATCCCATGCCGGAAGCTTCCGAAGAGATGGAAGCGTATTACGCGTACGAGGAGGAGCGGTGGAGAACCGGTCCGGAAGAGGCTCTACAGGGCTGGAACCTGCCGGAGGACGAGGAAGAAATGGAAGAGTTCGAACGCAGAAGTGAAGAATTGTTTAATGCTGTTCCGGAATGGAAATAATTGTACAGAAATCCAAAGCGCAGGGCGAAACCCCTGCGCTTTGTGCTATAATGGGGAAAACACAATGAGGGGCGGAGAAAGATGAAGAGGCTGGACAGGATTACCTATTATGAGCGGATCCTGGACCGGGCGGAAGCCGCGGCGAAACAGATGGAAGACGCCCTGGACGCCTGGGACGCTGTCCGGGATGAACTGACAGAACTGGAAAAGTATTATACCAGCCGGGAATGGAAGGCGGATTTTGACGCGGACGCCGCGGGAAAACTGCCCACAGGCCTGAAGCGGGGTGTCCTGTCCGAAGACGGGATCGACAGTGTGCTGGAGCGGTTCCGGGACCTGGAGGAACGCCTCGGCTGATCATGACATAAAGAAAAGAAGCTCACCGCGGGGTGAGCTTCTTCTTTATGGGGGTATTGCCGGATCAGCCCCAGCCGCCCAGGGCGGAGTTGTACTCAAACTGCTCGACGGCGCCGGTTTCCACGTTGACGTAGACAATGTAATAGCCGTCTTTCTCGGTGCGCTGGGTGTCATCGCCTTCGCTGTACAACAGGTATTCCACCTCGAAGCAGGGAGCGCCGTTGATGGTTTCATACCATTCGTTGGGGTTCTGTTCAGGAACTTCAGTGATTCCGATGAGGGCCAGCAGTTCCATGGTCGGGCCGCGGTTGGTGTACAGCTCCAGACGGGAAATCTGCTCTTCGTTCAGGCCGTAACTGGAGATGATGAACTCCCGGCCGATGGCAATCATCTCATCCTCGGAGAGCTTTCGGGCTTCGAGTGCGGAAGTCTTTTCACCCTCCCGCTGGTTCAGCCGGTCTATATCATCCTGGGTGAGCTCGTGATCCTCGGGGAGATCATCCGGAACGGCTTCCGGTGTTTCGGAAGGGATGTCATATTCCTGGCCGGTGTGCTTTTCGGCAATGGCCGCAGCCTTCTGCGTATAGGATCGTTTGCCCTCTTCATTCGCAGCGTCTGTCATCATCTGCTTCAGCTGTTCAGCGCCCCAGGCGTCGGCTTCATAGCCGCCGGAAACGTCAGCGCCTTCACGGCTCCAGGAGACTTCAGCCTTGCCGTCCTTAACCAGCGCGGTGTAGGTGCCCAGCACGTAGTCCAGGCCGTAGACGCCGGTGTAGGTGACGCGGAAGCTGCCATCCTCGAGGGGTTCTTCCTCACGGGAAAAGAAGGTCTGCATCTCTTCCGTAATGCCGAACTGTTCCTTCAGGGCAATATCGGCTGTACGGGAAGCGGACGCCCGGGGAGAGATCAGCAGGCCGGCAGCCAGGGCAGCCACGGTGAGTAAAACCAGGACAATTGCGAATACCAAACCAACAGAGAGTTTTTTCTTCATAACAGGTGCCTCCTCCTGTGCGATGCGGCTGAGCAGCGCAGCACGGCAGGAGGGAAGCTCGTCCAGAAAGGATAGGCGCCTGTCCATTGCGGAACGGAGCGTTTCCTTATTCGTCTTCATAGTACCAGTCCTCCAGTTTGTCCTTCAGCATCGCTTTTGCTTTTTTCAATCGATAATTGACGGTTGAACGGGGGATTCTCAGCACCCGGACGATCTCATCCAGCGTCATGCCCTGATACCAGTGCAGGAGCGTCACTTCCTTCAGCTTGGGCGGAAGGGCGAGTACCGCACGCGTAACGGTGTCGTCCCGCGCATCGAAGGGGACAGAGCCTTCCGGCAGCAGGTCAGGGGTCACGGACCGGTCCGTATTCCGTACCCAGGCGCTTTTCAGCAGGTCCTTGCAGGTGTTGATGGCTATGCGCGTGAGCCAGGTTTTTTCCGACGAGTCCGCACGGAATCGGTCACCGCCCTTCCAGGCTTTAAAAAATGTTTCCTGTACGGCGTCTTCCGCCAGCGCGGTATCACACAGAAAAGCAAAGCAGAGCCGAAGCAGCGGTTTCTCCCAGCGGGTGACGAGGCTGTTCAGCCATTCTTTGCGCTGATCCTGATCCAATGCGCTCCCTCCTTTCAACACTGATTAGACGACATGTCAGGAAAAAGAGGCCAACGGGCCGGTGTTTTTGATTTTCATATTATACACCAAAGAAACCGGACAAAGCCGCCGGTTCTGGTATACTATGTGGAGAAAGGGAGGAGAATGCGCATGAAAAAAGGCCTGGTGCTGGAAGGCGGCGCCATGCGGGGATTGTTCACCTGCGGCGTGCTGGATGTGCTGATGGAGCAGGGAATCCGGTTTGACGGAGCTGCCGGAATATCCGCCGGGGCTGCTTTTGGCTGCAACTTCAAGTCCGGCCAGATCGGCCGCCCTCTCCGGTATAACAAAAAATACTGCTCGGATCCCCGTTACTGCAGTATCCGTTCCCTGATCCGCACGGGAGATCTGTACGGAGCGGATTTCTGCTACCGGGAGCTTCCGGATGAACTGGATGTCTTTGACCGGAAAGCTTTTGCGGAAAATCCCATGGAGTTCTATGCCGGAGCCACGGACGTGGAGACCGGAGCGTGTGTATATCATCTTTGCAGGGATGGCAGCGACCTGGATTTCCGGTGGCTGCGGGCTTCCGCTTCCATGCCCGTGGTTTCCCGGCCGGTGGAAATTGACGGCCGCTTTTACCTGGATGGCGGAATTACGGACGCCGTGCCCTATGCCTGGATGGAAGAGATGGGGTATGACCGGAATGTGATTGTCCTTACCCAGCCGGAAGGCTACCGGAAAAAGCCGGCGTCCGGCCTGGGTGTGATGAAGCTGCTCCTGCGCCGGTATCCCCGGATTCCGGAGGCAATGGCCGTCCGGCATGAAATGTATAACCGGCAGATGGAAGAAATCAGCCGCCGGGAAAGGGAAGGAGTCTCCTTTGTGATCCGTCCGCCGGAGGCGCTGCGGATCGGCCATACAGAAAAGAACCCGGCCGAACTCGACCGGGTCTATCATCTGGGAAGGTGGGAGGCGGAGAAGTGCCTGCCGGAGCTTCTTCAATTCCTGGATCAATAATCAGTTTCCATAGGTGTTATAGACCTGGGGAACGTACTCCTCGTCGGAAGAGGAAGGCGTGTTGCCGAGGGTCATGGGAATCGGTACGGGATCGACCTGTGCCGGTTCTTTTTCTTCTGCCGGCTCTTCCTCTTCATCCGCGGTATCCTGCCTGCGGCCGAATTTGTGCTTATATACATACAGGCCGATAATCACACCGACAACCAGCCCGCCGAGGATCGCTGTGCCGGAAGTGGCCCGGAAAGCGGAAGTGAAAACGGAGAAAAGCGCAGAGATGCCGGAGCTGAAACCACGGGCCAGGGAACGGAAGACGCTGGCGGCCACGCGGATGAGCGGACGGCCGAACAGGCAGAACATGATGATCGCCGGCCAGATTTTCCGCTTGTGGCGGTTTTGCTTTTTATAGGACTTCTGGTGTTCACCGGAATGCTTGTCCCATTCCCAGTTCCAATTCCAGTTCCAGTTCCAGCCCTCATTGTTGTTACCCATACGATCAATATCCCCCTGATGGATAAATCATTCCTATATTACCCGAAAAGTGTATCACGCAATTGATGTGAAAAAAAGGAGAATCAGATTAAAAATTCATGCAAAAAAACCGGTTGCATCCAAAAATTCGGACAATTTACAAAGAATTTACACTTTTTTTACAAAATCATGAATCAAAATGCCTGTTTTGATCGTCTAATAAGTAGGGAGGTTGAAAGAGATGAGAAAACACCGGCTTGTGATGATCAAAAAACAGGGGAACCGATTTGACAGCTATTCCTTTCATATCCGGCGCGATTCCGTGACCGGAGAGCTTTCTGTTTCCTTTACCAGGCCGGGACACGCCCTGGTGCTGTGCATCGAACGCGTGATTCCCGAGCTGCGGACAATTGCGGAACCCCGAAGGAATTACCTTTTTATTCCTCGAGAATCAGAGAACTGACAGACCCTCTCAATCATCACAAGCCGCTGTTTATATAAAGGGCTCCGTCCTGGGGGAACGGAGCCCGTCTTTTTTTATTCTTCTGTGTTTTCTTCCGGCAGGGTTTCCTCTTCGGTTTCCGGTGCTTCTTCCGGTTCTCCGGCGAAGGGGTCCTCCGGGATTCCTTCCGGCATATCCGCCTCTTCCGCAAGCTCCACGACTGGTTCTTCCGGCTCCTTCGGAACCAGGATCAGGTCCCGGTCGGCGCTGCAGACAAATTCCGCTGTGGCGCGGTAGCAGTTTTCCAGCGCGCCGGGGCTCAGGTTTTCCGGTGTGTCCAGCCGGGTATGGTAGAACCGCTCCAGCCTGTGGCTGAGGCCTGTGATGCCGATGGACCGGAACCCGCCCTGGGTGAAGGCTGCGCTGTCCGTGGCGCCGCCGAAGAGCGGAACCTTGCCGTCCCGGCAGGGAACGCCGGCGTCTTCCGCCGCCAGCAGGAAATAGTCGCACAGGTCTTCATCCGAATCCACGGTGTTGTTCAGGTCCCGGCGGTTGACCATGAGCCAGTCCGGGTTATAGATGGAGTCAAAGGAAATAACGCAGGTAGGCACGTCCCGGTAATCGTTCTTATGCGCTTCGCACCAGGCCTTCGCGCCCCGCAGGCCGGCTTCCTCCGATCCGGTGAGGATGACGCCGATCTCCGTGTTTTCCAGCCGGATGCCCTGCTCCTCCATATCCTTGAGGAGGGTCACGCCCATCAGGCAGCCGGTCAGGTTGTCGTTGGCGCCGTCCACAACCCGCAGCGGGTTATAGGTGATGGTCAGCAGCAGGAAGAAGGGAATGAAAACCAGGCACCGAAGACCCGCGGTATATACGTCCATGCCGCACAGGGACAGGAAGGACAGGATCATATAGCAGAGCACGCCGACGGTGGCTGCAATGCCCGGGATTTCAAAGGCAATGCCGCCGAACCGGTAGTTGATGGGGAATTCCCAGGCCGCGTCCGTATGGCCGTTCAGGAAGATTCGCTGTTTCACTTCGCCGCGGCAGGGTCGCACGGCGGTGACGTTGGTGCCCTGTTTCCGGGGAAACAGGGGATCCAGCGGCTTGCGGTAAAGCACAAAGTGGTAGATGAACAGCAGCAGGCCCAGCAGGCCGAACAGGATGCTCAGGAGGGGTTCGCTGAAAAAGAACACGCCGCAGAGGATATCGCAGAAGGCGGAAAAGTAGAAATATCCATAGAAAGAATCCGGATGCACCTCATAGGATTCCGTTTTCACGTCCGCGCAGCCGCATTTCTTTTCCAGGACGCCGGCAAAATACTCGGCCGCCGCCTGCTCGCCGGCGCTGCCCGGAGAACGCCTGCCGATCTTCCGGCAGATGTGGGTGATCTCCTCCACCATGTAGGAAACGCTTTCCTTGGATTCCCTGCTCTTGTTCCAGATGTCCATCCGCCAGTCCCCTTCCCGCGGAAAAATGTAAAGTGAATATCTTTGCCGATTATACCAGAATTCCGGAAACAAAAAAAGACAAAGCCGGATGGTACAAATTCTTGCTCCGCTGCCGCCGGCCGCATATAATGGAACGGAAAGGGAGGGGATCCTTATGGCAGGTCCCGGCGGCCCCCGGAGGGGCAGTTACCTCACAGAAGAAGAAAAAAAGAACAGCCCGAAGATTACCAAAGCGCTGATTACCAGGGTTTTCTCCTACCTGAAGCCCTACTGGAAGCAGCTGCTCCTGGTGCTGGCATGCATTGTGGTGTCTTCGGTCTGCAGCCTGTTCCCGTCCATCCTTACCGGTAACATCATTGACGTGCTCACCGGCAAAGACCTGGGCGGCTGGTTCGGCGCGGGGCTTTCCGCCCTGATCCGGCTGATTGTCGTGACGCTGCTGCTGTACCTGGCTTCCAACCTGATCAGCGTGGCGGAGACCTACCTGAACAGCTGGATTGCCCAGCATATCTCCTTTGATATGCGGAACCAGATGTACCGGCATCTGCAGAAGATGTCCCAGCGGTTCTTCACCTCGGCCAACCAGGGCGACATCATCACCCGGATGACCAGCGATATCTCCGGCGTGGAGAGCGTGGTGACCGGCACCTTTACCAGCATCCTGTCCAACACCATTACCCTGGTGGTGGCGGTGATCGCCATGTTCCGGAAAAACTGGATCCTGGCGCTGGTGGGCATCGCGGTGGTGCCGCTGTTTACCCTGCCTACCCGGATGGCCGGCAAGCGTCGGTGGAAGCTGGCGGGGGAGGCCCAGGCCTGCAATGATGAAATCAACGGCATCCTGAACGAAACGCTTTCCGTCAGCGGACAGCTGCTGGTGAAACTCTTCGGCCGGGAGAAATCGGAATATGAGCGCTATGAGGAAGCCAACGGGCGGATGATCAGACTGAACATCCGGGAGCGGATGGCCGGCCGCTGGTTCTTTATGCTCCTCAGCACCCTGACTACCATCGGCCCCATGCTCCTGTACCTGGTGGGCGGCATCCTGATCATGAAGCATGACAGCACCCTGAGCGTCGGTGACATCACGGTGCTGGTGGCGCTGCTCGGCCGGATGTACGGCCCGGTGAACAGCCTGCTGAATATCCAGGTGGACTGGATCCGCTCCATGGCCATGTTCACCCGGATCTTTGAATACTATGACATGAAGCCCGAGATTGACGACCGGCCCGGGGCGAAGGAACTGGTAAACGCGAAGGGCGAAATCGTTTTTGATCATGTGGACTTTACCTATGACGGGGAACGGATGATCCTGAAGGATATTTCCTTCACCCTGCACAGCGGGGACTGCGTGGCCATTGTCGGTCCCAGCGGCAGCGGAAAGAGCACCATCGTCAACCTGATTCCCCGGCTCTGGGACCCCGTGAAGGGCAGCGTAACCTTCGACGGCACGGACGTACGGGATTATACCCTGCATTCCCTGCGGGACGAGGTAGGCGTGGTAACCCAGGAGACCTACCTGTTCAACGGCACCATCCGGGAGAACCTGCTCTATGCCAAGCCGGACGCCACGGAGGCAGAGATGATCGAGGCCTGCAAAAAGGCCAACATCTACGACTTCATCAAAAACCAGCCGGAAGGCCTGGATACCATGGTGGGCAACCGGGGCCTGAAGCTGTCCGGCGGTGAGAAACAGCGGATTTCCATTGCCCGGGTGCTGCTGAAGGATCCGGCCCTGCTGATCTTTGACGAGGCAACCTCCGCCCTGGATTCCATTTCCGAGGCGGCAATCCAGGCGGCTATCAATCCCCTGATCGAGGAGCGCACCTCCATCCTGATCGCCCACCGGCTGTCCACGATCCTGGCGGCGGATGAGATCCTGGTGGTCCGGGACGGCCGGATCGTGGAGCGGGGTACGCATAAGGATCTGGTTCACGCCGGCGGAACTTACCAGGAGCTGTATGAAACACAGTTCAGCAAGGCGGAAACGTAAGGAAAAGCAGCAGAAAAGGCCCCGTTCACATGAACGGGGTCCTGTTTTATTCCTCAGTCACCAAAGGTGTGATATGTCCGGGGGATGAACTCCTCTTCCGCCGAAGCGCGATCTGCTTCTTTCTCCTCTTTTGTCCGGCGCTGCGCGCGGAAATGCAGGTACAAGCCCGTGACAAAGCCTGTGATCAGTCCGCCGAGCCTTTCGGGTGAGGATACCAGGAAGGAAAGGACGGAGGACAGCCTGGGCAGCTGGGTGAAAAGGATCAGCAAAGCGGCAGGGATGAGAATAAAGCGGACGCAGAGGACGTCTTCGTTCGCCATCCTGCGGGTTTCTTCCGGGTTGTTGTCCGGTCCCGCTGTACTCCGTTTATTCCACGGAGAGGGTACACGATAAGCTGTTTTTTTCATTGCTTTGTGATCAGTAATTCTCAGGCGTTGAAAGTATGATGAACCTGCGGTGCGGGCGCTTCTTCCGCGGACGTGCCGGCGGAAGGCTGCTGCACCTTTGTTTCTTCAGCGTTGTTTTTGTTCCCGCGGAAGCGGTAATACAGCCTCAGGCCGATGCAGATACCGGTCAGTACGGCAGCTGTCATGGGGGCGGCACTGAAGAATTCCTTAAGGGCGCCGGAGAAGGCACGGAGGATGATTCCGAATACGAGGAGGATACCGCCGAGGATTTTACCCACAAAAGGAAGACCCAGGAAGAATGCCACTAAGCCCAGACCGAGCGCCGGGGAGACGGGCTTGTCCGCCTGACGCGGGGGCTGCTTTTTCTCTTCTTCCGGGAAACTTCTCATGACCCAGTCAGTCCTCATTGGATTGATCCTCCTTTCTGCCAGTCTGGACTGATAATCCGACAATGCAAGTTTACCGCGTCCGGATCCGGGGGAACAGGGCAAAGCCGGAACAATATAGGGGTTTTATTTTCCCGGGAGGGAAAAATAGGAGTCCGGCTGCCTTCATGATATGGATGCGCAATACACGCTTTGCGGCCTGTCCTGATTGTTCCTGCCTGGCAAAGATGGTATAATTTCCGAGAAATAACGTACCGGAAGGGAAGAGACCATGGCCATTACCAAAACGGATTTTATGCGGGGCATGCAGTGCCGGAAGATGCTCTGGCTGGACAGGCATAAGCCCGGGCTGCGGGTCATTCCGCCGGAGGTTCAGGCCCGCCTGGACGCGGGCAACGACTTCGGCGACCAGGCCATGGCCATGTTCGGTCCCTATGAGGAAATGACGGTGTACCGCCCGGGCACCCGGATTCCGGACAAACAGGCTATGCTGGCCAAAACGCAGGACGCTCTGGTCCGGGGCGTACCGGTGATCTGCGAGGCAGCCTTCAGCAATTACAACAATTACTGTGCCGTGGACCTCCTGCGGAAGACGGAGACCGGCCATGACCTGTATGAGGTGAAGAACGCGCCGGAGGTATATGAGCAGTTTATCCGGGACGCGGCCTTCCAGTATTACATCATCCGGAGAACCGGACTGCGGATTGACCGGGTCTTTATTGTGACCCACGGGCCGGACGAGGAGAACCCTTTCGTCCCCAATGACGTTACAAAGCAGGCCCGGGAGTACTACGACTGGATCAATGACAACATCTGGGACCTGAACCGTATGACCAAGGAGCGGGAAGAACCGGATATTCCCTGCGGGGAACAGTGCTCAAAGCCTTATGAATGCTGGTATTACGGATACTGCCACGGCCTTGTCCGGGAGCCGGAACAATTGACAATTGAAGACTGGAACTGACAGCCGGCGGAGGGATTTCCTCCCCCGGCTGTCAGGTTTTTCAGGAGAAAAATTTACAACGTTGTTACATCGCGTTAATGACCTTGATACACTTTTTCCTATATAATGTGATTGTCAGATTGACACGGGGGGTTACGAATGAAACCATTCAGGTACAGATTGTGGGCCTGCCTGCTGTTCGCCTTGCTGCTTACAGCAGTGTTTGGCGTGCCTGTGCCGGCTGGAGCTGAAAGGACCTGCGGTGAAAACCTGACATGGAGATTGGAAGGTAAGCGGCTGATTATTTCCGGTACTGGAAGAATGGATAATTTTATCGAACCGTATGAACCAGCCGCGGGCACGTTATCACACGCGCCCTGGAACGAATATTCAGATCAAATCAGGGAAGTTGTCATTGAGGACGGGGTTACCTCTGTCGGAAATTATGCCTTCTCGTATTTAGGGGGGATAACAAGCGTTTCCTTACCGGATAGTCTTGTTTCCATCGGCAAATGGGCGTTTACTGGCTGCTCTATTACTGAAATCAGGATTCCGGATTCTGTCATGGAAATCAAAGAAAGCGCGTTTGCTCTCTGTGAAGAACTGGAAAGTATTACGCTGTCGAATATACTCCAGGAGATTGAATTCGGCACATTCCAGAGCTGCACAAATCTGAAGAACGTTACCTTACCCGCCTCCGTAAAAATTATCGGGGATGACGCGTTCCTGAACTGTGAGTCCCTGGAGGAGATTGACCTTTCCTCCGTAAGCCATATTGATGGACTGGCTGTTTTTGTAAACTGCACAAGCCTGAAAAATATCATTGTCACAAAGGACAGCGCTGTTGAGCAGTACTGCGTTCAAAACCATCTTCCGTATACTGCCGGTGAGAGACCGGAAGCCGCTTCGGCCAATGAGGACATCTGCGGTTATGGCCTGACCTGGAAGTTGGAAAACGAAACGCTGACAATTTCCGGCAGCGGGGAAATGGCGGATTTCAGGGAAAACGAAGGCGTACAGAAACCATACCTCTGGTATACCGTGCCCGGCACAACCGCCCCCTGGGACGGACTGAAGTTCAGGTCTCTCGTGATTGAGGAAGGCGTGACATCCATCGGGGATTACGCTTTTAACTGCCATACGGAGCTGGTCGACGTTTCCCTGCCGGATACGTTGAAATCCATTGGGGATTACGCGTTCTGTTACTGTGAAAACATGGCGGACTTTGTTTTCCCGGATGGCATTGAGGTCATCGGCACTTCCGCCTTTGGGGACTGCCGCGGACTGAAAAATATCATTTTGCCGGAAGCTCTTACGGAAATTAAATTCGGGGCGTTCCAGTGCTGCAATGCCGTTGAAAAAGTCATCCTGCAGGATAATGTGAAAATCATCACGGAAAGCGCGTTTTACGGCTGCTTCGGTATGAAGGAGATCAACCTGCCGGCTTCCCTGACCAGGATTGATGACGGCGCGCTCGCGTCCTGTGACAGCCTGAAGCAGGTGGTTGTGGACAAGGACAGCTATGCTGAAAAGTTCTGCATATCAGCCGGCCTGCCATATACCTACGCACAGGAGCCTGTGATCTTCGGAAACGAAGGCAGGGACAGCCTGGGATGGAAACTGGAAAACGGCACGCTGACGATTTCCGGCACGGGGAAAATGGACGATTATATGCGTATGATGGGCGGCAGCCAGCAGACGTCCGCGCCGTGGGACGGCCAGAAGATCACGCAGGTAGTGGTGGAACCGGGCGTCACGTCCATCGGCGCATTCGCGTTCTGGGGCTGCAGCCAGCTGAAAACGGTGGTCCTGCCTGATACAGTGACGGCGATCGGAAAATTTGCCTTTGAAAACTGCGCCCTGCTGCGTGAAATCACCCTGCCGGAGGGTGTGACCGTAATCGGGAAGAAAGCATTCAGCCAGTGCAGCAGCCTGAAGACGATCACCCTGCCCGCTTCTGTCGGCTCCATCGGGGATGACGCATTTGACGGCTGCGGAAAGCTGAAGGTCATTGTGGTGAATCCGGGCAGTTACGCGGAACAGTACTGCGCCGCGTACAATCTCCCGTACAACTATGGAGACGCTGTTCCGGCGGGAACGCCGGTTCCCGTGCAGATTACGGTGGAGAAGGTCAGGAACACCTGCGGTCCTGACCTGGTCTGGATCCTGGAAGAAGACGGTACGCTGAGGATTATCGGCACGGGCGTGATGGACGATTATGAGCAGGTCGGGGAAGACCAGACCCAGAGCGGAGCGGCGCCCTGGGATGGCAGTAAAGTCACCCGCGTTGTGATTGAGGACGGGGTGACCTCCATCGGGGCCTTTGCTTTTGAAGGCTGTGCCATGACGGAGATTTCCTTGCCGGATACACTTAAATCTGTGGAATACGGCGCATTTGATAACTGCACGGAACTGAAAACCGTGACCCTGCCCGATTCAGTCAAAACAATCGGGATGCTGGCATTCAATGAATGTACCGGCTTAACTGAGATCCGGCTTCCGGCTTCCCTGACCTCCATCGGGGCGGCTGCGTTCCGGACCTGTATAAAGCTGACGGAGATCACCCTGCCGGACGCTGTCAGGGAAGTCGGCATGTACGCGTTCCACAATTGTATCGCGCTGAAAACCGTCACCCTGCCCGCCTCCCTTGAAACACTCGGGGAGTATGCTTTTGACGGCTGCCAGGCCCTGAGGGCTGTGATCGTGCCGAAGGACAGCTATGCGGAGAAGTACTGCGTCCGGAAGGGAATCGCATACGTTTATACGGGAAGCAGTCCGGAGGCCATTCCGACCGAAGCACCCTACGGCATCTGCGGCCGGAATCTGACCTGGAAACTGGATAATGACGGTACGCTGACCGTTTCCGGATTCGGTAAAATGGATGACTATGAAAGACAGTATTCGGATCGGGATGAAAGCGGATCTGCCGGAACGATCAATAACGCCGCGCCATGGTCGGGCCGCGACGTCCGGAAAGTTGTGATCGGGCAGGGCGTTACCCGGATCGGAAGCGCCGCGTTCTTTGCCTGCGACACAATTGAGAGCGTTGAGCTGCCGGATACGCTGGAGGCAATCGGATCGTTTGCCTTTGCTTTCACGGCCCTGAAAGAAATCGTTATTCCCGATTCTGTCACCTCTATCGGGGAGAACGTTTTTGCGGGTTGTGAATCCCTGACCGGCGTCCGCCTGCCTGTCGGGCTGAAAATCATCCCGGCGTCCGCATTCAGCGGATGCCTGCTCCTGAAGCAGCTGATCCTTCCCGCTTCCCTTCAGCGGATAGAGGCCCTTGCTTTCTCGGAGTGTACGAGCCTGAAGGAGCTCACCATTCCGGAATCGGTCATCATGATCGGAAGCAGCGCCTTTGAAAACGGCCTGGAAAACTGTGTTGTGGTACAGGGCAGTTATGCGGAAAAATACTGCAGGGAAAAGAAGGTCCCGTATTCCTATCCGGACGGAACCAGACCGGAGCTGTCCGCGGATGGGAAGGCCGGCACCTGTGGTGAAGACCTGACCTGGAAGCTGGACAAAGAGACGCTGGTCATCTCCGGCACGGGGAAAATGTTCGACTACGATGAGTATATCGAAAACAACTACATCATCGGCTCGACTGCTCCATGGAACGATTTGAGATTTGATACGGTGATCGTTGAGGAAGGGGTTACCTCCATCGGAGACTACGCGTTTGCGCTTCAATATGGCGTGAAGCGGTTTACTTTGCCGGAAACCCTTACATCCATCGGAACAGAGGCTTTCTGGGGCAGCAGGATTACGTGGATTGACATTCCGGACGCCGTAACCAATATTGGGTCAAACGCTTTCTCCTATTGTCCGGAGCTGATGCGGCTGAAACTGCCCTCCAGCCTCAAACGCATTGAATACGGCGTATTCAATGGCTGTGATAACCTTCAGGAGATCACAATTCCGGAGGGCGTTAAATCCATCAGTGACTACGCGTTTTCTGACTGTTCAAACCTGAAGGAAGTCAGGATGCCGGCTTCTGTGGTTTCCATCGGCAATTCAGTGTTTGAAGGGTGCCCTGACCTGAAGGTCATCCTCGCTGAAAAAGGCGGACGGGCGGAAAAATACTGTTACAGAAACGGCATTGCATATTCATACGCGGAGAATGAGTAAATGAAGAAGTTTGTGAAGAAATACCGGTTCTGGCTGATCCTCGTCGTGCTGATCCTGATCGCGGCCGGCGCGTTTGCGTCCATGTCCGGCAGGAAACAGCCGGAGAGGACAACGCTGGAGGACTGCCGCAGCCTGCTTGCGGATCCGGAAACGAACAGCCGGCTGACGGCTGCCGCTTCCATCATGCTGGGGAAACAGGAATTCAACCGCTATCTGTTTAAGCACGTCCATCCGTACAATTCGAGCCTGCACAGCCTGGAAGAGCTGAAGAATGACGCCTACTTCGAGAAGGAAGAACAGAGCGCCATGCTGGACGCCTTTTCCCTCCTCAAAGGGCTGACCATGATCAAGTATGACGGAAACAGCGGTGAAATCCTCAACATTGAGCTGGCTGGGGAGAATTACAGCCGGATCAAGATGTTCTATCTTCCGCATATGGAAAAAGACCCGGAGGCGGCGCTCCTTCAGGAGGGGTACCTCCAGGCTGCTTATTACGAGATCGCGGAAGTGGATGAGAACTGGTATATCGGCGTCCATAAACCGGATAAAGCGTGACGGGAACGGAAACACAGGGGAGCAGCGCGGACAGACCGCACTGCTCCTTTTTTTGCGGAGATGGGGAGAGGGACACCACAATTTACATCATTGTTACAACATCTTGATGACTTTGATACAACAGGACCGGTATACTTTTGCTCAGGGAGTCGTGAAGATTTGTCCCGGTGGGCGTGAAAGGGAAGAAATGTGATCCCTGTCACGTTCATTAATTGACAGAGAACGACAGACTATCCGGAGGGATATTCAATGGACATCCGAAAAAGCAAAATGTGGATTTTGCTGCTGCTCGTCGCGGTTTTGCTTATGCTGATCTACGGCATGAAAAGCTCCTGCGGGGAAAACCTGAAATGGAACCTGAAGGACGGCACGCTGACAATCACCGGCAGCGGGCGGATGAACGACTATAAAGGAATCTTCGGAGATCGCGGCATGGATGGAAACCGCCCCATGCTGTGTGTGGATACGCCCTGGGAGGATCACAAAATCTCCCGGATTGTGGTGGAAGACGGGGTTACCTCCATCGGTAATTACGCCTTTGCTTTCTGCCCGGGCCTGCGGGAGATTGTCCTGCCGGATACGGTCACTTCCATCGGGGATTCCGTTTTTGACGGCAGTGAAAGCCTGGAGATGATCTACGTCGCGGAAGGCAGCTATGCGGAAGCGTACTGCATCAGCAACCAGCTGCCATACGCATACCGGACAGTGTAATGGAAAAAGCCTGTTTTTTTTCCGGTCTTGCAAAATAGACCGGTTTATTTTTCAGCCTTTGTGCTGTATTATGTATCCCAGAAATCATAAAATAACTTCGACGGTAAGGAAACCGTCAAAGCGATTATATGAACGGAGAGTGAGCCCCTTCGATACGGTGGATGTAACACGGGAATAATAAACTGACATACATCAATCATTGAAAGGAGTAAACCCATGGAAGCAATTCTCAATTTCATCCAGAACAGCTGGCACTGGATCCTGATCGCCATTGTCGCGATCATCATCGTGCTCAAGTTCATCCCCCGGTACAAGATTGCGCCCCCGGATACTGCCCTGATCGTATCCGGCCTGTTCCGCCGGACTTATAAAGTCCGCAACCCCGATGGCACGGTTTCCGCCAAGAAGTTCGGTTACCGGATCGTCCGCGGCGGCGCGACCTTCTATGTTCCCGCCATTGAGCGGATTGACCAGCTGGATATGTGTCTGAACCAGGTGGACATCAAGACGGCCCAGCCGGTGCCTACCAAGGAATACATTTCCGTGCTGGTGGACGCCGTGGCCAATATCAAGATCGGTTCCGACGACCTGTCCATCGCCACCGCGGCCGAGCAGCTGCTGCATTACAATGCTGAACAGATCAAATCCCTGGCCAAGGACGTGCTGGAAGGCAATATGCGTGAAATCATCGGCCAGATGACCATCGCCGAGCTGGTCCAGAACCGTGACAAGTTTGCCCAGGAATCCATCAAGGCCGCCATGAACGATATGAACAACATGGGTCTTGAAATCATCAACCTGACGATCCAGAACTTTGCCGACAAGGACGGTAAAGTGATCGACACCATGGCTGCCCGCAACGTCGCTGAAAAGGAACAGGACAAGCGTATTGCTGAAGCCGCGGCGGAAAAGGAATCCAAGTTTGCCGAAATGCAGGCTGAGGCTGAAATCGCCCGCCAGAACCGTGACCTGGAAGTGCAGAAGGCTGCCTTCAAGCAGGAAACGGAAGAAGCCCGCGCCAAGGCTGAAATGGCCTACAGGATTGAGCAGGAACGTATCAACAAGACCTTCGCCACTGAGCACGCGGCCGCTGAAATGACCCGCCTTGAAAAGGAAACGGAACTGAAGCGGCAGGCGGTTGAGATCGAACGTGAAAAGCTGAACGTGGAGATCCGCGAAAAGGCGAAGGCTGAAAAGGACCGCGCCATTGCTGAGGCTGAGGCGGAGAAATACCGCAGGCAGGCGGAGGCGGACGCCGCCCTGTATGCCGCTGAGAAGGAAGCGGAAGCCATCCGGATGAAGGGTGAAGCGGAAGCCGAAGCTATGCGGAAAAAGGCGGAAGCCATGCAGCTCTACGGCCAGGCTGCCATGATGCAGATGGTTACCGAAAAGCTGCCTGACATTGCCCGCGCGGTGTCTGAACCCCTGAGCAAGACCGAAAAGATTATCCTCTTCGGCGAAGGCGGAGCGACTTCCATGGCGAGGGATACTGCCGGCACCATGCTGCAGACCTTCGAAGCCGTGAAGGAAGCCGTCGGCCTGGATATCCCCAAGGCCATCCGGAATGTAACCACCGGCGGACTGATCGGCAAGGCCGCGCAGGAAGCGGAGGAAGAAAAGCCCGCAGAGGAAGTAAAGGATGAAACGCCTGCGGAGAAACCCGTGGATGAGACTTCCGTGGATGAAACGGATACCGATACGGGTGTGTAAAATGCTGAGCTGAAAAACAGCGCCGGCCGGCAGAAAATGCCGGCCGGTTTTGTGTGATGTGGTCACATTATTGTCAAATTGTGTAAAAAATGCTATACTGACGTTGAAAGATAATGCTTATAATCCATCGCGCAGGAGAAATTATTTCTCCTTTTCTTCTTCTTTATCCCATCCGACTTTCCGGGTGAATTTCTTCCAGACCCTGGTGGCTCTTTCCTCGATCTCCTGTTCGCTCATGGTCTGGAAACCGTAGATCTTGCACAGCTTTTCCATTTCCTGCTCCCGGGCTTCCGCTTTGTTCGGACGCCGGAAGCTGAGCGGGATCCGCTTTTTCATTTTATCCCGGTATTTAACCGGCACCGGAAGGCCGAATGTATCAATCCGCATCAGATTCACCCCACACTATATAGACGCCTGGGAAACCCAATTGTGACACGAAAGCGAGAAAAAAACAATACAAAAACAATTGAAAAACGCAAAGAAGATAAACACAGGCAAATAAAATCCCCGGGATTCATTCCGGGAATCTGACAGGAGGGACATCCGATGAACGCAGAAACGCTGAAACAGCTCCCTTACTGGGACGAACTTACGCAGAGTGAGAAACAGCTGGTAGCGCAGTCCGCCTATATCCGGTACTATGCGCCGGGAGAGCGGCTCTTTGGTCCGGACGTTGAATGCGTGGGCATGATCCATCTGCTCAGCGGGGCTTCCCGGGCTTATCTGCTTTCAGATGAAGGCAGGGAAGTGACCCTGTTCCGGCTGGAAGAGGATGATGACTGCATCATTTCCGCCGCCAGCGTGCTGGCACAGATTAACTTTGAATCCTATATGGTGGTTGAACAGCCTGCCAGTATCCTGGTTGTCCCTGTGAAGCTGTACGGTGATCTCTGTGAAAATAACATCCATGTGCGCTGTTTCACCTATGAGCTGGCAACCCGGCGGTTCTCCCAGGTGGTTGCCGCGATTGAGCAGACCCTCTTCTCCCGGCTGGATAAGCGGCTGGCCAAATACCTGCTCGACAATTACCGGAAAACCGGGCTCAAGGATATCCGTATGACCCAGGAAGAGCTGGCCCGCCAGGTCAACTCTGTCCGGGAAACCGTGGGCAGGATGCTCAAACGTTTCGCCGGAGACGGCCTGATCGAAAACCGGCGGGGGACTGTTGTGCTGAAGGATATTGAGAAACTGGAGAAAGTAGCAAAAAAGTAAATTGGTGTGTGACAAAATCACTGAATTTCATCCGGTATCTTGCTATAATCCAAAACGCAAACAGTAGGGAGAAAGCCTCCCAACCCCCCATAACAACCGCCCTTTTCCGGCAGAGAAGGGCGGTGTTTTTTATCTCACATTTTCTGGCATTCCCGGTAAAGCAGCACGCTCAGCAGGATCTCCCCGCAGAGGATGAAAGCGGTTGTTGCCAGGCTGCCGCACAGGTGGGTAATCACCAGCGCGCCTACGGTTTCCACGATGGACAGCACAAGATAGGCTTTGCTGTCATAAGCCCAGCTGTAGGGCAGCAGGTGCGCCCCGAAGATCATGGCATAGATCATGAGCATGGCGTCCGGCTTCCGGTCGAAAGCCCACATGGCAATCAGCAGGTACAGCAGCTGGTTCAGGGTGCTCAGGATGATGAGACCGTTGATGGGGTTGCCGGTTTTCCGGAAAATGTCCGCCTTCAGCGCCTTGGAGAACAGGAAAGCCAGCGGGATCAGCAGGCAGCAGCAGACGAAAGTGGCCATGTTGGCGGTCCACAGGTCCTTGCTGACCAGCCGGGCGATAAAGATCAGTCCCCAGATCACCACGGAGGCCCAGATAAAAGGCATTCCCTTTTTCTGGGATTTCTGGACGTCTTTTTTCAATGTGTTCAGTCTTTCAACACAGGCATTCAGTTCGTATGATTCCATGGTAAACTCCTTTCACAGGAAAACAGTGAGGGGATTCTTCATCATCACCCAAAGGAATAAACGATCTGCCGGTGCGTTTCCGGCAGTTTTTCCCGGGAAAAACAATCAAAAAACAATTGAAGCCAGTCTCCAACCGGCCGGATCGGGAGAAATAGCGGCCGGTATCTTTCCGCTTTGGCGCTGTATCAGGGCGTTTTCCGGCAGTATGCTGAACATGTCGGAATGATCATGCTGAAAACATGATCCGAAAGGAAGGATAGATTGTGATTCTGTATGCGGCAGCCATTCTGTTTGACGTAGGCTTCTTTGCCCTGCTGGGTACCCGGCTTGCACGGGAAATCCGTGCCGGAAGGCGGCAGGAAAACCGGGAGGATCATCCGCGGGCCGGAGGAAAGTAAAAGCTTGCGGCTGAAGGGACAGGACGGTTATAATGCTTCCGGCAGTGAGTTTTGTGAACGGACAGGACAGCCGGAGGGTTAACGCATGTTTTTGATTCTGATCAGACAGATCCTGCAGATGTTTCTGCTGGCAGGTATCGGGTTTCTGCTCTTCCGGTGCGGAAAGATTACCCGGGAAGGCAGCCGGACGATCGGGAATATCCTGATCTACGTTTCCCTGCCTGCGGTCATTATTAACGGTTTCCTGGTGGAGCGGACGGCGGAGCATGTTTCCGGCCTTTTATGGAGCGCGGCCGCGTCTTTTGTGCTGCTGCTCATGTCTGTGCTGGTCTCCCATTTTGTTTTCAGGAAGGATCCGATCGGGGCTTTTGCTTCCTCCTTTTCAAATCCGGGCTTTTTCGGCATTCCCCTGGTGATTGCTGCCCTGGGAGAGGGAGCGGTGTTCTATGCTGCCCCGTTTATCGCGCTGCTGAATATCGGCCAGTGGACCTATGGCGTTTCCCGGCTGAACGGCCAGCCGGTGCTGCAGGGCCTGCAGCCGAAAAAGCTGATCCGGGCGCCTTTTGTGATCGCACTGCTGATTGGCATTGCGCTGTTCGCGGCGCAGCTGCCCCTGCCGGAGATCATCAGCGGCGGGCTGCGCACGGTGGCGGGGCTGAACACGCCCCTGGCCATGTTCACGGTGGGCATTTACCTGGCGCAGACGGACCTGCCCGGAATGCTGAAGCGTAAATCGCTGGGGCTGATCTCCCTTGTCCGGCTGCTGGTGATCCCGCTGATCGCGCTGCTGCTTCTGTGGATCCTGCCGGAAAGCCTGCATGAAATGAGGACTGTGCTGCTGATCTGCGCCGCCTGCCCGGTGGGCTCCAATGTGGCGGTGTACGCCCAGTTGTATGGAAAGGATTATCCCTACGCGGTGGAGACGGTGGTGCTTTCCACGGTGCTCTCGCTTGCCTCCATTCCGCTGGTTATGTATCTGTCTTCCCTGATCTGGTAAAAAAGTAGTTGAGGGGACAAAAAACGTTTCGAAAGGAACGTTTTTTTGTTTTTTTCCTGTTTGTGTGACAAAGTCCTTGAAGTGTACGCACATATTTCATATACTGAAGTCAGAGAAAATGTACGGACATTATAGCCTGAGGCCTGAATCATACAACCCGCGGGGCGGGAACATACCCACCGGAAGCGCAAGGGTGCGCGGACAAAGAAACAAACGAAGGATCCGGACAGATGAGAGCGAAGAAAAAACTGGCATGCTTTTTCCCGGGAATTGGTTATACCTGTGACAAGCCGCTGCTGTATTACAGCCGGAGTCTCCTGCAGAAGATGGGCTGGGAAGTGTTCTGCGTGCCCTATTCCGGTTTTCCGGCCGGGGTGAAGGGCAACGCGGAAAAGAAGGAACAGTGCGTCAGGATGGCCGCGGAGCAGGCGGAGGCTATGCTGAAGAAGATCCGGTGGAACAAGTATGACGATATTCTCTTCGTCGGCAAGAGCGTCGGCACGGTGATCGGCCCTGCCTATGCCAAGGCCCACGGCATCGACTGCCGCCAGATTCTTTTTACCCCGGTGGAGGACACCTTTGCCTATACCGGCATCAAGGCCATCGCCTTCCACGGTACGGCGGACTCCTGGGCGGAGACGGACGTCATCCGGGCAAACTGTCACAGGCTGGGGATCCCGCTGTATGAAACGCCGGATGCTAACCACTCGCTGGAAACCGGTCACGTGGGACGGGACATCCGGGAGCTGGGAAAGATTATGCGGCTGGTCCGGTACTTCGCGGCAGGCGAGGAAAGATAAAAAAAGATTGTGCGGGAACTGCGGTTCCCGCCTTTTTTTGTGACAAAGTCTCTTTTTGTGACGAAGTCGCTTGAAACGAAACGTTTTTTTTCCTATACTGTGTGATACACTGCAAAGGATTGCATGGAGGGAGAAATAATGGTAAGGGAGATCATTCACGATCCAATTTTTCTGCAGCGCAAGTCTTTGAATGCCACAGCTGTGGATCTGCCGATCGCGGAAGATCTGGTGGATACGCTGCGGGCCAACGCGGATCGGTGCGTCGGGCTGGCAGCAAATATGATCGGCAAGCGGAAGCGGATCATTGCCTTCTGCAACGGACCGCTGATCATGGTGATGCTGAACCCGAAGATCATCAACAAGGACGGGGAATATGAGACCGAGGAAGGGTGCCTGTCCCTGGACGGTGTCCGGAAAACCAAACGGTACAGAAGCATTACCGTCACCTGGCAGGATATGGACATGAACAAGCGGACCGGAACCCTGTCCGGCTTCGCCGCCCAGATCGTCCAGCATGAGATTGATCACTGCGAAGGAATCCTGATCTGACCGGAAACAAAAAAGACTGTCGCGGAAACGCGGCAGTCTTTTGCTGTAAGGCTGATAGTTCATTGGCCTTCTTTTTGATTCTTCCTGAGGATCCGGATTCCGTTAACTATACCGGAACAGCCGGTGAATATAAGGCCTAGGGAAAAGAACAGCTTTGAGGTTCCGTCAAAAGCGGAAATGATCAGGAAGACCACTCCGATAACGGACAGACACAGCATGATCCAGTCAATAACCTTCAGCTTTTTCATCGGCGTCTTTCCCCCTTCAGTATGCTTCGTCAGTTTTTCGGACGTTCAAAAGTGATGACTATACCATGCCCCCTGGCGATATCGGGAGTGACGGTAATGACACGCCAGCCTTCCGCAGCCAGCTCATTCATCAGGCGTTCAGCCTCCCTGACGTTGCAGGCCTCCACATAATACTCATACATGATTCAAGGTCCTCCTTTTTCCCACTTGCACCGGGAATCTCCCCGGTACAGGTACAGCATACCCGAAATGCCGAAAGGAAAACAGGACGAAAAGGGAAAAATAATCGCGGATAATTTTCCGGTATCCTGCGCCGGTTATTCTTTTTCTTTGGGCAGCCGGATAATTTGCCTTGTTTCATCCGGGGCAGTCACCTTTTCGGGAACATAGCTCATGTTGAAGTGCTTGCCGTCCACCCGGGGATAGCCGTCCTTCACTTTTTCGGCGGCGTAGAAGACGGTGCCGCCCATCATACCGGGACGCTCGCACTTATCGTCCGTGTCGGCCACCACCTTTGCCACGGTTTCGATAGCTTCATCTACGATGGAGGCGTCGAAGATCTCGTGGCCGCCGTACATTTTGTCGAATTCCTTCTGGTGATCCTTCAGGTGCAGGAGGTTCCGCAGGTAGGAGATAATCGGCAGGGAGTTCGGGAACTCCAGCAGGGTGTTGCCGTTGCAGGCGTCGCCGGAATAGGCGATGCGGGATTTGTGGTCAATGAATACCACTTCGCCGGCGGTATGTCCGCCCACGTCCACCACCTCAATGATCCGGCCGCCCAGGTCAAACATGTCCCCGTCATAAATCGGGTAGACCTTGATGGCGTTCCAGTCCACGAAATTGTCATCCGCCTCGATCAGGTCCTTGTATTCCGGCAGGGCCATCTGCTTCGCCATTTCTATGACTTGTTCCTTTTTGACGCCGACGCAGTCCTGGAAGGAAGCGATATCCCGGTCCGGCATAAAGCAGTGATCGAAGTGGAAATTGCCGCCCACGTGGTCGGAATGGCTGTGGGTGTTGGCTACCCGGATGGGCTTGTCCGTCAGGGTTTCGCAGAAGGCCTTCAGGTTGCCCATGCCGAGGATGGAATCGATGAGCAGGGCATAGTCCTCGCCTTCGATCAGATAACAGTTGGCGTAGGAGCTTTCCACGAACGCGTTGGTGATCATCCAGCTCTTTTCGGCAATCTCCTCAGCCTTGAAATACGGGATTTTCTTATCCATGATTTGGTTTCCTCCGAAACGCTTTTGAATCATTATACTTTTCCGGAAAGCAAAACGGAACACACAATCAGTGGAAAAAGTATACCATGGATTCTACCGGCAGTATTGATGTTTCTTGGGGACTTTTCCGCACAGCCGGAAGTACTTTTAAACGGAATAACATGCTGGTGCGCGGCTTAGTATATAGGATACAGACAAACTCATTCTTCATTTTTCATTTTTCATTCTTCATTGAAACGAAGGAGTGTGAGTTTTCTCACACTCCTTCGTAATATACCGCCTTCTTCGGTTCGTAGGTATCCGGATACAGGTATTCAGACTGCCCGTTGACGGTGTTTACCCGGTAAACTTCCACCTTGTAGCCCTCGCGGCCTTCGGAATACAGGTACTGCTCGCCGGGATAGGAGGTGTACTCATGCTTCCGGTCCTTTTTGATTTCCACGCCGGGGTCAATGGTTTCCACGATATTGGACTTCAGCTCATAGTGGACGTCGCCCATATACGGCCCGTAGATATCCACTCGCGTCCGCAGGTATTTTTTGCCCTTTTTTGCCGGATTCTTTTCCACGGTGGCGAAGATGTAGATATCCCCGTCTGTGTTGTTTTTGAACCGGAAATCCTTGTTATGCTTGGATCCCTTTTCCAGGTAAACCGTGGCGTCCAGGCCCAGCTCCGTATAGCGAACCTTTTCGGAATGGGGCCTGCGTTCCACAATCTGCAGGCCGGCGCACAGGGCTGCCTGGTAAATGGTGGTGCTGGCCTGGCAGACGCCGCCGCCGTAGCCTTCCACATAGTTTCCGTATACAATTTCCTGCGCGGGGAAGAAGCCCCGTTCCGCCGTCCGGTAGCCTACGACGGTGTTGAAACTGAAGGTCTCGCCCGGCGCCAGCTTATACCCGTTCACGAAGTCGCACAGGGCGTGGCGGATATTGTTGTTCCGGTCTTCGGTGGAGCTGGTGTGGATTTCCGTCCAGGCGGAGGCCCGGAGGGAATACCTCTGCATGAGGTCCGCTTTACGTTGGGAGGGCTGTACCGGTTCGGGCTGGATTTCATAGGTGCCGTTTTCCATGGTGGACAGCTTCTCAAAGATCCACTCCCGGATGGGGGCGGTGTCCAGGGTCAGCCCGTTCACCTCGTCATAGAACTGGAAGGGCGAGTTGATGTTTTCCGGATCCACGGTCACATAGGCATCCTGGGCCGGCCGGTCCACGGCGTTTTTGATGGCGGCCAGCAGGTTGTCAATTTTCTGGGTATTGCCGGCGGCGGGCCGGGCGGTGGAGGTGCGGTAGGGCGTCTGTTCCAGCTGCAGCATATCGGCATACCGCTGATCATCGGTTCCGTTGTGGCCCTGCTGCATGGCCTCGTTCAGCACGCCTGTCACGTCCACGGTGAAGTTCAGGTCCGCCGCGGTAATATCGGCATAATTGCTGCCGTAGGTCAGCGTGACTTTCCAGTCGGCATGCTGGGCCTGGATCCCGGCCTCAACGGCGTTTTTTGCTTCTTCATAGGTCATACCGCCCAGGTCAATCCCGTTCACATAGACGCCGGGGCAGAAACGGTCGCGGTAGGGTTCTACCTTGGCCCGGACCATGTCCGCCTGCTGCTGTACGGCAGCCTGTTCCGCGGCCTGTTCCCTGGCTGTATGGATTCCGTTGGCGCCCAGGACGGCGGCAACAATAATCAGCACCGCAAGGATCGCGATGGGCAGGAATTTGACGGGCTTCTTCGGGGGCTTCGCCGGCTGGGGCTGGGCGTAGGGCACGGCAGGTCCCTGCTGTCCGGGATAGTAACCCTGCGGAGCCTGCTGCTGGCGCGGGGCATACTGATTCTGCCGCGGAGGCAGTTGCTGCTGCCGGGGCGCGTAGTATCCCTGCGGGGGTTGCTGCTGTTGTGGCGCGTAATATCCCTGGGGCGGCTGTTGCTGCTGCCTGGGGGCGGAATAACCCTGCCGGGACTGCTGCTGCGGATATCCCTGCGGGGGCTGTGCCGGTTGAGCATGGCGGCCCTGCGGGGGTTTCTGCATCTGTTGCGCCTGGGAATTCTGCTGGGTGTAATAGGACAGCGGTTCCTGCTGCTGGGCGGGATTGTACCACTGGGATTCCTTCTGTGGGACGTTATGGACAGCGGCAGGCGGAACAAACCCCCGGCTTGGACCGGCGGCTTGCGGGTTATGTGTTGTCCCGCGGCTCTGTTCCTGGCCTTTCATACTGTTCCTCCCGGATCAATTTTTCTTTCCGTTATGATAACGAATCCGGAACCTTCCGGCTTCCTCTATTTTACTCCTGTTTCAGATCCAGTACCATACATTCGTCGGAGTCCCTGAATCCAAGGGCGCGGTACAGCGGCCTTCCGGCTTCCGTAGCGTCCAGGCTGATCTCCGTAATGCCCCTGTCCCGGGATTCGTCAATCAGCATGGAAACCATGGTGCGGCCGACGCCCTGCCGGCGGAAATCCGGATGGGTATAGACGTTCATCAGGTGGGCCCTCCGGCCGGAGGGATGGGAGAACGTCGGCATCATATCGATATAGCACATCGTGGCGCAGCCCGCGATACGGCCTTCCTCCAGGGCCAGGACAGTGGTCTGGTCCCCTTCCCGGAAGTATTCCCTGCTGGCTTCCCGGAACTCCTCGCTGAAGGCATAATCCTTCGGGAGGCGGTTGACGGCCCGGAGGGTTTCTTCCCGGCTCCGGATCAGCAGTTCCATATCGTCGGCTGTGGCGTACTTGTATTGCATAGGGTGTTTCTCTCTTTCGCTGATACACTTTGCCGCTGCAAAGTGCGTTGTAACATTATATGTCCCGAACCCTTTGTTCGCAAGCCTGAAAAGTTTCCGGAAGAAAACCGGATCCGGATTCGTTGGATAGCAGGAACGCTCCTGTAAAGGAGCGTGACGGAGGACATGACTGTGAAACGAACTGTGAAAGTTTTATTGATATTCCTGGTTTTCATCCTGGCGATTGCTTCATCTTCCCTGGCGGAACCGCTGGGTTTCGGCTTTGTAAATGCCCGGGATGTGGCACTGAGAGGGGTCATGGGCGGCACCATTATGGACCGCCTGCCGAAGGGTACCTGCGTATGGATCCGTGACGTACGGATGGATCGGGCAGGGAAAAAGTGGTATGAGATCAACGCCAAAGCGGGCGTGAATGAGGACGGAACGGAAAAAGAGCATACAGGCTGGATGCGGGCGGAATTCATTGACGCCGGAGACTCCCTCTGGCGTGAAGTGGAGTCCGTGGCTGCCTCGGATGCGGGCATGCTCGCCCTGCGGACGGATGGCACTGTGGAACAGGCCGGTCAGTCCGGGGAAAATGCCGGGCAGGATCTGCGCGGATGGGCAAAGGTCCTCAACGATATCCAGCAGGTGGGTGTCTGCGTGAACGGACAGTCCTGCTATGCTGTGGGCCGGGACGGCACCTGTTACCATTCCGCGGATGACGGGGAAAACCATACGGAAAGGATCTATACCGCCGGTGGAAAACAGCGGGTCTGGGAGATCACCACGGATTACCAGCTGAAAACCGGTGACAGTACCCTGAACTGGATTTACCCGGAGAATCTCGGTCCGGAACAGCTGTCCCATGTGACGGCGGTGGCGGACAATGCCAGCAGGCTCCTGCTGCTTACGGACGACGGAAGGGTCTTTGCGGCGGGCTGGCAGCAGGACGGGGAAGAAGAACCGGAACCGGACTGGGAGAAATGGACGGATGTGGTCAGCCTGGAGGCGGCCTCCTGCCGCTTCACGGAGGACGGAAAAAACCGCTCCGCCTGCGCGGCGGTCCGGAAAGACGGCACCGTACTGGCAGCTCCCGTGGAACTGTCTGACCTGATTGGCTCCTGGACGGATATGGCGAAAATCGTCATCGGGGAAAACTGGGTGCTGGGCCTGAAACGGGACGGCACAGTGCTTTCCGCCGGACTGGCCGGGGCAAACCCGCCGGACGTTTCCGGCTGGTCGGATATCATGGATATCGGCACCGGCCGGGACTACTGCGTCGGTGTGAAAAGCAGCGGCTCCCTGGTCTTTGCCGGAGATCATGTGTTCTGAACATTGCAACAAGACAAGGGGACGGTTCTTTTGTCTTGTTGCTTTTTTAGTTTTTCAATGTTTTTCATAGCGTATTCTGAAGAGCAAGACGAAAGAACCGTCCCCTTGTCTTGCTTTTTATTTTGTTCGCCTTGACAAAGCAATAGGGGTTTCATATCATTTTTTTGACTGGGTGAAAGGAGAATACCGCTATGGCCAGACAAGCGAGAAGAAAATCATCGACCGGCCTGTATCATGTGATGATGCGGGGTGCTGACAGACGCATCCTGTTTGCTGACGACCAGGACAATCTTGGCTTTTTGCTGAGTCTGAAACGCGCCAAGAAAGCAAGCGGTTTCAAATTATATGCCTATTGCCTGATGGGAAACCATGTTCATTTGTTGATAAAAGAGGAAGAAGAGCCACTTGAGATTGTAATTAAGCGCCTTGGAGTGTCTTATGTATATCACTATAATGAAAAATATGATTTACTGGGACATCTGTTTCAGGATCGGTACAGGAGTGAACCGGTAGAAACGACAGCATATTTTCTGGATGTGCTGAGATATATCTGCCAGAACCCTGTGAAGGCGGGGCTGAGCCGCAATCCGATGGAATACCGCTGGCTTGGATGTGCAGGAGTAAAAGATGAGTTTGCTCTGACGGATGATATAAGCTATTATACTGATCTGAGTGGTAATGAACTTCTTACATTTGTAAACGGAAATTGTGAAGAGGATCATCTGGAAGAATCGTACAGAAGAAGAATGACGGATCGGGATGCGATCAGTAAATTGTGCAAAGTCTGTGAATGTGAGCATGTACAGGAAATTGAAGGCTGGCCGAAACAGAGACGTGATGAAGCAATAAAAAAAGCGTTGAAGGCTGGTTTGTCTATCCGTCAGATTTCTCGGTTGACTGGGATCAGCAAGGCTGTTATTGAATGGGTCAGGCGTGGATGAATTCCAGGGAACAAGACAAGGGGACGGTTCTTTTGTCTTGCTCAATCAAAGAATGAATGAAATGCAACAAGACAAAAGAACCGTCCCCTTGTCTTGTTGAGCAGGGAGGAAGAAGCTATGAAAACTGCAATCATTTTCTATTCCGAGCATCATGGAAATACCCGGAAACTGCTGAATGCCATCGCGGAAAAGAACGACGTCACCCTGATTGACGTGACCAAGGAACAGAAGGCGGATCTGTCCGGCTATGACCGGATCGGCCTGGCTTCCGGCATCTATTACGGCGGCTACGCGAAGCAGGTGCTGGCTTTTGCCCAGGAGTGCCTGCCGGAGGGCAAGAACGTTTTCCTGATTTATACCCAGGGCGCCAAGAAGGGCGATTTCCTGAAGTCAATCCGCCAGGTGGTGGAAGCAAAGAAGTGCACGCTGATCGGCTCCTATTGGTGCCAAGGCTTTGATACCTTCGGCCCCTTCAAACTGGTAGGCGGCATCGCCAAGGATCATCCCACCGCGGAGGAAATCAGCGCCGCCGTGAAATTCTACGAAGAACTGCCGCAGCAGTAAGTATCGGAGCAAAGCACAATGAAGGTTGAGGTAAAGCGCATACGCCCGGAGGAGGAGGAAAACGCCGTCATCCGGGTGGCGGAGCTTACGGACAGTGTCCGGAGCGCGGTGGACCTGCTGGAGAACCAGTGCCGGACGGTGCCGGTTCAGGCGGAAGGCAAAACCATGATGTGCCGTACAGACCAGATCTACTATATCGAGTCTGTGGACAAGCACTCCTTTGTCTATACCAAGGGCGGATGCTATGAAACGAAGTATCGGCTGTATGAGCTGGAAGAACTGCTGGACAGCCGCTTTCTCCGCAGTGCCAAGGCGATGATCGTCAACATCCGGAAGATCCGCTCCGTTAAAAGCGAACTGAACGGCCGGATGCGGGCGGAACTGCTGAACGGGGAACAGATCATTATTTCCCGGGGCTATGTGAAGGAACTGAAGGAGAAGCTGGGGGTGTAAGCATGAAGAAGTGGAAACTGATATTCAGCCAGACGCTGATGATCTCCACCGGCATCCTGTTCGGTGTGGGCGTGCAGGCGGCGATCAATCATCTGAACACAGGCGCTGAGAACCTCCAGTGGCAGTGGTATATTCCCCTGTCCATCATTTTTACCGGCTTTCTGTGTGCCCTGGCGTCGCTGTTCCTCCTGGAGGATGAGGGAAGGAGCGTTTCCCAGTCCAGGATCCGGATTGTGCTCCATTTCATTTTTCTGTTCCTGGTGGTTGCCGGCTGCGGTTATCTCTTCGACTGGTATGACGACGTCGGGGGGCTGGCCGTGATCGGCGGCATGTATGTGCTGATTTACGGCTTCGTCTGGGTCGGCTCATTGTGGATGGGCAAGGCGGATGAAAAGAAGATCAACGAGGCGATCAACGAGATCCGGGACGAGGAGTAAATATAATTCTGCGATCGTCGTTACCCATCCCTGCTGCACTTTGTTTGCAGCGATGGACGACTGTAGCATGGCAGTTGTTACCCACATCAAAGATTTGGACAACTGCTCAACAATTCATAATTAAGAATTCAGAATTAGATAGATCTTTTGACAAAAAATGTTCCTATGAATAGAAGATTGACATCTCCGGAGAAAATTTCCCGATGCGGCAGCAAGCTGCCTTGCTCAGGATGACAGTCTGGTTGTAAGGAGTCCCTGACAAGATATACGGAAATGATATCCATACGCTTTGTGTAATCCAACGCGTTTGCGTTTGGCTCATTATGCATTATGCATTGTGCATTGTGCATTAAATATGCAGGTTGGTAACATGAAAATGCATGTTGGTCGATCTGCTCTTTTTTTATGCCTTTCTTTCTGTTAAGGTACATCCGTACCAAGCAGAAGGAGGCCGGAAAATGGACAAGGCAATTACGGTGGATCACCTGGTGAAAAAGTATAAGGAGCATACCGCGGTGGACGGGATCTCCTTTGATGTTGGCAGGGGAGAGTTCTTCTCCCTGCTGGGGGAAAACGGCGCGGGGAAGACGACAACGATCAACATCCTCTGCACGATCTTGGATAAAACCGCCGGCAGCGTGAAGGTCTACAATCACGAGCTGGGCAAGGACGACGACGCGATCCGGAACCTGATCGGCATCGTGTTCCAGAACTCGGTGCTGGACCGGGAACTGACCGTGAAGGAAAACCTCTTCACCCGGGGCAGTTACTACGGCCTGAACCGGAAACAGATCATGCAGCGTCTCGAGCCCTTCATGGAAGGCTTTGAGCTGAACGAGATCTGGAACCGGAAGTACGACCGGCTCTCCGGCGGACAGCGCCGCCGGGTGGACATCGTCCGGGCCCTGATCAACGAGCCGAAGATCCTCTTCCTGGACGAGCCCACTACCGGCCTGGATCCCAAGTCCCGCCGGATGATCTGGGATCACATCAGGAAGCTGCGGGAAGAGCAGAACATGACCATCTTCCTCACTACCCACTACATGGAGGAAACCGCGGAAGCGGATCGGGTGGTCATCCTGGACAAGGGTCATGTGATCGCCTCCGGATCCCCCTCCGAGCTGAAGAGCCGCCACACCTCCGCGAAACTGGTATGGTACGCGGAACAGAACGAAGCCCACAGCGGCCTGCTGGACGGCTGTGAATGGACCTACGAGGCGGACCACTACAACGTTTACTACAAGGACTCCGTGACAGACTTCCTCTACAGGAACCGGGAGCAGATCACGGACTATGAAGTGCTCAAGGGCACCATGGACGACGTATTCCTTAACCTGACAGGAAGGGAGATGGCAGTATGAAGATGTATCTGGGACTGACAAAGCGCAACATGCTGGTTTATTTCAAGGACAGGCAGGCGATCATTTTCTCGCTGCTGACTTCTATTATCGTGTTTGTACTGTACCTGCTGTTCCTGCGGAACACCTTCGTGGACGCGATCAACCAGGCGCTGGCGGAAATGCCGATGATCCGGGAACTGGTGATGGATGATGACCTGAAGATGTTCACGGACATCAAGCTCCTGGTGGGCATCATCGGATCCGCGGTAATCACGGTGCCCTTCAGCTGCCTGCGCACCGTGACCAGTGACCGGGAAACCCGGGTGGACCAGGATATCCTGGCAACGCCGGTGAGCCGGAGCCAGATCGTGCTGGCATACTTCACCGCCTCCGCCCTGTCCGCCATCGTGATGACCTCCGTGATCCTGACCGCGGGCCTGGTGATCCTGCAGCTGCAGGGGAAACTGTACCTGGGACTGAACGGCGTGCTCGGCGCCTACGGCGTGACCGCCCTGGGCTGCGTGTCCTCCACCGCCCTGTTCATGAACATTGTGCTGCTCTTCCGTTCCGGTTCCGCTTCCGCCGCCTTCTTCGGCATCCTGTCCGCTGTGTCCGGCTTTGTGATCGGCGCCTATATCCCGGTTTCCCAGTTCTCCGGCGGCGTCCGGACAGTGTGCAACCTGTTCCCGGCCAGCCACATCACCATCCTTCTCCGGAATGTGCTGCTGGGCGGCGTGCTGGGCCACATTGACGACGGTATCGGCGGCCTGGACCAGGGCAGGTTCGTTCAGGTCCTGAAGGACGTCTTCACCTTCAAGGCGGATATGTTCGGCAGCAGCATGAACACAACGGCCATGCTCTCCTTCGTCCTGGCAATCCTCACCCTCAGCCTTATCGTGATGGTATACACTTATTCAAAGAACTATAAGAAAAAGTAATCATTCATAAGAAAATCATGAGTAACGTGGAATAAGCCTGATAGTAATACTTATCCTAAATGCAGTATGAAGCAAAAAAGTGTCATTCCGAGCGGAACGAAGTGAAGAGAGGGCGAACCTCTGATGGCAGCCAGTGGCAGAAATACCTAAGAGGGTTTGGAGCGCCCGGAGAAAGAGCCAGTGGCTCTTTCTCAGCGGAAAACGGGCGGCAGCCCCGAGAGGTCAACCGAAAGGGAGTGAGCTCTCTAGTGGAGAGTCGCGACCTTTGAGGTTGCGGATATCCCTTGATACATTTATAGTAAGGGATTCCTCCACTACGGCTACGCCTCCGGTCGGAATGACACTCTTATTCATTGGGGCTCCGCAGGAGCCTCTTTTGCATACTTTTCTGCGAGAATCATAGAGTACTTCCTAAGTTTGTCTAAAAGCGTTTCCGGCCCGGTGACCGTTACAATATCCCCGAACTGGAGCACCCAGCGCTCCATGTCGTATTCCGGCACATAAACCACGCAGTCCAGGTCCCCGTCCTTCCGGCGGGTAAAGGTCACGCCCCGGCCGAAGGCGTCGATGATCTCCCTCACGGCCTTGGGCTTGGCGATGAAGGTGATCCGCTCCGGCTTGCCGAAGGCCATGTTGATGTTGTGGCTCATGTATTCCTGGATATCAAAACCGGCCTTGAAGCCTTCCAGCTCCCGGATGGGCTTCACAGGCTCCTTCAGGATCTTCACTTCCGTCATCCGGTCGATACGGTAATGGGTCAGGCTATTGTATTTGTTGTTGCTGCAGATCAGGAAATAAAAGCCGTTGCGCACCACCATGGCATAGGGATTCAGGATCTGGGGACCGCCTGCGGATGCGGCGGAGGGTTCCAGGGTGAAATCCGGCCCCATGAAGCAGTAGACGGTGGAAATCTTCTTCTGCTCGTCAATGGCTTTGTTGATCAGTTCAATATTGTTGAACAGTTCCTTGTTGGTGGGTTCGTCGCCGGAGAGGCGGCGGACCTTTGCCATGGAGCGGGTCTGGCGGAACTGGCGGCCGCCCAGGGCGATCAGCTTGCCGATCAGCTCATCCCGCTGGGCATGGGGCACATTGCGGCTGAAGAGGATACCGTCAATCAGCCAGCGTAGCTCCGCGGTGGAGAACTCATGGTCATAGTAGACGTTGGAGTGGTAGGACCGCTTGTCCTCGTCCCCGTCCTCCGTTTCCCTTTCCAGGTTGACGGAGCGAACCCGGCTGTTCAGCGGGTCATCCAGCAGGTCCCCCAGGGCGCGGCTGACCGTGCCCCGGTCCACGCCCAGGCGCTGCACCAGATCCTTCTGCCGCAGGGGATGTTCGCTGTCCGTTTCCTCTTTCAGGATCTGAAGCAGCTGGAAATGGATATATTTCTTCTGGTTGTTCATGTACCTTTTCCCCTCTTTTTCCCAAAGAAAACACACAGGTGAACCGGTTCGCTTTTGTTGAATTGTAGCAAGAATGGGGCATATTTACAACATTTTTATTGCGTGATCACGCCGGCGGACCGGTACTTTGTGGGATTCGGGCTGTACTGGTATATGGTCATACACTTTCCTTCGGGCATGGTAACCATGCCGACGGGAACAAATCCGCGCTTCAGGTAAAAGAGGTTGACCCGGTCGTTGTCATCCGAGGCGGTGGTCAGGCTGACGCAGTCGCAGGTATTGTAGTCCGGCATGGCCTTGATGTAATCCAGCATTTTTGTTCCGGTGCCGTTTCCCCTCAGGTGCGGATAGAGGGCAAAGGAACCCAGCTCGATAAACTTCCGGGAATAAACCTTTGATTTTGCCTTTTTGCAGGATTCATAAAGATTTTTCACATTCCGGTACAGGGACGGTTTGCGCAGGATCAGGCGGGCGGCGCTGTACAGGAACAGGAGCGGGCGGCTGTTGATCACGTTGACCGGCACCTGGGAGGTGCCGTCCATGTAGGACAAAAGCCCTACCAGGTTTCCGTCTTCTTCCGCGATGACGATACCGGCGTTCGGATCTTCAATATACTCCCGGTAGACGGCCTTCATGAAAGGGAGCCCCAGCATGGAAAGAAAGTAGTCCGGAAAGGTATTGAGGTGCAGCCGCGCCATTTCTTTGACCCGTTTCAGGTCTCCCGGGTTCGTTTCTCTGATGATCATCTGCTTTTTCCTCACATCGTTTTTTTCAGCGCTTTCAGGTCGGCCATGGTAACGCCCCTGCGGGTTGTCAGTCCCTTGATGATCCGGTAAACATACAGGAAAGGCAGCAGGATTTTATGCCGGTAGACTAACGGATAGGCATATTTGATTTTATCCATGGGCATAAACAGGCGGGAGAGGAAGAAGCGGATTTTTCCGCGAAACCCGCCGCCGAAGTCGTTAACCTTGTTGGCCACATCATGGTCAAATGTACCGTAAGCTCCGGAAGAGGCGTAATAGGTGAGCCTTTCCCGGTCCGCTTCCGTCAGCGTTTCCCCGCCGAACACCTGAATGGCCAGCTTCCGGTTTTGCTTTTCAAAGGCGGTGGTTCCCATTTTTTCGGCTTCCGCAGCCACGTAGTCCATATTCAGTTTGTCTCCGTAATGCTTCAGGAACACATAGGTGTCCAGCAGGGAACGGATCCCGGTACCGCCGTTGCGGTAATGCTTGCACTCGTGGGCAACCAGGTACAGATAGAAATCCTCGGTCGAAAAATGCCGTCCGCAGGCGCCCTCTTTGTCCGGGATCAAGTGTTTTTCCACGTCCGTGTAATACTCATGAAAGACGACGCCATCCAGGCCGCTGAACAGCATCCGGTGGATCTCAAAATTGCTGACAGGCGGTTTCCAGTATTCATCATGGTGGCGTTTTCCGGCCTCTTTCACTTTAAACCCCAGTTCCTGCATGATCCGGCTGACTTCCTTCGCCCGGGAAGCGTCCACCAGGATATCGTTGTCCGCCATTTCGCGCATGCCATAGCGGGGATACAGGTCCTTGAGGATGGCGCCCTTCAGCGGCATATACCAGATGCCTGCTTCCTCCAGCTTCCGAGTCAGCTCCGCCCGGTCCGCGTCCAGCAGGGCGTTTTTCCGCATAGCCTTGGCAACGGCCTGCACAAAAGCCCCGTTCCGGATGCCGGCGGATTCCAGCGCCATTCCGGCGGCAGCCGCCAGCTTATGATTCTGCGCGGCTTCATATACGAGGGAAAGATCCATTCCCTCTGTCCAGCTTTTCTCCGGAACCTGCCCGTTCACCGCGCAGGCCGCGAGATAAACCAGGTCGTCCAGTACCTTTTTGTTTTCCTCCGTCATCATGCTTCGCATCCTCCTTCTTCGGTAAACCGCAGCACCCGGTCGCAGATGGCCAGCGCCGCCGGCCGGTGCGTCACGATGATCACGGTCCTGTCTGTCAGGCCGCGCAGGTTCTTCAGCAGCTGTTCTTCCGTTTCCGCGTCCAGGGCGCTGGTGGATTCATCCAGCAGCAGCACCGGCCGTCCGGAAAAGATGGCCCTCGCAATGGCCAGCCGCTGCGTCTGGCCTTCGGACAGGCCCGCGCCACGTTCGCCCAGCTCCGTATCCGCGCCCTGCTCCAGCCCGGAAACGAATTCCTCCGCGCAGGCGGTCCGCAGCGCCCGCCCCAGGCGTTCTTCATCCCCGGCATGCGCCGGATCCGCGAAGGAGACAATATCCCGGATGGTTCCGTGCAGCAGGGCGTTTCCCTGGGGCACATAGGCAAACAGCCCGCGCCAGGCCGCGGTCAGCGGCTGTCCGTCCACGGTGATTTCCCCGCTGTCCGGCGGATACATGCCCAGCAGCAGCTTCAGCACGGTGGATTTGCCGCAGCCGCTGTGCCCGCAGAAGGCGACGGTTTCGCCCTTCCGGATTTCCAGGCTGAGGTTTTTCAGGATCTCCTGCCGGTCTTCCCCGGCGTAGGTGAAGCAGACGTCCCGGAGGCGGAGGGCCCGGAAACGGCTGTCATAAAAGTCCCGGATCTGTGCGGGCGTCATTCTCTCTTCCGTCTGTTCATCTTTCAGCTGCTCCGCTTCCATCAGGCGCTCGGCGCTGGCCAGCATGGCAAACCATCGCGGCAGGTATCCGCTGATGCTGGTAATGGGGCCCTGGATCTGGGCGATCAGCTGCATCACGGCGGTCAGCGTGCCGTAGGAAACGGAGCCGGTCATAATGCCCCGGGCGCAGTAGATGATGCCGTATACATACATCGCGTTGATCGCCACGGCCACGCCGGAGGTGCCCAGGTTGGCCAGGTTGTTTTTCCGCATCCGGTCCCGCAGGTGGGTGTGCATCCGGTTTGCGGCTTCCTGTTCTGCGTGCTCTTCCGCCGCGTAGGATTTGACGATCATCAGGTTTCCGATGCATTCCTGCAGGAAAATCCGCAGTTTCCCGTCCGATTCCTGCATCCGCGTGTGCAGGCGTTTCAGCGCTCCCCGCAGCAGAACGGACAGTGCGATCATTGCCATGCCGCTGGGCAGCAGGATCGCGGCAAAATGGCGGTCCAGCACAATCAGCATCGTGACGGCAGCAACAAGCCGGACCCCCATGCCGGAGAGGCCCGGAATCAGTTCTGTATAGTTTTCAGCAACAATGCGCGTATCGTTTGTCAGCCGGTTCATCCATTCACCGGAGTGAACGGCGCTCACGGCCGCGTACTCTTTCCGCAGGATGGCCGCGGTCAGCCGCCGCTTGAACAGGTTTTCAAGCTGCGCTTTGGAAAGCTCTGTCAGCCACCGGTTGATCATATGCAGCAGGAGTGATCCTGCCGTCAGCAGGATCAGCAGTACCGTGTAATGCCAAAAAGCGCCGCTGTTCCGATCTACGGCGCTGTTGATCACATTCCGCAACAGCAGCGCGAAACCGACGTTGAGAAATCCGGTCAGGACCTGTACCGCCGTCAGCGCCGCGACATATCCTTTTTTCCGCCCCGGCGTCCGCCAGAGCCAGGCAACGGTATGATTACGCATGGACGATCCTCCCGGCGATCTTCCGGATTTTGCCCCCGCATCGTTTCAGGAAGATCCGGAGGCTGGCTGCGTGCAGCATCAGGAAGGTATACAACCGGCAGGGGAGTTCTTTCGTGCTGTGGGCTTTGCCTTTCCGCACGTAGCCCGTCATCACGCCGAGGATATCTTCGTCCCGGATGCCGTATTCCCGCGCGATGCAGTTGTCCCCCAGGATGACGTAATCCTCGTTCCGGATCTGCATGACCCGGTGCAGCACATAGTGGTTCGGCGGCCTGCGGTACAGCACCACATCCCCGGGCCGGCACCGTTCCCCGGGCTTTTTCCGGCGCACGGTGAAAAGATCCCGGCCTTCCCGCAGCAGCGGCAGCATGCTCACGCCTGTCATCCGGTAGGTCAGGCTGTCGTGCTCCGCCAGGTATGATTCATAATCCATCTTCTTATTCGGCCAGCGCGCCGACGTCCCGCAGGTTCTGCAGCGCGGTCCGGACGTCCCGGGCCAGCACCTCTTCCGGCGCGTCAAAACGCGCCTTCATCGCGGCGATGATCTCCGCCTCGGTGGTTTCCTTTTCCAGCAGGTTCAGGATGATGCCCAGGGTCTTGTTGCCCCTGACCAGGCCGGCAAAACCGGCCCGTCCGGTAGGAACCAGCATGGCCTCCTGGTCGGTCGTGTGGCACAGGAATTCTTTTTTCAGTTTCATTGCCGGGTGGCCTCCTTCATGATGTTGTAGGACAGTTCCGCTGCTTCCGGATCCATATTGCATCCCAGCCGGTACAGGGAAACGGTCCGGCTCAACCGGTCCACCAGGGACAGGGTCTTTGCCAGTGCTGCCGGATCCAGGGGACGGTAGCTTTGCTGAATCAGCATGGGGAACGCTTCCTCGCGGGTTATGGCGCGGATCGTGTTCTGCTTCGCGCGCTCGAGGATGCAGACGGCCTTCAACGGAACCGAGATATTTGTGCCCAGGCGGTGCTTTCCGTTCCAGGGCGTGCCGTAAACAACCGCGCCGTCTTCGGTAAGGCGGATCAGCGGCTTGTCATCGTTCACCATCACCGCCTGGTTCCCCAGCATTTCCCGCCACAGGCGGGTGTGGGTGCTTTTGCCGGTTCCGCTTTTGGCGGTAAACAGGTAAGCGGCGCCGTCCACTGCAATGGCGGATCCATGAAACAGGAAGGTATCCCGGAAGGGCATCTGTTCCGCGATCCTCCGGTAAACCGCCAGCAGTTCAAGCTCTTTGTTCCGGATCTCTTCGGACTGCACTGGGATCACCTCGCCGATCTGTTCGGAGCGTTCCCGCTCAAAAACCAGGTCTGCCGGAGTTGTTTCCACATAAAAAACGGGCGCTCCCACTGCCCGGTAATCCCGGCAGTAATCATGTACAGCGGAATACAGGGAACTGATTCCGATCATCTGATCTCCGATCAGGTAGGTTCCTGTCATGATGGAGGGGCTCCTTTCGCATTAACGGTCGCGCGGAACAGGGTGATTTTCTATTATAAACAGCAGACATGCCGGGGATGGGTCAGAAAGGCTGTACGGGCAAACCGTGCAGCCGGGGATGCTACTTACTTAGTGGGCCACCGCTGGCTCTCGCAAATAACATCTTCCGCTTCAAAGCGGATCACTTCCATTTCCAGAGCTTCATACTTTTCCATGATTGTGTCCTCCTTTCCGCATTAGTCTGTACATTTTCTTTGCCGTTTACCATTATTGACACCTATTGTAAAGATGTCAATACAAATACGGTTCTTTACACGTATACAGGATACATACAAAAAACATTCAAAACGTCATGTAACTTTTCCAATTTGATAAAAAATTACAAAAATTTTAAGAATTTTGTAAAAAGTCGCAAAATGGGGCAAAATTGCATCATTTAATGGGCTATGATGTACATGAACCGAGAGGGAAACAAAAAAATGAAAGGACAGGTGGCAGTCATGGAATATAGGATCACGGGAAGAGGCGGAAATATGAGGAGCGTGCTGAATATGGCGGAGAGGAAGATCGCGAACGTCCGGGAGAAGATCAATGACTTCCGGAAGGAGTGGAAGCAGGAACAGGATCTGTGGAATCCTTACGGCGGCAGCTACTGCGGCAAGGAGACTGCCGGCCCCAGCGAGGAGGCCATCATGGCCTGCGCCAAGGCGGACCTGGAGTTTGAAATCGCGACCATGTTCTGGGAAATAGTGTAAAAAGGCCTGAAAGGCCTTTTTACAAATTAACAATTATAGTGTCTGCGGCGGTGCAGAAAAGGAACGTGACAGCAGGGACAGACCAACTGTCACGTTCCTCTGGAATGATGACAGTTGGTCTGTCCCTCTGTCACATTCCGCCTGGCGGCGGTGGCCACTTGATGCTGCATCAAAAAACAGCATGTTGATTGTCCAACATGCTGCATAGGTTGAAGTTTATATCATTCTGCATTGTTAATTGTTGAGGAGGCATCCGTGCTTCAGCACGGCGAATGCCTCCCATGCTACAGCCGTCAAAGGCGCGAAGCGGCTTTGTTAACGGCGATCGCAATATTGCGAGAATGCACAAGCATTCAGTTTGCCTGAATGTTATTCATCCGGCTGTAGCTTCCTCCCAGCTTTACCAGCTCGTCATGCGTGCCCCGTTCCGTAATCCGCCCTTCCTCAATCACGAGAATCTGGTCGGCGTTGCGGATGGTGGACAGCCGGTGGGCGATGGCGATGATCGTCCGGGTTCCGGCCACGCCGGCGATGGCCTGCTGGATCTGCTGCTCCGTCTCCACGTCAACGGAGGCGGTGGCTTCATCCAGGATGATCACCGGGGACTTCCGCAGGATGGCCCGGGCAATGGCGACCCGCTGCT
>JAFRQX010000038.1 GCA_017428385.1 Clostridia bacterium | reverse complement strand
GAGCGGGAGCGGGAGCGGGAGCGGCGGAAGGATTCATGCTCTGCGTGAACATCTGGCCCATCGCAGCACCGGCGCCCATGCCGACACCCATACCGGCCATGCCGTTCTGGTTGTTGGCGGCATCCCTGATGGCTTCAGCAGCCTGGTATTTCGCATACTGGTCCATATTGCCAAGCACACCCATGGAAGTCCGCTTATCAATGCTCTTTTCAACTTCTTCAGGCAGGGAAATGTTTTCAATCACAAAGCTGCACAGGGTCAGTCCCAGTTCGGCAAGTTTCGGGTTGATTGCCTGCATGGCGTATGCGGAAAGCTCTTCATAATTTGCAGCCAGATCCAGCGCAGGGATCTTGCTTTCTGCGATGGCGTCGCTCAGGCCGCTGACCAGCGTCCGTTTGATCTGGCCTTCAACACCTTCCACAGTGAAGAGGGCGGCGGTGCCGAACACTTCCTTCAGGAATTTGGCGGCATCGGAAACACGGAAGCTGTAGATACCGAAAGCACGTACCCGGATCATGCCGAATTCAGCATCACGCATCATCACGGGGTTGCTTGTTCCCCATTTCATATCGAGGAACTGTTTGGTATTTACAAAATAAACGTCAGATTTGAAGGGGCTGTTGAAGCCGTATTTCCAGCTCTTCAGAGCTGTCAGGATCGGCATATTGCTGGTCTGCAGTTCATACCGGCCGGGCTCAAATACGTCCGCAAGCTCGCCTTCGTTCACGAAAATGGCGACCTGGCTTTCACGAACGGTCAGCTGTGCACCCATCATGATTTCCTTGCCGTTCATGTCATATTTGTGCACCATGGTTTTGCTGGAATTGTCTGACCATTCAATAACGTCGATCAGCTGTCCCTTGATTGCATTCAGAATACCCATCCTTATTCCTCCTTGATTTTATTAAACTTTATCCGTATCTCCGCAGAGCGCTGTAAGCGCCGGAAATACGCGAATTCCTGTAATATGAAGATCAAGACCGAAATATTCTTTCATATGGGAAATGCTGTCAGCGGTGTAGGTTGTGAGCATCGCTGTCATTGTATCCACTGTCATATCGGTGTCCACGCCGTGCAGCGGGCAGGCCAGCACCAGGATTCTTCCGTCAGAATGGATGGTCGGAAGAATATGAATGCCGTTCTTGTCTCCGGCAAAAGAGGTGCGCAGTGCAACCTCAAGCCGTTCCTTGCCGTAATGCCATCTTCCCTCCAGCTTGTCGAAAGGAGCTGACTGGTCAATCTCAATCAGCAGACAGGGACGGTCCGCGTCCATTCGGCTGCGGAGCAGGCGCATATTCCGGTGAAGGTCATCGCTGTTTTTAACCTGTCCGTTGATGACTTTCTTGAAGAACTCATGCCTGCACATCTGCAGAACGTCCCGGGTATTGGAACGTTCATTATAGAAATCAGCATGAATCCGGTTCAGCAGAACTTTGAGTTCGCTGAGATACTTGCGGACTTCTTCTTCGTTACGGCCGGCCTGGAAAATGGAAACGTTCGGAAAGTTTTCCTGCAGGTATGCAAGAATCAGTTCCTCCTGTTCAGGACTTACGGCCAGGCTGATGCCGTCTGCATGATGCTTTGCGAGGCTGTCTTTTGTTCCTTCAAAGTCATGACGTATGTGAGGGGGCTTAAACCCAAGCAGTTCCCAGTTACTGATACTGGCGAACGCGTTCAGAACTTCCTCCTGATCAGACACGAGCAAAAGCTTGTACATCCAACAACCTCCAAGGCGTTTTGGGACTATGTCACTTTGTAATTATAGTACAATCGGGCTTAATATGCAAATGAAAACCTGTTTAGTGTAACTGTTCCTTCATGACTTCCACGGCTTTGGCTAACTGAATATCATGAACGGTATCCGCGAAATCATACATTCCGTTATCCCCTTCCGGCAGCGGTACCTCATAATCCGGTGTAATACCGATTTTGTGAACAGGAGTTCCGGAAGGCGTGAGGTATTCGGCGATGGTCATCTGGAAGCCTGCGCCGTTTACGCCGACTTCAGACACCATCTGGATGATGCCCTTTCCGAAGCTTTTAACGCCTACGGTAACGGCGCCTGCACAGTCACGCAGGGCTCCCGTCAGGATTTCAGAAGAACTGGCGCTGTTTTCGTTGATGAGGATGACCAGCTTAACGTCTGCTTTCCCGTTTTTCGTCCTGTATTCATCGGCATGCTCTTCTCCGTCACGGTATTTCAGGTAGCAGAGCTCGCCTTCATCCATAAACAGATCGGCAATATAACGCGCCTGTTCCACCCAGCCGCCCTGATTGTCTCTCAGGTCAATAATGATCCCCTCGGCTTTCTGTGCAAGCAGTTTCTGGAGAGCTTGTTCAAATTCCAGTTCACTGTGACCGGCAAACTCATACATCGCGATATAGCCGATCTTGTCATCCAGCATTTTGCTGTCAACCTGGTTGACGTTGACTTCACGACGGGTGATGGTATAGGTAATTTCCTCCCCGTTCCTCAGGAAGGTGACGTCCACGTCTGTGCCGGGGATGCCGCGCATGATATCAACTGCTTCCTGCAGATTGGTGGGATTCACATAAAGATCCTCGCCCACCCTGTACAGGATGTCTCCACGCTGTACGCCTGCTTCTTCGGCGGGGCCGCCCTGGAACACGCGGGTGATTGTGCAGATCTGTTTTTCCATATTGGCCTGGATCATGACGCCGATTCCGACGTATTTGCCCTCGTCATCGTCCATCATTTCCTTGTATTCCTTGGGATTGTAATAGAAGGAATACGGATCATCCAGGCCGGCCATCATACCCCTGATGGCATACTCAACCATCAGGTCTGTATCGGGTTCCTGGTAGAAGTAATCTTTTGCGGTATCATAAATCGTGAACATTTCAGAGAATTTCTGGTATTTCTCGTATTCGTCCTTGCTGACGATCACGACGTTTGAATCTTTGGCGGCGCTGCCCGTGGAGTATCCGCTGGTAATGGAGGAATTACCCGTTTCATTGAACATACTTTCCAGGCTGGATACCGGAATCAGAGAGCAGGAAGAAAGTACCAGCAGCATTGCCATAACGCAGATGATTTTAAGCATTTTTTTACGCATGGGCAGATCCCCTTTCAGATGATGCAGGAAAAGCGGTTACGATCCCTGCGGAATAAGCATAATAACGGAAAAGACGACGGCGTCATGGAAACACCGCAGATCCAGTCCGGATAGTTTACGGATCTTATCCAGCCGGTAATTCAGTGTGTTCCTGTGGATGAACAGCTGTTTGGATGCGGCGGTCAGATTCAGGTCATTTCTGAAAAACACCCTCACGGTTTCAAGCATTTCATCGCTGAGTAAATCAGATGTTTTCAGCTGGCAGTATTCTTTACGGATTTCTTCTTTCGATGCTTCCGGAAGGCTGTCTACGATTCTTTCCAGCGCTTGTTTCGTATATAGATACACAGAATCCTGCCGATGATAAACGGAGCCGATATACAGGGCGTTTACTGCGTCATGATAGCTGTCCCGCAGGGCTTCCGCATTGTCTGCCTCCCGTCCGATTCCGGCTTTGATTCCGGTGATGCCTTCACTTTCCATTGTGCCGATCACAGCATCGGTAAACTCGGTCAGTTCTTCTGCATCTTTACGGTCGGTTTCCCTGATCAGAACCACGGACTGATAATCCATCGGGAAAACAATATCATTCTTTTCCACCGGCGCAATCTGGGAAAGCAGCGTAAACAGGTCCTTGCCAGAAGTGCCGGATCCACGGAAAACAACAATGCTTCTCTTTTGCTTGTCTTTCACCCGGCATGCCTTGTACAGCTCAGCATCAGGCGTAAATTGCGCGTCCGTCAGCATTCTTTGAAACAATCCGGAAGCGCTGGCAGGTCTGTCCAGTACCTTACTGCCGTTGATCAGGGAAGACAGCAGCGCGTCAGTATCCGGATTGTCCGGAAACACGGCGGTTTTCTCTCCCATGGACAGATAGGTATAACCATCCAGCCTCACAATGTGATCGGGTGAAAGGGATAATTCATACCGAAGATCACCGGGCAGTTTTTCAGCGGGAATGATTTCGGCTGTCAACTGTTTTTGATTCATCCCGGATCACCTCCTTCACAATATTTTATTATATCACAATCATTGCGGTAAGCAAATCGCTTCAGGGTTTATGCCAGCTTGAAACATGGAAAACTTGTCGATATAATATTCACCATGAAAGATGACAGAAAGGATGGATGTTTTCATGAAAAGAAACCTGAAAACGGTCTTTGCTCTTGTCATCTTTATCGTTTTTCTGCCTGCCGCATCCGGCCTTGCTGACTTTGAGTTTTCAGACGATCGTTTCAGGGATGATTTTTCTACCGCGAATCTGGATCGTATTATTGAGGAATATGAATTATACGATGGCTGGTACTGGACCACGGAGGCTGATATTCCTCAGACTTTTCACGGTCATCCGGAGTGCCCGGGCTGGACAACCGCTGTGGAGGACATTCAGCTCACGGCTTACCGGAAGGGTTGGTACGGCTGCCGCTGGCCTATTGATCATGTTCGCAGCGCCGCACCCCAGTACGGTGGTTATGCCGAGTGTTTTGCCTTTGCTCAGTTTATCGGCTATCTGCTCTCCGGGGATATCAACCCGCAGCACCATTGGGATTTCTATTACAATTTTGAGGCGTCAGAGGGCCTGCGCGTCGGCGATATTGTCAGTGTAGGATATACGAAAAACAAGCATGAATATCATCACAGCGCGGTAGTGTACGCCATTTATGGCGATGAAATACTTTTCCTGCAGGTTTCCGGTTCTTCCTATAACAAAATATCTGTAGGATATGGATTTTCCGACGGAAATGTTTTTAACGCAAGGAGCCTGGAAGAGCTGTCCGGCATACCGGGGATCAAGATATCAAGATATTTACCATCTGAAGAAAATGAATAATAAAACACCCCGGATTATGATGATCCGGGGTGCTGTTTTCAGGAAACGGAATTATTTGTTCAGGATGGTCTTTTCGGTTTCCTTGTCGAAGAAGTGAAGGTGGTTGGTGTCCAGAGCGATCTTGATCTTCTGGCCGGCCTTGCTGGAAGTGCGGGGATCAACGCGGGCGATGATGTTGCCTTCCTTACCGGTGGTGCTCAGGTACAGATAGGTTTCAGAACCCATCAGTTCTGTCACTTCAACGTCAACGTCGATGGTGGCGCTGGCATATTCAGCAAGCTTGGCTTCGTCGTCATGGATGTTTTCAGGACGGATGCCCATGATAACTTCCTTGCCGATGTAGCTTTCATCGATGAACTTGGAAACTTTCTTCTCAGGAACAACGATCTTGTTATCACCGAAGGTGGCAACAACATCCTGTCCTTCACGATCCAGTTTCACGTTGAAGAAGTTCATCTGGGGGCTGCCGATGAAACCGGCGACGAACTCATTGGCGGGATAGTCGTACAGGTTCTGGGGAGTATCCACCTGCTGCACAACGCCGTCCTTCATAACAACGATACGGCTGGCCATGGTCATAGCTTCGGTCTGGTCATGGGTAACGTAGATGAAGGTTGTCTGCAGTCTCTGATGCAGCTTGGTGATTTCGGTACGCATGGCAACGCGCAGTTTCGCGTCCAGGTTGGACAGCGGTTCGTCGAACAGGAAGACCTTGGGTTCACGAACGATAGCACGTCCCAGAGCAACACGCTGGCGCTGACCGCCGGACAGAGCCTTGGGCTTACGGGTAAGCAGGTGGGCGATGTCCAGGATCTTGGCAGCTTCTTCAACGCGGCGTTTGATCTCATCCTTCGGGGTCTTCCGGAGCTTCAGACCGAAAGCCATGTTGTCGAACACGGTCATATGGGGATACAGAGCGTAGTTCTGGAAAACCATGGCGATGTCGCGATCCTTGGGAGCGACGTCGTTTACCAGTTTGTCTCCGATATACAGTTCACCGTCGGAAATTTCTTCCAGACCGGCGACCATACGCAGGGTGGTGGATTTACCGCAGCCGGAAGGTCCGACCAGAACGATAAACTCTTTGTCTTCGATGTCCAGGCAGAAGTCGCTGACAGCGGTCACATTGCCGGTATAAACCTTGTAGATGTGCTGAAGGGATACACTTGCCATTACAATATCCTCCTTAAATTTTGGGAACACTTCCCTGTATTGACTGTATTATAAAAAAGATTCATCAAAAAAGGAATTGCCTGTTTTCACAAGAATTCCTTTTTATTTTGTGCAATTATGACAAACGGCCCGGTGTTACCGGTGATTGCGGATTTCATTCCGTTCCAGCCGGATGTTGTTGATCAGTTCGCTAAGCTTCCTGTCTGTTTCCGCAAGCAGGGAATCGATATAATCCAGTGTGTTTTTGTGCAGCTCGGAAGCTTCCTGCCGGGCGCTTTCCCGGAGTTCGTCGCATTCCACCCTGGCCCGCCTGACGATGTTTTCTTCTTCAACCAGCTGGCGTGCTTTGTTTTCAGCGTCTTCAAGCATCCGTTTTGCTTCATTGGAGGCTGCTTCCATACGGGCGGTTGCTTCCTTGGCGGCCCGGTCCATCAGCGCGTTGGCTTCCCTGCTGGCCTGTTCCATCATCTGCTGCGCGTTCTGCGTGGCTTCATTCACCATGTTCTGGGCCTGCTGTGTGGCATTGTCAAGGATTTCATGCTTTTTCTGCTCGGTTTCCGTGCGGATTGCTTCTTCCTTTTCGACAATGGTGGCAGCTTTCTTGACCGTATCAGGAAGGTTTTCCTGAAGATATTCCAGCTGGGCCTGCATCAGGTTGCGGTTGACGATGCAGCTTTCACTGCTCATCAGGCTTCTTTTTGCGTTTTTCAGTTCATCCAGCAGTATACCGACTGCTTTCAGGCATTCCCCGGAACTTTTGATGTCAGCCATAAAAAATGAGTCTCCTTTTCAATAAGTGTACATTAATGATTGTTTTTCGACAGGCAGGACCTGATTTCCTCCGCAACCTCATCCGGAACAAAGGAACTGATATCCCCGCCGAATGCGGCAATCTCTCTCACAGCGGAGGAGGAAATCCCGTTCAGAGCGGGATCGCATGGCAGGAAGATAGTCTCTGCCTGTGGATTCAGCATTTTGTTGGCTGAACAGGATACAAATTCATGGTCAAATTCCGCGCTGCTGCGCAAACCGCGGAGAATGATCTTCTCGCCTTTCTGATCCATATAATCGGCCAGCAGTCCTTCCCAACGGTCCACCCGGACGTTCGGATACGGTTCGCAGATTTTCTTCAGCATGGCAACCCTTTGTTCCGGCGGAATGCTGCCTTTTTTGCTGATGTTAACCATCACTGTAACTGTGACCTGATCAAAAAGGGACGCAGCTCTGGTGATCAGATCCAGGTGCCCTTTTGTCACCGGATCAAACGAACCGGGAAAAACACAGGAAACCATTCTGTCATTCTCCTTCCGCATGCCTGTAAACAGTAACCGCACAAAATCCCCAGGAGCGGTCTTTGATAATCTCAAACTCCGGTGGAACAGTAACGGTCTTCCCCGCTTCATGTTCCAGCACGATAATGGCTTCTTTTTCCATCAGCGGGATCAGCGATGTGAAAACGGTGCTTAAATCAGTCATTGCATAGGGCGGATCCAGGAAAACAATGTCGAACTTCTGTCCTTCTTCCTGAAGCGTACGTACTGCCCGTGTCCAGTCGCAGCAGTACAGCCGGGTCCGGTCCTCAAACCGGAGGGATTCGGCATTCTGTTTCTGGATCAGGTTTGCCTTTCGGTCAGTGTCCACCAGGACGGCTGATGCAGCCCCCCTGCTGATAGCCTCCAGGCTCAGTGCGCCGCTTCCGGCAAAAAGGTCGAGTATACGGCTTTCAGGAATATCCGCCTGCAGGATATTAAACATGTTTTCACGGATACGGTCAAGGGTGGGCCTGGTGTTTCTTCCGGCAGGCGCTTCAATTCTTCTTCCGCGTGCTTCACCGGCAATGATACGCATAGATCTGTTGTCTCCCTGCTGATTAATTCAGCTGTTCCGGCTCGCGTCTGCGAACAGGACGATTCTGCTTTTTGCGTTTGTTGTCCCGGCGGATCCGCTTTTTTTCATTCTCGGAGATGGTGGTATGGATCCTTGTCCGCACGGACTTGCCGGAAATATAACCTGTACCGTATGCAGCGGCGGGAAGCAGCAGGAGCAGCGGGCTGATCCGTTCAAGCGTCAGCATGGCAGCGTTGTTGCTGTGACCGACCAGATTCACGAAAGGAATAATGCAGATCCGTACGATCGCACGGATATAATCGATGAATGCCATACCTTCCGGATCGGTATAGTTCATCAGTGCGCTGCTGATGTCGCTTCTCCGCGTGTAGGCGTTCATCCATCCGGGAAGCGTGCCGGAGTCAGTGGTCTGGATCTGGGCTTTGAAAGCCAGGATTACGGCAGGAATCAGGATCAGCAGCGACCCCAGCAGTCCGATTACATAACCTTTCATCGGATGAAAGCAGAGCTTTTGCTCGCTTTCACTGAAGGGGCGGCCTTTCTCTTTTCGCTGCCAGAGGATTTCCCCGTGGGAAACCGCTTCAGCTCCGTGGTTTGAACCAAAATTAAACATCAGCATCAGTACGACGATAATGACGGCGCTGTTCAGTCCGATGCGGAGGATATCACTTCCAAACGCGGCTGATGAACAGGCGATAAACGCGACGAAAATAATCATAATCAGCAATCCGAAAAATTTCATGCTGCTTTTGAGGGTGTTTTCATCCGTGATACTGCCTGTCAGGAAAGGCTTTTTGATTTCCTCGACCTTTTTGGGGGCCGCCTGTTTTTTGATGTCCATGATCATATGCTCCGTTCTGTATTGCTTTCGGTATATATGCGTTCGACCCTTCCGGCGGAACTGCACAGGATTTCGTAGCTGATGGTGCCTGCCCATCCTGCCAGGTCTTCGGCGGTAATGCTTTCGTTTCCGCTTTTGCCCATCAGGATGACTTCGTCACCCGGAAGTACGTTTTCAATCCCGCTGATATCGGCTACAAGCTGATCCATGCAGACTCTTCCGAGGATTTTTGCTTTCCGGCCGTGAATCAGCACATATCCTTTTTCCCAGCAAGCCCTGTGATATCCGTCTGCGTATCCGCAGGTCACAGTGGCTGTACGGATGGGATGTTCGCTTCTGTACTTCCGGCCGTAGCTGACGCAGGCTTCGGCGTCCAGTTCCTTGACGTAGCTCACAACGGCTGTCCATGCCATGCACGGAATCAGTCCGAAACTGTCCGGTACAGGTGGATAGCCGTACAGGCTGATTCCGGCCCGCACCATATCCAGCGCCATTTCAGGAAATCTGTGTATAGCGGCGGAGTTGCAGCAGTGGCGGATAATTCCTTTCGGAAGCGGTTCGATCATCCGGAGAAAACGTTCATACTGTTCACGAGTGTATCGTATTCCGTCTTCATCCCCGTCAGCGTCAGAGAAATGGGTAAATACGCCGGTCAGCCGGACGTGAGTACAGGAACGCATCGTATCCAGGATCCTGTCTCTTTCGTTTTCATGCCGGACGCCGATCCTGCCCATCCCTGTGTCGATTTTTAAATGGACTTCGGTTTGTTTGTTTTGTTCGGCAGCAGCTTTCTCACAGAGTTCAACCATCTCCGGAGAACAAACAGTCTGGGTCAGGTTGTACCGGATTCCGTCGCTGACGTCGAAGGCTGTCACAGCCCCCAGAACGAGGATCGGCAGGTCAATACCGGCTTCCCGCAGCTGCGCTCCCTCACTGACTGCCGCGACTGCAAGCATATCGGCGCCGCCGTCAATTGCTGCCCGGGCGGTCTGTACAGCCCCGTGTCCGTATCCGTCGGCTTTGACCACAGCGAGTACTTTTATAGGCTGCGGAACAGCGTTCCGGATCAGCCTCATATTATGTTCAATGGCGGAAAGATCAACAATCCTCCTGTTTCTCGGAATCATGACACGTTCCCTTTCCCTGCCCTTCCAGATAATGACGGTGGATCTGGTCATTCAGCAGATTGATATCTCCGCAGCCCATGGTGAGTACGAGATCTCCGGGTTTCCAGCGGGCTTTCAGATAGGTTTCCGTATCATCAAAGGAAGGAGTCCAGACAGCATCAATACCGTTCCGGCGCATACCGTCAACAAGCATACCGCTGTTCAGGTCGCCGGGATCCGGCTCCCTGGCTGCGCAGATGTCTGTCACCAGTGTAAAATCAGCTTCTTTGGTACAGGTCAGGTACTGGTCAAACAGCGTGCGTACCCGGCTGAAGGTATGCGGCTGCATCACGGCCCACAGTCTTCCCTTGCAGTTTTTACGGGCAATGGAAAGGGCATTTTTCATTTCGGTGGGATTATGACCGTAATCATGATAGATATCCACGCCGTCAATCCTGTCGGTTAGCTCGAATCTTCTGTGGGCGCCGACAAAACGCGTCAGGGTTTCAGCTGCCTTGCCCGCTTCCAGTCCGAGGTATACAGCTGTGGCAATTGCGGCCATGCCGTTCATCACGTTGAATGATCCGGGAACGCCCATCCGGACTGAGGTGGAAGGCTTTCCCTGATAATACAGGTCAAAGGAAGCGTAACCGCGCTCATCCTCTGCCATGTTTTCCGGATACCAGTCGTTGTTTTTGCCGAAACCGAAGGTAATTGTCCTGCATTTCAGCGTGCTGAACAACCTTCTGATCCGTTCGTCATCGCCGTTTCCGATGGCTGCGCCGTTTTCAGGTACAAGCGACAGGTATTTTCCGAAGGTTTCTTCAATTTCTTCAATATCACGGTAACAGTCCAGGTGATCTGCGTCGATATTCAGCACCACGGCAACCGTAGGCGATAAATGCAGGAAGCTTCTGTTGTATTCACAGGCCTCAGCAACAAAGATACCGTTATGGCCGATCCGTGTGCTTCCGCCGACGGCGTCCAGCCTTCCGCCGATGGCGATGCTGGGATCCATATTGTTTTCAAGCAGGATCTGGCTCAGCATGGAGGTCACGGTTGTCTTGCCGTGCGCTCCGCAGATACCTACGGAATACTGGTAGCCTTCCATCAGCTGCCCGAGCAGTTCTGCCCGCTCAATGCATGGGATACCGAGCCGCTCCGCTTCTTTTCTTTCAGGGTTCTCCGCCGGGATTGCAGCGGTATATACGACCAGGTCGGCGCCGTGTACGTTTTCAGCTTTATGGCCGATATGTACTTCGGCGTTCTTCTCCCTGACATAATGGACCAGATAGGTCTCATCCCTGTCGCTGCCGGTCACCTGGTAATGCTGGTCGATCAGCATCTCCGCCAGGCCGCTCATGCTGCTTCCGCCGATTCCGATCATATGGATCCGGCCGCCCGGGTATTCCCTGATATGCGCTGCTTTCATCCTGAACGCTCCCTGTATTATTCGATCGTAATTCTGGGATTCTCCCGGCTCGGACGGTACATCACAAACCTGCGTCCGATAAACTGGATGGGTTCAGCTCCTGTTTTTTCACACAGGATGGTCAGGGCTGTCTTTGCGTCCAGGGGCGCTCCCTGCTGAACGCAACCCTTGATCAGTTCGCGGGCTTCCAGCGCGTCATAGGTTTCCTTGACCACGCTGTCTGTAACGCCTTCTTTTCCTATATAAAGGATTGTATCAAGCTGATTGGCCATTTTTCTCAGTGCGGCTCTCTGCTTCCCTGTCATATCCTTCGCCTCCGTAACTATCCTTATTCAATAAAGTCAAATTCCATATCCGCAATCTGGACGGTTGAGCCTTCCTTTGCTCCGGCTTCCTTCAGTGCGTCGATCACACCGAGGCGCCGCAGCGTTCTGTGGAACCAGTTCAGGCTTTCCTGGTCCTCAAAGTTAACACTCTGGATCAGGCGGTCCATTCCGGGGCCGGAAACAATATAAACTCCTTTTTCTTCCGTAACCTCAAAGGCGTCCGGATCTTCTTTTTCTTCAGGAATCTCTTCTTCATGATAGTGAAGAACCGGCGGCAGGGATTCAAGCTGCCGGGCGGTTTCGTCCATCAGTTCTTCAAATCCCTGGTGTGTGGCTGCGCTGACTGCAAATACAGGCACGCCCATTCCTTCGGCCAGAACGCGGATTCTCTTCAGGTTTTCTTCCGCGCCGGGCAGGTCGGTTTTGTTGCATACAATGATCTGGGGCTTCTCGGAAAGATCGCCGTATTGGTCCAGCTCGGAGTTGATCCGGTCAAGATCGTCAACCGGATCCCTGCCTTCGCTGCCGGAAACATCCACAACGTGCAGCAGCAGGCGGGTTCTTTCCACATGCCTCAGGAAATCATGTCCCAGTCCGGCACCTTCCGCCGCGCCCTCAATCAGACCGGGAATGTCAGCCAGGACAATATCCTTTCCGAAACGGCGTACAATCCCCAGATTCGGGGTCAGGGTCGTAAAATGATAATTGCCTACCTTGGGCCTGGCACTGGTAACGACGCTCAGGATGGAGCTTTTTCCTACGTTCGGATATCCGATCAGGCCAACATCCGCGATGGTTTTTAATTCCAGCCGCAGTGTGCGCACTTCGGTTTTGACTCCGGGTTTGGCAAAATTGGGAGCCTGGCGGGTGGCCGTCGCAAAATGCTGGTTTCCCCATCCGCCCTTTCCGCCTTTCAGCAGAAGCCGGGTTTCCCCGGGCTGGTCCATATCCGCCATGACCCGGTCCGTCGCGTCGTCATAGATTACCGTGCCTACCGGCACTTTGATCAGCAGGTCTTCGCCGCGCTTGCCCGTACATCTGTTGGCCTTGCCGTCTTCCCCGTTTTCAGCGGTATACTTGCTCTTGAACCGGAAGTCGAGCAGCGTATGCATATTGACGTCGGCATAGATCAGGATATCCCCGCCGCTGCCGCCGTCGCCTCCGTCCGGGCCGCCGTTAATGACGAACTTTTCCCGGTGGAAGGACGCGGAACCATTGCCGCCGTTTCCGGCTTTGGCTGTGATTTTTACGCGGTCAACAAAATTGCTCATGGCTTTCCTTTCTTTGATCAGTTTCTCATGGAGTGTAAGGGAGCGGGAATTCTGCCTCCCCTGGCGATAAAGGCTTCATTGCCGAATTCATTAACCTGGATGACCGGTGCGTGTCCCAGCAGACCGCCGAATTCCACCGTATCGCCGGCCTTTTTGCCGACGGCCGGGATTACGCGGACCGCGGTTGTTTTATTATTGATCATGCCGATGGCTGCCTCGTCCGCAATGATGCCGCTGATGGTCTCTGCGGAAGTGTCTCCGGGAATGGCAATCATATCCAGGCCCACAGAGCAGACGCAGGTCATCGCTTCCAGTTTCTCCAGGGACAGCGCCCCGGCGGAAACGGCTTCGATCATTCCGATATCTTCGCTCACCGGGATGAAAGCGCCGCTCAGGCCGCCCACATGGTTGCTCGCCATGATGCCGCCCTTTTTCACCGCGTCATTCAGCAGCGCAAGCGCGGCCGTTGTGCCGGGCGCTCCGGCATATTCAAGGCCCATTTCAGTCAGGATATGGGCAACGGAATCGCCGCGTGCAGGTGTGGGCGCAAGGCTCAGGTCCACGATGCCGAAGGGGATATTCAGCCTTCTGCTGGCTTCCTTTGCCACGAGCTGTCCTACACGGGTAATCTTGAAAGCAGTACGCTTGATGGTTTCGGCTACAATGTCAAAAGGCTCATTCCTTACGCTTTCCAACGCAACTTTCACAACGCCGGGACCGGATACGCCGACGTTGATGGCACATTCAGGTTCACCTGTTCCGCAGAACGCGCCTGCCATGAACGGGTTGTCTTCCACCGCGTTGGCGAAGACGACCAGCTTGGCGCAGCCCAGTCCGTCTGAATCAGAGGTCAGTTCGGCGGTTTTTTTGATAATGGTTCCCATTTCGCGCACGGCGTTCATATTGATACCCGCCCGTGTGGATGCGACGTTGACGCTGGAGCAGAGCAGGTTGGTTTCGCTCAGTACTTCCGGGATGGACGCCAGCAGCCTTTCATCTGCTGCAGTAGCGCCTTTGTGCATCAATGCGGAATAACCGCCCAGGAAGTTCACGCCGACTTCACTTGCCGCTTTATCCAGCGCCCGGGCAATCGGTCTCGGGTCGCCCTGTGCGATCATGCTGACAGGTGTAACGCTGATCCGCTTGTTGACAATCGGGATACCCAGTTCCGTCTCGATTTCCTGTCCGGTATGTACCAGGTCCTTGGCCACCCGGCAGATTTTGTCATAAACCCGGTCCGCGCATTTTTTCGGATCCGGATCGGAACAGTCCAGGAGGTTGATGCCCAGCGTAATGGTGCGGATATCAAAATTTTCCTCCTGGATCATACGCATTGTCTGAAGAATCTCGCCTGTTTCTATCATTTTGATCAGGCCTCCTCAGATACGATGCATGGCATCGAAAATGTCCATTCGCTGCATGTGAATGGTCATTTTCAGTTCATCTCGAACAGGCTGGAGTTCACGGTCGATTTCTTCAAAACGTAAATGAGCACCGTCCAGGTCAACAACCATCATCATGGTAAAGTAACCGCCGAGAATGGTTTGCGTAATGTCGAGAATGTTGATGTTCATCTCGCTGAGTTTGGTGGCAACGCGGGCTATAATACCAGTGGAATCAAGGCCTGTAACGGAAATCAGTGCTTTAGTCATGAAGAACTTTCTCCTCCGGATTTATTTATCACTACATTATATAAACCAGCCAGCGCGTTTGTCAATTTCACTTTTATTTCATTCATGGGTATGATATAATACGATGGTTTAATGTTTACTATGGAAGGAGTACCCATTTGGAAAACCTTGTGCTTGCATCGCGGTCTCCTCGCCGCTGCGAATTGCTGAAACGGATCGGTCTTACCTTTGAAACGGACGCCCCTGACGTGGATGAAACCTGCTCCCTTCCCGCGGGAGAAGCTGTGAGGGTTCTCTCCCTCCGTAAGGCGCAGGCCGCCGCGGAAGCTCATCCCGGATCATTCATTCTCGCTGCGGATACCCTGGTGTCTTTCCGGGAGGAAGCCCTTGGCAAACCCCTGGATCCCCCGGATGCCGTCAGGATGCTGCATATGCTTTCCGGCCGGATCCATCAGGTTTATACCGGTGTTACGGTGATTTCCCCGGACGGCCGTGTTTTCACTGATTCAGACCGGACTGACGTGACCTTCGCCTCCATTGGTGATGCCGAGATAGCGGATTATGTCCGCTCGGGAGAACCGATGGACAAGGCGGGCGCCTATGCTTTGCAGGGCCGGGCCGGCATGTGGGTAACCCATCTGGACGGTTCCGACACTTCCGTTATCGGCCTTCCTCTTTATCTTGTCCGTTCTCTCCTGCTCCAGGCAGGATATCCGCTGCTTGCGGCGGAATGAACCCATCACATTGATTGAAGGATGATTGATTATGCCTTTCCTGGCACCTGATATCGGTATCGATCTTGGCACGGAGAATATCAATGTTTATGTCCGCGGACGCGGTATCGTGATCTCCGAGCCTACCCTTGTGGTTCTTGACAGGGAAAACAAACACACCGTCAAAGCCGTCGGTGATGAAGCCCGTTTCCTTTATGGCCGGTCTCCGGACCAGCTGATCGCTGTCGCGCCGATCAGGAACGGACAGGTCGCTGATTTTGATATTGCCGAACTGATGTTCCGTTATTTTATCCGTAAAGCGGTCGGTGTTTCCTATCTGGGAAAACCCAGGATTATCATCTCCATTCCCTGCGGCATGGACGATGTTAACCGCAAAGCGCTGATGGAAGCCGTCCGCATGGCCGGCGCCAGGCGTGTTTTCCTCATCGAGAAACCTTTTGCTTCCGCCATCGGTACCGGTCTGCCCGTTTATGATCCCATCGGCAGCCTTGTAGTCGATATCGGCGCGGGCACAACCGACGTTGCGGTCATCTCTCTCGGCGGCCTGGTGGTTTCCCAGAGCATTCAGGTCGGCGGCAATAAATTTAATGAAGCAATTACTGAATATCTCCGCAAGGAATGCAATATCCTGATCGGAAACCAGACCGCGGAAAATATCAAGAAGGACCTTGCGGCAGCTCTCCCCCTGGATGAACCCCGGACAATTCATGTCCGCGGCGTCAATCAGCTGAACACCTCTGCCGGCACGGTTCAGTTCACGTCCGAGCAAGCCTATGAAGCTGTCAAGAATCCCTGCAAAGCCATTGTCAAAGCCATTCGCTGGGTACTGGAAAGAACGCCGCCTGAACTGGCAGCTGATATTATGAAGGGCGGAATACATTTAACCGGAGACGGTGCAAGACTTTTTGGTTTGGATCGTTTTATATCTGAGAGCCTTGGTATGCCCGTGCTGCTGGCACGGGATCCCGGCGACTGCTGTATCCTCGGCATTGGTTACCTGACTGAAAACATCCAGCTGGTCACACCCCAGGATAAACGCTCCAGGCCATCCATGAAATAACACTGTTTGATCGTAAGGAGGTGAGCTCCGGCCTATGGCGGGCAGAAGACGTCTTGAACGAAAAACGGACGACCGTCGTCCTGTTGTTACAGATGATTTTATTTATGATGATCCTCAGCAGTCCTTTTCTGACGTGGAATCCGATCCTGTTTCTTCCGATACGCCGGAAGAAGCCGTCCGTAAACTGAGAAAGCGGACAACACAGAATGATATGGATTCAGGGGAGAATGAATCCATATCTGGCTCTGATTCTGAATCGGGTTCCACATCCGAACGCGGAACTGTTTATTCCTCAGGCATCAGGCTGGATGAAAACCTGCAGCCTGTATATGAATCCGGCAAAAAGGCCCGTAAACCTCATCCGGTTCTTCGCGGACTGATCCTTGGCGCGGTTACCCTTTCCCTGCTCCTGGCAGTCGCTGCTTTTATTTTTCATCGTGTATATGAAAAAACGCCCTATCTGGATATGCCTGAAAACGCCATATCCGCTGTTGTTTCACCAGTCCAGTCCTTCTTCTCCGGCTTGACCGAAACGGTTTTCGGCTATTTCAGGAGCATGAAACTGCGGGCAAACATTGAGGAAGAATACAACAGGGTCGTCAAGGAAAATGAGGAGCTTGTCTATAAAGCCATGCAGGCGGATCAGCTGAAGCAGATGCTCAGTGAATACGAGGATCTGACTGAAGAAGTCCAGGCAAACAGGGATATGAAACCCCTGGTGGCCCGCGTTACCGGGAAGTCAGACTCCAATTACTTTTCCACCATGACCATCGACAAGGGCTCAGCTGATGGTGTGGAACAGTATATGGCCGTAACCTATCAGTATTCCATGATCGGTTATGTGGAAGAAGTCCATAAAAATGAATCTACCGTACGTACCATCATTGATTCCGATGCCCATGTGGCTGCCATCATTGAATCCACCCGTGACCAGGGCGTTGTCCGCGGTACGCTTGGGATTAACGGCAAACCCCAGTGCCGGATGAATTACCTGCCGGACGATACGCTTCCCCGTCCCGGCGACCTGGTGGTCACCTCCGGTATCGGCATGCCCTTCCCCAAGGGAATTCCGATCGGTACCGTGGAGGAAAGCACCCGCGGCATGGATGACAATAAACAGTATATCGTGCTGAATCCTTCCGCTGATTTCCAGCATCTGGAGCGCGTGATCGTGCTGCTGTATAAGCCCAAGGCCGGGCAGGTTGAGGCCCGGGAAGACAAAACGAAAATCGAATTTGAATCTATGCCGACTGCCCGCCCATCTCCTGTGATTGAGGAAATTGCAGCGGATTTCCTGTCAGACAGGAATGACGATGAGGATTATGACGAGGATGAGGAATCCGGTGAGAATGCTGAAAACCCAGCTGAAACCGTTGAACCTACTCCTGTTCCGACGGAGACGCCCTCTCCCACGCCCATCCCGACGCCTTCTCCTGATCCGACTCCCTATGAAACGCCTCTTCAGTATCAGGTGAAGAGCATCCGCGGAGAACCGACGCCTTCTCCCACACCGACCTACGCTCCCACAGCCACGCCTTATTTCACCCCCGATCCGGAAGATATGACCTTTGAGGAGGAATAAGGAATGCAGAAGGTAACCGCCACTAGATACCAGACCGGTTTTGTCCGCCGTTATACCGCCCTGGCGCTGATTACAGTCTTCGGGTATCTCTGTCAGGTCTGTATCATGCCCTATATCCGTCCTTTCGGGATCTCCCCGAATCTGCTTTTCGTAGTCATCGGTGTGGTTACCGTCGCTTACGGAAAACTGAGGGCTTTCTGGGTCGGTGTGATTTACGGTTTGCTGATGGAGATTATGCTGCCGTCTGTCACATTTGTAAATCTGGCCATGTATCCTGTCTCTACCCTATTCTGTTCCTTTGCTTTTGCGGATAAACCGCTGAAAACGCTGGAATATGAAAGGGCTACCAACAAAAAGAGAAAGGAAATGCCGGCCTGGCAGCGTACGGTTCTTTGTACCGCGCTCAACACCCTTGTCTATGAAGTGATCAACCTGACGTATATTTATATCGGCGGTAACGCGCTGACCTTCACGCATATCGTGAAAGGTGTCGGCAATATACTGCTGACTTCCCTGCTTTGCCTCATTCTGCTGGTACCGCTTCGCCGTTTGATCTTTGGCAAAAAGACAAGCGTCCTCGTTCTGAAGAGCGCGCCGGTGGTCTTCAGCAAAAACTGACCGATAATCTGAAAGTGAAAGGAGCGTAATGAATGGAAAAGAAAAAGAAATCACCCGAATTCTGGCGTTATGCTGCTTTTCTGGTTATTCTCTTCGGTATTTTTACCTGGCTCGTTTCGGGTCTTGTAAGGCTTCAGCTGGATCAGACTGACGAGCTGCTTGAGAAAGCCCAGGATACCCGGACCAAAACCATTGCCCTTCGTGGTAAGCGCGGCAATATAACCACCTCCGATTCCGTGCTGATGGCTGCGGATGAGTCTATATACAATGTTACCTTCCAGAAGGATGCTTCCGCCAACTCAAAGGATCTCTACAAAAGCTATACCGCTTCCATTCTTGAAACCATTAAAATAGTAGAGAAAAACGGCGGGACTATTGACGTCTCCTTTGTGATCCGGCGCAAGCCTGAGCCGAAGGAAGTGGAGGAAGAAGACGAAGCCGGCAATATTGTCAAAAAGATTGTTGATCCCAACCCGGATGTTGCTGTCGGGGACTGGGAATTCCATTTCGGCAGCGGCGTCTCTGAGTCTGTCCTGGAGACCCGTGAGCGCCAGTGGCGCTCCAACAACTATCTGACCAACAAGACGAAATACGGTTCGCCCGTCCAGTGTATTGAGGCGCTGAAAAAGAGGTATCAGCTTGACGGCGATCTGATGGAAATGTATGGCCTTGAGGAACTTTCCGAGGAAACCATGCTGAAGGTCATGGCCATTTATTCGGAAATGCAGATGAATATCTTCAACTCCCAGCCCATCGTCATCGCCAAGGACGTTAAATACGAAACCGTTATTGAGATTGAAACCCGCGCCATGATGCTGCCGGGCATGAGCATTGAGATCGGTACCAAGCGGATTTATCCCCGTCATACGCTGGCCTGCCAGATCATCGGCTATACCGGTGCTATTCCCTCCCGTGCCACCTGGCTGAACCTGCAGGCCAAAGGTTATTCCTATAACGATACGATCGGCCGTGACGGCATCGAATACTCCATGGAGGACTGGCTGACACAGAATTCCTCTGTTCGTAAGGGTCAGCGCGTGGTGGAACGTGACCAGATGTCCCGTATCGTCCGTGAATTTGAAGAGTTGAAGGTGGACCCGCAGGACGGCAATAACGTCAAGCTCACCCTGAATGCCGCCTACCAGGCGGAAGCAGAAAGATGTATCAAAAACAATGTGAATAAGGTCCGTGACCTTCAGGAAAAGAAGCTTGAGACCGAAAAATGGAAAGAAGATAATAAAAAGGACATCCATAAGCGGGACTGGAACAAGTATCCGCTGGCCCTGGCGGAACACGGCTGTCTCATCGTGCTGGATATGCAGTGCCGTGTCCTGGCCCTGGCCAATTATCCGACCTATGACCTGAATGCCCTGGTTGCCGGCGGAGACGAGGCCATGGAAATCCTGGGCGACGAGCGTAACGTCCTTCTGAATTACGGTATCCATGCCCGTGGAACGCCCGGATCCATTTTCAAGATGGTGACAGCCATGGGCGCCTTGTCAGAAGGGAAACTGGCTGAAGGTGAAATGATTACGGATGAAGGTTATTTCACCAAGTACAATAAGGACCTTACCACCGCGCCGAAATGCTGGATCAGCAAAAACGCCCGGTGGCAGCACGCCAACCAGACGATCCAGGACGGGCTGGAGCATTCCTGCAATTATTTCTTCTATGTATTGTCTGACCGCCTGGAAGAAGAACAGCTGTACCGTTATGCCAACCTGTTCGGCCTCACCAGCCGGACCGGCATCGACCTGCCCGGTGAAGTCCGCTCCGTCGTCGGCAGCCAGAGAACCCTGTATGACCCGGATCGTCCTGTCAATGAGGCAAACCAGGATACGTCCCTGCCCATCATCGTTTTCAACTCCATCAAGAAACACCTGCGGAACTGCGGCGGTTTCCGGGATATCTATTATGATGATGAACGTCTGTCCGTTTGCGCGAAACGGCTTATGGACATGGCTGTCAATACAAATGAAAGCGACTGGCTGGACAGCATGCGTACCATCCTGATGGAAGAACTGAACATGAGCAAGGAAATGGTTTATCTTCAGTCCGTCATCGGCGATACCTACAATTACATGAACGACATCAAGTGGGGCGGCGGCCAGACCATCCTGACCGGTATCGGCCAGTCCGTTACAGTGCTTACGCCTATTGCCGTTGCCCGTTACGTGGCCACTGTAGCCAACGGCGGTAAACTGTACAACGTCTCCCTGATTGACAACATTACCTCTCCGGACGGTGAAATCCTGTCCCAGCGCGAACCTTCCCTGATCAATACCATTCCAAACGCGGACAAATATATGCACCTTATCCATGAAGGCATGCAGGGCGTTGCTGACGAATCCGGTACGGCCGGTAAATATTTCAGGAACTGGCCTTATCAGAAGCAGATCGCCGCGAAAACAGGAACCGCCCAGGTTACCTCCATCGACCTGGAGAACAACTCCTGGTTCGTGTGCTTCGTACCCTATGAAAATCCTGAAATTGCCATCGCCTGCTTTATCCCCAACGGTTATTCCGGTTCAGAATCCTGTCACGCCCCGAAAGAGTTTATCGAATGGTATATGAACCAAAAGGATCTGCGTGAAGTTGAAATCACACTGCCTTACGGCAATATGCTGGCGCCGTAATCGCTAAACGGAGGAAGATATGTCTCACTGTTACGCTGTTGCTTCGGGAAAAGGCGGTGTCGGCAAATCCACCGTGACCGCAAATCTCGCGGCTGCCCTTGCCCAGGCCGGAAACCGGGTTGTGATTGTGGATGCGGATATCGGTCTGCGCTCACAGGATGCGCTGCTCGGTATGGAAAACCGGATTGTCTATGATCTCATTGACCTGGCCAACGGGGACTGCAGCGCAGATCAGGCCGTCCTGGAAAGTGAATCCGTTCCTTCCCTTTATCTTCTTCCGGCGGCGCAGTTTGCGCGTGCCAAGGCGCTGGACCCGAAAAAATTCACGAAGATTGTTTCTTCGCTTCGTAATACATTCGATTATATCTTTATTGACTGTCCTGCCGGAATCGAGCGCGGACTGCGTAATGTGCTCAATGCAGGTGTGGATGAAGTACTGCTTATTGTCACGCCGGACGATATATCCGTCAGGAGTGCGGAACGGGCGGTTCAGGTCATGGAATCCAAAAAAATTCCCCGTCCCTGCCTGATTGTCAATCGGCTGGACAGCGATCTGGTCCGTTCCCGTGAAATGATGTCTGCCCGTACGGTTTCCGAAATAATGGATCTCTCCCTGCTCGGGGAGATTCCGGAAGATACGGTTGTCAGCCGTGCGATGCTCCGTCATTCCCTTTTCATCACGTATGACTGTGAAGCCCGGAATGCCGTGCTTCGGATCGCTTCGCGCCTGCGGGGCGGCGCTCCGGCTTTTCCCATGTATGGCTGCAAAAAGCAATCTTTCCTGCAGCGTATTTTTGCCCGTTCTGTCAAGGAGGTGATTCCGCTTGACGATCACTGAAAACCGTCATGCCCGTGCACATGTGGACGGTGTTCTGATCGCACTTGTTTTTGCCATGGCTCTTTTCGGAATTGTTGCTGTCTGTGTCGCGACCTATTCTCCCAATTCTTCTTCAGACACATCCTTTCTGAACCACGTTATTGAGTCTTCCTACGCCATGAAACAGTGCCTTTTCGTTCTGATGGCACCGTTGGTCATCGGCGTAATTATGGCCTTTCCCTATGATATCCTGAGACGTCGTGCGGAATGGTTTTACTGGGCGGCTTTCATTCTGCTGGCTGTTACCACAATTTTCAACCGCGCCCAGGGCGTTAAAGCCTGGCTGGATACTTTGTGGGGATATACCATCCAGCCTTCTGAATTCATGAAACTGGCTATGATCCTTGTCCTGGCCAAAAACTTTTCCAGGCAGGACGCTCCCATGGGCGATTCAAAATCCTTTATCCATATCTTCATGATCGTCATTATCCCCGGCGTCGTCATCCTCCTTCAGGGTGAAACCGGCTCCCTGCTGGTGATTATCTTCATGTTCGCGGTCATGATGTACTTTGCGAATGTTTCCCTCAAAACGCTGTCGATCCTGTCTGTCCTTGCCATAATGGGTGTTCTGGCGATATACGGATATATGACGTTAACCGGATCAAATGACTATCGTCTTGCCCGGATTGCAGGCTGGATGAATCCTGAGATGTTTTCTTCTTCTGACGCTTATCAGCAGACCATGTCCAAGATGACCATCGGATCAGGCGGCCTGACAGGAAACGGCATGTTTGTTACAGGAGCGATTTCTCAGCTGAATTATGTCCCTGCAGACTGGACAGACTTCATTTATTCCACCATTGGTGAAACCTGGGGCTTTGTCGGCTGCGTGGCTGTCCTTGTCGGATATGTGCTCATCCTGCTTCGGATGCTCTACCTTGCCTGGTTCACCCGGGATAAATTCGGCAGGATGATCATTATCGGGGTTATGGGCATGCTGCTCTTCCATGTGCTTGAAAACATTGCCATGACCCTGGGCCTCATGCCGATTACCGGTATTCCGCTTCCCTTCCTTTCCTACGGCGGATCCAATATGATGACAAATATGGGCGGTGTGGGCCTTGTGCTTAACGCGACCAGGAATCGTTCCCTGAACGTTTCTGTCAGCACGCCCCAGACGTTCTACAATCCTTATCGTATCCACAAACGCTTTAAGACAAAATCCTACTGATGAAATTTCAGTCACAGACAGGAGGCGGTCACATGGCGGGCGATTTCAACGAGGAATATCTTGTTCAGGCCGGTTCATCCTACAGCCGGGTCATGAACGGAACCGTCCTGCCCTGGCTTGAGTCCAGGGGCAGTGTTTCTGTCGTTCCCGGCTTTGAAAACCGGCCCCTGTACTGCGTTTCTTACCAGGCGGAGCATCCTGTCGGCACGGTTTTCATTGTCCATGGTTTTACTGAAAACGCGCTGAAATATTCTGAATTGATCTTTTCCCTGCTGCATCAGGGCTTTTCTGTCGTGGCTTATGACCAGCGCGGTCATGGTCGTTCCTGGAGGGCGGACGGGATTCCGGATATTTCTGTAACCCATGTGGATCATTTTTCGGAATATGTGGAAGATCTGCAGATCATATATGATACATACAGGAAGAGTATGCCTTCTCCCTGTTTCCTGTTTGCGCATTCTATGGGCGGCGCCGTTGCGTCTCTCTTCCTGGAGCGTGGAAATCATGACGTCGCAGGCGCTGTTTTTTCATCTCCGATGATTGCGCCATATATCCGCTCCGTTCCTGTTCCGGTGGCTTCCGCGCTTTCCTCCATAGCTTCTTTTATGGGACGGGGGAAACGCTGGCCCTTCTTTATGAAACCTTATTCCGGTCCGGAGGACTTCAGCACCTCCTGTGCCACAGATCCTGACCGGTTCGCCTGGTATGATGCAATCAAGGCATCCCGCGCTGAGTTCAGGAACAGTGTTCCTTCCTATCGCTGGTCCTATGAGGCTGTTCATGTTACGGATCAGATCCTGGCTTCGGGTGCGCCGGAAAGTATTACCTGCCCTGTCATTCTTTTCTCTGCGGAAACAGACTTCAGTGTGGAACGGGAACCGCAGCAGGTCTTTATCAGCAGGGTCAGAAACGGTCAGTTTATTCCTGTTTCCGGTGCCCGTCATGAAATATTCCGTTCTGTCAATGATGTCCTTTTCCCCTGGTGGCGCCAGGTGATTTCATTCCTGAAGGCAAACTGTCAGCATTCCTGAATATCGGAGGGTTAGTGTCATGAACCGAAAGAAATCTTTTTTCCCCGTTGTCTTTGTTCTGGTGATGTTGTTATGTGTCTTGTTTATTGCCTGGTATCTTCCCACTGTCAGCAGCCTGCGTTTCAAACTGCAGGATGCGAATATAAGCCTGGAAACAAGCCAGGGACGTGAACGGAAACAGCAGCATGAGTATGACGAAACCGTCGAGGCACTGGCTGCTGCGCAGGAGGAACTTGCCCGTGTACAGCCTCTGGCCGATCAGGCATCCGCGGAGAAGAAGGCAATGAAAGAGGAGCGTAAACAGCTTCGCCAGGAGAAAAAGGAACTCGAGGAAAAGCTCGGTTCGGAATCGGAGGGTCAGGAACAATGAGTAAGCAGATCAGAATTATCCTGTGTATTGTACTGATCATGTCTGTTACGTTGATGGTTGTTTGCGGGCTTCACCTTTTCAGCCTCCGTTCTCAGCTGAAGGATACTGAAAGCCGTCTTGAGGAAAGCCGGAATACATGGGAAGCCATTGATGCGGATAAACGTGCCATTCAGGACGATCTGAAACTCGTCAACAATAGCCTGAAAGAGGCGAACCAGTCTCTTTCGGAATGGTCTGAACAGTCTGTGACCATGCAGCAGGAAATTGATGAACTGCGTACGCAGATTGAATCTTTGAAGACCGGTACAAAGTAATTTTGAACCTGGCGTTTTATCTCTTCTTTTCATGCTTTTTTTCGCAGGCAGATGATCAAAAACTATTGACATCGCCTGACACGCGTGATATAGTAATCGACGTTGTCGGAACAAACGGTACGGCAATGTGGATTATCTGGGTGTGGCGCAGTTTGGTAGCGTGCTTGAATGGGGTTCAAGAGGCCGGAGGTTCGAATCCTCTCACCCAGACGTTTACTTCCTGATGAAAATCAGGAAGTTTTTTTATACCCTCCCTGTGCAGACGGTACCTTCCCTGTTTCTTGCTTGTCATGTCTCTGTGAATGTTGTAAAATATCTGTGTTTTATATTCAGGAAAGGAAGCATCAGAAAATGACGAAACTCGAAGCATCCCTCCTTGATATTCTTAAGGAAGACTGCCGTATCCCCCTCGAAAAGATGGCCGTTATGACCGGCGCCTCTCTGGAAGAGGTTGCATCTGCAATAGAAGATCTTGAAAACCGGAAGATTATTCTTCGTTACAGCCCCATGATCAACTGGGACCGTACCGATCGTGAACGCGTGGAAGCCATGATTGAGGTTCGTGTCACGCCCCAGCGGGATATGGGTTTTGACGCGATCGCCCGCCGGATTTATCGCTTTGATGAAGTCAAAAGCGTCTATCTCATGTCCGGTTCCTACGATCTGCTTGTCCTTGTAGAAGCCCGTACGCTGAAGGAGCTTGCGGCTTTTGTCGCTTCCAAGCTTTCTCCGCTCGAAACGGTCACCGGTACGGCGACCAGCTTTGTGCTGAAGAGATATAAAGAAGAAGGCGTTATTTTCGAAACCGATGACGCTGATCACAGGCTGGTGATCTCACCGTGAACTACGATCAGTATCTGAACAGCAGAATTGCTGCTGTACCGCCCAGCGGTATCCGCCGTTTTTTTGATCTGGCTGCCTCCCGGAAGGATGCCATCTCCCTCGGCGTCGGTGAGCCGGATTTTAAAACCCCCTATCTGTTCCGTGATGCTGCGATTAATTCCCTTCTCGACGGTGAAACCCAGTACACCGGTAACCGGGGGCTGATTGAGCTGCGACAGGAGATTTCCCTTTATCTTTCCGGCCGTTACAATATTTCCTATCGTCCTGAAACGGAAATACTGGTCACCATCGGCGCTTCTGAAGCAATTGATGTTGCTCTGCGCGCCCTGATTTCTGAAGGTGACGAAGTGCTGGTTCCCGATCCCAGCTATGTTTCCTATGCTCCCGGCGTTATTTTTGCCGGCGGCGTTCCCGTTCCGGTTGAAACCCGTCACGAAGATGATTTCCGTCTGAAAGCTGAAGCGCTGGAGCAAAAGATCACTCCGAAATCCAAGCTGCTGATCCTGCCCTATCCCAATAACCCCACCGGCGCCATCATGGAAAAGGAAGACCTGGAAGCCATTGCCCGGGTGATCCGGGAGCATGATCTGCTGGTTATTTCCGATGAGATCTATTCAGAGCTTGTCTATGATGATCATGTTCATGTGGCTTTCGCGTCTGTTCCGGATATGCTTGAACGCACCATCACCATCAACGGCTTCAGCAAATCCTTCGCCATGACCGGCTGGCGTGTCGGTTATGCCTGCGGCCCGGAAGAAATCATCACTGTCATGAACAAGATTCATCAGTATGCCATCATGTGCGCGCCTCGTCAGGGCCAGGTGGCTGCTACGGCTGCGCTCAGGATCGGCCGGGAAAACAATTATGAATCCATTGTCACCATGCGGGAAAGCTATGACCGCCGCCGCAGGCTCATGGTCACCGCTTTCAGGGATATGGGACTGGAATGCTTTGAACCCTACGGCGCTTTCTATGCCTTCCCCTCCATTCAGCGCACCGGCATGACCAGTGAGGAATTCTGTGCTGAACTTCTGAAGGAGAAGAACGTCGCGGCCGTTCCCGGCAATGCCTTCGGCGCTTCCGGTGAAGGCCATATTCGCTGCTGCTATGCAACAGCTGTTGACAAGATCAACGTCGCACTGGAGCGGATTGCGGATTTTGTCGCTTCCCGTTCCTGAAAAACCTGGAGGATTTACGAATGATCAGAAAAATAATCGCGCTGCTTCTTTCCGTATTGCTGCTTCTGCCCGTCTGCGTTTTTGCTGAAGATGAGCTTGATATTGAGGAAGTCATCGATCTTACCGAGGAAGAAAGCTCCACCTATCAGCTGGACAGCAACGGTAACACGATTATCACCGTCACCTGTACCGGAGACTTTACCATCGGCGGGGATAATTATCATAAAAAGGGAAAGAAGTTCTACAGCGAACTGGAGAAAAACGATAACAATATCAATTTCACCATGGCCAACGTGAAGGATATCTTTAAAAACGACACCATGACCCTGGTCAATTTTGAAGGTACTTTTACGGAAACCAAACATGTGCCGGACAACAAAAAAGGAAACAGTTTCCTTTTCAACATTTCCCCTTCCTATGTGAATGTGCTGACAGACAATTCCATTGAGGCTGTCAGCCTGGAAAACAATCACGTTATGGATCATGGTCAGGAGGGATATGAGGACACCAAGGACACGCTCCGGAATGCCGGCGTTATCTACTCCAATTCAGAGGAAATCGGCGTATTCTACGTCAATGATATCCAGATCGCGATGCTCAGCTACCTGTGTATCGATCGCTACGATAAGGAATTTCCTCCATATGCCAACCTTTACGAAAAGGTTGCTGCCGATATTAAAGCAACCAAGGAAAAGTACCCCGTCGTCATCGTGTCTTTCCACTGGGGTCGGGAAAAAGACTACTGCCCCACGCAGAACCAGATCAAAATGGGCCGTCTGGCCGTGGACAGCGGCGCGGATCTCGTTATCGGTCATCATTCCCACCGCATCAATCCCATCGAGCAGTATAACGGCGTCTATATCTGTTATTCCCTGGGCAACTTCTGTTTCTCCGGCAATGACAAACCGGACGATATGAATTCCTTCATTTTCCAGACACGTTTCCTCGTGGATAAAAACACCCAGGAGGCTACCAATCTGGGATTCCGGATCATTCCGATCCGCATTACGTCCATCAAGGACAGGAATAACTATACCCCCACTCCCATTACAGATGACATGAAGAAAGAAGGAATCATCAACACCCTGAAGGATAACGGCAGGAAATACCTGGATTATGCTGTTTCCGACTATCCGCTCAACTGGAAGGATTAAGTGGCTTCTATGCATGTTTCTGTTCTTCTGGATGCCTGTCAGAAAGCTGGCATTGATTTCTACACCGGCGTACCGGATTCCCTTCTGAAAGCGCTTTGTAATGAGCTTTATGTCCGTTACGGCACGGACGGCGACCGTCACGTTGTCGCGCATAATGAAGGCGGAGCCATCGCTTTATGCGCCGGTCATTATCTGTCTTCCGGCCGTCCCGGTCTCTGCTATATGCAGAACAGCGGCCTCGGCAATGCGGTCAATCCCCTGGCTTCCCTCATGGATCCCGAGGTTTATGCCATTCCCTGCCTGCTGGTTGTGGGCTGGCGGGGGGAACCCGGTGTGAAGGATGAGCCGCAGCATAAAAAGCAGGGTGTTGTCACCCTGGATCAGCTGGATATCCTCGGTATTCCTTACAGGATCCTTTCTACGGATACTGCCGATGATACTTTCCTCGCTGATTTCAATGATCTGCTTGCTGAAATGAACAGTGGCAAAACTGCCGCCATTGTTGTCCGGAAAGGTGCGCTTCAGTCCGACTGCAAACCGGAATACGGCAATCAGTACCGGATGACGCGTGAGACGGCCGCCGGCATTATTCTTGCTGCTTCCAACCCGGATGATGTGTTTGTTTCCACGACCGGTAAGCTCTCCCGTGAAATCTTCGAACTGCGTGAATCCAGGGGGGAAGATCATTCCCGGGATTTCCTGACCGTCGGATCCATGGGCCATGCCGCGATGATTGCCCTGCGGATTGCCGTGGAAAAGCCGCAAAAGAGAATCTGGTGCCTGGATGGTGACGGAGCCAGTCTGATGCATCTGGGTGCCCTTCCGGTTATCGGAAAGCGTCTTCCGTCCAATCTGGTTCATGTGATCATCAATAATGGCGCCCATGAAACCGTGGGCGGTATGCCTGTCTGCAGCGGCGCTATGAATATTCCTGCCCTTGCATCAGCGGCCGGTTATCCGTCTGTTTTTTCCGCTGATTCAGAGGATGCGCTGAAGGCTGTTCTGAAGGATTCTCTTCCCGGTGCTGCCGGTCCTGTCCTGATCGAAGTCCGGTGTGCCTGCGGCGCCCGGGCGGATCTGGGACGTCCCACTACGACGCCTGTGGAGAATCGGAACGCTTTTATGAGATTCCTGCAGAAATAATCCAAAATATTACAAAAAGTTCACAAATTTGACTACAACATGTAGTGGAAACTTATTGACCTGAATCATATATTTAGATATTATAAAGTATAAAATAATGATTCAGGAGGTGTATGCGGAATGATTGCCGGTTACGGCAGCAAACCTGTCTTTCAGTATAAATTCCGTCCCCTCCTGCAGGATCAGCGCGCCATGGATGGCGGCTTCTGTGTCATCCTTTATGAAAACCGTATCCTCTCCTTCAGCACCTACAGGGTGGACGGTTCCTTTATTGATGAGCTGTGTTTTTCCCTCCCTGTCCGTGTGATCCAGTGCTTCTACGGCCTGCTCCGCACTGCCGGCAGCTGGCTGGGCGATACTCCCTGTGATCTTCGGGGCGCCAGTATTACCCCTTATGCTTCATCCTTTGCCTTTGACGGCTATGATCCGATCCGGGTCTGGGGCATCAATGATCTGCTTTGCCAGCCCGCCGGTTCCCAGGCCGGTTTCTTTGCCCGCCATCTCTATGTTCTCTTCGAGGACGTGGCCAATCTCCTTGCGGAAAACGGTATCCGTATGACGCTGGACGGCTTTACCTGGGATACGGAAAAGATCCATCCTTTCCGCAAAGGTCAGCTTTTTTCTTCCGGAAGACAAGGCGTAATCTGATATTCCACGCGTACCGGATGGTACGCTTTTTTATTTTGATTGAAGGGAAGCAATGCTATGACAATCATGGAAAAGTATGAATCCTGGAAAAACTGTTCCGCCATGACAGACGAACTGCTGTCTGAACTCAGCTCCATGAATCAGGATCAGGTCAACGACAGCTTTTACCGGGATCTGGCCTTTGGTACAGGTGGTCTGAGGGGTGTACTCGGCGCTGGTACCAACCGGATGAATCTCTTTACGGTCATGAAAGCTACCCGCGGCCTGGCCCGGTACCTGCTGGATAATTTCATCAATCCTTCCTGCGCCGTCAGCTGCGACAGCCGCATCCATTCCCGCGATTTTGCGGAACTGACTGCCTCTGTTCTTGCAGAAAACGGGATTCAGGTCTGGCTTTATCCCCGTCTCCAGCCTACGCCCATGCTCAGTTTCGCGGTGCGTCATCTCTCCGCTTCGGCTGGCGTAATGGTCACCGCCTCTCATAATCCTGCCAAATTCAACGGATATAAGGTCTATGGGGCAGACGGCTGCCAGATTACCCTGGAAGCCGCTGACCAGATTCAGAAGAGAATCGGCGAACAGCCAGATCTTTCCGACAGCCTTCCTTCTTTTGAAAAGTATCTGGCCGCAGGCACAATCCGGTATATTACTGAGGAGACCATAGAGGCCTATTACCAGGCTGTAATGAGTCTCCGGGCTCGTCCTTCGTCCGAACAGCTTCACGTGGTCTATTCACCGCTGAACGGCGCCGGAAACGTACCTGTGCGTGAAATCATGAAACGCCTGGGCAATATTAAAGTGGAAATGGTAACTGAGCAGGAGCTGCCTGACGGACACTTCCCCACTTGTCCTTATCCGAATCCGGAAATCCGTGAAGCCATGAACCTGGCCATTCAGAAAACCGTTGAAACCGGGGCTGACCTGTGTTTTGCCACAGATCCTGACTGTGACCGCATGGGCGCCGGCGTTCGTGTCGGCAATGATGTGAAACTGATCAGCGGCAATGATATGGGTATCCTCATGCTGGATTATCTCTGCCGGAACCGTCTGCCTGTACAGGGCAAGCTTCCTCCTGTTGTGGTTAAAACCATCGTGACCACGGAAATGGCCCGTGCCCTCTGCGACAAATACGGTCTGGAGCTGCGGAACGTGCTGACCGGCTTCAAATATATCGGTGAACAGATCGGCATGCTGGAAGCAGCCGGCCAGGCGGATCGTTTCCTCTTCGGTTTTGAGGAAAGCTACGGCTATCTGTCCGGTACGGATGTCCGGGATAAGGATGCGGTAAACGCTGTCCTGCTTCTCTGCGATATGGCTGCCGGTCTCAAGGAGCAGGGTCTTTCCCTCCTGGATCGCCTGGAGGAGCTGCGCTCTGAATTCGGTCTCTATGTCCAGCGCCTGCTGACCTATGAATATGAAGGAGAAAACGGTTCAAAAAAGATGAACAGCATCATGCAGGCTCTCCGGGCTCCCATTGCGGACTTTGCCGACGCCCGGCTCAATAACTGCACACGGATTGATTATCAGAATGACGATACCGGTCTTCCGAAGAGTGATGTGCTTTCCTTTACGCTTTCAGCTGATGATCAGTTCATTGTCCGTCCTTCCGGCACGGAACCGAAGCTCAAAGCATACCTTTTTACAAGAGCCGCTTCTGTTTCGGAAGCTGAAAAGAACCTGGATCGCCTCCAGGAACTTGTGGACGGCTTATGCCGGTAAAAACATAAAAAAAGAAAGGACTGCCTGATGGCAGTCCTTTTTGTTTCTGATGAATCAGAACCGGTTCTGGCGCTGTGCTTCGAAGCAGTCGCGGCAGTACACGGGACGATCTCCGCGGGGCTGGAAGGGAACCTGGGTTTCGCATCCGCAGCCATCGCAGATCACGGTGAACATCTGACGGGGAGCACCGCCATTGCCGTTCTGGGCCCGACGGGCAGCGCGGCAGGCAGGGCAGCGGGTGGGCTCGTTCTGGAAGCCCTTCTGGGCAAAGAATTCCTGCTCACTGGCAGAGAAAACGAATTCGTTGCCGCAGTCACGACAGGTGAGAGTCTTGTCTTCGTACATGGATCATATCCTCCTAAAAATGTTGTTTACCCGCGCCATTGGTGAAGATTCGTGCCCCGTTCCAGACAATGGTTATGAGTAACAACCATAGAGGAAATGAACCGCGTAGTTACTACCAGGGTTGGGTTTACTGTCAGAGTATAACATGACGCTTTTATTTTGTACAGAGTTTTTTTATATAAATGCAAACGTTAACATGTATACATTTCAAAACATCGGGCAAAAACAAAAATACCGGAGTACAACTCCGGTATTCTGCGAGGTGCCATCCGGATTCGAACCGGAGAATAAAGGTTTTGCAGACCTTCGCCTTACCGCTTGGCTATGGCACCATAAAAATGGAGCGGTAGACGGGACTCGGACCCGCGACATCCACCTTGGCAAGGTGGCACTCTACCAACTGAGCTACTACCGCATAAAATGTGCCTTGGGGCGGAATCGAACCACCGACACTGTGATTTTCAGTCACATGCTCTACCGACTGAGCTACCAAGGCAAATATGGCGACCCGGAAGGGGCTCGAACCCTCGACCTCCAGCGTGACAGGCTGGCGCTCTAACCAACTGAGCTACCGGGCCATATGTTTGGTGGGAACAACAGGGCTCGAACCTGTGACCCTTTGCTTGTAAGGCAAATGCTCTCCCAGCTGAGCTATGCTCCCGTTGCCTTTGACTCTTGCGTTCCTGACCCGGTTTCCGCAAGCGGCTTTTGTATATTATCTTATTCAAATATGTTTGTCAAGCTCTTTTTTTCTTGTTTTGCTTACTAATTTTATTTATTCTTTTGTCATACTTATGAAATGGAATACCACAAGATCTTGTGGTATATTATCCCAGGTGGGTCTTTAAGACGGTACGGGATACCGACAAGATACGGCCGCTCATATCAGTAAGGATCGTAGCTTGCCAGTTTTCATGCCGGCAGGCTTTTTCTTTACAAGACCCTCCGAGAAATATATAAGGAGGTCTCCCCTATGAATCTGGTTTACAAGGTCAATGACAAACCCAAGTTCGGTCAGCTGATCGTCTTTGCGCTCCAGCAGCTGCTTGCGATCCTGGCTGCGACCATTGCCGTCCCCAGCATCGTTGGCAACGGCATGAGCCAGAGCGCCGCGCTTTTCGGCGCCGGCGTCGGTACCATTGTCTACCTGCTCTTCACCAAGTTTAAGAGCCCTGTCTTCCTTGGTTCCAGCTTTGCCTTCCTCGGTTCCATGTTCGCTGCTTTTGGCGGTGCCGCCTCCACTGCGGTCGGCTATGCCGGCCTGGTACTGGGCGCTCTTTTCGCCGGCCTGGTTTATGTGATCATCGCTGCCATCGTCAAGTTCGCCGGTGTCGCCTGGATCCGTAAGCTCATGCCCGCCGTCGTCATCGGACCCACCGTTGCCATCATCGGACTGTCCCTGGCCGGCAACGCCATCGGTGATGCCCTGAAGGGTGCTGTGCTGGATAACGGCACTTATATCATGAATACCCAGGGCTGGGTCAGCCTGATCTGCGCCCTTGTCACCCTGCTGACGGTTGTCTTCTGCTCCGTCAAGGGAAAGAAAATGATGAAGCTGATTCCCTTCATTATCGGTATTGTTGCCGGCTACATTGTTGCCCTCATCTTCACCCTGATCGGCAACGTTGACGGCAATGACGCACTGAAAGTGCTCGATTTCACCGCTTTCAGCTCCATGAAATGGGTTCCTGACTTCACCTTCGTGAAGGCTTTCGAAGGCTTCCAGTCCATCACTGCCAAGTATATCCTTTCCATCGCTGTTGCTTATGTTCCCGTTGCCTTCGTAGTCTTCGCCGAGCATATTGCTGATCATAAGAACCTGTCCACCATCATTGACCAGGATCTGCTTGAGGAGCCCGGCCTCCATCGCACCCTGCTGGGTGACGGCGTTGGTTCTATTGCCGGTGCCTTCTTCGGCGGCTGCCCCAACACCACCTATGGTGAGTCCGTCGGCTGCGTGGCCATCACCGGCAACGCTTCCGTCATCACGATCCTGTGCACTGCGATCATCGCCATCGCTGCCAGCTTCTTCGCTCCCTTCGTAACCTTCCTGAGCACGATCCCCAGCTGCGTCATGGGCGGCGTCTGCATCACCCTGTACGGCTTCATCGCCGTCTCCGGTCTGAAGATGCTCCAGCCTGTCGACCTGAACGATAACCGCAACCTGTTCACCGCTTCCGTGATCCTGATAGCCGGTATCGGCGGCATGACGCTGAAAATCGGTTCCGTCACGATTACTGAAATCGCCTGCGCGCTGATCCTCGGTATCATCGTGAACCTGCTTTTCAACCGCCCCGCGAAAAACGATCAGTAATTCGTCAAATACGTTGAAAGGTTCGGCGGGGTACTGAACTGTACCCCGCCTTTTTAACTCTATGGAACTGAAATCTGTCATCATGGACGAAGCTGCTGTGCTGAGAAGCATGAAGCGTATCACCCATGAAATTATTGAAAAAAACAACGGCACGTCGGATATCATCCTCCTGGGAATCCATCGCCGGGGTATGCCGCTTGCCGCTATCCTCCGGGACAATATCCGCAGTTTCGAGGGCACGGAAGTTCCGCTGGGCAGTATCGACATCTCTCTCTATCGGGATGACCTGACTGAGGTCAGCGACCTGCCGGAAACCGGTGCCACTTCTATCCCCTGCGATATCAACGGCAAAAAGGTTATTCTCGTGGATGACGTGATTTATACGGGTCGTACTGTACGTGCCGCCATTGAAGCAGTCTTCCATTACGGCCGCCCGGATTCCATCCAGCTCGCGGTGCTTATTGACCGCGGACATCGGGAACTGCCGATCCGTCCGGATTATGTGGGGAAGAATATTCCCACCAGTCACAGTGAAGTTGTATCAGTCATGGTGAACGAATTCGACGGAAAAACCGGCGTTGCGCTCTACCAGCTGTAATGTCATCAGGCTGAATTTGTTGAAAAAGTTCAGTTTTTTCCGCTTTGGCAGTTTACAAATCCTACAATTTTTGTTATTATATACGTCGTTCGTGTATGAACCGTCTGCTCAGACTATCGAGTCTCCAACGATAATCCGGGTTCACGGCAATTGGCGGACGTGAAATACCGGCCTGTCCGGTCATTAAAGGAGGAATTTCCCATGAACAAATCCGAGATTATTGCCGCTTATGCACAGCATGAAGGCGACACCGGCTCCCCCGAGGTTCAGATCGCTCTGCTCACAGAGAGAATCAACCACCTGAACGAGCACCTGAAGAGCAACAAGAACGACCATCATTCCAACCGTGGTCTGCTGCTGATGGTTGGCCGCCGCCGCAACATGCTCGAGTACCTCAAGAAAACGGATATTGAGCGCTACCGTTCCCTGATCTCCAAGCTGAACCTGCGTAAATAATAACCGTTTCCCGGTACCAAGTCGCTTTTTAAAGCCGCCGGAAGATAAACTCTCCGGCGGCTTTAAAAGATATCCCGGAACGCGGAGTTTCGTATGTTATCCCTTGAAAATCCCCGGTGGGGTTTTCATATGATAGCATACGGCGCTCCGGAGACAAATTTTAGAAGGAGTGAAACGTATGGAATCCAAAAAGTACACAATGGATTTTGCCGGCCGTCCCCTGACGCTGGAGTTCGGCAGGTACTGTGAGCAGGCCAACGGTTCCGTCTGGGTGCATCTGGGCGATACCGTCGTCATGGTCAATGCCACCATGGCTCCCGCTCCCCGCGAAGGCGTGGATTTCTTCCCTCTCGCCGTAGATGTTGAAGAAAAGCAGTATTCCGTGGGCAAAATCCCCGGCGGTTTCATTAAGCGTGAAGGCCGCCCCTCTGAAAAGGCCACCCTGACCTGCCGTCTGATCGACCGTCCTCTCCGCCCCCTGTTCGAAAAGGGCATGCGGAATGATGTCCAGGTGGTTGTCACCATCCTCAGCGTGGAACAGGATGTTCCTCCGGAAATCCCGGCCATGATCGGTTCTTCCGTTGCCCTGGCCGTCAGCGATATTCCGTGGAACGGACCGACCGGCGCTGTGCTGGTAGGCCGCGTCAACGGTCAGTTTGTGATCTGCCCCGATGAAGCCCAGCGCGCTGAGAGCGATCTGAGCCTCTATGTGGCTGGTACGGAAGAAGCCATCATGATGGTTGAAGCCGGCGCCAAGGAACTGTCCGAAGAAACCATGCTCGATGCTATCCTCTTCGGCCATGAAGAGATCAAAAAGCTGGTTGCCTTCCAGAAGCAGATCGTTGCCGAAATCGGCAAGGAAAAGCAGGTTGTGCCGCTGATCACCACCGGTGATGATATCAAGGCTGCCGTTCGTGAATTTGCCTACGACAAGTGCGTCTGGACCTTCGACACCTTCGATCGTTCCGAACGCCAGCAGCGTGAAGCCCAGACCAAGGAAGAGACCCTGGCTGCCCTGGCTGAAAAATTCGAAGGCCGTGAAAGCGAAATCGAAGACGCCCTGTACTATCTCAATAAAGAAGTCATGCGCGCGAAAATCCTGAACGAGGGTATTCGTCCTGACGGCCGTAAGGTCACTGAAATCCGTCCCATCTGGTGCGATGTCGGCGTGCTTCCGCGGACCCACGGCAGCGCCATCTTCACCCGCGGGCAGACCCAGGCCCTGACTGTTACCACCCTGGGCACCGTCAGCGAAGGCCAGACCCTGGATGGCCTAAGCAGTGAAGATTTCAAGCGCTACATCCATCACTACAACATGCCGCCGTATGCCACCGGTGAAGCCGGCCGTCTGAAGAGTCCCGGCCGTCGTGAAATCGGTCACGGCGCCCTGGCAGAACGGGCCCTGCTGCCTGTGATCCCCTCCGAAGAAGAATTCCCCTACGCGCTGCGTCTGGTCAGTGAAATCCTGTCCTCCAACGGTTCTTCTTCCATGGCTTCTGTCTGCGGCTCCACGCTGAGCCTGATGGATGCCGGTGTTCCGATTCATGCTCCTGTTGCCGGTGTGGCCATGGGTCTGATCACCGACAAGGAAAGCGGCAAACTGGCTGTCCTGACCGACATCCAGGGCCTGGAAGACTTCCTCGGCGATATGGACTTTAAGGTTGCCGGTTCCATGAACGGTATCACTGCCCTGCAGATGGATATCAAGATTGCCGGCATCAACCGTGCCATCCTGCAGCAGGCGCTGCGCCAGGCACTGGAAGGCCGCCTGCACATCCTCAAAATCATGCTGGATACCCTCGGACAGCCCAGGGCTGAGCTGAGCCCCTACGCTCCGAAGATCATCCGCTTCACCATCAATCCCGAGAAGATCCGCGAAGTCATCGGACCCGGCGGAAAGATGATCAACAAGATCATTGCTGAAACCGGTGTGAAGATTGACATCGAGGATGACGGCAGCGTCTTTATCTCCACGCCTGATCAGCAGGCTGCCGATAAGGCCCGTCACATCATCGAAGGCATTGCCAAGGATATCGAAGTCGGCGATGTGTATACCGGTAAGGTTGTCCGCATTATGAACTTCGGCGCCTTCGTCGAACTCGCTCCCGGCAAGGACGGTATGATCCATATTTCCAAGCTGGATAACAAGCGGGTTGAAAAGGTGGAAGATGTTGTCAATATCGGCGATGAGCTGGAAGTCAAGGTTAACGAAATTGACGCCCAGGGCCGGATCAATCTGATCAGGAACGACATTGAATACGCTTCCGGAACAGATTTCTCCCGTCATGACGGCAACCGTCGTCCTCCCCGCCGCACAAGCAACAACCACGACTGATATAACGCTGCCTCCGGAACAGCCTGCTGTATCTCCGGAGGCATGCTTTTTTCTGAACGTATGAATGAACGTATTGTCTGCCTGGATATCGGCGATGTCCGGATCGGTGTAGCGGTTTCAGATCCCACCGGTACCATTGCTTCTCCCGTGGAAGTGATCCAGCGGGTTGGCTGGGGCCCTGATACACGCCGTATCGTATCCATCTGTGAACGTTATGATACCAACCGTATTCTTTCCGGCCTGCCGCTGAATATGGACGGTTCTGAGGGATTTCAGGCACAGAAAGTCCGGCAGTTCTGCGATCAGCTTGTCAAGGCCGGTTTGCAGGTGGTTTTTCAGGACGAACGCTTATCCACGGTTTCTGCTGAGGACGCGCTGATTGAGGGCGGGGTTTCCCGCGCCGGGCGAAAGCAGAAGGTGGATATGATTGCCGCTTCGGTGATACTCCGGCAGTGGCTGGAAGAAAATAAAAACAAGGAGGGTTAATCATGAGTGATGAAATCAAAAACAATGAGGATTCCTTTGAACAGGATGACGTGAACGCCCTGACCGAAGGCGATATCATTGAAATGATCGGTGACGACGGTGAAACCGTCTCCTTCATTTTCGTTGATGCGCTGGAATACGAGGGAGATGTTTATCTGGCCCTGGCTGAGCCGGAAGAGGATGACGCTGTTTTCTTCCTGAAGATTGAACAGGATGAAGAAGGCAACGATGTCTACAACGCGCCCGATGAAGAGCTGGAAGACATCCTTTTCAAACGCTTTACCGAAATGCGCGGAAGCGAGGAATAATTCCTGTTTCCTGATTCAAAAAGGCTGAAACCATGAACGGTTTCAGCTTTTTTCATTATTGATCTTCAGGTCCTCTTTCCTTCGTCCGAATTTACGGCTGTTCTTCTCCTCATACATTTTCCTGTCTGCCAGTGTCATATACTGGTCCAGAGTATCATCCTTCTGCGGTACTGCCGCATAAATGCCGAAACTGGCGCTGATATCGCAGATCCAGGGATCCCTCGCATTCAGGCTGTCGATTGCTTCCCTGGCACAGTCCTTCAGCTTTTCCGCTTCTTCTGTACTGTCAAGGATACCGTAAGCCAGGAATTCGTCTCCGCTGATATGTACGGGAACAAAGGTGTATTCTCCCAGGCTTTCCATGGCTTTACCCATCCTGCAGATGGCGATGTCGCCGGACTGATGACCGAATTCATCGTTGATATGCTTCATATGATTCATATCAGCGCTGAGAATGGCAAATACTTTGTTTTCTTTTCTCGCCTTTTCCATGACAGCCGGAGCTTTTTCCAGGAATCCCCTTCGGTTCAGCATCCCGGTCATGATATCGCTGATCGCCATCTGTTCAATGGTACTTGTATATCTTTTGATATTGGTCTGGAGATAGAGGCTCATCAGGGCACCGTTCAGAAGCATCAGGAAGGGATACAGGGCTGCACCGCTCGTCAGACTTCCCGGATTCAGTCCTACGTATCCGAAGCTCCTGTTACGGTAGTACAGCGGGCAGAAAATAAGACATAACGTTGTTTCCCGTTCCTCGTCAAATGCCGGGATCAGGTCGCGCGTTGAATAAAGGACCGGCTGATAGGTTTTTCCATTCATCATGCCAAACAGCAGCAGCATTTCATCGGGATATCTTTCTGTATCGCTTTCTTCCCCTTTCGTTTCCCTGCAGATCGACGGATCCACACACAGGAAAAAGTCACGGATATCCCAGTAACGGATAAATTCCTGGATTCTGTGATGAGCTTCCTGTTCATCTCCCACGCCTGCCATGCTGCCGGCATACATACTGATGCAGGTAAGGGTTGTCTCCATGTTCCATTTTTCGGTACCCAGGTTGCGCAGCATTTCGTTCAGGTGTTCCTGGTTCTTCATGCATCCGCAGCTGTCGCCGTATACCGGGATTGTATTCATATGGATAACTGTTTCAACCGGTTTTTCCCCGTCAATCCATCTGTTCAGGATTTCAATGGCTTTCTGTGCTGTCCTGTCAATCGGCCTGCGTATTGTGGTCACGCCCCGCATCACGGCTTCGCGTGACGCGTCAAATCCGGTCACAGCCACGTCCCTGGGTACGCGGATCCCGTGCTCGCTCAGGTATTCAATCACACCCAGGGCCATATCGTCATTGCCGCACATAATGGCATCCGGCAGGGCTTCATGCATGGACAGTAGTTTTTCTGCCGCCTGCCTTCCGCCTGTCCGTGTCCATTGTCCGTCAAACAGGAGCTTTTCATCGAGCTCCAGGCCGTATCGGCGCATTGTATTTCTGCAGGCTTCCAGGCGTTCCGTAGCCACTTTGGAATGCATCGGGCCGCAGACGTACATGACTCGTTTGGCTCCGTGCCTGGAGATCATATGTTCTGTCAGCTCTTCCACGCTGTTTTTGTCGTTGAACTGTATGGTTATCGCGTTTTCCTGGATAACGTCGATGGAAATATGCGGTTTTCCCTTCAGGGGTATAATGACTTCAAATATTTTATTCAGTGTGGCTTTACTGCCCATTGTGGCAGGCATGGAAATAATCCCGTCAAACTTTTCCAGGTCCGGCAGGTCATAGATCATGCTTTCTTCCGTTTCACTGGTGGACAGCGAAACATCCATGTATCCCATGCTGTTGAAAATGCATATATCAATCCCGTATCCGGCGCTGGCTTCCGCAAGTCCGGATGCGAAATGCTGCTGATATTCTCGCTCAATACTGGCCATCAGTACGGCAATTCTCTTGCGGCGCATGATCGTCTTTTCCTCCCGGGGAGAGATATTGGACGGGATAAATGTTCGGGTGTTTTGCTGTCTCACATTCTATCATGTGAGATCCGTTGAAACAAGTAAAATATGTCTGCACTGCATAAAAAGAGGACTGACTTCCGTCAGTCCTCCAGTGCAGATGCTTTATCAGTTATTGAGGATTCTTTTCAGGAATTCCTTGGTCCGCGGGCTCTCGGGATTGGAGAAGATCTTTTCCGGTTCGCCTTCCTCCTCAATTACGCCGTCAGCCATATAAACCACGTGGGTGCTGACGTCCCGGGCGAATGACATTTCATGGGTCACAACCAGCATGGTCATGTTATCCTTCGTCGCCAGGGACTTCATAACGTCCAGCACCTCTCCAACCATTTCAGGATCCAGTGCGGAGGTGGGTTCATCAAAAAGCAGGACTTCCGGTTCCATGGCCAGGGCGCGGGCAATCGCGACACGCTGTTTCTGTCCGCCGGAAATCTGGTCAGGGCGGGCGTTGATATACGGAGCCATCCCAACTTTGTTCAGGTAATACAGAGCCCTTTTCCGTGCTTCATCATGACCGATTTTCAGCACCTTCTGCTGGCCGATCATGCAGTTTGCCAGAACAGTCAGGTTATTGAACAGGTTAAAACTCTGGAACACCATGCCCACCTTGGCCCGGTAGGCGGATGAGTTGACGCCCCGTCCCGCAATATCTTTTCCGTGGAACAGGATTTCACCGGTAGTCAGCGTTTCAAGCAGGTTGATGCAACGCAGCAGCGTGGATTTTCCGCTTCCGCTGGCGCCGATGATCGTTGTCATGTCGCCCTTGTCGACTGTAAAGTCAATGTCTTTCAGTACAGCATGTGTACCGAAAGCTTTGGAGAGGTGACGGATTTCCAGGATATGTTCGCTCATTGTACCTCTCCTTTCATTCTTTATCTTCGCCGAAGGGCGATCCGTCCTGATGGTCCGGATAATTATAGGTTCCGGCCGTCATGACAAGCTGGTCTGTCGTCACCAGTTCATAATTGGATTTTCCTGCCAGCTTTTTCTCCAGCTTGCGCAGCAGGAAGGAAGCCAGCAGCGTCATGCACAGGTATCCGCCCATCTCAATGAACGCGGACGGGAAATACTTGAATACGGCACCGGCCACCATCTTGTGGGCCGCAAAGAAATCGGAAAACCCAATGATGAACATCACTGACGTATCCTTGACGTTGATGATGTAATTGTTGCCGATCTGGGGCATGATATTCCGCAGGGTCTGCGGCAGGATGATATAGAGCATCGTCTGCCAGTGGTTCATGCCGATGGCTTTTGCGCCTTCGAACTGGCCCGGGTCGATGCTCATGATGCCGCCGCGTACAGACTCTGCCATATACGCGCCTGTGTTGATCGATACGACAAGGATACTGACCGTCCATATACTCGAAAAGTTAACGTTAAAGAAGTACGGAAGACCGTAGAAGATAAAGACGGCCTGGAGAATCATGGGCGTTCCGCGGAAAAGCTCGACGTACGCGCGGATGATAATACGGATAATCCGAAGGAATACCCGTTTGATCACTGAGTCGTTCTTTCCGCAGGGAATTGTCTGCAGGATGCCGCACAGGAAACCGATCACACAGCCGATCAGCGTCGCCGTTACAGCAAGGATCAGCGTATTCCCGATCCCCTGCAGGTATGTCGTGCCGTATTTGGCCCATAATCCGCTGATATCAGACAGAAGCTTGCCAAACATAAATATACTTCTTCCTTATCCCTTTTGTTTCTTATTCTTCTTCGCTCAGGGGCTGGATCTTGATCGCTTCCGCCATCATGGCGTTGAAGTCATCCGCGGTTTTGCCTTCCAGGACGCCGTTGATTTTATCAAGCAGCGCGGTATTGCCCTTCTTGACGGAGATACCGATGTTGATTTCTTCATCGGAAACGGTAAAGTCGTCGCCGCTGCCGGCAAAGTCAAGCAGCACCAGTTCCGGATAGGCGATCAGGGCAGCCTGTGCAGTGGGCATGTCGGTGCAGACAAAATCCACCATGCCGGAAGCCACAGCCATCAGCATAGCCGGAGCAGACTCTGCGGCCATCTGGATTTTCGCTTCAGGAATCTGGGGCAGGCAGACGTCGTACCAGATGGTACCGGTCTGGCTGGTGCAGGTGCCGCCCTTCAGCTCAGAGATGCCCTTCGCGCCGGCAAAAGCGCTGTCATTTCTGGTCAGGCATACGATGGTGGCGTAAAGATACGGACCGGCAAAATCAACGGCTTCCATACGCTCGCTGGTCATGCTTTGTCCGGCGATAACCGCGTCGCATACGCCGGACTGTACAGCAGGCACCAGGGAATCCCAGTCCAGCTGTTTGATTTCCAGCTTCCATCCGTTCGCTTCGCAGATAGCCTTGGCAGTCATCACGTCATAGCCGTTTGCATACAGTGTGGAGCCAACGATCGGCACCGCTCCGTTGGAATCATCCGGCTGGGCCCAGTTGTAGGGTGCATAAGCGCATTCCATCGCCACGGTAAGCACGCCGTCTTCCAGGCCTTCGATCGCGTCTTCAGCAAAGGAAACAGAAGCAAATACCATTGTCAGAATTGTGAGAACCAAAAGAAACCTTTTCATCAGGAACCCCTCCATTGTCTGTTCTCATTCAGTTGTCTTTTCCATTCAAGAAAAAAGATAACTTTATAGACAGATTTTATCTGGAATCCTTGTCCGTTACAAGTTTTTTTTTCGTGTAAAAGAAAAGAGCCGCCTTCAGGCGGCTTTAGATGCGTTTTTGCGTTTTCGGGCTTCCCTGCGCAGGATAATTTTTTCCAGGATAATGGTGAACACGCCAACGATCAGGTACAGGTAGAATGTAAAGAACCGCCAGATCAGCAGGGCGAGACCGATGGTACCGTCCTTGAAGATATCCCTGAAATAGAGCAGGAATCCGCCTTCCTGTGCGCCGCTGGCGCCGGGAAGGGGCGTATAGCTGGCACTGACAAACAGCAGGCTGCTGATGGTCAGGATCTGGTACCAGGGCGTTCCGGATAGCCCGAAGGCATAATAGACAAATACGGTTGTGCCGAACAGCGCCAGCAGCCCCATGGTGGAACAGGCAAACTGCAGCAGGATCTGCCCGGGAGAATGCATCAGGTCCAGCAGTGCGGTATGGTAGGTATCCAGCACCTCTGTCACCTTGGAGATCGCCGCTTCCTTATTGCGGACTATATGCATCTTATCCAGCCTGTTGATCAGCATCTCCGCAAACTTCTGAACCCAGTTCCGCTTGAACGCGGCCAGCAGAACCAGCGGAACCGCTGCGAAATTGATCAGCCAGCCGATCCGTACAATCCAGATGGCGCCGGCCAGCTGCTGATGGACGAAATCATGATTCAGGATGTAAAGCACAAGTGCGATCAGGGACGTCATCGTCTGGTTGGTAATAAACCGGATGGTTACTGCCATGGTACCGTATCCGACCGGGATCCCGGCCTTGCGCATGGAATTGACCTGCATGGGCTGTCCGCCGGCGGAGCTGGGCGTAATATTGCAGTAATAAAATCCGATCAGCGCCACGTTCACAGCGCGTCCGATGCTGATTTTGAATCCCTGTCCCCTGAGATAGAACCAGTAATTCATTCCGTCACAGACAGTATAGATCAGCCAGCAGGCAAAGATGCATGCCAGCCAGGTCAGGTTCATCTGTTTGATCGCGTCAAAAGCGTTGGACAGGTCTTCATTGCTGAAGGCGATAAAGAACACAACCGTGATGGAAAGCGCAATGAACAGAAAACTCAGGAGTTTCTTGAGTCCGGAACTCATGTGCCTCTCCTTTCACAGTCAGATTTCATAATGATCAACTTTATTATTTTACCTTATTCTTCCCTGTCTGTCCAGTTTACTGTCTGTAAAACCGGAAGCTGCGGAAATCAAAGGCACTGCCGGGCAGGAATATAAAGGATACCGTGCATGGGCCTTCCGGCACCTTTACGGCAAACTGCTGCATCGCATCGCCTTTTCCGCTGAATCCGGCTGCCGTATTGTATTCCTTTCCGTCTGTATTTGTGATCCGGATGCTGATCGTGTTGAGATCCAGCGGCGTCTCCCCTTCGATCTCCAGTGTCACGTCTTTTTCTCCGCCGAAATCCATATCGTTCCAGGCCAGTGTGACGTTGTTTCCGATATGGGTCACGGTGTTTCCGGTTCGTTCGAAACTGTCGCCGTAAAGCTGATCCGCGCTTCCCGCCGGATGGCGGATATAGGCGTTCATCTGTTTTTCAAAGACAAATCCCTTCATGTGGACCTTGTCTTTCATCCTGAATTTCAGTGTCTGCAGTCCGGTCAGTCTTTCCGGAAGCTTCCATGTTTCCGGCTGGTAAACATTCCAGATGCTTTTCTTTTCATAATGAAGCACGGCTGTCAGGTGTTCTGTGCCGTTTGTCCCGCAGGTCCACAGTTCCATATCATAGGGATCATCATTCAGCGCGAAAATGTCCGCTGTGATTGTATCAGATCCTGTCTTACCGAAGTCAACGCGGCTGAATCCGATCATGCTTTCCCCGTTCCGGTCAAAAGCTATCCCCTTTTCATTTCCTGTACCGATGTTTCCTTCGTGAAGGTCGTACAGTCCGGCGGAAACATAGGAGAAAGGATCCAGGGCAGGATTGCCGGTACCTTCCGCAATAAATTCCATCTGGCTGATGAATTCACATCCGCCGCCCTGACTTCCGCACAGTCCCCGCAGGTAATATTGCCCGTCCCCTTCTGCGCGTACAGTTATCCTGTGATTTTTTCCGGTGATTTTTACATAAGGGGATGCAATTCCCGCCGCGTTGGTCACTTCCCAGGTAACGGGCATGTCGCTTGCATCCGCAGGCAGGATGCGGTATTCAAAGGAACATTCCGGATTCTGCTCTGTCAGCCTGGTACTGCCGATGGCCCGGATTTCCAGCCTGCGTGCCGGAACACCGCCTGTGAGAGGCTTTTCAGCAGCTTTTTGAATGCATGAAATGCCTTTTTTCATTTCTGCTTTCTCCACAGGTATTGTCATCTCTGCACAGATTCCATTGCTGCTCCGGATGCATACAGATACGTCTTCATGTTTTCCGTTTGATCGGATGATCAGCAGCAGCTTTCCGGAGAACAACCTCCTGCAGTCGCATTGATAGCTGTCCGGATCGGTGGAATCTCCGTTGTCTGTACCGATCAGCTGTCCCCCGCCGCTGACTGCGATTTTGATCCTGTCCTGTGCGTTTCTGACTGGATTTCCTTCCTTGTCTTCCGCGCTCACCGTCACAAAGGCCAGGTCCCACCCGTCAGTTTTCAGTTTTTCTTCTTCACGGGTCAGGGAAAACTGAGCTGTTTCTCCCGGTGTCCTGATGCTTTCTTCACAGAGTATTTGCCCCTGTTCATCATATCCTCTGGCAGTCAGCGTACCCGGGCGGAACGGCAGCTGCCAGACCGGCAGGCACTTTTCCATGCTGCTGTAATCCGGTTTCTGCTTTCCGCAGGATTTTCCGTTCAGAAAAAGTTCTGTTTCATAGCAGTTTGTCATTACCGGAATATCAATCAACTGTCCGGGATTCCAGTCCCAGTTCACGCCGATGTGGAGCATTTTTTCAGGATTCCAGAAGCTTTTGAAAAGATAATAGGAATCCTTGGGAAAACAGGCTGTGTCCGCCTGGCCGAAATAGCAGGACCGTGTATGGTACGGCGTAGGTTCTCCGATATAGTCGATGCCGCTCCAGATGAACTGTCCCAGGCTGAAGGGGTGATGCAGGTCTTCTGTAATAAGCCGCTTAAGGCTGTCCGCGCCCCAGCTGGTATTGCTGTTTCCCAGGGCAGAACACTGCTGATCCGCGTCGCTCATGATGCTCTGGCTCATCGGAAAATGATAGATTCCCCTGCTGGACAGGATGCTGGCGGTTTCGCTGCCGTAGATAATCCATTTCGGGTGGGCAGCATGATGCGCTTCATATAACTTTTCCCCGTAGTTGTATCCAACGATATCCACTCTTTCGGCGCAGCGCTGTCCGCCTTCCCATTGCATATAATTGCAGCCGAAGGTAACATAGGCGTGTTTTTCCGGATCATGCTTCCGTACTTCATCTGCCAGAAGCTGTGTAACGGCTGTTCCTCGCTCATCCGCGTGCATATCATAGATTTCGTTGCCGATGGACCACATGATTACGCAGGCATGGCACCGGTCCCTGCGGATCCAGCTGGCAACGTCCTTCTGATACCATTCGGGGAAAAACCGTGCATAGTCATATGTTGTTTTCGGCCTTTCCCACATATCAAAGGCTTCGTCAACCACCAGGATTCCCATCTCATCGCACAAATCCAGCCATTTTTCCGCAGGAGGATTATGACTTGTCCGGACAGCGTTCACGCCCATGTCCTTCATGAGTTTCAGCTGCCTGCGGGCCGCTTTTTCATGAAAAGCTGCGCCCAGCGCACCAAGGTCATGGTGCAGGCACACGCCCTTCATCCTGGTTTTCCTGCCGTTCAGGAAGAGTCCCTGATCCGGATCAGCGAAAACAGACCTTAGTCCGATCTTTTTGACTTCGGTCTGTTTTCCGTATCTGATGGTCAGTGTATAAAGATAGGGATCCTCCGGAGACCAGGGTCTGCCTTCTTTGATGGGAATCAAAGCCCGGATGAATCCTTCTGCCGACGTACCGGCTGTTCTGCCGACGGATTCACCTCTCATATCCTGCAGGACGCATTCAAAAGATTGTGGTTCTCCTGCGGTTTCCGCTTTGATTTGCAGGCTCCATCCCAGTTCTTCTGTATAGTTTTCCTTAACAGAAATCCCATCGGGAATCAGATGGTTTTCAGGCAGGGTTACCAGGTATACGTCCCGGTATATGCCGCTTCCTGAATACCACCGGCTGTTGGGACTTTGATGCCGGATATGAACCATCACTTCGTTTATACCGCTCTTCAGTTTCCCGCCCAGCGGCACGTCAAACGCTGTATATCCATATGGATGTGTGCAGAGGATCTCTCCGTTCAGCAGCACGTCGCAATCCATATATACGCCGTCAAACCGGAGCATTACCACCGGCTCATGATCTTCAGGAAGTTCAATCGTCCGCCTGTACCAGACGTCTGCCGTTTCGTACAAATCTTTCTCTTCCCGGATCAGCCAGTCGTGCGGCAGATCCACAGGCATAAAAGCCGCTTTCTCCGCGTCTTTCAGCGTGGATCCTGCGGAAAGCTTGGCAAAGGACCATTGATCGTTGATCAGCGTACGCATTATAACTCCCTGCTGTCTTTATTCGGTTTTCAGGCTTCTGTTCATCAGTTCCTTTACCACGTCTGAAGGCCTGGCGTTTTCGTTCACAATCAGTCTGACAGCGTTGATCAGCGGCATATCCATGCCGTATTTTTCGCACAGGGTCACAGCGGCCGGCAGGGCGTTCATTCCCTCCACCACCATGCCGATTTCCCGTACTGCTTCTTCCACGGATTTGCCCTGGCCGATCAGGTATCCGGCCCGGTTGTTCCTGGAATGCTGGCTGGTTGCTGTTACAATCAGGTCGCCGATGCCTGCCAGGCCGAAGAAGGTCTTTTCGCGGCAGCCCATAGCCAGGCCCAGGCGGCGGATTTCCTCCATGCCCCGGGTGATCATGGCAGCGCAGGTGTTGTCTCCGTATCCGAGTCCCCTGGCAATACCGACAGCCAGTGCCTCAACGTTTTTCAGTGCGCCGCAGATCTGCACCCCTTTTTCGTCCGGATTGATATAGGGTCTGATACAGGTTCCGTCAAATAGCTGCTGCACTCCCGCGGCGCAGTCCATGTCCTCGCATGCACATACAATCAGGGTGGGCAGATCCCTGGCCACTTCTTCCGCGTGTGTCGGTCCGCTTAAAGCAACTGCCTGGTTCTTTTTCCCTGCCTTTTCCAGTTCATCCCGCAGTACTTCTGTCAGCGTCATCAGCGTATCTTTTTCAATACCCTTTGCCGCGCTGATCAGCACCGTTTTTTCCTCAATATAAGGGGCAAAATCACGAATTGTTTCCCGGGTATATACGGAAGGAACAACCATCAGGAGATAATCTGCCCCGGCTGCGGCTTCTCCGATATCAGAGGTGAAAACAATTTCTTCCGGTATTATGACTCCCGGAAGGTTCGGATGTTTTCTTTCTGTGGAAAGCTTGTCGGTTTCTTCCTGAAAGCGGCTCCAGATACGGATTTCATATCCTTTTTGTGAAAGTGCTCTTCCAAGCGCGGCACCCCAGGTACCTGCTCCGGCTACAGTTATAATCATCCTGTTCTGCCCTCTTATTACTGCTTATTCCTGTTCTGATCTGTATTCAAGGTGAAGTTCGTTGGTTGAGGTATAATTTCCCTGGATATTCAGCTGGTATTTCAGGTGGATGTTTCCTTCGGAGCTGCCGAACCGGCAGGCGGCTTCCTTGGTGAACACAGCCATGTCCATTTCGCCGTAGGGCGTATGGTATACGCCTTCAAAACGCTGTCCTTTGGCAAATACCATCGTATTGGAAAAATCGCCTTTCCGCTCCATGGTAATCCGGCCGTTCTTCAGCGTAAGGGAAATATCAGATTTCAGGATGGCGCCCGTTTCTTCATCCTGCTGCGTTTCTTCATACTGCAGCAGGGCTTCCTCTGGATTGGTATAGTCCAGTTTGCCTACAGTCATAAACTGAATGGGATAATCCGGCATATGATCATACCTGGCGATTGTCAGCAGATTGATAAATACAGGTTTACGGCTGTCCACCTTGTCACAGCTCCTTTCTGGTGATACAGTAAGTGTACATCCTAAACCTTCGGTTTGCAAGTCAGGAGAAGGCGCCGGATGTCTGTGTATATGGATTGGTATTTGATAATAGAATGGATGAATTGTATTTGTTCCGGAGGGGCTTATGATCCTGAAAGCCTATGCCAAAATCAACTGGTCGCTGGATATTACGGGTCAGCGTGAAGACGGATATCATATAATGGATATGCTGATGCAGCCCGTTTCCCTGGCGGATGAAATTTCCCTGTCTCCCGCCGCGTCTCTTTCGATCACAACCGGCGGCCGGCCCCGTTCCCGCGCGGATGAAAGCAATCTGGCCTATCGTGCTGCCCTCGCGCTGAAAAATGAAACCGGATATCCCCTGGGCGCCCGGATCCATGTGGATAAACGGATCCCGATCGGTGCCGGTATGGGCGGCGGCAGTTCGGATGCAGCCGCTGTGCTGACCGGCCTCAATCGTCTCTGGAACACTGGCCTCTCCGGCACGGATCTGGAACGGATCGGACTTACCATTGGCGCGGATGTTCCTTTCCTGATCCGCGGCGGCCTTACCCGCACCCGCGGCATCGGCGAGGATATGGAAGATCATGATTGCTGTTACAGCTACTGGCTGATTGTCATCCAGCCCTGTCCCGGGCTCAGTACCGCTCAGGTATTCAGCCTCTGGCATGAATCTGCCCCTGCTGATCGTCCTGATACGGACAAGGCGCTGCGGGCGCTGGAAACTGGCGATCTGAATCTCCTTTGTTCTTCTATCGGCAATGTGCTTCAGCCTGTATCGGAAAAGCTTCGTCCCGAGATTGGAGAAGCTTGCAACGCCCTGATCTCAGAAGGTGCTCAGGCAGCCCGGATGACCGGCAGCGGAAGCGCCGTTTTCGGAGTGTTCCGTTCTCCCGCTGTCGCGGAGAAAGCATATAAGCGGATTGCCGCACGCTATAAAACTGTTTTTCTCTGTCATACCCAGCATGACAGCGTACGGATTATGGAGGAGTAGGATTTATTCATGAAGAAAACACTTGGCTGTATTCGCAAGGCGGATCATGATTTTAATCTTATTGAATCCGGTGATCGTGTGGCTGTCGGTATTTCCGGCGGAAAGGATTCCCTCCTGCTTCTGCATGCGCTCAGCCTCTACCGTCAGTTCTCCCACAAGGATTTTTCGCTTTATGCCATTACCGTTACCCTGGGGCTGGAACCTTTCGACCTTTCCCGAATCCGTGCCCTTTGTGATCAGCTTGGCATTGAATATATTGTGCAGGAAACTGAAATCGGCAAAATCATTTTTGATTATCGTCAGGAAAAGAATCCCTGTGCGCTCTGCGCCAAAATGCGTCGTGCGGTTCTGGCCAACACCTGTGTGGAACACAGCATCAACAAGCTTGCCCTGGGACATCATCGGGAAGACGCGATCGAAACTCTTCTCATGTCCCTTTTTAATGAAGGACGGTTTAAAACCTTCCATCCGAAAACCCGTATGAGCAGAACCGGTATTACCGTGATCCGCCCCCTGATCTACCTGCCTGAAAGCCACGTAAAGCACATGGCAAAGGTGCTGGACCTTCCGGTGGTCAAATCCCCCTGTCCGGCGGACGGCAATACGGACCGGCAGAAAATGAAAGATCTGATGCGCGATCTCCGCAAGGTTTATCCGGACGCAAACGAGCGTTTTCTCCATGCCCTCCAGCAGGATCATTATGATCTCTGGCAGAAGGAAGATACTTCCAAAAGCAATGAATGATTTCTAAGCATATTTTAATCGTTTTTTCTTTCAATTATAGTTTTGCTGTGATATAATTCTCCTGATATTGACGCAAGGAGTTATGAACGTGAGTAAGAAGAACCCCAACAGCAATAAAAAGTCCGGCGGAGCCGGTTTTATTATAACTCTGCTTATTCTTTCCTCCCTCAGCGGCTTCTCCTTCGGCGGAATTATCGCCGGTGTGCTGCTGGGGCTTGGTATTGGCAAAATTACAAGTATCATGGGAAGCGGCCTGGATACCACCACCCATAACCGTCGTGACCGGGAACGCCAGATCCGTGAAGAGGCTGCCGCCCGCCAGCAGGCTGAAGTCCGCAGCCGTCAGCTCGCCGCTGAAGCAGAGGCGAAGAAAAAGGCCGATGAAAACCGTATTCCCCTTACCGGAGATAAAATCGCCGACGCGGTGATCACCACCGGCCAGGATATGCTGAATACTATTAAAAAAGAAAATGCCGCCATTCCCGATCAGGAACTGACCGAGCAGATGAACAACCTTTACGTCAAGTGTGAGCAGATTTTCCGTACCGTATCTGAAACGCCCTCCAAGGCTCCCCAGGTTCGGAAGTTTATGAATTATTACCTGCCCACAACCTTGAAAATGCTTGCCAATTACCGCACCATGCAGCAGCGCGGCGTCTCCTACGGTGAAATGAAAGAAGCCCGTGAGACCACCGTCCACGGCATGAACCTGATCCTCACCGCCTGCCAGAAGCAGATTGATAACCTCCATCGGGAGAACATGCTCGATATCTCCACCGATATTGAAGTGCTGGAGCAGATGCTCAAACGGGACGGCTTCATGGACAATGAAATCGTTGAATCCGCCCGTACCGCTGCTGAAGCGCAGATGCGCTATTCATCCGCTCCCGTGATGAACTTCCCTGTCGAAGATCATGATCAGGAGATCCAATCCGGTATTCAGGCCGGTATTCAGCAGGAATAATCCCAACCCTTCAGAGACACAATAAGGAGGAACGTAAAAATGTCTGAAACCAATCCTATGCCTCAGCTTTCCCTGGCTCCTTCTGCTCCCGAACCGGAAGTGGCTGAAACTGCAGTTGAAAGCATTCAGCAGACTGCCGCTCCCGCGGTGGAAGAACAGGCTCCCGGCCTCGATGAAAGCCAGCTGACAGAAGCTGAAAAGAAAGCAATCGAAGACTTCATCAGCAAAGTCGATGTGACCAATCCGGATCACGTCCTGCTCTTTGGTGCGGATGCCCAGAAGCGGATCGCGGATTTCTCCCAGACTGCACTGGATGCCGTTAAGACCCAGGATACCGGTGCTGTGGGCAACATGCTGGTTAATCTCGTCTCCGAGCTGAAAGGCTTCAAGAAGGACACGGAAGAGCCCAAAGGTCTTTCCCGTCTTTTCAGCAAAGCCGAGGACAAGATCGTGCGCATGCAGGCCCGGTATAACAAGGTTTCCACCAACGTTGAAAACATCGCTTCCTCCCTGGAAGGCTATCAGGCCCAGCTGCTCAAGGACGTTGCCATGTTTGACCGTCTCTACGACCAGAACAGCGATTATTTCCATCAGCTGACCCTCTACATCATTGCCGGTGATAAAAAACTCCGCCAGATCCGTGAAACAGAGCTGAAGGAACTGATGGACAAAGCTGCCGCCAGCGGTGATGCCATGGATGCCCAGAAGGCCAACGACCTGGCTGCCCAGTGCGATCGTTTCGAAAAGAAACTTTACGACCTGAAGCTGACCCGTCAGGTTGCCATCCAGATGGCTCCCCAGATCCGTCTGCTCCAGAACAATGACAGTCTCCTGGTCGAAAGGATTCAGTCCACTCTCTCCAATACCCTTCCCCTGTGGAAGAGCCAGATGGTGCTTGCCCTTGGTATGCATCATTCCCAGGAGGCCCTGAAAGCCCAGACCGCTGTGACCGATATGACCAACGACCTGCTCAAGCAGAACGCCCAGGCCCTGAAGATCGGTACCATCCAGACTGCGAAGGAAGCGGAACGCGGCATCATTGACATCGAGACGCTGATCCAGACCAATCAGGACCTCATTGATACGATCAACGATGTGATGGACATTCAGGCCCAGGGTCACGCGAAGCGCATCGAAGCAGAGAAAACCCTCTACTCCATGGAAGCTGAACTCAAGAAAAAGCTTCTCTCAACCAGGATCTGATATTTCGTCTCCAACGGCACGGCATGTGATTGCATGGCCGTGCCTGTTTTAAATCCAGGAAAGGAAAAAGAATCGAATGCGTCTGATCGGAATCACCGGAAGTATAGCCTGCGGAAAATCCACCGTCAGCCGGGAATTGTTCCGCCGGGGCTATCCTGTAATAGACGGCGATGTGCTCGCCCGTGAACTTACAGGCTCCGGCGGTGCTGCCATGGCCGAAATCGGTTCTGTTTTCGGTGATCAGTATGTCGCTCCTGACGGATCACTGAATCGCCGTATGATGGGACAGCTTGTTTTTTCTGACCCCACAGCCCGTGCCCGTCTGGATCAGCTTATGGCTCCTTATCTGCACAGCCTGACTATGGAGCGGATCAGTCAGGCACGTGCCTCCGGCGCAAATCTGTGTTTCCTGGATATGCCCCTTCTTTTCGAAAAGGGCTATGATCGGTACTGCGATGCCGTCTGGTGCGTCTGGCTTCCGGAAGAGATACAGCTGGAACGTCTGATGGCCCGGGACAGGTTTACCCGGGAGGAAGCCCTCAGCCGCATGCATGCGGTCATGTCATCTGATCAGAAGGCGGATCTTTCCTCCGTTGTGATTGATAATTCCGGTTCTGTTGAAAACACACTCAGACAGGTAAATGAACAGCTCCAGGTAGAGCAGCGTCGTTCCGAATCCGCTGCCAGGCGCAGGCGGCAGCCGGAATCCTCTCCATCACTCCCACAGCAGCAGCGGTATAGAGAAGCACCCTCCCTGCCTCCGGATATGGACATGATCGAACGTCCGGAATCCTCACGCAGGAAGCCGTCTGACCGGAAGGCCGAATGGCCCATGCCCCGCTGGACCAAAGTAGCGCTGATTTGTACGCTTTTCGTTCTCCTTTCCGCTTTTACCGCCCAGATGCTGATGGGGGGCTATCTGACAGGTCGTCAGAAAAAACATGAGTCGGAACAGCAAGCAATTGATGATAATTATCCGTTATATTATACGGAGGCAATCCGGAAAAATGCTGCTGAGTTCCATCTCGCTCCGGCGCTGGTCGCGGCTGTCATCAGGAATGAGAGTTCCTTCAGGCCGACGGTTGAATCCTCCGTCGGTGCCCGTGGACTGATGCAGCTCATGCCGGATACGGCTGAGTGGATCGCTCATAAGCTTAAAGTGGATAATTACTCCTTTGAAATGATGAAAGATCCGGAAACCAACATCCGCTTCGGCTGCTGGTATATGAATTATCTCAGCAGCCTCTTCAACAGTGATCCCTGGTGCGTTGTCTGTGCCTATCACGCGGGCCAGGGAGAGGTATCCTCCTGGCTGGCCAATCCGCTTTACAGCAGTGACCATAAAACGCTGAAACGGGACAGCCTGCCGGAAGGCCCCACTAAACAGTATGCAGGGAGAGTAACAAGAGATTATGGAATTTATCAGGCGAAATACTTTGATCAGGGTGCTGCTGTCAGTACTCCTGCTGATCACGCTGCTGCCGATTAATCCTGTATCGGCGGAAACCGTCAAAAAGCAGGTGTCTGTCGGAATCCAGAGCACCAAAACCCTTTCTATCCGGCCTTTCGAAGCACTCGAACGGGATATACTTTCTGTCTATAATGCCGTTTATGAGAGCCTGATCCTCATCGATGATGCCTATATGCCCCAGGGTTCCCTTGCGGAGAGCTGGGAAGAAAGCAACAACGGCAAAGTCTGGACTTTTACCCTTCGTGATGATATCCGTTTTTCGGACGGTACGCCCATCACTGCCTATGACGTTGTCGCTTCTGCCCAGTATATCCTGGATAAGGCCAACGATGAAAACATCGCCGATCACGGTTTTTACAGCAACCTTGCCTATTTTGTAAAATCCATTTCAGCCAAGGACGATAAAATCGTAATCGTTAAGACAAAACGGCCTTATTTTGGCCTGCTGTATCAGATGACCTTCCCCGTCGTTCCCGCTGCCCAGGTCGCTTATGATTCACCTATCGGCAGCGGCCCATATGTGATCACCAGTTTTAATCCCGGTGTCAGCCTGATGCTTGAAACGAACAAGAACTGGTGGAAGGCTAAAGAACCCTATGTGGAGCAGATCATCTTCTCCTTTACGGATACGCCGCGTTCCGTGATTGAAAACTATGAATACGGCCGTACGGATGCTGTTTTCACCCGTTCCATTGCCAGTACGCAGTATAAGACAGGTATGCATTCTGTCACCATGAGCTACAGGACCAACCAGCTGGACGTTCTGTTTATGAATAATACAGTGTCCGAGCTGACACCCGAAGTTCGCAGGGCTATCCGTTATGTGGTTGATAAGTCCAAAATCATTGACAGTATCTATTCCGGTATGGCAAAGAACACCAACTTTCCCTTTTATCCCGGTACCTGGATGTACAATGAAAGCCTTGATCCGATGTTCTCTGTGAATCTGGATGAAGCCAGGCGGCTCCTCGCTGAAGCCGGCTGGGATGATTCCGATGAAAACGGAATCCTGGACCGAACCACAGAAGATGGAAAGATTACCAACCTGCACCTTCGTTTCTATGTCTATGAGGAACCGGATAACGACGTTCGTGTGGAAGCTGCCAACATGATTGCGGATATGCTGGCCCAGGTCGGAATCAGCACCAAAGTGGAAGCTATGACCCTGGCAAACGCAAAGGAAAAACTGAAGGCCGGCTCCTTTGACCTGGTTCTTGGTTCCTTCGCCATGGATGTCTGTCCTGATCCCGGCTTTATATTCATCCGCGGCAATACCGGTAATTACTGCCGCTATAAGAGCAGCCGCATGACAGAACTTTGTGAACAGCTCCGGAAGGAATATTCCTATCAGGGGTATCGCCAGCGCCTGATGGAAATTCAGTCCCTCTTTGCGGAAGACTGTCCCTTCATCTGCATGTATTACAGAATGGGCAATGTCCTTTCCCGTTATATGTATACCTCCTGCCGTGATGTCCGGGAATATGAACTCCTGCGCGGCATCGAAAGCTATGAACCCAAGGAATGATGATAAAGGAGTATTTATGGATTACGCAGAGCTGATTGTTCATACGACCACCGCCGGTTCCGATGCTGTTTCCGACGTCCTGATGGAAGCCGGTGCTTCCGGTACCATGATTGAAGACAAGGCTGATATTCCTGATCCCACCAAGCCTCATGGTGTATGGGAAATCATTGACCCCAAGCTGCTGGACAGTATGCCGGAGGATGTACTGGTTCATGCCTGGTTTGAAGAGAATCCTTCCCTTCCGTCCCTGATTGAAAACATCACCGGCCGCCTGTCCACACTGCATGACACGGTACCGGATGCCGGCACCCTGCGCGTTGAAACCCGCTCTGTGAACGATAAATCCTGGGCTGACGTATGGAAGAAATACTTCAAGCCCTTCTATGCGGGTCAGCACCTGGTCGTAAAGCCCACCTGGGAACCTTTTGATCCCGCCCCCGGTGACAAAGTCATCGAGATCGACCCCGGAATGGCCTTCGGCAGCGGTACCCATGAAACCACCGGTATGTGCCTTTCCATTCTGGAAGAAAACATCCACGGCGGTGAGGAAATCATCGACGTGGGCACCGGCAGCGGTATCCTGGCAATCGGTGCGGCCCTGCTCGGCGCCGGTCATGTATTGGCAGTGGATATCGATCCGGATGCTGTCAAAGTAGCTGCTGAAAATGTTGTCAACAATCATGTGCAGGATATCATTACCGTCCAGCAGGGCAACCTTCTGGAGAAGGTGGACGCGGTTTGTGATATCTGTGTGGCCAATATTATCTCTGATGTTATTATCTCTTTCGCCGCTCCGCTTATGAGCCACATTCGTCCCGGCGGCCTGTTCATCTGCAGCGGAATTGTTTCCCTGCGCGGTGATGAAGTAGCGCAGGCGCTGCTGGATGCCGGTTATGAAATCCTGCAAAAGTATACCCGTGGTGAATGGACTGCTTTCCTGAGCAGGAGGAATAGCTGATGCACAGGTTTTATGCCGATCCTGAAAACTGCGTGGACAACATTGTCTCCCTGCCGGAAGAGGATGCCCGTCATGCCTGTACGGTTCTTCGTATGAAGCCTGGGCAGCAGGCGGAAATCTTCATGGGCGGAAACCGCTGGTCCGCGGAAATGATTTCCGTTTCACCGAAGGATGTACGCCTGAAACTGGTTTCGCAGCTGTCCTCCACGGAGCCGTCTGTTTTTGTCACACTATACCAGGGGCTGCCCAAATCCGATAAAATGGATCTGATCATGCAAAAAGCTGTGGAGCTGGGTGTTTCCCGTATCGTCCCGGTGTTGATGGAACGCTGTGTCTCCCGGCCGGATACGAAGGATTCCGCCCGCAAGCTGGAACGCTGGAGAAAGATAGTCCGCGAAGCAGGAAAGCAGAGCGGCCGATGCCTGATTCCGGAGGTTTCGGAGATTCTGACCCTGAAACAGGTGCTGAATGATCCTGCCCTTCCGGAGGTCAACATTGTTCCCTGGGAAAACGCGGAAGGAAACGGTCCGCTGTCTTTCAGCAAATCGCATCCTGCCCTTTCTTCCATTGGGATTATGATCGGTCCCGAAGGCGGTATTGATGAAAACGAAATTGAACTGCTTCAGGCTGCCGGCTTTGTCCCTGTTACCCTTGGAAAACGGATTCTTCGTACGGAAACCGCCGGACTTGCCGCTGTATCGGCCATCATGTGTTTATACGGAGAAATGGAATAAACATGAAAACCATCGCTTCCCATACTCTTGGCTGCAAAGTCAATCAGTATGATACCCAGGCCATGCTGGAGCTTTTCCAGGCAGATGGCTATCAGGTCGTCTCCATGGACCAGCCTGCGGATGTTTACCTGGTTAATACCTGCACCGTCACCGGAACCGGGGACAAAAAGTCCCTTCAGCTCATCCGGAAAATCCGCAGGGAGCAGCCTTCCGCCGGCCTCATTGTATGCGGTTGTATGGCCCAGCAGCGCGGAGAGGATTTGCTTTCCCTCGGTGCGGATCTTGTCATTGGCACACAGCGCCGCAGTGAAGTGGTTACGCTGTATCATGAAGTCCTGCAGTCCGGCCGTGCCATCTGCGCCGTCGGCCCCCTGCAGGTCGGCCAGCCCTTTGAATGCCTGTCCATCACAACCCAGAATGAGCACACCCGTGCCGTCCTGAAGATTCAGGAAGGCTGCGGAAACCGTTGCTCCTACTGTATCATTCCTTCTGTCCGCGGTCCGATTCGTTCCAGGCCCCTGGAGGATATACGTTCTGAAGTTGCCCGCCTCTCCGCAGCAGGCTTCCGTGAAATTGTCCTCACCGGAATCCATCTCTGCTCCTACGGAAAGGATATGGAATCATCCCTTACTCTGTTGGATGCGATTGAGGCGGTTCAGCAGACAGAAGGCATCCTGCGGATCCGTCTCGGTTCCCTGGAACCCACCATCGCCACCCCGGAATTTGCTTCCAGGCTGCGTCAGGCGGATAAAATCTGCCCCCAGTTCCATCTGGCTCTCCAGTCCGGCAGCGATACAGTTCTGGCCAGGATGCGCCGCCGATATAATACAGCCCAGTATCTGCGCGGTGTGGAAAACCTTCGTCATGAATTCCCTCACGCTGCTTTTACAACAGATATCCTTACCGGTTTTCCGGGAGAAACGGAAGCTGAGTTTGAAGAAACTAAGGATATGATCCGGAAGGTTGGATTCGCCCGCATTCACGTTTTCCCTTATTCTCCCCGTCCGCAAACGCCGGCAGCGGAACTTCCCGGCCAGCTGACTGCCGCTGAAAAGGAACGCCGTGCCCGTGAACTGATTGCCCTGGGCCGCGATGTCGCCCGTGAGTATCTCAGCACCTGGACGGGACTGGAAACCGATCTTGTTCCGGAAGAAATGGTGGGCGGTTGCTGGGAAGGCTATACGCCTGAGTATATCCGTGTTCGCCTGGATAAAGAAGATGTCTGTCAGTCCGGTGTGCCTGTCCGCATCCGCCTCCTTGGTGAAACTGCGTCCGGTATGCTGGGAAAACTGATATGATATATTGATAATGAAAGAAAAGGATGATGATCAAAGATGGAAAACTGTCTCTTCTGCAAAATCATGAATGGTGATATCCCTTCTCAGAAAGTGTACGAGAACGAATTCGTCTATGCTTTCCGCGATATCAATCCGCAGGCTCCTGTTCATGTACTGGTCATCCCTAAAAAGCATATTGCTTCACTGGATGAGGCGGATGCTGCTTCCGATCGTGAACTGGCAGAATGCCTTCGTGCCATTCGCGTGATCGCCGCTCAGGAAAAACTGACAGGCGGTTATCGCGTTGTTTCCAACTGCGGTCCCGATGCATGCCAGTCTGTGCATCACCTTCATTTCCATATTCTCGGCGGCCGTCAGATGGAAGACAAAATGGCCTGACAAAACGTTTTCCGGAAAAAAAGTTGACTACACAGGGTAATGGCTGTATAATAAAATACGGTTTTCGGTTTGTATGATCCGCAGGCCATTGTATTGAGCGAGGGGAGGGATAACAGTGTCCGAGGTTCGTATCCGCGAAAATGAGTCCCTGGAAAGTGCGCTCAAACGGTTTAAGCGGCAGTGCGCCCGCAGCGGCGTTCTCCAGGAAGTGCGTAAGCGCGAGCATTACGAAAAGCCCAGCGTTAAGCGCAAGAAAAAGGCTGAAGCCGCCCGTAAGCGCAAGTGGTGATTTTGGCAAAACGCCCTTCCTTCACAGGAAGGGCTTTTTTTCCGCCGTTTTTTATTCTTAATTCTTAAGTCTTCATTTTTCAGTAAAAAACAGTTTCCTCAGGAAACTGTTTTCTTTATTTGTTTATGCTCTATGCCTTGTCACGCAAGACCTTTTCTGATATACTTATGACAGTATCTGAAGAAAAGAGGATGTAATTGGTCTATTCGTTTGAGCTGATCAAACATGCAAATATACGCTACCGTGACAGTCTTGTTGTGTTATCCCGTTGTGAACTTTTTGCCATGCTTTTTCGCCTGGGCATCTCTTCCCAGATCAGGGAGGAAACCATGGGCGGATCACATTTTCTGACAATTGACTGCCGTGAACTGAGCGAATCAGAAATTGCATTTCTTTCCGGTCACAGCTCCATTGTCTTCATGGCGGAGAAAGTAAACGGGTTACTTCGTCCCCTTCCCGTTTCTTATTCCGGGTATCTCCCGGAGGATCTTCCTGAGGTACTCAAGTACAAGGGAAAGACCAGCGCCTCCTTTACCCGTATGATGATCAATACAGCCGCTTCCCTTTCCGCCTTCCGTCACAGTGAAGCACCCCTTACTTTCTTTGATCCTGTCTGCGGTAAAGGTACCGGCTGCTTCTGCGCCGCTGAGGCCGGGATGAACGCTGTCGGCCTGGACCTGGATAAAAAGGATATCCGTGAGGCAACAGATTATTTCTCGCGTTATCTCAAGCTTCATAAGCTCAAACATGAGCAGCATGACCGGGCCGAAACCGCGCCCCGTCATTCCCTGCCCCTCACTGAGTTTGTTTACGCGGACACGAAGGAGCACTTCCGATCCGACAATACTCGTTTCCTAAGGTTTGCCTGCGGGGACACAATGGAATCGCCGGTCCTGTTTCGAAAAGGGAAAGCGCATATCATTGCCGCTGATCTTCCTTACGGCGTACAGCACGCTCCCCAGGCAGGAAGCCGGCCTGATTCCCTGCAGCATTTCCTTTCCCGGGTAGTTCCGGTATGGAAAAGTGTCCTTGCTCCCGGCGGCGTCATCGCCCTGAGCTTCAATACACTCACCCTTCCTTCAGCGGATGTCAGGGAAGCGCTTACCATTGCCGGGTTTAAACTTCCCGTTAACGATATTTTTTCAGGCCTGAAGCATGATGTTGAACAGGCCGTTGTACGGGATCTGATCTTTGCTTTCAATTCAGAGGAGGAATCTGTTATATGACTCACAGCGATCTCAATGGGATGACTGTCCTGCAGCTTCGTAAGCTGGCCCGTGAAAACTCCGTCGTACTCGGTGCCGGCATCGATAAAGCAGGCATTATAGAAAAACTGCTGCCCGTCCTTTCTGGGGAAAAAGCAGAACAGCCTGCGGAAACACCCGCTCCTGCCGAGGCGGAACCGAAATACCAGGCTGCCTGGCATAATACTGACACGCCGCGCTATAATGTACGTCCTGCCTATCAGGCTCCCGGTTCTTCTTCCCGTCCTGCATGGCAGAGCACTTCTCCCTCCGGACAGCATCTCCCCCATGATCAGCAGCATGTCCAGCCCATGCGTCCCGGCAGCTTTACCCCTCGTTTCGGCCCTGCCGCGACTGTTCAGCCCGCTGCGCCTGCTGCCCAGCCTGCTGAGCTGGCTGAACAGCCCCATCCTCCTGTCGTGTCCCCGCTTCCCGAGAAGCGGATCAGTATCGGATCTGAGACCGGCTTTGGTCCCCGTTCCTTCGGTCCCAATGCTGTGCCCCATACCACCCGCACGTCAGAATCCTTTCCCCCGCTCTTCCAGGCACAGGATACAGGCATCCAGGCTCCTTCCCTGGAAGAGCTGCTGGCATCCGGTGATTATGAAGAAGGCGGCGGCATCCTGGAGCTGCATCCCGATGGATACGGTTTCCTGCGCAATGCCACCTTCCAGCCCTCCACCAAGGATATTTATGTTTCCATGGCACAGATCCGCCGTTTCGGTCTCCGTACCGGCGATATGATCAAGGGCAAAATCAGGCCGCAGCGTGAAGGCGATAAATATGCCGCACTCCTTTATATTTCCAGCGTCAATGACGTGCCCGAAGAAGATGCCTTCAATCGTCCTGCTTTTGACGAACTGACCCCTGTCTATCCCAGCCGCCGGATTTCCCTGGAGTGCAAAGACGGTAAATCTTTCCCGGATATGCGGCTGATCGACCTGATTGCCCCGCTTGGTTTCGGCCAGAGGGGCCTGATGCTTTGCCCTCCCCAGACCGGCAAGGCCGAAATTATGCAGCACTTTGCCAAGGTTGTCTGCGAGAATTATCCGGATGTCCAGGTGCTCATGCTCCTGATTGACGTGACTCCGGAAGACGCCACCATGGTGCGTGAAACCGTACCCTGCACCGTCCTGGCCTCCACATTTGACCAGACGCCGGAGGCCCACCTTCGTCTTTCCGAAATTGTCCTGGAACGTGCCATGCGTCTTGTGGAGCAGAAGAAGGATGTTGTCCTGATTGTGGACAGTCTCACCCGCTTGGCGAAGATCTACACCACTGCTGCAGCCCAGCAGGGACGCAGTCTTCCCGGCATGGTGAATCCCTCCAGTCTTTTCCGCGCCAAGCGCCTTTTCGGCGCTGCCCGTGCCTGCAAGGAAGGTGGCAGCCTGACCGTGCTGGCAGCCATGGATATCTCCACCGGTTCCAAGGTGGACGATTCCGTTGTGGAGGAATTCAAAGGCACTGCCAATATGGAACTGACCCTGGATCAGGGTGTGGCCCGTGCCGGTGTGACTCCTTCCCTGAACCTGCAGCAAAGCTTCACCAAGAATGCAGATATCCTGCTTGACAACAAACAGAAAGAAGGGCTTTCCCTGATCAGGACACTGCTGGGCAGCACCTCTTCCGCGGTAGCCATACCCCAGCTGGAATCCATGATGGATAAAACCGATACCAACGAAGCGCTTCTGCTGAAGATGAAAGACTGGTTTGCCCTGATGAATCGCTGACGGGAGGTATCCTATGGACTCTGTATATGTTGTCGGCCATAAAAACCCGGATACGGATTCCATCGTATCGGCCATGGCTTATGCCGCGCTTCAGAATGCCCTCGGCGGAGAACAGTATATTGCTGCCCGCTGCGGCCATCTGAACACGGAAACATCCTTTCTCCTCGAAAGATTTGGCTTCCAGCCGCCTCTTTACCTGCGCACGGTTCGTACGCAGGTCGCTGATATTGATTATGATACCCCGCCCATGGTCGGTGCGGGGGTTCCTGTTTCTCATGCCTGGAAAGTCCTCCATAAAGAAGACAACAGCGTTTCCGCCCTTCCGATCATAGAGGAGGACGGACGTCTTTTCGGCCTGATCACCGCGGGCGCCATGGCGGAAAACGATATGGATTCTGTTAATAATCCTTTCGTTTCTGCCATTCCAGTTTTCAATCTGCTCAGCGCGCTGGAAGGCCATATCATCAACGCTGCGGAAGATACCTTTGATGAAATCTCCGGTGAAGTAATCGTTGCTCTGCCCGGCTTTGCCTCCCGTATCGGCCCCGGAACCGTTGTCCTTTGCGGCGACCAGAAAGAGATGGCGGATCTTGCCATTGAAAAGAAGGCCTCCTGCCTCATCTTCTGCGGCACGTCCCTGGGAGAACAGTATCGCAATCTTTCCTCTTCCACCTGCCTGATTGTCTGTCCTTTTGACGCCTACAGGGCTTCCCGCCTCATTTTCCAGGCCATACCGGTAGGCCGGATTGCCTGCTCCACCAATCTTCATTTCTTCCACCTGAATGATTACCTGGATGACGTCCGCGAAATTGTGATCCAGAGCCGTTTCCGCACCTATCCCGTCCTGGATGATGAAGACAAAGTCATCGGCACCCTGTCCCGCTACCATCTGATCCGTCCCCGCAGGAAAAAGATTGTCCTCGTGGATCACAATGAAGTCGGCCAGGCTGTATCTGGCCTGGATCAGGCGGAAATCGTCGGTATTATCGATCATCACCGCCTGGCTGATGTGCAGACGGGTAATCCTGTCTTTATGCGGAATGAACCCGTAGGTTCCACCACCTCTATCATTGCAACCATGTACCAGGAGCATGGACTCATGCCTTCCCAGAAGATGGCCGGCCTGATGGCATCCGCCATTATCTCGGATACCGTCATGTTCAAGAGCCCCACCTGTACGCCGCATGACAAAGTCCTGGCGGAACGTCTGGCCCGTCATGCGGGCATTGACTGCGAGGAGCTTGGTAAAGCGATGTTCTCCCGTGGTGTGTCTCCTGATATGGATGCTGATGAACTTGTCAGATATGATATGAAGGATTTCCATCTGGGTGTGCATTCACTGACCATTTCCCAGATTACCACCGTGGAATCAGATCCTTTCCTTGCGAAAACAGATGATTTCGTCCGTTCGCTGGAAAAGATCCGCAAGGATAAGCAGTATGATCTCTCCCTGCTGATGATTACCAATGTTTTGAAAGAAGGAACAGAGCTTCTTTATTCCGGAGACGCGGAAGTCATCCGCAGCGCATTCTCCGTGGACGACCTGAAAGGAAATCACGTTTTCCTGCCGCAGGTTCTTTCCAGGAAGAAACAGATTGTGCCGGCGCTTTCCCAGTTGTGGGGATAAAAAAGAAGGGGGTCGTTCACCCCCCTTCTTTTTATGTCTGTCAATAATATGTTTCCAGGTCTGTGATGTCAATCACAGCGCCGGTGTTATAGTCCAGTTTTACTGTTTTCCCGCTTTCATAGTTCACCTGGATATCATAGGGATTCAGCAGGATTTCGTAGGGACCGTAGATGTCCGGATCTTCGATTTCAGACTGCCAGAGTACGTATCCGTCCCAGTTGACCGCGATGGGTGCAGGTCCGTCCGTACCGGCAATATACATGTTTCCGGAATCCGTATCCACTGTATGGATCGCTGCGTCTCCGAAGGAGCACACATTTTTCATCAGGGTCCACATCTCAACACCGTCCATCAGATCCAGCATGATCAACCCGTACTGTGCGTCATAGACGTAAACCTGCGGTTCATCTTCCGTTCCGCCCATAAAAGCACGGAGATTCTGGAATTGACCGGTCTGCTTCACCGCTTCAGTATATCCCCAGATCGGTTGGTCGTCGATAAAGCATCCGACTCTGATGTATTCCCAGTTGTCTTTGCCTTCCGGCATAACCTCATAAGCTGCCAGCACGGCAACGTTGAACTCTTTCCAGTCCAGGGCGATGGTTCCGTTACCGATGATTTCATCCCGGCTCATGATGCCGTTGTATGCTTTGGTTTCCGCCGGCTCAGCTTCAGGCGCCGGTTTGAGGTACTGCTTCAGGATGTACCCTTCCATGCCGTCATATTCGCAACGGATAAACAGCTTGGCCTGCTTCTTGTAATTGCTGGGCGCGTATTTTGCCACGTTGTTGTTGCAGTACAGCACAATGGAATCAAGCGGTACTTTTGCAAGCACAGTAGCCGTCTTGTACGGTGCTTCCCGCAGGGAAACGTAGTCCTTGCATTTTACAACGCGCATGGCGCCCAGGTAATACCGGTCCTTTACCACTGTTTTCCGTTCAGCTGTACCTGTACAGCAGGATAAGCAGAGTATCAGGAAAAGCAGAATGAAGGATAGGGTTTTCCTCATCGCTGTTCCTCCTCATAAGCATTTTTTTACAATCTGATTTTTATGTCCGCCGAAAATCATATACCCTTTCAGGGCCATACGCAGCAGATTACCTGATTGAGTAATCTGTGCATATAAATATGTAAAAATGATTTGCGGGATGGACGTGGGGGGATAAAAATCATTTTTCTTTAATATTTTACTCCTAAACCCGTCAATCCACAAGCAAGAACACGAAAAATACTGTATATCACTTATGTTATGCGTATAATATTATCCAGTATACAGTATGCGGCCGTCAGATTGTCGCAGGAAAGTGGTGTTGTTATGAATACGGAACTGGTTGTCTTCATTGTCTATCTTTGCTTTATGCTCGGGATCGGCGTCTACTTCTTCGTGAAGGGTCGCGGCAGCGGTGAAAAGGAATACTTCCTCGGCGGCCGTAAAATGGGTCCCTGGGTTTCCGCGCTTTCTGCCGGTGCTTCCGATATGAGCGCCTGGGTGCTTATGGGCCTCCCCGCTTCCATTTATGCCGCCGGTATCGGCAAGGCATGGATCGCCATCGGCCTGGCCATCGGTTACGCCCTCAGCTGGATCTTCCAGGCGCCCCGCCTGCGTCGTTTCTCCATCGCGGCGGATGACTCCATCACCCTTCCCCAGTACCTGACCAACCGGTTCAAATCCTCCAGTAAGGTTCTGCAGATCCTCTGCGCAGTCATCTTCCTGATTGCTTACACAATTTATGCCGCTTCCAGCGTCAAGGCCTGCGGCACCCTGTTCAACACTGTTATTGGCATTGATGCCACGCTGGCTATGTATATTGCCGCGGCGATCATTATCGGCTACACCTTCATGGGTGGTTTCAGCGCTGTCTGCTGGACTGACTTCTTCCAGGGCCTGCTGATGCTCGGCGCCCTGCTGATTGCACCCATCTTTGCGCTGGGTCTCATCAGCGGCGGCCAGGGTCAGATGGACATGGAAACCCTAAGCGCTGCCAATCCTGATTACTGGAACCTCTTCCCCGACTGGAAGACGATCGCTTCCGGCCTCGGCTGGGGTCTCGGATACTTCGGTATGCCTCACATCATCATCCGTTTCATGTCCGTCCGCAGCGATAAGGACCTGCGCAAGAGCGCGAAGATCGGTATTTCCTGGAATGTGCTGATTGTCATCTTCTCCGTGGCTGCCGGCTGCATCGGACATCTGTTCCTTGGTGAAGTCGGAGATTCCTCCACCGTGTTTATCCAGATGGTTCGTTCCATTTTCCCGGCTATCATTTCCGGCATCCTGCTTTCCGCTATCCTGGCCGCTTCCATGTCCACCGCGGATTCCCAGCTGCTGTGCGCTTCTTCGGCATTCGCTTCTGACGTGTATAAACCCGTCATCCGTAAGAACAAGACCTCCGATAAGGAAATGTTCTGGGCCGGCCGTATTGTCGTGCTGATCATCGCCGTGATCGCTGTGATTATCGCCTCTGATCCCGGAAGCAAGAGTATCATGGACCTGGTGGAGAACGCCTGGGGCATCTTCGGTGCTGCCTTCGGCCCGGCTATCCTGCTGAGCCTCTTCTGGAAGCGCTTCACCTTCAAGGGTGCTGTTGCCGGTATTGCTGCCGGTGCTGTTGTTGACATTGCCTGGCTCGTCATCAACACCCGCCTGTCCGCCGCCACCGCCGGATACAACGGTATCTTCACCCTCTATGAGATCATCCCCGGCTTCATCGTCGGTTTCATCGTTGCCGTGGTTGTTGCCCTGCTCGATAAGGAACCGAAGCAGGAAGTCCTCGACCTGTATGATTACGCGACTTCCGATGCAATCGAATAAATGATTCGTATTGTAAAGCACCGGTCCGGCAATTTTGCCGGACCGGTTTTTGTGATGTGATGTAAATGAAAAGAGCACGCTGTTTCAGCGTGCTCCCAGGAAACTCATTCAATATTGAAGCGCTTCTTGAAGCGGTCAACACGTCCGCCCGTGTCTACCAGCTTCTGCTTGCCGGTGTAGAAAGGATGGCACTTGGAACAAATATCCACCTTCATCTCTTTCTTGGTAGATCCGGTTTCAAAAGTTTCACCGCATACGCAGCGAACCACGCACTTACCATACTGGGGATGAATATTTTCCTTCATTGCTGTTTCACCTCTTTCGCGTATGCAATGGCGGTTAAACCGCAAAAAGTATATTAACATAATCGTCTTTCGTTTGCAAGCTTTTTTTATCAGATTATGCTATAATTCCTCTGTCTTTTATGGGAGGTGATTTGTGAATGTCTGTCAGTCTTCCCTCTTTTTCTCCGGAGGAAAAAACTGTCTATTCCATGATCTCCGTTAACGACGGCCTGATGGCAAAGGAAATTGCTTCCGGTCTTTCCATGGGTCGGAAACAGGTCAATCATCTTCTCTTTTCCTCTCCCCTGATGCATGAACTCTGTTTTCAGGATAATGATTACCGTTGGCACGCTCTGATCCGTCAGGCGCAGGTTCATGAGGGCCTGTATGAGTTTTCCGGCTGGTACGGTACGGTAAGGGAATTCCTGGATGCTTCTGAGGATGAATGGCTTTCCTCCCTGCAGGATGGATGCCGTAGGATCGGCAGAAATCTCAATGATCAACGCGGGCTGATTCATTCCTTCCTGGACTGCCGGAGCGTCATGTGTTCCCTTTTCCATGATCTTTCCGGAATGATGGATTCATCTTATCTGGACTGGGAGATTGCCTTTGAGCTGCGGCTCAATCGGGCCCGCATGATCCGGATCTATGCGGACGTGCTTGTGATTGCTCCGGGTCATGTTTTCAGCCTGGAATTCAAAATGAAGAATAAACCGGAACCCGATGAAGTCTTGCAGGCTGCGAAATATATTCCCTACCTGGAGCTGATCTTCGGCCCATCATATGAAGCCGTTCCCGCGCTTGTTCTGACGTCAGCTTCTGATCTTTTTGAATTTGTGTCTATCGGAAATACAGATATGGTGCTTCCTGCAGCCTCCGGGGATATGCTTTTTAACGTCTTCAATGAGTATATGGGCTTTCTTTCCTGAAGACGGGATGGCGCCGATGTGAAAATTGCGTGAAGTACAGGAAATAAAAGGCTTTGCGTCGAACAATTACACCGTTGATTTTTATGAAAGGACTCTTGCCTCTTATTATGAATACAGAACAGGAAAAAAAATTCGATGTCGGCGGTCAGGCTGTGATGGAAGGCGTGATGATGCGTTCTCCCAATGCCACTGCCGTTACTGTCCGCCGTCCTGACGGTACTATGGTTACCAAGCTGACACCCTTCGTTCCGCTGAAAGAGAAGCATCCCTGGATGGGAAAGCCTTTCATCCGCGGAATCATCAATATGGGTACCATGCTTTATTACGGAATGAACACCCTTGAAGACTCCACCAAAATGCTCGGCATGCTGGATGAAGAACCCACTAAGTTCGAAAAGTGGCTCGCCCGCAAGCTTGGCAAGGGCGTCGATAAGATCGTCATGGCTTTTGCCATCATTCTGGCAGTCATTCTTTCCGTTGCCCTTTTCATTGCGCTGCCCGCCGGCGTGGAAAGCCTGCTCCGCAGTGCCGGCATGCCCACCGTCGGCTATACGCTGATCGGCGGCCTTGTGAAGATTCTCATCCTGATCGGTTATATGATCTTCTGCGGCTGTGTTCCGGAAGTCCGTAGAACCTTCCAGTACCACGGTGCGGAACATAAATCCGTCCATTGCCATGAATCCGGTCTTTCCCTGACGCCCGCCAACGCGCAGACCTTTTCCCGTCTGCATCCCCGCTGCGGTACGGCGTTCCTGCTGATTGTCTTCTCCATCAGTATCCTGCTTTTCCTGGTGCTGAATGTGCTTGTCCCCATCAGCAATTTCTTTGTTCGTTTCCTTTTCCACCTGGCGATGCTTCCCATCGTTGCCGGTGTCAGTTACGAGGTCCTGATGGGCCTGGCCCATTCCAACAGCAAGGGAGCCTGTATCCTGCGCTGGCCCGGCCTGCAGATGCAGCGTCTCACCACCCGTGAACCGGATGAATCCATGCTGGAATGCGCCATTGTTTCCGTAAATGTCGTCCTGAACGGCTTCCCGGAACATGTAAAGAAAACACCGGAAGGCTGGGGCATCTTCCACAGTTATCTCGAATCCGAACCTGGATATATCCCTCCCGAACCTGAAGAAGAAAAGTCTGAAAGTGAAGCCGACACATCCGATGATGCTGAGGTGTAATGTATGACTTGCCGAGATTTGATCCGCCGTACAGCTGAGCAGTTCAGCACAGCAGGTGTTCCCGATCCGGTGAATGACGCTGCTTTGCTGCTCTCCCACCTGACAGGGCTCTCACCGCTTTCCCTGCGCCTGGATGAAGACACCGTCCTGGATTACAGGGTTGTAGATGCCTATCAGGTGCTTGTCGGGCAGCGGATCTCCCGGATTCCCCTGCAGTATATTCTTGGGGAAGCGCCTTTTTACGGCCGCCTTTTCCGTGTGGATTCACGCGTGCTGATTCCCCGTCCGGAAACGGAACTGCTGTGTGAGTGGGCGCTGGAAGTTCTACGCAATGATCCGCTTCCCCGGATTCTGGATCTCTGCTGCGGCAGCGGATGTATCGGCATAACGCTTAAGGCTGAAAAGCCGGATGCATTTGTCACCTGTTCTGATCTTTCCCCCGATGCCCTGGCTCTTGCCGCTGAAAATGCTGAGCAGCTGGGTGTGGACGTGGCCTTCTGTCAGGCCGATCTCCTGGATGGTTTTGCCACTTCAGGCTTTAATCTGATTATCAGTAATCCGCCTTATATTCCTTCTGCCGACTGCAATACCCTGCAGGAAGAGGTTCTGCGTGAGCCGCGCCTCGCGCTGGACGGCGGGCCTGATGGTCTTTCAGTATACCGCAGGATCATTCCGGATGCTTTCAGGTCATTGGTTTCCGGCGGTGTCCTGATGATGGAGCTTGGCGAAGGCGAAGACGCTGATGTCGAAAAACTGCTTCTTGATCATTCTTTTACTTCTGTGGAAATCCGGGAAGACTTGTCCGGAATCCGCAGGATGATTCTTGCCAGAAAACCGTAACGGAGGATTCATGTTTACGAAACTGGAAAGCCTTTCAGACCGCTTTCGGGAACTGTCCGAAGCAATTGCCCAGCCGGAAGTCATACAGGATTATCCGCGTTATCAGGCCTGTCTGAAAGAGCGTTCCTCTCTGGAACCTGTTGTGGAAAAATATGATGCCTTCCGTCGTGTGGAACAGCAGATTCAGGATAACCGTGAATTGCTTTCTGATCCTCTTTTTGCATCTGAAGCTGAAAAGGAACTTGCTGATCTGGCTGTCCAGCGTGAAAAACTGATAGCTGACCTGAAGCTTTTGCTTGTTCCTCCGGATCCGCTGGATGACCGGAATGTGATTATGGAAATCCGCGCCGGCGTAGGCGGTGAGGAAGCTGCCCTTTTTGCCGGCGATCTGATGCGGATGTATCTGCGCTATGCCGATCGGAATCAGCTTCAGGCTTCCCTGCTTTCCGTCAGCGATACGGATCTCGGCGGCATCAATGAAGCCCTGCTCATGTTTTCCGGGCCGGAAGCCTTTGGCCGGCTGAAATTCGAAAGCGGCGTTCATTGCGTCAAACGGGTTCCTGTCACTGAAAGCAGCGGCAGGATTCATACTTCCACCGTCACAGTTGCTGTTTTTCCGGAAGCACAGGAATTGGAATTCACCCTCGATCCCGCGGATCTGCGTATAGATGTCTTCCATGCGTCAGGCCACGGCGGACAGGGTGTCAACACTACCGACAGTGCCGTCCGTATAACTCACCTGCCTACCGGTCTGGTTGTCACCTGTCAGGATGAACGCAGCCAGCTGGAGAACAAAGCCAAAGCGCTTCGCGTGCTTCGTTCCCGTCTTTTTGACAGGCTGAAGGAAGAGCAGGCTGCGGCACACGCGGAAGACCGCAGGAACCAGATCGGATGGGGTGAACGCAGCGACCGGATCCGCACCTATTACTTTAATCATGATTATGTGGTTGATCACCGTCTGAATCTGACCGTCAACCGTACGGCCAACGTCATGAACGGCGATCTGGTGCCTTTTATTGACGCGCTCTGCCTGGCTGAAAAAACAGAGAAAATGAATCTCCTGAACCGGAAGTGATTGATTTGAAAACAGATCTCCTTTTACCGTCCCCGGAAACCTATGCTCTGGCCTCTGAAATTCTTGAAAAAGGCGGCCTGGTTGCTTTTCCGACTGAAACAGTGTACGGCCTGGGAGCGAACGCCCTTGACAGTGAAGCGGTGCTGTCTGTTTTCGCAGCCAAAGGCCGTCCTGCGGATAACCCTCTGATTGTGCATATTCATGATCAGTCTCAGCTTGAACCTCTCTGTGATCTTCCGGATGGTGCCCAGGCGCTGATGGATAAGTTCTGGCCGGGTCCCCTGACAATCCTTTGTCCGAAAAAGCCGGCCATTCCGGATACCGTCACTGCCGGCCTGCCTACGGTTGCGGTTCGTATGCCCTCTCATCCGGTAGCCCGTGCGCTTCTCCAGGCCTGCAACCTGCCCATTGCTGCGCCTTCTGCCAACAGTTCAGGCCGGCCCAGTCCCACAACCGCAGCTCACGTCATGGAGGATATGAATACAAAGATTCCCCTCATCATAGACGGCGGCATGTGCGATGTCGGTGTGGAGTCCACTGTGCTGGATCTCTGCCATGGCGCCCCGGTTGTACTTCGTCCCGGCGGTATTACCCCCGGTATGATCAGCAGTGTCCTTGGTTGTGAAGTCCAGGTGGCCGGCAGCGTCCTGCGGCCCCTGCGGGAAAATGAAACAGCCCTTTCTCCCGGAATGCGATACAAGCATTATGCGCCTCATGCGGTCGTTACGCTCGTGGAAGGACCGGAAGAACGCGTTGTTCCCCTGCTCCGCAGGCTTTATGCGCAGCAGGAGGCGGAAGGGGTAAAAACATGTGTTTTGTGCTTTTCCGAGCATGTGAAGGAACTGGCGGATTGTCATCCCCATGATATCGGTTCTTCCTCAGATCCTTCCGAGATTGCCCACAGGCTCTTCGATATCCTGCGCAGGCTGGATGAAGAAAATATGGAAGCCGTATTCAGTGAGGTTATTCCTCCTGAGGGCGTCGGTCTGGCGGTGATGAATCGTCTCGGCCGTGCGGCCGCCTTCCGGACCATTCAGGCATAAAGAAAACAGGTTCCTGGTGCAGGAACCTGTTTTTTCTGTATGTTTGCGTCAGATGCCGAGCAGTTCGCTGAAGGCCTTCAGTGCTCCGTCTGTCTCATGGGCGAGAACGCGCTTGGCCAGGATCTTGCCCAGCTGTACGCCCTCCTGGTCAAAGCTGTTCAGGTTCCACAGGAAGCCCTGGAACATAACCTTGTTCTCAAAATGGGACAGCAGCGCGCCCAGCGCTTCAGGGGTCAGCTGATTGCCAATGATGATGCTGGAAGGCCGGTTGCCGGCAAAATGCTTGTTCCGGTTTTCATCCTGCTTGCCGCAGGCAAAAGCCATAATCTGCGCTGCCACGTTGGCGCTCAGCTTCTGCTGGCTTGTGCTGCCCTGGATGGTTACGTCCATACCGGCCTGGTTTTCATTGAAGCCAATAAACTGCAGCGGAATAATGTCCGTTCCCTGGTGCAGCAGCTGATAGAAGGAGTGCTGCCCGTTGGTACCGGGTTCGCCGAAGATGATGGGACCTGTGGGATAATCCACCGGTTCGCCTCTGCGGTTCACGCTCTTGCCGTTGGATTCCATATCCATCTGCTGCAGGTGGGCCGGGAAACGGCTCAGGGCCTGGGAGTAAGGCAGTACGGCAGTGGCCGGATAACCGAGCACGTTCCGCTCGTAAACGCCGATCAGCGCGTCCAGCATCGCGGCATTGGTCATCGGATCCTTGCCGGCAGCCAGCTTGTCTTCTTCTGCCGCGCCCTGCAGGAAACGGTCAAACACTTCCGGTCCGAAAGCCAGGGAAAGCACGGCTCCACCCACAGAAGAAGTGGAGGAGAAACGTCCGCCGATAAAGTCGTCCATGAAGAAGGCAGCCAGGTAATCACTGTTGCCTGCCAGCGGGGATGTCTCGCTTGTTACAGCGATCATATGCTTGGATGCATCCAGTCCGGCGTTCTTCAGCGCTTCTTTTACAAAGGATTCGTTGGTCAGGGTTTCCAGCGTTGTACCGGATTTGGAAACAAGGATAAAAATCGTCCTGGAAGGATCGATTGTTCCCAGTACGCCAGCCGCGTCATCCGGATCAACGTTGCTGATAAACTTTGCTTCCATCTTGAAGCAGCCGTTCTTCTTGGCCCAGTTTTCCAGGGCCAGGTACATGGCGCGGGGGCCCAGGTCGCTGCCACCGATGCCGATCTGCACCACGGTTGTGAAGGCTTCGCCCTTTTCATTCACGATCTCACCGTTATGGACTTTATTCGCGAATGCGGCAATTTTGCGCTGTTGTTCAGTGTAGAACGCGCGCTTGTCTGTTCCATCGGCGTTCACAGCGCCGCCCAGCTGTCCGCGGGTCAGGTGATGCAGTACCAGCCGCTTTTCTCCTGTGTTGATCACGGCGCCGTTGTACAGCTCTTCAAACTTGGAAGCCAGCTGAGCTTCTTCCGCCAGGGCACACAGATCCTTCAGGATAGCGTCATCCACCTGCTTTGCCGCGTAGTAATAGGTCATACCGGCAGCCATGGGGGCATTATACTTTTTGACTCTTGCTGTTCCCTCTTCACCGGCCATGGCACAGGTCAGGTCTACCCGTCCGCTCTGGCCCAGTTTCTGATAGGATGTCAGTTCATTCAGATTCTTCCACTGATTCATTCCGGAACCTCCGTTACAATTTGTATTGCATGCATATTATAACTTTCATGACGTATGCTTTCAAGCTTTTCGCCATCAAAAAATCCCCGTACCATCCGGTACAGGGATTTTGTAAAGCAGTCGTATAATCAGCGCTTGCTGAACTGCGGAGCACGACGGGCTGCCTTCAGACCGTACTTCTTGCGCTCCTTCATACGAGGATCGCGGGTCAGCAGACCGGCCTTCTTCAGGGCACCGCGCAGTTCCGGATCAGCCTTGCAAAGGGCACGGCTGATGCCGTGACGGATTGCACCGGCCTGACCGGTCAGACCGCCGCCGTTGACGTTCACCAGCACGTCAAAGCTGCCGGTGTTGGTCAGGGTCAGGGGCTGACGAACAGTCATCTTCAGGGTCTCCAGACCGAAATACTGATCAATATCACGCTTGTTGATCGTGATCTTTCCATCGCCGGCAACCAGACGGACGCGGGCAACGGCTTTCTTACGGCGACCAACCGCATTGAATTCTACCTTAGCCATTCTCTTTTACTCCTTTCCGCGTCACTTCAGATCCAGCACTTCAGGCTTCTGAGCAGCCTGCTCATGCTCGGCTCCGGCATAAACCTTAAGCTTCCGGGCCATCTGGCGTCCCAGGGGTCCCTTGGGCAGCATGCCAACCACAGCGCGGCGAACAGCAAACTCGGGCTTTTCAGCCATCAGCTTGCGATATTTGGTCTCTTTCAGACCGCCGGCATAACCGCTGTGATGATAGTAGATCTTCTGATCCAGCTTCTTGCCGGTCAGAATCGCCTTGGAAGCGTTGATGATAATAACATAATCACCGGTATCCATGTTGGGGGTATAAATCGGCTTGTTCTTGCCGCGAAGGATGTTGGCAACCTGGCTGGCCAGCCGGCCCAGAACCATCCCGTCCGCGTCGACAACGTACCATTTGCGGTCGATGTCAGCAGCCTTAGGAATAAATGTCTTCAAAGTACTTCCTCCTTGGGTTGATGGTTGAAGTGTTCCCTCACATGATGGTCGCATGTTCGGATTGAGTCAATGGCTACCGGGGCTAGCGGAGCTATTGATTGCCAACCGCTATTTTACTTCAAACAGCAAATGAAGTCAAGCATTTTCTTTGCCTGACTTCATTTATTATATAGGTTTTGCGGGTTATTCCCGGATGCGGATACCGGATATTCTCATTTTTGCCTCCAGTTCATCCGCTGACCCATGGAAAACGATCCCCTGCCACCCGCAGCCAACTGCAGCGGCCACGTTGGCCGGTGAATCATCCGTAAACAGGCACTCTTCCGGATTAAGGGAGAACTTCTCTGTAAACAGCCTGTAGATTTCCGGATTGGGTTTCACTGTTTTCACGTCCCAGGAGATCATCTTTCCGTCGAAATACCGGCTCACCGGATACTTCGGCCAGTATTCATGCTGGGCGGAACTGGCGTTGCTGAGGAGATATATATGATATCCGTCCTCCTTCAGCCGACGGATCAGTTCTTCCATACCGGGAATCATATCCCTCGGATAGGACCAGTTATAAAGCAGATTCCGGACTGTTTCTTTCAGTCTTTCAGGAAATCTCGGAAGGATCAGGGGTTCCGCTGTTTCCTCTGTCAGTGTTCCCGCGTCCATCTGTGCCCATTCGACGGAAAGGAAGAGTTCATTCATTACAAGGCGCCTGTCTGCAGGATCGTGGATTCCTGCCCTGTCCATAAATAATGCCGGATCAAAGCGGATCACCACATTTCCCATGTCAAATACAATATTCCGGATCATGCTGCTGTTTCCTGTTCCTCTTTCGGCATTTCTTCCGCTGCCGCGTGTGCGATGCCGAGCTTTCCTTTGATTTTTTCGATGCACTTTCTGCGCTTTTCCCGGATGGCGAGCCGCTCACCCAGGTCCCTTGCCCCGACGCCGTACACCAGGTACAGGATCAGGCCGGAAATGATCATGATGAATACGGTGGAAGCGCACCGCCGGCCGGAGGCGTTCATATTGACGTTGTTCCTGCCTTCATCTTCACACATGCTCTGGATCACCATGGCATAGGTGGTGCCTTCAGCCTTCTTGAAGGTGGCGCCCATGTCATATTCTGAGAACAGTGCGTTGAAATTCAGTGCGAATACAGCCAGCACGCTTGGCAGAACAATCGGCAGTTTGACCCGCAGGAACGTTACCACCTGGCTGGCGCCCAGGTTTCTGGCTGCGTCCTCCAATTCATCGTCTATCGCGTAGAATGCGGCCTTGATCATTCTCACGGCAAACGGTAACTTGACCACCATATAGGCAAGTACAATCAGGATCCTTACATTCTCCTTCATATACAGGTTCTGGCCGAACACGTAGAACACGTTGCCGTTGAAGAAAGTACGGAAGGAGTAGCAGATCAGGATTGTGGGAAGCAGCCACGGGAAGAGCAGGCAGGCTTCTACCAGTTTGCCCCGCTTTTTCTTCTTGTGTTTGAAGATGTAGTTCACAGCAATCACGACGATCACGCAGGCCAGGGCCGCCGCTATGGCGGACATGATAAAGCTCAGCCGGATGCCGCCCAATGTCTTCTCGTTGCCGAATACACCGGAAATGGCGCCCTTGCTCACCATTTCCTTCCCTTTCCAGTTCTGGTAGATGTAATCCTGGTTGCCGAAGTAATTGGACAATGTCCAGTTGGAAACGTCCAGCACCTTATTCCGTACATTACCCCAGTTCTGGAAGGAGAAAATAATGATCATAACCACAGGGGTCATATAGATCAGGAAAAGGACGTATGCGTATATATGCGCCAGCACATTCGCCACAGGATTCTGGATTTTCTGTTTCACCAGTTTCGCCTTGGTTTTGCTTACAGAAAGATAATGTCCTTTGTTCTCGTAATGATTCAGCGTCAGGAGCAGTGCGATAGTACACATAGCCAGGATTATAGACAGTAAAGCAGCCCGGGCCTGCGGAAAACTCTCATCTGCTACAGATGATCCTGCCAGCCTGACGATTTCCGGATTGATTGAATTATATCCCAGCAGTGTCGGAGCTGACATGGCGCACAAACCGGTGATAAAGGTCATTACGGTCAGTGAGAACAGTGTCGGAAGCAGCGTCGGCATCACAACGCGCAGGAGGACCTTGAAAGGCCGTGCGCCCAGGTTGCGGGCTGCCTCCACTGTATTGTAGTCAATTCCTCTGATCGCATTGCGCAGGAAAAGCGCGTGGTTGGATGTACAGGCAAAGGTCATGGTGAACAATACCGCGTTGAATCCTGTAAACCATTGCTTGTTCATCCTCGGGAAGAACTCTGCCAGCCACTTGGTCATCAGTCCGTTCTGGTCATAGAGGAACTGGTAACCCGTAACAAGCGCGACGCCGGAATAGATCAGCGTTGTCATATATCCCAGGCGCAGGATTTTTGCGCCTTTGATGTCAAAGTATTCTGTCAGTAGCACGATGGAGATGCCGACCACGTTGACTGTCACAACAAGGCAAATTGCCAGTCGGATGGAGTTCCACAGGAACATCGGCATTTTCCCGGCAAAAAAGAATCGTATTACGGCAAACGGATCCGGATTCCCTGCCGCGTCCGTCTCCCGGAATACTGAGGTCAGGGTATTGAAGCATGGAATAACCATGAAGCCCAGGAAAAGGTAAACAAACAGGACTCCGCCGAAGATACCCCATAGCTTTCCCAGGTTGAATTTTTGCTTTCCGCCAATGGAAGCCTGCATGATCTCACCTCCCTCAGTAACTCATGATATCCTTCGGATCGATCCGCAGGACCACGTGATCGCCGGGTTCATAGATATTGATACCGTCATTCTTTTCGACAACTTTCAGGGTCTGTCCGGCTGTCTCGATGGTATATTTGATGAACAGTCCGTAGTATTCCTGGCTCTGGATGACGCCTTTCACGGAGATTCCCTGTCCGTCGTTAATGATATCCTGTCCGTTGTCAGCCTTCACGGCAATACGCTCCAGACGGATATAATGCACCTTGTCCTCCGGCAGCTTCATAAGGGAGACAATCTCACCCTGCAGCTTATTGATATCGCCGATAAAGTTGGCCACAAACTCTGTGGCGGAATGGTTGTAAACTTCATTCGGCGTACCGATCTGCTCAATGTATCCCTTGTTGAACACGGCAATACGGTCAGACAGCGTCAGGGCCTCTTCCTGGTCATGCGTCACATATATCGTGGTGATACCGAATTCGCGCTGCATTTTCTTCAGCTCATTCCGAAGATTTACGCGCAGTTTGGCGTCCAGGTTGGAAAGCGGTTCATCCATGCAGATAATAGCCGGCTCTGTCACCAGTGCCCGGGCAATGGCAACGCGTTGCTGTTGTCCGCCGGACAGCTGGGAAACAGCCTTGGCCAGTTGTTCATCAGTCATGTCAACTTTCCTGGCAATATCCTTCACCTTCTGCTCGATCTCTTCCTTTTTCATTTTCTTGATCTTCAGGCCAAAGGCAATATTGTCCTTTACTGTCATGGTTGGAAACAGTGCGTAGGACTGAAACACGATCCCGATATTTCTTTTCTCAATAGGCACATGGGTAATATCATTTCCTTGCATGGAAACGACTCCCTCAACCGGTTCTATAAAGCCGGTGATGGTACGCAGCGTTGTCGTCTTGCCGCATCCTGAAGGTCCGAGGAAAGTGAAAAATTCTCCTTCTTTCACGTCCACATTAATATGATGCAGCGCTTCAAAATCACCGAATCGTACGACAATGTTTTTCAGATCGATCATAGTGTTTCAGTCCTTCTTTCTCCGTTTTTATGAAAAAGGGGCTGCCGCCGAGCGGCAGCCCCGGATATCAGGGCATTTCAGATTATTCCTGCTTCTGGGTCAGGGTTGCCCAGTCCAGGTTATCCCAGTCGGGTTCTGCCGGTGCATTTGCGCTGTCTGCCCAGAAGAAGCCCAGGTTGGTCATGATGTTGGTCCACTCGGAGGAGTGTGCTCCGACGTACTCGGCATAGGTCATTTCAGTGCCGGGCACAGTGGTCAGGGAGCAGTTCTTGATCGCGTAAATCGGAGGAACTTCGTCAAATAGTTCCGCTACAGCGTCATTGTTGCAGGGATAAGAGTCGAACGCGTCAGACCAGGCAATCTGTGTCTCAGCGGAACCGAACCACTCTGCAAAAGCCTTCACGGTCTCGGTTTCTGCTTCGGTCCGGCCTTCACGGTCGAGGATACCGATATATTCGGCGATGTAGTAGGTACCGTCAGCGATATCCACCAGGGCCCAGTTTTCACCAACCGGCACGCCCTTCAGCGGATGTTCATAGGTGGGGTTATCAGACGTAGAGGTGATTTCTCCGTAAAGGGAAGAGGAGTAGAAGGTAGACACCTGGACATCGCCCCGGATCAGGGGATTCAGGCCGTACTTGTCATCAGTGAATACAACGCCGTCAGCGCAGTATTTCCACAGTTTCTTCCATCCTTCAATGGAGATGCCGCCGGCAGGAGATTCCGGATCGGTGAAGGCATACAGCATAGCGTTGTTGGTATTCATGTTCGTGGTGCCGCCGACTTTGTTCTGACGATACCACTTAAAGTTGCTGTCAGCCAGGTCTGCCCAGTGATCGAATTTGATCGCTTCACCGTTGGTGCCGAATTCATCGGTCCGATACAGCATCAGGATGTTCTGGATCACAAGGCCGTAAGCTTTGCCGTCAAATTTGTACTCTCCGACTTTGTCAGCCCAGGTGGGAGTCCAGTCCATCACCTTCAGGTTTTCGTACTGGCCGTTAACCATCTGGGACCAGCGGACTTCGTTCAGGCCGAAAACCAGGTCGCCGTCTTTGTTTTCATTGGCAGCCTGTACAGCTGCGGTATCACCGGAAATGATGGAGTTGTCGTCGATGGAGATGTTGAAACCGGCTTCCTTGGCTTTATCAATCAGCCAGGTAGTCCGCTCGGTGGAATTGGAGTTGCTGTAAATACGGATGGTGTATCCGTCATCAGCCTGTGCAAAGCTGAGCAGGGAGAACGTCATCACAGCAACTAAAAGAAAAGCAAACAGTTTTTTCATGGGTGCCTCCTGTTGTATTCACCTGTCGGTGTTATTTGTTGGATGTATTATAGCGCATTTCGGTATCGTTTTCAATGCATTTGTTCAAAAATTGTTTTTTTCAGCCCGTTATGACAGGTAATGAAGGCCCCTCAGGCCTTTGGGATAATGGTTTTTGATCATTCCGCCGCTTCCCTTTCCCCATCCGGCGGCAAGGCTGTTATACCGCATCAGCGTCCAGCCCTCCAGGCTGCTTTCAATGGTTTCTCCGGACAGGAACCGGACCGCTTCCTCCGGCTTCATATCATAGGTTTGCATAGCGGGCGTACGGAAGCACAGCGCTGCTGCATGATCGGGAAAAGCGTTCTTTCCGCGCACTTCCCCCAGGTGGAGCCCGGTCCGGAGCGTACGGATCCCCTTCAGGTCCGGCAGTTCCGGGATGGAAACCAGCGTGTTTCCAAACAGGTGCGTTGTCCTGGGAAGAGTGGGAAAAGCGGCGGCAAATATTGCACAGTCATTCTTTGCGGGAAACGGAAGGCTTCTGTCTTCGGGCAGAATAGCTTCTCCGTTTCCTGCTTTTCGGAAAATGGCCGCGAACTGTCCTTCCCCTTTCAGTCGGTGGGGATAACAGGTAAACATTCCCTCCGGCGCATTCACGCCCGGCAGTGAAAATGCTTCCAGGCTGAATTCCGGGAACTCTTCCGTAAACCAGCGAGCGTTCTCTTCGTTTTCTTTGGGGTTATAGGTACAGGTGGAATAAACCAGCCTGCCGCCCGGCCTGACCAGCCTGGCTGCGGCATTCAGGATTTCCCGCTGTCGTTCCGCGCAACCGTCTGCTTTGTCCTGTGTCCACTCGTTCCTGGTTTCAGGATCCCTTCGGAACATGCCTTCTCCGGAGCAGGGAGCGTCCACCATGACGGCGTCAAATCCTTCCGGCCACTGTTTAGCCAGCTGCTCCGGCTTCGCGCAGGTCACAACGGTATTGGGAAGTCCCATTCTTTCGATATTACTGCTGAGAATAGCCGCACGTTTCGGTACGGGTTCATTGCATACCAGCAGACCCTCGCCCTGCATATCACAGCCGATCTGGGTGGATTTTCCGCCGGGTGCGGCACACAGGTCCAGGATTTTTTCTCCCGGACGTGCAGCCAGCACAGCCGCGGGCATCATGGCACCCGGTTCCTGGATATAAAATGCCCCGGTTTCATGCAGGATCATGGATCCTGCTGTGGAATCCGTATCCAGGTAATATCCGTCTTTGGTCCACGGAACGCGTCCGCCCGCCGTCAATGCTGTAACAGCGTCCGTCGCTTTCAGGGGATTCATCCGGATTCCCCTGACAGGAGCTTCTTCCAGCGCATGCAAAAATGCGGTCAGCTCATCTCCGAGCTGCAGCCGCATTCTGCTGATAAAGTCTTCAGGAAGCTTTATATTCATCATTGTTCCATCCATTCGGGAGCCATATATCGTTTCACGGCCAGTGTCGGTGTCGTCAGCCTGCACCGGTCCAGCACGTCCTGTTTTCCGGCTGTGATAACCTGCCGGATGCCCATTCTTTCAGCGCATTCCAGCACAGTTTTCTCCCCGGCTTCAATCATTTCCGGTTCCGTCTGGTCTGCCAGGTTGGTATTGTTGATCAGCGCGTCAATTTTCAGCCGTCCCCGGTTTGCGATCCGCTGCGCCAGGTCAATAATATCGTCCGCTTCCTTCGTCAGCGGTCTCATACAGTTGACCACAAACAGCATTGCTGTCTGATCCCTCCTGGCAATAAAGGAAGGATAAAAGCGTCCCAGCGCCGCGGCGCCGGTATCGTCCCCGCCCACGTCAAAGATCACCTTGTCGGAGGGCACTTCAAATACGCTCTGTATTTCCGCAGGCAGGGCCGGAATATCCACCGTCGTCATGGCAAAAGTCGGCATCAGCATATGCACGCCGGCTTTTTCCATCTCTTCGGCTTTTTCTCCGCTCCGGAAATAGGGATTCACAATATCCAGGTCAACCAGCGTGGTTTTGCACTGCTGCGCGAAATACAGTCCCAGGTTCAGGGCCAGTTCCGTTTTTCCGCTGCCGTAGTTGCCGGTCAGCACCAGGTATTGTTTGTCCGTGAGGATCTCATTCATTCCTTTTCATCCTCGCTTTTCTTCCATCCTCTGGGATAAACCGGCTGGTGATAAGCCTGCTGGCTGTTGATCACGTTCTGCGGGGCTTCAAACGGATGCAGCTCCTCTTCCGGGTCAGCAAACAGCTCGCTCACGTTGATCCTTCTGCGCCGGCGGTAAAGCACAGGCTGGTCTTTCCCTGTCTCCTGCTTTCCGGCGTATATGGCTTCCGCTTCCTGTTCCTGCACAGGGGCGGCCGCAGGCTGGGGCCGCCGGTACGGACTGTCCGCAGGCACATGATATCCGGCCGGGGTAACGGTAACCGGTACCGATTCACTCGGAGTCGGATAAATCTTTTCTTCTTTGGTCGCTTCGGGCTCCCATCGGGAGAAATCCGCCGGCTGGCAGGATTCTTCCTGTTCCGGTTCAGCGGGTTCAGGTGTGTTCTGTACGCTTACAGGCTGAATCGGTTCAGGCTGTTCTCTCCGTCTCACCGGTCTTTCATTCATCAGGGGACGTCTTTCAGGAACCGTTTCCTCATCTTCCTCTTTTTTCCGGAAGAAAAAGCTTTTCCATACCTTGTAAGGCTTCCATCGGACAATATAGACGCCCAGGTCGCATACCAGGCCGATAATGCAGAGGATAGCGGCAATGGGAATCCAGTATTTGCCGATCCACGTCAAAAGAGAGCCGCCTTTTTCACTCGTAAAAGCCGACCATACAGCGGATATGATTCCCTGCAGCCATCCAAGCATGACCCGGAACAGCGTATTTGCAAAACTGCCCATTCGTTATGCTCCTTATGGCTCTTCTATCTCAGCGATTTCTACAGTGACTGTGATCGTATCATTTGAAATGACAGAATTTTCAGAGGGTTTGAGGACTTTCAGCGGGAAGCTCTTCGTGGCTTTCAGGCCGTTGACGCTGATCCCTGTATCTTCCACCAGGATACTGTCAACCATGTCCAGCACTTCACTGCTGTCCGTCACGGTGATAGATTCCGGACTGTAGGTGACTTTGGTAATCTCGTATCCTTTGGCAACTTTTCCCGTTAGATTAGCACAGTCTTCTGTTTTAAATGTTTTCTTGGCCAGCACGTTATAGGATACCATAACTGTATCAATCGGTATGGACGCGCTGGTAATACTCAGATTGGATGTGTCCAGGATTTCCTGGTCTTTATTATAGAACTCAATAGATACAGGAACACTGTTTCCGGATCCGGATACCCATTCAATATCATCATTGGTAACCAGGCATTTTGCTTTAAAGATATCGCTGACAATGCTTTGAGGGCCGGTAACGAGAACCATCTTCGGATCACATTCTCCGGGGAAATATGCCCATCCCTCAGGTTCTTCGTCAATATACTCAGCCTGGACCGGAATATTTCTTGTCTGCAAATTTTCTACATTTACCACAACGCTGCTTGGCGTAATACTGTTATTGTAAACAGATCCGTACAGGTTGGTTTTGGTGGTCTGCAATTTAATTTCCTGCTCACCGGTTTTATTAATTCTGGAAAGATCCACCCGGATGTTATAGAAAGTAGCGTCAGCATTTTCATATTGTTTCTGGGGCACTGCCGCGACAAAATCAGCATAGATGTTGTCCAGGTCGGAGGTCACGATGAACCCGTTGCCTTTCATGGCTTCCTGTCCGGTAATGGAAACTTTGACTTCCTGGAAGGACTTGTCCCGGGTGATATTTTCATCCTGCGAAATCAGTCCTGCCCAGAGGAACAGCGAGATTACAATCGCAATGAGCTTCAGCCATCCGTTATGGAGAAACAGATGCCGCAGTCCCCTGCCGATCAGGGACAGTGTTTGTTTGAAGTCTCTCTTTTTGTTTGTTCTTTCACTCATACTCAGCCCTCCGTATGCCTTCTGAATATTCCCCGGAGGAAGGAGGTAATACCGGATACCTTGGAACTGTAGAAGCCGCGCAGGAAGGATCTCATGGCGTCAATGGAATAAGGCCGCTGGAGCGTTCCGTCCATGGCGAGGCTGATAATACCGGTTTGTTCGGATACGACAATCACGGCGGCGTCAGTGTTTTCACTGATGCCGACAGCGGCACGGTGACGGGTACCGAGTCCGCGGATCACACCGCTGGCTTCCGCAAGGGGCAGGATGCACGCCGCGGCCATAATCCGGTCTTCCCGGATCACAACAGCGCCGTCATGCAGCGGAGTGTTCGGTTCAAAAATATTTTCAAGCAGCGGGGCGGATATTTCAGCGTTCAGCGTCGTACCGGTTTCGATCACGTCCTGGAGTCCTGTTTTCCGTTCAAATACAATCAGCGCGCCTACCCTGCGCCGGCTCAGGTCAACAACCGTCTGGATAATTTCATCGATGATGATTTCCGTATCTTCGTCTTCATTCCGGTGGTTGCCTTTGGTAATCAGCCGGCTGCGTCCCATGCGTTCCAGGGCTTTCCGGAGCTCCGGCTGGAACAGGATCACCAACACCAGTGCGCCGTTCTGCAGCACGGCCAGCAGCAGCCAGTTCAGGCTGGTCAGGCCCAGGATATTGCTCAGGATGACGATCACAAAAATCAGGAAAAGTCCTTTCAGCAGGGCGCTTCCCCTCGTATGCCGGGTCAGCAGCAGCAGCTCATAGATAATCACTGCCACGATCAGGATATCGATGATATCAACGACGCCGAGACGATGGGTCAGGTTCCAGCCCATGCTCCGGATTGTTGTCCAGATATCGCCCATCATCTCACCTCCGTACAGATCATCTTTATCTGATTTATTATACACGACATTCCGGTGATTGAAAAGGGAAACCAGCCAGGATAATTTCTTCTTTCACAAAAAAAGCTGCCCGCAGGCAGCTTTATAAGGGTTATCTTTTTATCTGGATCCTTTGTCATACGGAATGCCTTCCGCCTTGGGGGCATGGGAGGCTTTGGAGGTGAACGCCAGCACGATCAGGCAGACGATATAGGGCATCATATTATACACGTTGCCCGGCAGGTTCAGGGAAAGCAGGAACGGGAAACCTGTATAGGTATTGGACAGTGCCCGGAACAATCCGAAGAGCAGTGCCGCAACTGCGATCCGGGTCGGTTTCCACTGGCCGAAAATCATAACCGCCAGTGCCAGGAAGCCAAATCCGGCAACGCCGTTTTCAAACTTCCACAGGGAAACGCCGGCCAGGATGTAGCACAGGCCGCCGAGTCCGCCCAGCAGTCCGGAAATCAGCACGCCGCTCCAGCGCATTTTATATACATTGATACCCACGGAGTCCGCCGCCTGGGGATGTTCGCCGCAGGCCATCAGCCGCAGGCCGAACTTGTTCTTGTACAGGATGAAGTAAACCGCGACCACCGCGATAATGGCCACAATCATAAACCAGTTGAATTCAAATCCGTTGATGTTCACAATGAACATTTTCCGGGCAGCCACATATTCGATTTCAGAGGAATGGTTGTCGGGATTTGCGGCGGTGTTCATGGCCTTCACCAGCACGGTGGCCGCTGCTGTCGCCAGCAGGTTCATGGCTGTACCGACCAGCGTCTGGTCCGCTTTGAAATGGATGGCCGCGACACCCAGCAGGCATGAATATAGCATGCCCGCAAGCCCGGCTGCTATCATGGCAGCCAGCACCATCACCACAGCTGAAGTGGTACCAAGTGTACGCATCACAAGCGCGCCGCCCAGGGCACCCACAACCATGATGCCTTCCAGGCCCAGGTTAATGATTCCGGAGTGTTCAGAAATACAGCCGCCGAGGGCAACCAGCATAAGAACGGAAGCGAAGATTAATGTATATTGAATCAGAAGCAGCATTATTGTTTCGCTCCTTTCTTATCTTCCCTGCGTGTAATCACGCGGTTCATGGTCAGCTTGATAAACAGCACGAAACCGCACAGGTAAATGATCACCGAAGAAATCACGTCCGAAATCTGGGAGGAGTAGAAGTTGGTGTTCACATACTGTCCGCCGTCTGTAATATGCTGGATAAAGAAGGAGGAGAATACGGCGCCGATGGGATGAAGTCCTCCCAGGAAGGCGGCCGCGATTCCGTTGAAACCCATAGCGGGAACGGAAGACTGTGTGCACTCCCAGCGCATGTATCCGGTCTGGTACAGCAGGGACGCGCCCAGGCCTGCCAGTGCGCCGGAGATCATCAGCGTCAGGATAATGTTCCGGTTCTGCGCCATGCCCGCGTATTTCGCGGCGTTCTTGTTGTTTCCTGTGGCTTTCAGTTCGTATCCGAACCGGGTTTTGCTCAGGATGACCCACACCAGGATGGCGGCGATTATGGCCACCGGAACGGCCAGCGTGACGTTGGTGTTGCCGTTGAACAGCTTTTCCAGTCCGAGGGTCGGCAGCATGGAAGCCGGGTTTTCCTTGTTCAGGTACAGCGTATACGGGCTGGCCGTTTCCTTGACGTTGGACAGGATCGTATTGGCTGTATAGAGGGAAATCCAGTTCAGCATGATGCCGGAGATAACCTCATTCACATTGCAGTAGGCCTTCAGGATGCCGGTAATCGCTCCCAGGGCGGAGGCTGCAATCATGGCCAGGAGCATGCAGGGCAGCCAGCCCCAGTTCCAGGCCAGCGCGGCGTACAGGCTGGCGCAGGCGCCTGCCACATACTGTCCGGCTGTACCGATATTGAACAGGCCCACCTTATAGGCAAACAGTATGCTCAGGGAACACATGATCAGCGGCATGGTCTTGGCCAGCGTGTTGCCGAACTGTTTCAGCTGGCTTTGCGGCCGGCTCCAGGTGAAGAAGTTCTTGATGATGTTCAGGATGGATTCGCCGGCGCCCTGCGGATTGATGAAAAGCAGGACGATATAGCCGATCAGAAGACCCGCCAGGATACAGAGGATGGAGGCTGCGAAAGTCTGTACGGCCTGGTTTTTCAAAACTTTTCTCATGCCTTTTTCACCTCGTCTCTCTTGGCGCCTGCCATATACAGTCCCAGTTCTTCCTGGGTCGTCTTCTTCGGATCGAGTTCGCCGACGATTTCGCCTTCATACATAACCAGGATCCGGTCCGGAACGTCCATGACTTCATCCAGTTCCAGGGAGATCAGCAGCACTGCCTTCCCCGCGTCCCGCTGGGCGACCAGCTGTTTGTGGATGTATTCAATGGCGCCCACGTCCAGTCCGCGTGTCGGCTGTACCGCAACCAGCATTTCCGGTTGTTTGTCAATTTCCCGGGCAATAATGGCTTTCTGCTGGTTGCCGCCGGACATGGAACGCGCCGGCGTCACGGAGCCCTGTCCGGAACGGACGTCATACTGTTCAATCAGCTTGTCTGAATATTCCCGGATATTTTTTCTTCTCAGGAAGCCGATCCTGTCTGTAAACCGGGATTCAAAATAGGTCTGGAGGATCATGTTGTATTCCAGGGAATAATCCAGCACCAGTCCGTGCTTATGCCGGTCTTCCGGGATATGGCTCATGCCGGCCACGGATCTTTTCCGGATGGAGGCGTGGGTGATATCCTTTCCGTCCATCAGGATCTTCCCGCTCACAAGGGGTTCCAGGCCGGTCAGTCCGTATACCAGTTCGGTCTGTCCGTTGCCGTCGATACCCGCGATACAGACGATTTCGCCGCGCCGCACCTGGAAGGATACGTCTTTCACGGCATTGTTATTATGCACCTTGGAAGCAACGGTCATGTGCTGTACGTCAAGCACCACGTCTCCGGGATGGGCCGGTTCCTTGTCCACATGGAAGTTGACGTTCCGGCCTACCATCATGGCGGAAAGCTCTTCCATCGTGGTGTTCTTCGTTTCCACCGTTCCGATATATTTGCCCTTGCGCAGCACCGTGCAGCGGTCTGCCACGGCCATGATTTCAGCCAGCTTGTGGCTGATAAACAGGATGGACTTCCCTTCTGCCGCCAGGTTGCGCATAATCTGCATCAGTTCTTCAATTTCCTGGGGCGTCAGCACGGCCGTCGGTTCGTCAAAGATCAGGATCTCGTTGTCCCGGTACAGCATCTTCAGGATTTCGGTTCTCTGCTGCATGCCGACGGTGATATCGGATATCACTGCGTCCGGATCCACCTGCAGTCCGTATTTTTCAGAAAGGGCAAGGATCTTTTTCCGGGCTTCCGCCTTTTTCAGGATGCCGGCTTTTCCGACGGGTTCATCGCCCAGGATGATATTATCCAGCACGGTAAAGCATTCCACCAGCTTGAAGTGCTGGTGAACCATACCGATTCCCAATGCGTTAGCGTCGTTGGGATCGTTGATCTGGACCTCTTTGCCGTCCTTTTTGATCGTTCCCTCTTCCGCCTGGTACAGGCCGAACAGGACGCTCATAAGCGTGGATTTGCCTGCGCCGTTTTCGCCCAGCAGCGCGTGGATTTCTCCGTGCCGGAGCTGCAGGGTGATGTCGTCGTTGGCAATAATGCCGGGAAAGCGCTTGGTGATATGAAGCATCTCAATGGCATACTCGGACTGCCGTTCCTTGTTCAAAGTACGTCCCTCCAATTTGTAAATTGTTCATGGCGAACAAGGGCTTCTTCGCCTTTCTGACACAAACCCCTGTCCTGATTGCGGAACAGGGGCTTATGTCAAAAACCGGGGATGCGGCGCATCCCCGGCAATCATGAACTGATTACTTGATGTTGCCCAGGTATTCAACTTTGATCGTGGTGGTGGGTTCGGCGTCGATCGCGTTGGACACGGTGATTTCTCCGGCGTTCATCTTCGCGACCAGGGCAGCGTAGTCTTCAGCAGTGAAGCCATCTGCGAACTGGGTGGAAGGAGCGATCTGCACGAAGTTTTCTTCGGGATTGTCGGAAACCAGGCCCAGGTTCTCGATCTTGCCGCCTGCGAATTCGCCGTTCAGGATGGAAGCCAGTTCGGTGTAAACGGTGGCAGCCAGGCCCTTCATGGCGGAAGTCACGGTGATGCCTTCGCCGTACATGCCGTCGATGGTGCCCTTCTGGTCAACGTCAACGCCGATGACCTTGCCGCCGACCTTCTGGGCAGCTTCACCGGCAGAGGTGAAGATACCGCCGCCGCAGGCGAACACGATTTCAGTGCCGTTGGCATACCAGGTATCCATGTAAGCGGTGATGTCGGCGTCGCCATAGAACTGGTTGCCGTACACATACTTGATTTCAACGTCTTCAGCGCCCAGTTCAACAGCAGCGGCGTCAGCGCCCTGCACGAAACCGTAGCCGTAACGGACAACAGCGGGAACAGCCATGCCGCCCAGGAAGCCCAGCTTCTTGTAGCCCAGCTTCACAGCAGCGTAACCGGCCATGTAGCCGCACAGCTCTTCCTGGTACACAGCGCAGTACAGGTTGGCAGGAACGTCAGCGGCCAGGTCGCCGATGTCGCCTTCACCAACGTCCAGGGCGATAAAGGTGATGTCGCTGTATTCGGGAGCCACCTTCTGGATGGCGGGTCCGAAAGCGTAACCGGGCATCACGATCACGGTGAAACCGTCGTCAATCGCCTTCTCAATGGAGGAGATACGGTCTTCATCGGAGTCGGAAGCGGGCTTGTAGTACTGGAAGTCGAGGCCGCCAGCTTCGCAGAACTGCTTGCAGGCTTCATAGGTGGTCTGGTTGAAGGACTGGTCGGTAATGTCACCGTAGTCGGTAATCATGGCGACACGCATGCTGCTGCCGCTTTCAGCGGAAGCAAAGGACACCATGCTCATCATCATTACTGCGGCAAGCAGCAGAGCAAAAAGCTTTTTCATAGGAAAATTACCCCTTTCTGATTGTCGGCATATGCCGTTCATTTGTACCAATTATAACAAAAACCGGTACACTTGGAAAGAGTGTACCGGTAATTTTGTTTTCATTTTGTTTTCGTAAAAACTGTGAAAAGGTTTTGTAATATGTCACAGGATCCCGCCGTAAGGATACAGGTCGGTCACTGTAGCCGGTGTATAGCCGTCGTAGATGAACTGCTTCATCATGTATCCGTAGTTGCCGTCAATCAGCACGAAGCACCAGTCCACGCCCCGGGTAATGATCGTCAGCGGAGTGCCGGGCTTATAGGAGCGGATGATCGTGCTCTGTGTGGACGGAGCGGATCGCAGGTTCACGTTCTTGCCGTTCGCGCTCACCACATACGCTCCTGTATAGGAAGGCACGGGAGTCACGTTCTGGCTTTCCGTCAGGAATTCGGTCATCATATAGCCGTACCGGTTGCCCACGCGGATATAGCTCCAGGTGCTGCCCTTTGTAATCATGGTCGCCTGGGTACCCACGCTGTAAAAGCCGATACTGGTATAGGACTTGGACGGACCGGACCGCAGGTTGACACCGTTACCGTTCCGGCTGGTCACGTACACCGTGTACTCGCTGCCGGAGGGCACGGGAGACACAGGAACAGGGGTAATAGCCGGGGTAACGGCTGTGCCGGTCAGGAACTGGGTCATCATATAGCCGGTCAGGTTGCCGACCTGGATTCTGCACCAGTTGTTGCCGGGGGAAATAATCGTACACTTGGTGCCGGGCACATAGGAAGCAATTACGGAGTATCCCTTGCCGGGGCCGCTTCTCATACGGACGTTCAGTCCGTTCGCACTGGTCACATAGGCCGTGGAATCAATAAAGGTTCCGGTTGCGGGGTTGCTGCTGCCGCCGACCTGGAGGTAGTCCCCAAGCATATAGCCTGTCAGTCCGTCCGGCGCGGTAACAGCGTACCAGGATCCGACCTGGCCGGTAATGGTCACCACTGTACCGCTGGGATAACTGGCTCTGATTGCGCCCGTAAAGGACGGATCCGCGCGGAGGATCAGCCATCCGCCCTTAACCGTACCGGTATCCGCCATCGCGCCGCTCACCGGCAGCACGGAAAGGGCTGCCAGGATCAGCACCATCAGGATTATTGCGCTGTGTTTACGTTTCATCATATCTTTCTTTCCTTCCGTAGTGAAAATGGTCTTAACCAAGTTCCGAATCATTCGTTTCCATCGTATTGATCATATAATCAATGTAGGAAGAGTAAGTCCCTTCCTGGTCCGACGGATAACGGAGGATGATATGGTGTAAACTCTTGTCAGTCAGGTAATACAGGTCTGTCTGGATCATTGTATCCTGATTTTCTTTTCTTGTCACGCGCAGGCAGTTGTTAACCTCAGCACCGTTGGCGTCGAATTTGGGTACCTCCAGTTTGATGGCCTCCATCAGGATTTCCATTGTCAGGCTTCCTTCATGCGCCATGTTTTCAATGGAAAGCGTCGCCTTTCCGTCAGCTGATACCGCGGTTAGTCCTCCCTGGCCCTCGCCGAACTGGAAGACTGCCGGGTACTGCATGCTGAAGCCTGTCACGCTGTCCATGTATTCACACATGGAGGTATCTGCAAAGGCGTCGGTCATCTCTTCAAGGCTCATGCCTTCCGTGTCTTTCACGTCAGACATCTCAATCAGGGCCTGAATCTCATCGAGTCCCTGTTCTTCGGTTCCTTCGGGAGCTGTTTCCGCTTTCACGCTGACAGCACACACAGCCAGCATTGCAATCAAGGTAATTAGGAAAAAGAATCTTAATCTGCTCAATCCTCACACTTCCTCTCTCATAAGGGATTCAACTATAAAGACGATACACATTTGGATTTTCTTCCCGAATACGGAAAAACCCCTTCCGTAATCTGGAAGGGAGTTTATCACACGCGATTCTTCTTAGTTAGCGGCCTTGGTCAACTGCTTGGCCAGACGGGCCTTTTTCCGATTGGCGGCATTCTTATGAATAACGCCCTTGGACGCGGCCTTATCGATCACTGCGGAAGTCGCGGACAGCTGCTCATTGGCGTTCTGCGCGTCAGCGGCAACAGCGGCGTCAAACTTCCGGATGGAAGTACGCATCTCGCTCTTTACGATGCGGTTGCGAAGATTCTTCTTCTCGCTGACCTTAACGCGCTTCTTTGCGGACTGGATATTCGGCAACTCGGTTCACCTCCCCTTAGGATCCTTAAAAAACCATCGCATGCAATAATATCACGACGGCCGTGAAAAAGCAAGCTTTTCAAAAAAGAAATTTGAAAGTCTCTTCCCTATACGTTTCTTTTCGTTTATAATATCCGTAACAGAAATCAGGAGGTTCCCTGCTTTGGCAAAAAAACAGCGTATCGGCATTCTGGGCGGCAGTTTTGATCCGGTTCACCGTGGTCATATTGCGGCCGGGCTCAGTGTGCTTGATGCTGCATATGTGGATCGCCTGCTGGTTATTCCCTGCGGAAATCCCGGCCATAAATCCTGTATTGCCCCGGCGGAAGACCGGTGGAAAATGCTGGTCGCTGCCTGTTCCAAAGATAAGCGCCTTGTTCCTTCCCGCCTCGAGCTGGATCGTGCCGGGACAACCTATGCCGTTGATACCCTGAAGGCTGTAAGGAAGGAATATCCTGATGCGGATCTTTTCTATATCATTGGTTCAGATACACTGATGACCCTTCATCACTGGGTCAATACAGAGAAAGTTTTCAGTCTTTGTTCCTTCCTGGTCATTCTCCGGGATAATGATTCCAAAGCCGCCTGCCGGGAGGAAATCGACCGGCTGAAGGCCATGGGCGCCTGCATTCGTCTGCTGCCTTTCCCTCCTGTAGTTGTTTCTTCCTCCGGGATTCGTTCTTCCCTTTCTTCCGGTATGGATTCAGGGGATCTGAATCCCGCTGTGCAGGAATACTGTCAGTGTAAAGGTCTGTATGATTGCCCCGGGAGGCTTGACAGGATTGATTTCTGGATGGACAATCTTTTCTCAGCGTTGAAGCCGAAGCGTTTTGCCCATTCCCTGAGTGTAGCCCGTACTTCCGCACGTCTTGCCGCCCGATATGGTGAAAACCCGCTGAAGGCAGAACAGGCCGGCCTGCTGCACGATTGTGCCAAGTGCCTTCCTTTAAAGGATATGCAGCGTGTTGCCAAAGAGAATCATCTCACCGATGATCCGGAAGTCCTTTCCAGCGATGCGCTGCTTCATTCCCTGGCAGGTGCCTGCCTGGCGGAACAGCTTTACGGCATGACCGACCCGGAGGTGCTCGAAGCCATCCGCTTCCATAATACAGGCTATCCCGGTATGTCCCGCCTGGCCATGTGCGTTTGCCTGGCGGATTTCATGGAACCGCTTCGCGATCCATTTCCCCTGCTGGAGGACGTTCGCACCCTCTCAGAAACTTCCCTGGAAAAGGCGCTCCTGCTTTCCCTGGAAGGTACTGTGGAGCACGTTCTTTCGAAGGGCTGGTACCTTTACCCGCGTACTGTCGATACCATCAGCTGGCTTCGCAGCCTGCCGGCTGTTAAGGATTGATGCCGCATCCTGCGGTAACGAATATATTATATTGGAGGATAAATCATGCAGGATCAGGAAACCGTACTCCGTATTGCCCGTCTTCTCTATGACCGTAAGTCCCAGGATATCGTTGCCCTGAATGTTTCCCGCCTCACCGTGCTTTGCGATCATATGGTGATTGCTTCCGGCCGCACTGCCAGCCAGGTTTCCGCTCTCGCGGATTACGTGGATGAACTCATGGCGCAGGAAGGCATTGATCTCCGCCGCAGTGAGGGCCGCCGTGAGGGCCGCTGGATCATCCTGGATTATGGCCATATTATTGTTCATCTTTTCCACCGTGATGACCGTGCCTTCTATGGCCTTGATCGTCTCTGGAACGATGGTACCAACTCTCTCGAGTTGCCCTTCGACCAGACCGCCAGGGATTAATAAATCATTTCAACAGCTTCCATCGGAAGCTGTTTTTCGTTTGCGAAGCAAACAGTAACGATCACATTCGGCGGCAGCCGAATATTTCACATCGGCCAAAGGCCGATATTTCATGTGCGAAGCACATTTCACATTTGCCGAAGGCAAATATTTCATTATCGCAGCGCTAATCTTTCATTATCAAGTAAATACATAGGAGATAAACACTATAACACTTTTTGCGTAAGCAAAAAATATCATATAAATCGGAGACACGATAGTGTCCCCGATTTATCTATCATATCGGCATGAAGCCGATATATCATGTTGCGAAGCAACATATCATTCATTAGCGAAGGCGTGCCTTCGTTAATGATAATTTAAATACTAAAAAACTCTTCCAGATTTCTGGAAGAGTTTTATCTACCATTTTTAAGTTTTAAGTATTAAGTTTTCAGTATTCATTAGAAAAACCAGCTCCCATCTGGAAGCTGGTTTTTGAATCATTTCCTCAACTCAACTATTTTATCCAATATCTTGTCCGCCAATTCTCTCTTTGTTTGTAACGGTTGTTCTTCCACACCGTTTTTAGTTATGATCGCCGCAATATTCGTGTCTACATTAAATCCTGCTCCCGGCATCGTCACGTCGTTCGCCACGATCATGTCCAGGTTCTTTTTCTTCAGCTTTTCTGCCGCGTTTTTCCGTACGTTGTCCGTTTCCGCCGCGAATCCGACAAGTGTCTGGCCCTTCTTCTTGATAGCTCCGACTGCTTTCGCCACGTCAGGGTTTTCTGCCAGGGTCAGCGTCAGGGCTTCGCCCTCTGCTTTCTTGATTTTGCTCTTTGCTGTTTTTTCGAACCGGTAATCGCATACGGCGGCTGCCTGGATAATGATGTCCTGTTCCGGTGCTTCGCGCATCATTACATCATACAGTTCCTGTGCGGATTCGATCTGGATGCGTCGGATGCCTGCCGGTACCTGCGCAGTCACGCTGCCGTATACCGCTGTCACTTCTGCTCCCCGTGCCCTGGCAGCTTCCGCAATGGCGAAACCCATCTTGCCGCTGGAATCATTCGTCATGTACCGCACGGGGTCCAGTCTTTCCCTGGTTGCTCCGGCTGTTACCAGGACTTTCAGTCCTGCCAGGTCACTGCTTACGTTCAGTATATCGCAGATCGCGGCGACAATTGTTTCCGGCTCGCTCATACGTCCGGCGCCTTCGTCTCCGCAGGCCAGAATGCCGCTGTCAGGACCGACAAACTTTATTCCCCGTTCCTGCAGTGTTTTCAGGTTCGCCTGTGTGGCGGCAGCTGTCCACATACCTGTGTTCATTGCGGGTGCAACAAGCATCGGTGCCTTAGTGGCAAGCACCGTGGTGGAAAGCATATCGTCCGCTATTCCGCAGGCCATCTTGGCCATAATGTTGGCTGTTGCCGGGGCGATGACAAAGATCTCTGCCCGTTTGGCCAGGGCCACATGTTCTACATTCCAGTATTCAGGTGCCTGGAAGGTATCTGTGACAACCTGGTTGGCAGAAAGCGTCTGAAAAGTAAGCGGCGAAACAAATTCCGTCGCGTTCTTTGTCATGATTACATGTACATTCGCGCCCAGATGACGCAAACGGGAGACAACCTCTGCGCTTTTATACGCGGCGATGCCTCCCGTCACTCCCAGCACGATCTCCCTGCCGGTCAGATCCATATCAGTTCTGCTCCTCCTGCTCCGTCGGGTTGTCGTAGGTCAGCAGTCCGCGGTTAATCTCTTCAACAGCGGTTTTCAGCGGTTTCATGCCTTCCGCATCGATCATCGGCAGTGCGCCGTTCACGATCTCGCGGCCGCGCTTGCTGGCTTCAACAACCAGGGTGTAACGGCTTTCTGCGTGGTTCAGCAGTTCAAGTACGCTCGGATCAACAATAGACATTTCATTTCCTCCTCAGGTTTACAGGTTATTCCTCAATCTCTGGGAAATACCGCACTGTGTTCTGTTTCTCAGCCCGGACAATAGCTGCCAGCTGTTCAAAAGCCAGCTCCAGGTTGTCGTTCACAATGAGGTAACGGTAGCGGTCTGCCTGGCGGATTTCTCCTCTGGCGTTGTTCAGTCTCCGCTGGATCTCCTCTTCATTCTCTGTGTTGCGGGTATGAAGCCGCACCCTCAGATCATGATAGCTCGGCGGAAGAATGAACACGCTGACGCAGTCCTTTTCTTTGCTCATGACTTCCCGTGCACCCTGCGGATCAATATCCAGCAGCACGTTCTGTCCTTTTTCCATCCGGTCATAAACCTCGCTTTTCAGCGTGCCGTACCGGTGGCCATGGACGCTTGCGTGTTCGATAAACGCGTCCTCGGCAAGCAGTTTATCATATTCCTCGTCAGAAATAAAGTGGTAATGAACATCTTCAATCTCATTTTCCCGCCGTCCCCTTGTGGTGACGCTGACGGAAAAGCAGAATGTTGGATCCTTTTCGAGCAGTTTGGCCACCAGTGTTCCTTTACCGGCTCCGGAAGGACCGGAAATCACCAGCAGCATGCCTTTTCTTGTCTCTTTCATGCGTCTTCCTCCATCCCTTTTCGTTCATCAATACGGGCTGCTACCGTTTCCGGCATCAGCGGTGAAAGAACAACATGTTCTGAATCTGTAACAATAACAGCTCTGGTTTTGTGTCCGCATGTGGCGTCGATAACTCTGCCGCTGTCCCTGGCATCCTGGATCATCCGGCGGATCGGTGCCGCCTCCGGGGAGACAACAGCGACCAGCCGTTCTGTCGCCAGCATGTTTCCATATCCGATGTTCACCAGTTTCATTTTACCCGTCACTCCACGTTCTGTATCTGTTCCCTCAGCTTCTCAATTTCACTCTTCATGTCAACCACATGCTGTGCAATGACCGTGTCGGAGGCTTTGGAGCCGATGGTATTGGTTTCGCGGTTCATCTCCTGGATCAGGAAATCCATTTTCTTTCCTGTTTCACCGCTGCTCTCCAGATATTTCCGCATCTGACGGATATGGCTGTCCAGCCTGGCGAGCTCTTCGTCAATCGCGCACCGGTCAGCCATAATGGCAACTTCCTGTGCGATGCGCTGGGGCTCAATGGCTTCGGTCAGCAGGCTTTTCAGCCGGTTTTCAAGTTTCTCCCGGTATTCGGTTACCACCAGTGGAGCACGCTCCAGTATGGCATTCCTAAGTTTTTCGGCGGCGTCCAGGTGAGCCTTCAGGTCTTCCTTCAGGTGTTCACCTTCCCGCGCCCGCATCTGCACCAGCTGTTCTGCCGCTATATTGGTGGCTTCCGCGCAGATACGGCTGACCGTATCTTCATCCATTTCCTGCTCATTCAATGTCAGTACGCCTTCCATTTTCATGAGCCGGCTGATGGTCATGTCGTTTTCAATGCCTGTCTGCCCGGCCAGCAGCTTCGCTGCTTCCAGGTAACGTCCTGCCAGTTCCGGATCGCATTCAACCGTTGTTGCGGAGGAATCGGTCCTTTTCACTGTCAGGAATACGTCCACATGTCCGCGCAGGATGCGTTTCCCGATACAGTCCCGGATCGTCTGTTCCAGGAAGTTCAGGTTCCGCGGCAGTCTCATACCGATATCCAGGAAACGGTGGTTTACGGTTTTGAGGTCAATGGTTACTTCCCATCCGTCCTGCTGAACCTTGCCGCTCCCGCATCCGGTCATACTGTGCATGTCTTCGTCACCTCTCCTTACATGGTAGGAATTATATCATTCAGCCGTCCGCTTGGCAACTTTCACCCGTATCGGAAATGACGCTCTTCATTTCCCATTTCCTGGTCCATCTCGTCAGGATGGCGGGACTGCCGGGTACCATATGTCCCGCGACGCTCTCCCCGATGGACTGAGCCGGGGTGGATGTGCACATTTTGCAGGCGGATACCGGATCCACGCCGTACCGGTGGATCAGGTTATGCAGCGCCTCGTTCATCGTCAGCACGGAGCCTGCCAGCGTTCCGTTTTCCAGCCTTGCGGCGCCGTCCTTCACAAATACCGGCTGTCCGCCCAGGCTGTATTCTCCGTCCGGCATGCCTGCCGCTTCCATGGCGTCCGTAATGGCCACTGCTTTGTCCGCACCTTTGCACACAATGATCAGCCGGACAATATCGTCGTGCAGGTGTTTTCCGTCACAGATCATTTCACAGTAGAAGCGGTCATCTGTCATGGAAGCGCCGGGAACACCCGGTTCACGGTGATGCAGCGGGGTCTGGGCATTAAAGGTATGGGTAATGTGATCAGCGCCCCAGTCTGCGGCCAGGTGAACCTGTTCCGCGGTAGCATGCGTATGTCCGATGGAAACATGGATTCCGGCGGCTGTCGCCCTGCGGATGAACGCCTCGCTGCCATCCCGTTCCGGCGCCATTGTAATCAGCCGTACCAGGGAGGGATCTTCTGCCATGTTCAGCAGCTTCTCCCAGTCCGGATCACAGAAGTATTCCTGCTTTTGCGCGCCTGCGTGTTTTTCGCTCAGGAAGGGAGCTTCCATATGAACGCCCAGCACCCTGGCGCCGTTTCTTTCAGGTTGTTCCGTAACTTTTTTTGCTTCTGCAATTGCCTTCGCGGTATCCTCAACGGAAGCGCTCATCGTCGTTGGGCAGAACGCGCCCGTGCCGGTTCCGGCAAGTTCGCGGCTCATCCGCCGGATATCCGTTTCGCCCCGCATGGTATCGCTGCCCCGGAAAGCGTGAATATGGACGTCCACAAATCCGGGCAGCAGGTAATCACCTTCCAGGTCAATTACTTTCTCCCCGGCTTCTGCTTTCAGTCCTTCTCCGACCTCCTGCACGATTCCGTTCATCAGCCGGATGCTCAGGCCTTCTTCAAAATCTTTTCCAGTAAATACAATACCGTTTTCAATAATCATGGTTCCTTGTATTCCTTTCTCCTTTAAAGGAGTATCGTTTTCAGTCTACTCCCCTCAGTTCCACTGTGGGAATGCTGGGTCTTACAATATCAGCCCAGTGCTCCATCTGTTCCCTGGTCGGGGCATGCAGTCCTTCAAAGGGCACGGTGTCCCGGTCAGTAAACTTCTGGAGAAAATAACGTTTTGCGCCTTTGATCCATTGGCCGATTCCTTTGAAACTGTCATCGTCATGCAGCTCGGCTACAACCGTGGTCCGGAATTCATATTCACTGCCGCTGTTCATCAGCAGGGAAACGCTATCCCGGATCGGTGCCAGGTCAAGCTGTGCCAGTCCGGCGGTCAGGGCGTAACGTTCAGGATCATTCTTGATATCCATCGCCACATATTGTACCGTACCCTCCCGCAGCATCTGTTCCAGCCGGTCCGGATGCATGCCGTTGGTATCCAGTTTCACGTCATAACCCAGATCACGGATTCTGCGGGCCATATCCGGCAGGTCTTTCTGCAGCAGGGGCTCGCCGCCTGTAAAGGCGACTCCGTCCAGCAGGCCTTTTCGCTTTTCCAGGAAACTGATCAGTTCATCATCCGTCATCACTGCCGGAGCGCTGCCGTCCAGAAGTTCCGCATTATGGCAAAAAGGGCAGCGCATTTCGCAGCCCCCGAAAAATACTGTACATGCAACCCTGCCGGGATAATCCAGCAGTGTCATTTTCTGAAGTCCGTGAATTTTCATTGTCGGATTCTCCTTATTCCCACTGTGCCCAGACGTCCGGCTGGTATCCGATCGTCATCTTGTTACCGTTCCGTACAATGGGCACCCGGATCAGCCAGGGATTCTCCTGGATTGCGGGGATAAGCAGGTCCTCCCTGTCATAGTAGCAGGCCGGATGTTCTTTCACTTTTTTGTCATCCCTGTCAATCAGCTTTTCAATGCCGATGGCGGAGATCATCATACGGATTTCCCGCTCCCCCAGCTTATGCTTTTTCAGGTCCAGCGCCTGGAACGGAATTCTTCTTTCCTTGAAATACCGTTCCGCTTTCTGGGCGTCAAAGTTCTTCTTTCCGCAGTAAATCTGGATGTTCATGCTTTCAGGTTTCCTCCGGTACGGATGTCCTTTCCCAGCAGGCTGATGACCTTGCAGCTCCTGCTGTCCCGCAGTCTGGAAGCGATGCGTTCAGTATAGCGTTCACGGAATTTGGCCATTTCCAGGTTGGTGGAAATCACGGTGGACAGGCCTCTGTTCTGCCGTTCATTGAGCAGATTGAACAATTGCTCTACCGTCACATTCTGCATCAGCGGTTCGCTGCCCAGGTCGTCAATCATCAGCACCTGCGCATCCAGCAGTTCATTGGCGCTGTCATCATTCTCGAAATAGCTCTTCCGGAGAATCTCCAGCATCTTGTATGCGCTGATGATCAGCACATTGATATCCCGTTCAATCAGCCGTTCTGCCATGGCACGCAGCAGGAAGGTTTTCCCCAGTCCTGTGCTGCCTGTCAGCAGCAGGTCACGGTATTCCGCTTCAGGATATTCATTCGCCCATTTTTCACAGACGGTTCGGTACAGCTGCATCATTTCGCGCTGTGTAAAGTCCAGTCCGGGGATTTTTTCATCGGGAAACACAGAAGTATCAAAGGTTTCAAAGGTCTCGGCCCGCATGCCGTTCAACCCGATCTTTTTCCTCAGTTTCTCCTGGTAGGCCTTCTTCAGGCATTCACAGGGTTCCTTGATGGTTTCGCCGGTTCTGCCCGTATCCTTGCAAAGGGGGCAATGGTATACCGGTGCGAGATAATCGGCAGGATAGCCGTTTTCAGTAAGCAGAACCCGGATCTGCTCGTTCAGCTTCTCCATCCGTTCCGGAAGATCATCTGTTTTGGCAACCGTTCCGTTTACGATATTCCGGAGCGTGCCGAAGACGATATTCTCACGCTCTTTGGTCAGTTCATAAATATGCGGCTGTTCCATGCGGATCTTTTCTTTCCGCATTTCCTCTGTCCGTTCATTATCTGCCCGCAGCTGGGCATATTCATTTTCCAGTTCGTTCAGCAGATCCTCACGCATCGGATTTTCCTCCGTTTTCCTGCATAAAGGCTTCCATTTCCTTTGCCAGTGACTTCATCATTTCATCCTGTACGCCGGAATAGTCCCGCTGGGCAAAATCCTGTGCCGGAAGCACTTTGCCGCTCCGGGATGCGCTGGTTCCCTTTCTGCTTTCATGATCCTTTTTGGCCTGTTCAGGCGTTCTGATTCCTTTATCCAGGTAATCAGCAAGGATCTTGTCCAGGTACGCCATCGGTTGCTTTGCTTCAGTGGCATATACAGCGGCAGCCAGGATCATCTCCCGGCTAAAACCCATCTCGTTCTCCCATTTGGAAAGCAGACTGCGGTCTGTTTTACCGATACGGTTTTCATCAGTGCCCCAGAGTTTCCTCAGTTCCCGGATCAGTGCCGTCTGGTCATGGAAGGATTTGACGTAGTCCTTCACTTCTTTCGGTGTATTGAGTCCTTTTTCCTTCCATGCCTGCAGAAGCTTGAGCACTTCGGCCGTATCCTTCCCGTTGTGTCCGCATTCTTTGGCCGCGGTCAGGATCACTTCCTGGGAATACAGTTCCGCCATCTGTCCATACAGCTGCAGGTTACGGGCATTGACGTCTCCTTTGCCCAGTTCCTTCAGCACTTCCCGCAGCCCGTCGGCACGTTTTGCGGAATCGCGCACGTTATCGGCGGTCATTTCTCCCGCCTCAGGATTCTCCTGTCTTAAGCTGTTCAGGATTCCGTCCAGGTAACCCAGGCTCGGATCCCCCTTTGCCGTCAGCTCCAGCGCCGCCTCAATGGCTTCCGGACTGAATCCCCAGTCCCTTGTCCATTTCCGGTACAGGCTCACTTGCGCTTCGGAGGGCAGATACCGTTTCCCCATCTTCTTCAGGATCTTGCGGATGCCCGTATAAGCCTTTTCATCCCTGGAGAAAAACTCCTCTGCCGCGTCAACGGACTGGATATTCTCCGTAGCCATTTGCACGGCTACCTTTTCCGCTTCGCTGATGCGGAAGTTCTTTCCTTTGATTTCTACCATATGATTCAGCAGCATGATGATCACTTCCGTAGGAAGCTTCAGTCCTTCATGCCACTCAAAACAGGCGCTCAGCTCACTTCCGTGCAGGCGCCTGACTTTATCAAAGGCTTCATAGACGGCGTTGCTGAAATCCTCGTATTCAGGATCGCTGTCTTCTTCTGAAACCAGGTTTTTCTGTTTGATATTGATATACTGCCATTGTGGCGGATTATCGCTGATGCGGCGGACGAGGCGGCGTCTTTCCCAGTACCGGAAAGCCGCCGTCACGTCCTCTTCCGTCATGTTCAGCTCATGGCACATCCGTGCCAGGCTCATATCTTCTTCGGGATGATAGCAGCGCATAAGACCGTACAGGTAGACCTTTACATAGTCTCCCTTGGCTTCCGGCAAATACTCCAGGATAAACTGGTTCTCCACCGGGGTAATGTCAAACATGGCGTACCGTTCATCAAACCCGAACATGAATGTTTTCCTTCCTGTCTTTTCAGCAGGGGTGATCCTCCAGGATGGCCGCGGCTGCCTTCTTACCGGCGCCCATGGCCAGGATCACTGTTGCTGCACCGGTAACGGCGTCGCCGCCGGCATACACGTTTTTCTTGCCGGTCCGGCCGTTTTCGTCGGTCTGGATGCCTCCCCACCGTTCAGTCGGCAGGTCGGGCGTGGTTTTCTTAATCAGGGGGTTGGGGCTGTTGCCGATCGCAATAATCACTGTCTCCATCGGCAGTTCATATTCGCTTCCTTCCACCGGCACGGGACGACGGCGTCCGCGGTCATCCGGTTCGCCCAGCTGCATTTCAATGCAGCGGATTGCCTTCACAAAGCCGTTCTCATCGCCTTCAATGGAGGTAGGAGCTGTCAGCATATGGAAGTTGATGCCCTCTTCCTTGGCGTGGTGAACTTCTTCAGCCCGGGCAGGCATTTCAGCTTCGCTGCGGCGGTACAGGATCGTAACTTCGGCACCCAGCCGCTTGGCGCAGCGGGCGGCGTCCATGGCCACGTTTCCGCCGCCGACAACCGCCACGTGCTTGCCGATCTTCACGGGAGTATCATGCTCCGGGAAGGTGTAGGCCTTCATGAGGTTCAGCCGGGTCAGGAATTCATTGGCGGAGTAAACGCCGCACAGGCTTTCTCCGGGAATCTTCTGGAAGTTCGGGAGGCCTGCGCCGCTGCCGATAAACACAGCATCGTTGCCTTCCTCCAGCAGCTCGTCCACGGTGAAGGCTTTACCTGCCACTGCATTGGTAACAATCTTGACGCCCAGTTCCTTCAGGGTGCTGATTTCCCTTTCAACCAGCGCCTTGGGAAGACGGAACTCGGGAATGCCGTACATCAGCACGCCGCCGGCGGTATGCAGGGCTTCATACACAGTCACGTCCCAGCCTGCCTTGGCCAGTTCGCCGGCACAGGTCAGTCCTGCGGGGCCGCTGCCGATCACCGCGGCACGCTTTCCGCAGGGAGCGGCTTTGTCAGTGACTGCCTTGCCCTGGGCCATCGCGGTATCTGCCGCGAATCTCTCCAGCCGGCCGATGCCGACAGGTTCACCCTTGATGCCGCGCACGCACTTGCTTTCGCACTGGGATTCCTGCGGACACACACGGCCGCAGATCGCCGGCAGGGCATTCTGGGAACGGATCACCTGGTAGGCGCCGTTGAAGTCGCCCTCCTTGATTTTATCGATAAAATCAGGAATCGGAACATTCACCGGGCATCCGGAGACGCAGGGCGCGTTCTTGCAGTGCAGGCAGCGCTGCGCTTCCTCCACGGCGATATCAGCGGTATATCCGAGGGCTACCTCTTTAAAATTCCCGGCGCGTACCTGAGGATCCTGCTCGGGCATAGGATGTTTTTGAAGACTCATATTAGCCATTTTACCGTTCCTCCCCTGTCAGCCTGCAAATATGTTTTTCCCTGGCCTTTGCTTCTTCGGGGCGGAACATGCGTCCCCGGGCCATCGCTTCGTCAAAGTCCACCAGATGTCCGTCAAAGTCGGGGCCATCCACGCATGCGAACTTTGTCTCGCCGCCGACAGTCAGACGGCAGCCGCCGCACATACCCGTTCCGTCGATCATGATCGGGTTCATGCTCACGATGGTTTTGATTTTGGGTTCTCTTGTCATGTCGCAGACAGCCTTCATCATCGGCAGCGGTCCGATGGCGATCACAGTATCATAATTCCTGCCCGCATCCAGCTGTTTCTGCAGTGCCTGTGTCACAAAGCCTTTGTTGCCGTTGCTGCCGTCGTCTGTCATGATGATCAGGTTCGTGCAGGCGGCTTCCAGTTCATCCTTCAGGATAATCAGGTGTTCGTTCCGGAATCCGACAATCAGATCCACTTCCGCTCCCGCGTCATGCAGCGCTTTCGCCTGCGGATATGCAATTGCAACACCCAGTCCGCCGCCGATCACAGCGCAGCGGTTGATGCCTTCGGTCTTTGTGGGCTCGCCCAGGGGTCCCACAAAATCCAGCAGGCTGTCGCCTTCGTTGAGGCTGTCCAGCTTCTCGGTCGTATAGCCGACCTTCTGGAAAATAATCGTAACAGTTCCCTTTTCCCGGTCATATCCGGCAATGGTCAGCGGGACCCGTTCCCCTTCTTCATCAATACGGAAGATGATGAATTGTCCGGGCATCGCTTTGCGGGCAACCAGGGGAGCTTCAATCTCCATCAGGGTTACCGTTTCGTTCAGAACGCGCTTTTTGACAATAGGATACATGACTGTCCCTCCGATATATATGGATGCAGTCTATTTTACTCTTTTCATTTTTCTTTATCAACTTGTTTTCGGCTTTCCTTCGTATTCTTTCCGTATTCCCCATCCACACAAAATACATTATAAAAACGCATCTTTCTGATATTCACTTTTATCATCATTTTTACCCATTTATATGGCAATTATCTTATTTATTATTCATTTTTAAGTCTTAAGTTTTAAGTATTCATTAACAATGATGCCTGAATATTTCAGGCATCATTGTCCCCTCTCCCCCTTTTCATTCAACGCCTCGTGTGGTATAATCTCCTGTGAAATAAGACGAAGGAGGGTTCCTGTCTATGCCACTCGTAACCACTACAGAAATGTTTAAGAAGGCCTATGACGGCGGCTACGCTGTCGGCGCTTTCAACGTCAACAACATGGAAATCATTCAGGGCATCACTGAAGCCGCCGGCGAGCTGAAGGCTCCCGTCATCCTGCAGGTTTCCAAGGGCGCCCGTGCCTACGCCAACCACACCTACCTGGTGAAGCTGGTTGAGGCTGCTGTGATTGAAAATCCCGAAATCCCGATCGCTCTGCATCTGGACCACGGCGACAGCTTCGAGCTCTGCAAGAGCTGCATCGACGGCGGTTTCACTTCCGTCATGATCGATGCCTCTTCCAAGCCCTATGAAGAGAACATCGCCCTGACCCGTAAGGTTGTCGAATATGCTCATGACCACGGTGTGGTTGTTGAAGCTGAACTCGGCACCCTGGCCGGCGTTGAGGATGAAGTTTCCGTCGATGCCGACAAGGCCATGTACACCCATCCTGAAGAAGTCGTCGACTTCGCGACCCGTACCGGGTGCGACTCCCTGGCCATCGCCATCGGTACCAGCCACGGCGCCTACAAGTTCAAGCCCGGCACCAAGCCCCAGCTCCGGTTCGACGTGCTCGAAGAGTGCGCCAAGCAGCTGCCCGGCTTCCCGATCGTGCTCCACGGTTCTTCTTCTGTGCCGCAGGAATTCGTTGCCGAGATCAACAAGTACGGCGGAAACATGCCCGGTGCTATCGGCATTCCGGAAGAGCAGCTCCGTCAGGCCGCCCGCAGCGCTGTCTGCAAGATCAACATCGACTCCGACATCCGTCTGGCTATGACTGCTGTCATCCGTAAGTACTTTGCGGAGCATCCGGATCACTTCGATCCCCGTCAGTACCTCAAGCCCGCCCGTCAGGCCGTCAAGGACATGGTTGCCCATAAGATCGTTGACGTGCTCGGCTGCAACGGCAAAGCCTGATGCATTGATTCGCACAAACAAAAGCACGCTGGATAATCCAGCGTGCTTCTTTTTATGCTTCCTTTATTTCTTGGCGCTCGGGTCATAATACCTTTCCGCCCTGGGTTCGTATCTGTCACGGTACATCTTTTTCCGGCTGGTTTCCACACCGTTCGTGTATTCCACCAGGTAGCAGTCTACATTGCATCCGTCTTTCGCTTTGGCGACAAGGTCTCTGTCTCCTACAGGAACGGGATTCAGCGTGCAGGGTATTGTTTCTTCCACTGTGACCATGTCATAACTGATGCTGCCCATATCTTTGCCGTAGATGGTAACCTCGCAGATCAGTTTTTTCTTTTCCTTTTTTGTGGCCGGGATGGTTTTCACATGGGCCACAATGTAGATCGGAGCGTCGGAAGTATTTCTGAAGGAGAAATCGATCTTCTTTCCGCCCCTGAATTCAGACCAGTAAACCGTGGCGTCTTTGCCGTATTCCGTATAGGTCACCGAATCAGAATGGGGTCTGCGTTCCAGGATCTGCATTCCGGCCCGGACGGCAGCCTGGTAAAGCGTTGTGCTGGCCTGGCAGACACCGCCGCCGTATCCTTCTTCATGTTCTCCGTATACATATTCTGTCGCGGGATAGAAGCCGCGTTCCGGCGTCCGTTTACCGACCACCTTGTTGAAACTGAAGGTAGCGTTCGGTTCGATCACGGATCCGTAGCTGTTGATGTAATCAAACGCGAGTCGGATATTGTTGTTCCGGTTTTCTTCAGAGTGCCGGCTGATCTCCGTGGTTGCGTATCCGCGTACCTTGTAGTTCATGATCACGTCAGACCGGAACACATTCGGCGAAACCACGTCCGGAATCAGTTCCACTGTTCCGCTTTCCATGGTGGAAACCATCTGGTAAAGCTTCTGCCGGATCGGCTCGATATCCAGGTTCCGTCCGTATTCTTCCTCTGTGAATACAAAGGGATAATCCAGGTTCGGATCAAACTGCGTCATAGCCGCGTCCACCGCGGGTTTATCAATGGCCTGTTTGATCTGCATCAGCTTTTCGTCAATAACGTGTGTATTGCCGTCCGGCTGTGCCGTATAGTCATTGTACGGGGTTTCCTCCAGCTGCAGCATTTCAGCGTACCGCTGTTCGTTGTCTCCCGTATGTCCCTTGGCCCATGCCTGGTACAGCACGCTCTGTGTATCAACGTTGAAGCCCATCATATCCGCGTTGATTTCAAGTACCTGTTGATCGTTATAGGTCAGCTGTACCTTCCACGCGTCATGCCGCTGCTGGATCTGGCTGTTGACCGAATTCAGCGCCTGTTCCGGCGTCATACCGCCCAGGTGAATGCCGTCTACATACACGCCGGGGCAGAAAAGGTTATTGTAGGCTTCCACCTTATCATTGATTTTCCTCGTCCTGAGCTGGCTCGTGATCGAGAAATATGCGCCTGTCCCGATGGCACCGACCAGGATAATCAGAAAGAGCGCAAGCAGCACCGGATGCTTTTTCCGGGTCTTTTTCTTTTTCCCCTGGTTTCCGGTGGGAACAATAAAACCGCGTTGGCCGCCGTTTATGGGCTGCTGCTGTCCTGTATAGTAGGCGCTGTTCTGCTGCGGCATCTGTCCGGAATAGTATCCCGGTGGAACCTGCTGCCAGCCGTCCTGCGGCTGGGGGTTCCGTTGCGGAACATATCCTCTGCTGGGGCCGGCAGCATGGCTCATCATGTTTCGTGCCGCGTCATCCACTCTCTGTGGTATGCCGCTGTTTGCCGCGGAGTTGTCCGCGTTCCGTTTCCTGACCATCTGCCCGCCCCCTTTCTTTGTTTATTTACTCATTGTTTTGTTTCAGGTTTCGCTTTCAGTCCGGGTTTCACTCTGCACAGGCTCCTGCGCTTCCATTTCCTTATCGGTTTCCGCTTCAAAAGCTTCCTTGCTTTCGCGGATGATTTCCTCTGCCGTCCTCGGCTTGTCTTCCTTGCTGGCTTCCGGCATTTCACCGGTTTCCATCAGGGAAACAAACTCAGCACGGTTCAGGGTTTCCTGCTCAAGCAGCGCCTGGGTCAGCGTTTCCAGCTTGTCCAGGTTATCCGTCAGGATCTTCTTGGCCTTCTCATAGCACCGTGCCAGGATGGAAGCAACCTCGCGGTCAATCTTCGCTGCGATTTCTTCGCTGTATTCACGGCTCTGGCCGAATTCCATACCGACAAACACTTCCTGGTCGCTGCCCAGGTAAATGGTTCCGATATTGTCGCTCATGCCGAACTGCGTTACCATCTTCCGGCAGATCTCCGTTGCCCGCTTCAGGTCGCTGGAAGATCCGGTATAGATCTCGCCGAGTCCGACTTCTTCAGCTGCGTGTCCGCCCAGCATCATGGTGATCTGGTCATACAGCTGGCTGCGGCTCATGTTGTCATGCTCCTCAGCAGGCAGCGCGAGGGTGTGTCCTGCCGCCTGTCCCCGGGGTACAATCGTGATCAGGTGTACTTCATCGCAGCCTTCCAGCAGATGGCCGATGATGGCATGTCCGCCCTCGTGAATGGCCACCATGCGGCGGTCTTTTTCGTTCACCTTATGGCTCTTCTTTTCGGGACCCATCTGTACCCGGGCAATGGCGTCGATCAGCAGCTGCTGGTCAATCTTTTTCTTCCTGGCACGGGCTGCGAGGATAGCGGCTTCGTTCATCACGTTTTCCAGGTCAGCGCCGGTAGCGTACGGCATACGCTTCGCGATATTATCCAGGTCCACGCTGTCATCCAGCTTCTTGCCCTTGCTGTGAACTTTCAGGATGGCCACGCGGCCGTTCTGGTCAGGATAGTTGACCGTCACCTGCCGGTCAAAACGGCCGGGACGCATCAGGGCGGGGTCAAGGATATCGCGGCGGTTGGTTGCGGCCATCACGATAATGCCTTCATTCACGGCAAAACCGTCCATTTCAACCAGCAGCTGGTTCAGTGTCTGTTCACGTTCATCGTGGCCGCCGCCGAGGCCTGCGCCGCGGTGACGTCCAACTGCGTCAATTTCATCGATAAATACGATGGCAGGAGCCACCTTCTTGGCCTGGTCAAACAGGTCGCGGACGCGGCTTGCGCCGACGCCGACAAACATCTCCACAAAGTCACTGCCGCTGATGGAGAAGAAGGGTACGCCTGCTTCGCCCGCAACAGCTTTGGCCAGCAGGGTTTTACCGGTTCCGGGAGGTCCAACGAGCAGAACGCCCTTGGGTATCCGGGCGCCCAGTTCCGTATAGTTCCGGGGATTCTTCAGGAAGTCCACCATCTCCTGGAGTTCTTCCTTCTCTTCATCCGCGCCGGCCACGTCTGCAAAGGTAATCTTGTTCTTCGTGGGATCCTGCATCCGGGCACGGCTCTTGCCGAAGGACATCACCTTTCCGCCGCCGCCCGCCTGGGAGCGGATCATCACAAACCATATGACTGCCATAATACCCAGCATGATCAGGTACGGCAGGAAATCATACCACCACGGAATCACAACCGGGGCACGGTATTCCAGGTCAAAAGACAGCTGGTCCACCGTAACCTGATCCAGCGGTACGTTCTTTTTATTGGCTTCAATCTGGCGGACAGTGTCCAGGAAGTCCGCACCGATTGTGGTTTCAAAATCGTAGTTGCGTTCCGGGAAATCGTCCGCCGCCACATTGGTGGATTTGGTCACACCAACCAGGGCATTGTTTCGGATGGCAACTCTGGATACCTTGCCTTCTTTGATCATATCCAGCAGCTGCGGATATTCGATCCTGCGGCTGACCGTCTGGCTCAGGCCGCCGTTCAGCAGGATGGCAATCAGCAGCAGCGTGGTAAGAAGTACAACGTACCCGACGATACCCCTTGAAGGTCTTCTATTCAAAAGAGATTCCCCCTTTTACTTACTTATTTATCTCCGTAAATTTTCGGAGAAAGAACGCCGATATCCGGCAGGTTACGGTACGTCTGGTCGTAATCCAGCCCGTAGCCTACCACAAAGGCGTCCGGAATGTCAAAGCACACATAGTCCACTTTCAGGTCAGGTACAGTACGCCGTGCTGTCTTGTCCAGCAGGGCGGCAATGCGGATGGATGCTGCTCCCCTGTGCGCCAGCATGCTCTTCAGGTAATTCAGCGTGACGCCTGTGTCCACGATATCTTCAACAATGATGACGTCCTTGCCGACGATATCCTTGTCAAGGTCCTTCAGCACGCGCACAACACCGCTGGTCTTCGTCGCGCTGCCGTAGCTGGAGATTGCCATAAAATCCGCCGTCACCGGCAGGTCGATTTCCCGCATCAGGTCAGAGAAGAACAGCACCGCGCCTTTCAGGATGCAGACCAGCACAGGCTCCTTTCCGGCATAATCCTTGGTAATCTTCTGACCGAGTTCCCTGACTTTTTCCGCGATTTCCTCTTTGGTTACAAGGATCCTGTCCAGGTCCTCATAAATCTTCGCGTTCTGTTCCATGTGTGTTGGTCCTCTCTTGTTTATTCTGTCCAGGGCATCTCTCCGTGCCAGGTAATGCGCACGGGAGAATCTTCCCTGTTCCATCTGGGTATGTTGCCTGCTCCGACGCCGCACACGAGCAGGACTTCGTTTCCCCTGCAGATCAGCGGAATGCTGTCCCGGAAGGGCTCGCCGATCCGGCGGTCTGTCAGGTAATCCTGCAGTTTCCGGCTGCCTGTGCTTCCGAAGGGCCTGATCCGGTCTCCCGGCCGCCGGGTACGGATTTCACATCCCCGGAAAAATCCGTCCGGTACTTCCTGGGTTTTCTTCCCGTCTCCTGGATTGCCCTCCGTTGGGCTGACCGTAATCCGGTATGCACCGAATTCGGTTTCTTCACCGGAAAAAGGAACCGGATCAGTCTTTTTTTCCTTGTCTGTCCGTTGAAGGATCAGATGCTTTCCTGTTCTTACAGCATAAACGTCACCAGGAAGGTTGGTTTTTCCCTTGGTCACGTCCAGCAACGCATTCAGCGTTTCCGTCTGTGCTGCGCTCAGCGCATGCTCCTCCAGCACAGGGCCTTCCGCGTTCCACCATTTCCGCAGCACCCGCCGTCGCAGTGCGTCCGGTTCTGCGGCAATTACCGCGGCATTCAGGATATTTCCCCTGGCGTTTTCCCGGAGCAGTTGATCCGCTGCAGCATCCAGTACGTCGTTATCCGCCGCAATCATCCCTGCAGTCCGGCAGATTTTTTCAACAGCAGATTCGGAAATGGCTTCCAGCGCTGGAATCAGTTCCTGCCGGATTCGGTTCCGGAGGTAAGCCGTATCGGTATTGGTGGAATCTTCCCGCCATCCGGTTCCGTCTTCCTTCAGGGCTGTCCGGATCTCTTCCCGCCTGATCCGCAGCATCGGACGGAGAATCCGGATTCCGTCCACCGTTTCATCTTCCCTCATGCACTCCAGTCCCTCGGGACCGGCTCCCCTTGTCAGTCGCATCAGGAAGGTTTCCGCCTGATCATCCGCGTGATGGGCCAGGATCAGGCCGTCCGCTCGGAAAGCCTCGTATCTTTCCCGGAAAAAACCATACCGGGCCTTCCGTGCGGAAGCCTCATCGGTTTTCCCCTGGAGATCCGCCCGGTAAACAGTCAGCGGAATGCTTTCCTGTTCACACAACCGGCGGCAGAATGTCTCGTCATCATCAGACTCAGCCCCGCGCAGCCCGTGGTTTACATGCACGGCTTCCACTGCAATCCGGCTTTCTCTGATATCAGGAAGCAGCATCATCAGCAGCGCGACGCTGTCCGCTCCTCCGGATAATCCGATCAGGTAACGTCCTGCTTCCACAGGATACAGCCGCTCCCTGAGTCTGTCTGTTTCTTTCATAATCGTCAGTTATTTCGGTCTCTCCGGCGCAAGGCAGATGTGGCACGGCTTCAGTTCGGAGTGCGCGCCTTGCAGCAGTTCGCCGTAGGTAAACTGTCCCTGCATGGGCAGGTACTTGCTGTTAGTCGTCCTGCAGTTGGGATCCCTGTGATACTTTGATCCGCCGTCCGGATTGTAATACAGGATCGTATTATTGGAAGTTTCCAGCGTGGGTGTCGCTTCAGGCACCGGTGTGATTGTAGTCACTTCTTCTTCATTGGACACCATGCTGGAAGGATCTACGTACCACTTGTCGTCATCCGCTTTTCTCATGCTGACCTGCATATCGTATATTTTATTGGGTTTTCCGTCATTTCTGTTCATTTCCACTTTCATATTCACGGTACGCATCGTGTCATATGCAGTTCCGGAGACGGAAATCATTTCATACTTGACAGGTATTCTGTTCTTGGTCACAGTGAATAATGCATTTTGTACATTGTCCTGTTTGTTCTGCCATTCAATACTGCAATACTTGATCATATCGGAGATTTGATTTCCGGACCAGAGCGTCATAAACTCATACAGGCGTGCTTTGATTTCTTCTTCGCCGCCTTCCGGAACAGGCGTTTCGATTTCCTCAGGAGCGGGAGTGACCGCTGTGTTATTCACCAATGCTCCGTAAGGATTGTTGACAGCGGATCCGGTGTTGCCGTTAGGATCCTGCTGTACGGTTTGTTGTTGCTGCTGTAGCTGCTGTTGCTGCTGCGGATTTGTCCTTTTGGTTCCCTGCCCGCCGGTTACAAGACCGATGATCGTAACCAGCGCAAGCACGCCGTAAACGATGGAGAAGCACAGCCGCTTGTTGTTTTCTGTCAGGTTCTTCAGCCACAGCAGCGCTGCTGTGCCGGCTGTCAGCAGAAGGAACACCCATTTCATGGCACCCATGCCGTTGATAAACATGCCCAGCACAAAGAACACCAGCAGCATCGCACATATAATCAGAAGGTATGAGTCTGTCAGCATAAAAGGCTGTTTCCGGACCGGTACTGGCTGGGGTACATATCCGCCTCCGTTCAGCGGAACCTGTCCACCCTGTTCCTGAATAGGATTCATCGGTGCCTGCTGACGCCCCATCTGCGTATAGGCAGCGTTATACCCCTGGGCGTATCCGGCAGGCGCCTGGTATCCGGGGGTTGTATAACCCGGGCTGTAGGGAGTCTGTGGAATATAGCTTCCGGCAGGCTGCTGACTGGCATTGGGATAGGTATATCCCGTCATACCGGCAGGATTTGCCTGTGGATAGCCGTTCTGCTGCGGATAAGCGTTTCCGGCAGGATATCCTGTATTCTGGGGCTGGGTATATCCCGTCTGGGTATACCCGTTCTGCGCAAAGGATCCCTGTCCGACATAACCGGTATTGTCAGTTGCCCCGGCCGGAGCCTGTCCGCCGGGAACCTGGGGCGTCTGATATGTCCTGGGCGCCTGGTACCCCTGCATTTGGGTATAACCGGTCGCCTGGGGATAACCCTGGGGATTCTGGTATCCCTGGGGGGCCTGATATTCCTGCTGATTCTGATATCCCTGCTGTGTGGGATATCCGGGATAAGCGGCTCCGCCGGGATAGCTTCCCTGCGGGTAACCGTTCTGCTGCGGATATCCACCCTGATAGGGGTTCTGATCTTTCTTTCTCATATCTTTTCCTTTCCGCTTCAGGCGGTGAATGTCATATTTCAGGGGCATGAGAAACCGGCTTTGTGCACAGCAACTCAATATAAAATTTTAACATTCATACGCTTTATTGTAAACTCCTTTTTGCGACATTGACACCTCTTTTAACACTATGATAATATAATGTAGTTTTAGAGAAATGGAGGGGTCTGTTTGCCATTCCGGGGTCGCTCATCTCATCAGACAAAAACAGCTGTCCTGATTGGCCTCCTTTCATTGGTTCTTTATGTTTTATTGGGCCTTGCGTTTTTTGCGTGCCTTTCTATTACAAATGTCTATCTTCTGGTTGTTAACCGTACCCTGGCTACAACCCTGCTTACCTATACCGCCATGAGTATCGCCATGCATGCGGTTTACGGCGGTTATGAAGTCGGCCGCAAAAAGAATAAGCCCGTGATTTCCGCCATGATTTCCAGTATTGCCATCACGGATATCGTCACCTATCTCCAGCTGGAAATTATGAACGTCAACGATAATTATAACGATCATCTCGTCATTTTTGGTCCCGATCTGCTCTGTTTGCTCCTCTGCTTTATCATCCAGATCATCATCATTATCCTGTTTGTCCGTGTCGGCAATCAGTTGTATTTCTATTTCACTCCACCCAGGAGCTGCCTGCTCATCCTCGGTTCTCCCTCTCAGGAAGAAGCGCTCCGTTCCAAAATTGAACGCTATAAGCTTCAGTGGCGTGTGGATGATGTGGTTCTCTATAATGTGCCGGATCTGACCCGCCGTATTGAAAAGGCTGACGTCATTTTCCTCGGCCAGCTTCCTTCCGGTGCCAAGATTGAGCTCATGAAAATCTGCTATGACGACCGGAAGGACGTCATGTGCAAGGCCGAACTGGAAGATATCATGTTCTGTAATGCCCGTCCCGCCATCGTGGATGACGCGGCGTTCCTCTCCATGGATTATAATAAGATCACACTTTTCCAGCGGATCGCCAAACGCTTTGGTGATATTGTATTTTCCACGTTGGCGCTGATTATCTTCAGCCCCTTTATCCTGCTCATCTCCCTCCTGATCAAGCTGGAAGACGGCGGCCCCGTCATCTTCAAGCAGTCCCGGCTGACCATTGCAGGCAGGCCTTTCACCATCCGTAAATTCCGGACCATGACGCCCCACAGTGAACTGGATGAGGTCCAGGTTTCCGTTGCTGTGGATGATCCCCGGATCACAAAAGTGGGTTCCTTCCTGCGTCGTTTCCGCCTGGATGAGATTCCCCAGTTCTTCAACATCCTGATCGGCGATATGTCCATCGTTGGTCCCCGTCCTGAGATGATGGCCAACGTTGCCCGCTATAAAATGAACCTTCCCAGCTTCGTCTATCGTGAAAAGATGAAAGCCGGCCTTACAGGTTACGCCCAGATTGAAGGCCGTTACAACACATCCGCGGAAGACAAGCTCATGCTGGATATGATGTATATCGAAAGCTTCTCCATCTGGCTGGATGTGAAGCTGATGCTCAGGACCTTTACCATCCTGTTCAAAAAAGATTCAACCCAGGGCTTTCAGAAGAGTCCCGGTTCGAATATCTTAGAAAAAAACGAGGAGATATTGAAAAATGAACACAACACTTCTGATCATGGCAGCCGGTCTCGGATCCCGGTACGGCGGAAACAAACAGATTGACAGAATCGGACCCAACGGTGAAATCCTGATGGAGTATTCCATCCACGATGCTGTGGAAGCCGGTTTCGATAAGGTGGTTTTTGTCATCCGGAAAAGCATGGATGAACTTTTCCGTTCCATGATCGGTGACAAGATCGCGAAGAAGGTTCATGTGGAATACGCTTACCAGGAGTATGATTCCCTGCCCGGCGGTTTCGTTCCCCCGGCCGATCGTACCAAGCCCTACGGTACGGTTCACGCGGTAATGTGTGCAAAGGACGTGATCAATGAGCCCTTTGCCGTCATCAATGCGGACGACTATTACGGCCGTGACGCCTTCAAAGCCATGGCTGACGCTCTGCATCGCCTGCAGGAAGAAGAAAACAAAGCCTACATGGTTGCTTATTATCTGAAGAACACCGTTTCCAAGCACGGCCATGTGACTCGCGGCGTCTGCACAACGGAAGAAGGACACCTGGTCAAGGTGACTGAAACCTTCAATATTCTGCCCTTCCCGGATGGCACCATCCGTGATATCCACGACAATCCCGAAGGAGTTATCCTGGATCCGGACGCCCTCGTTTCCATGAACCTCTGGGGCTTCGCGCCTGATTTCTTCGAGGATGGTGTTAAGTACCTGGATGCCTTCCTGAAGGATGAATCCGGTGATCCCCTGAAGAAGGAGTGCCTCCTTCCCTCCCTGGTGGATTCCCTGATGCAGTCCAAGGGCCTGCGGGTTGAAGTGCTCTCCACGGACGCTGTCTGGTTCGGCGTCACCTATAAAGAAGATAAGGAATATGTCAGCGCGGAGCTGAAAAAATTGCATGACGCCGGCGTTTATCCGGCCGCCCTGTAATAACAGTTGTTTATTCGGATCGTTTCTTCGGAAACGATCCGTTATCAAAAAGAAAAGGAATTTATTGTCATGAAGATTCTTCTGACCGGCGGCGCCGGTTTTATCGGATCCCATACCTGTGTTGAACTGTGCAACGCGGGTCATGAACCTGTCATTGTGGACAATTATATCAACAGCTGTCCGGAATCCATCAACCGGATCGAAAAGATCGTCGGCCATCCGGTTCCTCATTATGAGGCAGACGTGGCTGATAAGGCAGCCATGGATCGTATTTTCAGCGAGAACAACTTCGACTGCGTTATTCACTTCGCCGGCCTGAAGGCGGTTGGTGAAAGCGTTTCCCAGCCCCTGCGTTATTACCGCAACAACCTGGATACGACCCTGACCCTGTGTGAAACCATGCAGGCCCATGGTGTCAAGCGTCTCGTCTTCTCTTCTTCTGCCACCGTATACGGCAATCAGACGGAAGTGCCTTACCGTGAGGATATGGTTTCCCTGGGCTGCACCAATCCCTATGGCTGGACCAAATACATGATTGAAAAAATCCTGGAGGGCCAGGTTGCGGCTGATCCGGAGTGGAGCGTTGTCCTTCTTCGTTATTTCAACCCCATCGGCGCTCATGAGTCCGGCCTCATTGGCGAGGATCCCGCCGGCATTCCCAACAACCTTGTTCCCTATATCGCCAAGGTGGCCGTAGGCCAGCTGGAAAAGCTCTCCGTTTTCGGCAATGATTATCCCACTCCTGATGGCACCGGCGTCCGGGATTATATCCATGTGGTTGACCTGGCCAATGGCCATGTGAAGGCCTGCGATTATGCCGCTGCCCATACCGGCTCTGAAATCATCAATCTTGGTACCGGCCACGGCTATTCCGTCCTGGATCTGGTTAATACCTATTCCCGCGTCAATGACGTCGCTGTTCCTTATGTCATTGCTCCCCGCCGTCCCGGCGACATCGCGGAAAACTATGCCGATCCTTCCAAAGCCAAGGCTCTCCTCGGCTGGGAAGCCGAAAAGAACCTCGAGGACATGTGCCGCGACTCTTATCGTTTCCAGAAGAATAATCCAACTGGTTATCATGGATAACCCTGTTGGATTATTCAACTCTACACTCTTCACTCTTCACTCTTCACTCATCACTGATCACTCATAACTTATAAACTTAAAAACTGCTTCCTTTCGGAAGCAGTTTTATCCATCATTATTCATTTTTAAGTTTTAAGTTTTCAGTATTCATTTAAAGAATGACGAGAATTATTTATTCTCGTCATTCTTTCTCTTCGCCCACACAACTCCATTTATCGCCAGCCCCATCAAAAACACAACGCTTCCCAGCGTCATCATCGTCTCTCTGATACTGCTATTGATGTTCATCCCCACAATAAACACAATCAGTCCCACAATCCAAAATATGCATCCTGCCACCGTCAGTTTTTTCATTTTATTTTCCTCCAAGCCATTCCCTGATCCTTACATTTCGGAGTATATCATATTCCCTTGCGCTTCGTAAACCTTCCGTGCAGGTTTTCACGTTTCCTGTGTCGAATTGTTTATTGTTATATATTTTGTAAAGAGGGGACGCTCTTTTGAAGTCGTTTTTACTTCCGGTCGGTCATTATGCCGGTGCTTCCCTGCCTTCGCTCCTTTCAGCGTTGTCCTGCGGGGCTGCGGTTCCGGTGAACGGCCTGGATATCTTTCACATAACGGATCGGCCTGTTGATCCGATCCTGGTTCCGATGATCCGGGATCTGAATCAGGCCCATGTTCTTTTTGATCGTGCGGATAACAATTCGTTCTTTCCGTCTTCATTTGCATATGCTTCTTTCCGTCCTGAGCTGCCTTCCATTGGTGTGCTCTCTTCGGATCCTGCTTCTGCCTCCCTTCTGACCGCGCTGCGTGGTAAGGGTGTGCCGCTTTCCTATAAAACAGACAGGGAAGCTGTGGAATGGGCTTTTTCTGCCCTTCTCTCCTCTGACGCGGATGATCTCCAGCCGCTTCGCAAATTGTTTGATAAGCTGGTCAATTGTCATTCTTCCGGGGAGGAGTACCGCGTCGTTGTACTCTGTGATCTTTGTGATCCGTTTTCTTCCGGCGTAGCTTTTGCCCTGCTTCGTTTCCTGCATGAAAACCTCAAAATTGATTCTTCATTCCTTTCCCTGTTCTGCCTGGCCGTCAGTTCTTCTGCCACAGTGGATGAGGCAAAGGATTTGCTTTCTTCTTCCCTGCGTGCCCTTGCCTCCCAGAATTTGGTAGGCAAACCGGATCGCAGCGTTCCCGCCTGTGCGGATTCCGTCTGGCTGCTTTCTCTGCCTTCATCCATGGTACGCTCGGATGATTCTCTCCGTATCCTTTATACGGTTCTGGCCAGGCGTCTTGCCAACGTATTCACGTCTTCTGAGGTTCCTTCCGCCGGTCTTCACACGGTTTCTGTTCCCGGCGTGATCACTTTCCAGTCCCTGGGTGATCAGGCTGTTCCTTTTGCGGCTTTCCTGCATGCGGGCACCTGGCTGCTGGCGGATCTGATTCCCGCCTTCCAGTCCTATTGTGACCGTCCCGGTTCCCTGCGTTCCCTGGCGCCCAATACGCGCAACGGCCTTTTCCGTCGTCTGACGCAGGGAGATACTGTCACGCCGGAGCGGCGTGAAGTTATCAGCGTCATCCGTCGTGCCTTCAGCGCGGTTCTTGCTGAGATCGTCTCCATGATCCATTTCATGCCGGATCAGCTGCGCCTTGCAGAAGTATCTGATCCTCTCTGGCGCCGTGCTGTGGAAGCCTGCGGTAAAACTGTTACCGTAGCGTCTGAATATGACGTCTCCAAAGAAGAAGCGGAAGAATCCGGCATCATGGACGTAAAACCTGTCCACCGTGTTTCCATGGCCGATACGGAAGAGGAAAAAGCCCGGAGACGGCTTGAGGATATCGAAGTCCAGCTGAAAACTGAAACCGAAGCCCGTGATAAAATCTTTGCTTCCGTCGGCGGCAGCTGGGCACTTCCCGCCCTGCTGGACTGCCGCCGTCGCTGCCAGGAGGCTCTGGATCGCGCGTCTTCACAGTTGGAGAGCATGTCTCCTGATCAGGATCATCTCACCGTCGCTTCCCTGGCACGCCGCGTACGTCTGCTCCAGGCTGCTGTCAAACGCTGTGATGATGATCTGGCTGCCTGTACTTTTACCGGGCAGGATGCATCTGCTGCTCCGGAGGGACTGACACCCTTCTCCGGTCAGCTGCTGAATGCTCCCGCTGCGGAAAAGCTTTCTGCCCTGCTCATCGCTTCTGAAAGCAGTGCCGACAGTATCCGTAAAGATCTGCAGGCACAGATGCCCACTCTGCTTTTCGGCTTTACCCTTTCTGATGTTAAAACGCTTTTCCGCCAGCTGCTGTCCTGCTGCAAGGAAGAATCCGGATCGGATCCTTTCACTTCCCTTTGTCTCTGTACGCTGGATGTCAGCCTGCGTGAAATCACTCCGCTTCGGTTCCTTTCTGCCGGGGATGTGCCGTCGATTCCGATGCTGCCGGATATGTATCCGACTGCCCCGTTGCTGAAGGTTTCCTCCCTTCTGCCTCTCCTGGATGAATCCCAGGATACTGCCCGTGAAGCGGAGTCCGGTAAACGCGGCCTGTTTGCCATGCTGTTCCTTCGTCAGTACCGTCGCCGTACTGCTGATGAAGCTTCCCTCGTTTCTGAAACGCTGAAAATAGATGATTCTCCCGTTCTTCGTGCCTGGCTTTCTGCCCGCGCTTCCGAAACAGTGCAGCTCTTCTTCCTCGAGAAAGAGGATATAAAAGTTCCCTTTGCGCTTGTTCTGCCGGGCAAGGAATTCATTCCTGCCCGTCTTTCCACGTCGCACGTGCCGTTTATTCCCTCTTTTGCCATGCCCTGGTTTGATGAGGACTCCCTTTCCTTCCGGGATCCATGTTCCCTGCTTTGTGAGGGAGATCGTGCCGTTCTGCTGGAGCAGATCAATGCCATGACGGATCCCAGGCCGGAGGACCTGTCCAAGCGTCTGTTTAACTTCCTTTCTGATTTCCGTAAGGAGCTGCTTCGCTATCAGGATCCCATCGGACTTCCGGAGCGTCTCACGCTTCGCCTGAAGGCAGCCTTCGGTCTGCGCCTGCTGCCGGCCTTCAGTGATACCCTTGTTCGCACCGTCTGTTATTATGAGCGTTTCCTCACGGATGATACCCTGGCTGCTTCTCTGCTGAATCGTAAGTCCTTTACACCTTCAGCCTGTTCTGTACCGGATGATATCATCTATCTTTACAGGGACGTTCCCTTCGCACGGGAAAACTCCCGCACGCTGTTGGATGCGATTCCGCTTCCCGCGGAAAGCTGGATCCTGTCCCTTCTGGATCAGGAATGCCGTACGCTTTCCCGCGCTTCTGACGAGTATCATGATCATCTCGTCCGGGAACTCAGTCTCCTGCTGGAGCGTTATCCTGATGCCCTGTCCGATGCACGCCAGATAGCCTTTGATCTGTTGGAAAAAGCCGGCCTGCCGGTTACCGATACGGATACGGAACTTGCCTGGCCCTGGGATACTTCTTCTCCCTCTGTCAATACGATCCTCACGGAATCCCTGGGGCAGGATCTTGCTTCTGCTGCCCTGCAGCCCTTCAGTGATTATCTGACGCTTTTCCCTGCCCGCGGTAACAGCATTATCGGCGATTCACTCATGGCATCCATGTGTGTCCTTGCGCCTTCTTATGTTCCGGAGGATGAGGAAAACGCTGCTGCTGTTGCGCCTGACGCGATCCTTCCGCCGCTTTCTGACGGTCTTTGTGCTGCGCTCTGCCGTCTGCCGGAAGGGAAAACCCTGGTTCGTCCCGGACTGCTGGCTTTTGAACGGACAGAAAATAATACCATCCGTGTTGCTCTGACGCTGGAAGGCAGCTTTACGGTATGTCTGACCCGTGTATATGCAGAGGAAGAAATCCTCAACCTGTATTCCCATGATATTCCGACTTTGGCCGTCTGGCCGAATCTGCCTTTCGCTCCGGAAGACTGGCATGCTTACTTCACCTATGCTTCCCTGCCTGAAGGATTCGCCGTCTCTGTCAACACGGCGGACGGTTCTTCTGTCACTCCGGAAGCCTCTTCCCGCACTGTGTGCCGTACCGCGTCCTTCCCGACCTCTTTCTCCCTTCTGAAGGACGGCCGTTCTGCAGGTTCCGTACCTAACCTGTTGCCCCAGCCGGACGTCGTCAAGCAGGATGTCGTCACCGCCTGTGTGGATTTCGGTTCTGTCGGTACTTCTGTCATATTCTCCACAGGACGTCAGCGCCGTCCGCTTCAGGGGCCGACACTGGTTCGTACATTGATCAATAATCCCTCTTTGTCCAGGGATCTTCTCCGCAGGGAATTCCTGCCTGCTGTTCCGGTGTCCGCGCTGCTGCCTACCGCCTCCAGGATTTTCCGCAATGTGCCGGGTGAAGCGCCGCTGCCTTTTGAAGATGGTATTGTTTTGATGTCCGCGGATCTTCAGGATGTGCTTTCCATCCCTTCCGAGGCGCTTTATACATGCCTCAAGTGGGAAGAGGAAAAAGGACGGTCTGTTTCCCTCTGTCTGCATCAGATCATGCTCATGGCGGCCCTGCAGGCCCGTTCCGATGGTGCCCATACCTTACTCTGGCGTTTCTCTGTTCCGGATGAAATGGCCAAAGCAGGCCGGGAAAATCTCACTGCTCTCTTCGTTTCCCTGGCGGATCAGGTATGTAAGGAGGCCGGTTTCCCGACTCCTGATAAAGTCCCGCCGGTCACCTTTGCGGCTGAAAGCTCTGCCCTCGGCGCCTATTTCCGTTTCTGTGCTTCCGAGGATACCCGCGGCGGCTTCATGGTCATGGATATCGGCGCCTGTACAGCGGATATTTCCCTTTTCCTGCGTGGTCGTGAGCAGGCCGTACGTACCTGCCAGATCCCGCTGGGCGTCCATTATATGCTGCTGCCTTCCCTGCTGCGCAATCCTTCTTTGCTGCGGGAAGAGCTCAGCTTTATCCAGGATCCTTCCATTCAGCAGGATCTCCTGATGCTGGAGAAAACGTTCATCAATGCCAAGGCTGATCCTTCCGCCCTGCGGCATTCCCGCCTGGCGCTGGATAACTTTATTGCCGATCACTATCGTTATGTCCTGCCCGGTCTCCTGCAGAATCCCATGAACGGTATGCCGACTTATCTGGGTTCCGTCCTGCTCCTGCACTTCAGTTTCCTGATGATGCTTTCAGGTCTGGTGCTGCTGCAGATCGCCGCGGATCCCGGCAAAAACGATTTCCTGCCGGAGCAGATGACCCTTTGCCTTTCCGGTCGGGGTTCACTGCTGCCCGAAAGCCTGCCGGATCCCTATAAAGCGGCGCTCTGGCATTTTCTTACCATGTTCCGCAATCGCCGGGTCGCGTCTCTCTCTTTCCTCTTCTCTTCGGAAAAGAAGATGGAAATTCCCGTAGGCCTTTCCATGCTGGAGGATGTCACTCCCGGCATTCCGGCAGCTTCCACGGTTCCCGCTGCCATCTCTGTCCGTCCGGAAGAGCTTCTGCCTCAGTTCATTCTCCGCTTTGCCAAGGAGTTCCCCGCTTCAGCGGAAGTGCTGTTCCATGGCTTCTTCACCGGCGATTTCTATCATCCCTTTACTCCTTGGGGAGAATCTGTCATCACCGAAGCAATTTCCTCCTGCTTCACCACCCAGACCGAGCATCGCCCTTATGATGCGCTTTCTGCCTGGATCACCACGCTAATTGATTTAGTTCAGACCCATACGTCTTAAGATTGGTAGACACTATAATCACTTTCGGCGAAGCCGAAAATATCATATCGGCATGAAGCCGATATATCATATTCGTCGCAGGCGAATATATCATATTGGCCAATGGCCAATATATCATTTGCGAAGCAACAAATACCCCTTTCACTCATCGATGTCTGGCGATCTGATCCTGAAGTCAACATTAAGATCACAAAATCATTTTTAAGTTTTAAGTTTTCAGTATTCATTAGAACCTCGAAAGGATACCTTCTATGGAACTTATTTCTTCACTTAAGAATCCCAAGGTGCTTTCCTGGCGCTCCCTCAAGGATAAAAAGGGTCGGTTGGAACAGAATGCGTTCCTCGTAGAGGGAGTACGCATGGTCCAGGAGGCCCTCACTTCTTCTTTCGAGGTTCAGGCTATTCTTCTACGCGAAGACTATATACCGGACTTCACCCTCCCGGACTCAGTCCCGGTATATGTCCTCCCTTCCCACGTCTTCCAGTCCGTCTGTGACACAAAGACGCCTCAGGGAATCGCTGCTGTCCTGACGCTCCAGGCGCGCGAGGCTTCCGGTCCCCGTCTGCTGGCACTGGACGGCGTTCAGGATCCCGGCAATGTGGGCACCATCATCCGCACTGCTGACGCTGCCGGCTTCACCGGCGTCCTGTTCAGTCCGGAGTGCGCTGATCTATTTTCTCCCAAGGTCCTGCGGGCCACCATGGGCAGTATTTTCCGTCTTGGTTTCTCTTTCCCGGCTTCCCTTCCGGAAGCACTGGATCAATATAAAAAGGACGGATATTCCGTCCTTTCATCCCAGCTGGATGGTTCACCTTTCTATGAACGTCAGGATGTAGCTTCTTCCTTTATCCTGATCATCGGCAATGAGGGCAACGGTGTCTCCGAAGCCGTCAAGGCTGTCGCCACTCACCGTCTCTGCCTGCCCATGCGGGGCGGAGCTGAATCACTGAATGCTGCTGTCGCGGCAGGCATCATGATGTATGACCTGACCCGTTGATCATGTTTTAACGTTCGCCGACAGGTGAACATTTCACTTTCGACGGAGTCGAAAATTTCATATTGAACCGTTTTCGGTTCAATATTTCATGTTGCCTGTGGTAACATTTCATTGTGGTCTAGCTCACTGGCCCGCTTTGGCCCCCGTTCCCGTATGGTCTGATTCGTAGGTAATGTCGCCGGTTTTCCGCACTGTGGAACCGGCGATTTTCTTATCCAGCAGCTCGTGGAACTTATCTTCCGGTACAGGAACGGATACCATCTCTCCTGTCCATCCGGAATAATGGATCGCGTTGGAAAGCTGCAGTGCCCGAAGTCCGTCTTCCGCGTCTGCTGTCAGGGGCGTTCCGTGCAGCAGATGAGCCGCAAAGGCGTTCAGTACGCCAATATGCTGTGGGTTCTCACCGTCTGTCTGGACTTCTTCTTCTTTTGCGTTACACTGGTACCAGGGATTATCACTGTTGAAGCACGTTTCCCTTTCATTCTGTCCCAGTCGGAAGCATCTGATCTTTCCGTCTTCACAGATCAGTTTGCCCCGTTCGCAGTCAATCTCCAGCCGGTTGGTTCCCGGCAGATCTCCTGTGGATGCGGTAAATACGCCTGTAGCGCCGTTACCGAATTCCAGGTATGCCGTTACGTCATCTTCAACCTCAATATGATGCCATTTCCCTTCATGGCATTGTGCCTGTACCTTTACCGGCATGCCGCAAAGCCAGATCAGCAGATCCAGCTGGTGCGGACACTGGTTCAGCAGGACGCCGCCGCCTTCTCCTGCCCAGGTGGCTCGCCAGGATCCGGAATCGTAGTATTTCTGCGTTCTGTACCAGTCTGTCACAATCCAGCTCATCCGCTTGATCGCTCCAAGTTCCTGGTTCTGCATAATGTTCCGGATCGCCCGGTATACGCTGTTTGTTCGCTGGTTAAACATCAGGGCCAGGGTCTTTCCGGAGGTGGCAGCGCAACGGATCATTCTCCTGCCCGCCGCAGCTTCCACTGAGATCGGTTTTTCGCACAGAACATCCAGTCCATGGCTCATCGCCTGGACTGCCAGCTGCTCATGCAGGTAGTGCGGCACCGCAATCAGCACCGCGTCGCACTCTCCGCTTCGGATCAGGTCTCTTCCGGATGGGAATACTTTTACGCTTTCCGGCAGCTCATGCCGTGCCCATTCCATGCGGTCTTCCCGCACGTCCGCCACAGCAGCAAGCTCAATCTCCGGGCATTTTCCTGCCGCAAGATTCCGGCAGTGCTCCGACCCCATATTCCCGATTCCAATAACACCCAATCGGATCTTCTTACCAACATCCATACTTTTTCCTGACACCTTTACAATAAGGTTTCGAATTCATAATTCACAATTCATAATTCATAATTATATATACTCAATTCCATCTTCATGATTATTTTGCAATTCAATCAACACCTGGCTTGAGTATTAATTCTGAATTCTTAATTCTGAATTCTGAATTGGTGAAAAATTCCTCTGGAATTTTTCTTCCGCCATTTTTAAGTCTTCAGTTTTAAGTTATTGAGGAGTCATCCGTGCTTCAGACAGATCTGTCAGCACTTTAGTGCTGGTAACAGATCGTCCATGCAGGCGTCAGCGCTTTAGCGCTGGTAACGCCGAGCCATCCACGGCTAATGACTCCCATGTTACAGCCGTCCATCGTTGCGAACGAAGTGATGCAAGGATGGCATACGGCGATCACAAAGTTTTCATTAGCTGCTGAATTTACTTCAGGCGTACCGCCTGAAGTTGAGCCTTCAGGCTCAATTCAGCAGCTTTAAAAGCGTGTTCCTGCGTCATCGCGTTCTCCGTCCTGTTCAGGCAGTCCAGGATCAGCTGGCCGAAGAAAGGATATCCAGTCACGCCCACCGCGTTCACATACTTTTCTCCCTTGTCGTTAACAACGAAGATGTGTCCGCCGCCGTTCTTTTCAGAGGCGAGATTGACGTACTTCCGGATTTCAATAAAGCCCTTTGTTCCCTGGATGAACATCCGTCCGTCTCCCCAGGTGCGCAGGCCGTCCGGTGTGAACCAGTCCAGCTTGAAGTATCCGGCTGCTCCGTTCTTGCCGGTCAGCTGGGCATCGCCGAAGTCTTCCAGTTCCGGATATTCCGGATGGTCGAAGTTCGCGATTCGGCTGGAGGTCACTACCGCGTCTTCTTCCTTGGCGTAATACAGGAACTGTTCAAACTGATGGCTGCCGATATCACACAGGATACCGCCGTATTTTTCCCGTTCAAAGAACCATGCAGGTCTTCCGGGTGCGCCAAGGCGGTGCGGTCCGAATCCGGTCACGGAAACAACCTTGCCGATTTCTCCGCTCTCCGCGATATATCCGGCCAGGATGGAACCTTCATCATGCAGCCGTTCCGCATAATACACCATGTACTTTTTCCCGGTTTCCGTCACAGCTTTCTTTGCGGAATCCAGCTGTTCCAGGGTGGTAAACGGCGCCTTATCGGTAAAGTAATCTTTCCCGGCATTCATCGCCCGAAGGCCGAGGGCACAGCGTTCGCTGGTGATGGCTGCACCGGCAATCATATGGGTCTCCGGGTCTCCCAGGGCTTCTTCCTCGCTCCGGGCTGCTTTCGCCTGCGGAAACGCCTTCAGGAAGGCTTCTACCTTTTTCTCATCCGGGTCATAAACATACTTCAGCGTACCGCCGGCCTCGGTCAGTCCGTTGCACATGCCGTAGATATGTCCGTGATCCAGCCGTACTGCGGAAAACACGAACTCTCCCGGCTTCACCACCGGCTGGGGTTTTCCCTTCGGTGCGTAGTTCATTCCGTCTGAAACATTCATTTATTTTTCCCCTTTCCGGAAATTACCGAAGGACAGTTCACCGTCCAGGTTTTCCACGGAAGCTGTTTTTTCGTAAAAATGAGGTACATTGGCCCTGATCCCTTCCACAGTGTAGAAAGGATCATCTTTCGTCAGGGGCAGGGTGACTGCGGTCTTCATACTGCCTGCTTTATAGATCGCGCAGATCAGTTCAATTGTCCTGCGGCCGTCTTCGCCCGTGATAAAGGGTTCCCGGTCTTCTTCCAGGGCTCTCAGCACGTCGTCCAGCTGTCCGTCATGCATTTCATAGGGTACCGGCGGCAGGGCCGCGAGATACTCATCTGCTTTCTTTGCAAATTCCTCATCCGGATCAGGAAGCGGAAAACCGTTCGGCTGCGGCTGTGAGGCATATACGCTGTAAGGCCAGGCAATCTTGGCTTTCTCGCACTGGAAAATCAATGCCTGTTCTTCTCCGTGTGAAACAACCGACGCGGTCAGTGTGGCCAGGGCTCCGGGATATTCCATCACGGAAACAGACAGATCCTCTACTTCAGCGTTGTCATGTCCGGTATTTGCCAGGATGCTGGTCACCCTTTCAGGCGTTCCCATCATCCAGCCAAGCATATCGATGTGATGGACCGCATGGTTCAGGGTGCATCCGCCACCCTCTGTTTTCCATGTTCCGCGCCACCACAAATCATAGTAGCTGTGCCCGCGGAACCACAGGGAGTCCACAGTCACATGACGTACTTTTCCGGCCATGCCGCTGTCCAGCAGTGCCTTCAGGTTCCTTACCGGCAGGCGGAAACGGTTCTGCGCGATAATGGAAAGCTTCTTCCCGCTTTCATCCCTTGCCCGCAGCATGGCGTCACATTCTTCCAGGGATGCAGCCATGGGCTTTTCGCATACTACATTCTTCCCGCTTCTCAGGGCGTTAATGGAAATTTCAGCATGCACAAAGGGTGGTGTGCATACGTCCACCAGGTCTATATCCTTATCCAGGATTTCATGATGATCCAGGTAAACATCCGCGTCCAGGTTGTATTGTTCCTTGACACGCTGCGCCTTTCCGGGGATAATATCTACAAGGGCTGCGATCCTGCATCGCTCCGGAAATCTCAGGTAGGCTTTGATATGAGCATGGGAGATTCCGCCAGTACCGATGATCGCTACGTTAATCATTATCATCACCTCATTTTGATGGTTTTTGTCCTTCTCTGTTGGTTTCAGTATAGGTAAATGCGGGTGCATTCTCCATACGAATCCGGTTTCTTTGTATGCAAATACTGCACATTCCATTCAGGAGGTGGTCTTGTGGAATCCTATGATGTCCAGACTCCCTTTGAACCGATGCAGCAGGGTGGTCAGGGTTATGAAGGCCGATACAGATTCAGTGAATCGATCGAAGTTACCCAGTATCATTGTCACGATTATTATGAACTATATATTCATCTTCATGGCGGCCAGTATATGGGCGTTGATAACAAACTCTATACGCTGAAGCCCAATCAGGTTTTCATTCTGCCGCCGTTCTGTATGCATGGGCTTTCCTGCACCAGTGAACTACGCAATTACGAACGTGCCTTCCTCAATTGCTCTCCGGAAGTTATGAGCAATCTTGGCTGTGGTCAGCTGGATCTGAACCAGTTCTTCCACGCCTGCGCTTCAGGCGGCCATTATACCTACCAGCTTTCCGATGCTGATGCGGAGCGCTTCGTGCACTGCGTTCGTCAGATCGAGGCTTCTGACTCACGTGAAATGGATGCCGTGGAAAGGCTTCAGGCCTATTCCTATATGATCATTCTGGTCAATCTTCTTTGTCAGGTAATCCGCCGTACCGTACCTGTTCAGGATGAAACCGGGACAAACAGCGTCATTCAGGAAGTGCTGACCTATATCAACAACCACTATACCCAGCAGCTGCGGATCAGTGATCTGGCTCACCGTTTCGGTGTCAGTGAGTCCTATCTTTCCCATGAGTTTTCCCGTTTTACCAACCGCAGTATCTATGATTACATTCTCTACCGCCGCGTCACGCTTGCGCGCCGCCAGATGCTCGGTGAGGATTCATTGAACGCGATTGCCTATCAGTGCGGCTTTAATGATTATTCCAATTTTCTTCGTTCTTTTACCCGTATCGCCGGGATTTCCCCCAGCAAATACCGCAAACAACTCCTTCAGTACAGTCACCGCGAACTGAACTGACATCTTTTTACTCTTAACTTGTCTAATACTAAACGGTATTCTAAATATATAGTTTGACCTATATTTTATTCATTTTTAAGTTTTAAGTTTTCAGTATTCATTAAGAAGAAAAGAGTGCCGGTTTACCCGGCACTCTTTTCTTCGTTCATATTAGAGGTCTCCCGGGAATACGCCGCGGTAGTTGCCCGCATTGTAAGCCGCGCGGAATTCGTCGATCATCTGCTGAGCACCGGAGTTCAGGATATCCTGGATGCCGGCATCATAGACAGCGTCGAATTCGGCAGGATCGCAGCTGACCACGTCAGCCAGGAACTTGCCCTGAGCGCTCTTAACGGTGGCGCCGTAGTCGGTGTCAGCCTGGATGCTGACGGTGAAGCTGATCTGGGTCCACGCGTCGGTCAGAGCGTCAGCGTAGGAAGCCACGACGTCATCTTCATATCCCTTGAAGGGCAGGGCCAGAGCGGCAGCGTTCTTGGCGTCGTCGCCGTAGCACAGACCGTTGGAGATGAAGCAGATGTCGCCGGCGTGCATCTTGTTCTCGTCCGGAACAGCGTCAGCGCTCTTCACGCCGAACGGGATGCCGTCGTCGGTCAGGCCTTCATAGTTGATGCCTTCGATACCGTTCTGCATAGCGAACATGTTCTCCGGAATGGCCATCCAGTCGAGGTACTTCATCGCGGCCACAGCGGTCTTCTCGTCGGTTGTCAGCGGGATGATGATGCTCAGGCCGGCAGGAGCGTATATGTCATGCAGGGTCTTTCCGCCCAGGCTCTCGTTCTTGAAGGGGTTGACGGTGACCCAGTGGCCGCCTTCAACGTTCTTCTCGAGTTCGATCTGGTAGTTCTTGTCAGTCCGCCAGGGCTGGTCGGGCTGCTGGGAGAAGAATCCGTTGTAACCCATGATCAGGGCGGTATCATTCGCCTGGTCATTGTCGGTCAGGGCGAAGGTTTCGGGGATGATGCCCTCATGATACAGGGTGTTCATCCAGCGGAAGCCTTCCTTGCTGCCGGGCAGCATTTCGGGGTTCTTGCAGTATGCGAACCAGTCTTCCTTGGTAACCTTGGTGAAATCGATGAAAGCATCGGTGAACCGGCGTACATTGTACAGCGGATCGGGAGCATAGATGCCGAAGGAGAAGGGAGAGGTATTCTCGCCAGCCAGCTTGGCTTCCTTGGCAGCACGCAGGTAAGCGGTGAACTCTTCGATGTTGGTGGGCTTTTCCATGTTCAGGGCCTTCAGCCAGTCTTCACGGATGAAGTTACCAACGTTAGCGCGGCTGATACGACGGGCCGGGATGTACCACTGTTCGGGGGTGCCATCGCCGTCATGATCGCTCTGGCCGTAGGTCAGGAGCTCGTCGCCCAGGAACGCCTTCAGGTTTTCGCCGTAGGTGTTCAGCAGGTCATCCAGCTGCCAGATACCTTCGTCGTCGATGCACTGCTGCACCAGGCCGCCGTTGTAGGTCAGGCACAGGTCAGGAGCGGTGCCGCCGGCCAGCGCGGTGGTCAGCAGGTCGCCTTCGGTCCAACGGGCGTAGGACACGAACTCGAGCTTGATCTTGTTGGGATCGCCGAAGTGTTCCTGAGCGTACTTCAGCTGCCAGCAGTCAGTCACGTTCAGACCGGCGATTTCGCGGTCATAGGTCTCAACCCGCAGCGTAATCCATTCGTCTTCCGCCAGGGAGGGTCCTGCGATGCCCAGCAGCAGAGCCAGGGTCAGCAGAATAGCCAGGGTCTTTTTCATTTTTGGGTTCCTCCTTTTTTTTTATTTCAAGGGCTTTTGCCCTCAGAAATCGGAGTTCCTTTCATATTCGTCGAAGACGAATATTTCACATTGGACGAAGTCCAATATTTCACATCGGCCTCTGGCCGATATTTCACCCTTCTTAATTCTCTGAAAAATCCTTTGGGATTTTTCTTCCACCATTTTTAAGTTTTAAGTTTTAAGTCTTAAGTTTTAAGTTGGTGCGGTCAAAGGCCTCAGCCTTTGACTGCCCCTATCGTCACGCCCGCCACAAAGTACCGCTGCACGAACGGATAGACTACCAGGATCGGCAGTGTGGCAAAGATGATGGATGCCGGCTCAATGGATTCGGAAACGCTTGTAGCCACCGTAGAGGCTCCGCCTTCCAGGGCTGCCACGTCAACCGCCTGTGAACCCTTTATGATGTGGTACAGTTTCAGCTGCAGAGGCTGGTAAGCTTTTGTCTGTATGTAGTACAGGGCGTCCTGGAAGCTGTTCCACTTGCCTACCGCATAGAACAGCGTCAGTGTGGCCAGGGATGCCATGGACAGCGGCAGGTAAACCTTCAGCAGTACCTGGAAGTCATTCGCGCCGTCAATGATGGCTGCTTCTTCCAGTTCGTTGGGCAGTGTCTGGAAAAAGCTCTTCAGGATGATCATGTTATAGGTGCTCAGCATACCTGGGAGAATCAGTGCCCAGGGACTGTCCATCAGGCCCAGTTCTTTGATGTTCAGGTAATGCGGGATAATACCGCCGGAGAAATACATCGTGAACAATGCCAGGAAGCTGAAGAAGTTACGCCCGCGCAGGCGTTTCTTTGTCAGCGGATAAGCCATCAGGATCGTCATGATCATGGAGAACAGGGTATATACAACCGTAATAATGATCGTGAACACGAGGCTGCGCGTCATGCTCTTATCGGAGAAGATCGCCTGGTATGCTGTGGTTTCAAAATCCACAGGCCAGAAGCTCACGTCGCCGCGCAGGATAGCCGACTTGGAACTGAAGGATACTGCCGCCACGTTTACGAACGGAAGCAGGCACGTCAGGCTGAAGAGAATAATGACAATCGTCAGGATAATCTGTGCAGGTGTCCAGATCTTTGCTTTCTTGACTACGATCTCATGCTGATCAGGAGTAATGATTTTCTCTGCCATCTCATCCACCTCCTTACCAGATGCCTTCTTCGCCGAGGCGTCTGGCAATGATATTGGCCCCGGTGATCAGGATCAGTCCAACCACAGACTGGAACAGACCCACGGCTGTGGCTCTCGCAAACTGGGAGTTCGTAATACCGGCACGGTATACGAAGGTGGAAAGTACGTCACAGTAATTCTGGACCATCGGGTTGCCCAGCACGTACGGCCGGTCAAAGCTGATGTTCATCATCTGGCCGACGTTCAGGATCAGCAGGATTACGATGGTGCTGCGGATACCCGGCAGGGTCACATGCCAGATCTGCTGGAGCTTGTTCGCGCCGTCGATCTTGGCGGCTTCGAACAGTTCCATGTTTATTCCGGTAATGGCGGACAGGTACAGGATTGTTCCCCAACCCATGCTCTGCCACACGCCGATCAGCGTGTAGGTTGCCTGCCAGTGCGGGCCGTCAGTCAGGAACGGAATGCTCTTATCGATCCAGCCCAGTCTCAGCAGCGTCGCGTTGATGATACCGGTCTTCGGGCTGAAGATCTGCAGCACCATACCGCCGATAATGATCCAGCTCAGGAAGTGCGGCAGGTACAGCAGTGTCTGTGATACTTTCTTAACCTTGATGCTTTTCATCTCATTCAGCAGGATTGCCAGGATGATCGGCACCGGGAAACCGGCCACCAGGCCGAGGAAGTTCAGCCACAGGGTATTTTGGAGGGCTACCGGGAAGTCAGGCATATTCATCACGAACCTGAAGTTCTCCAGTCCGATCCATTTGCTTCCCCACATGCCTTTGAACATGTTGAATTTCTGGAAACCGATGATAACACCCACCATCGGCTTATAGCAGAAGATCAGGTAAAAAGCCACAGGCAGGATCAGCATGACGTATAGTCTCCAGTCCCTGTGAAGCCACCCTGCGTTGTTTCTGGGCTTCCTGATGGAACGCGTGGTCATATGCTTCCCCCTTGCATGCATTTCTTTTGCGTAATATGGTCAATTATTGTCCGTTTCACCTGTATTATATGTGCACAATTTATATACTTTCCATGCAAATCATGTCATAAACTATGCACATCCTGCTTTATCTGTACTGTCTATTGCATACAATCTGGGTTTTTATCAGTATCATGTTGTATTTATATATAAATACATTTTTATGAATTCATACACGAGTTGTTCATGTTTTGTATACAATCTTGTGCTTTTTGTTTACATGGCCATATAATAGATGCAATTCAGATACTCCTCCGGAGGGAAATGTTATGAGTAATTCCGGTCAGGTATCCTTATCCAACTTCGGTTATTGTTCTATGGGACACGGTCGCAGTGATTATGAAGGCTATTATGGCATATCACTGAACAAGCCGCGTTACGGTTATCATTGCCACGACTTCTATGAATTCTTTCTCCATATCAGTGGTGCCCGGGACTTTGGCGTGGATAATGAAATGTATCTTCTTCAGCCAAATCAGCTGGTCATTGTTCCTCCCTTTCATATGCATGGCCTCATGTGGGATCAGGTTCTTCCGCGCTATGAGCGGGCTTTCCTTTACTGTTCAGCTGATTACCTGTCTACGATTGGCAGCGGACAGATTGACCTGCCCCAGCTCTTTTCGGAAAAGCTGAAAGGCCAGGGCTGTCTGATTTATAATCTTTCTGATGAAACAGCATCTGAATGTACTGAATACCTGAAAACACTCATGGCAAACTGCGAAAAGTTTTCTCCCCTGGATCATTTCAGGGATCTTTCTTATCTTCTTCCTTTCTTCCGGATCATTCTTGATACGATGGAGGATATTTCACCCCAGCAGCCAAACACCTCATTGAATCCTTTAATGCATCAGGTGCTGGTATATATCAATGAGCATTTTATTGAGCCTCTGACCCTCGATTCTCTTTCAGAGCAGTTCGGCATCAGTGTCTCTACCCTTTCCCATGAGTTCATGCATTATATTCACCACAGCGTCTATAACTACATCATTTACCGCCGCGTCATGCTCGCCAGGGAAAAACTCTTCGAAGAGATTTCCTTAGGCGAGATTTCTGATTTATGCGGCTTTGGAGACTATTCCAATTTCCTTCGTTCCTTTAAAAAACTCACCGGTGTTTCTCCCAGTGAGTATCGTGCCCAGCTCCAGGCTCACCAGTCCAAAGCAAAAGCGCTGGATCTCTGATAAAAAATAACCTCTGCCTGATGGCAAAGGGCTTTTTCAAACGAAAAAGCCTCCATCTTACGATGGAGGTTTTCTCTTGGCAGGGGCAGAAGGATTCGAACCCTCAACAAAGGTTTTGGAGACCCACGTGTTACCATTACACCATGCCCCTATTGCATTCGCAACAGTGGCATTATATGAAAAAACATACCACTTTGTCAAGGTAATTTTTTGTTTATCATGTGTCTCTTTCTTCTTGCCTTAAATCACGTCATTTTATATACTTTTCATATACATTTCTGAGGTGATCTGATATGAAAGATAATATCCTGATTGAGAAATCTGTAGACTTTGGTGCACGTGTTATTAAACTGTATCAGTACCTGCTGCATTCGAAACATGAATTTGTTCTTTCGAAACAGATCCTGCGCAGCGGTACATCCATCGGAGCCAATATCAATGAAGCTCAGTATGGTAACAGTAAGGCTGATTTTATCTCCAAGCTGCATATTGCACTAAAGGAAGCTGCTGAAACAGAATACTGGCTCCTTCTTCTTCAAAAATCCAGCTATGTGGATGAAAGGACGTCAGATTCCATTCTGAAGGACTGCCGTGAAATCAAGCGTATTCTAATCACGTCCATCAACACTGCAAAATCCAAACAGTAATCTCAATTAACCTATATCTACAGAACAATCTCTTTGATTTTTATAACAGGTTTCAGATTTCCAGTAAAGCCTTCGCTCCGCCACTTCGTGGGCTTGACTGGCTATCTAAAACCTGCATTTAAATCAGTCAAGAGATCGTTCTCTTTATATGTTTTGCTTTAAGCAAAACCATTAATTCAAGAAAATTGCTTCCGTTTCCGGAAGCAATTTTTTCCACCATTTTTAAGTTTTAAGTTTTAAGTTTTCAGTATTCATTAATCGTTTATTTGCCTGAGATGGTGATTCCATCGAAGGCAATGAACGGCAAAGAATTGTTTCCGTCATTCGCGATATCTTTACTGATATCGCGAATGCTCATCAGCATCTCCGGTACACAGCCACTAATCATTGTCTCAGAGATAGCTTTACTGATCTTCCCGTTTTCGATAAGGAAACTATTCTTTGCAACTCCGGAATATTCTCCGCTTGCCGCCGGTTGTCCGCCCGAGAATCTCATTACCAGCAGTCCTTTGTCGATTCCGCTGATGATTTCCTCCAGCGTCTTTTCTCCAGCCGCAACATGTATGTTCCTTCCGGTGTTTCCGGACCGTTTGTTTCCGGTCTTGTTCGCGGCGTACTGACTCAGGCAGAAGCTGTTCAGCTTTCCGTCCCTGATCAGGTCAAAATTCTCTGTCTCGTATCCTTCCGCGGTGTGCCGGTTCGGAACCACAACGTCGTCGTTGTAGGGTTCAGAGCTCATGTTGAACCGCGGATCTGCCACCTGTTCGCCCAGCTTGTCTTTCCATATGCTGGTGCCGTCAATCATGCAGGCGTCGCCGACAAAGTTGCCCATAATCGTACTCAGTACGATCTCGTATAGTGCCATGGGAGCCAGGATCACCGGTCCATTGAATTTTCCTTCCAGGGAGATCGGATCCAGCTGCTTTTCAACCATGCTGATTTCCCAGTCGATCTTGCCGCATTCCAGTACCGGCTTATCCAGCGTCTTCAGCGTGATATCGCTGCCATAGAAGGATGTGCTCTTCTCTCCTTCATGTGCGGAATACATCAGGCTGAAAGTGTATGCGCCGTAATTCGTCACATAGTTCACGCCGTTTGAGTTCATAAACACTTCTGTACCGCTGTTATGTTCGGTGATCATCTGCTCCATCAGGATCGTCGGGTGCTTCTCCTTGATGCTATCCAGCAGTTCCTTCGTCCGCATGAACAGCTTGTCGGTATCGCATTCCGGGGCTCCGTCCGTAAATTCCTTTTCAACGGGCTCTTTGGCGTATTCCCATGCTTCGTCCGGCTGGCCGCTTTCTGCAGCCGCTATCGCGTCAGAAACGGCATTCTTCACCGTTTCAATGTCAAACTTGTTGATCGCTACTGTGCCCTTCTTTTGATCCTTCAGCAGGGTAATGGTGACGTTGCGGTTAAACAGCGATCTCATCAGGGAGAATCTGCCGCCGTCCACGTTGAATTCCTTTTTCTCGCCCTCGCTGACGCTGCACTGGGCATATTCTGCGCCCTTTGCTTTTGCTTCCGCCAGGATCTCTCTGGCCAGTTCTTTCATTCTATCCATCTTATCGGCCTCCGATCTTAACCTTGCAGCGCAGCGCGGGGCCGCCCATGCCTACCGGCATCGGCTGTTTCTTTCCGCACATACCGGAACTCACCCACACAACCTTATCGCTGACCATGTCAACCGTCTTCAGCATCTCGAAAGCCACGCCGGAAATCGTGGTATCCAGTAGTGCCTTTCCGAGCTTGCCGTTCTTGATTTCGTATCCCATTGTCACGCCGAACATGAATTCGCCCGTCGTGTCCGCCTGTCCGTTATTGGACTGAATCAGGTAATATCCGTCGTCCACGGATGCAATCATGTCCTCCAGTTTGTCTTTACCGGGGTGGATGGAGGTATTGCGCATCCGTATCAGCGGTTCATCCTGGAACAGCCATGCACGAGCGTTGCCCTGGGGAGTCATGCCGAAGTGCTGTGCGCTTTCCCGGCTGTTCATGTATCCGGTCAGCATACCGTTCACAATCAGCGGAGAATCCACTGCTTCGGTGCCTTCGTCATCAATGTACACCGGCAGCGGGCACTTCTCGCCGAAGGCGGTATGCGCAAAGTCTGTCAGGGTCACCAGGTCGCTGGCCACCCGCTTGTTCAGGCACGGGCCTGCTACGCTGCCGCCCAGCACCAGGTCCGCTTCCACGGTATGTCCCACAGCTTCATGGCTCAACATGCCGCTCATCATACCGTCCAGGATCACGGTCTTTTCGCCGGCGTCTGCGTATACGCCTTCCCGCTTCTGCATCAGCTTTTCATACAGGTCGTCAATCTCCGCGTGCAGCTTGGTCGGATCGGCAAAGTTGTCGCCGAACACGCCGCTTCCGCCGAACGCCTGGAACAGTTCCACCGGCGTGCCTGCGTCCGTCTGCGCTGTCAGCACAACGTACATATAGGATCTGGGCGCCAGGATGTGTCCGCTTGCGCCGTCAGACGTCACAATCAGCTTCTCCATGGAGTCTTCCATGGCAACAATTGTGCGGCTGACCAGGTTCGGATACTTCTTGGTGATGTATGCGTCTGCCTCACGGGCAAAATCCACATACAGCTTCTGTTCCGCGTCCTTGATATCTTCCTGTGTGGGCATCTGCTTCAGTGCCATTTTCGGCAGGGCGGGCTTTCCAATTCCTGCGTGCTTGTTCATGAAAGCAGCGTTCTCTGTCGCGGCCTTCAGCACCATTTCTGCCGCTTCCCCGGTATATTCGGCCATGGCGGAGAAACCGTATACGCCGCCCTCGTATACCCGGGCGGAAACACCGGATACGTCGGAGCGTACGTTCCCCATCAGGGCCCCGTTCAGCAGAACGGCCCTGCGGGTCCTGTTGTTCTGTCCGCGAAGCTCGGTATGAGCGCCGTCTGCAAACAGGGCTTTTTTATCTGTCAGTATATCCTGCAGCATTTTGTTCTTCCTTTCATTCATTGATCTCGTTCAGATCATACGGTGTGGTCTGGTAAACCATGTAGTTCAGCCAGTTGGCGTACAGCAGGTTCGCGTGGCTGCGCCAGGTGACCAGCGGTTCCTGGGTATCATCGTCATTCGGATAATAGTTCTTCGGAACCTCAATCGGCAGTCCTGCGTTCTTATCCCGCAGGTACTCTTTTTCCAGTGTTCTCGGATCGTACTCGCTGTGTCCCATGATGAAAACCTGCCGGCCGTTTTCCGTGATCATCGCGTAAACGCCTGCTTCTTCAGATGATGCAAGGATTTTGAGCTTTCCGCATTTTTCCAGGTCTTCGCGCCTTACGGTCGTGTGCCGGCTGTGAGGAGCCATAAACACGTCGTCAAAGCCACGGAGCAGGATGTAGTTCTTCCGCTCTGCCTTGTGCTGGAACACGCCGAACAGCTTCTTTTCCAGCGGAATCTTCGGAATGCCGAAGTGGTAGTACAGCGCAGCCTGCGCACCCCAGCAGATATGGAAGGTGCTGTGTACGTGCTTCTTGCTCCATTCCATGATCTCGCACAGTTCGTCCCAGTATTCCACTTCTTCAAAAGGCATCTGTTCCACCGGTGCGCCGGTGATAATCATTCCGTCAAAGTTCTGGTTGCGGATATCGTCAAATTCCTTATAAAAGGCAGTCAGGTGCTCTGCCGACGTATTCTTTGACACATGGCTCTTCATCTTTACAAGTTCTGTTTCTACCTGCAGCGACGTATTGCCCAGCAAGCGCAGCAGCTGAGTTTCAGTATCAATCTTCGTGGGCATCAGATTCACGATGGCGATTCGCAGCGGACGGATATCCTGGGTCGTTGCCCGGTTTTCCGTCATCACGAAGATATTCTCATCCGTCAGCGTCTTGTACGCCGGCAGTTCGTTAGAAATCTTTATCGGCATAGTGCATCTTCCTTCCTGGCGTTTACTGTGCAATATTGTATTCTTTCCCGCCCTTTTAATCAAGTTCCTTTCCCTGAAAACCACATGAACATCCTGTGAATTAGACCTTTTCTATACTCAAAATCACATTCAACACACTCAATCAAATACACTTTTCCACATTCTGCAATCATTTGGTTTAAACACTATAATCACATCCCGCGTTTACGCGGGATATATCATATAAGGCGGTGTTTCACCGCCTTATCTATCATATTCGCATTAAGCGAATATATCATGTTGCGAAGCAACATATCATTCAAAAAGGCACCTGCAAAGCAGGTGCCTTTTTGACTCCATAAATAAACATGTTTATTTATGGGCATGTATTAATCCTCTGGATTAATACATGCCTCCCATTCCTGCTCCAGCGGGTGCAGCGGGTTCGGGTTCAGGAATATCTGCCACCAGGCTTTCGGTAGTCAGGATCATCGCCGCGATGGACGCCGCGTTCTGCAGCGCGCTGCGGGTAACCTTGGTAGGATCGATGATGCCGCGTTCAACCATGTCCACATATTCACCCTTCAGGGCGTCGTAGCCGTAGCCGGGCTTCCGGGCGGACTTGATGTGGTCAACGATCACGCTGCCGTCGATACCGGCGTTCAGGGTGATCTGACGGATCGGCTCTTCCAGGGCGCGCAGCACGATGGACACACCGGTCTTCTCGTCGCCGGCGCAGTTGTCCAGCAGGGCGGCAACCTTCGGGATCACGTTCAGCAGGGCGATTCCGCCGCCAGGCACGATACCTTCTTCAGCTGCGGCGCGGGTGGCGCTCAGGGCGTCTTCGATCCGCATCTTGCGTTCCTTCATTTCGACTTCCGTCGCGGCACCGACCTGGATCACTGCAACGCCGCCGGCCAGCTTGGCCAGGCGCTCCTGCAGCTTTTCACGGTCGTAGTCGCTGGTGGTATCAGCGATCTGTGCACGGATCTGGGCAACACGGTTCTTGATGGCTTCCTTGTCGCCGGCGCCGTCCACGATCGTGGTGGTTTCCTTGTTAACCTTGACCTGACGGGCCTTGCCCAGCATGTCAACGGTAGCTTCCTTCAGTTCCATACCGGTCTCAGAGGAGATCACGGTACCGCCGGTCAGGATAGCGATATCCTGCAGCATTTCCTTGCGGCGATCGCCGAAGCCGGGAGCCTTGACGGACACGCAGGTGAAGGTGCCGCGCAGCTTGTTCACAACCAGGGTGCTCAGGGCTTCGCCCTCAACGTCCTCAGCAATGATCAGCAGCTTCTTACCGGTCTGCACAACCTGCTCCAGCACGGGCAGGACTTCCTGAATGGCGCTGATCTTCTTGTCGGTGATCAGGATCAGCGGATCATCCAGAACAGCTTCCATCTTTTCGGTATCGGTGACCATGTAAGCGGAAGAGTAACCGCGGTCGAACTGCATGCCTTCCACGGTGGTCATGCCGGTGGTCATGGTCTTGCTTTCTTCAACGGTGATAACGCCGTCGGCGCCCACAGTTTCCATTGCGTCGGAGATCAGCTTACCGATGTTCTCGTCAGCAGCGGAGTTGGCGGCAACCTGGGCAATAGCCTGCTTGCCGTTGATGGGCTGGCTCAGTTCCTTCAGGCCTTCCACAGCCGCTTCAGTCGCGTTCTGGATGCCCTTGCGCAGGATCATGGGGTTAGCGCCGGCTGCCAGGTTGCGCAGGCCTTCACGGATGATAGCCTGGGCCAGCAGGGTGGCGGTGGTGGTGCCGTCGCCGGCAACGTCATTGGTCTTGGTGGAAACTTCCTTCACCAGCTGGGCACCCATGTTTTCAAAGGGATCTTCCAGTTCGATTTCCTTCGCGATGGTCACACCGTCGTTGGTGATCAGGGGAGCGCCGTACTTCTTATCCAGCACAACGTTGCGGCCCTTCGGTCCCAGGGTGATCTTCACGGTATCGGCCAGCGCGTTAACGCCCTTTTCCAGGCTCCGGCGCGCTTCTTCGCCAAACTGAATCTTCTTAGCCATATTTACTCAGTCTCCTTTTATATACATTTACATATTGTCTATTAACCAATATGCCTCAAAACTCTATACTCATGAATTCTTCCTGGCCTCAACCATTCATAAATTCATTTTTAAGTTTTAAGTTTTAAGTTTTCAGTATTCATTATTGGCCAATTGTGGAGTTTATTCCACAATTGCCAAAATATCGCTCTGCCGTACGATAATCAGTTCTTCCCCGTCCACCTTAACTTCGGTGCCGGCGTACTTGGAATAGATAACCTTCTCGCCAGCCTTCACGTTCATGGTGATTTCCTTGCCGTCCACATTTCCTCCGGGACCTACGGCAATAACAATAGCCATCTGGGGCTTTTCCTTAGCGGCACTGGTCAGGATCAGGCCGGATTTGGTGGTTTCTTCTGCTTCGCAATTCTTGATGACAACGCGGTCACCCAACGGCTTCACAGTCATGGATTTATTTCCTCCTGTTCGTTCGTTTGCTTGATTTTAGCACTCGAACATACGGAGTGCTAACAACCAGAGAGTAATATAATGCTTTTACCCTTTTAGCGCAAGTGATTATGGGCTCGTTATTATGTATTTTTCTTGTTTTTACTCTTTTTTACTTTCGTTTGCTCCGGTTTTCACCGTATTTCTTTATTTCTTCTGCTGGAATCCTTGTGTTACAATCCTTCTGACCATTTTACACAGGAGTTTGTTGTATGGAAAAGCTGACTGCTGCCCTTCTGGACTGGTATGACCGCTGTGCCCGGGATCTGCCCTGGCGCGGCTTTCATGATGCCTACCGTACCTGGGTCAGCGAAGCCATGCTGCAGCAGACCCGTGTGGAAACCGTTCTTTCCTATTATGATCGTTTTCTTGCCCGTTTCCCTTCCCTTGCCGCCCTGGCTGATGCGCCGGAGGAAGATGTCCTGAAGGCCTGGGAAGGGCTGGGTTATTATTCCCGTGCCCGTAATCTCTGGAAGGGTGCCCGCCAGGTCATGGAGGAATATGACGGCGTTCTGCCCCGTGATCCGGAGAAGATGAAAAAGATCCAGGGTATCGGACCCTATACAGCCGGAGCGATCGCTTCCATTGCTTATGACGTCCCGATCCCCGCTGTGGACGGTAATGTCATCCGTGTCATGTCCCGGATTTACGGAATCCGTACAGACGCACTGGAACCGGAAACCCGCCGCCGGATCGAGTCCCTTGCAGCGACTCTCGTTCCGCAGGAGCGTCCCGGAGATCATAACCAGGCTGTCATGGATCTGGGTGCTACTGTCTGTGTACCAGGCACGCCGGACTGTGCCCGCTGCCCGCTTTCTTCCTTCTGTGATGCTTTCAAGGCCGGAGACGCGGCTGATCTTCCTGTCCTGCCCAAAGCAAAGCCCCAGAAGGTAATTCCTTATTCTCTGCTGATCATCCGTTCGTGTGATCGGGTGCTCATGCGCCAGCGTACGGAGCGTCTTCTTCAGGGTCTTTGGTGTTTCCCGATGCTGGAGGGTGATTCTTCTGCGGAAGAACTTCTGCCTGTTGCTTGCAAGAAGCTTCACCTGTCCTTCAGTCCCCTCCGGGATGCCGGTATTGCCCGCCATGTTTTTACTCACCAGATCTGGCTCATGCATATATATGAAACAGACGCGGAAGCATCTGCTTCCGCGCCTGCAGGTTATGAATTTGTTCCGGTTTCCCGGCTGAAGGATCTGACCCTTCCGGCAGCTATGAATGCTGCCGCGGCTCTCCTTAAGCCTTAATCATGAAAGCTTTGTAAGCTTTCACTGATTCGTACAGGTCAGCCTTGCTGATCACTTCCATGGGGGAATGCATGTTCAGCACGGCCACGCCGCTGTCGATGACTTCCATGCCGTACATGGCGCAGATGTAAGCGATCGTTCCGCCGCCGCCCTGGTCAACCTTGCCCAGTTCAGCAGTCTGCCAGCATACTTTGTTGTCGTCCATGATCTTGCGCAGCTTGGCCATGAACTCGGCGTTCGCGTCGTTGGAGCTGCTCTTGCCGCCCGCTCCGGTATATTTGTTGAAGCATACACCTCTGCCAAGCATGGCGGAGTTTTTCTTTTCAAAAGCGGAAGCATACAGGGGATCAAAGCCCGCGCTCACGTCGCAGCTCAGCATGCGGCTGTTCTGCAGTGCACGGCGGACGTTCAGCTCGCTGTATACGCCCATCAGCTCCAGCAGTTCGGCTACGGAGTTCTCCAGGTAGTTGGCCCTCATGCCCGTTGCGCCCACGCTGCCGATTTCTTCCTTGTCCACCAGCATACCGCAGCAGGTATACTCCGGCACAGCGGGCAGATCCAGAACGGCCTTCAGTTCAGCGAATGCGCAGACACGGTCGTCATGGCCGTAGCCCATGATCATACTCCGGTCCAGACCGAAGTCTCTTGCCTTTCCGGCAGGAACAGCTTCGATTTCGGCGGAATAGAAATCCTCTTCCTCGATCCCGTAAGTCTCTTTCAGGATCTGGAGAATCTGGGCCTTCACAGGCTCTTTTTCTTCGTCCTTCAGCGGCTTGCCGCCCAGCATGATGTCCAGGTTCTCGCCGGTAATGGCTTCACGCAGCTTCTTGTCCAGCTGTTCATGGCTCAGGTGAATCAGCAGGTCGGTGATACCCACGACCGGGTCGTCTTCCTTCTCGCCAATGCAGATCTGAACAGTTGTTCCGTCTTTCTTCACCACCACACCATGCAGTGCCAGTTCCCGGGTGGTCCACTGGTACTTTTTGATGCCGCCGTAGTAGTGGGTGTCAGCCAGTACGAAATCGTTATCTTCGTACAGGGGATTCTGCTTCAGGTCCAGCCGCGGGCTGTCAATGTGTGCGCCCACGATGTTCATGCCTTCAGCCAACGGCTTCTTGCCGATGTGGAAGGTCAATACGGCTTTGCCCATCCGGTTCACGTATACCTTGTCGCCGGCCTTCAGCTTCTTCTTGCCGCCGATCAGGCTTTCCATGTTCACGTATCCGGCCTTTTCCAGTGCGTCGATCGCCAGCACGGCGCATTCCCGCTCCGTCTTTCCGGCGTCAATAAAAGCCTTGTATTCTTTTGCGATCGTTTCAAGCTTCTTGAGATCGGTCTTTGTGTAGTTTTTCCATGCGTTTGGTCTTTCCATAAGTTTCACGCTCCTTACGGCTTATCTTACCACCGGCATAGCCAAAAAACAAATTGTATACAACAACCTGTCAATTCTAATCAACTCAACTATATACTCAATTTTTCTTCCATCATTACTTATTCCTTGCCTATAACACCTGCATATATATGGCTAAACACTATAATCACTTTTGACGTAGTCAAAAATATCATATTCGACGAAGTCGAATCTATCATTTTCGCATGACGCGAAAATATCATGTTGCGCAGCAACATATCATTCGCCGCAGGCGACAATCCGCCTCATGGCGGATCAATTCTCCTCTTTTTTCACCTATCTTTCACATTACATTCTCTTATCCTTGAAAAACCTTCTATATTATATTCTAGGAAAAATCCCACCCGGGATTTTTCTTCCGCCATTTTTAAGTATTAAGTTTTAAGTCTTCAGTATTCATTAACAAAATTCAGTTTACTGAATTTTGTATTATTTCTCCCCTTTGGAGGTTTTTATGCTAATTGGTATAGATTTGGGTACCACCAACTCCTGCGTTTCCTTCATGGAAAACGGCCGTGCGGTCGTGATCCCGAATGCTGAGGGTGGTCGTACTACGCCTTCTGTTGTAGCCTTTACAAAATCCGGCGAGCGTCTTGTCGGTATGACCGCGAAGCGCCAGGCCGTTACAAATGCTTCCCGTACCTTCTCTTCTGTCAAGCGGGATATGGGTTCAGACAAGCGTTTCCAGGTGGATGGCAAAAGCTATACGCCCCAGGAAATTTCTGCCATGATCCTGCAGAAGCTCAAGGCGGATGCTGAAAGCTATATCGGTGAACCTGTCACCGATGCGGTAATCACTGTCCCTGCCTATTTCTCAGATGCCCAGCGCCAGGCTACCAAGGATGCCGGTCTCATCGCTGGCCTCAACGTCCTGCGTATCATTAATGAGCCTACTTCCGCCGCTCTGGCTTACGGTTTTGATAAGGGTATGCCCTGCCGCGTCATGGTTTATGACCTGGGCGGCGGCACCTTCGACGTCAGTATCCTGGAAATCAACAGCGATACCATTGAAGTGCTTGCCACTGCCGGTAATAACCACCTGGGCGGCGATGACTTTGACCAGTGTATCGTCGGCTGGCTCCTGGAAGAGTTCCGTAAGGAGCATCATGTGGATATTTCCAAGGACCCCATGGCCATGCAGCGCCTGGCTGAAGCCGCGGAAAAAGCGAAGATTGAGCTTTCCGCTTCCACTTCTACCGTGATCAATCTGCCCTTCCTGGCGCAGAATGCTTCCGGTCCCATGCATCTGGAATGCACACTGACCCGTGCCCGCTTTGATGACCTGACTGCCCACCTGGTTGCCGCCACCCGCGGTCCCGTACAGCAGGCTATGTCAGATGCCGGCATCAAGGCTTCCGACCTGAGTCGTGTACTCCTTGTCGGCGGTTCTACCCGTATTCCTGCTGTGCAGGAAGAAGTCCGCAGACTCACCGGTAAGGAGCCTGCCCGGGATATCAACCCGGATGAATGTGTCGCCATGGGTGCCTGCCTCCAGGGCGGCGTGCTCACCGGCACTGTGAACTCCATTGTCCTGATCGACGTCACGCCTCTTTCCCTGGGTATTGAAACCCTGGGCGACGTCTTTGCCAAGATCATTGACCGCAATTCTCCCCTGCCCTGCCAGCATTCCCAGGTTTTCACCACAGCCGCCAATTTCCAGACCAGCGTGGAAATCAACGTCCTGCAGGGCGAACGTGAGATTGCATCTGCCAATAAGTCCCTGGGCAAGTTCCGCCTCACCGGTATCCGCCGTGCCCTGCGCGGCATTCCGCAGATTGAGGTCACCTTCTCTATCGACACCAACGGTATCGTCCATGTCACTGCACGTGACCTGGGCACCAACCGCAGCCAGGATATCACCATCTCCGGTTCCGGCAACATGAGCCGGGAAGAAATCGACCGCGCCATCCGGGATGCCCAGCGCTACGCTGCTGAGGATAAACAGCGTAAGCAGTCCCAGCAGACCAGGGATGCCGCTGAGAACCTGCTGAATCAGGCCCGCCGCGCCCGCAAGAAGCTGAAGGACGAGGATAAGACCCGCCTGGATGCTTCCATCTCCGCTCTGGAGGAAGCGCTCCGCGGTTCTGATGAATACCGGATCAAGACTGCATCCGAGGATCTGGACACCATTCTCCGGTCTGTCGGCACCTATGCCTCTTCTCCTGAAGGAGAGAATGACGATGGTGCCTATGATGCCTGAGGAGGCGCATCATGTTCGGATATGTAGCCCCTGTATTATCAGTCCTCACGGATGAGCAGAAGCAGCGTTACCGCTCCGTTTACTGCGGCGTCTGCCACGCGCTGAAGAGCCGTCACGGTCAGTCCGGCCGGCTTTCCCTCAGTAATGACATGACTTTCCTCGCACTTCTCCTCTCCTCGCTCTATGAGCCGGAAACTGCCCAGGCCACTGCCCGCTGTGGCATTCATCCTGTGAAGAAGCATCCTTTCTGTTCTTCTTCCATGATTGATTACGCGGCTGATATGAATGCCCTCCTCTTCTATTGGAAGTGTGAGGATCAGCGCATGGACGATCATTCCCTCGTCGGAAAAACCGGTGAGACCCTCTTCCGCAAGGCTGCGAAGAAAGTTCGCACCCTGTGGCCGGCACAGTCCGTTGCTGTGGAGCAGGCTCTTTCAGAACTCTGGAAGGAAGAAAAGAAAACCGTCCCGGATCCGGACCGTCTCTGCAATCTTTCCGGCGAAATGCTCGGTGCGGTGTTCGTACCAAAGCCGGACGACATGTGGGCGCCGGTACTTCGTTCCGTCGGCGACAGTCTCGGCCGCTTCATCTACTGGATGGACGCCTGGGAGGACTACGACGCGGATCACAGAAAACGCCGTTTCAATCCCCTGGACGTTTACCATGACCGGCCGGATTATGAAGACTTCTGCAAGGAAACCCTGGAGCTGCTGATCGCTGAGGCAGCTAACAGCTTCGAGATTCTCCCCCTGGAGCAGGATCTCGATCTCCTGCGGAATGTCATATACAGCGGTGTGTGGCAGCGTTATACGCTGATCACCGTAAAGAAACAGAAACAAAGAAAGGAGGATGCCCATGCCGAATGATCCATTTGCGGTACTGGGTCTGAATTCCTCCGCAACCGAGGACGAGATCAAATCCGCCTACCGGAAGCTGGCCAAGAAATATCACCCGGACCTAAATCCCGGCGACAAAACCGCGGAAGAGAAGATGCGGGAGGTTAATGAGGCCTATACCCGCGCCCTGCAGATCAAGAAGACCGGCAAGGATCCTTATCAGAATCCCTATAGTTCTTCCGGCTCTTCCGGTGCGTCTGGTTATTACAATCCTTTCGGCGGCAGTTACGGCGGTTATGGCGGCTCCCAGGGCAGTTATGGCCAGGGCAGCTACGGTGGTAATGGCGGCCAGGGCGGTGATCCCTTTGGGGATTTCGGTTTCGGCTTTGATCCCTTCTCCGCTTTCTTCGGCAGCCAGCAGGGCGGCTATCAGCAGCAGACCCGCTACCGTACGCGGAACTATTCCAATCCCGAGCTGAAGACCGCTGAGAATCACGTTCTCGCCAACCGTTATCACGACGCGATCACCCAGCTCAACCGGGTTCCTACCCATGACGCCGACTGGCATGCACTCTATGCTCGTGCGGATATGGGGCTTGGCAACCGGATTTCCGCTCTCGATCATGCCCGTGCCGCAGTCCGTATGGCACCCAACGATCCGGATTTCCAGGCTCTGCTGAACACCATTGAGTCAGGCCGCCAGGCTTATCGCCAGGCACGCAGCAGCGGTTACGATTTCCGTTCCGCCATCTGCTCCAATCCCTGCCTCACCTGCATCGTCGCCAACATGTTCTGCAACTGCTGTTTGGGTGGTTGTGGACGTTATGGTATGTTTTGTTAAAAACATACCATAACAACTCTACACTTTTCACTCTTCACTCTTCACTAATCACTCTTAACTTTTCACTGATCATAACTACCTGTTTTAAGTATTAATTCTTCTTCTCGAAAGGAGTTTTTTCCCATGAACTTTCTCCAGCGCCTCAAAGAATCTCTTGCTCGCTTTATGGTCGGTCGTCATGGCCCCGATAATCTCGGTATGTTTACCCTGATTTCCGGTCTTGTGACTTCCATTCTGGGCAGCTTTACCGGCATCGGCCTTTTCTCCCTTGCTGGTTTCGTTCTCTACGTCATTACCATCTTCCGTATGTTCTCCCGGAACAACACCAAGCGTATTGAAGAGAACCGGAAGTATATCGAACTGACCTCCAACTGGAAGCTGAAGAGCGCTCAGTTCACCAAGCGCCTCAAGAACCGCAAGGACTATAAATACTTTAAGTGCCCCAACTGTAAAGTCCTTCTCCGTATGAAGCGCGGATCCGGTGAACGCGACATCACCTGCGTACGCTGCGGCCACCAGTTCAAGCAGAAATCCTGATTTTTTCGTTACCAAAACGGATACACATCATCGTGTATCCGTTTTTTTCTATTATGGTTTTCTTCCCTTATCAGGAACACCATTCATCTCACTCTGTCATCCTGAGTAAGCCGAAGGCGCATCGAAGGATCTCCCCCGCGGCCGCAGCCGCAAATCATTTTTAAGTTTTAAGTCTTAAGTTTTCAGTTTTAAGTAGAAAAGCAAGCTGTTATCAGCTTGCTTTTTCTTTACCCCACGTTCCTCAACATTTCCGCAGCGTATCCAGTGACGAAGTAGCTTCTCTTCGCCTTCTCGCTCTTCGCCAGCAGCCCTTCATTAACCATCCTCTTCAGGTACCCGGCCGTGGTGGAAGTAGACTGCAGTCCCGCCGCAACCCCGATTTCCCGTACGGAGGGCTGTCTGCCCTGCTCTGTCGCGAAGTTCAGCATATATTCCATAATCTGTATTCTCTTCTCATGATTTCTCGGCGGATGCTTCTGCATTGTCATCTTCCTTTCTGCTCGTATTCTTCCCAGGCCCGGACGCTCTCGTCGTCTGCCCAGGCGTCTGCTTTCACTTTTCCGATTACCCGGCCCACGCAGTGTACCGGCTCATTCTCACTGAAGGTAAGCGGTGCGTATGCCGGATTATGGCTGTGAAGTCCGTCTTTCTGGTATTCCTTGATATAACCCGTATCTCCGCAGATGAAAACGCCGATCTCGCCTTCCCGTACGCTTCCGGTATGCTTCACCAGCACCATATCTCCATTCGCGAAGGTGGGCTCCATACTGTTACCGTTGACCCGAATGATTTCATCCGCAATCTCCGTCATGCTGTCAGCAAACAGGAACACTTCTTCGCCCCTGGTAGCTTCCAGCGTTTCACCTGGACCGGCGGATGCAGCCAGTTCGTTCCGGAACAGCCGGATGATCTTACGCGGCACCCTGGTATCTTCCTGCATGTCCGCCAGTACGTCCATCTGCCGCAGGATCACCTGCCGGTTATATTGATTCAGGGAGGAATACTTCCGCAGCAGCGTTGCCCGCTCGTCCGGCCTGATTCCGCTCAGGTCATAGATATTCTCTCCGCTCTTATCCGGATAGCCGAAGAATTCTTCCAGGGAGATATCCAGAGCCTCACAGATCACCGGTACGCTTCCTACGTCCGGACGGCTTCTCCCGGCTTCCCAGGCGCCTACGGCGTTCTTACCGACCTTCACCAGGGCGCCCAGCTCTTCCTGGTTCATTTTCTTGGCCTTCCGCTGACGGCGGATCAGCTCACCATATGCGATCCCGGCGTTATTGGTCATTCCGTTCGAATCGCTCCTGGCCATACTATTCTCCCCTTTTCTCTTTTCTGTTGACATTATAGCACAATAATTTTGTGCTTGTAAAGAATTAATTTTGTGCTCGCATCCCAAAAGCCCAATATTTTTCATTTATTCTTTTGCAAAGCAAAAGAATTTATTTAAATACTGAAAATCACTTCCATTTCGGAAGTGATTTTATCCACCATTTTTAAGTCTTAAGTTTTAAGTTTTCAGTTTTAATTTATTACTGTTCTATCCTTGTTTTCCCTTGCTTTATCACTTCTTCTTCCCTTATACTATTCATATTCTTTTATTTCGTTTCGAGGTGATATTTGTGAATCCTTTCAAAGGTAAAAGCTTCCTGAAGCTTCTTGATTTTACCCCCGCTGAGATCTCTTCCCTGCTTGATCTGGCTGCCGACCTGAAGGCAAAAAAGAAAGCAGGCATTCCGCATGCCTGCTGTGCCGGGAAAAACGTTGCCCTGATCTTCGAAAAAACCAGCACCCGTACCCGTTGCTCTTTTGAGGTTGCCGCTTATGATCTGGGAATGAACTGCACCTATCTGGATCCTTCTGGAAGCCAGATCGGCAAAAAAGAAAGTATTGCCGATACCGCCCGTGTTCTGGGCCGTATGTATGACGGCATTGAATACCGTGGTTACGGTCAGAATATTGTGGAAGACCTGGCGAAGTATTCCGGCGTTCCTGTCTGGAATGGCCTCACCAATGAGTTCCATCCCACCCAGATCCTGGCCGACTTCCTGACGGTCAAGGAACACTTCGGAGATTTGAAGGGCATCAAGCTCGTCTATATGGGTGATGCCCGTTACAACATGGGCAATTCCCTCATGGTGGGCTGTGCCAAGATGGGCATGCATTTCGTCGCCTGCGCGCCGGAAAAGTACTGGCCCAATTCCGCTCTCATTGATACCTGCAGGAAGATCGCCGCTGAAACCGGCGCTGTCCTGGAGTTTGAGGACGACGTCGATAAGGCCGTTGCCGGTGCCCACGTCATTTATACTGACGTCTGGGTCTCCATGGGTGAGCCGGACAGCGTCTGGGAAGAGCGCATCCGCGATCTGCTTCCCTACCGCGTCACGTCCGCTGTCATGGGCAAAGCCGGTTCACAGTGTGTGTTCATGCACTGCTTACCGTCCTTCCACGATCTTAAAACCTCTATCGGCCGTTCCATCTTCGAGAAGTTCGGCATTGACTGCATGGAAGTCACCGACGAAGTCTTTGAGTCTCCTGCCTCCATCGTATTCGATGAAGCTGAGAACCGTATGCACACCATCAAAGCTGTCATGACCTCCTCTTTAAGTGATGAACTGTAAGTTCGTCACTTAATACTCTTCACTCTAAACTCTTCACTATAAACTTTTCTCTTTCACAAAACCACCGGCTTCATTCTGAACCCGGTGGTTTTCTTTTTAATCAGCTGATCTATATATCACATTGGCCGTCAGGCCAATATTTCACATCTGCCGTAGGCAGATATTTCATAAAGCCGCCTTGCGGCTTTATTTCATATATGAAAGCACATTCGTTGCTTTCATATATTTCACCCAATGAAGTAGAAGAATTATTCTTCTACTTCATTGGCCTCGGGCATAATCAGCGCGGCTGCGATGTAAGCCAGCAGGCCGGTTCCGGCAGCCATGGAGATAACGACGAACGCCAGGCGGATCAGGGTAGGATCAGCATTCAGGTATTCAGCGATACCGCCGCACACGCCGCAAATTTTTCTATTCTTGTTGCTCTTGCACAGTTTCTTCATTGTTTTCATCCTCCAATAATTTATCTCTTTCGCATTTCGTAAACTCATCGTTTACATGTATCATTATATCCACGCTTCCTTTGAAAATAAGGGACAGAACATTAGAAGTAGATTAATACTTCCCTCCTATGTTCTAATACAATAGCACTGCTTCTTCAGAAGCAGTGCTTTCCGCCATTTTTAAGTTTTCAGTTTTAAGTCTTAAGTTTTAAGTAAAGAAAAAAGGAATGGTTTCCCATTCCTTTTTGTTAATGATTAGCCGAACATTGAGATTAAGAAACCCGCCGCAATAGCGGATCCGATAACACCTGCCACGTTCGGACCCATTGCGTGCATCAGCAGGAAGTTGGAAGGATTGGCCTTCTGGCCTTCACGCTGGGAAACACGGGCAGCCATGGGAACAGCGGACACACCGGCAGAGCCGATCAGCGGGTTGATCTTGCCGCCGCTCAGCTTGTACATCAGCTTGCCTACCAGCAGGCCGCCAATGGTGCTGAAGGCGAAGGCGATCAGGCCCAGCACAACGATCTTGATGGTGTCCAGCGTCAGGAAGCGGGAACCAACCATGGTGGCACCCACGCTGATGCCCAGGAACAGGGTAACGATGTTCATCAGGGCGTTCTGGGCCACATCGCTCAGACGCTCGGTGACGCCGGTTTCCTTCAGCAGGTTACCGAACATCAGGCAGCCGATCAGCGGAGCGGTGGAGGGCAGCAGCAGAACGATGAAGATGGTCACGATGATCGGGAACAGGATCTTTTCGGTCTTGCTCACTTCACGCAGCTGGGTCATTTTCACGGCGCGTTCTTTCTCAGTGGTCAGCGCGCGCATGATGGGCGGCTGAATCATCGGGATCAGGGCCATGTAGCTGTAAGCAGCCACGGCGATCGGTCCCAGCAGTTCAGGAGCCAGCTTGGTGGTGGTCAGGATGGCGGTGGGGCCATCAGCGCCGCCGATGATACCGATGGAAGCGGACTGCTGCGCATCGAATCCCAGCAGGTTCGCGCCGAAGAAGGCGAAGAACACGCCGAACTGAGCGGCAGCACCCAGCAGCAGGCTCTTCGGGTTGGAGATCAGCGGACCGAAGTCGGTCATGGCGCCGATACCAATGAAGATCATGCAGGGGTAAATACCAGCCTTAACGCCGATATACAGGATATCGATCAGACCGCCGTTGGCCATGATATGGCCGTAGCTGTGATAGTAAGGGCTGGTGTGATCCAGGAAAGCGTCCCACAGACTCTGATGATACAGGGCGTCCGGCAGGGATCCGTCAGTGGTCATGAACACGGAGCTCACGTTCGCCAGCAGGCAGCCGACAGCGATACCGACCATCAGCAGGGGCTCATACTGCTTTTTGATACCCAGGTACAGCAGCACGCACGCGATGGCGATCATCACCAGGTTGCGCCATCCGTCCGGGTTGCTGAAGAAACCGGCAAAGCCGGATTCAGTAACCAGTTTTCCGAGGGATTCTAACATCTTTCAGTTTCCTCCCTTATCCCAGAACGATGATCGGAGTACCGGTATCGACCTTCGTTCCGACGTCAGTCAGCACCTGCACAACAGTCGCGTCATGGGGCGCCATGATCTCGTTCTCCATCTTCATGGCTTCCAGCACAGCCAGGACTTCACCGCTCTTCACGGCCTGGCCGGCCTTCACGTTCATCTTCACGATGGTGCCGGGCATGGGAGAGTTGACCTGCTCACCGGCAACAGCGGCAACGGCGGGAGCTGCAGGAGCAGCAGCCGGAGCGGCAGCGGGGGCAGCAACAGGAGCGGGAGCGGCGGCGGGAGCCGGCGCATACGCTTCATATTCGTCCAGGATCATGGCCTCGCCCTGATCCACTTCTACTTCATAGGTCTTGCCCTTCAGGGTTACTTTATACTTCATCTTACTTAACCTCCTTGATGGATCTGAACCGGAGCTCATTCAGGGGTTTATCCAGCTTGTTCGCCACGATAGCCATGATCATCGCCGCGTCACGCGGATCGGTGTCATACAGCTTCACATCGCCGGCGCTGCCGGGAGCCAGCTTCTTGGGAGCGGCAGGAGCCGCAGCCGCGGGAGCGGCTTTTTCTTCGGCAGGGGCAGCCTTCTTGGCGGTAAAGATCTTGCCGACGATCACGATAACGGTCATCAGCAGGGTCAGTCCGATGAAGACCACGGCATAACCGAGGATGGCATCAAGAAGATTGCTGCCAATGCCAAGTGTCAAACGACTTGTCATTTTTTACTTCCTCCTTACGCCTCTTCGATGGTGTACTGGACTTTCTTTTCGCGGTTTTCCTTCCGGAACTTGAGGTAATCCTCAGCCTGCTTCGGGAAGCAGATCCAGCTCATGAGGTCTTCTTCGCTCTCAGCCAGGTCGCCCAGGGCCTTCTTGGCATTCTCGAAGTCCTCACCGGTGCGCTTGCTGTCCTCGATCCGGCAGTCGATGGGCTGTCCGCCTTCGCCCAGGATCTTGGCCTGCAGCTCTTCGTTCACGGGAGCCGGCGCGATGCCGTATTCACCCTTGAAGTAGTTCTTCACTTCATTGGAGATATTCTTGTAGCGCTCGCCCACCAGCACGTTGGTCACGGCCTGGTTGCCGACCATCTGGCTCAGGGGGGTTACCAGCGGAGGATAGCCCAGGTCCTTGCGGACGGCCGGGATCTCCAGCAGCGCTTCGTCGAACTTATCCATGGCGTTCATATCCTTGAGATTAGCGATCATGTTGCTCAGCATGCCGCCGGGCACCTTGTACACCAGTGCCTGGCTGTCGGTCGCCATGCTCTTGGGATTAATGGTGCCGTTGTCAACATACTTCTGCTTCACGGGTTTGAAGAAGTCGTTGACCTTGTTGATGACCTTCTCATCCAGTCCGGTCTCGATGCCGTACTGCTGTGCGGCGTAGAACATGGTCTCAGTCGCGGCCTGGCTCGTACCGTTGGAGAAGCAGCTCGTAGCGGTGTCGATAACGTCAACGCCGCTCTCGATGGCCTTGGTCAGGGTCATGTAAGCCATACCGGTGGTGCAGTGGGTGTGCAGGATAACCGGCACATCACCAACAGCATCCTTGATGCCCTTGATCAGGTGTTCAGCTTCGTAGGGGCTCATGGTACCGGCCATGTCCTTCAGGCACAGGGTATCGAAGCCCATCTTGACCAGGTCCTTGCACATTTCAACGTACTTTTCGACGGTGTGCACGGGGCTCTGGGTGTAGCTGATGCAGCCGGAGGCTACGGTCCGGGGCGTGGCGTACTTCTTCACAGCGTCCAGGGCGGTGCCCAGGTTGCGGAAGTCGTTCAGGGCGTCGAAGATACGGATCACATCGATACCGTTCTTGATGCTCAGCTCAACGAACTTCTCCACCACGTCATCATGGTAGTGTTTGTAGCCCAGCAGGTTCTGACCGCGCAGCAGCATCTGCAGGCGGGTGTTGGGCATGTTCTTGCGGATGTTGCGCAGCCGCTCAAAGGGATCTTCGTTCAGATACCGCAGGCAGCTGTCGAACGTGGCGCCGCCCCAGCACTCAACAGAGTAGTATCCAGCCTTGTCCATGACGGGCAGGATTTCCTCAAAGTCGGCATAGGGCAGCCGGGTGGCCATCAGGGACTGGTTTGCGTCCCGCAGGACGGTTTCGGTGAATTGTACTTTCTTCATGAACCATACGCTCCGATCCGATTAAGATTAGTAAGACCTTTATGCAGTATTTCGGAACGGCGGTTCCCCGCCGTTCCGAAAAAACCTACAATCACGTATCAGTCATAAGCAGATGTACTGTTACCCGTTTGGCTGTAGGCCTGAAGAGTAACTGTCACATTCGGCGTCAGCCGAATATTTCACATCAGTCGAAGACTGATATTTCACATTGAACGGCTAAGCCGTTCAATATTTCACATCCGATGAAATCGGATATTTCATCGCGTCATCCGAAGGATGTCGCTTACAGCTGAGGACCAGCTGCCACGAGCGCCTTACCGGCTTCGTTGCTCTCGTACTTGGCGAAGTTCTTGATGAACCGGCCAGCCAGATCCTGGGCCTTCTTCTCCCACTCGGAAGCATCCGCATAGGTGTCGCGGGGATCCAGAATGCCGGTGTCAACACCGTTCAGTTCGGTGGGCACTTCGAAGTTGAAGTAAGGAATCTTCTTGGTGGGCGCGTTCAGGATATCGCCGTTCAGGATCGCGTCGATGATGCCGCGGGTATCCTTGATGGAGATACGCTTGCCGGTGCCGTTCCAGCCGGTGTTGACCAGGTAGGCCTTGGCGCCGCTCTTTTCCATCTTCTTAACCAGTTCCTCAGCATACTTGGTGGGATGCAGTTCGAGGAAGGCCTGGCCGAAGCAGGCGGAGAAGGTGGGGGTGGGCTCGGTGATGCCGCGCTCGGTACCAGCCAGCTTGGCGGTGAAGCCGCTCAGGAAGTAGTACTTGGTCTGTTCGGGGGTCAGGATGCTCACGGGCGGCAGTACGCCGAAGGCGTCAGCGCTCAGGAAGATAACGTTCTTGGCATCGGGGCCTGCGGACACGGGGTTCACGTTCTTAACGATCTTCTCGATGTGCTCGATCGGATAGCTCACGCGGGTGTTCTCGGTCACGCTCTTGTCAGCGAAGTCGATCTTGCCGTTTTCGTCAACAGTGACGTTCTCCAGCAGGGCGTCGCGACGGATGGCGTTGTAGATGTCGGGCTCGCTGTCCTTGTCCAGGTTGATAACCTTGGCGTAGCAGCCGCCTTCGAAGTTGAACACGCCGTTGTCGTCCCAGCCGTGTTCGTCATCGCCGATCAGCAGACGCTTGGGGTCGGTGGACAGGGTGGTCTTGCCGGTGCCGCTCAGGCCGAAGAAGATGGCAGTGTTCTTGCCTTCCATGTCGGTGTTGGCGGAGCAGTGCATTGAAGCAATACCCTTCAGCGGCAGGTAGTAGTTCATCATGGAGAACATACCCTTCTTCATTTCGCCGCCGTACCAGGTGTTCAGGATAACCTGCTCACGGCTGGTGATGTTGAAGGCAACAGCGGTTTCGCTGTTCAGGCCCATGGCCTTGTAGTCATCCACCTTGGCCTTGGAGGCGCAGTACACGACGAAGTCGGGCTCAAAGCTGGCCAGTTCTTCTTCGGTGGGCTGGATGAACATGTTCTTCACGAAGTGAGCCTGCCAGGCTACTTCCATCACGAAGCGGATAGCCATGCGGGTGTCCTTGTTGGCGCCGCAGAAGGCATCCATCACGAACAGGCGCTTGCCGCTCAGTTCTTTCTGGGCCAGCTTCTTCAGGATTGCCCAGTTTTCCTCGCTCAGAGGATGGTTATCGTTCTTATAGCCATCGGTGGTCCACCAAACAGTATCCTTGCTGTTTTCGTCCATCACGATGTACTTGTCCTTGGGGCTCCGTCCGGTGTAGATACCGGTCATGACGTTCATCGCGCCCAGCTCGGTCTTCTGGCCCTTGTCATAGCCAGTCAGTTCCGGCTTGTTTTCTTCTTCGAACAGGAAGTCGTAAGAAGGGTTATGAATGATCTCCGTTGCACCGGTGATCCCGTATTTGGTAAGATCCACAGCTGCCATAAGGCACCTCCTTAATGCATTTGCGGGTTGTTGGAATATTTATCCCAATGTAACCCAATTTCACATATTCTATTCTTCTCCCCTATTTCCTGCCTTGTAACAAAATTTTTATAAATTTACCAAAAAAGCAATATTTTCAACGTTTTGACCCTTGTTTTTTCCGGTATATTTTCATATATTTTTGAACAAACAGTACATACACAAAACAAAACCCGATAAATTTGTCCTCATTTTTGCTGAATATTGCTCTTTTATTTCCCCTTCTTTTTTCAGTTATTCCTTTTTGGTCATCCTTCAGACCGAAAAGAAGTGAATTACACATGACAATATTCTAGGCATCTATCCCTTAACGATATCCACATAGCCCCAACTGTCATTTCGACTAAGGACGTGAAACGTCCGCATGGAGAAATCTCCCCGCCACAGCGATTGTGTCATTCCGACCGGAACGAAGTGGAGTGGAGGAATCCCTTACTAAGAATTCCGCAGGAATTCCCATTTATTCAACAAAAACGCTTCTGTTTTCAGAAGCGTTTTTCTCCACCATTTTTAAGTTTTAAGTCTTAAGTTTTAAGTTTTCATTTAAAAAGGCGACACCTGTGTGTCGCCTTTTCATTCACTCACATGCTTGACTTTTTACTCAATTCATCTTGTACATACCCAGCTAAAATGTCCACTATCCTCGCGTTCTTTCCTCCGTTTGCCACAATCACGTCCGCGTCATTGATATAGTTCCGGATGTGTTTGTCAAACATCGGTTTCACGCTGTTCAGGTACTGCTCGCCGATACCCTGGATGTCTCTTCCTCTTTCAATGATGTCCCGCTCAATTCTCCGCAGCAGGCAGATATCCGGTTCCACCTGCATGTACAGTTTCAGGAACATCATCTCTGTCAGCCGTTTATCATGGAAGCAATGAATACCTTCCAGGATCAGCACATCCTTCGGCAGGATAATCTCGTCCGGTTTGTCTTCCCGGCGATGCTCTGCGAAGTTGTATCCCTTTCGGGTGATCCCGCCGCCATTCAGCAGCTGCTGAATATCCTCTAGCAGCAGATCATGGTCAAAGATCCCAGGCTCGTCGTAGTTCAGCTTCACCCGCTGCTCAAACGTCAGGTAGGAGTGATCCCGGTAATACGCATCCTGCTGCAGCACCTGGCACCTGTCTTCACCAAGCTTTTCCCTCAGCGCATCCGCCAGCGTACTCTTTCCGCTTCCGCTCGCTCCGCAAATACCTATGAACAACATAAAAATCCAGCCCCCTACAAAATCATCCACGTTCGCTTTAGCGAACGTCCCGTTGCGAAGCAACAGTAACTTTCACATTCGGCGGATGCCGAATATTTCACGTTGCCGAAGGCAACATTTCACAAATCAGCATAGCTGATTTATTTCATATTTCAAAGCAACAACGTTGTTTTGAATTATTTCATTTAACTTTCAGACGTAAAGTACACTGTGTACGCTTCGTTGGTCACCTCATACAACGGCACCAGCCTGAAGTTCTCCTTCTGTTTTCTGGTCAGATACACATTCTGCGTCCAAACGAACGCTCCATATGTATGGCTCTGCTCCGGTAATAATATTTCTTCCGGCTTGCCTTTAATTCCTTTATCTGTATCTGTAAGTCCAGCAAGCACTACCGGGCCGTCAAGGAAGCACACCAGTTCTTCTGCTCCATCCAGCTTCTCAAACCGGACTTCACTCGGGAAGAACACATCCACGACCTCTTCTTCTCCCCAATTACGTGCCAGCACGATATACCCTTCTTCAATTTCCGCCTTAATCTCTTTTCCGTTCACACTGACCACCGGTTCTCCGGCAATCCATGCCGGCACCCGCAGCCGCAGAGCCCATTCGCCTTTGCCTTCGCTCTTCACCGTGAACCGGATGCTCCACCGGGACACCCGTCCGCCGCTGTGCTCATCAAACAGCACCTGGTTGTCATAATTCTTCATATGTACAGCCTGGCGCACCTGAACCTTCCCGTACTCCAGATCCATCTCTGCTTCGCTCGGGAAATACTGGCTCACGGTCACGTCCTTGCCGTCCGTATACCATACCAGTTCCGGATAAATTGTCTGGGCCTGCACCATCGTGCCGAAGCAGCACCAGAAGTCCCTGGTCTTGCTTCCCCATCTCTTCTTGCTTCCCGGAAGCATCGGCAGGAAGTAGGTCGGCATACCGGTATCCTTGTTCTGCTGTGCCAGGAAACCGTTATAGATTGCCCGCTCAATATAGTCGGCGTATTCCTTTTTCAGTGTCCTTCGATACAGGTATTCCGCAGCCCGCACCATGTTATACACCGTGCAGAATTCCTGATCCTCGTTTCCCATATACCTTCCATGGCTGTGGGGCGGAATCCAGAATTCACCGGCATTGCTTCCGGTCGTGGCAAACATACCACGTTCTGTTACTGCAGTCTTCCAGAAGGCTTCCAGCCGCTTGATCCACTTTTCATCTCCGGTGATCTCGGCCATCCGTGCCGCACCGTGTGCCAGCGGAATGGAGGCGTTGGCATGATCATCGCTCAGCGCGTCTCCGCCTTTGTCCAGACGCTCAAACAGTGCGTTTCCTTCATAGGCTTTGATCAGATAAAGATACTTTTCTTTCTGCGTCAGCGCGTACAGGTCCGCCCATACTTCCAGCATGCCGGCCTGTTCTCCGCGGAAAACAACTTCCGGATCCTCTTTCTCATTTTCCTTCACCCAGCGTACATACCAGTCCGCCAGCTTGTCCAGAATCTGGATCGCTTTCTCGTTGTCCAGCCGCTCATATACGTCCTTCAGGCCCATGATGGTCTTGTGCATCGTATACTGAGGAGACCAGATATAATTACCTGGTTTCATAAACGCGAAGTACTTCTCCGGAATGCTGCCGACCCATTCGCCGCCGTTCAGCTTCTGGCACTTCGCCAGTTCATCCACGATGAAGTCAATCCGGGTTTTCAGTTCCGGCTTGTTTCCCCCATCGCACAGCGTCGCAGCCGCGCTCAGCCAGTGTCCGAGGAAGTGTCCCCGCAGCTGGCAGCTCGGCGCCTCCCATCCCCAGTGCATCTTGGCATTGGCCGGATCAGGGATAATCTGTCCTCCCGGCGGAATGATTCCTGCTTCAATATAGAAATTCTGGAGCAGGCATCCCGGATCCAGCTCCATCAGGTAGTCCTCATTCAGCTTCATCCTGCGCTGAAATAATCCAGGCAGCATCTTTACATTTCCGCCCTTAACAGCCTGTATCATAATGCTTTTTCTCCCCTACATTTTTCTGCTTGTAATATACCACAACCTACCAAAATGTGAAACGTATCTTTTACCATTTCCAACAGGACAATTTCAGCAACCTACTTCATTTACGAATAGCACACAAAAAGGCAATAGAGTAATTAACACATTCGACGTCAGTCGAATATTTCACATCGTGCGCAGCACGATATTTCACAAAGCTGCCTAGGCAGCTTTATTTCATATTTGTCGAAGACAAATATTTCATTTTCAATATCATTTTTATTCTTCAATCTTCATTTCTTGTTGTTTTCCTTCCTCTTCTTGATTTTCTTCTTCTTATATGTATAATACATCCGTTGTGTGTATGAAAGTGTGTGTAACTAAGGAAGGAAATCAACAGAAATGCAGCAAGATCGCTCCAAATTGCTTGGCACAATGTCGATGACCAAGCTGGTCCCCAAAGTATCAATTCCGATCATGTTCTCCATGCTGATCCAGGCGCTGTACAACATCGTCGACAGCATCTTCGTTTCCCGTTTTGACCCCAATGGTCTGACTGCTGTTTCCCTGGCTATGCCTTTCCAGATGCTGATGATCGCCCTGTCCACCGGTATGGGCACAGGTATCAACAGCCTGCTTTCCCGCCGTCTGGGTGAGCGTAATCCGGAGGGTGCCCGCCGCGGCGCCTGGAACGGTCTGCTCATCGAGGTGCTGGGCAGCGTGCTCTTCATCCTCTTCGGTCTCTTCCTGGCCGGCCAGACCATGGGTCTTGTCGTTTCCGACAACCTGGCCAACAAGGAAAGCATCTTCTCCATGGGTACCTCTTACCTGACTATCGTTACCGCGGCCAGCACCGGCCTGTTCGTGGCCATCTACTTTGAGCGTATGCTCCAGGCCACCGGTAACTCCTTGCTGTCCATGGTCACCCAGCTCTGCGGTGCCTTGACCAACATCATCCTGGACCCCATCATGATCTTCGGTCTCCTCGGCTGCCCCCGCATGGGCGTTTCCGGTGCGGCTGTCGCCACAGTCATCGGTCAGTTCGTTTCCGCCATCATCGGCTTTACTCTGAATCAGAAGAGGAATCCGGAACTGCGCCTCATGCGCAAGGATGCCATCATCAACCGTCATGATCTTTCCGGCATTGTTTCCGTCGGTCTGCCCAGCACGGTTATGGCTTCCATCGGTTCCGTCATGAATATCGGCATGAACGCCATTCTCTCCGGCTTTGCCCAGAGCAACGCCGCCCTGAACGTCATGTCCGTCTACTTCAAGCTCCAGTCCTTCATCTTCATGCCGGTCTTCGGCCTGTCCAATGGTATCATCGCCATCATCGCTTACAACTACGGTGCGAAGATCAAAGAACGGGTTTACAGCTGCATCAAGGTTGCCCTGGTCTGGGCCTGCGTCATTATGCTCGTCGGCACCTTCGTCTTCATGGTTTTCCCCGGCCAGCTCATGTCTATCTTTGAGTCCGAAGCCGAGGCGGAGATCACTGCCCAGATGACTGACATCGGTATGGTCGCTATGCGGATCATCTCCTCCAGCTTCCTGCTGGCCGCTGTGGGCATCATCCTCTCCACCGTATTCCAGGCCGTTGGCCGCGGCACCTACAGCATGATTATCTCGATCTGCCGTCAGCTGCTCATCCTTCTGCCTGTCGCCTGGCTCATTGCCCGCCTCACCGGCGACGTCAAGGCCGTCTGGTGGTGTTTCCCCATCGCCGAACTCTTTGCCCTTGTTTTGTGTCTCTTCTACTACAACAAGTGCAACAAGCAAATGCTTTCCAAACTGTAATGATTGCTTTCGCAATTAAATACTGAAAAAGCTTCCAGATGATATCTGGAAGCTTTTTTTCCGCCATTTTTAAGTTTTCAGTTTTAAGTTTTCAGTATTCATTTATTCTCTTCTATATGTCTTTCGTCCAACATCAATTTCTCCATATTCAACACTTATCGTTGCGTGATCATTGTTTTCTGCTTCTTTCCACCTTTTCAGCAGTCTTCCAATAACCCTTTCAATGTCCTGCTCCTTGATTCCCGGCAGCAGCAGGAACACCTGGTTATCCGTGCACTCCATCATCACGTCACTGCCCCGCAGCGCGCCGCGAATCCTCTGCCGGAATTCTTCCCGCAGCTTTCTTCTTTCCGTATCGCTTGTATCTGTTGCAGGTTGCAGTGTCAGCAGCACCCGGAACGCGCTGTTCCGGTAGCGGGTCATATATCGCACCATATACTGGTAAATGCTGCCGAAGATATCTTTTCCTGTCCACAGGGCGCCCGGAATCGCCGCTCTTTCCTGCAGCATTCTGGTCACACCTTCCAGGTCCAGCACTTGCTTTGCTTTACCCTGGTTCTCCTGCGGCGCATTATACAGTTCCGCCTGGCGTTTTCCATTCTGTTTGGCGTCATACAGCGCCTGGTCTGCCAGCTTGAACAGATCGCTGTATTCCCGGCCATATGTCGGCACTTTCACCGCGCCAACAGAGATTCCCAGCGGGAAACTGATCTTGTCTCCCATGATCGCCTTCGCGCCGATCTCATATCCTTCATTGATGCGCTGTGTGTACCGCTTCAGGTCTTCGGCATTCTTCATGTTCTTCAGAAATACCGCGAATTCGTCTCCGCCGATGCGTCCGCATTCGTCGTCTCGCCGGAGGCTTACCTTCAGCACCCGGGCAAACATCATCAGCACCTGGTCACCGATATCGTGACCATAGATGTCATTCACATTCTTGAAGTTATCCAAATCCAATACGCAAAGCAGGCCGTCCTCTTCATCGCACAGCCGTTCCATCCGTGATTCTGTAGCGCTCTTGTTCAGCAGGTCTGTCATCTGGTCTATTTCAGCCGTCCGGGCAAACCGCTTCATCCGTCTGCTGATATCCAGCGCTTTACAGACACGGCTGATGACCACGTCGCCTTCCAGGGGCTTCCGGATGATATCCATTGCCCCCTCTTCCAGCCCGCGGACTTCCTGCTCTTCTTCGCCGGTCATCAGCACAACAGGAATCTCGTTCTCCGGATCCATCTGTTCCCGCAGCAGCCGCAACGTTTCAAAACCGTCCGTCCCCGGCATATTCACATCCAGCAGGATCAGGTCCGGCATTCCGCCTTTGCGGATATAGTCCAGGGCAGCCGCGCCGGATCTCATCGCTGATGTCCGGATTCCGGCCCTGCGCAGCATTTCGCATGCCAATCTCTGGTCATTTCTGTCGTCATCAACAACGATGACCCAGTCCGCCGCCATATAAATCTCCTTTATCCCTCTTCGTTTTTAAATACGTCTTTTTTCTATTCCATCAATAATCTTCTATATGTGATCTGTCCTTACCTTCCAGATACTGGCTTAAGTAACTAAATCATTTTTAAGTTTTAAGTTATTGAGGAAGCATTCACGCTTCAGCGTGACTAATGCTTCCCATGCTACAGCCGTCCATATATACGAGCCGTAGGTGATGTATAGATGGGTCTACGGCGATCGCAGAGTCTTCAGTATTCATTGACTTGTAGTTATTCTTCCTTGTTTTATTGTATTCTACCACAAGTACAATTTCCCGAATAGTGGTTCTTATTTTTCATTTTGAAATTTGATTATGTTGCTGTTAGCAACATAATCAAATTTCTATTTGACATTTATAAACTATTATCGTATTTTCTTGTTGTTCATTAATACATTATGGAGGTGCACGGATGAAATCCTTCTCACTCGAAAAGCTTGCTGAAACCGTTCTGGCTCAACGCAAAGCCCTGCATATTACCCAGCAGGATCTCGCTGCACAGACCGGTATCAATCGTTCCCTGCTTTCCCGTCTTGAGAAGCAGGACTATATTCCTGCTCCGGATCAGATGGTCCGTCTGGCCAATGCTCTGTCCTTCGATCCTTCCGTCGCCTTCATTGACGTTATGGATCCGGTTACTGCGCCTGCCACCAGGCTGAATGTCACTGTCTATGGTGCTGGTTATGTTGGTCTGTCCATGGCAGTCCTCCTTTCCCGTTTCCATCATGTTACCCTCGTGGATGTTATCCCGGAGAAGGTGGAAATGGTTAACAAACGGATCAGCCCGATCCAGGATGAATACATTGAGAAATTCATGAAGGAAGAAACCCTGGATCTGACCGCCACCCTGGACGGTGCTGCTGCCTGTAAAGGCGCTGACTTCGTGGTCATCGCTGCTCCCACCAACTACGATCCTAAGAAGAACTTCTTCGATACATCTGCTGTGGAATCTGTTATCGAAACCGTCCTGAAGAACGCTCCCGATGCCATGATGGTGATCAAGAGTACCATCCCCGTCGGCTACGTGGCTTCCGTCCGGAAGAAGTTCGGAGTTTCCAATATCCTCTTTTCTCCGGAATTCCTTCGGGAATCCAGGGCCCTCTATGACAACCTCTATCCCAGCCGTATTATCGTCGGTTGCGATGACGCCACCCGGGAAAAGGCCCAGCTCTTTGCGAACACGCTCCTCAGTGCTTCCTTTAAGCCGGAAACCGAGATTCTCCTGATGGGGCTTACCGAAGCTGAAGCTGTTAAGCTCTTTGCCAACACTTACCTGGCACTCCGTGTTTCCTACTTCAATGAGCTGGATACCTACGCCGAGACCAAGGGCCTGAACACCCGGGATATTATCCGCGGCGTCTGCCTGGATCCGCGTATCGGCACCCATTACAATAACCCGTCCTTCGGCTATGGCGGCTACTGCCTGCCCAAGGATACCAAGCAGCTTCTGGCCAACTTCAATGACGTTCCCCAGAACATGATGTCCGCCATCGTGGAAAGCAACCGTACCCGCAAGGACTATATTGCTGACCGCGTCCTGGAGATTGCCGGCGCTTATGAGGCCAATGATTCCTGGTCCGCCGCCAAGGAGCATAAGGTGGTTGTCGGCGTCTTCCGTCTCACCATGAAGGCTAATTCCGATAACTTCCGCCAGTCCTCCATCCAGGGTATTATGAAACGCATTAAAGCGAAGGGTGCTACCGTAATTATATACGAGCCCACCCTCGAGGATGGCACCACCTTCTTCGGCAGTAAGGTCGTCAATGACCTCAGGCACTTCAAGCGTAAGTCCCAGGCCATCATCGCCAACCGCTATGATCATTGCCTCGATGATGTCAAGGATAAGGTCTATACTAGAGATTTGTTCGGTAGAGATTGATACAAAAAACTGCTTCTACTCGGAAGCAGTTTTTTCTTTATGAAATGTCATCCTGGGGTTCGAAGCGCCCGGAAATCGAGCCAGTGTGCTCGATTTCAGCGGAGAACGGGCGGCAGCCCCGGGGTAGCGAAGCGGAGCGGTACGCAGGGAGCGTAGTCGAAGGATCTCACAAAAAGCATCCGGATTGTCGGATGCTTTTTTTCATTAGCTCTAACTCTGCACTCTTTACTTTTCACTTATCACTTTTTAACATACTGCAAGCGTTGAAGGAATGTGACAACAGGGACAGACCAACTGTCACGGCTTAAGGCTGTGACAGTTGGTCTGTCCCTGTTGTCACATATCATATTGCGTAGCAACATATCATTCTTTTGCATAGTAAAAGACATCTTTCAAATGAGGAAAACGCTTCCAAACATGGAAGCGTTTTGTCCACCATTTTTAAGTTTTAAGTTTTCAGTTTTAAGTTTTCATTAATTGGGGTATTGTCAAAAACTCTTATGTATGACGAGTACGTTCTCATCATTCTCCCTGCGATATTCAACACTGTCCATCGTCTTTTTGACAATATAAATCCCCAGTCCACCAATCTGCCTGTCTTCAGCAGATTGTGTGACGTCCGGATCTTCCTTCTCCAGCGGGTTAAACGCCACTCCCTTGTCCCGGAACGTAATCACCGCTTCTTTCGGGTTCTTGCCGATATCAATGGTGATGGCTGCCTTGCCGGTTTCGGGAGCGTAGGCATACAGGGCGATGTTCACGAAGATCTCTTCCACTGCTACGCCGATCTGCGTCTGGGCCTTGATCGGGCACTCCGCCTTTGCCAGCTGCTCTTCCGCAAAAGCCAGCACCTGGTCCAGGTTCTCAGTCTTCGCGTCAATGGTCAGGTTGGCGGTTTCGTATCTCTGTTCCGGTCCGTCATACTTCAGGCCCATCATCGTGATATCGTCAAACTGCGGTGCGTTGCCCACAAATTCATCGATATCATCCCGCACGTTCTGAAGCAGTTCCTTCGGATTGGCGTTCGGGTTCTTGTTCAGCGCGTCCAGCATCCGCTGTGTACCGAACAGTTCGTCGTTGATGTTCGTTGCTTCTGTTACGCCGTCAGTGTACACAAACAGGGAGTCTCCGGGATTCAGCTGGAAGTCGTGCTCCTTGAACCGGATGCCTTCCATCGTAGCCACTGCCGGGGCGTGCCGGTACAGGACCATCTCATAATTTCCGTCCTTCCGGCGGATCACGGGATGCTCATGGCCGGCGTTCGCAGCCACGCCCTTACCGGTGCTCAGCTCGATAATGGCCAGCCACACAGTCACAAACAGTTCAGCGTCGTTGCCGTCGCACAACTGGTTGTTCACGTTATACAGAATCTCAGCCGGCTTCTCGCCCAGCTGCGCCCTGTTCTTGATCAGCGTCTTGGCAATTGTCATAAACAGCGATGCGGGTACACCCTTGCCGCTCACGTCAGCCATAGCCATGCACAGGTGATCGTCATCCAGCATGTAGAAGTCGTAGAAGTCTCCGCCGACTTCCTTCGCCGGATCCATGATGGCGTAAATGTCAAAGTCATTTCTCTCCGGGAAGGGCGGGAAAATGCGGGGCAGCATATCTGCCTGGATCTGCGCTGCAATGTTCAGTTCCGCGCCGATGCGTTCCTTCTCCGCCGTGACCTTGGTCAGGTTGTTCAGGTATTCTACAATCCGGCCCTGCATCACACGGATTTCCTGATACAGGTCTCCGATCTCGTCCTTGGAGTTGATCGGCAGGTTGATAATCTTCTCTTTCAGGTAGTCTGTCGCGTCATCAGAGTTTGCAAACCCGGTTGTCGCCTTCGCCAGCATGCTCAGGGGCTTGGTGGCGATCCGGCGCATCATCATCACGGTAATGACAGAGCTGACGATCATCAGGGCTGCGGCAAAGATCATCATGGTGGTCAGGAAGCGCTGACGCTCTTCCATAACGTCGTTCATGTTGATGTCCACGCCCACGATAGCCACGTTCTCGCCCTTGGAGTTAACAACGGGCTCATAGGCAGAACACAGCCAGCCGTATTCGCTGTGGCTCACCACGGAGTCAATATGCATGTTGGTCTGGAACTCTTCATATCCTTCCGGGGTTTCTTCCAGGCTGCCGGTATACAGCACTGCTTCGTCCGGGTCCACGATATTGATACTCTTGTTGCCTTCCAGGCTCTGCAGGTAGACGTATTCAGCTTTCAGGTTCTTCTTGTATTTTGCCAGCATCGCCCGCAGGTCTGTATAGTTGTCATACAATCCCCGTTCCGACAGCCAGTCAATGATCATCTGGTCTCCATCCGCGTCCTCAGCCGCATCACGGACAGCCGCGAACTCTTCCGTTTTGATCGCGTTCAGCAGATCTTCTGTCATGTCGCCGTCCACAAACGCCGCCACAGTGGCAGCTGCCTGGGAGGTAGTCTGTTTATAGTATTTGTCCACGCGTTCGCTGTTTACCCTGTAGGCAAAAACCGCCAGGCCCAGTGAGAGCACCAAAACGATGATCAGGATCAGCCCGTTCAGCTTCACTGTCAGCGAAGTCCAGCCTTTTTTCTTCATGCGCGAACATCCTCTTTTCTTCAGGTTAGGGGTTGTATCAGATGACAACCGTCATCATGTTGAATCCTTCATAGTTCCGGTAATGCAGGCTCTTGACCTTCTGCCTTACCATCATCACGCCGACGCTGTCCATCAGCTCGTCCGTTTCATCCTTCTGCACCTTGCCCATCCGCAGATCCAGCGGGTTAAAATACGGTGCGCTGTTCCGGATGTGGATCACGTGATCCCCGTTCTCTTCCCGTGCCAGCGTCAGCTGGATGTATTCGTCCGGCTTTCCGCTGAAAGCCTTCTCCATCGTCACCACGCTCAGCTCTTCAACGGCCAGCTGGATCAGGATTGCCTGCTTCATGGGGATCTCCTGCTCTTCGCAGAAGGCCACCACTTCATCCAGCACCCGGCTCAGCTCGTGGTTCTGGTTATCCATCGTTGTGGAGTATACAGGCACAGTCGCATCCTGCTTCCTCAGCAGCCGTCCCCGTACCGCCGTTGCCATCACAAGCATCGTGATGCCTTCAGAGATCACGAACAACCACCAGAAGTCCTTCGGCAGCCAGAAGCCCAGCGCTACCGTAATCGGCAGCAGGAACAGCGCCTTGCGCATCACGGTGATCTCGCCTGCCAGCTGTTCCCGTCCGCAGCTCTGGAAGAACCCGGTCAGGATTACCAGCAGTCCGCCCAGCGGCGTGCTCAGCAGGAACAGTCGGATCGCGGGCACGGATACCTTCAGGCTTTCCGCGTCTCCCAGGCCGAAGAAGCTGCTCACCGCTCCCGCAGGAATCGCCGCGACCAGCAGTACCGGAATGCCTACCATCAGCGCAGTGGCCATGGCCATCCGCACCAGGTATTTCAGGTCGTCCCGTCCGTGTTCCGCCGCGAAGGTGCTCGCCAGTGGCTGCATCGTTTCAGCAAACGCCTGGTAGATTCCGTTGAAGATGTAGCTGATGTTCATCACTACGTCGAACACGGCCACATACAGGTCGCCTTTGATCAGTCCCAGGTCTCCTGCCCGCAGCAGCACTCTGTTGCCCAGCAGCAGGAACAGGAACTGGAACACATACTGCATGGAAGCGCTGAAGCCGATCCGCAGGGAGTCGGCAACCGGCTTGCCGATGGCAAGCTTCGCCTTCACGATTCGCGGAATATTCATCAGGCCCCTGCCGTTGATCAGATGCGTCAGCAGGATAATCACGCTCACGCTCTGGGCGATCACTGTCGCGTAAATGGAGCCCTTTACACCCCATCCCAGCCCCAGCACGAACCAGATGTTCAGCCCCAGGTCTGTCAGGCAGCCCACGGAGAATCCCAGGGTTGCCCGCGGTGCGTCATTGTCGCACCGGACAAAGTCATACAGCAGGAAATTCAGGAAGAACACCGGCACCGCCGTTACCAGCGGCCGGGCATACTGTTCGCACAGGGCGTACAGTTCCGGGCTGCCGTCGTTCGCGCCCAGCACCTGCATCAGCGGCCGCATCAGTAAGTTGCCTGCTATCGCTAATACAACGCCCAAACCGAACAGAAGCGTCCCGTTGCTCTTGAAATGGCTCAAGGCGTCATCTTCCTTGCCCTCTGCCGCCATGCGGCTGAAGGCTACACACCCGCCGGTGGAAAAACCGTATCCCAGCAGGTTCAGGATCATGTAAAGCGGCGTCACGATACCGATGGCCGCCAGGCCGCTCTCACCCATCCTGTTACCGATGACCAGCGCGTCCGCTACGTCCGCGATTGCCAGCGCCACGGAAGAAATCAGGCTTGGCCAGAGAATCCGCAGGAACATCTTGCGGCATATGTAGTGTTTCTGATTCATTTTCTGACCGCCTCGTAAACTTCCAGCTGTTTAATCGGACTGTAAAGCAGCTTTGATCTCCGCAGCCCTTCCAGTCCCAGGTCTTCTTCCAGGTTGATGTATGGATATTTGTCAACCAGCGCGCAGGCCAGCTCATGCACACATACCGGTGTCATCAGAAGCGGCAGGGTCAGGTCGTGCTTCACCATGGTCATCGTAAACATCTCAGGGGTGTTCTCGTATCCCATGATGAAGGCATGATCTCCGTTTTCCGCGGTGATCATCACGCCGTTCAGCGTCACCTCGCCGAAGGAAGAGATTTCCTCCTGCAGCACCTGCAGGTCGCCTGCTCCCTCCGGGTCAGCCTCTTCCCATTTCTGTGCAATGTCGATGATCAGCGGCAAATCCGCCTTGGTCATCAGCCTCGCCTCATAGGGATGCCGCTTCTTGTACTGCCGGCATTTGTCCTTGAAGCTGTGGCTCATGTGGAAGCCTTCCTTCAGGGCCAGCGCCGGTGTCGCGCAGATATATTCGCTCAGGTCGTCCCGTTTCCGGATTTCCCATCCGTCGCCAAACGCCTCTGCCTGTTCCTGTGTCAGGTACAGGACGCTTTCGCCGGCCTTCACGTTTTCTTCAATAAATCTTTTACATTTATCCCCGTCTCCGCAGGGGCAGAAATACGAATTGTCGTGGCGGCTCCGGATCACAAAGTAATCCTCGTCCCCCGCGATCTCAAGTCCATATTCCTTTCTCCATGTGAACAGCGATGTAAAAGTCAGGGCAGTAAACGGATTCAGCTGGGGATCCCGGCATTTCTCAACCCGGTCACGGTCCTCTATCTCCAGTGGCCGATAGTCCATGCTGTCGTCAACTTCCCTTAGTTTTCAATGTTCAGGATATCCACAAACCCAGTCACGTCGAAAATATCCATGATCTCGGGGCAAACGTTCTTGATGGTCATCTTTCCCTGCTTGTTCATGATCTTCTGAGCGCTCAGCAGCACCCGCAGTCCGGCAGAGGAAATGTACGCCAGGTTTTCCAGGTCAAAGGTCACTTCGGTCGCGCTGTCGATATCGGGATGCATTTCTCCCTCCAGCTGCGGAGAAGTCGTGGTGTCCAGTCTTCCTTCAAGGGCAATTGTCAGGTTGGTTCCGTCCAGAGTCTTGGTAATTGTCATGCTTTCTGTTCTCCTTTTTCCGCTCGCCGCGTTCCGGCGCTCCGCGGACAGTCTGTGTAACGAATCGGCGGCTCCTGGGGGGAGGACAAAATCCGTATTGTTACACGCTCAATCTTGTCTATTATAATGTATCTATTTATGTTTTTCAAGACTTTTCAAGCGTTTCAGGCCTTTTATCAGTATAGATTTTTTACATTTTTTCCATAATTGACCTCCAATCCAGCAATCGTTTACAACACCTGCACTTTTCATTGTTTTTCCTCGTGATTATATGGCAGTTTATATATTAATATGATATAATTGTCTGAACAGGAACCGAATTTGTCCGTTCAGGAACATCAAACCATTTTTGCCGCACCCGGTGGTCGCTTTCCATCCGGTGTCAGGCAATCCCCTGTTCAGATCATATCTGCTCTTTCATACGTAAGCCACCATCCTGTTGGCAGTCGTATAAAGATATGGAACCCAATTTTCTGGCATTGTCATTCCGTGACCGGGAATATCAATGTCTGATGACAACGTCGTGTACCCCGGAACTCCAAGGCCTATAGCTGTCATTCTGAGCGCAGCCGAAGGCGGAGTCGAAGAATCCCTTACTACGTCCGAAAGACGAATCATTATTCATTGTTCATTGCTAATTGTTCATTTGGGCTTCGCCCACTGTCTCCCCGCCCGCACACGTTCGGGAACCTAACCGGAACATCACTATGTAAGGATGTCATTCTGAGCGAAGTCGAAGAATCTCCCCCGCCCGCAGGCGGATAATTATGAATTCTGAATTATGAATTGTGAATTACCTAGGAGGTGCCCTATGGCCCGTAAGCTGTCCTCATTCATAATCATCTTCTTATTGATTATCTCTCTTGTCGCAGTCGGTACCTCCGAAGGTGTACCCTCCGAAGGAGTCCCCACTGCCGACTCCTACGAAGCTTCCACCATCCGGTTGCTCCGTCATGAGGGTACGGTGGATATCCTGGACGTTCTCGGTGCCCCCCGCTTCCTGCTGGACAATGTGCGCTTTGCCAGCGGCGAAGCCCTGATTACCGGGGCGGACGGGCAGGCCTCTGTCGGGCTGGATGACACCAAGATCGTGACGCTGGACACTGACACCAACGTTCAGTTCGTCCAGGAAGCGGATCATATGCGCCTGAACCTCCAGCAGGGTTCCATCTTCCTGGATGTGCAGGAAAAGCTGGATGAGAACGCTGCCCTGGATATCCAGACTTCCAACCTTACCGTCGGTATCCGCGGCACCCTCGTTTTCCTGAAGTCATCCGCCGGCGATGGCGAAAATCCCATGACCACAACCACCCTCGGTGTTCTGGAAGGTACTGCCGAGATTACCTATACGGATTCTGAAGGCGCCAAGCGTCAGCTTCCGGTTCCCGCCGGTAAAAAGGTCGTTGCCCCTCAGCTTGATAATGATCCCATAGGCGTTGCTCCCGTCCTTTCAATCGTGACTTCCGAGGACATCGCCGGCTTCGTGGCTGAAACCGTCAACGCGGATCCCGTCCTGACGGACCGTGTCACCAACGGCAGTGAGAACGGTGCTCCCCTGCTGGAAGGCACCCTCACGGATGATACCGCGGAGGAGCCCTTCCCCGCGGATGGAGACTGGGAATTCTCCGGCCTTGTGAGTATCGTCGCCCAGTCCGCCAGTAAGCTTTACGACGGCCGTCCCCTGGCCCGTCCCGACAGCGCCCTGGTCTCCGGTCTTCCGGCCGATTTCAACATTTCTGTTTCCTGCACCGGTTCCCTTACCGACGCGGGTTCCACCGAGAACACGGTTTCCTCTTACAGCATCACAAACGCTTCCGGTGAGAACGTTACATCACACTTCACCAATATCCAGACCGTTCCGGGTTCCCTGGTCGTGGACCCTGCTCCGCTCACCGTCTGGACCGGTTCCGCCGAAAAGGAATATGACGGCGAGCCGCTTACCTGTGAAGACGCCGGTGTCCGCACCGCTGCCGGATACAATAAGGAGCAGCCTTCCTGGGCGAACACTTCCATCGTGATCGAGTCCGCCCTGGGCAGCGAGCAGATGATCGCCGTTTCCGGCCGCACCTACGTCCACGGTACCAACCCCATCACCGGGGAAACAAAGGATATTGAGCTTCCTGCCGGCAGCCGCCTCTCTGTTTCCCTCAAAAATGAAGGGAATAAGAAAGACTCCCTTGAGTTTGTGATCGAACCCCTGAAGGAGGAGAACCTCCCCGTGGAAGTCCTGCGCCTCTACGCGGAGAACCCGGATCTGATGGCCGTCGCCTGTCAGGAAACCGGCTGGGATCCGGAAAAGCTGAATGCCCTCATCGCTGAGCTGCCTGAGCAGACTGAAAGCACCGTTACCTATAACGGCCTGAAGATTGCCAATTCCGGTCAGTCCAGCCTCATGAATGATTCTGCCAATGTCCGCATCACTGTGGATACAAAAATCACCAACTACCAGACCCGGGTCCTGGGCAGTGAAGAAGCTTCCTTCACCCCCATCATTCTGGATCCCTCTATTGTGATTACTGCCACCGGCTCCCAGACCGAGATCGGTGAAAGTGCAAACACCTATACCATCGACTGGAATAACGCCAATGAGAATAACTACATTCTGAAGGAAGACCTGGGCACCCTGACGGTTCTTCCCAAGTCCGAGAATATCACCATCACCGCGCCTGTAGCTAAAAAGGTCTATGACGGTGATCCCCTGGAAGCCAGCACGGAGGATGTCGAGGTCACCGGCCTGCCCAAGGGATATAAGTACAAGGTGGCTGTCTCCGGCACCCAGACCCAGGCCGGCGAGAGCGAATCCAGGATCACCAGCTATAAGATTCTGGATAAGAACAATGTTGACGTCACCGATCAGTTTGAAAACATCAAAATAAAAAAGGGCACCCTCACGGTTGAGCCCCTTTCTGTCAGCATCTCCTGCGGCACCGGTTCCGCCGGGTATACCGGCAGCATGATCGTTCCCGAGCCCGTCCTCACATACGTGAACGGCGCTCATGCCGGTGAGACGGTCAAAGCCTCCATGCTGTCCGCTTCGAGGATCCGGAACCTGGTCGCCAGCGCTGTTCCCATGGCCCGCGCTCCGGAGCAGAAATACCGGTTTGTCCTCTTCACCGGAGATACGATTGAGATGTCCATTACCGGTATGGGTACCGGTGCGGGTACCTATACCATGAAAGCGGAGATCACACTCGCCTCGGAGAACATCAGCATCCCGTCCTCTTCCATCACCGGAACAACGATCACCATCAATCCTGTTCTCATTACCATCCGGACCGGTTCTGCTTCCAAGTTCTATGACGGTGAACCCCTCACCTGCGAGGACGTCACCATTGAGGGTCTTCTGCCCGGAGATCAGATCACTGTTACCGCTACGGGCACGATCACGGAAGTCGGCAAGACGGACAATACTTATGAAATAGACTGGGGCAGCGTAGACCCGAATAACTATGCCGTCTCTTCTGTCCTGGGTATTCTTACCGTCACTGCCCCTGCAGAAACGCCTACTCCGACGCCGACTCCTACACCGACGCCCACGCCTACTCCTACTCCTACACCCACACCGACTCCGACCCCGACGCCTTCTCCGACTCCTACTGAAACTCCGGAGCCCGTCGAGATTTACCTCTACGCGCCTTCCTATAGCAAAGTCTATGACGGTGAACCGATCATTCCTTCTGCAGAAGACGTCGATTCTGAGCTTTTACCTGAAGGTTATACCTTTACCGTCACCCTTTCCGGCACACAGACCGATGTCGGTGAAACCGAATGTACCATCGCCAGTTATGTGATTATGGACGAAAACGGCAACAACGTCACTTCTGCCTGTAAGGTCTATCCTGAAGCCGGCAGCCTGACGGTCCTTCCTTATCCGGTTTCCTTCACCACTTCCGGCGGAACCTATGACTATGGCGCCGATATCCCCTTCTCCGTCTCCTGCACCGGTAACGGCACCTCGCTCTCCGGAACCACCACGGAATCCGGTTACGATTATTTCGCTACCTATAACCTCATCGGGGACGATTCCATTGAGTTTGCCATCGGGCCGGTTCCGCAGCGCGGCGATGACGCGGATACCTATTATCTGGATGTTGCCTATTCGCTGCATGGAAACGCCGGTAATTACGATGTCGTCGTGAACAACGGAACCGATGGATCCATCACCATCAAGCCGTATGCAATCACCCTTACCGCAAGCGACTACACCAAGACCTATGACGGTTATCCCTGCCCCATGACAACCGACTGGAGTTATACGTCCCACGACGAACTCTCGATTGGTTATCGTGAACTCGGCTCCGATGAATGGGCGGCCGGCACATATACAAACACCCTCGAGATTGACTATGGATCCCATAAGGAAGAAAACTTCAATATTACAATCATTCCCGGTACGTTGACTATCAACAAGCGCGACGTCACAATCACCAGCGCGTCTGTCGAGTCGAAATACGACGGTACCGAGCAGAAATGTGAAGAATTCACAATCACCGAAGGCAGCTTCCTTGATGTAGATGGGTTCTCTGTCGCTTTCACCGGATCCCGGAAGGATGCCGGCAGCAGTGAGAACGCCTTCACAGTCAACGCCGTTGGCTATACTGACCTCAATAATTACAACATCAAAACCGTCTTCGGCACGTTGAAGGTGAACCCGCGTGACGTCACCCTCACAAGCGCGTCAGACAGCAAGGTTTACGATGGATCTCCGCTCAAAAACAGCGAGGTGACTGTCGGCGGCGATGGTTTTGTGTCCGGAGAAGGTGCGACCTATTCCGTCACCGGTGAGCAGACGGAAGTCGGTTCCAGCGCCAACACCTTCACCTACACCCTGAATGAAGGGACGAATGCCTCCAACTATAACATAACAAAGACGGAAGGCACCCTGGAAGTTACAAAACAAGCAGTCACCATCAACACTGGTGACAGATCCAAAACATATGACGGTTCTCCCTTCACCTTTGATGGCACAGAGTATACTGTGGACGGTGCGCCCGGCCTGAAGTATACGCTGAAGGGTGCCGCTATTACAGACGCCGGGCAGACGGCTTCCAACGATATCAATATCACCGCCGGCGCTGATCTCTATGATATCACCGTCAACCCCGGCACACTTTCCATCGAAAAGCGGAATGTCACCATCACAAGTGACAACGGTTCCAAAACCTATAACGCAAGTCCCTTAACCAAGCACAGTGTTACGGTTTCCGGCGACGGGTTTGCTCCCGGCGAAGGGGCAACCTATGAGTTTTCCGGTACCATCACAGATCCCGGAAGCACGCCTAACACTTTCACCTATACGCTGAACAGCAATACAAAAGCCGGCAATTACAACATCACCACAGCAGAAGGGACCCTAAAGATAAGTAAGATTCTGATCAACATATATGTCGGCAGTCATACACAGGATGCTGCTTCTTATTCAGCATACGGTATTTTCAGTTCTGTCACCGCCAAGGTCGCAGGCGGTGAGCATGACGGAGACTCTGCGAATATTACCATCGGTGATTACGATTTTGACTCTGCGAAACTAAGTGGCCAGGTAGACCTGACTCCGTCCGGTTCCTCCAGCACATTGTTCTGTTCGTTTACCGTTGACATCTCAATCTACCACAGCGATGACTTCCCATCACCCGGAACTTACGATATTGTCGCTGAGCCCTCCGGCGGTGGCGGCTTTGTTCAGTTCCAGCAGATCGGCGGTACCCTGACTCTGAACTAATCCGCATCTTTGCGGGAACGTAACTGACAATTGTGGGAACGAAAGGGACAGTGCCTTTCGTTCCCTCATCTCTTACTCCTACCTCCTACCTGATTTATGAGGGTTTTTCGGCATGAAAAAATCGTTAGTTCGTTTTATTCTCATTCCCCTTATGGTGTCCCTTATTGTCCTTTCCCTGATTTATGCCGGTGCCCTTCATTACCTTGACCGCCTGGCCCAGGATTCCCTGTATCAGGCTAACGGCATTCCTTCCAAAGACATTGTCATCATCGGGATCGACAACAGCACAATGAATGCATTGGGCTCCTTCGGTCCCACTTCCAATTATCGTTCCTATATGGCCATGGCCCTGGAAGAACTGGCAGCGGATCCGGACAGCAAACCGGCCGTCACCGCCATCGACGTCCTTTATGAATCAGAGATTGATCCCGCTTCGGATAACCAGCTGGCCCGGGCTGCGGAGAAACTTGGCAATGTGGTCACTGCCTGCATGGCGGAATACGGCACGGATATCACATGGGAGAACGGTCATGCCCTATCCATGAACGGGGCCGCCGTCCTCAGTTTTGTCGAACCCTATCCGGCCCTGCGGGATGTCACCACCCAGGGGCATATCAATGCCATGCTGGATAAGGTGGACGGCATCCTGCGCCATGCCATGCTGTATGTCCGCCGGCCGGATGGCGAACAGGTGCTGTCCATGGCCGCACAGACTGCTAAGCTCTATATGGAAAAGCAGGGCAAAGCCCTTACCCTGCCCGCGACTGATGCCGGCAATCATTATTATGTGCCTTTCACCGGGAAACCCGGTGCTTTTGATGAAAAGCTGACCCTCTATAACCTGATCACCGGTCAGATCCCTTCCGATGTCTGGAAGGACAAGATTGTCCTCATCGGGCCTTATGCTGCCGCCCTGCAGGACGCGTACGTGACCGCAGCCGACCGCGGCCAGGGCATGAACGGTGTGGAATACCAGGCCAACGTGATCCAGAGCCTCTTCAAAGGCAACCTGAAAGCCGAAGCCCCGGACGATCCCCAGTTTATTATCATGGCGCTCTTCTGTATCGGGGTTGCGTTCCTTTTCTTCCGGGTGAACAACCGCATCGGCGGTATCCTGTGCGTCACGATCATCATCATGTCCCTCATCGGTTCCTGGGCCTTCTGGCTCGGCGGATGGGTGGTGCATGTGCTGTGGCTGCCGGTCGCGATTGTCGCGCTGTATTTGGCGTCGGTAATTGCCCACTATATCCGTACCGCCATGGAGCGTCATGCCCTGGAACTGGAAAAGGAACGGGTTACCACGGAGCTTTCTCTGGCCACACGGATTCAGTCCAACTTCCTGCCCAAGATCTTCCCGCCTTTCCCGGATCGTCATGAGTTTGACCTATACGCTTCCATGACTCCTGCCCGGGAGGTCGGCGGTGACCTGTATGACTTCTTCCTGATCGACGAGGATCATCTGTGCCTGGTCATCGGCGATGTATCCGGCAAGGGTGTCCCCGCTTCCCTGTTTATGATGTTGTCCTCGGCATTGATCCACCACGTGGCCATGCACGAGCTGTCACCGGCGAAGATCCTGACTGAGGTGAATAACGAGATCTGCAATCGGAACCCTGAGCAGATGTTCGTCACGGTCTGGCTGGGCGTGCTGGAGATTTCCACCGGCATCCTGACCGCGGCCAGCGCGGGCCATGAGTATCCGGCGCTCCGGAAAGCCGGCGGTTCCTTTGAGATTCTGAAGGACAAGCACGGGTTTGTCCTGGGCGGTATGCCCGGCGTCCGGTACCGGGAGTATACCCTGCAGCTGGAGCCCGGAACAAAGCTGTTTGTCTATACCGACGGTGTGCCCGAAGCCACTGACGCCAATCAGCAGATGTTCGGCACCGATCGGATGATTGCAGCCCTCAACACCGCCACTGATAAGGATCCCGGCGCCATTCTCGAATCCGTAAAGAATGCCGTCTCTTCCTTCGTCGGCAACGCCGAACAGTTCGACGACCTCACCATGCTGTGTCTGGAGTATAAAGGAACTAAGCAATAATTGTTCACGTGTCTCCTGACCGGAACACCGTCGCTTCCAAATGTCATTCTGAGCAAGCGAAGCGCGTCGAAGAATCTCTCCCGCCGCAGCGGATAAACCTCCAAAATCCACCGCGCAATGCGGTAATGTGCCAGCAGATATCCGCATGTCATCCTGAGCAAGGGCGCTTGCGCCCGCGTCGAAGGATCTCCCCCGCCGCAGCGGATAAGCCTCCAAAATCCACCGCGTAATGCGGTAATGTGACGGCAGGGACAGACCAACTGTCATCATTCCAAAGGAACGTGACAGTTGGTCTGTCCCTCTGTCATATTTCCGCTCCTGCCAGCAGACATCCCCATGTCATCCTGAGCGGAATAAAATGGAGTCGAAGGATCTCCCCGCCGCAGCGATGGTGTCATTCCGACTGAAGGCGAAGCCGAAATGGAGGAATCCCTTACTAAGGCCGTAGGCCATATAAATTGTTCAATAACCCAGCTTCTGCATTATCAGAAGCTGGGTTTTCCTCCATTTTTAAGTTTTAAGTCTTCAGTTTTAAGTATTCATTGAAAAAGAGACGATACATCGTATCGTCTCTTTTGTATTTACCGCATCATCAGCTTCAGCTGCGCCAGCGCCTTCTGATGCCGCAGCTTCACCGCTCCGTAGCTCAGCCCCATCATCATGGCCACTTCGGTCATCGGCTTACCGTCATAGTACATCAGCACGATGATATCCTGCAGTTCTTCCGGCAGCTTATTCAATGCCGTTGCAAGCTCGCTCAGCGTTTCCTGGCTCAGCAGATGTTCATCCACCTCTTCATCACTTGCCAGGTTCTCATCCGGTTCTTCTGTCGGCCGCGTCTTCCGGAAATAGTCTATCACCGTATTCCGCGTGATCGTGAAGATCCAGGTGCTGATGCTTGCCTTGCTCTCATCAAAGGCGTCCCTCTTCCGGAATGCCTTCTCGAACACGTCTGCGCAAAGGTCTTCAGCGTCTGCCCGGCGCTGCACCCGGGCTGCAATATACCCCATTACCTTTCCGCAGTACAGATCATATATATTCTCCCACTCAGGAGTTGTCATCTTTTTCTTTGTCGAACAGACTCTGCTTCTTCATGGCTGTGTCTGGCATGCCCGCCGCTGCCACCATATCAGCCTCGTCATCGTCCAGCATCCGTGCATGGCTGCTTCTGTAGCGTGCGTGCACTCTGTCGATCACGTTCTGAAGATCTGCATTCTGTTCAAACTTTTGGAAGTCAAACAAAGCTCTCAGTTTCTTCTCCAAATAGCTGCTCCTCCTTTCTGTTACTTACATCATCCGTAAGTTTCTACGAACTCCGCAATGTAACCATTGCTTCGTTCATGTATTTATACGAATGGCTTTGAAAGATGGCAGCTCTTTTCCGGGAATAAGTATTGTATACCAGATACTTTTCCCTGCGGGTCTGGAAAAATCCATTCGGATCCTTCCCAGCGGAACATCTTTCAAAGAATATTTTATATCATTTTTATGACAGTGACAATCATATTCTACCAGTTATTCTTTAATCACCTCTTCTCAAATGGAATGGATTGAGGCCTCCGCTTATATCAGTTAAATCTTCTTGCTTTATATATGTTGGTAAATGTTTGGAAATAAATATGGTTTGTATTCCTATACTTTGTGCCATTTTTATCAATGACGGATATATCTCATCAAATGAGTTACCACTTTTAACTTGGATATATGTATTGTTTGAAATTCCTATTGAAACTATCCGTTCTTCATTAATGACATCAATATCATCTGCACCTTCATAAACAAAAAAGTATCAATACCAATGAAATCTAATACCGTTTTGATAAAAATATACCGTTGGAATAAAAAACCATATTGTGTCGTAATTCCAGCTGGCATTGTACAGTTCCTCACATATCGATATTTCGAAATATATCCTATACTTTTATACTTTTAGTTTATTATACCAATCATGTCAACCCTACATTTGTTTCAAAATATATTATCTTTTTATTTTCATCTTGACGCGAACAGTAAACGACAGTAAAATTGTTATGCAACAGTAAACGACAGTAAAAGTATCTTCAAACAGTAAACGACAGTAAAAGAACCTATAAACAGTAAACATCAGCAACAGACATTGTATCCTGTATCACTTGGACAATAAAAGGAGAAAACCATGCCAAACAATCCTTATGTATTAACATTTGGCAAAGAGCCAGTCGAAATGATTCCACGCCTTTCTCAGTCAAAGGATCTAATTGAATCATTTATGGAAGAAAAGCCATCACAACAGATATGCCTAATCACCGGCGTACGCGGCAGTGGCAAAACTGTATTCATGAGCACAATTAGCCGCGAGATTGCTTCTGACAATCATTGGATAGTTGTCGAACTTAATCCCGAGAGAGATTTGCTTATTAGTTTGGCAGCTAAACTAAATAGTATGAACTATCTAGCAAATATATTCAAAACAGCGAAGATCAATCTTTCTTTCTTGGGAATTGGCCTCGAAGTCAGTGGAAGCGCTCCCTTGACAGATATTGAATCTGCACTCATCCAGATGCTTGAAGCTATTCAAAAGCACAACAAAAAAGTCCTGATCACTATTGACGAAGTATCAAATACTTCAAATATGCGCATTTTTGCTAGTACTTTCCAGATTCTTCTTCGCAAAAATCTTCCCGTTTTCTTACTGATGACTGGTCTTTACGAAAATATACATAGTTTACAAAACGAAAAAAGCATGACATTCCTTTATCGTGCTCCCAAGATCACCCTCGAGCCTCTAAATATCGGTACTATGACAGAGAACTATCAGCAAGTACTAAAATATGATTATGAAAAGGCACTAAAATACGCAAAATTAACAAAAGGATATTCCTTTGCTTTTCAGGTTCTTGGTTATTTTTCCTGGAAATACAAAGATGATGAAAAAAGGATATACATCGAATTCAAACAATATTTAGAAGAATATGTATACGAAAAGATATGGGCAGAGCTCTCTGCTATAGATCGTGATGTCGCTTATGCCATAGCTGAATCCCCAGATGGAAGCATTTCAGACATACGTCAGCATCTAAATATGGATTCAAATCAGTTTAACCCTTACAGAATGAGATTAATCCGTAAGGGTATCGTCAATGGTCAGGCCCGTGGCTATCTGTATTTTACTCTTCCCTGCTTTGCTGAATTTGTGAAGGAAAGTCATTTCTAATATGTATTCATGAATATTGAAGGATTCGGTCAATGACCGAATCCTATCTTTTATTCCTACTTATTAGTTTTTATTTGCTTCCGGCCCTATAAACGCTACGCACATCATCGTCACGTCATCAAACTGTGCCGCATTACCCACAAACCCCTTCAGATCCAAGTGTATATGATGAATAAGCTCTGTCGGGTCTTCTCCCTGGTGCTCATTCAGCGTCTCCAGCAGCCTTTCTGTTCCGTAGAACTCCCCTGCTTCATTCGTCGCTTCCGGAATGCCGTCTGTATAGACAAACAGCTTCATGCCACGCTTCATCTGCAGGGTATAGTCCTTATACTTTACCCCTTCCAGGCCGCCGACGACGAACCCATGCTTGTCCTTCACCACTTCATACCGTCCGTCTTCACCCTGCAGGATCGGATACTCGTGTCCCGCGTTGGCCGCGGTCAGCAGGCCTGTCTTCAGGTCCACGATGCCCAGCCAGACCGTCACAAACATCTGTTCCTTGTTGTTCTGGCAGATCTGGTTATTCACCTTCTGCAGCACTTCCGCCGGGCTTCCGCCGTTCATGGTGTAGTTTTGTACCAGGATCTTGGCGGCCATCATAAACAGGGCCGCGGGGACTCCCTTGCCGCTCACGTCCGCCATGACCAGTCCCAGGTGGCTGTCATCGATCAGGAAGAAATCGTAGAAGTCTCCTCCCACTTCTTTTGCCGGCCGCATGCTGGCGAAGATGTTCATGTCCGTCCGCTCCGGGAACGGCGGGAAGATATTGGGCAGCATTTCCGCCTGGATCCGCCGGGCCAGGTTCAGTTCCGTGCCGATCCGCTCGTTCTCCGCGGTCACCCGGCGCACTTCGCTCACGTACTGGACCGTTTCATGGCTCAGCTTCGCGAAGGATTCCGCCAGCACCTCAATCTCGTCTCCGGTGCGGAAGGTTTCCTCCATTTTGAATTCCGGATTCTCTTCTCCCAGTTCCGTAATCCGCCTGGTAATCTTATTCAGCGGCCGTACAATCCGTTTGCCGACGATCACCGTATTCACCAGCAGCAGTGCTGCCAGTCCGGCGATACAGATGAATGCGATGGTTTTGCTGTTATTCGCCTTCTGGCGGTAGGTAGAAGTAGCCTCTGACTGGATCTCTGTATATTTCTCCTGCAGCATATCCACAGGCGTTTCTGCCCGTTCTTCGCTGAATGCGGTGAGCAGTGTCCAGCTCACCGTTTCCAGCGGTACGCCCATCATGTAATAGTTTCCGCTGCCAAGTTTCACAATCCGGATATCGGTCTGTTCTTCCAGTGCATCTGTCACCAGCTGCCCCAGTTCAGCATTCTCACCTGTCCGCAGGTCTGCCGCTTCCGCGCTGATGCGTGCCTTGAATTCCGGCTCCTTGGATGTGGTAAACAGCACATGACCGTCATGGTTCACCGCTGCCCGGAATCCGCCTTCCACATCGGAAGCACCCAGGCTCTTCAGGATATCGTCCAGATATACGTCCGCCCCGGCCACAGCCGCCAGCTTTCCGTCCGGATAATACACCGGCATGGCGCAGACAATGTTCATTGCCCCTGTGGTGGCGTCCACCTCCACGTCGGAAAAGCACATCTTCCCCTCTTCCACAGCCTGCAGGTACCAGTGCCGCGTCCGGGGATCATAGGGCTTCATGCTGCCGTCTTCCAGGAACCACTGTCCGGAGTTCCGGCTCACGGAGAAGAAGGTCCCGTCCGGCATGCCCAGGTAGATATTCGCGATATCTGTCACCGAGCACAGGGAGAGCATCGTCTCGGACATGCTGGCCACCAGGCCCAGGTTCTTTTTGATCTCCGGATCATTCGGATCCACATCTTCAGCCATCAGCACCTGGGCGGCCAGTTTCCCTTCGTTTTTAAGCCTGGGCGGGGCGTAGGTATGGGGCGTATAGTTTTCCGGATGGGCAAACACCTGTGTGGCATAGTCCGCCAGGAACATAACCCGGGTCTTCGCGCTGCGGAACATGTCGTCCGTGATCTGCGCCTCCAGCACAGAGGATCGTTCCATGTTCTCCCGCACCACCTGGTCCATGATCCCCACGGTGGTATCCGTGATGGTATCCTGCTGCTTCTGGCTTGTTTCCGCCGCCAGCTGCGAGAGCATCCCGCTCTGGTACATCGTCAGCCCGCCATATGCCAGCAGACTCAGCAAGATAGTCACCAAAACAAGGGCAAGCACCTTTCTCTCGATGCCGCCTTTGATCTTATGCCTGTCCTTTATCACGTAAGTTCCGCCCCTTCCGATATACTGCGAAGGTTTTTGATTATTATACTATATCCTTCCATCCCTTTCCAGCCATTTATCCGCTTTTCACAGTACAAATCTTGCATAATCCACCAAGCGGACACAGGGGACGGTTCTGCTACTGTCCACTTACGTGGATAGTCAGAACTGTCCCCTGGTGTCGCACAAAAAAGAAGGCTGCTTTCGCAGCCATCTTTACATCCTCAATGTTATCATCTCACAAAATCCGCTTTATGCTTTTGCCACCCACAGCCCATGCAGATTGCAGTACTCATATGCTGCCACAACCGGCTCAGTCACAGCAAAGTGCGCCTCAGGCTTATCTCCCGGCTTCAGGTCATGCTTCTGATACCCTGTTGCTGTCTCCAGGACAATCCATTCGATATAATGCACATCCAGCATAGGATGCTCAACTGATCCAACCTTCACTGTAACATGATCCCCAAGCTGTTCGATCACCGGCACATGCTTTTCATAGGCTCCGTCCGTTGTGTTGGGCGTAACATTCTCACCAACCGGTATATCTGATATAACGATCTTTCCATCAACCTTATAGAAATTCATATCTCTGTCTCCTTTTCTATTGTAGTTCCTACATCCTACCTTCTCCCTTCTCCCTCATAATTCCTTCTTCCTGACTGATCAAAACTTCCTCCGTAAGACATATCATTTTTAAGTTTTAAGTCTTAAGTTTTCAGTATTCATTAGCCGCCATAGGCGGCATCATACCTCCTACTTCCTACCTCATACCTCCTATCTTTGACCCTATGGCCACTTCGTTTTCAGTATTCATTAACTGCCATAGGCGGCTGTATTCTCCTCCAATCATCTCTCGCCGCCTCCAGGTTTAACTCATATATTTTATCTATCCATTCATCCCAATCTCTGGCCTCTCTAGTAATCTTTACCACATTTTCTCTCAATTCCTTATTGATCTTTTCCTTATTCCAGCACTTATAAAGCGACAATGTATCAATATAACCCTCCAGCATCCGTTTCGCTGTCTCCTTATTCCAGTCCCGATACTTTCTCTGTCCTATAGCCTGAATATAATTGATAGACTGATGTACAGGCGTCGTAGTCCTTTTATGTAATATACCGCCAATCTTGTGCAGGAACTCATTCACTGATTCCTGAGTCGGCAAACCATTTGCGTCATACCGGAAATAGGTTTTAACTCCTGCATCTATACATTCCTTAATGAAATCCATAGAATACTTGTAGTAATAGAATCCAAATTGTTTTCTGTTCTTCAGGCTCAAAGAAAACGGAAAGGTCACCTTGCTCTCGATAAAGTTGATGAAATCATAGTAAGTCATACTGTTTCCCTCCTGTTGTGTTGTTTTTGATTGTGTTTAGGCATGAAAAAAAGGAAGCTCTTTCGAACTTCCAGTCTTTCTTACCTTAATGATATCACGGAAACATACTGTTTTGCTAGTGTCATGGAACTATCCAATTACTATCCATCTGCAATTCAAAGTTATTTCTTATGTATCTCCATCTTTTCTTGTCCAGTATTTTTTTAGAATATTTAGTATATTACTCTTATGACGTGAAGGATTTGAAGCACATAGTGATGAAGTCGAAACCTCATTAATCCTTTTATTACTTCTGAACATAGTTGCTTTTTGAACTTTTTCGCCATCTTTCACAGATTCTCCCCAAAATACATCTTCAATATCATTGTTAAACAAAACAAGATCATATTTTTTCTGTTCACAATATTTGATAATATCATCTAGAAGTTTAACATCTTCAGGCGATGAAGCAATATGATCCATATCGATAAAGTATATTACATGAGACGATCCATGAAATGCTTTTATATTTGTTTCAATTTCTTTTATTACTTTTTGATGATTATACCTAGATTTAGTTCCCATAAATACAGGTGTTTGTACTATATTTTGATCTTTCTCAAAATAATGATTAAGCACACATTGTATATACACATAATCCGTGCGTTTTTGTTTATTCGTTTCCATACACAAAATGACTTGCTTACTCATCAGAACCTCCAAGAACACCAAGGAAGTCTGACGGATCAACATTAAATGGTGAATCCTCTATAAATCCTTTTTTATATGCATTCTCAGGGTTTTCATTTCCTTTTCTTGTCCATGTATGAATAGTGTTTATATTTGACAAAAATGATATAGAAGATTTCTCTTCATTCAGTGTCCTCATTGGTGATAGATTATGTGAAGTAAAACACAGTTGTCCTTCACCATAATATACGAAATACTCTATCAATTTCCCAAGATATACATCATTTATATTTGAATCTAATTCATCTATAAATGATATGAAACCGTAACTAGCAGCATCAAAACAGTCATATAATTCTATAAGCTTTTTGATCCCTCGGCTTTCAAACTCTTTATCAATAGTATATAAAGGATAGACCATTTTTAACACACAACGATAATGATCTGCATATTCTTTTTTCTCTATCTTTATATCTTGTAAATCTGGCTTAAAGATTTTCAAAAATTCGCATTTCTTACTTATCCGTTTTTCAAAATTATCATATTTGTCTTTGGGAACATATAATTCATCAGAAAAGCTATTAAGTATATGGTTATTATTATCAAAAAAACCTTTTATATTTTCGTTTGAAGTCTCTCCCGCGCAAAAATCTTCAATTCTTTGTTTTAAATAATAATTGAAATGCCTATCTGTTTCATCAAGATATGTCATAATAGATGAACCGAAAACAACAAGCAAGCATAAGGGTATAAGCATTTTGTCTCTTTTAAAGATTTCATAATTTTCATTATTTATAACACAAGTCAAAAAAGACTGTTGCTCTAAAAGATTTTGTGTTTTATGTTGCAATACTGTGAAATTATCTTTATTTCCATAGTAAATCAATTCGCCTTGTTTTGTTTCAAAAACTTTTTTGTATTTATTACGTGAATTGTTTGATTTTGTTTGGAAAAGTTCTCCATCTATATGCACTCTATTATCATCTCTAATGGAAAAATCCACACGATAGCTAAAGATGTCAATCTCTTCTCCTGTGTTTATAACATATTCACATTCAATGAAACTCGATTTGGTATGCTTATTTATACTTTCAACCAGTCTCGTTTGGCTATCTTTATCAAGTAAATAACTCTTGTTTAAAAGGATATTTTGCAAAATAAAAACAGATAAAATGATAGCAGTTTTCCCCGAACCATTTTCGCCAAATATGGCTTTCACTTTATATTTAGAGGGGTCAAAATTCTTATCAACAGTTTTTTGATAAAAATCCAATTGTATAGGCTCTTTTATATTTTTGATTCCTTGGATTCGTAATTGCAGTAAATATGGTGTTGTTTTCATTTTTATATCACCTCTTTAGCATAATATCACATATTTACGGTTTTTTAAATACATTTTGTATATTTTATCGCATTTTCCATATATGCCTTTTCAATTTTATATTGTATTGTAATTAAGTAAACTTTTTTTTTATATGCAAAACAACAAGCCAGACCATCGGTCCGGCTTGTTTCCTTATCGCTAATTATGTATTCTGAATTATGAATTATGCATTAGTTCTGATCTGTTCCCACAGCATTTCCGGCTTTTCCTTCTCCAGGTTGCCGATATACACATAGAACGGCACCGTCTGTACAAACTTTTCCAGCAGGGAAATCAGCATGCTCATTTCCCTGTTTCCCCTGGGAATAATCACCTGCTGCATCAGTCTCAGTGCGGCTTCGTCCTGCGTCATCCTTTCCAGGGAAACCTCTTCTCCGCGCTCAATAAAGCACATGGCTTTCAACGGGACGCTTTCTTTGACACCCAGTTTTTCCAGGCCCCTCCAGGGTGTTCCGCAGGCATATACTCCGTCTTCCTTAAGCCGGATGACAGGCTTGGCTCCGTTGATGACCTTTACCCTGTCTCCCATTGCTTTCTTCCACAGCAGCGCCCGGGTGGTCTTTCCAACGCCGTTTGCGGTTGCAAAGCCCACACCCTGCCCATCCACGCTGATCACCGCTGTCCTTGTCAGGAAAGCGTTATAATTTACCAGTGCGGCAGCAATCTTGCTGTTGATTACCATCTGCTCGGTGCGTTCGGAAATCTCTTCGTCTTCCATCATCATTTCCTCATCTGAAACCGATACAATCGTCATGGGCAACTGATCCGACAGATAATCCAGGAAAAACTCTTTGGTGGATTCAAACCTGCTGATAATCCCAATCGGCACTCCGGCGATCTCGATCACGAACATCTGCTTCTGCAGAACATTCTGCCGGTATGCCGTCATCAGAAAACTGAGATCTTTTTCAACAATTGCCTGAGTAATGGTAATCCCTCCGTATCTGTCCTGAAAGGACGGGTCTGGGTGGTAAACAGGGTACCATTATTATATTGGCAGGTTTTCCCTCATTCAATCCATCTGTGTAACTTTTTTCTCTCAAAATCACGTAACCATGTAACATTCAACAAGAAAACACCATATTTTTACAGAATTCAAACGTTTGCAACCTCAATTCTTTCATTTTCAAGCTCTTCAGCCTGTCCTGAAAAGTCCAAACAAGTTTGTGACGAAGTACCATTTGGCCATTTGAGCCGCAATCCGGTTACGTAATCAATATGTCACCATTCTTCCAAAACATTGTTGTCCGGTTTACACAGCACCTAATAAATAAAAAGCCGAATCTTACGATCCGGCTTGTCTATCTCCTACAATTATGAATTATCATCATGCGCTATGCGTCGTGAATCTTTTCTTTGCCTCTGCACACGCATTCCTTACCTTCTGCAGTTCTTTTTCATTCCACATCTTCTCCGTGTTATACACAGTGCGTTTCTGAAGCACAATCTCCCCATCCCGGCCTATATGCCGCTCCGCACATCCACCGCCCTCATCATTCCCATCTATAACGCTGTATTCCCCAGATCCCTTATACATTTCCACAATGCCATCAAACCGGATATCAATCCGCATTCCATCAGCATAATACGCCGGGATATACCGAAGGACTGCTTCCAGGTATTCCTCTGCGGTCATTTCATTCCCTGCTGCATAGCGCTTCCACATATCATTGTCTTTGATTTCCCTGCAGAGGATCTTTCCCACGCCCGCATCCGCCAGCACATCCACCGTTTCCCGGAGCACATCCACATTGCCGCGATGCAGGTTCATTTCCACGCTTGTCCGGAATCCCCGGATATAGCAGCGTTTCAAGGCGTTCAGTGCCGCCTGCTCTGCTCCTTTGATGCCTCGTATCCAGTCATGCCGGTCAACGCCGTCGAAACTGACACAGAACTCCGGTTTTATCCCACGGCGTTCAAACTTGTCCAGTACACTCTCTGTCAGCATCCAGCCGTTGGTATGGATCTTCTCAATCTTTATGCCTTTTTCCAATGCATAATCAACAAGGCTCCAGAAGTCCTCCCGGACGAACGGTTCTCCTCCGGCCAGATGCAGGCGCTGGGCACCGCATTCTGCCATCCGGTCAATCACCCGGACTGCTTCTTCATGGGTCATCTCATTCATGGCCGCGTCCGGTGTATTCAGCTCACAATGCCTGCACCGGAAGTTGCACCGTCCGGTAATCGTCCAGCTCACATCGCAGATATATGGATTGTCATACAGAAAATACCTTTGTTCCCGGTCTATCTCTTCCGGAATCTGACTGAAACAGACAATTCCCTTCTTCCTGAATAATAGAAGGGTATCAATCGTTTTCTGATCCTGGAGCTTCTCTATATCTGTTATGCCATCACAAAGAAGCAAGGTGTCAAATTCATCCTTGCTCAGCTTCATCATTTCACCGTCATGGACCAGTGTGTATGGATCATCGGCCCATCCCCGCAACTTATACTGCGAACTTAGCATACTGTACTTCATAGCGATATTCTCCATATCACGTTGGGTTGACAATATACTGTACAAACATCCTTTGGAAACAAGACCTATACCTGTATTTATTTTACTTTGCGGATTACCCACGTTCAATCCATCTGCAATTCCGATTTGTTTCCCTAACACGTAACTATATAACGCCTGTCTGACTTCTTCCACTGAACACATGGATCCCATACCCTTTCTTCAGGCAAACCACATATCCCCATATGTACTATGCATTACATACATCATATCGTTTCTGTTACTACGCTCTCCTTTTGTTGTTCTCAGCACCCATATAGTTACGTATCCCTTATGTAATTATTCTCTCCCATCATCAAAGAAAAAGATCCGGCCAATCTTTGGTCGGATCCATTATCCATTTCATTGTATCTCCTGGGGAATCAGTCCTTCATGCAATCAAACGCGAACCAGCATATACTTCTCGTCTTCAATCACCATTGCCGTCAGCCTTCCGCCTTTTCCGGCTCCGGTATCAATACAGATGGTTCCCTTTTCCGGCAGTTCCATCCATACGCCGTACGGAAGGATTTCAGTTGTTTCCTCATCTCCCTTGAACCAGATCGGATCACTCAGTGCAATATGTCCCACAACGGTCAGAGGGCCTTTATAGCAGTTCCTAAGTACAATCCCATGATCATGGATCATGGTCTCTGTATCATTCACTTCAATGGGATCCACCAGCAAGCCCGCATGCACGCACTGGAACCTTTCTCCTTTATAGTACATCCGGCAGTGTTCCCGGATCCAGGGTGCTGCGTCTTCCATCTTTTCCCCATGCGCCAAAAAGGAAGCAACCGTGGTTCCCTTTCCCACCTTATCCCAGATTCTACGCTGCATCAGCGTCAGTTTCTCCCGCAGCAGGTAATCCTCATGGTTTCCCCGTAGCAAAACAAAACGTTCAGCATATTCCCTTGCCAGATTCTTAATGGTATAAAACACTTCCCAGCTTTCCGGTCCCCGGTCAAACAGGTCCCCCAGCAGGATGATCCGGTCTTCTTTTCCCGGTTTCACTTTATCCAGCAGGGCACAAAGCTCTTTATTACACCCGTGTATATCCCCGATGATGATATCTCGCATATAAAACCTTACTCCAGTTTATAAGCTTCAGGCCAGAAAGCATCCTCTTCCTACTCCAATATGCCACCTGACCATAAAAACCCCATTCGCCTAACTATAAGTAATTCTGAATTTATTTCTTGTCCTCAATCAGCCTTCCATCTTCCAGCCTGAAGAACCTGTCACAAATATCAAGTGCCGCTCTTCTGTGCGTCACAATAATGACTGTTTTATCATGCATCATAGAGATATTTTTCAGAACATTAGCTTCCGTTTCCTCATCCAAAGCACTGGTAGCTTCATCCAGAAGCAATATAGGCGCATTGCTAAGCAGGGCCCTGGCAATGGCCAGCCGCTGCGCCTGACCTTCAGACAGGCCGATGCCCCGCTCACCCAGCCGCGCTTCCATGCCGATTTTATCCACCAGCTCCTCCAGGCAGGCTGCGTGTACTGCCGCATGGATTGCTTCCGCATCTGCCGAATCGGTAAACATGGTAATGTTTTCTTTCAGGGTGCCGCTCATCAGCATATTGCCCTGGGGCACATAGGCGAAGAGTCCCCTTGTTCCTTTGCTTGCAGCAACCGTTTCTCCTCTGTTCACAAAGCTAACTTTTCCTGTATTCGGACGATAAATGCCCAGCAACAGCTGGAACAGGCTCGTCTTGCCGCCTCCGGATATGCCCGTCAGGGCTACAAAGTCTCCCCGCTTAATGACTGCGTTAACGTCCTTCAGCACATCTTCCGGACTTTCCTCATACTGGAACCCAACATTCTCCAGGCGGATTTCATCAAAAGCCTTGAGGGGTGTTCCGGGATCCTCATCCGGTAATCCGATGACTTCCTGCAGCCGCTCCGCTGATGCCACTACGCCATACATCTGGCTGATCAGGCTCACAGCACTGGCAATCGGTCCCTGGATCCGTCCCACGAGCTGAATCAGGGCAGCCAGTCCGCCATAGGTAAATGTGCCCTGGTAGATCTTCACACAGCCCCACAGGTTACACACCAGCCAGCTGATATCAAACAAACTGCCCAGGCCATTGTTCATGGCAATGGAAAGCTTTCCGTTCCGGATCTGCTCCTTGGCCAGATGTTCCCGATGCTCATCCATCGTATCCAGTGCCCGCTCTTCCGAAACAGAAGCTTTGATAAGCCGCACATTCTCCAATGTCTCCTGCGTAGATGCATGCAGCTTTGCCTGTGCGTCCTGCATTCGCTTATGCCGGCGTTTCATCGGGTTTTTAAAGAGAGCTGTTACCACCACACCCAGAATCCCGACAATGATGATCACCGGCACAAACCGCCAGTCCATGGTGATCAGGATACCAGCCGCACCAACAAAGGAAACAATCAGCCGCAGAACAGAAGGCAACAGATTCAACACGCCTTCTTTAACCACGTTAACATCTGAAAACACACGGCTTACCAATTCCCCGCTATGGAAGGGCTTCAATGCCGGATATTCTTTGCTCATGAGCGAAGTCGTCACCTGGCGCTGCATTTCCAGCTGCATCCGTGCAGATGTCCTGGTTCGCAACCAAGAAGTCAGTACAGAGATTCCACGCTCTGCCGCAATAATGAGCACAAGCAGCAAACCATATTTCCAGAGCAGGCTGCTGTCATGACTTGTCGCACCGTCAATCAGGCTCTTTGTCACCAATGTCAACCACAAGGACAATACAGTCCCGGAAATCCCCAGCAAAGAGACAGCCAAAATAGCCCCGTGGAACGGCTTAGTCCACCGGTTGATCGCCTTATAAGCCGGACTGCTGAATACAGCCTTAACTCTCTGCAGATTACTTTCCATACTGCTCCTGAATCAGAACATATTATTTCGATTAAATGACTTATTGTATTATATCATAGATACACATTGAGTGCCATATAAAAGGAGACTTGTTCAAGTCTCCTTTACGATATTCTATACTATGTTACATTTCTCAAATTTCATCATTTATCTTTCGATATGAAGTTGAATTTCTTTAACTTCTACAATCATTCCATTATCTATATAGTTATGTGTCTCGTCATCCCAATAATAATCTTTTCTAAATTGTTTTTTCCCGGGTCTATTCTCCACATAAATGATCGGCTCGTTATAACTCTCATTACCCTTCATATCGTACGCTACAACATCTTCAAACAACAAGCACCAAAGTCTATGAGCTTTTGTCGTCATCAACTCATCACCTTGATAATACGTTACTTCTACACCTGCGGATGTATAATCCCATAAGAGCAATCCTGCATCACAGAAATCTAGCATTTCATACTCGCCATATTTTCCATCTGTATTCCATTTTGGATCTTGGCAATCAGTAGCCATAATTATTGTTTTGCTTCGTACCAACTTTTTGCTTGGATCTGCCCACAATTGCGCAGTTGTGTATTGCTTTAATTCCGATATAGGTCTATAGAAATCCTCCTTCATTTTATTTTTCAAGCTTATAATCTTTTCAAGCTTCTTTTCCTCAACCACTTCTGTTTGTATAGGCATATAAACATGGTCATTGTTTATTCCAAAGGTTTGTTTATATTGTGTATTATCGATACAATACTCAATTGTCACAATCTTTGGATAACCATCTTCACCTGCTGGATAGTTTTCTCTGGATAATACCCACACATGTTTACGATTACGCGCATCAGGTGACTCAAGATAGCATATTGCAAAAGGATATGGTTTGTCTTTTTTAGCTACTGTATCTACAAATTGACCGAATACTTTAAGATTTCGGATTGTTACATCATTACACAAGATAATCTGCATTTGCACATTTTTATGTTTGGAATTGGCTCCATGTTGCCGCCCCCAAAGATCTATCACTTCAACCATATTCGGAAGTGAATGATTCACATCCGTTATTTTTACATCAAAGATCGGTTGTCGTATATCATCCTCCGATTCTGTTTTTGACTCTCTACTTTTTATTTTTGCAATCAAATCTCCTCTGATGTTCTCCCATCTTCTATCGCCAGGTTTATTCAAACCAAATTCAAGACATACTTTATCTCTTAATTGCTTTATCCTGTCTAATAATATGTCATTGGGTCCATCAAAATAGATAGCCATTGTATCCTTTCCTATGCAACCTTCAATTTTATCAGGGTTAAATCCTGGTAATAGTACAACATCAGAATCAGCTTTAGTCACCCATGCCGCACCCATTTCGTTCAAACAATCAGGACTTTTATAGTAATTATCAGAAAGTAGAAAAACCATATGAAGTTTATATTCTAAAAATTGTTCTCTCAACCAATCATATATTTTTCTTCCATTCGGTATAATATGATCCGCCACAGACGTACATACTATTGATTCAGATTCCACTCCCAAATTTTCCATGAAATCGACTATTGCTTCTGCGTACTCTTTATCCCAGCTACGATGTGAAATAAAGATTTTTGTCTTCATCTTTTCTTCATCCTCATCTTTCTCGTTTTCATTTTCTTCTTCAACACTTACAATTGTTTCCCATCTTCCTAGAGCACCATCTACTTTACAATTACTCACATCTTTCTTTGCTACACATTTGAATACATTGTCGTATTCATCTTCCATTGAAAAAACACAAATGAATTCTCTGGCACCAATAGGCCTTTGTTTTAAAAATGAATGTTCATAATCGAATTTTACCGTTTCTTGGGTTCCTATTGAGGTGGGAAATGAATTATTCCAAAGTATTATATTGTTTTCTTTTCCATCATGATCCTGAAGAATAAATGATTCCAACTTTATATTTGAAATTGATAAAGGAGATACATTTTTTAAAATGAAGTATATCTTGTCCGATTCTCTTATACATTGAAATTCAAATTTAGGCTTTATCATTTTCCCCTCTATCTTCTTTCGTCTTTATTTCATTTTGTAAATCTCGTAAATCTACAAGAATCTTTTTTCTAACTCAATAATAGGATTTCTAAATCCATCTATGTATTCTTTCTTATCTATAGCAGAAGCTGTTGCAACCAGTTTTACAATATTAGACTTTCTATTGTTATGAGGACCCCATATATAATTCCTTATATGTATAGATTTAATTGTAACCTTATTATCCATTAGTCTATACCCCATTTTCGAATCAAACTATTTGTATAATAATATATACTTAGCTATTTGCATACTTTTCACCTTCTACACATATAAGCCTTTTTCATTTTTTCAATATTAATTCAAAACAAAAACAAACCAGATTACAAGATCCGGCTTACATTCCGTCTATAAAACCATATCACAACAAAAATCATAGAGGAACTTCCATCTCAGAAGTTCCTCACAATCGTCTCCACTTCTTCCTGCCCCAATTCCGTGATCTTCCGATCTACGACCCTGTACACCTTATCACACATACTCAGCACTGTCGGCCTGTGTGTGGTAATAATAAATGTCTTTTCCGGAGACTTTTGCAGGATATTCTTCAGTACATTCCTTTCCGTTTCCACATCCAGGGCGCTTGTCGCCTCATCCATCAGCATGACCGGTGCATCACGCAGCAATGCCCGAGCAATCGCAATACGCTGTGCCTGTCCTTCAGACAGGCCTTTTCCCTTTTCCTGAATCTCGCTGTAGATTCCCTTTTCCAGTTTCTCTACAAACTCCCAGGCGCAGGCCATCTTCAGCGCCGCTATAATCTCTTCCTCTGTCGCTTCTTTCCTGGCCAGCCGCATATTCTGAGCAATGGTTCCGCTCATCAGGCTGTTTCCCTGCGGCACATATGAAATCAGGACACGGCTGTCAGCACTCAGGTTCAGCGTGTTCCCATTTTCAGATTCAAAAACACAGTTGCCTTCTTCAGGTTGAACAATCCCCAGCAGCAACCTCAGTACCGTAGTCTTCCCTTCTCCGCTGGGACCGACCAGAGCTGTAATCTTTCCCGGTTCAGCGATGAAATCAGACCGCTCAATGACTTTTTCTCCGTTGTTGTACGCAAAATCCACCAGGTTCATTTTCACGGTCAGTTTGCCCTGGAAATATTCTTCCGGTATATCCGTTTCTCCATGCTTCTCCCTGGGCAATTTCAATAATTCCTGAAGCCTGTGAGCAGCTACACTGCCATTGATAAACCCGGGCACTGTTCCGACCAGGCTGTGAAAATTGCCTGAAAGGTTGCTTCGCTGCTGGAGAAACAGCGTCATCGTACCGTATGTAATCTGTCCGCCCCACAAAAGGAAAAGCGCATAGCCGTAAGCCGCGTATTCCACCAGCAGGCTTACAATTGTCATAAATACATTTGTTTTGATCTGGAACATGTGCCAGGCCATTGTGATATGTCTGTATTGTGCCTGCAAGTCTTTCAGCTGTGCTTTAAACATGCCTTTGATGCCAAAGCTCTTTACAGTATCCAGGTTATACAATGCTTCTGTTTCAAAAGCATACATTGAACTAGTCATCTGTGCCATTTCTTTACGATGGTTTTTCTGTTTTTCCACCAGGTAACGGCTCATCAGCATAAGCACAGGGGCACTGGAAAGAGCAATCAGGCTCATGACCGGGCTGTAATGCCAGATCACCACAAAAGTTGCTATGAAGCTGTATGCTGTAATGATCATTGACGGCAGCCAATCCACCGCATTGCTTGATATAGTAGAGATATCCCCATGGAACCTATGCAGTACATCCCCATTGGAAAAGCTGTTCAGGGATTCCCAGTCAGCTTCCATAATGCTGTCAAAAACATCTGAACGGATTGCGTGCGTCATATCTACATCAAGCTTCTGCTTGATATGTCCGCTGATATTCCCGACAGCCAACGTGAGCAAGGCACTGCCGGCAATTACAACCGCAGCCAGCCACAGCTGATCCACCTTATGGCCGATCACAACATCAACAAGAAATTTTCCCGCAATGGATGAAACCAGCCCCAGAGTACTGCTCAGGAGTCCCAGGATTGTATAAAGTATAATGGAGCCTTTAAACCTTTTAGTATAGGAAAAAATCCACTTCCAGTCAGTGAAGATTTCCCTGAAGGTTCCATTCTTCTTTCGTTCTTTCAGAGAGTCTATCGTACCAAATCTCATACAACATCCTCTTTATGTTCTTCTGTATATGAAAATGCGCCTTCTGTTATATTCGAGAAGGCGCATGATAAAACCTTTTCCAGTTCAATACAATTTGATCACACCGGCACCCAATGGTTGCCCTGGGCCTGATACTCATATTTTCCGCCGGCACCGCCATCAATTGTTACTACCGTTTTGTTCTTCGGCTTATTCCCATTGCCATAGCCCATGAATGAATTACAGGTAAAATTGCCGTTCCCCTGCACAGCATACCCAGTACATTGAGAGCTGGCCGCAGAAGCAGAATCAGCAAAGTATACTCCGCAACTGGTCGCAATGATATCTGTAGCTTCAAGTTTCAGGATCTCCAACCAAGGCTTTGCAAACTTCATTATGTTATCCCCCTTAAATCTGTTGTCTCTTTATCTGCGTCTCGCTCTCGGCGACATTCAGTAAACAATACGATTTCACAATATATATTTTAAGGGCGATATAAGCCACTTTCAATCCGTCTGTGTAACTTTTTTTATTCCAAAACGCGTAACTATGTAACATATGTATATTTTGGTTCTTTTCAAACGTTTTCACGGCCAAAATACAGTCATATCAACATGTATGCTGGTTTACATACAATATTTTCCATATAAAGATCATTGATCATTTGATGCTTATACAATCATTTTGGTTACGTAATCAATATGTCACTTTTTGTGTGTAACATTGTTGTACTTTTATTTGTAAACATAAACGCTGAAAGGCTTATAAAACAAAGCGAGCGGTTTGCTGTCCCACTTGGAAGCTTCCTTCCCTCAAGGACAAGCAAACCGCTCGCCGGTTATTTATTCTTTTCCAGGTATAATGTCAGATAACATTTATGACTTTTGACCCGTTCCGTTACCCGAACACCCGTCTTTTCACAAATCCAATGCATCTTCTGATGAACATTTCTATATGCAGATACCCCATTCTTATATGATACGGCCTGCACCATAAATTCACATACAGTTTATACCACTTGTTATCCGGCGTAATTTCCTTTCCGTTACGGTTGATCCGCGTCATCACACCAAGGATATCTTTATCCTTGATATCTCTTTCCACCACTCTGAGGTGATCGCCGGCTATCAGATACCCATCCGGAAGCACTTTGAGAATCCTGTGCAGGATGTACTTCTTTCCTCTTTTGTACAGCACAACATCAAATCTCTTGCAGCGGCCAGGTTCCTTTTTCCGTATTTCAATAATATCCCGCTTCTGTCTCAGAAGCGGCATCATACTGAAACCCATATTTGTATAGATTATATACCCCTGCTCATCAAGCAATCTTTCAAAAGTATAAAGGTTTGATGCATTTTGTTCCGTACTTACCACAATGTGTAATCCTCGATATTATTTAGTCAGCGCATCATATGCAACTTTGAAGCAGTCATCTTTGTAATTGTCGAAGAAGAACCTGTAAAAATGCACACTTTCTTTTAATTTCATTAAGAGGGCCAGTGTCTTTCGCATTTTATCCGCGTCAGCAGGTTGGTGTGTTTGTTGGAGCACGAGGTGAAACACTGAACTAAAAGATGTTTCTTCAATATGGTTTTCAACGCTTCTCTCCATCAATACAATACTGTGTAGAGGAGTAACAATATTCGTTCCCAGGTGTTCTTTTCCGCACCAAGGCGTCCCGCACGCGAATGCTCCATCTTCATTCAGGATAATCAGCGGTTTATCGCCATTAACAACAAAAGAACCTTCAACATTATCCAACCATTTTTGTATATGTGTAGTTTTTCCCGTACCGCTCTTTGCAGTAAATAAATATGCCCTGTGACCATCAGACACAACAGCCCCATGCATAAGGATAGTATCGTATTCCAGCAACGCTTCTGCAATAAGTCTATGAATCAGAAGATCTTCTGCATCTCGTAATCTGACATCCTCGCCATCATGCTCTTTGATTCTCTTAACTTCTTTTAAGAGCATATCTTCATCTATACTGATTTCAATGTCCGGTTTCCCGTTTTCTTCAACCAGATAGTCTTCACAGATCTTATATATACGCGCACTATAACTATGAATCAATATATTCTTTTTTGCCAAGCGAATAGAAAAATCCATATTACTACAACACCTGTCCTGCAATGATCATACGGGAAACTATCGAATTATTCTTCAATAAGATCTTCCTGGCGCAGCCGCTCAATAAATGTGTGCACCAACGGCTTGAGTTCAGCTTCCGTACTGTCATATTCAGACAGCAGCTTATTGATAATTCCTTCTTCAGTAGTATCTTCTTTCAGGCATTCAAGAATGCTTGCAGCTTCTTCATTCAGGTTAAGCACAGCGTGGAGTTCACCGGCGTTTTCTCCTACAGGCACGCCAACAATCTGACCGTCAAGTTCCATCTTTTCAAACGTATACTTACTCTTCATGATTGTATCCCCCTTTTTTATTCATAATACAATATTCGGGTAGATTATACAATCTACCCGAATCATTCAATCTTTTCTCGTCTTACAGTTTTGCAAGCAGTCCGGCAGCAACCATATTGCTCATCATCTGCTTTTCAGGCATTTTGGTGCAGTTCTCTTTGATATACTTGTCAACCGCACTGTAATTCAGCACTTTATACTCATGATTGTTTTTGCGGCCGCAGGTTGTAAGATCCGCGTTGAAAATGATAGAGCCACCGACTACCTTGTCCAGATCCAGATCATTGATTGCTTCACGTTCCATAGTATTTATCTCCTTATTATAGAAATTTACATTTTTTCGAGAAGCCCGGCTGCAAGCATGTTATTGATCATGTTTTTTTCAGACATTTTGGTGCAATTCTCTACGATATAGCTGTGAACAGCAGAATAATCAAGAACTTTATACTCGTGATTATTCTTGCGTCCACAAGTAGTGAGATCTGCATTGAAGATAATGGAGCCACCGATTACATCCTCAGTTGCAAGATCACTGATCTTTTCCCGTTCCATAATTCTGTCCTCCTTTCCGGAAAATTGTGTATCACTGCTTACATTTACCAGGTTTCTCAACCTCTTCATCAGTTTATACGATTAATTCGTTCTGATGGCAGTTTTTTCTTTTGCTAAAGTCGCAAACCCTAGCACAATGGTACACAAAAACTTGTCTTGCTAATGTATAAGCAAGAACGATATAAAAAGGAAAACTTCCGTTTCAGATATAATTAATCATAATCCGAAAGAGTCGGGCAAACCTGAGAATCGCATACAAACACATCGTCACATACAACCTCTGTACAGTAGCAATCAATGCATGCATTGACCTCAAAGCAAGTGCCAGAAGTACTCATGACAGTTTCGTTTTCAAGTTTCTGAATCATCATGGCAGGTGTTTGAAACTTTTTCATACTCATTTCCTCCAACAATTAATAAGTTGAACATTTGAAAACGGCGCAGCTATAAACGCCAGTACAGATTGCAGAACAATCAGGGCAATCATAACCATAGCACATTTTGGAATCACACAGTGAACTTGTTGCAATTACTTCTTCCTGGGGCAGTTTCACGATCATCATCTTGGGGGCTTCAAACTTCTTCATGTAAATCTTCTCCTTCTTTGTCAATTATGATTCACACTCTTCTGCAAGAGTGGGATCCTCTTCTTTCACATCAGAACCATTGTTTTTATATTTCAAATATGTCCTCTGCATTAATCCGGCATATCTGTTGGTCTTCCATTCTTTCTTATTCCTGGAACATTTTCCTGTCTCAGGACAGAACGAAAGGTTCATACAATAAGGATAAAGGCAGCATTCATAACAATCCGGAATATCATTAGCGGTTTTATACCAAGCATCCATTTTCTCATTCGTAATGTCATGGTATATATCGCCGATGCCATCCTCCGATGATCTGTTCTCACACTTCCCGATTATTCCATCCGGATAGATGATTCTGCATGAATCATTATCTGCCATGCAGTTCATATATCGCAAATATGGCATCTTTGCCAAGCTGCCGAGCAATCCTTTTTCTCTGAGCTTAGTGTCTATAGCAATAGTCTGCTCATCAACCAGCTCCCGCGCACTGTCATCATAATTCAACGGATCAAATCCAACATCTTCGTAGACTGCGTGTGAATAAACGCCCAGTCCTCTTCTGCCGCTGAATCTTTCAGCCAGTTCATCAATCAGGATCTTCAGATCATCGATGTTCTTGTTCGATACGTTAAGCCGTATAGAAACCGAAATACCTCCATTAAGCAGGTCATCAATATTCTTCAGAACACGTTTGTATGGGTTGTCCTTGGGATTCACATATGCTTTCGTCTCGTTATAGACCGCTTCTGTGCCATCCAACGTTATCTGTACGTTAGACAAAGCCCATTCTTCTTTTGCAGTCTTAATAAGATTCTCATCAAACAGGTAAGCATTGCTCACCATTGATGACTTAAATGCGATTCCCTTCTGCTTTAATCCCTCACAAATCTGTGAAATGATTTTCTTACCTACCAAAGGTTCTCCGCCAAACCAGCTTATCTCTACCGGTTCTCCTTTGCACACCTTCGCTATATAATCAACAACATCGGATACTATTTCCTTTGTCATTGTACAGCGCTTATAATCACTCTCAAAGCAATAATAGCAGCGTGCATTACATTCTGTCGTTGGCAGAATAGTAAAACCAGTGACTCTTTTGGAAGGATTCAGTTTCTTCAGCAAAGCTCGCAATTGCTGAACAGATTTTCTTTCTTCAAAATCCTCCTTTACAACATAATGTCTGGCAATCAGTTCGTCCATTTCAGGACTGTACATGGCCGGAAGGCTTTCAAAAACTTTAGCTTCATTGCTGTCCAGCAGAATCATTTCTGAAGTGACAACATTGTAAAGAAGCGTTCCGTCTTCCGCCTGAGCCTTCAGCAAGTATTTCATGGGACGATATACGGTCTTTTCAGGAGTTTGATGCCGCCAGATCAGAGATATATTCTTTACCGGCTCCTTAATCGTTTGCACTGTTTGGTGCTACCTCCTTGTTATCGTCACCCGTTACATAAAAGCATATTATATGTCTATTATGTAACATACTCATAATATAGTAGGTAACTATCTTTGTCAAGCCTTATTTATCAACGGTTACAAGGTTTTTTTGTTGTTCTCAGCAACATTGTAATAACCGATGTTTCGCCAACAGTTACATCTCCGCTGCAATTTCTGTCCCTCAAAAATAAGGTTACGCCTTATTCCATCAGTTTATACGTACAAATTTTGGCAGCGGCACTTTCAAAACAGTTACATTCATGCCCCATTCTGTGCTCATTTCCCTACCTTGGGCTTTACAGCATATAGTATTCTTTATACCACTCCGCAAACTTCCTGAGCCCTTCCCGGATCCCGATCTTCGGCGTAAACCCGTAGTCCTTCTCCAGCCCGGTAGAATCCGCATATGTCACCGGCACATCGCCCGGCTGCATCGCCACCAGCTTCTTATGCGCATCAAAATCATAATCTTCCGGCAGCACTCCGGCCCGTACCAGTTCTTCCTGCAGGGTCTGGATATAGTCCAGCAGGTTCTCCGGCTGCCCACCGCCGATGTTATACAGCGCATATGGAGGAATCGGTAATCCGTCCTCCCCAACCTTTCTCGCCGGTGCACCCTGCATGACCCGCAGGATTCCCTCCACGATATCATCTACATACGTGAAATCCCGCTTACAGTTACCATAATTGAAGATCTGGATGTCCTGTCCCTTGATCAGCCTGTTGGTTGCCGAGAAATAGAACATGTCCGGCCGTCCGGCAGGACCATACACCGTAAAGAACCGAAGTCCCGTGCTGGGGATGTTATACAGTTTTGAATAACTATGTGCCAGCAGCTCATTACTCTTCTTCGTTGCCGCATACAAACTCACCGGATGATCCACCGGATCATCCGTGCTAAACGGTACCTTCTTGTTTCCACCATACACGGAGGAAGAGGAAGCATAAACCAGGTGCTGTACTCCTGAATTTCCGTTATCATAGCTATGCCGGCATGCTTCCAGAATATTATAGAATCCAATGATATTGCTCTCTATATATACATCCGGATGATCAATGCTGTACCGTACCCCTGCCTGAGCAGCCAGGTTTACCACAACATCAAAATCATACTTCCGGAATAGATCATCCACTAAGCCTTTATCTGCAATACTGCCCCGAACAAACTTATACTCACACTTTCCATCCATTTGAGCTGTCTTATTCTGTAAGCAACGATACTCTTTCAGTGCCGGATCATAGTAATCATTCATATTATCCAGGCCAACAACAGTGCACCCATGGTATTCCCGCAGGATCCGCTGAGTCAAAGCCGCGCCGATAAAGCCAGCCGCACCGGTAATCAGAATAGTTTGGTTGTTCAGGTCAATCTTATTTTTCATGGTTCACCCTCATGTTTCTTCTCTCGAGTTAAGTTCATGTAAAGTAATGTATTTGAATGCTTTATTCAGGTTCAGGCAAGCCTATTCTTGATAAAAAATTTGAAAAGCGTTGGAGAATCAATTCTCTATAAAGGCTATCAATTGAACAAACATATTTGTCCTGCTTGATCGAATTAAGATAATTAATTGTTACTGTAAAGTAATGTTTAAAATCTATAACACTTTCAACCAAATCAACATCTTTAGGAAAGCATAAATAATGATACCTTTTATTTTCGTTTCCAATTATGCTTTCACATTTAGATCTTTCTCTTCGTCCTTTATTATCCATAGATAATCCTAGTTGTTGTAAATGTTCACCTAATCTAAACTCTTCAAAATTATATATAGGAGCAACAATAACAGATATTAGATATTTATCCTGATTACCTTTTTGCTCCTCTTCCGTCTTCTTCCGAGCATTAAAGTCTTGTTGCAAATCACATGCTTGCGTTAAAACAATAGCCAAAGGGAATACTATTTTCGATACCTCTATGATATTCCCTTCTTCTTTAACATATTCATTAAATTCAATATCGCGAAATATATCACACTGCTTTATGCTTTTCGACTCATCTCGATATACTTTCGTTATCTCCTGTGCCATCAGATATTTTTCTCCTTATTATAAGTCTCCAGGGCTTATTTTTGTTTATTGAAGGAATATCCTCTTTATTAACAACTGGCACATTATTTTGTTTAGTAATTGACTCCCCTGTTATTGATAATACTACTTTATCCGACGATGTACTTCCTACATCATAATTTTTTTCACTCATCTGTTTGCATCCCTATAATTGTCTGTTATCATTTTTTCAAAGCAATGTTGCACTTCAAAATGCATATCATCGATTAGCTGAGCCAAATCATCTACATAGATAATTCCTGTTGAATATGCATCTATATCTATAACAAAATCTTCTCGTCTCATTACTGCTGGATAGTCAGGATTATTATATCCATATACTAATCTAACGTTTAAGTCCTTATCTACTATAGCGTATTCAAGCGTTGTAATTAGTTTCGTCGTTCTTTCGTCTTTGTGTGCAGAGATAGCAGAAAAAAACTTTTCGTTTATCCAATTGTCATGATCTTTAAGTTGAATATCATTTATATATCGTAGACCTAATCTTTTACCTTGGTTTTCTTGATTATTCTTCATAACAATGGATATAATGTCCAAGAATGCTTTCCTTGCTTCTTCAAACACATCATAATGGCTAAGTGAAAATATTACACTATTAGGTTCTATTGTACATTTATTTTTTCTATCTCTAGAAAGGAAAACCCACTGTTTTGTTGTAATTTGATTGAAAACCGACGAACCCATCATAGGATTTATGCTCAATTCAGTTCCTATAATATCTTGAGGTTCCGCTATAGGGAAATATTTTTTCACAACACTATATATTTCCTTAGGCATACTATTGTTTAATTCATTGATAGGACTAGCAAAATCCAATCTGCAAACAACTTCAGCGATGTAATTATTTTTGTAACAGATCTCTTCGTACATTTTTTCACATTCCTTTACTGTTATATATCACATTGTATTTAGTTTGTACTGAACGTTTTATACATTATATATTTTATAAAGCTTGTAATCAACATTTTACTATCTAGCTTTTTCATGTATTTACTATCCCCCTATACGTTTCCTGTACCCTCTTATAACTTTCCAAGTTCCCTATATCATATCTCTTCCCCGGCATCTCATACGCATGCACCACCGTCTGCGTTGCCAGCCAGGCAATGAAACTGCCCGGCGCATCCACACCGCATCCGCTTTCAATGCCTTTCTTTACCAGCGGTACATCCATTGCCTTATAGATATAGAACGGCGGTGTGCACCAGTTGCTCTTCGGTTCTGCCGGCTTTTCTTCCATGGAGAGAATCCTGTCCTCATCATCCACAACTGCTACGCCTGCTTTCCGCAGCTTATTCACATCCGGTTCATAATACCGCATGATGCAGGTTGTGTTCTTCCTTTTCTGGTAAGCCAGATAATCCACCAGAGAGAAATCCAAAAGATTATCTCCTGCAATCACCAGCAAGTCATCTGACAGGCCCTGCTTCTCAATGGCAAACTGGATATCCCTTACTGCCCCCAGCCGGGTTTCATTGCTTTCTGTTCCGTCATCCAGCACCGTAATCGGCAGCCTGTGTCCATTTGCCCATTTTTCAAAGTGCTCTGCAAACTTGTGGTTGCTGATGACAATATACTGATCCACACATCCTGCGCTGTCGATATCTTCCAGCAACCAGTCCAGGATTGTTTTCCCCTGCACTTCCAGCAGGGGTTTCGGAAAGTTCTCCGTTAACGGATATAACCTTGTCGCATATCCTGCCGCCAGGATGACACACTTCATAAACTGACTCCAATCCCATCCGCACTCTTGCACAGATGAAAACTGTATTTCCCCTTCATTTCCGGGAAAGAGATGAGGTATTTCCGTTCCACTTCCTCCCGGATACTGTCTACCTTATCCGGATTCACCAGCGCCATACAGCAACCTTTGAATCCTGCTCCGGAGAAACGGCCGCCGTAGATGCCGTCCGTTTCCCTCATGATTTCATATAACCTGATCTGTTCCGGTGCTCCTGATTCCCAGTTATGAATCGAAGACCAGCCGCTCTCAAAGCTCAGCCGTCCGTATTCTTCCAGGTCTCCTCTCCGCCAGGCTTCTGCTCCGGCTTCCACTCTCTGGAATTCAGTATACCAGTGTTCGCAGCGTTTTGCCCACTGTACAGGCAGTTTATCTTTATATGCCTGATATACAGAGAAAGAAACATCTCTGGCATTCGCCTGGTTGAACTTACCGTAGTCATATCCGGAAAAAGCCTGTAAAGCATATACTCCAGCCCTCAGTTCATCCACCCGCATATTATACTTTGATCCAGCCAGGGAATGCTCCAGGCCGGAGAAGAAAATCGCAATACTATACGGTTTCATATCAGGCGCTTCCGGGATCAGTTCATACCGGTTATCCTTACAGTCCAGATACAGCAGATGATTTGCCTTGGACAATACTTCGCAGCTCTGGTCCAGGGTTCCTACATTCACCCCAACATAATTCTTCTCTGCGTCAAAAGCAATATCAATTAATTCCTGGGGAGCCAACTTAATCCGGTTTACTTTAGCCAGTGCATCCAGGAAAGCCAGAATCACAGCAGCGGAAGAAGAAAGCCCGCCGATCGGCAGACTCCCTTCAATCACTCCGCACAGGCCCACAGAAAGCACATGCTCTTTGGACAGTGCCCAGGTAGCACCACGCAGGTAATCCGCCCAGTCTCCTGTCTTCTCCCCAACTTCCTTGATATGCCACTGGGCACGCTTTGGGAACTGCAGGGATGCCATCTCAATAACACCGTTATGCTTGGATCCAAAGGCAATATGAATACCTTTATCAATCGCAAGGCCCGTGATCTTCCCCAGGTTATGATCACTGTGAGCCCCTATAGGACAGATCCGATACGGAGAGAAAGAGACTCCCTCCGCGTCCCGGCCGTAGATTTCATGGAACCGTTCTTCACACTGTAATGTACTCATAGTTCTCCCCAATAATTCATATTATATAACCTATCAGGTTTATTCCAGGCTCTCCGCTGTATAACTTGTTTCGGTAATCTTCTTTCCTTCCTCGTTATACGTACGCTCTATCTTTATATAACCGTTACTGTTTGCCATAGGCTGTCCATCCGTATCAAAATATGCCTCTCGAACGACCTTTCCTTGTTCGTTATACTCAAAGGTCGTCATATACACTTGCCTGTTGTTTACCATCGGCTCACCGGCATTAGTAAAGTACGCTTCTTTGACAACCCGCTTCTCTCCGTTATACTCCCGACGGATCATCTCATAGCCATTTCGCTTTGTAGGATTGAAATCCGTGTCATAATACTTCTCTAAAATTACATTTCCGGCTTCATCATATTCCCGTTCAATGGCCGCAAAGCCTTCCGAACGCATTACAGGTTCATTGTCCTTATAATATTCCATCCTGCACGGCACTTTACTATCGCCAGTATAGAAATTACGGACTTCATCAAATGTATTGTTCCTGACAGTTCGCTGTCCATCCTGGTCAAAATACACTTCCCCGACAGTTCTTCCCTGTTCGTCAGTACGCCGAAGAACAGCGGCATATCCGGAAGAGATCGTCATCAGTTTTCTGTCTGTCCCGTAATACTCCAGATAAACAGCTTTTATGTTTTCATCTTCCTCCGCCGCGCCGTCTTTTTCTTCCTTCGGAATGGTCATCTGGTAGGCATATTCCTTACCAGGCGCCAGCATCAGTTCCCCGGCCTGATCGTAATACAAGGTAGCCATTGTCCCGCCCTGGCTGTTATACATCCTTTCCAGTCCTGCATAACCATCCGGGCAGAGCATAGGCTTTCCTTCGCCATCGAAGTAGGATTCTTTCGAAACCTTTCCATTCTCATTGTATTCATAACCAGTCTGATAAACGCCCTTCTTATTGATCATCGGCTGACCGTTATGATCATAGTATTCTTCTTTAATTACCTTCTTATCCTCATTGTATTCCTTCCGGATCATCTCATAGCCGTTATTGCAGAGTGCCGCCTGTAGGGATGCATCATAGTACTTCTCAACAATGATATTCCCCGTTTCATCATATTCCCTTTCAACAGCCGCATATCCGTCTTTACGCAGCACAGGTTCTCCGTTCAGATAATACTCAATCCGGCTCGGTTTATTTCCTTCTCCATACGCCTGACGGATTTCATCATATTCATTCCTTTGAACTACCTTGTTGCCGTCTTTATCAAAACACATTTCCCTTGTTGTCCGGCCCTGTTCGTCTGTCTGCCGGAGTACAGCTGCATAGCCGGCAGTCAGATTCATCATCTGCCGGTCCGTTCCGTAATACTCTATATATACCGTTTTCCCGGATCCTTCGCCCTCCGCCAGATCTTCTCTTGGCGTTGTAATACTATACGCATATTCTTTTCCCGGAGCCTGTATCACTTCACCTGATTCATCCAGATACAGTGTTGCTACAGTATCCCCCTGTTCGTTATACATCCTTTCCAAAGCAGCATACCCATCCGGGCAAGCCATCGGCTTCCCCTCTGCATTAAAGTACGCTTCTCTGGACATTTTTCCAAACTCATTATATTCGTATGTCTTCTGATAAACTCCCTTGTTATTGGTCATCGGCTGACCATTATGATCATAATACTCTTCCTTGATGACCCGCTTCTCTTCATCATATGCCTTCCGGATCATCTCATAGCCGTTCTTACAAGGAGCAGGCTGGAAAGCAGTGTCATAATACCGTTCAAGAACTGTATTACCTGCTTCATCATATTCCCGTTCCAAAGCAGCGTAATTATCCGCATATAAAGCAGGCTTGCTATTCAGATAGTACTCAATCCGATATGGCTTTTTGCCCTCTGAATAATACTGCCGAATCTCATCATATCCATTCTTCAGTACAGCCTTGTTGCCTTCATTGTCATAGTATTCTTCCCTGATCACTCGTCCCTGTTCATCCGTCTTACGGATAATATAAGCATATCCGGAAGAGTGATTCATCAGTTTTCTGTCTGTTCCGTAGTATTCCACATAGACAGTGCCGGATGGAATGTTTTCTTCCTTTTCTCCTTCTGTCTGTTCTTCTGTTTCTTCCGCTTCTTTGTTTTCTTCTTCCGCAGTTTCCTCAGCCAGCACTTTCTTGTCCTTTTCCGGAATGTTCAACACATACGCATATTCTTTTCCCGGAGCATTGGTCAGTTTCCACTGCTCATCATAATACAGGGTAGCCATGTCTCTTCCCTGGCTGTTATACAGTTTTTCGGTTCCGGCATATCCGTCTTTACAAAGCGTACGATTCCCTTCGAAATCATAATAAGACTGAGACTTTATCTTCTTTCCGTTATATTCCGTCCGGATTTCATGATATCCCTTTTCACCATTGGCAGGCTGTCCGTCTTTCCAGTAGCTTTCGCTGATCTTCTGCCTGCTGTTGTTCCAACCAAAACGGAGTTCGTCCGCCTCTCCGTTTATCGCTTTCCGGTTCCCCTCCGCGTCATAATATGCTTCACTGATGCACAGCCGCTGCCTTGTATTGTCATATTGATAAACAACCCTGGCATATCCGGCATTACAGTTGATACGTGTTTTTCCGTCCTCAGCATAATAATCTTCTTCAGCCTTCCGCTTTTTGGCATACTTGTAAACGGCCACAGCATACCCGTCCGGTCCGATCACAAGCTTATCGTTTGCGCCGAAATATTCTGTTTTGATCAGATACTGGCCCTTATAAGCGTTTTTGATCTTTGCATATACCTGTCCTTCCGGACATACCAGCTGATCCTGATTGTCATAAAAGCTTTGGGAGGTAATCTGGTTAAACAAGTTATAACGTATGACCGTACGGCTGTATCCGTAAATGCAATTACCACGGACGCCTTCAGCCACATAATAGCTTTCGTCCATGGTCTGGTTGTTCTTCTGGTATTGCCGTAATCCGCAATAACCTTCTAACGTATAGAACGGACTTCCATCCGCATTGTAATACATGATCTGCGTTTCTTTGCCATCCTTTGAATAGGTAAAAGTAACCCTGGCATAACCGTCCGGTCCTGCTGCCAGTTCTCCCCATCCCTGACGATAGACAGTTTCAGCCAGTTTGCCTTTCTCATAAATCTTTTCAGCTTCGGCAAATCCGTCTTTCTCATTAAAGAACAAACTGCCGTCAGGATTATAATAGGCCACATGAATTACCTGTTTGTTCTTGTATTCATAAAATACCCTGGCATATCCGTCCGGCCCCGCGGTAAGCTGGTCATTCGCATCATACCAGGCTTTGCTCTTCACCAGGTTATTATGTTTTTCATCCACATACTCCGTTATAACATGAAGCAGAAGGTTACCTTCCGCGTCATATTCGGATGCTTCTTTCTCGATCCCGCGTTCTCCATGTTTGATCTCACGAACAGCATACCCTTCCGGTCCCAGGACATACTTTCCTTCCGCATTCAGATAAGCTGTACGGATCGTTTTCCGCATATAGTATTCATACTGAATGCAGGCATACCCGTCCAGGCAGTTAACCGTATTACCTTCAGCATCCAGGAAACGCTTCTCAGTCACCATGTTCATCTGATTGTATTTATAGGTGATCGTGGCATACCCTTTGTCACTGGCTACAGCAGGCTTTCCCTGTGCATCCACGTAGGTTTCACTGGTGACTTTCTTCGTGACAGGCGCAGTCTCCCTGACAACCTGGAGGTTGGAGGAAAGATCTGCATATGCCTGCACAGAGAGCAGGAGAAGACAAATCAGGAAAACGGAGAAAAAAGCTTTCTTCATTGATAAACTCCTGTAATTGCTATCACTCTTTATATACTGAAATGGAATATCCGTAAGATTTTATCCAATCACATTCCATACATTGGGCAGCCCTTTTCATTGACTTCTTCCGGTGTATGATATGTCGGAACCACCTTCATCAGGGCTTCTTTCACTGCTGTGTTATGACCTGTAGCCAGTGCTTCTCTCAGGATATCCAGCTTTTCATTGATCTCTTCTTCACTCAAGGGTTTATCCCTCTCAATGAAGATCAGATCATTGTCTGTCTTATCCATCTCTTCCGTCCGGATCAGAAGCTCCTCATAAAGCTTTTCACCAGGCCTCAATCCTGTTTCGACAATTTCAATATCCTTATGCGGTTCCAGACCGGACAGTCGGATCATTTCCTCCGCCAGGTCGTAAATCTTCACCGGTTTGCCCATGTCCAGCACATACAGTTCTCCGTTCTTCGCCATTGCACCGCTGGTCATCACCAACTGACTGGCTTCAGGGATCGTCATAAAGAAGCGTGTAATCCGTTTATCGGTCACAGTCACCGGGCCGCCGTTGGCTATCTGACGCCGGAACAGCGGAATAACCGATCCATTACTGCCCAGTACATTACCAAACCGCGTAGCAGAAAAAGACGTCTTGTCACCCTTCCGGCTCTGGACAATCATCTCACACATGCGCTTGGTGGCTCCCATAACATTAGTGGGATTCACGGCCTTATCTGTGCTGATCATGATAAAACGTTTGACCCCATACTTTTCGCACACTTCCACCATATTCAGTGTACCGAACACATTGTTCTTGACCGCTTCCATCACGTTCCGTTCCATGAGCGGAACATGCTTATGTGCTGCAGCATGCAGAACGATATCCGGCGTATTCTCTCGAATAATTCGTTCTATTCCATCCTTATCGCACACATTGGCGATTTCCACCCTGAGATTGATATCCGGATATCTTCTTAATAATTCCTGCTGAATATCATATACACCGTTTTCATAGTTATCCAGCAGTGTCAAGCGGCTAGGCCCGATCTTTGCAATCTGCCTGGCCAGTTCAGAGCCGATGGATCCTCCGCCTCCGGTAATAAGTACATTCTTTCCCCTGTACCAGGCAGCGGTCTTTTCATCTATGACATCTACCGCATTACGATAAAGCAGATCCTCAATGGCAAAGTCACGCATCTGGCGACGGCCGTCTGTGTTCTCAAGAGAGGGATAATCATATACTTTGATCTTATACCCTTTGTTCTTATAAATCTCAAAGAGTTCTTTCCGTCTTTCGTTAGAGATATTCGGGAGCGCAAATACCACTTCCTGAACCCCATAACTATTCAGATCTGTTTCATTATTCACAACCGGTATCCGGGAAATGGTTCTGCCGACTTTCTCCTTATTGGCATCCACAAAGCATACCGGCTTATAGACTGCTTTGGGATTGTTCAGCAGTTCGTCTGCAAGCATTGCTCCCACACTGCCAGCTCCTATAATAGCCACACGAATCTTCCGGTTTTCCGGCAATGCCTCATCCTGGGCAAACTTTACACCGGTGATCGCCTGCAGGATACTAAGAACCCGACGCTGACCCTTGGACGTCTGATTTCGGTTCTGATAAGCGAACTGATAGGTCAGGCGCATACAGATCGCACCCAGCAGATTCAGACAGATTAACGCAACCGCACGAACAAAAGTAATACCTGCGGGCATAATAGGTTCACGAAGCAGTACAAAAATCACACCCGCAATAAAATCAGCAACAACAAGCCACAGATAATCCGAGGAACCGGCATATCTCCATATTCTCTTATAAATACCAAATACAAACCGCAACGTAAACACGCATACTGCTCCCAGGGCAATATACAGAATCTGCTCTGTAGTATTCAATCTGTCTATCGTGCTTGGATAGATGATAAAGATAAAAATACCGACAAGCAGATAGAACGCCAGATCAAACAGGAATAGCTTCCAGCGCGGCTGTTGCTGTCTAAGAGTCATAATATTACCTCTTTACGCAATATGAATGTGTTCCCATAAATTGATACGTAAATAACTGGCAGTTGTCACTTAGTTAAACTGCATTTTCTATAAGATATAATTGTATTTGAGATGAGAATCATCTGGATGGTTAATAGTATTCCAAAAACAGATCAATCAGAACATGTCTGCAAGATCATATATGGATTTTCGATAACTCCACGCTTCCGGTGCGGTTGCTACCATAAATCCTTTCTCTTTTGCATATGAAACAACAGTGGTTAATATTTCTGCTATTTCTTCTGGATTTGCATAGAAATGAGTCATAAATACTAACCAACCCTTTTTGTTATAGCAATCATCAACAAAAGCTTCTAGTTCCTCGACCGTTCTTCCTGCAACGCCAACCCTATAGATCCCATACCTGTCAATTTCATAGGGATCGTATATAGTATTTGCATGTCCTCCTCCAAAAAAACGGCAATTGCATCCCGTAAAACGTGCCAAACTTCTAATTTCATCTGAATCCATGTTAAACGGTGTAACCCAGTATTTATAGTTTGAGAAACCAGCCTCCTGCATCATTCTCATACCTTTCACAAGGTTTTTTGTGCATTCATCCAAGTCATATCCTTCCGTCGACCAACAATCACCTGGATTCTGGCTGTAAGCATGTATAACAACATTATGGCCTTTTTCTTCTGCTTTTTTCAACGCATCGAGAATTAATGGATTTTCATTCCAACAATTTGTTAAACAAGCCAGCGTTCCTCTGACATCAACTGATTCACAAGCAGCCGTAAACTTTTCAACCTGATCTACGCTGATTGCATCATCATCAATAATCGTCAAAATTGGAAACATATTTTTACTTAACAGCTGAGCACTGTTCGTAATCAGATTTAGAGTATTGATTTGTGATTCAACGCCACCTGTTGCAACAGTATATATAGCAGGTGTATCAACTGTTTCATTTACCGATGTGCCACCTTCCTTGTGCTTCACACTTAGACGAATAACTATACCGTTCCATGTCGGCGGGATGGTATAGCGAGTTGTTCCACGAACTTGAAATGACTCTTTCACTAATTCAATATTATTTGCATAAGGTATTATTGTTAAAGATATATTTTCATCTATGCAGTTAAATGTGAAATCATATGTTTTTCCACTTTTTAGTTCAGATGGAATAGATTCTTTAGAATTAACCAGATTACAGAAAGATCCACCCTCAGTCGTACCCTTTATCTCACACTTGTTTTTATCCTTATTCCATGAATATGTAATACCATTGCTGGTTTTATCACTGAATGTTGCTATCCCACCCAATATTTCAGTTGACAAGCCACCATACATATCATCATATAACCCGGCGATGTTCCCATTCTCTAAACCAGCAATCACTTTTTTGGTTGCAACAATTTCATCGCCTATATTAGTTGCCTCTTTCTTGGTGTTATCCCATGTCGTACCTGCAGTATGTCCATCTGGAAGCAGGTATACAACTCCTTTATAAGTAACATATGATCCTGCTTCATTTGTTTTTGTCGCGGCAAATTTGGGCGCAACCACCGAGACAATGTCATCTCGCGATACATTATCAACATTGTCCAAGCCAACGTCCGATTTGGTTATTGATAAATCCGACAAGAGTTCAGATACGTTAACAGTCTTTTTGTCAGATACAGCGGTATCCGGTTTATCCAAGTTGTTGTCATTTTCAGATATAGTATTAGTTTGAGCTGATACTATTGAGTTTTCTGATTCTTTTGTATCATTATCTCTGTCTTCTTCAACGGGAGCGGCTGTAACAGATACTGTACCTGTACGAGCAGGCTGTGTTGCACTTGCTTTTATTTCTTGTGATATCTTCCTATTGTTTTCAGTTTTTGAAACATAGGAAAAAATAAGGGCCCATATTACACATCCAAGAATAATAGCAGCACCGGTTGCAATCTTCTTTGTTTTTTGAGTATTCAGCCGACTCATATGAGTACCCTCCTATAAATATCCAGAAATATTACTTGTATAAATATCACCTGAATAGTTCCACTTTTTTTCACGTTTTATGCTATTCGAATAACGCTTTTATTATGTAGTCATCCCATTTTTCTTCATTACTTAATTGTTTCATGTTTTTTTATGTTTAAATAACTCATTTGATATATCGTGTGGCAAAGTAAAAAACGAAACAATTCCATACACTATAGTGCATTCTATTCCGTAAACCAAAATATGAATTATGTCATTATCAATGAAAACAAATAATTGAGTAATATATGCTATGACTACAGTAATAGACAATGATATAAGGTTTCTATAGATTATTGAAATTGCTCCAAATGTTTGCTGTTTTGTTGAATATTTTTTTGAAAACTTTACAGTAATCATAATGGTGGAAACCAAAGAAGCGCAAACAGTTCCGATTATAATACCATAGAAACCAATAAAAGCAACTAAACCAATACTTATAAGAATATTAACTGCACTAACCCAAACACTATTTATTGCTGGTGTTTTTGTATCACCTGCCGCATAGAAATATCTATATATCAAGTCTCTAATTATATTCGTTTGCTGTCCCAACACATATATCAGTGCCCCTACATATACTAACTGACAAGCTTCAGAAGTAAAGGCACCATGATTAAAGATAATATTTATGCCTTGCCTCCCTACAACAATAAATCCAGCAATAATATAACAGACAATCAAGTGAAAAATGTAAACCCATTTCCAAAATTGTTGTTGATTCGCATTAGAATTATATAAAGCAACAATCTTAGGATAGCAATATGTGACCAGGTTGGAGATTATCAGTGCATTTATCATGCGAACGATCTGGCTAGAATAACTTAATACGGTTAGCATTCCTGTATCAAGACGTGATGCGATTGCAGAATCAATCAATAACGATAAATGATATATACCCGAACTCAAAAGGACAGGAACAAATCGTTTCAAAAGGGGAAATGATCGTTTGATATAAATTTCCGGCTTGAATCTCCACCCATTTGCAAATCCAACTGCAATATTAATAAAAGCACTTATTACAATACCGCCAACTATAATATACGTATACTGCTGAATAGATAAGTTGTCTGACACAAACAAATAAATAACAATTGCCAATTGGACAAATAAATTAATAATCTTAGGAAGATTGTATTTGCCAATTGTTTGAAAATACGTTGTTGTTATTTCCGCAACAGAAGATATTGTATGCGCCAAGATAAATACTAACAATAAACTACTTGCTAATTGAACAAAAGCATCTTCCTTTGAAGATATAGCTCCGATTAACTGGGAACGTATTACTATAAGCAAACATAGAATTACAAATAGCACAAAATAAATAATTGTTAAGAAGCCATCGACCAGTTTTCTATCTGTCTTTTTTACATATTCAGGCAAAACCACAGTTGATATACCTGCAGAAACAAACCCAAATAAAAATGAAACAATACTATTCGCAAAATTATAAGCATCCAATGATAAAGATGCACCAAATATAGATGCTACCACAGAGGACTTAACTAAAGTAAGCACCTGAGTACAACAAGATACAATCACCATTAATATAATTGTGAATGCACCTTTTTTTGTTTTCATTTTATCAGATAACCTTTCAACACATTTTTATTTTTCTTAATAATATCATTTATATTTTATACTGCTCTGTTTTTAGAGTAGAATTCATCCAACTTTTTAAAATGCTCAACCGCTTCAATTTGGAGCATATGGATAGTGTTTTCGGACAACCTTCCATTATTTGTATCAAACAATCCTAAAGGGAATGCCTGATGATGGAGAATATCCCATTGAACCCCATTAAAATCAAGGTCTTTTATAACATTTATTTGCTTATTGCTATATATGATGGGTACAACATCTTTTTTCATAATCCATCCGATAATCATCGCATGGAATCTTGTTGCATATATTTTTTCACATTCATTAATTTCTTGTAAATATCTCTCAATATCACCCGAATAAATACATTTCTTAATTCTAGAAGTTGGTCCAAGGATCTCTATTATTTCATCAATAGCATTTTCGTCTCCTTCTGTTTGACAGAATCCATATAATACAATGTTACGTTTTTTCTCAATAAAGTAACGGCATATTTCAATAATACCATTTATATAATTATTTTTTTCACTACGTAAGCTGTCTCTTTTTGTAAAATCAATAACACTTATACCAATTGAATTCCCACCTTTTTCTTTCGGCAAATAAGGATAACTGAAAAGAATATCGGGTGCATACCTTACATTACTTAGTTCTTTAGACAAAAGATCATATGAATAGCGATCGCGAAAACAACAATCTTTTGTCAATTTTATTTGCTGAACAGCATAACGTAAATACTCTTCTGACGTGTACGGACCAAAGTTTGCGCCTAAAATATACGTATTTTTATTCAGAGTTTTTGTTATTGTTTCTTTCCAATTCTTTTTTTCAATAAAAATAGATCCACCGATCCTAACAACAGCCTTTGTTCTTTTACATACAGCATTAATAACGCTATCTTTTCTTCTAATTATTTTTACTAATGCTATATAGAAAAACAATAAAGGATACTGTAGTGCTCTTACGTTTTTTTCATAGACTAAATTGCCAAGCCGCTTACAAGGCTGTAAAAGCAAAAAACGTTCACGAGGATATCGACGAACCAGTTCTTGCACGAACATATCGTCACCCAGATTCTTCGCATAATATGCTTGAACTAATGTGTAAAAATACATATTGTTCTCTTTCTATCTTATATATTTTTGAATATAAACGGTTACCATAAATGTTAATGATGTCGAATGATTTTCCAACACATGAACAAGTATAATAAAGCATTCATATGATTATTAATAAAGAGCCAAATTATGATTCTCTCTTTTTTTTTCAAGGCGTTATAATCTAGATCCGTTGATATTAGCGTATTAAACCATGATAGTAGTCTCATTCTTCTTAATTGTTCTACTATTTCTTTGTGTGTGTTTTTCCCATCTAGTACTAAGACAATTATTTCAATAAATTGTTTCATGCTTTGATGCATATAGTATTTTATTGTTTTATCGTTAATTCTATCATATTGTTTCAATAAATGATAAACAACACTTCTGGCATCAAAGAATGATGTAAAATCACTTATTTTCATATTATGACTTATACTAGTAGATATTATCCTATAGATATATAAGACGCGACTGAGAAATACTACAGTCTTGCATTTGTACAAGATTATTAGAGACTGCACAAGATCTTCGCCATGTCTGAGGTGATAAAAGTCATAATTATCGGCTCTATAAATCAATTCTCTACGAAAAGCTTTACGGCACATAGAATTATATGCTGAATCGCTCAATATTTTGTTATATAGTGCATTAACATCATTTAGTACCACTTTTTCTTTATCGGCGCTACCTGAAATGATCACACCATCCTCTAGTTTCCTATAGCCATAAATCACACAATCAGCATTATATGTACTAAACGCATCATCAATTACACTCAATGCATCACAATCTAACATATCATCAGAATCAAGAAATATTATATATTCACCAGATGCTTTTTTCAAACCGTACTCTCTTGCAGCTAGTTGTCCCTTGTTTTCCTGATGAAACGCTTTAATTCGCTCATCGTATAATACCCATTTATCACATATTACACCACTGTTATCCGTTGATCCATCATCAACCAGTAAGATTTCATAATTCGATTCTGTTTGGTTCAAAACAGATTGTACTGCTTCATCCAAATATTTTTCTGTATTATACACTGGAATAATAATACTAAACTTGGGAATACAAATATTATGTTCCAATGTGTGTACACCTCATTTCTATTCCATTCCTAAACATTTTTACAAACAAGTGGCAAATAAAGTATTTTACTATATTCCAGTTCAGCAAATTATATTATTTGTTTTTTATTCCATTCTAATCTTCCCGAATTGCTTATTTTTTTTGCAGGAACACCCGCAACAGCAATATTCTCTTCCAGGACATCTTTATTTACGACTGCGTTTGCTCCAATTGCAACGTTATTGGCGATATGTATACCACCCATTAAGACAGCTCCAACCCCAACAACAACGCCATCTCCTAATGTCGGAACTTCATTCGAAACACCTTGAGCTACAAATGCTGTATTTATATGTATTGAGCAATTATCGCCGATTCTCACGTTTTTATTTAGTAGGATTGGCCCTAGATGCATTATCTTTAGTCCCTTTCCACAAGTATTTAAATGGAAAAGAAAAGAAAACTTATTCCTTAAATGATTAAACCTATATAAACTTTGTAAATATAACAGTCTTTTATGGGTATTATAGTAATACTCTGTAATCCTCATTCTTTTCTGAAAATGCCAAATAACAGCCGTTTCTTCTCCTGCAACATATTTCATTATTCCTTTAACACCGTAATAGCATCCATATTTGGAGCGCTCATAGTTTAACCATTCTTTAAGTTCTGCTCTAGTAGAAATCATTATATAATACCTCAATTTTATTTCATGAGTTTTTATCGTTCGATTTTGTATTCTCCAGCTTGATATACAGCGATCCCTTTTGATAATTGTTTCACACCAATTGCGTCAAATAATTCCTTTCTTTCCTGAACAGCAAGGTGTTCAGACCTGAGCTGCGTAATTGCGTCCTTACGACCAAAGCCTTTAACTATATAATGGCCAATCTGATACAGCCACGCAAACCTCCTGAAAAATGGTTTTCTTTGAGCCAGTTTCCAATTATGAACGCCACTGTCCTGTAGCACCTTGAATAAAGAGGATAACGAATAGATCTTATACATTGTTTGTACGCTTTGGCTGGAGGTGTCATCATTCTGCTTATTACCAAAGTTGCCGCTGGAATAAATATAATCCATCAGCTTATGACATACTTTTTCATCAGCACCCGCGCACCACTGTCGTTCCGGCAGGCCAAAGTATATTTCACACATTCGTGTTACAGCAATGGCTAGTTTTGACATTCCAATTCGTTCCGCCATTTCACAGAACGCCGGCCACTTCTCGTCCTGAAGGCATTTATCCACGAACATCATCCAGTCTATAATCTGCCGCAGGCCAAGACCATTTTCTAAGTGTTGATTAATATGCTCCAATAATGTTAAGCCATTTATATCATCAGGAAGCAAATGTGTAGAATTGATATTATCAAGAATCAGATTGTCCAAATATGCTGCCTGTTCGGGATCATTCAATGATGCATAATATCTATGCAATTCAATCATGATCCCATTTTTTACAAAGCCGATTTCCCTATTAAGGCTTTTCTTAATCTTATAGCCATTTTCCAGCAGTTCCTTGCAGGCAGTATCAAAATCTTCCCTTTTTGTCATAATATCAATATCACCCATCACTCGGTATTCCGGATGTGGATAATACTGTGCTGCTGCTGTTCCTTTCAGTATGACATAAGGAACCGTAATGGGAAGATTGTCCTGTAAATGAATATAATTGTGATAACTGAAAAACTGTTGTAGGATTGCCTTTTTCCATGTCTGGAATAGAATTTGATCAGAAACACAACCTTCCAATTTAGAAGCTGGCAGCGCGACAATTGTCTGCCTCATCATTTCCTTATATGTATCCTGATCAATTTCCGGACAATCATCGCCCCAGAAAGAATACCGGATCAGGTTCATCACTTTTTCTTTGGTGATGTTAGTCTCCAATTCCACACTTCCGTTCTTTTTTGTCCATCACGAAGTATTACTTACGTTCAATTACAAGCAGCCAAATCCACTCTGTCTTTTTTCTTTCATTTCCTGATACTGTTGATTATATATCCAACACTGTATCCGACCACACTGCCTATCCCGTTGCTCAAAACATCGTCCAGTTCACACAAACCTACGCCAAAGATCAACTGACAAGCTTCTATGCAAACAGATATCAACATCAGGATGATCAAAGCCTTGGGATTACGAAGTATATTGAACAATATGCAGCCCAGCGGGATAAAGAGCCAGATATTGTTCAATATCTCTATACGAAGCGCATCATTCGTAAAAAACTGTTTATATGACCATAGCGGCTCCAGATTAGCCCCTTTCCCTTCGCTTGCCCTAAACAGGATCGTTACATAAATCAGAAACAGAATACCAGCAATCCCTAAGAATATATTTCCTTTTTTGTTCAGGATTGTGGATAAGGCAATCGCCGCAAAGGCTATAACAATCAGCCACCATGGATGATTTCGCAAGTAATTACCTAATTCAAATTGTTCTTCCCCTTTTTCATTCAAGTAGACCGCCTGATTGCCGATCTTTTTTGTTCCGTATTGACCACGTGAAAGCTGCACGGGCTTTCCAACCTGATCATAATAAAGCTCCGTTGCTACACCATTGCTATACATGTATTTCACTGTTGCATAGCCCTGGGACGTCATCATAGGCTGTCCCGAAGCATCCAGGTAGGTAATCAGTTTTTCCCGTCCAAAGTCATCATACTCTCTGTAGATTCCATACTGACCGAGGGAAAGCTTTATGGGCTGACCATCCACATCATAGTAAAGATCCGTTTTGATTTTACCGTTTTCCCAATATGATCTGAGCACTTTCGCGTAGCCGATCTTTTTTCGTGTTGGTTTATCATCGATACCCAGGTATGTGATTGACGTTTGTCCAGTCTCATTATCGTACTCAAAGAACCGCCCATATTCATCACTCAGATGTCTGGTACGTTTTCCATTCTCATCATAAAATGTTTCTCTTTCTTTTTTCCCATCCGCATTGAAAGTACGCCTGATGGTTGCATAATTCCAAGTATTCCTACATGGATTCAACTGAGCATCCAAGTATGTTGTTTCTACATTCTGTCCCTTATCATTGTACGTGCGTTTCAAGGCATAATGTCCATCCGGCTGCAAAGCTGGTTCGCCTTTTTCATCCAGATACACTTCTGTTATGCTATTCCCGCTATCGTCTTTTGACTTTACAACCGTTGCGAAATGCTTGTCTGACGCATATGTCACATTGCCGTTTGAATCGACGAAACTGATGCTTTCCTTATTATCCTCAATGACGCTCACAGTCTTCAAATCAGCCGATTGCAATGATGATACTTTACCAATACCTTCTGATGATTGTGATTGAAAACCATACAAGGCAGATAATCCAACTAAAACCATCATCAATACAACAGCCGATGTTGTTTTATGAATCTTCATATTTTTATTATTCATAACCGCAGTTTTTTTATTTCTCAGAAGACTTCTTTTGTGAAATCATCCCGGACAAATCAAGCCAATTGCCCATTGTGACACCAAAGCTTTCCGGCTGGAATTTGGCAAATCCGGATTCATGATAGAATGTCATCTCTCCGAAGTAGACTTTCTCATTAATACAGTAAAAATCTGTCCTGACATGGATATATCTTTTTGAAAGCTGCTTCGCCATTAACAGCATTTCATCCAAAACCTGAGGCTTTGGGATTATTCGTGTTGAATCTGTTGGATATTGTATGCTTGCATCAATGTACTGCCAGTCAACAGTATATAAATTCCGTTTATGTGAAGTAAATCGATCATAATCCACCTGAATCATCTTCGGTTCGCCATGAAAACAGAAGATTTTGTAATCCTTCAATTCGTATCCTGATTCATCTTCCATATATTTTTCAGCAAGTATTCTCGGTTTGATACTCTTATACGGCCACTCCCTGCCGTGCCAGTAATAATTCTGGGATAAAGACTTTTCCAGCTTTTTCCTGGCTTTCTGGGAATCAAGACTGGTTTTATCTTTGCAAACAACAACCCCGCCACTGTCATGGGAACACTTTAAAACAAACTGATCCGGTAAAGACATAAAATCAATCTCATCAAAATTATTCCAAACGCCCAACGTTGGAATAATATGCTCTTCTCCTATGATTCCGGCGACCACTTTCTTCGCTTCTATTTTGTCAACCATCTGACAGTAAGCAGGATTATGATCATTGATTTTCAGCCACTGCAGCTTCTCATTATATGTTACAGGATTATCCAGATTCAGTTGTTTTTTGAACCTGACATAATACTTTTTTTTCAGATATGATTCGTCATCCAAACCCTTATAGAGTTCATGCGCATCGTTAACAGCGAAGCGATATTCCGGATCAATAAAATACTGTATCAAATGCTTCATCTGCATGGTTCATTTCTCTCCTGCTCATCATTTTACAGATCGCTTGATCTCTCAAAAGTTGCTTAACCCTTTTTATCCGGCAATGTTATCCATTCTCCCAGTTTCGTTTCCCATTCTGGCGGAGAAAACAAGCCGTATCCCGAGCCCGGATAAAAGGTCATTTCTGAAAACAGAATCTGGTTATTTATAAAGTATAAATCCACTCTCACAAAAGGAATACCGGTCGAAAGCTTCTCCGCGATTTGAATCATTTCATCCAACTTTTCAGGGCGTTCAAGCTCAATCGGAAAAGACTCATGATCAGTACGATAAAATGGAGTGTCTGTCCAATCAAAGTTTTTGAAAGATAACTGATCGTGCTTTTCTCCATTTACTATATTCGCAAAACCGATATAAAGGAATTTGGGAACGCCATTAAAACAAAAAAATTTATAATCAATCAGGCCATCCGCATTGATTGATTGTTTCGATAAGGTATCATCCTTAATAAACTGCTCAGCAACGATCTTATGTGGGATATCTTTATAGGACCATTCTCTGCTGTCCTTATAATAATCATGCTTCACTTCCCGGCGAAGCTTTGCTTTCACCTTACTAATATCAAGCTTTGACTTATCCTTGCAAATGCACATGCCACCGCCGCAGTTATGATTGCACTTAAGCACAAACTGATCCGGCAACTGATCAAAGTCTATTTCATCCGGATCATCCCATACACCCAGGGTTGGAATAATATATTCCTGTCCTATTAACTCCGCCACTTTTTCCTTGACACGATATTTATCAGCCCATATGTGATACTCAGGGTTATGATCATACAGTTTCAGCCATTGAAGCTTTTCATTGAAACCCTTGGGGTTGTCAATATCTATTCTTTTTCCCGTTTTAGACCACCAGAATAGCTCCACACACTTTCGATCTGAAAATCTGGAAAAGCATCCCAAGGCATTTAAATAATCAATAACAGAACGTGGATTTTTAGAAATCCTTGTTAAAGCTTTATTTATCTTTCCCATGTCTCTTCCTCTTTTCTTCCTTGAAAAAACGGCTTATGCCTTATGAACGCAAACGTAAATACTTGCTGCCTATCTCTGATCCTATACTGTTTTCCTTATGTAGATCGAACTTATTAGCAACAGCAACCCAGAAAGCAAACAGTGGAATATTCATATAATCAAAATAGCTGATTCGTCCCCAATCTGTAATCAATCTGAGAATAAGCATTGTAAATGATATATACACAAGGGGGTTTTTCTCATTCAGCCTATTGATATGTTTTTTCAAAACAACAATAAAGAACGAATAGTAGATAACAAACCCAACTATTCCTCCATTTACCAATACTTCTATATAGTTATTATGTAAATATCCATAAAAATTGTTATACTGCAAATTTATTATTTTTGCATTATCCAGCCCTATACCTAAAACAGGTGTACGTAAAAACTGCTCCCAGCCTACATGAACCATATTCCCCCGAATCTGTGTTGATACATCCGCTTCTTCTTCGTTTCCAAGTAAAGAGTTTACAAGTCCCATATATTGTTCTCTGGCTTTTTCCATGCCCGGGAATTGCAGAATCAAATTCACAATTGCTATTAGTCCAGCTGCGATCAACAGCATCTTGAACAGTGTAGATAGCGCTGCCTTTTCTTTCTGCATCTGAAGGAAAAAGACGATCAGCATCATCCCAAACAGCAAAACAAATAACCCTTTTCTACTGCCAGACGCCACAACAATAATCGCTATTGGAAGCAATGCCCACAGAGCCGCTTTCTTCCTTTTGAAAAAGAAATAATAAAACGTAATGACACCTGCAAATGCACAATCCATACCGATTGTGTTAGGGTTGTGTCCTAGAAGCAATGCGTCGCCTTTCCCCAAACGGATACCCGAAACAATGAAGTTTTTTATCCCTGATACTCCGTATCGCATTATAGCGAGTATTGAAAGAAGTAACGCCATTGCCCAATACAACACTATAAACCGATCATATTCACCATCCCGGGCAAAAAGATTGGTTAATAGAAATGTAAGTGCGGTCAGGAAAAACAGTACTTTTGTCCGATATAAAGTTAGTGCCGTATCAAGCGACCACAAATATGAAACGCCACTATATATCAAGAATACCAGCAGCAAAACCAGTTCGGTATTAACAAAAAACTTTTCCTCATTTTTATGCATTGTGGCAAGGATATATATGATCATAACGCCACAAATAAAGTACAAGCCATATGATCTTAATGTCATTCCCTCGCCAAGAATGACCAATACAAACATTAACGCAGCGAGCAAGAAACGGCTCATTGATATTTTCAAAGCAAATACTCTCCTATTATTATGCTTTTCCGATTATTGTGTTCAGATACTCAATCCATCTAGATGTAATCTTTTTACTGCTCCATCTGTCACAGATTTTTGTGGCTGCTTCACCCATAGACTGCGACAATTCCGGAGACTCAATAATCTTGTTCAGATCTTCCACGCCCGCATCTTTGTCACCAACCGGGAACAGCATTCCATCAATACCGGAAATTATAGCCATTCTCGCTCCGCCTACAGGGCAATCCGTAGATACTACATTCAAGCCAAGCGCCATGGCCTCCAGCATGGAGTTGGATATGCCTTCATAATCAGATGTGCAAAGATAGAACTGGCTCTTATAAATTCGTTCCTTTATGTTATCGACTTTCCCGGCAAAAACGATACTTTCTCCTGCGCCTTTTTCATCCGCGTAAGACTTCAGTTTTTCCAGATCCGGGCCGTCGCCATAAACGATGCCCCGATACTCCGGATGCTTTTTCGCCACTTCCGTGACAATATCAATAAACAGCCTGATATTCTTCTGGGCAGTCATCCTGCAGGCTGTGACAATTTCCTTTGTTCTTTGACCCTGATATCTTGCAACCACAAATTCATCGTTGATCGGATTCGGAATAACAACACTCTTCTTTTGAACATCAGGATTGAAATATTGTTTTGCGTCTTCTGTCTGGAAAACCGCGCCGGTTGCATTGTCAAACGCTTTAAAATACAGTCTTGTGATTATTCCCTTGCCCAAATGCTTTCGGGGATCTGCTCTTTCAGAAACAACAAGTTTTTGTTTCCTCAGTTTGCAGCACAAGGAAGAATAAACAATGGGAACTGTATCAAAAGCCACTACAACATCCGGCTTATACTCTTTGATTACACGATTCAGAAATGTAAACCTTCCGATTGTTCTTTTTATCTTGCCTGCTTTGTCGTCCAAAAAGGGATAATACTTTACTCTCTCATCAAGCGTATAAACCACTTTATCCCAGCGGATCGCAGCAACCGCTGATTCATGCTCTTCAGCAAAACCATTTGCCAACACGGAAATAACGCGTTCAGATCCGCCATTTGCAAGGTCTTCAGTTACAAACAATACACGCATGTTTTTGTCTCCTTGTCATGTCAGAAGAGTTTCGTCCATTCGTTGGCTATATCATGGATATTCAGTTTATTCCTTAACTCATAAGCCCTCATACCCATTTCATTGGCTGCTTCAGGATTATCAATAACGAATCTCATTGCCTGATACAATGCATCCGCGTTCCCTATTGGAACCAGCAATCCATTCTGCTTGTCTCTAATTACCGTTCTGGCTCCACCGATCGGACAGTCTGTACAGACTGCCGGGATGCCCATTGCCAGCGCTTCCAACATTGAATTGGACATACCTTCATAATCTGAAGAGGAAACGTACGCTGTGCAATCAATCATCTGGTCATATACGTTATTTGAAAAGCCAGGCAGTTTTATGTTGTCTGATAAACCGCAGGCTTTGATTAATTCTTCCAATGCTTCACGTTCCGGTCCTTCTCCATAAATGATCAGGGTATAATCCGGATGGTCTTTTACCACTCTGGAAAACGCATGAATAAGAACAGGATAGTTCTTCTGTTTTGCCAGACGTCCGGCAGCAACAAACACTTTGCGCCGTTCGCCTTCAAACCGCTCCGGTAAAGCAGGATTTATCGGGTTATGAATAATAACGCCTTTTTTCTGTATTCTCTTTGGAAAATAAGCTTTAGCGTCTTCCGTCTGAAAAACACAGGCGTCAGCAAATTCCATCGAAAAGTCCCGCATTTTCCTTTGCAGCTTTGTAAAGGGCACCTGGTTCGGATCATTTCTTTCCGACAGGATTATCCTGTTCTTCAAGCCAATGGAAGCCATTGCAAGCGAGAAGGATGTTGAAATCATCAATGAAACACATACCGCTTCCGGATAGCGTTTCAGGTATTTTCTGAGTTCCTTCGCTTCATTGAAGCGGGCAAGAACTCCACCTTTTTCATGTGCATGAATATGATATATCTCAATATCTTTATTGATACTGTATGTTGCTTCCCTGAGTTCCGACCGTGTTACTACTACTTTGATATCATAACCGGTTTGATACCATTCATTAACCAAGGCAGACAATACACGTTCAGGACCATCCACGCCCATGGTCTCAGTTACAACAATAATTGTTTTATCACTCATTCATATCACATCCATGCATCTATTTGAGGGTTTAAACGAGATCTATCCTGCGACCTTCTTCATCCGAATAATACGCCGCATAGACCACCTTCATGACCTGCGCTGCCAAGTCGAAACAGCCTTCTGCTTCCCTGTCTTCCAGGACAGCACCCATGAAATCGACGATCTCGTTGCAGTAGCCGCGGAGCATTTCATCTGCCACGAAAGGTTTATTCCAACCCGTAACGATGGGCAGCATTTCGGAGAGATAGACGCCATCCATGCCTTCGTTATCTACCATGTAGGTTTCCATGGCGTCGTTCATGGTCAGGCGGCAGTTGATGGCCGTATCATTCGCATAGATCTCGACGTAGTTCTTACTACCACCGAGGAGGTTATCCGTAGAGATGATGGTAGCTTTGCTTCCATCTGTAAAGGTGATGACTGCGGTGCCCGCGTCTTCCACATCATGCGGCCGGGCTGCAATATGGCGATGCTCATGTTCACTTAACCGTCTGGTTGCATAACCCATATCGCCGACTACACTCTTCACCGTGACGTTATGTCCCTGGGAAATGGATTCCTGTTCCTTAAGGTAAAGGATAGCACCCAGCGGATGCACACCGTTGCGCATAAAAATACCGCCACCGGTCTTGTTCCATTCACCAGCCACGGCAGAGCTGGAACCCTTCAGACTTTCCTCGCCCTTCATGTACAGGATGCGGCTTTTCTTCGCACGGATGATCTCACCGGCTTTCAAAACAGCCGGAGCATAGACAAAGTTTTCGGCATACATGAACCGCTTTCCGGTCTCTGCCCGCACTGCCCGAAGTTCATCCAGTTCCTCCAGAAGACATTCATACATGTACTTCTTGGAAACTTTCTCACCGATCGGTTCTGGATCTCCCGGGCGGCCGAAATAACCCACCAGCGGTTTTTCGCAGATGACATGTTTGCCTGCCCGCATGGCCTTGATGATTTCTTCCTTATGGACATAAGGCGGAGTGCAGATATCAATGACATCGATCTCCGGATCATTGAGCAGGTCATCATAATTGGTGGTACCCTTTTCGAAACCGTACAGTTCAACTGCCTTGTTGATCTGCTCCCATCTGCGGGCCATAACAGTCTTCAGCCTGCAGGGAATATTGGAACGTTTATAGCCGAATGCATGCAGTTCCAGGGCACGGCCTGCGCCAACGACACCTACTGTTACTCTGTCTTTCATGTCTTGCTTTCCTTTCTGCTTACTGATAGGACAGGAACTTCAGCTGTTCCGTAAATTGAATGTCCTTCTTCTTGGTCGCAGCGATCGCTGTTCTCGGATGCTGGTTGGTTAGACCGGTCAGCATGTAAGAAGTGTTATAACCCCATTCTATGCCGGCTTGTTTCATCGGCAGCATCCACTCTGAAATCAGATCCAGGATCGGCTCCACATGGTATTTCTTCCCATTCAGATATCCCAAAAGGGCTTCCGAATGACAGTTACCCGCGCCCCGGCCCATTCCATATACAGTACCGTCCAGCCACTTGGCGCCCAGTTCCTTTGCTTCAAGCGTATTGGCAAAAGCACACTGCTGGTTGTTATGGCCATGAATGCCTACTTCTTTTCCCACCGGAGAAAGAATATTGTGGAAAAGCCTGGTCAGTTTCCTGGTCTGCTTCGGATACAGAGCACCATAGCTGTCAACTATATATACGGCCAAAGCAGGCGTCTGGGCAAGCTGATACAAAGCTTGTGCAATCTGTTCATCCGTGCACTTTGAAATGGCCATCAGATTACAGGTCGTTTCGTATCCTAAGCCGCTGATATAGTTGATCATTTCACAGGCTTCGGGAATGGTTTCGATATAGGTTGCCACACGGAACACATCAATCGGACTTTCACTTCTTGGCTTAATATCCTCTTTGAAATCCGTCCGGCCCACATCCACCATGATGGAAAGCTTCATCCGGGGATCTTTCTCCCCGATGGCCGCCAAGACATCCTCATCACTGGTGAATTTCCATTTCCCGAACTTCTGGGGATCGAACTGCTTTTTGCTGGCCCTGTAACCAAACTCCATATAGTCGATCCCGGCTTCAATGTTCGCTTTGTACAGGGCTTTTACAAACTGATCATCGAAATAAAAATCATTCACAAGGCCCCCGTCGCGAAGCGTGGCATCGAATACTTTTATTCCATCAACGGTCATTCTGCCGCTCCCTCCATCTTTGAAGCAATCAGTTCAGCCATTTTCCCAACAACTTTGATATCTTCGCTCTCCAGATCTTCATCGGTAAAGGTAATGCCGAATTCATCCTCTATCACAGCGATGAACTGGATGAGACCAAGAGAATCGATATATCCTTCCTCCACATAGTTCAGATTCAGGATATCCACATCATCCGGAATGTCGTATTCACGCTGGATATAATCGATAATGAACTCTTTCACATTTTCCATAAAGCATTACTCCTTTCGATATGGGACACGTTACTGGTCCAGTCCGTTTTCACGGACATAATCCAGGATAGCCATGCGCTGCAGTTTACCCATGGTATTCTTGGGAAGTTTATCGACAATAAAGATCTTATGCGGCTGCTGGAAGTCCGCCAGGTTCCTGGCACAATAGGTCTTCAGGGCACGGAGGTTAATCTCCTGATCTTCCTTCGGTACAACCGCCAGAGCAACCACTTCACCCAGCCGGTCATCCGGATAAGCGAAGGCTGCACATTCCTCAACCTCCGGCAGCCGACCGACCACCACATCAATATCATGGGGATAGACATTGATCGCGCCAGTAATAATCAGTTCCTTTTTGCGGCCTGCGAAGTAAAGGTATCCATCCTCATCCAGGTAGCCGAGATCACCGGTCCGGAAGTAATCCCCGAACATGGCTGCATTCATCATGGCTTCCTGCTTGTAATACCCTTTGCACTGGAGTTTGGACTTGACCGCAATTTCACCCACTTCACCGGGTGCGCAGTCCGTATCGAAATCAGATTCACTCTCATCCCGGAGAATCCGGATCTCAGCCTCATCAAAAGGCTTACCCACAGAATTTTGCTTGTTCTTTGTTTCCTGGAAACAGATATCCGTTACAGTGGACACTTCCGAGGTACCGTACATCTCATGGAATTCGCACTTAAGAAGATCAATCAGTTCATACTTCACAGAAGCTTCAAGCAGTGCGGAAGAAGAAACAATACTGCGGAAACTGGTGATCTTGGGAGCGTCCGGCTGCTTAAGAAGTTCCAAAATCTGAGCCAGCTGGGCAGATACGGCAATTGTGAATGTCGGCTTTTGTTCTTCCACACATTTCAGCCAGATGGCGGGAGTAAAACGCGGAAGCAGGATAGATGTTGCGCCCAGAATCAGGGGCAGGATAACCAGGCGTTCCGCCAGGGAGTGGTAAAGCGGCGTAGCGGCCAGAATTTTGTCATCCTGTGTGATTTTATAGACCCGGATATGCGCCATGGAACGTTCATACTTGTTGTCCTGGCTGATATCAATGGGCTTCGGTGTGCCGGTGGAACCTGAAGTCATGGTCAGAATCAGGCTTTCAGAGCCGTCCACATCATGGTCAATTTCAGGCCGTTCAACCGGCATCTCATTGATCTTCTCGAACGGAACAGTACCGGGGTATTCCTTATCCAGGCAGATGGCAAAACCGGGGATATCCAGTCCCCCGCTCTTCTCACAATCGGCGAAAAAAGCCCTCCGGGCAATCACGTGCTTGATATCGCCCGCTGCCATCGCCGCTTTAATCGCCTCAAGCGGCAGGGACGGGTTCAGCGGTACAACACAAATACCAAGATCTGCGGCAGAGAAGAACAGCGCCACAGACTCAATACTGTTGTTCATGGGAATCGCGATATGATCTCCGTATGCCGCACCCTGTCTGAGCAGAAGATTGGAATACCGGCTGACAAGATCAGCCATTTCTTTATAGGTTGCGGTTTTCCCATCGCACCAGATTGCCAGCTTATCCGGATTCATCTGTGCGTTAGCATAGAACATGCTTGCCAGTCTGCTTCTCATCGTCATACCCCCGTTATTTCATCTTCGGCATCGGCCGCGCCGGATTGCCAAACATTGTATCTCCCTCTTTGACGTCCTTCAGGACGACACAGCCAAGGCCCAGATAAGCCCCGTCCCCGATGTGGACATCCTGGGCAATGCAGGCGCCCGCAGCCAGGAACACATCCTTACCGATGACCACGTTGCGAACAACGCTGCAGTTTCCGCTGATCACGGAATAATCTCCGATATAGGTATCATGACCAATCGGAGAAGAAAGCAAGGTTACGAAATCACCCACCGTAGAATTAGCAGACAGCTTGGAATAAGGGAACATAATGAACCCTTCTCCATGATGCGCAAACTCCGATAACATGGCAGTGGGATGAATGATCGTGGCAAACTTGGCGCCCTTTCCTTTCAGGATGGCAACAATTTTCCGCTTCAATGCCGGAGAGCCCAGAGCCAAAGCAAATTCCTCATCTTCTTTAGGCTGCCAGTCCCTGATAGATCCGACCACACCGTAATCACATTCATATTGATCCAGCGCATGGGGATCGTCATCCAGAAATCCCGCGATCTCCCAAGTGGGTTTTACCGCGTTGATGTCCTTGATCCACCAGAGAAGTTCCCGGCCAAAGCCGCCGGCACCAACAATGTAAATCTTCTTCATGTTATTCCTCTTCCGTTTACAGTTTCATATAATTGCCTTCGGCATCGTTTTTCAGATCTTCGATATTGGCTGTGCCGATAAATTCACCACGGGCGCCGCCATCTTCAGCAGTGGCGCCATCCCGTTTGAAAACAACCTTAATGGTATCAACGATACTCTTCAGATCTGTCAGGAAGGATACATGATCCACATACCATACATCCCCCGCAAACTGCTGTTCCCAGGTCTGGCTGTTCCTGCCATTTGTGGTAGACGGATTGGAAAGACCAGGGCGAACCTCATGACGCCTCCGCTGTTCCGGGGTGTACCTTTCCAGATACCTGGAAGGCAGCGGACGCGGCCCGATAATGGACATATCCCCTTTCAGAATGTTCAGAAGACTTGGCAGCTCATCAATACTGGTCTTTCTGATAAGGTTTCCCAGTTTCGTTGTGCGCTCATCATCCGGAAGGAAGATCCCATTTTCATCGCGGGCGTCGGTCATGGAGCGGAATTTATACATGCTGAATTCCTTGTCATTCAGGCCGATACGATGTTGTTTAAACAATACCGGGCTTCCCATATCTTTCCGGATCAGGATGGAGATTACCAGAAGAAGCGGACTGAAAACGATCAGGGCCAAAGCAGACAACAAACAGTCCAGAGGACGCTTCAAACAACGTTCATAAGGCCCGCAAGGCTTTTTATATGACATATGGACTACTCCTATACCTGTTATTTAAAACACCTGTGAATAATATCAATCACAATATCCTGCTGGTGCTCCGTCATCTTGTTATCGCTCGGAAGACACAACCCTCTCCGGAAAAGATCCGCACCCACGTCCGTAACTTCGCTTTCGATATAAGCATTGCTCCTTGCCCGACCATTACCATCCACAGTGATGAATTTGTTCATCTGATAGATGGGCTGCATATGCATCGGCTTCCAGAGCGGACGACCTTCAGCATGGAAAGCGGACAGCGCTGCCAGGATTTCACCCGGGCTGCTCTTCCCGCTCACATGATGCCATATTTCTTCCTTATCACTTCTGACATGCGGAGCCAGAGCATCTTCATTGATCAGCATACAGGAGAGCCAGAAATTGGGCTGTACCTTTTCTTCATCCCAAGGGTTCATACTGATCGGAAGATCTTTGAGTCCTTCTTTGTAGCGTTCCCAGATTTTCTTCTTCTGGGCAATATGTGTGTCCAGATGAGGAAGCTGTCCCCGTATAATACCGGCTACAATATTACTGATCCGGTAATTGTAACCAATCTCTTCATGCTGGTACCAGGGAGCGTTTTCACGGCTCTGGGTAGACCATTTCTTTACTTTGTTTGCATCTTCAATGGAGTTGGTCAGGAACATGCCGCCGGAGGATCCGGTAATGATCTTGTTTCCGTTAAAGCTGATACAGCCATAGTCGGCCAGATTTCCGGTCTCTATCCATTCACCGTCAAGCTTATACTTCGCTCCGAGTGATTCGGCAGCATCTTCCACAATGAGTGCTCCGTGTTTTTCAGCGATCTTCCGGATCTCCTCCATCTTTCCGGGAGTTCCGTACAGATGGGCCAGAACAATCAGCTTTACATCCGGATACATCTCAAATGCTTTTTCCAGTGCTACAGGATCCATATTCCAGCTGTCACGCTCGGTATCAATGAAAACGGCTTCTCCATCTTCATATGCCACAGGATTAACAGAGGCGTCAAACGTAACGTCAGAACAGAAAACCTTCCTGCCCGCCAGCGATCCCTGCTCAGGCCTGGCCTGTCCATACAGTTTTTCAGCCGCAAGCTTGGTCGCAACATGGAGCGCAGCCGTACCGGAACTTAATGCCACAGCGTACTGACAGCCAATATATTGTGCAATCTCGTTTTCGATCTCGTTAATATTGGCGCCCACTGTGCTGACCCAATTGGTCCGAATGGCTTCGTCCACAAAACGTTGTTCATCTCCATGCATTGTAGGAGATGAAAGCCATATTCTGCCGTCAAAAGGCGTAATACCACTAAACCGGGGATCATTCAGGAAATCCATATTATCAAGCCTTTCCTTTGTATATCCGGATGGGATTGTTTGTCATTCAGTTTTGTACAGATATGAAAAATGTTTTAGTTATTGGTAAATGCTATCAGAAATAGCTTACTTCGCGTCCGGTCTGTTCCTGATAGACCTTCATCCAGCTTGTATCTTCTTCCCGCTTTTTCAGCACAAGCTTGGTGGCCTGTACTTTGATTACGTCATATTCACCGGGGAGAGTGGACAGGCACTCTTCAGCAGAATCAAACTTCTGTTCATTTCCGTCCACTTCCACCACAATGGGCATGTCGATCACTTCAAGCAAATTCGTGAGCGGAAGGAACCCGACCTGATTGCTCATATAACCGGTAAAGTCATCCATTTCCAGTCCTTCAGCAATCTGGCGGATATGATCCCGCTGTTCCTTGCTGAGATCTTTATCGGCAATAAAAACCGCCTGAATTTCTTTCTCTTTGATCTGTTCTTCTATTTCATCCATGGAAACCACCGGCACTCCGTCCATCATCCAGCCACTGTCTTTGCCGGCAATCGCCACAGGTCTGTAGAGAGTATTGTTATCCAGGTGATGGCGTACTTTCTGTCCAAGATCCCCGGAGCCAATAATCAGTGCAGGTACTTTGTTTGATTTTTTGCTGTCGATCTTCGCTTTTTCCACCATGAAAATCTTTTTTGAGAACCGGATCAATGCCATATAGATGAACTGCAATACCGCACCAATTACATAATAGGAAAACGGCATGCGATGAATGTTTTGTTCCAGTGGCCTTAACGCAAGCACAACTATGGATATAACAATTTGAAGTATGAGCGTCACAACATTGGCCTTAATGATCCTGTTCAGATCATTAAGCCCGGCATACTGCTGCAATCCTCCATAAAGGCGAAAACAGAAAAACACAGGTATGGCAGCAATTGTATAGAATGGAGCAATTCTCCAGAACAATTCAAGATAGATCCCCTGCCTGCCAACAAAATGACCGTTTACAAAAAAACGGATATGCAGCGCAATGAGGTATGCCAGATTTACCGCTATAATATCCAGCAGTAAAATGAACCCCTTTGTTTTCAGGAAAGTGAGTATTCTGTTTTTCTTTTTAGTCCGCTCCATAGACAATTCCCTCCAATGGGTACATTTGTCATCACAATTTCATCTTTTATGTGTATGAAAACTGTATGAGATTGTTTATTATATCTCAGTCTGTTCTCCTTTTGCAAGCTGTATCATTTCATATCCAAGCCAGACGGTCCGTTTGGCCTGATCGAAGGTGAATTCCACGCAGCAGCGTTTCCGGCCGCGATCGATTTTGATGACCTTGCCCTCCATCTTCTGCCAGAGGGGATCGGATACGGTACAATGCTGACCGACCTCCGCAAGGTGAATCGTGCCCATAACACCATTGTGCTCATAAAGCATATTGGCAAAAGCCAGGTCTTCATCTTTCAGTTCGCCGTCTCCCAGACGACGGATGATACCGGGCATATGGATCGGATGATCAACCGGTTCTTCTGTGTAATGGAATATGTACCCAGGCAGCCAGGGATGACGTATTTCTTCGCATACACCCTTGGTCCACTTTCGCTGGATGATTTCAGGCGAGAAACAGATCTCGTTCAGTGTGCGGCTGATGAGAGCAGCGATAGTGGAACATTTCTGGGTTTCGCAGAAGTAACAGTAAGCGTAAATCGCCCTCACCTCCGTTCGTAGAATAATTCACAATTCATGATTCATAATTCATAATTATTGCAGCTGCGGCTGCGAAGGAGGAGATTCTTCGACGCGGCCTTCGGCCTTGCTCAGAATGACATACAAGGCAATCAGGAGTTCCAATTGCGTTCGAGAAGACTTGTAATACTGAGTAGATTTCTCCACTTCGATCGAAATGACAATTTGACGTTAAGATTTAATCACTAAGTCTGGATTACAACACAAGCCCTGCCTTAAAAATGGGTAGGCTCCGCCGTCCCGGTTTTTATGCCGGGATATGGAGCTGCCCGCGGTTTGTTATTTCCGCGGGCAGGCTTGGATATGTTCCAGGGGTTCGTCAGCCTGCCAGTCCGGTCAGTACCGTGTATTCCCTTTCTTACTTATCGCTGTACAGGAATTCCTTCACAGCGGCAATGTTGGCTTCCTTATTGATAAGGTGTCCTTTGGTTCCAGCCACAATGTCATAAGGCATAGTGGATTCCAGGGGGAGAATCGTGGATTTAATCAAATCAAAGATGCTGGTGCCTTCACGCTCAGCCTGGTAAGCAATACGTGCAAGAGCCAAGGTAATTGTGCGAATCTCATCTTCCTCCATGTTGTTCACAGACATCTGGAAGATGGGTGCGATCTGCTGACGGAGGAACTGATAATCTTCTTCAGTGATTTCATCAATATTGATGAGGCGTCTTCCATAGGCATCCTTAGGTTTGCCGCTCTCGTTGGTGTAAATGGCCACTTTGTCAGCAATGAAGCTGCCCGCACTGTGAAACAAGGCTGTGATAACATCCGCATCCCGTTCACAGCAGTTATAGACGCTGTCATACTGCAACCAGCCAAAGCCGACAGCCTGCAGACCGTTCAGGTGAGTATTGGGTCCGAAATCATTCAGGTAATACTCCTGAGCCAGCATATCAATCACTGCCTGACCCAGTTCACCGGATGCGACCTGTTCCTGCAGGCGGACTTTCTTAGACGCCACCATACCGTTCAGAGCGTTACGCTCCGCGCGGGTAACGTCCACATTGATTCCGCCGTATTCATCGATCAGTGAAGCAAGATTGAGGTAGTTCAGGCTCAGATAGTGGTTAATGTTCAAACCAAAATTTTCGTTGAATACCCGAACAGCTTCTTCCGGACCATTATTCCGGTAAGGCATATCCAGCTTCTGAGGTACATCATAGCCTTCATAATCAATGAAGGTATCCCAAGTGAACATCATCAGGTGAATCTTGCCCAGGTTTGGTTCCATAGCTGCAACCATCAAGGTGTTACCGGCATTGCCCTTATCATTGTTCATACCTTCATTGCAGATAAGCAGGAAGCTTTCCCAATGATCTTCTTCCATCCCTGCTTCCGCTGTGACGGCCAGAGGAAGCAGGCACAGGAGGAGAAGCAAGGCCGTGAGTTTGAGCAGTACGTGTTTCATGTTCTTCATGGTGCTTCCCTCCTTTAAGGATTGTCAGTGGGGAGTGCTTCGCGATCCTGATTGTACCTGTTTGTAATAATCAGGCTGCCTTCCGCGTCATAGTAGCCATTCCAGCCCGCAACACCTTCAGCGTTATTCGTAAGCTTGTTGTACTTATCAAGGTAGCGTTCGGAGATCAGGCGTCCGGCCGAATCGAACTCGCGTTCGCAACTGAAGAATCCATCATTGCAGTTGGTTTGTCCGCCGTACTTATCGTAGTAGCCTTCCCAGGTGCGATTGCCGTTCTCATCTTCTTCATACTGCAGCTGAGCGTATCCCTTATCGATGTTGGCAGGTTTTCCTTCATCGTCCAGGTATGTTACCTCATGCACCCTTGTGGCGGGATAATAGAGGCTGCTCATACCATAAGCACCATTGATTGCGGCAGTCGGTTCATCATTGACGTCGAAGTAATACTGGAAGTACTTCTCAACTTTGGCTGCATTGGTCAGATCATAGTCATACGTCATGGCTGCATAACCGTCCGCATTGGGAGCAGGATTGCCATCTACATCAAGCCAGGTTTCCTTTGCAATCCGTCCAAAGGGTGTGTATTCAATGCTTACGCCATATGCGCCGTTGACCGTGGTCTTGTCACCCGTTGCGTCGAAGTACCGCTCCAAAGCCAGCTGGCCGCGTCCGGTATACTCTTTCTCAACAGTGCTCGCGCCTTCAGATCCGATTGCAGGATTGCCCTGCTTATCGAAGTAGCTGACGCTGATCATCCGATCATACTTATCGAAAGTCTGACGGCTTTCAAGATAGGAAACATCATCCATGGTCTCGTTCACGACACGTAGAACGTATGTACGGTTTTCGCTATCTTCTTCAATGAGTTCCCTCTTGCTGTATCCATTCACAGCAACCGGTTTCTGAGCCGTGTCAATATAGTTTTCTTCCTGAATATGGCCGCTTTCGTTGTAGGTCACATAATGGCCATAATAACCTTCCCGGCACAATGCGGGGTTATCCATCTCATCGTAATACTCTTCACTCAGGATCCGGCCGGCTTCATCGTAAGACATGAGGTAATAAGCATATGCGGATCCTTCCGGAACCACCTGGAGATCGGCGGTATTGAGATAGCGTTCTGTGAGCTTGTTACCCAGTTCATCATAGGTGTACACTGCCTTAGCATAACCCATCTGGGTATCGACAAGGTTATCATCCGCGTCGAAATAAGACTCCTCCGTCATAAGTCCCAATGTGTTATAGGCGGTGGTCTTCTTCGCATAGCCGCGGCGGACATTCATCAGTTTTCCTTCATTATCGTAATAGGTAACCTCTGTCTGACGTCCGGCAAGGTCGTAAACATACCGGGCTTCCGCATAATCGCTGGCGTAATAGGTGGGCTTACCCTGTTCATCAAAGAAGCGTACTGCCAGAACGCGACCATCCTTATCCACTTCCCGGGTCATGGAAGCATAACGTCCATAGTTATGGAGCGCAGGTTTTCCGCCACGGGTCAGCAAGCGCTCCTCTATGCAATGGTTCCGCTCATCATAGGTAAGCAGGATCTCGCAGTATCCATCAGTGCACCAGATCAGCTCACCGTCCTTGTTGTAGTAGGACTCCCTGGTTTTATTGTCATTGTTGTCATATTCATAACGAACCGCGCAGTAGCCGCTGGACAGCTTTGCCGGCTGACCGTCAACATCCAGATATTCACGCTTCGTTACGCGACGACGAGTATCCCACGTGTTCCGCAAGGTAGCATATCCGCCCGCACCGGCTATCGGCTGATCCTCATTATTGAGGAAAGTCTCGGTCAGGATATCTCCATTCTTATCCACTTCACGGCGGACGCCGGAGTATCCGGCACTGATGTAGGTTCGGTTATACTTATCGTCCAGGTAGATGGTGCCAACAAGATTCAGGTCCTTGTCATAGATAAACTCACTGGCTGCATAGCCATCCTTGAACAGAGTGGGCTGTCCGGAAATATCCAGATAAGTTGTGCGCCAGACTTTACCCTGGTCGCTGTACTCATACCGAACGCCTGCATAACCGCTGGAGATCATGACGTTCAGTCCATTAGCGTCCAGGTATTTCATTCCTGTACGCCTGTCGTATTCATCATACTCATACTCAATGGTAGCGTAACCGAATCTGGTCTCAACAGCCTGGAGACCGGAATTCAGATACTCTGTACGAATCAGGCGTCCGCGGTTATCAAATGAATACCTTCTGGCAGTATCAAGGTTGGTCAGGGATGCAATCCGCTCATTTTCATCCAGGTACTGCTCCAGCGTGACATGATTGTAACGGTCATATTCACGCTGCCAGACGCTGAAGCCTTCCGGCAGGCGGGTCAGCTTATCATTTTCATCCAGGTAGCGAACCTGAAGCACGTTGCTGGCGTTGTCATAGACATTCTGGATTGCGGAATAACCTTTCATCGTCATGACGCGAGCCATGGTTTCATCCAGGTAAGATGTCTTTGTGATCCGTCCACGCGCGTCATACTCATAAGACTCAGCAGAATAACCATCCGGAAGCGTGACGATATCCATGTTGTAATACCACACACTGCGCACACGGCGGTCAAAAGCGTTGTATACGTGAACAACACGGTTGTAGCCATCCACCAGCCTGGTCGGTACGCCTTCATGGTGATACCAGGCTTCTTCAGTCATATTGTTGTGGTTATCGTATTTATAGGTCTTATAACCATATGTATTTTCCTGAAGAGCCGGCTGGTTGTATTCATCAAACCAGGCTTCACTCAACAAGTTGCCGTGACTGTCCCAGTTCTGCTGCTTCTTCGCATAGCCGATCCGCTGCATGAGGAGGTTACCCTTACCATCCGTATATTCTTCAGACAGGAGATGTCCACGGATATCATAGGTATCTGTCTTCTGAGCATATCCTTTTGTGGAGATAACCGGTTCCCCATTCGTGCCGAAGAATGCTTCAGTCAACAGGTTGCCCTGGGCGTCATACTCACACTTCGTAGAAGCGTAATCACCACGGAGCATGTAAGGTGTGCCTGTTTCATCAAAATATTCTTCGCTCAGCAATCGGTTGTCGGCGTCATACTCACGGCGCACTTCCGCAGCACCGGCATAAATATCAGTTATATGACCATCTGCACCATAGTACACTTCGCGGGTTGTATTACCGTTCTTATCGTATTCACAGACAAAGGCGGCGTAGCCATCCGGGCATTCGGCGGGAGCGCCGTTCTCGTCAAAATACTTTTCACTCAGCTGGTGACCTTCATTATCCCATTCATTTTCCTGCTTATGATAACCGGCAGCAATCTTCACAGGCTGATTCCGGGAGCCATAATAGGCAATGCTCCTGATATTGCCCATATAGTCAGTGAGGGTTTCCTTGATGGCATATCCTAAGGCCGTGTCAGCCAGTTCACGATTATCATTCAGATAAGAGATCGTGGTCTTATCAGCTTCATAGGCAGTCTTTGTGATTGCATAGCCATCACGGTTCAGCTGAAGAGAACCATCAGCATTATATTGTGCTTCTTCTGTGACCCTGCCCTGGGCGTCTGTCTGGCGCTCCAGCTTGGCATAACCAGGAGAGGAAGGCGCTGTAAGTTCGCCCTTTTCATCATAGTATGCACGCAGGATCAGGTTGCCGGCATGATCATACTTTGTCTCATACGCGGCATAGCCCAGAGGAAGCAGTACAGGATTTCCGTTGGCATCCAGATATTCCACTTTGGTGGTCGTACCGGTTTCCAGGTCATATGCCTGTTTCCTGGCTGCATAACCATCACGCAGCATCACCGGCCGTCCGTTGGTTCCGATATTCATTTCATAGGTCATATTGTGAGCGTTATCGTACTCACGCTCTACCCTTGCCCGCCCGCTGACCAGAGTGGGCATGTTTTCCGCATTGTAATAAGCAATTGCGGTTATATTTCCCTGATTGTCATACTCATAAACAGCGCAGGCATAACCGTTGCTGTTGGTTACCGGATTACCTTCCGCATCGAAGAACTTTTCTCCGGAATGATGACCCGCATAATCATAGGAATGAACCTGTACAGCATTGGTGCCATTCACTGCCATGAGATTGCCATCATCACCGAAGATTGCTTCCCACAGGAGGCTCCCCTTGCTGTTGTATTCCCGCATCATGGCTGCTTCGCCGGTACGGGTGGCGGAAAGGGTGCCATCCGCATTGTAGTAGTGAACAGAAGTCTGAAGCAGATTGCGGTCATAGGTATATGTCGCTTTATGGGCACCGGTCGTTATACTCGTATCCGGATTGCCATCAGCGTCATAGAACGCTTCTTCCAGGAGGAGATTCTTTTTGGGTCCGCCATACACCATGCTGCGGGCATAGGCGCCGGAGATTTCTTCCGTAGGATTGCCAAACTCATCAAAATATGCTTCGAAAATGGCAGGATCCTCTATATCATTGGAACCATATGTATACTCTATCCAGGCGTACTGTTTCTCATCATTGCGAACAGGTTCCCACTGATCATCCTTATACACAGTACGGATAATCTGGCCGTATTCGTTACGATAGTTTTCGTATCCGGCATACCCTGCTTTACGCTTAATCAGCTGCATATCCACGCCGTATACTTTTTCCCACTTCGTCTCATCCAGATCCACAACCCACTTCGCTGTGCCTCTTCCATCAAAGCGATCCGGGCCGTCGATTTTCCACTCTATACGGGCATATCCGCCATCTGTCAGGGTATATTCATCCAGGATATCGTAATAAGTTTCCCGAAGATCCCAGTCTTCATTATCGTCGCTGCCATATTCGCGCTCAATCATGGACATGCCGTTTGTGACCATTGTCCGTTCGCCATCCGCGCCAAAGTAACGGATGAAGTGTACAAGATCACTGCTATCGTAGTATTCATATGTCACGCGGGCATAGCCGCTCAGCATCTTGATCAGGTGTTCTTCTTTATCCAGATAATCAATCTGGATCACACGATTCAGCTCATCATAAGTATTGATAATGGAAGCATATCCATATCCTGAAATCACAGGATCTCCATCCGCGTCATAATAGTCCTTACGCGTCAGGTTGCCGCGTTCATCATAGGTGCAAATCTCGCGCTGCCAGCGCTTTGCACCCAAAGCTTTTGATCCGTCAACAGAATAAATCTCAGTGGAAAGAAGCATCGGCTTACGGTCTTCGCCAGCCTGATCATACTTATGCAGCGGTTCGTTAGCCGGATAATACTCTTCCCTGGCGCCCATGGGCATCACCATACCCAGGCCCATATTATCCACCCGGGCATTAACCGCGGCTGTGAGGCCTTTGGCGTAGATGTATACAACCTTAGCCCCGCCTTCAGCACCAAGCAACGGCGTGCCATCCGCCGCTTCATAACGCTTGGTGATCACGATGGCGTTTTCATCTTCTTCCAGGCTATAAAGCACCCTGGCGTAACCGCCTGTAGGCTGGGTGATATTTCCTGCCGCATCATAGTATGTGGTAGAGAAAATCTGATCTCCATCCCAGATATCCCTACGGTAGCTGTAGCTGCCAGGAATATCGGCGCGGCTGCCATCAGCTGCATAGCGATCTTCCGCAACAACATGGGGCACGCCCTTGGAGTTGTTTTCATAGGTGAAAACTGTTTTGGCATAGCCGCCGTCAGCAACAACTGCTTCCCCATTCAGTCCGGTGTAGGTTTCGGTCAGGGGATTACCCTGTTCATCCCAAGTATATTCCGCTTTGTGGAATCCCCTGGTATTTAAAGCAGGATTGTTATCAACATCATAAGCAGTTTCGCTGATAAGGCGTCCGTTCTCATCCCACTCACAATCTGTGCGGGTATACTTCGGTATACGTAAAGACTGGGGCGTCACCGCAGCAGACGCTCCGGAAAGTACACCGAGCACAAGCATCAGTGCCAGAAGTACCGGGATGACCTTGCTAAGCTTTCTCATTCTAAGTTCCCCCTGTTGTCGTTTCGGGATGTCTGTTTCCGGGTTTTGTTCTGGCTGTTTTGCTTATCGTTGGCAGGAACACGTGTGTCGTATTTGTTGTAATACTGATACCCTTTCTGGGATCTTCTGCTGTAATATCTGCCCTGATGAATCTTTTCGCCGTAGAAGACGAATCCCAGGACCTCCAGGCCTGTCATTTCTGCACTGACCAGAGCCCGTCTGATCTCCCGGTGGTCAGAGAACTCCTGTCTGACTACAAACAGTGCTCCGGCACATTGTCCGGATAGTGCCAAAGGATCAGATACAATGTTGATCGGCGGCACATCCATCAGGATCATGTCATAGTTTTCTTCCAGTTCCTGTAACAGATTCTGCATTGCCGGGCTTTCCAGCAGTTCACATGGATTGGACGGTACCGAACCGGCAGGCATAATGTCCAAATTCTCCCATACAGAAGTAACAATTGCCTCTTTCGGTTTTACATTGCCAATCAATACATCGGATAATCCAGGAGAATTGGGATCATAGTAGAAAATCTCGCTCAGGCAGGCCCGGCGCATATCCGCGTCTGCAAGCAACACTTTCTTGCCGCTCATTGCAAGTGATACGGCCAGGTTCGCAGCGATTGTGCTCTTGCCTTCTCCGGAAATAGCACTTGTCACCAACACGGTTCGGCGCATCTTTTCATTCATGGTATACAGCAGATTCATCCGAAGCTTTGCGTAGCTCTCTACCATATCCATTTCACTTTTATCACTAAGCAAATATGCCCCAGCGTCCTTCTCATCCCCTTTTGCGCGACGAATGTAGGAAAGAATCGGCGGGGTATAATTGTCTGTGATTTCGCTGGGTTTCTCCACACGGCGGTTCATAAGGAAAAGGATTGTCAACAGAGCACAAGCAGCGACAGCACCAGCCAAAGCACCAATCAGTCCGTTCTTACGATCACTGCGCGCATTGGCAAACAAGGGAACTCCGGCATAATCCTGGGCTTTTGCTTCACCAGCAGCCACCACGTCTTTAATGGCCGCCGGTGCAACCTGAAGAACAGAATTGCAGATATCAGCTGAAAGGTACGGATTCTGAGTAGTACAAGAAACCTGAACCATAGGAGTTTCATGAATGGATTTCATAGAAATCACATTACGAATATATGCAGTGGAAAGGCCGGGGTATTTCTGGCTAAGCAGAACATCTTCGGTATTGCCATTTTCACCGGCAGGCTCAATCGCGTATTCCATCACCCGCTGCATGACGGTTTCACTTTTTACAACTTCACTGTAGATGTTCACCAACTGAACAGCACTGGAGATATCAGAGGTACTGGTGTAACCATAGTTCACCAGATTAGGATTGCTGTTGGTCACGAACATGGTACCGGACGCTGTATAGGTGTCCGGAGCCTTGGACGCACGCCAATACATAAAGCCAAAGCCAATAGCAGCGCAAATGATTACCAGCCAAATGCGCTTGAGAATATAGACGGCCAGTCTCGCGAGATCGATGCTTCCGCCATGTTTGTTCATCGTTAACCCTCCAGCAAATATTTCAATCTGTGCAGTGTAACTCGGTTGTATTTATTACATCGTATATCTATTAGATTTTACCATATGACCTTTCAGCCTGTAAAGGTAAAAACTAGCAATTTACATAGGTTTTTCCATTGTTTTTTCAACGTTTACAAGCATCCTATGCGCATTCTGCAATGCAGAGTCGTTTCATCATGGAAAAACTGCAAAGAATTTGTTCAAACGTTTGCAAATAGTAATGCGATGTCGTCACATTTCCCACTCTTTTCTCTGACAGGATGGAATGAATTTCACATAAGGTTATACGCAGGTATTTGGCAGATGGCAGTGGGTTTGCAAAAAAGTTTGTATATTTTTTGCAGAATGAGATAAATGCAACATCGGCAAGCAGTATCTGCGTATTTGTTCTAGTGAAAGTATTTGGTTACGTAGGATCGTTTTTGACGGGTTGGTCCGTATTTGTATGTACTTTTGAAATCTCTCATGTATCTCTTATGTAACTATTCATGATTTTGACCTCCTTCTTGTGGGGACCATAAAATGGAGATACATCCGTCGAGAAGTTACCTGGGTCATTATATACTAAGGCAAGTAACCTTTGGTTGTCTGTTTGTCCCTGATTTATGCGGTTTGTCCCGAAAAGGGCGAACAAATGTAGAATTCTAATTTTACTCAGCTGAAGGTGTTCCTTAAAACGTTCCCGAACGTGTACGGGCGAGTAGATCCTTCGACGCACTTCGTTTGCTCAGGATGACACCCATGCGCAAAGCAGTTCCTAATTGCGTTCCCTATCGTACACGGGCTGGGAGATTTCTCCATGCAGCGTCATAGCCGCTTTAGTCGAAATGACAATGTGAAGGAAACGGTGTTCCTTATTACAATCCCGATGGCAAGTAACAAGATCGGATTTCCTTTATATATAGTTTTCAAAGATTTGATAAAAAAAGAAGCATTCTTCTGCTTCTTTTCTTCTATATTATTCTGTAATGGCACCACATTCATTGAGTTTATTGATTACAGCTTTAACAAGCGACTTTATTTCTTCTTCCGGCTTTGCAACATCCTGGGGTAATTTTGATACAAGATATTCTTCCGTAGTCTCTTTGATCAGATACCGGACAACTATAGCTTCATCATTATTCAGCTGGATAACCCCATGATTTCTCCATCCGGTTTTTCCAGATGGCAGCAGAACAGTACTCCCACCAATCTGCTGAAGAGAAAAATAGGGATTAAGCTTCATGTCTGGTATCCTCCAATCATGTGCAAATAGAAATGCGGACGACAATTGTCGTCCGTAGTTGTGTTCTATAGGGCTCATCAAGGAATAGGAGGCGGATTATTAATAGGACACCCTTGGGCATCTTGTCCGCCGACTATTATAGTCGTAGTACTTGTAGTAATAATATCTTGCTTCTCAAAACGAATAACTTCGATTTCAGCTTTAATAAACTCTTTCTTCACGTTTGTACTCCTTTATGTGTTATGTTGTACTGTTATGTCAGATCAATCCAGAGATGCTCCGTCTCCAGTGTCATAACCTTCGCCAGCTCCAACATCCTGAGTGCTGGTTGCAATAACATCTGTCTTCTCAAAACGGATAATTTCGATCTCTGCCTTTGTAAACGTTTTCTTCTCGGCCTGCATTGGACTTCTCCCTTCCTCCGTGGCTGTAAAGTTACAAGTTACGGGAGCATAATACAGGAGCGTTACAGTTATGTCAATATGTTTTGGATTTTTTGTGTAACTTATCTTTGTATCGGTTATGTATCAAGGCTATCAAGTTTTTTTGTTTTTGCATTATTCTTTTTGTTTATCATCAGTATTTGTCTATATCTTTATCATTTTTGTATCATTTATTGCTCTTCGTTTTCTCTTTTGTTCGTATCTTTTTGTAAGTTGCGTTCTGTTTTCTGTTTTGCTTGTTGTCTGTTTTTTACCGTTTAAAGTTACGTAGTGATATATAGTCACTTGTCGTGACTTTTCCTTTTTGATATACTTCTCTCAGGTTTTACAATCGAATGTCGAGAGGGGCTGTTGGTGTGTCTGAACAGACAAAGGTTAAGCTGTTCCGGGAAAAGAGCCTGGAGGCTGTGGAGTCTCCGGAGAGTTTGAATGATTATCTTCGGGTTACGTCTCCCGGGGTGTGGCTGGTACTGGCAGCAGTCATTGCATTGCTGGTGGGGGCCATCCTGTGGGGTGTGTTTGGTCATATCAAAACCACTTCTTCCGTGGCGGTAAGGGTAGAGGAAGGAAAGAGCCTCTGCTATATTCCGTATGACAAAGCGGAAGGCGTTCTTTCCTATGGAAATGTATCCATAGAGGATAAGGAATATCCCCTCGCCTCTTCCTCTGATTATGACGTCATTGTCATCCAAGCGGATGAAAGCATCCGCCTGCTGAAAGCCGGCGGGCTGAACGTGGGTGATCCTGTGGTGGTGGTTCCGGCGGATACCGGACTGCCGGACGGGGTGTATTCCGGGGTGGCGGTAACGGAAGATCTGAGACCCATTTCGCTGTTGCTGCAGTGATGGGTTGGTTTATTGCTCTTTCATATATTATAGGAAGATATGAGCGTAAGCTTGTGTGAGGTTTGATATGTTCGGATTGAAGAAGAAGGTACCGGCGCCCATTACCAAGGGTGTGTGTCAGGTGCCGGTGGTGATGCAGATGGAGGCGCTGGAATGCGGGGCGGCTTCCCTGACAATGATCATGCATTACTATAAAAACTGGATCCCGCTGGAGCAGGCCCGGGTGGACTGCGGTGTTTCCATGGACGGTGCTTCGGCCAAGAACATCCTGGTGGCTGCCCGGAGCTACGGGCTGACGGCCAATGCCTGGCGGGTGGAACCTGAGGATCTGCTGGAGGAAGGACCCTTCCCCTGCATTATCCACTGGGGATTCAATCACTTTGTAGTGCTGTGCGGTTTCCAGGGAAAACGGGCCGTGCTGAATGACCCGGCCCGTGGACGGGTGAAGGTGGAATGGGAAGAGTTTGACCGGGAGTTTACCGGAGTGTGCATGTGCTTCGAGCCCGGTGAGGAGTTTAAGCCTTCCGGAAAGCCGAAGAGCGTGCTTTCCTATGCCCGGGAGCGGCTGCGGGGTTCCGGGACGGCGGTGGCCTTTGTGGTGCTGACGACGACGATTTCCTCCCTGCTGGGGATTATCTCCCCGGTGTTTAATAGGACCTTTTTGGATCGGCTGCTGACCGGGGCGAACCGGGAGTGGCTGCCGGCGTTCCTGGCGCTGTTTGCGGTGTTCGGGGTGGTGTCCATCGTGGTGACCTGGATTTCGGCAGTGTATTCGCTGCGTATCCAGGGTAAGATGACTTCCTACGGCAGTAGCTCCTACCTGTGGAAGGTGCTGCGGCTGCCGATGCAGTTCTTCTCCCAGCGGCTGAGCGGTGATATTGCGGACCGGCAGGCCACGAACGCCAGCATTGCATCCGCCCTGGTGCAGACCTTCGCGCCCCTGGCCATCCAGGCGGCGATGATGATCTTCTACCTGGCGGTGATGATCCATTACAGTCCCATGCTGGCGCTCATCGGTGTGGGCGCTATTGTGTTGAATTTGGTCGTTTCCGCGTATGTGACTTCGAAGAGGGTGAATATTACCCGGGTGCAGCAGCGGGACGCGGCGAAATTGTCGTCTGCGACCATGTCAGGTATCTCGATGATCGAGACGATCAAATCAAGCGGTGCGGAGAACGGGTTCTTCGGGCGCTGGGCAGGATACCAGGCAAGCGTTAATTCCCAGAATGTTTCGTATACCAAGCTGAACCTGTTCCTGGGCACGCTGCCGAGCGCCATCACCGCAACGGCGAACATCGCGGTGCTGGGGTTGGGCGTGCTGCTGGTGATCCGGGGAAAGTTCACCGCCGGTATGGTGATGGCCTTCCAGGGATTCTTGTCGTCGTTTATGGCGCCTGCCTCCCAGCTGATTGCCGCGGGACAGAGCATGCAGGAGATGACCACCCAGATGGAACGGGTGGACGACGTGATGAGCTATCCCGAGGATCCTTCCTTTGTGGTGAGGGAGAAGACGGCGGAATACCAGAAGCTCTCCGGCAATATTGAACTGAAGAACGTGACCTTCGGTTACTCCCGGCTGGGTAAGCCCCAGGTAACGGACTTCTCCATGACGGTGAAACCGGGACAGAAGATCGCGTTTGTGGGACGGACGGGCTGCGGCAAGAGCACGCTGGCCAAGCTGATCTCCGGCCTGTACCGGCCCTGGAGCGGGGAAATCCTGTTTGACGGGGTGCCGATCTCGGAGATTGACCGGGATGTGTTTACCGGTTCCGTGAGCGTTATCGACCAGGATATTACCCTGTTTGAGGACACAGTGAGCCAGAACATCAAAATGTGGGACGACTCCATCGAAGACTTTGAAGTGACCCTGGCCGCCCGGGACGCGGGCATCTATGACGACATCGTCACCCGGGACGGCGGGTTCCTCCATAAACTGCTGGACGGCGGACGGGACCTGAGCGGCGGGCAGCGGCAGCGGCTGGAGATTGCCCGGGCGCTGAGCCAGGACCCCACGATCTGCATCATGGACGAGGCGACCAGCGCCCTGGACGCCCGGACGGAATATGAGGTCATCAAGAGCATCAACGCCCGGGGGATTACGTGCATCATTATCGCCCACCGGCTGAGCACCATCCGGGACTGCGATGAGATCATCGTGCTGGACAAGGGAAAGATTGTGGAGCGGGGCACCCACGATGAACTGTATGCCAGAGGCGGATATTACGCCGACCTGGTGAGCAATGAATAAGGAAGGAGGCGCTGAAGATGGGCTGGTTTGATGATCAGATAGAGTTCAGGAAAAAACATGAACGGGAGCTCCTCAGCGACTCCTTTGAAAACATCGCCCGGTCTGTGACCGGACGGAAGATCCATACCTTCCTTTCCGAGGAAGAGGACGTTAACGACGCGGTGTCGGGTCTGCTGAAGCACATGGGCGTCAAGGAGCGGGAGGTGCCCGCCACGGTCCGGGGGCTCCGGGACCGGCTGGACTTCCTGCTGAGTTCCACGGGCATCCTGTACCGGGAGATCATCCTCTCCCGGGGCTGGCAGAACGACGCCATGGGGCCGATGATCGGGAGCCTGAAAGATACGGGGACCGTGGTGGCCATCCTGCCCTCCGAGCTGGGCGGGTATGAGTATACGGATCCCGCCAGCGGGGCGAAGGTGAAGATCAACGGGCATACGGCGGCGAACATCTCCGAGGAAGCCCTGTGCTTTTACCGTCCCCTGCCCATGCGGGAGCTGAAGCTGAAGGACCTGCTGAAGTATATGCTCGCCTGCCTGACGCCCCGGGACCGGATTTCCTTCCTGGTGGCGGCGGGAGCCATCGCGCTGGTGGGCCTTCTGATCCCGAAACTGAACCAGATCCTGACGGGGACGGTCATCGCGGCGGGCAGCACGAGGCTGCTGGTGGCGGTGGTGAGCTTCCTGTTCTTTGCCACGGTGACGACGATCCTGCTGACCATTATCCGGAACATGCTGCTTTCCCGGATCCGGTATAAGCTGAACGTGAACGTATCCGCCGCGACCATGATGCGGATCCTGTCCCTGCCGGCAGCCTTCTTCCGGGATTACAGCGTGGGTGAACTGAACCAGTATATCTCCTATATGGACAGCCTGTGCACCACGATTGTGGACAGCCTGTTCTCCACGGCGATCACGGGCCTGTTCTCCCTGATCTACCTGGGGCAGATCTTCGCCTTCGCGCCGAGCCTGGTGGTGCCCAGTTTGGTGATCACCATCGCGACGCTGGCGATCAGCCTGCTGAGCGCGCGGGTGCAGATGAAGATTGACCAGGAGACCATGGTGACCACCGCCAAGGAGCGGGGCCTGGTGTACGCGTTTATCAACGGCATCCAGAAGATCCGCCTGTCCGGTGCTGAGAACCGGGCCTTTGCCAAGTGGTCGGACCTGTATGTGGAGACGGCGACCACCACCTTTAACCCGCCGAGCATCATTAAGCTGAGCAGCGTCATGACCACAGCGGTATCGCTCATCGGTACCGGGGTCATGTACTTCATCGCCGTGAGAAGCAAGGTGACCGTGGCGGACTACTTCGCCTTCAATGCGAGCTATGCGTATATTTCCACCGCCTTCTCCTCCCTGGCGGCCATGGCGCTCTCCGCGGCGTCGATCAAGCCGGTGATCAACCTGGTGAAGCCCCTGCTTTCCGCGAAGCCGGAAACCTCGGACCACCGGGAGACGGTGACGAGGCTGAGCGGTAACATCGAAATCAGCCACGTGACCTTCGGGTATGATCCGGAGAGCAAGCCGATTTTTGAGGACTTTAACCTGTCCATCCCCGCACGGCAGTATGTGGCCATCGTGGGCAAGAGCGGCTGCGGCAAGAGCACGCTGGTGCGGCTGCTGCTGGGCTTTGAAAAACCGGCGCGCGGAGTCATCAACTACGACCGGAAGGACCTGAACCAGCTGGACCTGCGGAGCGTGCGGCGGCAGATCGGCACGGTGATGCAGGACGGGCGGCTGTTCAGTGGATCGATCTTTGACAATATTGTGATTTCTAACCCCACGCTGAAGCTGGATGAAGCCTGGGAAGCCGCGGAAATCGCCGGCATCGCCGACGACATCCGGGATATGCCCATGGGCATGCATACCATGCTGCAGGACGGCGGCGGCACCATCTCCGGCGGCCAGCGGCAGCGGCTGATGATTGCCCGGGCCATCGCCCCCAAGCCGAAGATCCTGATCTTTGACGAGGCGACCAGCGCCCTGGACAACATTACCCAGAGGAAGGTTTCCGAGGCCCTGGACAAGATGAAGTGCACGAGGATCGTGATTGCCCACCGGCTGAGCACGATCAAGCACTGCGACCGGATCCTGGTCATCGACGGCGGCAAGATCGCCGAAGACGGCACGTATGATGAGCTGATTGCAAAGGGCGGTATCTTTGCAGCGTTGGCTGAAAGACAAAGACTGGATGCGTGACAAGGGGACGGTTCTTCTGTCACGCTTTCCCGCCACAACAAAAACCGTGACACGGGGACGGTTCTCCTGTCACGGTTTTTCTTTTCGTCGCTATCCGAGCGTGACAGAGGGACGGTTCTCCTGTCACGCTTTTATTGCTCTCTCAATGGCTCCGCGGTTTATTCCTGTCAGTCTCTCAATCTGCCGTACTGAAAGTCCGTTTTCTTTCAGAATGCCAATCTTTTCATTCCTCTGTTTCCGTTCCATCTGTTGAAGCTGTGTCCCGCTCTCCAGGCGCAGGACCTCTTTGATGATTCGCTGCGCTTCCCTGTCTGTCAGATGCTTCGATTCCCTGCATTCAAAGAATCCTTCATCCTCAGTAAAAGGATCCGCTTCCGCACTGTACTTCATGAAGCCTTCTGCCCCGCCAAGCAGGTTATGGACTTCCTGTGTATCCACCAGACCCTTCAACTCACCGGTGTAATACCGCCAGCTGCTCCATTTATACTTACTTGCCAGGCAGATGCCCGCCTTCACAGGATTTTTATGAATATAGCGAACTGCAGTCAGCAGATAGACGGTGTTGTCGATGGGCTTGCTCATATAACGATCCTGAAACAGATGCCCGGTCCTTTCATACTTGGTATTGTAGTAGGATGCATAAGAGGTGGAGATCTTCTTCATGACCCGGTCCAGGCCGTCGTCGATCTTCAGGAGCAGATGGAAATGATTCTCCATGAGGCAGAAAGCGATGACGCTGAACTTCTCTTCCTGCTTATATTTCTTCAGCGTTCGCAGGAAGAACAGATTGTCTGCCTTTTCCTCAAACAGAATCTGCTTGCCGATGCCGCGGGCGATAATATGATAATAGCCGGTGGCGCTCTTTATTCTTGCTGTTCTGGGCATGATTCTCACCCCCTTTTATTCAGTATATGCGGTTATACCAGCGAACTCAAGGCGAACAAAAAATTATCTGCAAAAAGTCTGTTGATTGGATAATGTAATTATTTTTCCATTTTTCTCCTGTTTTTTGCAGTTTTGCCCTTGCCAGAAGATGGTAAATCATGGTATTTTTATTAAGGCAAAAGCTTTCTGAGACAAAAATGATACCGTTTGCAAAGCTTTTGCTTCTTTTTTTCGGTTTTTGCAATTGTCTGCTGCCATCCATTCAGATTCCTGCGTATAAAGGAATGGAGAAAGCAATGACAATTGTTTCAACACCATATCACGTCCTGGAGGTATTGTATGAAGAAGTTCTATCGGATTTTTCTGGCATCGGTTCTTGCCCTGTCACTCCTGACGGGCAGCATCGGTATTCCCGTTTTCGCGGAAGAAGCTGAAACCGCTGAACAGGAAGAAGTCCTCAGCGGTGCAGCCCCGGAAAGCAATGAAACTGCCGGGCAGGAAGAAGAATCCCTCAGCGGTGAAGCCCCTGAAAGGGATTATTACCCGATCAATCATACAAATCATCTTAATTATGTGGCCGATACAGGGAACATCTCCGGCCAGTTAGTCAACTGGGTCTATATTGAAAACGACGGTAAAGAAAAGGGCCCGCAGCAAACTGCCGTTACGCTCGGCGCTGCGAACGGATACAGAAACAACGTAGGTTTAACAAACATCTACATTCACGTCAGCTACGCCGGAGAGCAGGTAACGCAATCCGAGCCCACCGCCCTTCATGTTTTCGCTGAAAATGAAGGCACGGCCAACATCACCCTGGGAGGCATGGCTATCGCTGAAACGGCCGGTTCCAATGTGCCCGGCGATCCCACAGCCATCAAGGCAGAATCCAGTTCCGGCGGCCAGACCACGGTGACGGCCGAGGGACAGGTAATTGCCGGCGAGGACACAGAGGGCCTATACCTCGACCATACACTTGTGAACGCCTCCTCCACGGGTGAAGGCAGCAGCACCGCCGTTACACTGCTCAGCACGGCCAACGGCGATGTGAAAATCAGCGCAGCGGACGGCGGTAAGTCGGTCATCAATATTGACAACGAGGGGCAGGGTCTCGGCAGACGCGCCACGCTGTCCTCCAACGACGACGGCAGCCTGGCCCAGCTCAACCTGAAAGAAGGCAATGTGTCCGAGATCCGGTTCCGCGGTGAAGACGGTACGCGTGAAGCGAACATTAACGGCGACGTCAAAATACAGGTTGAATCCTACTTCGCAGGCGGCGAAGCCAACGCAAACATTACCGGCAATGTCGGCGACCCCAATGCCTCACAAGGCGGCATCAACGCCACGGTCAAGGAAGGCGGAACCGCTAATTATGACGTGGACGGAACCATTTACGGCCATGTTTATCTGAACGAAAACAGAAACGAAGATCACCTGGCCGGCGCCAACATCAATGTGCAGGCCGCGAATGTCGAAGGCGAAGTCAGCATTGGTTCCCAGCATGACGGCAAATACAACGTCACGATCAAAGAAGACATTACAGCCAAGGAAGACGCCCTGAAGATCAGGAACAACAATTCCGAAGTCAACGTTGATGTCCAGGGAAGCATTACCTCCAACGGCGGAACCGGCATTGCCGTGAACAATGTCGGCGACCTTGAATGGGTTGAAGCCGGCACGTTTGACAACGTGGATGATCTGCCGGCAGGGCGCAACGAGCTCAAATCCATTCTGAACCCCGCCACCACAGGGGATGAGGTGACGTTCACGCTCGATCACAAGAGCACGCTCAACGAAAACACCGAGCAATACAACGACGACATTCTCTACGAATACACAACAGACGTGTATACAGATACTCCTATCCCCCTCCACAAGGATAACGACCCGGACAATCCCACCATGTCCAGATGGGGCATTAATGACGGAAATACTCTCACGGTCGTCTATCCGGGAAATACATATAAAAAGTATGAAATAACCGGTGAGGAATACAAACCGGAAACCCAGACAACCTATGCCCGTGAGCGTATTGACTACGAAAACACAGACGTGACAAACGTGAATGTGGGCGAAGACCTGATTGTCAAAGGCGAATCCAAGGAGCTTACGGGCATCAGCGTCCGGAGCGATAACAAATTCAATGAAACCAATATCAACATCGGCGACAACGTGAAGGTGACCTCCCTGGACACCAATGAAGAAGGTGACCATACCGCCACCGGTATCCGCGTGGACGCCCTGGAAGGCGACATCAACATCAACGTCGCGACTGACCTGGTGGTCGAAGGCGGCGTCAACGACACCGGCATCGTCCTCAACCGGCATGCCCATGAAGAATTTGCCGCCAGCGACGCGGAAAAAGTCAACCCCGAGAAGCTGAACGGCATCTCCCTGGGCGACCAGATCATCGACGGCAAAGTCGTTCAAGTGTATGAAGCGGAACAGGAAGACGGTACCGCGCTGTATTACGACGAAGAAGGCAATGTATACGACTGCGTCACCGTGGCAAACGAAGGCACGACCCAGATTGTCATCGGGCGCGACGTGATCAGCGACGGCAACGGCGTTGAACTGACCGCGGGCGGAGAAGAAAAGACCGACCTGATCATCGACGGCTCCCTGGTCGCCACCGGCGGCACCAGCGTTGTGCTCAAGGACGACACGGCCCTCGGCGATAAACTGACCCTGACCGTATGGGAAATGACGGCAGACAGGGACGGCGACTACGTCAAGCGTGAGGAATATGACGAAAAGACGGACAGCAAGAAGCTTGTTGCCGACCGGGAAGCTGAAAAAGCCATTCAGTACATTATCCGGGTTGACCCCAGCCAGGAGGGCATCATCCACACCGACGGCACCAGGGATTACAAGGGCCGCGAAGTTGCCAATGAAGGCGACATCATTGTGCTGAAGATTGACGTGCCCGCTGGCCTGATGATCGACGAGGTTTACGGCGACCAGGCCCATAACAAGCTGATCCAGGACAGCTACGGCAACTATTTCATGATCGTTCCGCGCGGCGGCGGCGTGCTCTTCTCCGTAATCCTGAAGGATTATGTTGAGCCGGAACCGGAACCCCAGCCGGAACCCAAGCCCCAGCCCGATCCCGAACCCAAGCCCGTGCCGAAACCCGATCCTGAACCCAAGCCCGCACCAGAACCCGAACCTGAACCCAAGCCGGAACCTAAGCCTGAACCGAAACCTGAACCCGAACCCAAGCCCGAACCGCAGCCGGAACCGCAGCCGCAGCCCGAACCGCAGCCGATTGATGAGGGCATCAACAAGCCCGCTGAGATTGCCGTTCATGTAGTACGTCCTCTCCTCTCGGTTACCGACATCACCGGAAGTGTACAGCTGAACTGCTTCCGCGGCGGCACTTTCACAGTCCACCTCCTGAAGGGCCGCAACACTTATACAGGCAAGATCACTCTTTACAGTGATGGCACTATGTACCTCATCGGACCGGACGGTTTGGAAATGCCGATCAACGAAAAAGGTGATTTCACCTTGATCGTGGGAAGCGAACGGTTCTCCTTCGTGTTCACTGCAGCAGATCTCGCTCTTCTGCGGGCCTGCCTCCCATAAACCTGACAAACCCAACAGACAGGGGAGCCTGCCTCCCCTGTCCTCTTTTTAACCTATTTTCTGCTTGAATCATACAGTGATATCCTATATAATATTTTTAATGAAAAAAAGATGATGTGACATTTGGAATCCTATCACTGCATATTCCGCAGACTGAACGGAGAATGAGCGTGAAAGAGCTGACCCTTGAAGCCAAAGTGGCGAATCTCCAGCAGGTGCTGGATTTTGTGGACGAGAATCTCAAGTCCATGCGCTGCCCCATGAAGATCCTGATGCAGATCGACGTGGCCGTGGAAGAGATCTTTGTCAACGTCGCCAGCTATGCCTATGCCCCGGATACCGGCTCCGTCACCATCCGGATGGACCTGCAGGAAAATCCCCGGGCTGTGGTGATCACCTTCATCGACAGCGGGGTGCCGTATAATCCCCTGGCCAAGGAAGACCCGGACGTATCCCTCTCCGCGGAGGAAAGGTCCATCGGCGGGCTGGGAATCTATATGGTGAAGAAGAGCATGGACAAGATGGAATATGAGTATACGGACCAGAAGAACGTGCTGAAGATGTATAAGATCATCGAATAAAATTGGACACTGGGGACAGTCCCCAGTGTCCACATTTTTGCTTTTTGGACACCGGGGACTGTCCCCGGTGTCCCTGGTGTCCACTTTTACCAGATTTCATCATCACCATATGTAAATGCAGATTCATCGGACTCATGAAACTGAATTGACTTTCTTTCCAGCAGTGCCGCAGGGTCAATCCGCTTTACTTCCCTGTCGACAGTTGTCCTGGGCATTCCGGTTATGCGCGAAATCTGCTTAACAGAAAGCTTTTCAAGAAACATATCCCTCACATAATTCTTCTGGATTTTTCTGTCCAGCAATTGAAACTCCGATACAGAAGAGCAATTCGAGATCTGCTTCATTATGTCGATTGCCTGATCATCCTTAATCCGCCAGGCATAGTCATCCTCATCCGGGACAGTATCATCATTTTCCTCTTTGCAGAAGGTAAGCAGGTTGTCTCTGCTACCGAAAATGCTTTCAGCATATTCTGTGTCAGTAATGGAACCAATTCCCTTTTCATACGCGCGGTAACTGGTCCATTTATATTTTCCCGGCGAGGATTCCAAGCCAGCTTTCATAGGATTCTGCAAAATATAACGCAGAACGGTCATAAAATACCGCTCGTTCTCTACATTTTCACTCCGATAACGATCCTGAAACAAATGACCGGTTCTTTCATACTTTTGATTGTACCATTTCACAAAACTGCTGCCGATTCGTCTGAACACGATTTCAAGCGGTTCATCACCTGCCTGGATCAACATATGCACATGATTTGTCATCAGGCAAAAGGCATACAGCTTAAATCCAGATACTTCCTTACATTTTCTGACTACGTTCATAAAGAAATACCGATCACTGTCATCCTCAAAAATGACCTGCTTGTTTATTCCACGCCATATTACGTGATATATATTTGTCGCGCTCTTTACTCTCGCTGTTCTTGGCATGTCAATCACCCGACAAGATGATAACATTCGTCGTTCTTCATGTAAAGAAAAAGTGGGCACTGGGGACTGTCCCCAGTGTCCAAAATGCAAAAATGGACACCGGGGACTGTCCCCAGTGTCCATTTTGCTTATTTGTCGTAGTTGACAACCTGGCTGAAGTCAGGAGCCTTCAGGCTGGCGCCGCCGATCAGGCCGCCGTCGATTTCGGGCTGAGCCATGAGACCCTTCACGTTCTTGGGGTTCATGGATCCGCCGTACTGGATGCGGACCTTGTTGGCAGTTCCCTTGCCGTACTTGCGGGCAACCGCAGCACGGATCACGCCGATGGTCTCATTCGCCTGCTCATCGGTGGCGGTCAGGCCGGTGCCGATGGCCCAAACGGGCTCATAAGCGATGATGATCTTGGCAACCTGTTCCTTGGTCAGGCCGTTCAGGCCGATCAGGGTCTGGTATTCAACCAGCGCGTCGGTGTAGCCGGCTTCGCGCTCTTCCTTGTTCTCGCCCACGCACATAATGACCTTCAGGCCGGCTTCGACAGCGGCCAGAACCCGCTGGTTCACGGTCTTGTCGGTCTCGCCGAAGTACTGACGGCGCTCAGAGTGGCCGATGATGACGTATTCCACGCCGCAGGCCTTGAGCATATCAGCGCTCAGTTCGCCGGTGTAGGCACCGCTCTTTGCCCAGTGCACATTCTCAGCACCCAGCTTGATCTTGCTGCCCTTGGCGGCTTCTTTCACAGCGGCAAAGTTCACCGCAGGAACGCACACCACGACATCACAGTTGGCGTCCTTCACCAGGGGCTTCAGCTCGGTTACCAGAGCCTTCGCCTCTTCGGGCGTCTTGTTCATCTTCCAGTTACCGGCAATAATCGGTTTACGCATTGTTTTCGTCTCCTTTTTCACGTTGCCGAAGGCAACATTTCACATCGCAAAGCGATATTTCATATTGGTCGAAGGCCAATATTTCACATTCGGCTATGCCGAATATTTCATTGGGAAACGGCTATGCCGTTTCTCACTTCTCGTCCAGGCAGGCAACGCCGGGCAGGGTCTTACCTTCGAGGAACTCGAGGGAGGCACCGCCGCCGGTGGAGATGTGGGTCATCTTGGCGCCCAGGCCCATCTGTTCAACAGCCGCAGCGCTGTCGCCGCCGCCGATGATGGTCACGGCGTCGGAATCAGCCATGGCCTGAGCCACAGCCAGGGTGCCCTGAGCCAGGGTGGGATTCTCGAACACGCCCATAGGTCCGTTCCAGACCACGGTCTTGGCGGTCTTCACGGCCTCAGCGAACAGCTCGCGGGTCTTGGGTCCGATGTCCAGGCCTTCCACGTCAGCGGGGATCTTGTCGGAGTCAACCACGCACACATCCACAGGTCCGTCGATCGGATCCGGGAAGCCGGCAGCGCACACGGTGTCGATGGGCAGAAGCAGCTTCACGCCCTTTTCGGCTGCCTTGGCCATCATGTCCTTGCAGTAGTCGATCTTGCTCTCGTCCAGCAGGGACTTACCGACTTCGTAGCCCTTCGCCTTCAGGAAGGTGAAAGCCATACCGCCGCCGATGATCAGGGTGTCAACCTTTTCCAGCAGGTTGTTGATCACATTCAGCTTGTCTTCGATCTTCGCGCCGCCCAGGACAGCCACGAAGGGACGATCAGCATTTTCCAGGGCCTTGCCCATGATGGACAGTTCCTTGCCGATCAGGTAGCCGGCCACGTTGGGGCTGGTGTAAGCGGTGACACCGGCGGTGGAGCAGTGAGCGCGGTGGCAGGAGCCGAAAGCGTCATCCACGTAAGCGTCAGCCAGAGTCGCCAGATCCTTGCTGAAGGCTTCGCCGTTCTTGGTTTCTTCCGCACGGAAGCGGGTGTTCTGCAGCAGCACCACGTCGCCGTCCTTCATGGCGGCAACAGCAGCCTTGGCGTTCTCGCCCACCACGTTATCGTCATTGGCGAAAACAACGTTCTGACCCAGCAGCTCGCTCAGGCGGACAGCCACAGGAGCCAGGGAGAACTTTTCTTCCGGACCGTTCTTCGGCTTGCCCAGGTGGGAGCACAGGATCACCTTGCCGCCGTCAGCGATCAGCTTTTTGATCGTGGGCAGAGCCGCAACAATGCGCTTGTCGTTCGTGATCTTGCCGTCCTTCATGGGGACGTTGAAGTCGCAGCGGACCAGTACCCGCTTGCCTTTTACCTGAATGTCATCAACCGTCTTCTTTGCCATGATTTTATCTCTCCTTTTCTTATTGGATACTAACCTATATTGTAAAGCCAAATGGCCCAACAATCAAATTTTGGAATTCACAATTCATAATTCATAATTCACAATTATGATTGCTTTTCCATTACGCCTACGTAGTCCTCAAGTGAAGAGTGACCAGTGAAGAGTGATCAGTGATCAGTTGCTGAAAGAATGTCCAACATTCTTTCAGCCGCCCCTTGATCCGTCACCAGCAGGTAGTGCCTCGTATGCCGCAGGATCGAAATAATCGCTTCCGCCTTAGAGGCTCCCGCCGCCGCAGCGATCATCCGGCAGGTGGGTTTCAGCTTCGCCAGGTCAACGCCCACGTTTGTGGACTCCATCAGGCACTTGCCGTTCAGGTCATAGTAAGCACCGAAGCTCTCGCCCTTTGCGCCCTGGTGAATCAGGCTGCTCTGCACCTCATGGGGCAGCCTGCGCTGTTTCATCATCCCGGAAGCCGTGCCGATGCCGTGAAGGATCACGTCCGCCCGCTCCAGCAGCTCCATGGCCTCGCTTACCTCAGGCAGCTTCAGCATTTCCTGCAGGGCCGCCGCGTCCAGCGTATCCGGCAGATGGATCAGCCGGTAATGGCCGCCCAGCTTGCCCGCAATCTCTTCCGCCAGGGTGTTGGCCTGGGTTTCCACGGTCCGGCCGAGGCCGCCCCGGGCAGGCACCACCATGACGTTCAGGGGCGTGGGACTCTGGATGCTCTTTGCCACCGCGGCAATGGTCCGGCCGCCGGTCACCGCCAGGGTGTTGCCGTTGACCAGGATATTCCGCAGCCTGGCAGCGCAGATGCGGCCGACATCGGACAATACCTGTTCATCCTCATCCGCATTGCCGGGAGCAATGAACACCTTATCCACGGGCAGAAGCTCACACAGGCGTTTTTCCGTTTCAGTGAGACCGCTCATGGCCTTTGAGAAGGCACGGGATGTTTCCAGCACCTCTTCCGCTTTGCCGGAAAGCGACATACCGGAAGCGTCCAGGTCAACATAGCCCAGATCCTTCAGGATCGCCGCCGTATTGCGGATCTCCCGCTCCGGCAGGTTCAGCTTTGCGGCCAGCTGGCGCCGGCCTACCGGCTGCAGGGCTGCGATCCGCTCCAGGATTAAAGCCCGCCGTGTAATCTCGTCAATCAGATCGGGAGCAAGTTTGCGCATCAGGGTAATGAATCCTGAGTCCATCTGCTCGCCTCCTTCTGACTGGCGGGACGATTTTTGCCCGCAAGGGTGAATTGTGTCCCAAAGAAGATTTTAACACAGAAACTGACGCTTTACAAGCAAAAAAGAGGGGTTTTTGAACGATTTTTAGTCAAAAAACGCTTCAAGCCAATTTTGGACACTGGGGACAGTCCCCGGTGTCCAAAAAAAGAAAAAGTGGACACTGGATCTTTATCCGCAACCTCAATCGTCGCCTCTTGCCCTTGGTGCGGGCTCGATGCTCGTTTCGGTTGACTCACTCACCTCATTTTCGCCAAAAAAGTGGACACTGGGGACTGTCCCCAGTGTCCACTTGGCGAATGCCCCACTGGGGCACCTCTCGGTTCGTTCCCCCAGTGTCCACTTTTAGACGCGGATCATTTCAACGCCGTCCAGGGCCCGCTGAATCAGTTCCTCGCTGTCCAGGCGGCTCTCCCCTTCCAGGATCTTGTCCATCTTCGGGTGGGTAGCAGGATGCCGGGGTGTGAACACCGTGCAACAGTCCTCATAGGGCAGCTCAGAGATCTCCAGGGTGCCGATCTTGCGCGCCACATCGATGATCTCACTCTTATCAAAGCCGATCAGCGGCCGGAACACGGGCATCTCCACCACGGCGTTGGTGGTGCCCAGGGCCGTCATGGTCTGGCTGGCCACCTGGCCGATGCTCTCACCGGTGATCAGGGCCTCGCTCTCGGTATCCTTCGCAATCCGCTCGGCGATGCGCATCATATAACGGCGCATGATCAGGGTTGTGTATTCCTCCGGGCACTTCTCGTGGATGGCCATCTGGATCTCGGTGAAGGGCACAATATACACCTTGATGCCGCAGCAGCTGAAAGACAGCTTCCGCGCCAGGTCCAGCACCTTCTCCTTCGCCCGGTCAGAGGTGTAGGGATAGCTGTGGAAGTGCACCGCGTTGATCTGCACACCGCGCTTGGCGATCATCCAGCCCGCCACAGGGCTGTCGATACCGCCGGAGAGCAGCAGGGTCGCGTTGCCGTTGGTGCCCACGGGCATACCGCCGACGGCGGGAATCACCTTCACATACAGATAGGCCATATCCCGGATTTCAATGTTCACCAGGTGCTCCGGATTATGCACGTCCACCTTCAGGTCCGGATTGGCCTGCAGGATCCGGTAGCCGACTTCTTCGTTGATCGCCATGGAGTTCATCGGATACCGCTTGTCCGCCCGGCGGGCATTCACCTTGAAGGTACCCTTCAGGTCCTTTGCCATTTCCACCGCCTGGGCACAGATGGCTTCAAAGTCCTCCTTGGGCATCTCCACGGCGGGACACACACTGTGCACGCCGAAGACCTTCGTGACCCGGCTGATGCACTCCTCCAGGTCGTTGAAGCCCCGGACGAAGATCCGCCCGTCATGGACCCAGACTTCCGCGCCCATACCGCGCACAGCATAGCGCACCTTCCGTACCAGCGCACGGATAAAGTAGGGCCGGTTCAGGCCTTTGAGGAATATTTCGCCGTAGCGAACAAGTAATAAGTTCTGCATCATCATTCTCCTTCGGATCATTTTCAATTCACAATTCATAATTCATATTTCATAATTTGGTTACTCAGCCGCTTTACAGCCGAAATGCAATCCCATAAAACCTTTTTTCTGATACATTCTCAGTTGCTTAATATCTGATCCAGTATCTTAATTATGAATTATGAATTCTGAATTATGAATTCATTTTTACCTTCTCACAAACTTCTTCAACATCCCATAGTGCTTCACCGTGCACTCCACCGCATAATCAATCTCTTCCTGCGTGGTATCCGCGCAGAGGCTGAAACGCAGGGAGCAGTCCGCATGCTCTGTGCTGACGCCCATAGCCTTCAGCACCGGTGAAATCTTCTGTTTCCGGCTGGCGCAGGCGCTGCCCGCGGACACATACACTCCGTCGCCTTCCAGGGCGAAGAGCATGGTCTGGCTCCGCACCGGCATCAGGGCAACATTCAGGATATGCGGCGCGCAGGTTTCCGGATTCTCTTCCGGCCCGTTCACCTTCGCTTCCGGAATCTTCTCTATCAGCTGGGTCCGCAGGCTGTTCTTCAATGCCCGCATCCTGGCGTTCGCTTCCTGATCCCAGGTCCTGACCGCCTCACCCAGGGCGATAATCCCGAAGGTGTTCTCCGTGCCGGACCGGAGGTTCCCCTCCTGCCCGCCGCCGAACTGCACCGGACGGATCGGATGATCCTTCCGCACAATCAGTGCGCCGGTTCCCTTCAAACCATGGATCTTATGTCCGCTGAACGCGTAGGACTGAATGCCCAGCTTGTTGAAATCCAGCGGTACCCGCAGGAATCCCTGCACACCATCCACATGGATTGCCGCCCCGGGCGCCTTCCGGTTCCGCAGCTTCACAATCTCCTCCAGCGGCTCAATCGTCCCGGTCTCATTGTTCACCTGCATCACGGAGATCATGAGGACGTCCTCGTCCAGCATTTCCTCCAGCTTCACCAGGTCCACGGATCCGGTCTTCCCCGCCGGGATTTCCTCCACCGTATGGCCCATCTTCCGGATTTCATCGGCACAAGCCGACACCGCCGGATGCTCCACAGAGGAAATCAGCACCCTGCCCGGCTTCCGCCGGCTCTTCAGGTGCCCCAGCAGTGCCAGGTTATCCGCCTCTGTTCCGCCGGAGGTAAAGATGACCACCTGCCCGACAGCGCCAGCCGCTTTCAGGCAGGTTTCCCGCACCCCGTCGATCCGCTTCTGAATCTCCAGGGCAGGCTTATATAAAGCGGATGGATTATACCATCCGCTTTCCAGCATTTCGCTGACCACCGCCGCGACAGCCGCGGACGGCTTGGTCGTAGCGCTGTTGTCCAGATACACCTTCATTGCTTACTCCCGATACGCTCCATTGGGCAGGTACTTGCGGATATAATCCACCATCTCTTCGCTGGGCTCCAGGATGATCATCTTCTTGTCGGAGTCCTTGGTGAAGTAGAAGTAATACAGCTCCGCTTCCCGGTTCAGGAACCAGTTCATCCGCTTGATGCCCGGCATGTTCAGATACCGCTGGAAGGCAGAGGAAGACACCTTGCCGAAGGCTTCCACGTTCCGCACGTTCAGGCTGCCCAGGCTCTTGCGCTTCTTGTTGTTGTATACTTCCGCGAAATCCAGCGCGCCGTTGGTGAAGGTATACTCATACTCCGTCAGCAGCTTATCATGGAAGAAGTAAGTGTACACCGCGACACCGCCAGTAATCACGATCAGGATGACGGAGAACCAGCTGAAGTTGGTTGACAGCGTGCCCAGCGTCATACTGGCGATGATGGCTGAAAACACGATGATGATCCAGCTGAAGTAATACAGGGCCCGGTTCAGTCCGTTCTTGTGCTTAACCACGACTTCTTCCAGAAAATGATCCATGAAAGGCATAGGATTTTCCTCCAATTCGTGATTCCGAATCACGAATTGAGGAAAATCAATTCATAATTCATAATTCAGAATTCACAATTATTTTTCTTAATACCATTTCCGGATCAGTATAACCCGGCAACGGCATTTATTCCAGATGTTTTCTTTCACAGTTCACACTCCATAATTATGAATTATGAATTGTGAATTATGAATTCATTAGTTCTTCCGGGACGTCATGCTTTGGGCAAGATCTCTGAAGAAAGCCGTGTCATAAGGGAGCTTATCAAGCTCTGCGATCGCCAGCTCTACCTGCTCCGCGGCGTCCTTTTCCGTGCCTTCCACGCCCTTGAGGGCGACCCAGGTCATCTTGTCCAGCGCCGCGTCCATACCGGTGTTCTTGCCCAGCAGGGCCGCGTCCCCGATCACATCCAGCAGGTCGTCCGTCATCTGGAAGGCCAGTCCCAGGTGCAGGCCGTAATCATGGGCCGCTTTGATCTGATGCTCATCCGCCCCGGCCAGCGCCAGGCCGGCCTCCATGGGGGCTTCCAGCAGATCCGCCGTCTTGTGGGCGTGGATATAGGACACCAGGTCTTCCCGGGGCTTTTCACCCTCAGAAAGCACGTCCCTGGTCTGCCCGGCGATCATCCCGGTCACGCCCGCGTGGCGCATGATGATCTCCAGTGCCCGGATGCCCCGGGTATCCGCCATTTCCACCGCCGTGCGGGCCATCAGCTCCGCCGCGGCATTCAGCAGCCCGTCCCCGGCCAGGATCGCAAGATCCTCGCCGAACACCTTATGGTTTGTAGGCTTGCCCCGGCGCAGGTCATCATTGTCCATCGCCGGCAGATCGTCATGGATCAGGCTGTAGGTGTGGATCATCTCAATGGCGCAGGCAAAGGGCAGCGCCAGCTCGGCATCCCCGCCGGCCATCTCACAGGCCGCCAGCAGCATTACCGGCCGCAGCCGCTTTCCGCCGGCCTCCAGGCTGTAGCGCATGGCCTCCAGCAGCCGTTCCGGAATATACCCGAGGGATTCCAGCATCGGCGCCAGGGAATGCTCCACCAGGGCCTGGTACTCCGCATACGTCTTCATGCTTCTTCTCCCGGAGCATTCAAAGGCTGCTCCCCGCCGTCCTGCAGCACAGTGAGCCTGCGGTTCATGTCCTTCAGCTCCTCATCCAGCGCGGAAAGGGTCTTCATGCCCTCTTCAAACTGCTTTACCGAATCCTCCAGGGGCAGCTTGCCCTCCTCGATCCGGCTGATGATCTCCTGCACGTCCTGCAGCTTTTCCTCGAAGCTCTTCTTTTCTTCGCTCATACTGTTCCCTTTCCGGTCACGGCCACCCTGCCGTCCGCAAACTGCAGGGTCATCTCTTTCCGGGTCTTCGCATCCTCAGCCCGGGTCAGGATCTTCTCTTCCTGGTCATATACGAGGGCATATCCCCGGTTCAGCACCGCCAGCGGGCTCACCGCCGTCAGACGCTCCCGGAGCCTTGCCGCGGTATGTTCCGCGTCCTTCATCCGTCCGGACACCGCCAGTTTCAGCGCGTTCCGCGCGTCCGCGGTTCCCTTTGCGGCATTCTCCAGCCGGGTGCCGATGGCGCCGCACAGCTGAAGCTTCAGCAGTTCCCGCCGGCTTTCCAGCAGGGCAATCCGCTTTTCCGGCGACAGGGCCGACAGCCGCTGCCGCAGGCCGGTTAATTTCAGCTCCGCCTTCCGGATCTCTGCCGTTTCCGCCCGGGTCAGCGCAGACCGCATCAGGTTCACCCTGCCCTGCAGCTCCCGGCTGTCCGGGAAGACGATCTCGGCCGCGTTGCTGGGGGTTGAAGCCCTTACGTCCGCCGCCAGGTCACACAGGCTTGTATCGATCTCATGCCCCACGCCGGAAACCACAGGCTTTTCGCTTGCGGCCACCGCACGGGCCACGATTTCATCATTGAAGCACCACAGGTCCTCAGCGGATCCGCCGCCCCGGGCCACGATGATCACGTCCGCATCCGTCTCATTGGCTTTCCGGATGCCTTCCGCGATCTCCTTGCCCGCCCCTGTGCCCTGTACGGTTACGGGAATCAGCACGATCGGAATCGACGGGCACCGCAGTGCCGAAACGTTCAGGATATCATGCAGCGCCGCGCCGCTCTGGGAGGTAACCACCGCCACCTTCCGAGGCTTCATCGGCAGCTGCCGCTTCCTTCCCGGATCAAAGAGGCCTTCAGCCGCCAGCTTCCGCTTCAGCTCCTCCAGCTTCACGTACATATCGCCCAGTCCGGCAGGCCGCAGTCCGGTCACGATCAGCTGCATCTTGCCCTGGGGCGCGTAGAAATCCACATACCCCTCAGCCAGTACCTGATCCCCGTCCTTCGGGCGGATCTGCGCCCGGAGGTTGGCATTCCGGAACATGGCGCAGCCGATGGACGCCTGGGCGTCCTTCAGGCTGAAGTACCAATGGCCGCTGGCGATCTGGTTCCTGAACCCGCTGACCTCTCCCCGGACCAGGACGCTCCGCGTCCGCGGATCCCTCCGGACCGCTTCAGAGATAATCAGGTTCAGCTCCGATACGCTCAGGCCTGCTTCATTCGTCACTTAAGCATCCTTTCCGCGGCTTCCACGGTATTCATCAGCAGCATCGTGATGGTCATCTTTCCGACACCGCCCGGCACCGGCGTAATCCAGCCGGCAACCTCCTTCACCGCGTCATAGTCCACGTCGCCTTTTACCTTGCCGTCCACCCGGTTGATGCCCACGTCAATGACGATGGCACCGGGTTTCACCATATCCGCCGTTACAAAGCCGGCCTTGCCGACGGCCGCCACCAGGATGTCCGCCCGGCGGGTATGCTCTGCCAGGTTCTGGGTGCAGCTGTGACACATGGTCACCGTGCAGTTCTCCTTCAGCAGGAGCATGGCCATGGGCTTGCCCACGATATTGCTCCGGCCGATAACCACGGCTTCCTTGCCGCTCAGGTTCACGCCGGTGGATTTGATCATATGCAGCGCGCCCCGGGGTGTGCAGGCCACGACGCCTTCCGTACCGGTCAGCATGTGGCCGGCGTTGATCAGGTGGAAACCGTCCACGTCCTTCTCCGGCAGGATCTTTGCCAGGGCCGCCTGTTCGTCCAGGTGCTTGGGCAGGGGCAGCTGCACCAGGATGCCGTGAATCGCGCTGTCCGCGTTCAGATCCTCAATGGCGGCTTCCAGCTCTTCCTGGGTGGTCTCCGCCGGCATATTGATGGTCCGGGAATACATCCCGACTTCCGTGCATCCGTTTCCCTTGTTGCGAACATAAATCTCACTGGCAGGATCGTTGCCGACGAGGATGACCGCAAGACCGGGAGTGAGACCGCGCTCCTTCAGAGCAGAAACGCGTGATGCTATTTCAGCACGCAGCTCCTCAGACATTGTTTTACCACTCAAGATTTCCGCTGACATATGAAATAGCCTCCCGCGTTTCTTAATTAATACTGAAAACTTAAAACTTAAAAATGGAGAGTTGTATAGTAAAAGTGGACACCTCGAAGACTGAATGATAAAGTAAAGGAAAGAGGTGGACACAAATGCATAGAACATACAGCAAAGAGTTTAAGATCAAAGCATGTGAACTGGTGTTAAAAGATGGACTCAAGTAT
>JAFRQX010000037.1 GCA_017428385.1 Clostridia bacterium | reverse complement strand
TGTTCGGGATCTTTAATACCCTCTGGTGTTTCCGGCCATCTTCCTTCTCTGTACATCTTAATACATTTCATCTTGTACTCATAACTGTAACGCATAAAAATACCCTCCTTACTGGGTGTCCAGTAAAGAGGGTACACATCATTATGCACCATTCTTTTTTTGTATTAATTAGACAATACCCTGAGCGTTCATCGCGTCGACAACCTTTTCGAAACCGGCGATGTTCGCGCCGACCACGTAGTTGCCTTCGAAGCCGTACTTCTTGGCAGCGTTGTCGATGTTGTGGAAGATGTTCGCCATGATGCCCTGCAGCTTCTGGTCAACTTCTTCGAAGGACCAGCTCAGGCGCTCGCTGTTCTGGGACATTTCCAGAGCGGAGGTGGCCACGCCGCCGGCGTTGGCAGCCTTGCCGGGCAGGAAGACCACGCCGTTAGCCTGCAGGTAATCGGTCGCTTCCTGGGTGGTGGGCATGTTCGCGCCTTCAGCAACAACCTTCACGCCGTTGGCAACCAGGGTCTTAGCATCATCCAGGTTCAGTTCGTTCTGGGTCGCGCAGGGCAGAGCAATGTCAGCCTTCACGGACCAGACGCCGCGGCCTTCATGATATTCGGCGTTGGGACGATAGTTCTTGTACTCGCTCAGGCGGGCACGCTTGACTTCCTTGATCTCCTTCAGGGCATCCAGGTCGATACCTTCGGCATCGTACACCCAGCCGGTGGAGTCAGAGCAGGTCACGGGCTTGCCGCCCAGCTGATAAGCCTTTTCGATGGCGTAGGTCGCCACGTTGCCGGCACCGGATACGATCACGGTCTTGCCCTGCAGGCTGTCGCCCTTGCTCTTCAGCATTTCCTGGGTGATGTACAGCAGGCCGTAGCCGGTCGCTTCCTTACGGGCCAGGGAGCCGCCGTAGCTCAGTCCCTTACCGGTCAGAACGCCTTCGTATACGCCGCGGATCCGCTTGTACTGTCCGAACATATATCCGATTTCACGGGCACCGGTTCCGATGTCACCGGCGGGCACGTCAGTGTCAGCACCGATGTACTTGCACAGTTCGGTCATGAAGCTCTGGCAGAAAGCCATCACTTCGCGATCGCTCTTACCCTTGGGGTCAAAGTCGCTGCCGCCCTTGCCGCCGCCGATGGGCAGGCCGGTCAGGGAATTCTTGAAAATCTGTTCGAAGCCCAGGAACTTGATGATGCCCAGGTTCACGGACGGATGCAGACGGATGCCTCCCTTGTAGGGTCCGATGGCGCTGCTGTACTGCACACGGTAGCCGGTGTTCACCTGAACCTGTCCCTTGTCATCCACCCACGGCACGCGGAACTTCAGCTGCCGTTCCGGATTGACCAGACGCTCCAGCAGGGCGTCCTTGCGGAACTTTTCTTCATTGGCATCCACCACGGGGCGCAGGGAGTTCAGCACTTCCTTGGCAGCCTGATGGAATTCGGGCTCGTTCGGATTTTCCCGGACAACGCGTTCAATGACCTCATCAACGTAAGACATGTGAATCGAAACCTCCTTTGGTTTTGCTTATGTTCTGATAGAACAAAGCGCCTTTAACACACACTGTTAAAGACGCCCTTGCCTTTACGGGAGAAAGTGTATGCCTGCCCGGCGCCTTTGTCAATGCGCCGGAAGGCCGATTTCCGTATTAATCCTGTTTTTTTGTCATTCAGCCTTTTCCGTCGAAGGCGTATACTCCGCGTCCATCCAGGCTGTGCGTTCAGTTATCCACTTCTTCAGGTATGCCACAGCCTTCTCAAAGCTCTCTCCGGATCCGGGGCCTGTTGCGTCCCGGCTGACGTTCCATCTGGTATAGTTCATTTTCACGGAAGCTGCGATCCGCTCAGTATACTCATCCAGGGAACAGAGGTTTCCTTCCGCTTCCGCCTCTTTCTCGCCCAGCAGCACAGCAGCTGCGGAACGGAAGGTCTTCTCCCAGATCTCCCCGACCTTTTGTCTGAACGTTTCATGATTATAGAGCAGCCAGTATAGATTGGCATTCCTACGGTAAGCCGTCAGGTACTTCCCTGTCGGAAGATATCCCCTGTCGTTCATATTGCCGAAACAAAGGTCATAATCCCAGGAAGGTCCCGCGTAAATCAGCGGATCATTCAGGTCTGAATCCTTGTACAGGAACTGGCTTCCGCCGATAAAGTCGTAGTTCTTGGTCCATTCCTCAATCAGGAAACGCTGGGCAAAGGAGGTTACATCCAGGTATTCCTCATAAGATTTCCCTGTCCCGGGTTCAGTCCCGTCCTTTGACAGGAGGGCTTTGTGCATCTCTGTTATCCTTGCGAACAGGTATTCTGCCTGTCCCCGGCTGGGGTAAGTCGGCTCCTTGATCCGGATGCTCAGCTCTTCTTTTGTCCGGAATCCTGCCAGCACGTAATCCTTCATCCTGGCCTTCTTTTCAATGGTCAGGATGTATCCGCCGGTAATATCTTCCGGATCCTTTACCTCCGGATAGCTCCGGAGCAGCGGATACGTGGATGACTTTTCCGTGATAATCAGCCCGGCATTGAACGGTTCACTGTTCACCTTCTCCGTTGCCTTTTCCAGGTTGGTGATGCCGATCCGGTCTCCGCCGATCTGGATTTTTTCTGTGATCAGGTAAAGGCCCTGGTAGTTTCCGTTGATCCATACGTCTGCCTGGACGCAGCCCACAGCATTCTTCAGGCCGATTTCCCGGCTCATGTCCAGCACAATCTGGTTCCGGAGCAGGCTGACGTCCACCCAGTTTGCAAGCAGCACCCACGTTTTCCCTTTTCCCATGCCGCTGAGGGATACTTTTTCACCCAGCTTGATCTGATAGGGTTTCTTGCTGTACCGGAATGAATTGTTTCCCCTGCCCTTGAGCTGTTCCAGCGTACCGTCATAGGTGACCGTTCCGTCTGCTTCTATATAGGCGGCATGGCCTTCTGTGATCTCATTCTCTTTGCTGTTGTTGACTTTTTTCAGTTTCTCTCCGTCAACCTGAAGCATCAAAGCGGGAATGTCCGATCCCTGCATAATGGTCAGCATGCCGCGGTTTTCACCGCCGCCATCCAGCACCTGAATCTTCTGTCCGTTCAGTCCGGACAGGTCGGTTTCCTGCCCTGCCGGCACCTCCGTTCGTTCATCGCCCAGCAGGATGGTTTCCGATCCTTCCAGTTCCAGCGTTATCCCTGTCAGATCCCAGCATCCGGGCAGGAAAAGCGTCATTTCTCCTTTTTTCCACCGTGCGGTCACGGTTTCGCCGCTCACTGACGGGCAGGAAGCTGTCAGCGTCCTTTCCCGCACCGCAAATGCGTTCCCGGTGAAGAGCAGCAGGAACAGGATCCCCGTAATGGCGACCCTGATTATCTTCACGATGGTACGCTTCATACTTACTTTCCTTCCTGCTGCTTCCTGCTTCGGACATTATATCATTATTCACTAAAAGAAAATACAGAATCACAGATTCTGTATTTTCCGTATAAACTCTTTCACCCGCGGTTCCGCCGGGTTTTCAAAGAATTGTTTCGACGGAGCGGTCTCCACAACCTTCCCGCCTTCCATAAACATGACCTTGTTGGACACATTCCGGGCGAAATCCATTTCGTGGGTGACTACCAGCATCGTCATGCCGTCCTCCGCCAGTTTCCGCATGACCGCCAGCACTTCGCCGATCAGTTCAGGATCCAGTGCGCTGGTAGGCTCATCAAAGTAGATGATTTCGGGTTTTGTCGCCATAGCCCGGGCAATCGCCACCCGCTGCTGCTGTCCGCCGGAAAGCTGATTGGGATAATTCTGCAGTTTATCCGCCATGCCCACTTTTTCCAGCATTTCCAGGGCAACGGCTTCTGCTTTCTTCTTATCCATTCCCATTCCGGAGGTCAGGCCCAGCGTCACGTTCTGCAGGACCGTCTTATTCAGGAACAGGTTGTAATTCTGGAAGACAAAGGCCGTTTTTCTTCTCAGCCGGGCAATCTCTCTTTTCCCTGTGCTGTGCAGGTCAAACTTTTCCCCGTCAAACGTCATGCTCCCGCTGTCCGCGGTTTCCAGATAGTTCAGGCAGCTCAGGAAAGTGGTCTTTCCTGAGCCGCTGGGACCGAGGATGGCCACCACGTCGCCCTTCTCCACGTCCAGGCTGATACCGTCAAGCACCGTCAGTCCGCCGAAGCTTTTCTTCACATCTCTGATTTCCAGCATCATGTGCGGACACCTCCATAGCTGCCGAGCTTTTTCTCTCCACGGTGCTGCAGCCAGGTCAGGATCGTGCAGAAGATCAGGTAAATCAGTGCTGCTTCAATGTACAGTGCCAGCGGCTCATAAACCCGCCCGTTGATCACCTGTGCCTGTCGGAAAAGCTCCATGACCGTAATCGTCGCTGCCATGGATGTTTCCTTCAGCATAGCAATCATAGAGTTGGACAAAGCCGGAAAAGCGGTCCGCATTGCCTGGGGCAGCACCACATGCCACATAATCTTCGGCCAGCTCATTCCCACGCAGTAGCCGGCTTCCAGCTGGCCCGCACTCACGCTTTCCAGGGTTCCGCGGATGGTTTCGGCCATGTATGCCGCTTCATTCAGTCCCAGGACGATAACCGCCGAGGGAAACGCGTCCAGCACAATACCGATCTTGGGGAGTCCGTAGAAAACAATATAAAGCTGCACCAGCAGCGGTGTACCACGGGTAATCCAGATGTAGAACCGGCAGATCTGGCGGATTCCCTTCACCCTGGCATACTGAATCAGGGCCACGCCCAATGCCACCGTCAGTGCAAGCGCAAAAGACAGGATGGTCAGCGGAATGGTCACCTTGATTCCGTATTCCAGCATTTTGGGAAAGGAATCCGTCAGGATGCCCCAAAGTCTTTCAGTCATGTATTTTCACCCGTATCGGCGTATGATTATTCTTCCTTTGTCAGATCCCGGCCGAAGTATTTATTGCTCAGTTCCGCCAGTTTTCCGTTCTGCCGGGCTTCTTCCAGGATCCGGTTGATCTCCTCCATCAGGGTTTCGGTCCGTTCGCCCTTCTGCATGGGAATCGCCACCGGTTCACCGGCAACGCTCAGCACAACCTTGATCTGTGCTTCCGGATGCTCCGCCAGATAGGCGTCCACGGAATCCTTCGCATTCAACGTGGCTTCCACACGGCCCTGCTGCAGCATTTCCATGGTTTCGCCCAGGGTGTCCACATAGATCACCTCGGCGCCGGCAGCTTCGGAACGCATGGCATAGGTGGAGTTCGGGGAATTGGCGGTCTTCTTTCCCTTCAGATCGTCCAGGGACTTGATTTCCTCGTTGTCTGCTCTGACCACCAGCACCATTTCCGTATAAACGTAAGGTGTGCTGAAGTTATAGCTTTCCGCCCGTGTTTCTGTATAGCCCACGCCGTTGCAGGCAATGTCAAAGCGTCCGGAATCCACACCGGCCAGAATGCCGTCCCATGCGGTTTCCTTGTAATCCGGGGTTACACCCAGGCCTTCGGCAATCAGGGCGCCGACTTCCACGTCAAAGCCGGTCAGTGCGCCGCTTTCATCGTGGTAGGTCCAGGGTTGCCAGGCACCTTCCATGGCAATCGTCAGGGTTCCCCTTGCCTGGATTTCCTCCAGGGCAGTTTCCGCCATCGCAGCGGAAGCAGTCAGCATGAGCAGTGCCATCAGTACTACAGCCAGCTTCTTCATTTTCGTTTTCTCCTTCATTATTCTTCTATATTGTCCAGCAGCTTATGCAGCAACCGGTACAGTTCGAATGTCTCTTCCTGTGGAAGAGTGATGCATCCTCCGATTTTTGCAGGAATATCCTTCACCTGTTCCTGCAGTGCCCAGCCCTTTTCGGTCAATTCCACATACACGCAGCGTTCATCCACCTTGCAGCGACACCGGGTCAGCAGACCGCTCTCTTCCATCTTCTTGAGCATCGGGGTCATCGTGCCGCAGTCCAGATACAGGCGGCTGCACAGTTCCCCGACTTTCTCCTTGCCGGTTTCCCACAGTGCCAGCATCACGATGTACTGTGTATAGGTCAGACCCAGCGGTTTAAGCAGCGGGCCGTAAGCGTTGGTCACCTTCCGGGCACAGGCATACAGCGGAAAACAGAGCTGGCTGTCCAGCCTCAGCTGGGAATATTCATCCCCTGGCTGCTTCCTGTTCTGATCGCTCATGGCTGTTTCCTCCATCAAAGATTGCCGTCGATCCATGCGGTCAGCTGCGGTTCCGGACGGAAACCGATGCTCTGATCAACGAACTGTCCGTTCTTCAGCAGCACGAGGCAGGGCACGGAATTCACCCGGTACTCCATCGCCAGAAGCGGACTTTCATCCACGTCCACGCTGTAGAAGCTGACCTTGTCAGCATACTTTTCGGAAATGTCTTCCAGCACGGGAGCCAGCATCCGGCAGGGGCCGCACCAGGTTGCATTGAAATCCACCACGGCCACGGGAGCCTTCTTAGCCTCGTTCTGGAATTCCTCTGTATTAACCTTCTTAACCATTTTCTTGTCCTCCTTATTCTTTTGCTTTTTTGTCAATATAGGCTGCCGCGCTGATCGCGGCAACATTTCCTTCACCCGCCGCCTTCACATACTGGTAAGGCGTTCCGGTCAGGTCTCCGCAGGCAAACAATCCCGGGAGATTGGTTTCCATCCGCCGGTTTACCTTCACATGCGCTCCGTCTGTTTCCAGCCCGGGCACCAGCTGTGACGGCGCCACGGCTTCCCGAAGAACGAACACCCCGTCGGCAGCATATTCCCCTTCACTGGTCTTTATCGCCAGGCCTGTCTCCAGTTTCAGGATCTCCTCCGGTATTTCCCGGATGACCTCCACGCTTTCCGGGAGATTCGTCTCATCCTTGTACATCGGGAAATACGTCACCTTGCTGCATACACCTGCCAGGAAAGCAGCTTCCGCTTCTTCCCGGGGACTGTAGCCAATCACGATTGCGGTTCGTCCGCGGTACAGCGGTGCATCGCAGGTAGCACAGTAGCTCACACCCCGGCCCAGGTATTGTTCTTCTCCCGGCAGGGTCTTTGCCATCACTACCCCTGTGGCAAGGATCACCGTTCTGGCCTCCAGCATTTCCTCTCCGGCCTGCAGGGCGAAGTAATCACCCATGGCATAAACGGCGCCGATCCTCTGCTCTGTCACAGGGATTTCCATCTGCTCCAGCTGGCTGCGGAAGGCGGCAGCCAGCTCCTCTCCTTTTACAAAAGGCAGGCCCGGATAATTCCGGATTTCATGAGCCTTGGCTACCTTTTCACTCATCTGCCGGCTGCCCAGCAGCAGAATGCTTTTATTCCGGTTTTTCGCCGTCAGCGCTGCCGAAACCCCTGCGGGCCCGGTACCGATAATGGCGATGTCATAGCGTTCCACGGCGTCCCCTCCTTGCAATCCTTTTTGCATTTATATTTTATCAAATATATTCATCTTGTCAATACATTTGATAAAATATTTATTCAGCAGATAATTATGAATTATGAATTGTGAATTTGTGCTATAATGTCTCCATCCTTTTAAGGAGGAAACATTATGAAGGATACCCTGCTGCTGTTTGATCTCGATGGAACTCTCTGGGATTCTGCCGCGCCTGTTGCCGAAGCCTGGAACGAAGTCTTCCAGCGGGAATGCCCCGGACTGCCCCTGCTTACAAATGACGATATTCACAGCGTCATGGGCATGACCATGAAGGAAATCGGCCAGACGCTTTATGCCGACCGGGAAATTCCCCGCCGGGATGAAATCTTTGATATCTGCTGCGTTTATGAGGTGGAGTATCTCCATTCCCATTGCGGCACCCTCTATCCGGATTTCCGTGCCACCATGGAAGGCCTGAAAGCTGAAGGCTATCAGCTGGCCGTGGTCAGTAACTGCCAGCGGGGTTATATCAATGCTTTCCTCGCTTCTTCCGGTGCCGGCGATCTCTTCCTCGATTATGAGGAATGGGAACGCACCGGCCTCACCAAGGGCGAGAACATCCGTCTCGTCATGGAGCGCAACGGATACAAAAAAGGCATCTATATCGGGGACACCAAAAAAGACCAGGAAGCTTCCATCCAGGCCGGCATCCCCTTCATCCACGCCGCATACGGCTTCGGTAAATCCGAAAACCCCGACGGCATCATCAATGCCTTAACCGAACTCCCCGCGGCTCTCAAAAAACTGCTTAAGTAAACCTTTTTTAGCATTCCTTTAACTGACCATCGTTGTCATTTCGAGCAACGCCGCAGGCGGCGTCGAGAAATCCCTTTCTATGCCCGAAGGGCACATATTATCAAGAAAACTCCTGCGATGTCGCAGGAGTTTTTTCCACCATTATTCATTCTTCAGTTATTGAGGAGTCATCCGTGCTTCAGCATGGCTAATGACTCCCATGCTACAGCTGTCAAAGGTCTGGAGCGTTTGCGAACAGGGTTTTGGCAACAGCGATCGCAAAGTCTTAAGTATTCATTATAATTCATTACTCTACGCAGTATAGTATATGCAAGTTCCTGACTTCCCCGTCCTTGATTCCGTCATTGACAGAATACGCATGCTTTTCCAGGTCTCCGCAGGTTGCCTCCGTCAGGCCCTGTTCCTGCAGCAGTTCGATCACCTGGGAGGCGATTCCCTCCATACAGAAATACTTATCCTCCGCAAGGCCTTCCCCGTTATCCGTGGTCAGCAGCCACTCCAGGCTTCTGCCCAGCTCCTCGCCTCCCGGCAGCGTCTTCAGTGCCCGGAAGCTCCATTTGTAATACGGCATATACGCCCTGTTCAGCAGGAATACTGCGGACAGGGTATTTTTCACAAACTCGCCGACTGCCAGCTGTGCCGCTCCGGTTTCCCCGTGCTTCAGGCACCGCTGATAATTATACTGCCCGCTCTGGGCCATCAGCAGCAGCCGTCCGGCCAGCCGCTTCCGGCGGGTATCCTCCGGCATATTCTTCAGGATGTTCCGGCAGTCCGTCAGCAGTCCTGCCGGATCCCGGAACACCTCGCCGTTTACCGCCTCCGCCAGTACGTATTCCGGCAGCCGGAGCCACTGTTCCGTTGTCAGCTGCTCTGCCGGACATCCGATTTTTTCCGTAAAATATTCATCAATCCGGAATACCCCGTGCCGCTGTCCGCCCACCGGCTGCAGCTTCTGCCGCCGGTATCCTTCGAATTCCGCCGGCAGCTTTGCGTACGCGCGCTCCAACAGGAACGCTGTCCGCCGGTCCACGATCTCCTCTCCGGGAATAAACAGGCAGAATCCCGGTTCATAATCATGATCCTGGGAAATCTCGTCATCAAACCCGTAACACTCCGAACCGCTTCCGGTCAGTGCCGAGGCAGCGATTTCCTCATATTCCGGAAACTGTTCCCGGATCATCGGCACCCCGTACGTCTCCCAGTAGGCTCGTGAAAGTTCAAGACCTGTCATTGATCTCTTCCGCTCTCCTTCTCAGTTCCGCTTCCGTTGCGAACCAGCCGTAGTGCCCGAATACCGGCGCGCATTTCTCACACACAAAGGCATAGTATCCGTTCTGCGGCAGGCTTCGGGTGTTCAGCAGTTCCTCCGCCTTGTCCAGGTATTCCTCCACAGTTGCCTCCGCGTTTTCCGCCCCCAGCTTTGCTTCCGCCGCATCTGCCATGTTCAGCCAGGTAATTGCCTGTTCCAGTTCGCCGTGCTCCTGGGTTTTCATCACGCTGATGGCCTTGCGGAACATCTCCATGGCTTCGTCATACTGTCCGCAGACTGCCAGGGAAAGCGCCATGTTGTTGTACAGGCCGCCCAGCCTTCCGTCGTTTGCCGGCAGGTTCTTTTCATAGTTGACCCTGGCCCGTTCAAAGTACGCCAGTCCGCCGGCGGGATCTCCAAAGGCCTCCCGCACTGTGCCCGCGTTCACCCAGGTTGTCCCGGCTGTCACCGTGTCCTGCATGCCCAGCTTTTCCACCAGGGCCGTCGCCTGCTCCGCGTTCCGGAATGCCGGTTCCTGTTTCCCCTGCTTCCGGTAATAGCCCATCAGTTCGTTATGCAGCATCAGCTGGCCCCGTTCGTCCCGGTTTGCCTCCGCTTCCGCCAGCCAGTATTTCAGATGGCGTTCCACAGCAGGCCAGTCATTCCGGTCTTCGTATTCCCGGAGCTTATCCATGATCCTTCCCACAGGGACAGGCTGCACGCTTTCCTCTTCTCCCGGCTTTCCGCACAGCACGCATCTCGGATCCACGTAATCTTCCTTTTCCAGGCTCATCTCAACTCACTCCCCTCGTGTCATCCATCCACGCTGCAGCAAATCATTTTTCATTCTTCATTCTTCATTTTTCATTGGGAATGATGCTTTGCATCATTCCCCTGACTCCTTCCTCGATCTGCTTCAGCACCCCGCTGAAGTCCCGCGTGTACCAGGGATCGTCAATTTCCCTTCCGGGTTTTCCCGCCCATTCAAGCAGCATGGACAGCTTTCCTTCCGGGTCTTCGCCGTAGATATGCCGCATATCCCACATGTTCTCATCGTCCATTCCGACGATATAGTCCCACTGCGAATAATCAGCTCGCGTGGTCTGCCTGGCCGCATGCCGTTCACACTGATACCCGGCTGCAATGAGGGCTTTCTTCATCGGCGGATAGATGTCGTTTCCGATCTCTTCCCGTGTTGCCGCCGCAGAAGCAATCAGCATATCCCTTCTGCCCTGTTCACGCGCCATTTGCTTCATCACCATTTCCGCCGCGGCGCTTCGGCAGATGTTGCCGTGGCAGATAAATAAGATTTTAATCACTGTTACAAGATGCCCCCTTATGCCGCAGGATGCCGCGTTTTGCGCAGCTTCTGCGGACGAAGATCTGATAACCGCCTGTGGCGGAAGTTTTGTCAGAGCTGAGTTCAACCGAAAGGAAGCGATCTCTCCAGTGGAGAGTCGCGACCATTGAGGTTGCGGACTCAGTTCTGTCCCGCGCCTTCCAAAATGAAATTCATCACTCGGTAATAGCGGGCAAGCATCCGACGACCGCCAGTGGCGGGAATCTCATCGAATGCTTGCTCAACCGAAACAAGCGAGCTGCCCAGTGGGCAGTCGCGTCGATTGAGGTTGCGGGTCAATGCGGCAAATCAAGGCCGCTAAAAGTAGTAGAAAAGTAGTAAAACGGGATTTTTCTACTACCGGAATTTCTGTTTCAAGGATACCATATACAGCTCTCCCCGGGCAACAAAAAACCGGCCACTTTTCGCAGCCGGAGTCAAATTCGCTGTCCAGTTATCCTACCCGGAACATCCTCTTGCTCACCTTGGTTTCTTCCTTCTTTCCTGCCAGCTTTTCCTGTTCTTTCCTGGCGTTTTCCAGCTCCTGCATCCGTCCAACTTCCTCAAGTGCGTCCTCCAGGCCCAAATGCGTGTACGTGTTCATCGTCACGCCGATGTTGCTGTGACCCATCAGGTACTGGAGCGTCTTCGGGTACATGCCTGCCCGCGCCTGAATGCTGCAGTAAGTATGGCGACATATGTGGGGCGTGATGTTCGGCATCTGCTCTCGGAAAATCTCGTTGTAGCGTTTCACCATGTGATTGAACCGATGCTCCCAATGCATCGCCACCAGCGGCATCCTGTCATCGTCCAGGAAAAGGAATCCGCTGTAGCCGTCCACCATCTTTTCGATCTGCGGAGCTTCCCGTTCTGCAAGGATCGTCCGAAAGCAATCGTAGACATCATCACCCATGGGAAGTTTGCGTGTACCCGCGTTCGTCTTGGTTTTTTCGATCACATACTTCATGCTGCTCGTCCGCTGAAGCTGATGGTCGATGTTCAGGATCTTGTTCTCCAGGTCAACGTCCTTCAGGGTCAGTCCGCAGAGTTCAGAAATCCGCAGACCTGTGTGGAACAGGATGTATACAGTCTCATAGTACTTGCAGTAACAATTGTCGTCATGGATCAATAGCGTTCAGTTCCGTCGATCTGTTTATGGCTTTTGATCATCAGCCTTCAGGATGCTCATAAACTCTTCACCGGTAATTGTTTCTTTGTTTAGAAGGTACGCTGCCAGTTCATGGAGTTTATCTTCGTGTTCCCGCAGAATACTGTCTGCTTTCTTCCGGGCTTCTTCTACCAGCGCGACCACCTGTTCATCAACCTTTTCCGCAAAAGCAGGACTACATGCCAGGGAGGTATCCTGACCCAGATACTGACTGTTCAGTGTTTCCAGTGCCACCATGCCGAAATCACCCATGCCATAGCGGGTAATCATCCCGCGTGCCAGCCGGGTGGCCTTTTCAATATCATTGCTTGCGCCCGTGGTGATGGAGTGGAAAACCAGCTGCTCAGCCGCCTGCCCGCCTGTCAGGGTAACAATCTTATTATACAGTTCTTCACGGGACATCAGATAATGCTCATCTTCATCCACCTGCATAGTATATCCAAGAGCGCCGGATGTCCTGGGGATAATCGTGATCTTTGTCACAGGTGCAGAATCGGTCTGCAGAGCTGCCACCAATGCGTGACCGATTTCGTGATAGGAAACTATTTTCTTTTCACTCTCAGACATAACTGCATTTTTACGCTGATAACCGGCAATAACCGTTTCCACACTTTCCATCAGGTCATCCTGTGTAACAGTATCGCGGCCCAGTCGTACTGCGCGCAGCGCTGCCTCATTGATGATGTTGGCCAGTTCCGCGCCGCTCGCGCCGCTTGTCGCCCTGGCGATCGCTTTCAGGTCAATGTTATCGGCCATTCTGATCCCCTTGCTGTGCACACGCAGGATCGCTTCACGGCCGCCGACATCGGGCAGTTCAACCGGAATCCTTCTGTCAAAACGACCCGGGCGCAGAAGCGCAGGATCCAGGGATTCGGGCCGGTTGGTTGCAGCCAGAATGACCACACCCTTTTTTCCGTCAAAGCCATCCATTTCTGTCAGCAACTGATTCAGAGTCTGTTCACGCTCATCATTGCCGCCGATGCCGGCTCCGGTATCACGTTTTTTCCCGATTGTATCAATTTCATCAATAAAAACAATACAAGGTGCCTTTTCGTTCGCCTGTTTGAACAGGTCCCTGACTTTTGCTGCACCCATGCCAACAAACATCTCCACAAATTCGCTGCCGGAAATGGAAAAGAAAGGAACCTTGGCCTCACCGGCAACAGCTTTCGCCAGCAAAGTTTTACCTGTTCCGGGAGGTCCGACAAGCAATGCGCCTTTAGGCAGTTTGGCGCCAATGGAGGCATATTTATCCGGGTGTTCCAGAAAATCAACAATCTCTTTCAGTGCTTCCTTAGCTTCTTCCTCACCGGCCACATCTTCGAAAGTTACACCCGTTGATTCTGAAGCAACAATCTTTGCACCGGATTTGCCGAAGCTCAGCGCATTCATCCCGCCTGTCATCCGCCTGGATAATATCCGGCCCAGTGCCCAGAACAGCGCGATCGGGATTACCCAGCTGATTATAAAACTGATCAGCAGATTGTTCTGCGTTGGAATTTGTGCGGAAAACGAAACTCCGGCATCCTCCAGCCGTTGGCGCAGACTGTTATCCGGGAAAACCGCTGTCTTATAGATGCCGTCCTGTCCGTCTTTGCCTTTGGC